>CAWHHQ010000006.1:0-281764 GCA_963829225.1 uncultured Methanoregulaceae archaeon | reverse complement strand
GGTTTGTAAAATATGGTATCAGTATACTCGTGATTGTGATGCTGATCGGTATCACATCGGCACAGGGAGATCTTGACAATGATGGTATTCCGGATAACGTGGATCCTGATACCATAATTACGGCAAGCACTTCTCTGGATGCCGGGGATTACATTTTTCAGAACCTTACCCTTGAAAATAATGCGGTATTAACATTAAATTCCAATCCCTCTCTTACCGGTTTCCAAGGGGTAAAAATCGATGCTAAAAATATTGTTATCGATGCGACCTCATCGATATCAGCGGATGGAATGGGCAGTAGTGCCGGTCCTGGCACGGAACCAGATTATTTTGCCGTGCCGGGTATGGGGGGAAAGGCGGAGATGGCTATTCTTATGTTGTGAATCCGGGAGGGAGAACCTATGGATCCGCTTTGCTGCCAACAGACCTGGGTTCCGGGCATAGCGGGATGCCGGGTGGTGGAGCCATTTACCTCACGGTTTCAGGCACCCTTACCCTGGAAGGAACCATTTCCTCAGATGCTCCGCCGAATGATGCGAACACCTACCCTCCCACCCCCTATCCCGGCGAGATCCGGGGGAAGTATCTATGTCACTGCACAAAATCTGGAAGGCTCGGGTTCTTTTACCGCTGATGGCGGAAGTGGCAGTCCGTGGTTTTACAGCCAGATGCGGGGTGGCGGGGGTGGAGGACGTATTGCAGTATATTACACCACCTCTTCCTTTACGGGGATCTCATCGGCAAAAGGGGGCAAAGTGGGAGGTTCGAGTGGCTACGACGGAACGGTAGTTTTTATCGATACAACCAGGAATAGGGTCTACCCGGGACCTTCGTTCCGGTTCCAGGAAAATGACGCCCCGTTTTCTTACGCTCAGATCATTCTGAACAATTCTTTCACGGATATAGAGGGTACCGTTTCGCTCTCCTCGACGGAAGTCCAGGTCAATCAGGGTTCTGTGTTCAACCTCAATACTCCGGGTGTACTGACCCTGACCGCAGCCACCCTTCACCTCGATAAAGATTCCACCCTTATCCTGAGTGGCAATGAAACCCTGAATGTCAATTCAGTGCTTCTTACGAACAATTCAACCATCACTCACCTGCCGGAAAGAGAAATCTCCCTGAAAATCCCGATCCTCACTATAGATCCGACCTCGTCACTATCGGCAGACGGGATGGGAAGCAGTGCCGGTCCCGGCACCGAACCGACCAGTCTTGGAGGTGCCGGGTATGGCGGGAAAGGAGGATATGGCTCGTATTACTCTCAGTATTATACGGGAGGGGGAACATATGGCTCCGCTTTCCAGCCAACCGATCTGGGTTCCGGGCATACGGGGATGCCGGGTGGGGGAGCCATTCGTCTCGATATTTCAGACACCCTCACTCTTGACGGGACCATTACCTCTGATGCACCGCCGAATAATGCGAATACCTACCCTCCCAGTCCCTATCCTGGTTCCTCCGGAGGAAGTATCTTTGTAACGGCGAAAAATCTGAAAGGTTCGGGTTCTTTTACCGCTGATGGCGGGACAGGAAGTAACTCCTACTATGGAAATGACCGGGGCGGGGGCGGGGGCGGACGTATCGCCGTATATTACACCACCTCTTCCTTTAACGGGATCTCATCGGCACGAGGGGGTCCGGGTGGAGCTTCTTACGGTAGTGACGGGACGGTGGTCTTTATCGATACAACCAGGAATGTTGTCTATCCCGGACATTCTTTCCGGTTCCAGGAGAACGACGCCCCGTTTTCTTATGCTGATGTCATACTGAACAATTCCCATACCGATATAGAGGGCACCTTTTCGCTCTCCTCGACGGAAGTCCAGGTCAGTCAGGGTTCTGTGCTCAACCTCAATACTCCGGGTGTGCTGTCCCTGACCGCAACCACTCTTCATCTCGATAAAGATTCCACGCTTATCCTGAGCGGTAACGAAACCCTGAATGTCAACTCGGTGCTTCTTACGAACAATTCAACCATCACTCACGTGCCGGAAGGAAAAATCTCCCTGAAAATCCCGATCCTGGATATAGATCCAACTTCATCGCTGTCTGCAGACGGGATGGGAAGCAGTGCCGGTCCGGCACCGAACCGACCAGTCTTGGAGGTGCCGGGTATGGCGGGAAAGGAGGAGATGGCTCGTATTACTCTCAATATTATCCGGGCGGTGGAACGTATGGCTCCGCTTTCCAGCCAACAGAACCGGGATCCGGGCATACGGGGATGCCGGGCGGGGGGGCCATTCATCTCGATATTTCAGATACTCTCACCCTTGACGGGTCCATCTCTTCTGATGCGGCCCTGAATGGAGGATATACCAGTCCCTATCCCGGTGCCTCGGGAGGAAGTATCTTTGTCACGGCGGGAAAGCTGGAAGGTTCGGGTTCTTTTACCGCTGATGGCGGGACAGGAAGTAACTTCTACTATGGAAATGACCGGGGCGGGGGCGGGGGCGGACGTATTGCGGTATACTACGACACCTCGTCCTTTAACGGGATCTCATCGGCAAAAGGGGGCCCGGGCGGAGCTTCATCCGGTAGTGACGGGACCGTCATTCTATCCCCCCTTACCAGCGAAGCACCGCTCAGCCTCATCCCCATAACTCAGGTCACGTTTGCCAATGCAACCCTCTCTGAAACGATCCGGGTAAATTCGGCAACACTGGACACTGCCCGCGTCCAGGGGAATATGTCCGGGACGCTCGATATCACCGACATGAAGTTTGTGACCATAACCACCGGTTCGTTTGCAGGCGAAGGCTTTTCGCTGGGAAACTGGAGTGGACTTCTTGAAGGGATCAGCTGATAAAGGGAATTTGGAAGGAATGGTTTTTTTCAGCAAATCAGATAACAAAACGTACCTGAAAGGAACTACCGGAGGAGATATTGTTGGTATCCTGGACGGAGAATTAACCGAATCCGTGCCGGGAAGCGGGAGGTATGATTCCTACGCAGCAACATGGCAGATCAACCGGGTGAGAACCGAGTTGATCTCCGGAAAACTTACCCTCAATGGAACCATCAGCCGGCAGGATTCCACCGATTACCCCTCGACCGGTCTCGACGTAATCCAGACGATGGTTGAAGGGACAACAGCAGGACATTATACGGGCCCGCTCACGACGATGCTCACCCAGGTGCTCATTGCAAATCCGGATAGTATCTACCAGGGTCAGGGTTTCTCAATCCTTTCTTATTCATCAAATGAAGGATCGGGTGAAGGATGGACCTTCGATAAACAACAACGACCTGGCATCACCGAACTCCATGGTTTCTTTTCCGTCCCTCTCAATGGGATAATCCGGGGAACCCTTGACGAGACCTCACCACCCATGGACCTCTTCCTCACGCTCGAAAGGATGGACCTGGGGATACCCCCGGTACCCTGATGTAAAAATCACGATGTGGGGCCCCAGTGCAGTCAGTCCCGGCCAGACTACCGATTACACGGTCCAGTACAGGAACGAGGGGACCCGGACGTCCGGTGAGACCCGCGTGATATTAAAAATTCCACCGGAAATCTCAGTTCCCGTCTGCTTCAAACGGTGGGGTCTATTCAAAGGCGCTGGATGAAGTAACGTGGACACTTCCCGAAGTTCCTGCAAAGAGTCAGGGGTTCCTTTCAACGAGAGTCACCATCCAGTGGGCAACCTGGGGACCCTATGAATTTGTGGCGTTCAGGCCGCTTTCAACGAGTACTCTTCCCACCGACCCATCAAGTTCTTACCATTCTACGATAACAAACGAGACCGGATTCATCAAAAATGCGACGGTGACGGTGGAATCCTCCCGTGGAACGGGGACAATGAACGTTGATTTTTCCGTGGAAAATGTGTCGCAGACAATAGAGCCCGTTTTTGATTACACTGAGGAATCCGGTAATATTACCTTTGAATCGCATTTCACCATTGGCGATCCTGAGAAAGTTTCGATCTGGGGCAAGGCAAAAAAAACGGTTATTGATATCGTTGGACAGTACCCCGATTTCCAGGAAGCAACGCAGGAACGGGAAAAACTTGACGCACTGGTCACCTGTCTTCGTGATAAGGATTACATCAGTGGAGCGGATGCCGAGGAATTACAAAAAACCAATATGGCTGCCTGGTTTGTCCGTTCAGGAGGACAATTTGTTGAGGATCATACCACAACCGGAGAGGATTCCATAGATCAGACTACCCAGGGAGCAATAAACGTCGTTTTCAGTTGTGGCGGTTATATGGGTTCCGGAACACTCTGCAACCGGATAAGGTTGCATGATCTTGATAAATGTACCGAGCCTGGGGGCCCCGAATGCAATCTGGCCTCAAGGAGTGCCCAGCAACTGGTTAACGAATGTCTGGGGCAGGATCCTGATGACACCAGCGGTTTCACTTCATCAAGGGTGGTAGCCCATGATCCAAATATTAAGTATGGTCCTCAGGGTCACGTCCTTGCCGGTCAGACTCTCGATTATCGTGTCGAGTATGAGAATGAAGGAGAAGGAATCGCCTATGGTGTCTATTTTATCGACACGCTCGATGAGGATCTTGATACCTCCAGTCTGACCATCGGTCCGGTCGATATACCGTCGATGGTTCTCAGATTGCTCCCCAGGGTTTTTACAATCCCGGGACGCGGACAGTCACCTGGCTCACGGGCGAGGTTGGTTCTCATGAAGGGGGTTATGCAAACATAAGCGTGAAAGTCCGGAACGATGCCCCCGATGATACCGAAATCGTCAACTACGGTATTGTCTACTTCCCCAGTGTACCTGAAGAGACCCGTACCAATGCCATCGTTTCCACCGTCGGGGTAAACTATCCCCCGGTAAACACCTGCCGTACTAACTCCTTCAGATCAGGCAATCGACGTGATAAATTCGACCGGCCTTGCCTGGACCGGGCAGCGATCCTGACGGGGACAAACTACGGTATGACGTGTATTTCGGGAGCACGACACCGCTTCCTTTGCTTGAGCAGGATACCTTTGGCACCTTTGCAAATCCAGGAATACTTACCGATGCCAAGACCTACTCCTGGCAGGTAATAGCCCGGGATCCTGATGGTGCAGAAACTCCCGGTCCTGTCTGGAACTTTACCACGAAATCCGCCCGACAGATTGGGAATATCACGGTAACATCAACTCCGCCAGGAGCGAAGATCCTCCTCGACAGAATTGATACAACACAGGTAACACCATTCACCTTTAACAATGTCCTGGTCGGGGACCACGATGTCTCGGTAACCAAGGACGGATATGTCACTCCTTCCAACAAGAGTGTAACTGTCACGGATGGGGGAACAGTTACTGCGGACTTCACCTTGGTCCAACAGACAGGGAATATCAGTGTCACCTCAACGCCTTCCGGAGCGAAGATCTTCCTCGACAGTGTCGATACCTACACAGATAACACCGTTCACCCTGACCAATGTACCTGTTGGTAACCACGACATCTCAGTAACGAAGGACGGATATGTCACTCCTTCCAGCAAGAGTGTAGCCGTAACGGACGGGCAGACAGTAACTGCAGACTTCACCCTAGTCCAGCAGGTAGGCAATATCAGTGTCACTTCAACTCCGACAGGAGCCAAGATCCTCCTCGACAATGTGGATACTACACAGGTCACACCGTTCACCTTAAACAATGTCCCTGTCGGAAACCACGACATCTCAGTAACCAAGGACGGATATGTCACTCCTTCCGGCAAGAGTGTTACCGTAGCCGACGGTCAGACGGCAACCGCAGACTTCACCCTAGTCCAGCAGGTAGGCAATATCAGTGTCACTTCAACTCCGACAGGAGCCAAGATCTTCCTCGACAATGTTGATACTACACAGGTCACACCGTTCACCTTAAACAATGTACCGGTCGGAAACCACGACATCTCAGTAACCAAGGACGGATATGTCACTCCTTCCAGCAAGAGTGTTGCGGTAACCGACGGTCAGACGGCAACCGCAGACTTCACCCTAGTCCAGCAGGTAGGCAATATAAGTGTCACTTCAACTCCGACAGGAGCAAGATCACCCTTGACAATGTCGATACTACACAGGTCACACCTTTCACCTTAAACAATATACCCGGTCGGGAACCATGACATCTCAGTAACCAAGGACGGATATGTCACACCTTCCAGCAAGAGCGTGGCGGTCACTGATAGTGGAACAGCAACCACGGACTTCACACTGGTCCAGCAGGTAGGGAGTATCAGTGTTACCTCTACACCATCCGGTGCAAAGATATACTGGACAGTGTCGATACTACACAGGTCACACCGTTTACCCTGACCAATGTACCGGTCGGAAACCACGACGTCTCAGTAACCAAAGCCGGGTATGTTACACCTTCCAGCAAGAGTGTGGCGGTCACCGATGGTGGAACAGCAACTGCAGACTTTACTCTGGTCCAACAGGTAGGCAGCATCAGCGTCACCTCCACACCTTCCGGTGCGAAGATTTTCCTCGACAGTGTGGATACCTCCCAGGTCACACCGTTTACCCTGACCAATCGTACCGGTCGGAAATCACGACATCTCAGTAACCAAAGCCGGGTATATCACACCTTCCAGCAAGAGTGTGGCGGTCACCGATGGTGGAACAGCAACTGCAGACTTTACTCTGGTCCAGCAGGTTGGCAGCATCAGCGTTACCTCTACACCTTCCGGTGCGAAGATTTTCCTGGACAGTGTGGATACATCGCAGATCACTCCGTTTACTCTAACAAGCGTACCGGTCGGAAATCACGACGTCTCGGTAACCAAGACCGGATATGTTATACCTTCCAGCAAGAGTGTGGCGGTAACTGACGGGGGAACGGTAACCGCAGACTTTACACTCAGCCTTATACCCCCGAGACACCGGCAGCATCACTGTGACGTCAACACCGGTGGGAGCCGAGATCTTCATCAATACTGTTGATACCGGTGAAGTTACCCCTCACACGTTCAACGGCCGGAACGTTGGGAACTATGACGTGAACGTGACATTGGCTGGGTATGACACACCCACGAGCAAGAGTGTTACGGTTGTCAAAGGCCAGACTGCGACCGCAGACTTCACGCTGGTCCAGCAGGTAGGGAGTATCAGTGTTACCTCTTCGCCTTCCGGTGCGAAGATCTTCCTGGACAATGTTGATACCACCCAGGTCACACCATTCACCCTGAATAATGTACCGTATGGGAACCATGACGTCTCCGTAACCAAGGACGGGTATGTCACTCCCCCGACAAAGGTAATTGCGGTCGTTGATAAGGGAATAGTAACCGCAGATTTCGCGCTCAGCCTTATACCCCCGGATACCGGCAGTATCAGTGTGACGTCAACACCGGCAGGAGCTGAGATCTTCATCAATACTGTTGACACCGGTGAAGTTACCCCTCACACATTCAACGGCCAGAACGTTGGGAACTATGACGTGAACGTGACATTGGCAGGGTATGACACAACCGCGAGCAAGAGTGTTACGGTAGTCAAAGATCAGACAGCAACCGCAGACTTCACGCTGGTCCAGCAGGTAGGCAGCATCAGTGTGACGTCAACTCCGACAGGAGCCAGGATCTTCCTGGACAATGTTGATACAACCCAGGTCACACCATTCACCTTGAACAATGTACCGTACGGGAACCATGACGTCTCCGTAACCAAGGACGGATATGTCACTCCGTCCAGCAAGAGTATTGCGATTGTTGATAAGGGAATAGTAACCGCGGATTTCACGCTCAGCCTTGTCCCCCCGGACACCGGCAGTATCAATGTGACGTCAACGCCTGCGGGAGCCGAGATCTTCATCAATAATATTGATACCGGTGAAGTTACCCCTCACACATTCAACGGCAGGAACATTGGGAACTATGACGTGAACGTGACATTGGCCGGGTATGACACACCCACGGGCAAGAGTGTTACGGTAGTCAAAGACCTGATAGCAACCGCTGACTTCACGCTGGTCCAGCAGGCAGGGAGTATCAGTGTTACCTCTTCGCCTACCGGTGCGAAGATCTTCCTGGACAATGTTGATACCACCCAGGTCACACCATTCACCCTGACCAAGGTCCCGTATGGGAACCATGACGTCTCCGTAACCAAGGACGGGTATGTCACTCCCCCGACAAAGGTAATTGCGGTCGTGGATGAGGGAATAGTGACCGCGGATTTCACGCTCAGCCCGGGACCTACCGATACCGGCAGCATCCGGGTCTCTTCGGTGCCGGACGGAGCGGAAATCTTCCTCAACGGTGTTGATACCGGAAAGCAGACTCCTGTACGAATTCAGGAATCAACCGGTCGGACGCTATGATGTCTACGTAACCAGGACCGGGTATATCACCCCCGCTACCCAGACAAAGGTAGTCGTGAAAGGTAAAAGGACCGAATTTACCTTCGAACTGAAACGGGTTCAACTGGATACCGGCAGCATCAGGGTTTCTTCAGGACCCGGACGGAGCGGAGATCTTCCTCAACGGTGTTGATACCGGGAAGCAGACTCCTTACGAATTCAGGAATCAACCGGTCGGGCACTATGATGTCTACGTGACCAGGACCGGGTATGTCACTCCTGCTACCCAGACGAAAATAATCGTGAAAGATAAAAAGGCCGAATTCAGCTTTGTGCTGAAACGGGTTCAGGAGGTTCCGGTAAAAGTCAGGATTCTGCCAGATCCCCTGAACGTTGCACATACGGGATACTTTATCTCCGTCGTGACGTTACCAAATCCATATAAAGCCGCCAATGTAGATGCATCGTCTGTTGTCTGTGAAGGATCGCCAGCGCTGAAACTTGTCCGACTGAAATTGTTCCCCCAAACCTTCATGGCAATATTCAGTCGCGAAAAGCTGGTGAATGTGAATCCGGGCGACCATATTAAGTTCACGGTTATCGGAACAATAAATCAAAATGGCCAATTAACCGGATTTAACGGGAGTGATACAATAAGGGTTACCAATTCGTTCTCAAGAACGAAGGAAACAACGGATGATATAATGAAAATGGCAGATGGTACTATTTTCAACCAATTCATACGCGAGGCCTGATTCAACCGGGATATATTTTTTTAGAAGTTATTGATTCTAATTTCTATCATCGGGTCAATACACAGATTGATTCACCGATGGGACAAGAATTGAAGTTTAGCCTCTGGTCTGCATAGGGTATTTTTAAGGGCTTCAAAATTATATGACAGACGTAAGTTGATGACCTTCATAAAAAGCAAGCTCTTACCAGATATGTTCCAGAGATCTTCTCCCGTACCGTTAAAGGAGATGAAACCCATCTGGGGGGTCAATGGAAGAAGGACACGAAAACAATAATTGATAAAGATTATAAACGTCTCGTCCCGCCCATCCAAATTCCCGTCTTCACCACTCGAAAGGTCCCCCTTGAGTTATTCCAGGGTATCTGTTCAGTCGGACAGGCAGCATGGTTGAGATCCTTTTTCGGGTCTGATGTCCCCTCTATTTTCAAATATCGCCCGGAATGGCAATCGGGGCTCAATTTGGGCATATTGAAGTTTTGAAGGGCTCCCGGTGACCGGTCTTATTGAGGGTATTTTTGAGGACCTGGTTCCGGATTATTGATTATCTCATCCTAAATTCAAAACAGGGGATAGTTTGGGGAGGAAAACCGGCCTTCTTATTCCCTATTGGATGGCCGTTCGCTTCCTGGATGAACCTTCAGTTTGTGGGAGCAGAGGGGCCTTGTTTTTTCCCTACATCTTCCTGGAAAAGAACCAGATTTTTCACGTAAATGTCATGCCCCGACAGGAGCTGGAACACGTCTTTGACAGTTCTTGAGTCAATGTCACGTTTACGTGAGAGTAATGTATAGTACAACGTACATTTGTCCATCCATCGTTTTTGGGCTGTGAGAAATTCCGTGCCCCCATGACCTTATCATGGTGAACGGTTATCATTAGTCTGTGAAAATATGCTGGGAGACATCATAACCTGGATTATACTGGGCGTCATTGTCCTTATCGTCATCGGACTGATTTTCTGGGCAGTGGGAATCTATAACCGGTTCTTCAGCCTGAAGAATTCCTCTGAAGCCACCCTTGGTCAGATCCGGGTGGCCATGAAAAAACGGCTGGACATGATCGACCAGCTGCTTGGTGCCGTAAAGAGTTATGCGAAGTTCGAAAAAGAAACATTTGAACGGGTAACCGCGATGCGGGCAAGCGTGGCGACTGCCTCTCCGGGTGACCTGAACAAGGTGGAGGCCGAGTCCCGCTCAATTTTCGGGCGCCTGCTGGCGGTTGCCGAGAATTATCCGGTCCTGAAGACCAATACGACCGTCACCAGTCTCATGGACTCGGTCAAAAGCATTGAAGACGAGATCGCCCGCCAGCGGTATACGTACAACAACATCTCGCAGCAGTTCAACACGATGATGGATACGGTCCCCTCAAAATTCATCGGGCACCTGGTCGGCCTGATCAAGCTGGAGTACCTGCAGTTCGAGGAAGCGATCGCGACACCGCCGAAGATCGAGTTCTGAGAGGAAATCTCCATGGGTGAAACCAAACAACTGGCGCTCCTGGTGATCGCATGTCTGATCATCGGCAGTGCAGGCCTGCTCCTTGTCACCGTGCTCCCCCCGCTTTTTGAAGGCGATCTCACCGTCACCTCCTATGAAGCAACCCTGTACAGTAACGGGACACTCACGGAACGCTATACGTATGAGGTGAAAACGTCCGGTGAGTACCACATGCTCTACCGTTCATGGGAGGAGCCCCTTCTTTTTACCACGCCAGCCCGGCCATCGGTCATGATGGTGTCTGCGACGCCACCACCGGGAGCGGTTGCCTATGCCAAAGATGATTCGGGCACGGTGGCGGTGTATGGCGACTCCCCGGCCGCCTCGTACCGGTCGGCCATCGGCCAGTCAGCACAGAATGACGAAGTCGGGATCTACAATCCGGGTTCCTTTGCTGCAGGCCGGTATACGGTGGACTATACCTACGTCCTGTATCCCCCGATCGAGTACGATACCGGCGTAACCCATCTCAACCTGAAGTTCGCCGGGCGATCCCACATCCCGTACCATGCCGTTACGATCACGGTTCCGGCAGAGGGCGTGCAGCAGGTATTTGCCTATCCGCCGGCGATGAGCACGGCCCGGTCAGGAACTACCTATACCTTCACGGGGAGTGCGGCAGCAGGTGAGAATATTGCCGTCGAGATGCTGGGCGGATCAACGGCATTCAGCCAGATCCCGGGGTTCAGGACCCAGGTTAACGGGCTTGCCGGACAAACGACATCCGGGAGTTTCTGGTATGATGCGATCTACACGCTCTCGTACCTGCTGAATTACCTGGCAAAAGCTGCCGTTATTCTTGTCCCTCTTCTTTTCCTGGTGATATACCGCTGGTACGGCAGGGAAAAAATGTTTACCGTGCCTGAATACCTGAGTACCATCCCCAACCCGGCGCTCAGGCCCTGGCAGGTCAACCTGCTGTTCAAGGGTGACCGGATGGTGTTCGATGAGAGCGGGTATCATGCGACGCTGCTCGATCTCCACCGGAGAAAATTCATTACGATAACCACGAAGCAGGAAGGCAGGGACAAAGATTTCGAGATCCGTATCCTGAAAACGAGCTCCGGCGATCCCTATGAGCAGAGGGTCCTCAATGTTCTGGGACAAATCGCTGAGAACGGTGTCCTTGATTCAGGTCATATCGGGAAGCTTGCGGAGGAGGCGAGGACAAACACCGCATCGGAAGAAAAAGCACTCCGGTACCAGCGGATGCTGACCGATGTGACAAAGCGGGCAGATCCCTCTCTTGCCAGTCAGTACATCGTGGATGGAAGCGATCATATTGTTCCCGTGTTGTTCATAAGCATCACCGTGGCTGCGGTCGCGCTCCTGGTTACCTTCCTGGAACCCATGCAGTCCTATATCCTTATCCCGGCAACGGTCTTATGGGGAGTCGTCATTATCCAGGCCGTGATCGCCCTGGCAATGCCGTCGGCCCTGTTCGGTCACTGGAAGGGTGACAACTATAAAGAGAAGCTTGAATGGGATGCATTTACCCGCTTCCTTTCCGACCTTGCGATGATGCGGAAATATGCCCCGGAAGATCTCTCCATGTGGGGAACCTGGCTTGTCTACGGGACCGCCCTGGGTGTTGGTGACAAGGTCGAGAGTGCCATGGCAGCACTCAATATCAATATCGCCGAGACCGGGGTCCCTGCCCGGTGCCATGGGAATAGGATATGCATTTACGCCGCTCCTCTTCTTCACCCCGCCTGTCCGCGGGGGGACCGGTGGCTTTGGTGGCGGAGGTTTCGGCGGGGGAGGAGGCTTCGGGGGAGGGGGCGGCTTTGGTGGCGGGGGGGCCGGGGGCAGATAATTTTTTACCCGGTAATTCCGGGAATCCCGGTGGCGATTCAGCGGCCGTCGTCTCCGGTTTTAATTTATCTTCATTGTTTTCCTCATGGCCCGATATAACAGATAATCAACCGGATAATCACTAAGTTAACAAGCGGGGAAACCCATTTCTGATGAAAGGATACTTCCATTAAAATAAAAAGATAAATATCAAATAACGTCAAACGAATGAAGAATATGACGTTGCGAAAATACTGGGCCCTGGGCTTTCTTGGTTTTCTGGGAATTAACGGGATAGTCGGGCTGATCCATGGTGACTGGGTGCAGTCGATCTGGATTGCCTGGTTTGCATTTTTCTCCTGGTTTATTCCTGATAAAAAAGGTAGCGCCGGTGAGAATCCGTAAAATTTTTTCTGTCAGCGGTTTTTCCGTATCTCTGCTTTCCCGGGTGCTCATGCTTCCTGTGCCGGGGAACGCTTTTCGATAGGGGGTTAAGGTAAAATTCCTGAATACATCGCATTGACCACGGAGTACCGGGGAAATGCTCTCAAAAGTATTTTCCTCCCGGACTACGTACCTGTGAAGATATGGAAACCGGCATGATTTATGCGATTCTCACCATCATCATCGGTATTGCAATCGCCGGCATAGCCAGAAGCATTGTACGATGGCTGCAGAAGTATGCGGAGACAACCCAGACCAACCTGGATGACATCATCATTGCTGCCATCGGCACACCCGTCCAGGTCGGTATTGTCGCGGTTTCCGTCTATATTGCCTTGAAATATTTCGGTGTTGTACCGGAACAGTATGCCTGGATAATTTCAGATAAGGTCCTGAATTCACTTTATATCCTGCTGGGGACCTGGATTGTCAGCACCCTTGTCCATAATATTATTCTCATTTACGGTCATGCCCTTGCAGAAAAGTCCGAAGGGGACTGGGACGACCGGCTTGTGGAGTTCCTTGAACTGACCGCCCGGTACCTTATCTGGTTTATCGGCATCATGCTGATTTTCGTCAACCTTGAGGTAAACATCACCCCCTTCCTCGCCGGTGCCGGTATCGCGGGGCTGGCGTTTGCGCTGGCCGCCCAGGATCTTATCTCTAATTTCTTTGGCGGGGCCATCATCACCGTTGATAAACCCTTCAAAGTCGGTGACCGGATTAAAGTCGATCAATATTCCGGGGATGTCATCGATATCGGGCCCCGCAGCACCCGGTTAAAAACCCTTGATTACCAGATCGTCACGATCCCCAACAACAAGATCACCTCCAATTTCATCATCAATTATGCAGAACCGGACCAGAAACTCCGCATCACCATCCCGGTATCGGTCGCGTACGGGACGGATCCAAAGAACGTAAAGAAAATCCTGCTGGAAATTGCCCATGATGTCATAAAAAAATCTGATTACCTTCTTGCGGATCCTGCCCCAAAAGCATTTTTCCTTGAATTTGCCGACTCAAGCCTGAAGTTTACCCTGTACGTATGGGCAAGAAAATACAATCTTCCCGACGAGGTAAAAGACGCCATCAACTCGCAGGTCTACGAACGGTTCGCCGCAGAAGGTATCGAAATCCCCTTCCCGCAGATGGAAGTCAGGATTAAAAAATAAGGGTAGAGGCACATTCCAGCGACTAATGTTATGAAGAGATAGAACATATTTTCCTCAAAAATCGCTCCCGGGGGCTCCGGCTATCGTGCTTCCGCCCCCGTCGCTCGGGCATCCCCCAAAATGTGATAACCCCTCATAAGGTTGATGAAACTACCCCGGACGTGGGGGTCAGGGGGGGTGCTTCCCCGGGGTTGCCTCCCCCTTTGGGGGAGAAAGGGGGTCACCCTCCAATCAATGCAACGTTGATGAGACTGATAACCATTATTCCTGACCAGACACCGGACCACGTATCCCCGGTTCCAGATGAAATTCATGATGACTCCATGAAAGTATTTTCATAATAAATCTTTTAAAAGATCATCTGCCCTGCCAGACTACCTTATCCATTCCCGGTACATCGCCCCCTCATTCTCCGTTATTCCATCGTTCGCGTGATGGGCCGTTGCATCGCACCAGGGTGAAATTATCTTTTTCTCCCGATCCGGTTTTATTAATTCCTGCGTTAAGTTGTGCTTTGCAACACCTGAGTTTTTCCATGATTCGGTATTCTGAATCTATGAAGAAGATATGACAGTATGCCAGGTTCGAGATGGAAAATGTTTCAAAATTTGTTTTTCGGGCAAAACATATTATTTTTGTGAGGATACGTAAATTACAGGAAGATCCAGGATAGACATCTCACCCAACCAAAGGTAGTCGTCAGGATCTTCCAATACCTCTGAAGTTTTTTTTTGAAAACGCTTAACCAACCGCGATGCAACGTTCACCGCCAGAATTTTCGATCAGCCACAGACGCAACAGGTTCTGGAATCCAACTATTAATTTAGTTAAACCTCTACGGAAAACGCGAGGCAGGTAGTTTTAATTTCTCTTCAGGGGGAAAAAAGTTATTTTGAATAAATTGTGAATAATTTATCATCAGTAACTTTCGAGACATCCTTGATATCGTCGGTTTGCCAGGCAGGTTTACTGATTATCTTGACTGTGTCGGAACCGGAAAAGACTAAGGATTTACCCGAATTCTTCAGTTCCCCATTAATGGTCAACATGACCTTGTTACTGACTCCCACATCCTTCAGATCACTCGTCCTGAAGACAAACAGGGCAATTCTTGGAAAAATTTTCAGTCTCACCATACGCACTGGCGTGGCGCCAGAACAGGAAACTGTTTTCATATCAATCGTTGCACCCTTATAAGCATCCGGCAAAGTGACGAAGGCAAGGAAATATCCCTTGCTCCCGAGGTTGACGGTTTTTGGAACGATTTTGACCGAGGTCGGGACATTAGTTGTCGCGGTGTTGACGGTAATTTTTATAGATTCTTGATCAGAAAGACCTCCTTTATCGGTGACATTGAACATTACGGAATATGTTCCTGCAGATCCAAAACCGGGAGTCCAGGTGAAGGTATTCCCGGAAATACTTGCGCCTGATAGCGTATTTTTTGAAGTGAATGAATAAGTGAGCGGATCGTTGTCAGGATCTGTTGCCATCGAGATTAAAAGAGAACTGTTTTCCCTCAGTGATAATTTGATCACCTGGATTTCTGGAGATGCAGGTGGTTTATTCGGCAGGTTGAAATCATAATATCCCCAGAATCGGATACCAGCTTGAAACGAATGTATCAATTTTACCTTTCGTTGTTGATCCAGTAAAGGATTGCCTGTTCCAGACCGACCTCAGAATTAATTGATTTTATGTGAAATTGTGTAATTCCCAGTTCCTGTCCCAATTAATATCTATCTTATATCTTCCTTCGTTTAGGTTCGGCATATACATTGTAAAGGGCTCATCGCCAGGACTCCCGATAACAGCATGGAAATTCTTCAAGCCAATGGCCTGAATTGGGATACATAACCCACATGCTTCCCATCTGGGGAAGTTACGTAAATTATCGCGGGTGAATCAAGAAGATAGGAGCCTCTCATTTCAGTCAAGATTTAATATTGGAGGTGAGAGCATCTTCAAACCACAGGTCACTTGATCATTTCTTGTCACAAGAATTCTCTTCTACATATGAATTAACATCAACGGGTTCGAGTTGGTAAACTTGACCGATATTCGGTATACAAGAAATTGGGTCACATAATGCCATTATAGTTGAAATAGAGAATCAGATCAACAAGCAGTTTTTTGAATATCCCCAATTTCCGGGGTTATACCTTGACAACCGTGATGGAACCAATATATGCACGTTTGAACTAAGGAGTGGATTACACCGAGATAACCATATTTTGGAGGGAAGGGAATATCTATACTGGGTTCACATATCTCTTCCCAATATTTTTGTTCCTTTATTTTGTCGAAATTATTTTTAATGGATGGTGAAATCTCTTTGGATGTTGATTTCATTGTTGAATCAAAAATTTTAATGGGGTGCTATCACCGGAAACCCCATCCCCCTTTGCCTTTACAGTAAAAGTTAAACTTCTGGCATCAGAATAAAGGTTATCTAATGGATATTTAAGATCAAAATTCCCGGTTTGATCAGTTGTTCCCCATTCTTCTCCATTAGGTGAATCTGTTGTGATGATAGTTGCCTCTGGATATGGCTGACCACCTTGTAACACTTGAACGTGAATTGGTACGAATCCTTAATCTGCCCAGATGGATCAATTCGAAGGCTGTATAAATTTACCCTCAGTCCAGACTTTCACTTCAAGGGGTTGGTTGACAGGTGGGGTAACATTGAGAGTAAAACCTCCAGTATTATCTCCATAAGAGGTTTCAAAATCTCTGATGGTAAAAGTTAAAACATCACCTTTATTTAAGGGAATTTCAATAAATGTTCCTCTTAATGCTGCTTCAGCATCTGTTAATGTCAAGAAATGTTCAGTACCAAGAATATAATCAGGAGATGAGGGAACAACCGGGCACCAAGAAAGAATCGGACCCCAGGATATCGCCCTGTTTACATATATTTCGATTATGCCTGACCAGCACGCTTGGCCTGTCGGACAACAGCCACACCAAATTTCCCCGGTGCAATCCGGTCCCTCTCACTGCTCCACTTTCGATGGTAAATTTATAGATCCCAGATTGTTGGGCAGTATACTGGTAGCCTCCGTATGCTGTTCCAGGGATGTAAATTTGTTCAGCAGAGACGATTTGGACGAAAAATATCAGAACCACGATACACAAGAAAATTTTAAAATATGCGAAATACTTCATTCTCTCCCTCAAAATTTAATTAATTCGTATATAAGCTGACAAATATTTATATCGATATGCTTTGCGTCGATGCCTTGCAAACCAGTTTCTATTGCATCTTTTTCGTCTAGCATTTTAAGATCAGTACATCCTCTTTCGGGTTTTCATTTTTAGGCAGTTCCGACGAAATTTTCTGATTTTCCCAACGTTGATTAGCTTGATGAGTACCCAAAACTTTCCAGTTTCAAGTTAGTCATTACAAACAAAGAATGCTTCATTCGAATGCATTTTTTTACAAGTTTTACCAGTTCTCACAATACATCTGATCCTCTTTCCTCAAGGATCTCGATGACCGAGCTCAGCGGTCCGTTGTATGGTTTACATCGTGCCGACCACTATCAAAACTTCTTCCCAATTCAACTACAAAGAAAATTTTGTTTGGCATGGAGGAAGATCTATTTTGATACTAATGGCATGTATGAATGGTGTAAAAATGAGTGAACTAATCGAAATGCAGTCCAAAATACCCGGGAAAAAAAGTTAATTTTTGATCGCTCTTTGCACCCGGTAAATGATGTCTGCTGAAAGGTAGTGCATATTATGAGCAGGCTCGGCGTGGTCGATAAATTTTCTCATCAGTTCCTGGTTCGTTGTTCCGTGGGCTTCAAACGGGCAATCGATTCCGACATCTTTGCACATAACTGAGGGCATGTTTAAGGTTCTCCATGAGTTTGGTTGTATATTTCAATCCAACTAAATCCATATCAATAAATGCAAGGCACGGGTGCAAGGCACCAGGGAGGGAGGATGAACTAATTTCCCGGCAATACCCTGAGGGTTCACGGGTATTGAACCGCTCCCGGTCATCACCGGAGACGGGGTGCAATCAGGGAAGGAAACCCCGGGCAGCGCTGCGATACGAGATGAGGCTACCGGAATAAAAAGAAAATGGGTGATGGTTTTTGCATGCCTGGTGCGGTTAAACAAAGTTACCTGCCAGTGGCAGGTCCCCCGGTGCGTTGTCCCACGCCAGGTATACATCGGTCGACGGGTTCCAGGAGTGGTACTGTCCATCTTCAGGTAGAACCCGGCTCCGGGCCGGTATACGCCGGTCTCGGTTCTCCCATCAGCATTCCAGTCACCGGCTACCGGTCGGTCGGTGGCGGCATTATCCCATGACAGATAGACATCGGTCGAGGGTGTCCAGGTGCTGCTGTTGTCCATCTTCAGGTAGAACCCGGCCCCCGGCCGGTACACCCCGGTCTCGGTTCGCCCGTCCATATTCCAGTCACCGGCTACCGGTTGGTCGGTGGCGGCGTTATCCCATGACAGATAGACATCGGTCGAGAGTGTCCAGGTGCTGCTGTTGTCCATCTTCAGGTAGAAACCCGCTCCCGGCGGTACACCCCGGTCTCGGTTCTCCCGTCCGCATTCCAGTCACCGGCTATCGGAAGGTCGCCTAACGCATTATCCCAGCCAAGATAGCGATCGGTCGATGGGCTCCATGTACTGGTAGTATCCATCTTCAGGTAGAACCCGGCTCCCGGCGGTATACGCCGGTCTCGGTCCGCCCATCCGCATTCCAGTCACCGGCAATCGGGCGGTCAACGGCGGCATTATCCCAGCCAACATAGCGATCAGTCGACGGGTTCCATGCACCGGTAGTATCCATCTTCAGGTAGAACCCGGCTCCCGGGCGATAGACACCGGTGGTGGTTACATTGGAATTCACCGGAACTGCAGCCGGATATATCCACTGGATACCTGCAGTATCCGCCGTTGATAGAGCCCTGAGGTTACGGTTCCCAAAAAAATCACCGTTATAACCAAACATCACTTTCTTTATCCGGACTGATATCTGACAGGTACCCGGGATATCCATACTCCGGTAAGAACCCGTATAAATCATTCAGGCACAACGAGTGACCCTGCTCATGGAGGACAATCGTCTCAACATTCATCGTCGAGCCGCTGGCATATCCGGTTGTCCAGGTCCAGTTGGAATTGAACTCGATATCTGTTTCTGATATGATCCCACCCGAAGACCATCTGCTGTTCCATGCGATAACCGTGGGATAACTACTGAAATCTGATGCCGGACCAAAGAATAACAGGCTCCTGCCGTCCTTCCCGAATGTCGTGCACGTTGAGGGTCCACCATAATTCAATCCAAAAGATGCGTCCGGTATCTCATGGTTCCAGCTGGAGGCCGCATTCTGGATTGCCGCTCCGGATCCGGACACCGTTCCTTCGTTTACATAAAAGGTAACCGGCGTGTTCCATTTCGTTTTTCCATAGCCGAATGTCACCGTAAATGGAAAGGCATTACTCAATACAGCAGAGTCGGTAAGAACGTCGAGGAATCCACTGCTGGCTGAACCGCCGCCATAGCCATCATAGGTCATTCCCGTCGGAACCCTCACCTTTATCTCGGTATCAGTCCATGAAACGATGTCATTGGCATTCGTTAAATAGGGGTATCCTGTCGCATAAATGTACGGGTAGGTGCCGTCAGTTCTGTAGAGGAAACGGACATCCGCGATCGACTGGCGTGATGCCTTGGTTCCAAAACCGGATCCGCTGATCGTAATGACGGTATCGGTCCCGGCAGAGGCACTGGTGGGAGAGACAGAAGAAATTGTCGGTCCGGAAGCTCCTGTCTGAGCAGAGAGAGGTTGAGATAATCCTGAAGGATGGGGATCTGCCGGTACCCCCTGCAGGGTACTGGTTATCTGATCCCTGAATAATTGTTTATCATTGGCTGCCGATGAAGACCGTTGATTTTTTATTAACGCTGTGCTGTCACTGAAAACAATATGAATACCCTTGTCAAGACCATTGACGGCGAATTCCCCATTATCTGATTTTTTAAGATAGACAAACGCATCCGAATCGGGTACAAAGGCCGGCATATCTTCTACCCATTCCGTTGTATTTCCTGACGTTCCTCCAAGAACCGATACCGGAATCGTCGTTCCGGCATTGATACTCATGGTGCCGTCTTTTATAAAAGATTCATTGACGAAAATTTCTGCAGTCGTTACAATATGGGTCTTCTGAGCATTCCATGCAGACTGAATGTTTACAATTTTTCCATAGACAATCTGGTCGGAAGTCAGGATTAATTGCGAATCATTCTGATATATCGTGAGACCATTACAAAGTCCGCACATTAAAGACATAAAAATAATACAAATCAAAATATAAGACGTCTTCATATGATAGTGACATTCACAAATATCATATATATTAATAGTTATTTGATTCTAGTATCCTCAAAAATCCAAGGGAAAACCAATACGATTGTTACCCGGTAATTCTGGTTCAAGTCTGATATTTTAACCAGTTCCCGAATTCTTCTCCATACATGCAAGGAACCCTTCGTTTCCCGGCGTGAGCTGATTTTCGATAAATTCACCGTATGGCCAATCCTTGTGCAGTAGTGCCCGGATCGCAGGACCCGTCATCTTATAAAAAATAGGTGCGTGAATATTTTTTGCATGCCTGGTGCGGTTAAACAAAGTTACCTGCCAGTGGCAGGTCCCCCGGTGCGTTGTCCCACGCCAGGTATACATCGGTCGACGGGTTCCAGGTACTGGTACTGTCCATCTTCAGGTAGAACCCGGCTCCGGCCGGTATACGCCGGTCTCGGTTCTCCCATCAGCATTCCAGTCCCCGGCTACTGGTCGGTCGGTGGCAGCATTATCCCAGGACAGATAGACATCGGTCGAGGGAGTCCAGGTGCTGCTGTTGTCCATCTTCAGGTAGAACCCGGCTCCCGGCCGGTATACGCCGGTCTCGGTCCGCCCATCCGCATTCCAGTCACCGGCTATCGGTCTGTCTTGGGCGGCATTATCCCAGCCAAGATAGCGATCGGTCGACGGGGTCCAGGTGCTGCTATTGTTCATCTTAAGATAAAATCCCACTCCCGGCCGGTATACACCGGTTTCAGTTCGTCCATCCGCATTCCAGTCACCGGCTACCGGCAGATCGTTTGCGGCATTATCCCAGGCAAGATAGCGATCGGTCGTCGGGTTCCAGGTGCTGCCATTGTCCATCTTCAGGTAAAAACCGGCTCCGGCCGGTACACCCCGGTCTCGGTTCGTCCATCTGCATTCCAGTCACCAGCTACCGGCCGATCATGTGCGGCATTGTCCCAGGCAAGATAGCGATCGGTCGACGGGGTCCAGGCACTTACACTGTTCATTTTAAGATAAAAACCCACCCCCGGCGGGTACACGCCGGTCCGGTGAGGGCTCACGGTGACGGCGGGCGCACTCCGGGCCTGGCCGGAATTCTGGTCGATCATCAGGGAACTGCTGTCTACCGCCTCAAAATCTGTTCCCTTCAGCTGGTGGAGGGTATGGAGGGCATCGTTGTCCCATCGTTCATCCGGGGCACCGGTAATATACCAGGGCGCACCATTGTCGGCCAGGATCATGCCGTAGTTTTTCAGGGCATTCAGGACAACCTGTGCCTGGTAGGGATAGCCGGAGGTATTGAAGGACGATTTCAGCCGGAATCTCTGCCCCAGGGGCGGCCAGGAAGGATCGGTAATGGACGAGGCATAATGACGGGCAGGCCATACATACGCCTGCCGGGTGGAAGGGGCGGTGAACCGCAGGGCATGCGTGATCTCCCCGGCGCCGACCTCATCGTACCGCACCAGACCGGGAAGAATGGCAAGACCGGCTGCATCTGCCGAGGTCCAGCCCGCGGGTCGCAGCGTATAGCCGGACAGATCAAAGACAGCACCGGAACCTGCGGTCCAGGATCCATCGGGTTGTTTTTCGGCTGCGAACAGTTCATAGAGCATGTCTGCATCCCGGTCGATCATCAGCAGGTGATGGTCAGAACCTCCCTCGATGAGCGGGTTGTCGGGGATAGGATACGGCCCGGGATCACTTTCGTCGGCATAATCAAACAGGACGGATTTTTTCTGCTGCGATCCGTTGACCACATTATACGGAATCCCGATCGGGGTGCCGTCATACAGGCCGGATCCGAAATCGGCGTGGAGATACGCTGTGCTGCCGATTGTGCTGACATACTGAGCTGACCGGGAATCAACCGGCAGGGAATCGGCCCGGGTATTCCAGATATGATCCGCGGGAAAGACCGGGACTCCGCTGACCGCGGGTACACCGGAAGCATCCGCCGCCGGTGATGCCCCGTATACATCTGCCGTGGTACCTCCGGGAGCAACCGTCACCGGGGTTGGAGGGCTGGGATCACGCGGGTAAAGATCTGCAGGCAGGGATAACCCCTGCATCCCGGCCGGCCCGGAAGAGGTATTTACCGGGGGAATACCTGCCGCACCAGCGACTGCTACCAGCAGCAGGAGAACAAGGCCGGAGATCGGGATAATTCTTATCCACGTATTCATGTTCATCACGCTGTTCCGTGTGCTGTCTGCCATTGCACAATCTTCCCCGGGGGACCATATAAAATGTGAATAATCTGCTGTTTGGTTCTTCTAACCTGACGGTTCCACGTCTGATCCTGCTGATACTACGGGACTACAAAAAAATTAACCCATGATGATCAATTATACCCAAAGATGAGTAAAAGAAAGTAAAACGGCTCATTCGGAAAAATCAGTTTTCCGTTTATTGAGATAAAAAAAAGTGTCAGATAGGATTGCTGTATGTCGAAATTTCAAAAGAGTTTAGGGTCTTATCTGCTGTTTCCGACCACACACTTTGTTGATCTTCCGGTGTTGAGAAGGTAACCCAATAGGTCCGATCACCGTATTGGATCAGATATTCTTCGTTCCAGAGAGAAATTCCATTTTCTAAGGTAGTATATTCCAGCTTATGACCTAAACGATCGGATATAGAAATCTCCTCGTTCTTCATTACTTTAATTGCGCGACTGGTGATCCGATCTACCAATAACGATCCTGTACTACCGTCATGATTAGTGTTTGGTACATAATACTGGGTACCTTCTGTATCTACGGCCTCGATAACCAAACGAGTGCTGTTGGGGGTTCCCGCAAATACCTGATAATCAATAAAACTACTTCTACCATCAGGAATTGTACGAGTCAATGAGTCAGGGACTTTCAACCTGTAACCTATATCATAATTTATATAATCTGTGAACGTCTCCGAGACTGGCGTAACAGTTACTGTAGTTGGCTTCGGAGTTGTTGGGATAGTAGTTATTGGTATAATCATCGTTGGTGTCGGAGTTGCATCAACGATTTGCGGGGTTGGTGTTGATGGATCCGGTGATTTAGTACTCGGTACACCCAGAAATCACCATCAAAATGATAATCAAAAATCCCAACAAAAACCCATGTCGCATAATTTCCTTAATTAAATCTGGCTGAATATAAAATTTCTTAAATGGAGTGAAATTCCTCCACAAACCATGCGAATCTCCGACACGGCGCAATTATGAGGTATCTCACATTTCCCGTATTTTAAGCCCAGTACTCCCGCTGTCGGGTATTCAATAATCCAGG
Organism: uncultured Methanoregulaceae archaeon; assembly: GCA_963829225.1. GTDB lineage: Archaea > Halobacteriota > Methanomicrobia > Methanomicrobiales > Methanospirillaceae > Methanoregula. The sequence continues at coordinate 258,219 of CAWHHQ010000006.1, read as the reverse complement.
TATTTCCCGATGTGTCAAAAAAAATAGGTTAGTTTTCTCTGGTTCGCTGGATAAAGAAAACGGCTCCGATGAAACCGATGATAAGAGTTGCTGGCAGGAATGCCGACGGGAACTCCGGAACAGAGGTACCTCCCGTATTACTAATAATCACAATTTCTCCCGTTTCGGACACCTTGACGCCGTAAGGGATACCAGGAATATTATTGACAGGAACATCGGTTGCAAGGGCTAATGTCACACCACCACTGCTTGTTGTTAAGGTGTATAGATCAGTCGGGGCGGCCCCTGCCCTGGGCACCGCGGTGATTAAATAACTACCCGGCATCGGATGGGGGATGGTAATGATACCATTTGGATAACCATAACTATCCGAACCCGATTCAATATAGGTCGCACCCGGGATTTGGTTTTGGGTCATGGAAATAACATTTCCATCAGGATCGGTCACCATTAAATTCACCGGGGAATGGGCGGTGAATGTCAAGGGAATTGGGGCAGGTAAAACCGTTGCATTCGCTGGACCGCTTAATCCCGTGTCTCGCCAATCGGCGTATACGGAGATGGTGTCACCTGCATTCAATGCGGGAACAGTAAGGCTCCAGAATCCAGTGTCGGTTGCATAAATATTATACGAGGATATATCGTTGACCGTGAGTGTGATGTAGTCACCACGATGGTCTGCGGTTATCCCGCTTACCGTAGTTGCACCGGCGTAGATCGGTGTGGTAATGACCGGTGGTGCTGCGATGCCTACATCAAGGCTCATATTTTGCGATACCAGAGCCAGACTTCCCTGCTCATCTCTATACCAGATCCTCAGTTGATTGTCAACTATAGTTCCATTAGGCGTAGCAGGCTTAACCCTCACGTTTGTTACAAATGGTCCATTCCACGTGTTAGCAGGGAGATGATTAATCGCGGAACCAGGCCAAATCTCCATGCCATCAATAACAGTGGCATAAGAATCTACAGAGGCAAATTCCGTGTGTGGATCAAGTTCCAGTGTTATATTGACGATTTTACCTGGATCAGACGCATTAAAGAAGAAATAATCAATATAGGTTTGCCCCGAATTCAAATGACCGTGATCCCATCCATTAAGTCCTCGTTCGAATTGAACGGCATCGGAATCACCTGTTATAGCAGATACTGGCATTATAGATATCAACAGGAGGACTATCAGTCCAGCGAGTGGTAGCAGGAACTTTAAACCGGTGTTTTCTTTCATGATTTTACCTCGTTCTTTTCAATCCGTAATTTCGTATACAATTTTATAAATATCTGATCATACATGTTTAACGATTATGGGCGATTATGAGATTTCATTCAACCAATTAATATGATATGCAATGCGACGGTGCCTTGCCATATTTTATTATTCAGTCCGTAAAGGTACTCGTTCAAGGAAGATCCGTACATTTCAAGCCAGACGCCCTAACTATTGCAACGGGTCTTCCCCCCGGGTTACTTCTCCGGGCTGAACCCTCTTGCAGGACCGTCAATAATGAGCCCCGCCATCGCGTGCTTCCGGCAGATCTATCCCACGGTCTCCCCCGGGGACCATTTAGCAATATTTAAGTTACCGGAAAAGATAGTAACGAAGTGATGACGAATAACCCCGGTGATAAATCACGTGATTCGGATGGTCTCACAACCCCGAAAAAATGGTACCTGAAGCACGATGATGAAAACGCTGCCCGGCGCGCTCTGTTCGCCGCCCGGGCTCAACGGGATCATTAAAACGGGAACGATAGGAAGAGAATGATACAAATACTTTTTTTAATAAGAATCCGTCAGCGCAGATGAGAACAGAGAAGGTAATGTATTTCACAAAAAAAGAGGAGGAATGCGCAAACCTTCTCGTGGAGATCGGGATAAAGAGAAATATCGCCATGGTCATGACATTCCTGGCACATGCCCCGGAAGCCAGCTCTAAGGATATACAGCGGGGCACGGATCTTCGCCAGTCCGAGGTCAGTGGTGCGATGAGGTATCTGAGCAAACGGAGCTGGATCACAGGTCAGGAGAGCAGACCGGAAAATAAAGGGCGACCGGTCAGGATATACCGGCTGTCCAGACCATTCCATGAAATCATGGACAGCCTCGAAAACGAGAAAAGGAACGAGGCGGCCAGCCAGTTTGCCCTTATGCAGAAATTACCGGCCTATCTCCGCTGATGCCGGAAATGAATAGTGCAAAAATGCAATCCCGGTTGAATAGGTATACATTTTTCAAAGTAATTGCCTGCGTCATCCCTGCTGTCATGATTATTACGGGAGTAATTTTTGTTTCTTTTCCCCAGGTAATCGAGTCATTTGGAATAAAAAGATTGATCGTACATGGCTGGTATCTTATCATTATGGGATTAGCCCTCTATTTCATCGAAGTATGTTATTTATATTTTTTTGAATAGATAACCCGGCAGAAGGGGATATTTTCCCTCGTTGTTTTTCCCATGGCTGGATACCCGGCAGCATTTCTGTTGCCCTCTCCCTTTATTATTCGCCGGCTCGTATGTCCTCATGACAGCAATGGACCACAGCAGGTTCTTTCTCACTATCGGGTTCTGGGTCGTCTTCTCATTTGTTTTCGACGCGATAACCCGTGCCGTTTTACCGGATCTTTCGATGGAGGCAACGATCTTTCTTTGGTTCATCGGCATGTGCCTTGGGACGCTGATGGTCAATGGATCATATTATTGGCTCAGGCTTCGCAGGCATTAGAGGGTAGGCAAGACTAACATAGTCCCTGGCGCCGTGTGTCGGCCTGACATTCGAGCTGGGGAATGAGGGAGAGGGGGTCTGAGGGATAAGGGATGGTTTGTCGGGGCGCGAAAGGTACCTATCCTTTTGTACGAACCAAAGAGAGCAACTGCCACAAATTTCCCCTCATAAAATGCAATGCACTGGTGCCTTGCCAGACTTTATTACTTCACATACCGGTAATCTTTCCGGGAAGATCCGAAAACCAGACATCAGAAAACATGCAAACCCGGGTCGGAACCAGCGGGTCCATGAAGAGGACCTCCCTGTCCGTGGTTAATAACGTCAGGAAAGCCGGGAGGGTTAACATTCCATGAGGAGTACAAAGGATCTTATAAAAGATTTGGATAACGAGGCCATAGTGGGGGATGAAGACCGTGATGAGTTATTTACCGTCCTTGTGGTTGGATTTGAAAATGAAAGCAAGACAATTTTTCATAACGAATCCAATAGGCTGAAACGGTTAAATGAACTGGTTCGTAATCATGGATGCCCGGTTGGATTTATCAAGGCATATCGAAGTGGAAAAGAATTGAAGTTCATGACAAAACTACTTCCAGAAGTCGAGAATGACGAGAACTGTAAGAAATTATTACAGGATATGTCAGTAACTATGGAAAAGTCTCTTACCGTTGGCAGTGGTGGAACCTGACAACTCTCTTTGTGTTCTCTCTTTCCTGATTTCATTCAAGGATAGGTGAATCCTCGCCGGCATATAAGGAGCTGATGAATTCAATATCTCCCTTACATTTCGGGCATATTACTCTTCCATATCTGTCTCGTTCTTTTTTAGAGCAGGGAATACAAAACACCAATTGACATTTTTTACCTATCATCGGCCGGTCAATATTATTACCGACAGTTTTCTTCTGGGCTTCAACCAATCCAAAAAGAATATTGGTACTTACCTACGAAGGGTCGATCCGATTCCTATTTTTCTTCTTCTCCTGAGCAATTTTCATAATATTTCTCAGATCAACATTAATCAAATCCCCACAATTCCCACATTTGATGTTACCAGAATTTTTTCTGATTTCATCCCGTAAAACCTTATATTTTACGCCACAAACAGCGGGATCATCAGAAGGTTGACGACCAAAATTTAAAAATCCCATAATTCATTTTTTATTATAGTAGTAATTAATTCTTTGAATGGTGTTCTTTTCCTGCTTCTGAAAAATTTATTCATATTCGCGTTTTGTTGGCAGATCTCCTTTTTTTGTCTGCGTCAGGATAAAAAATAAGAAAATATATCGTCGCTCAAATGAAAGGGACGGATATGAAATATCTTCTGTTTATCGTTTTACTGGTGATGGTTCTGACAGACTGCCGGTTGTAGTACTATCGAAAATAAAAATACGGTTATTATTCCCACCCAGATAACAAAAGTGCCATCAACGGTTATGTCAGGTACACCAACCCCTGTTGTGGCTAATTCAGTCTCAAAAAAAGTTACGGTTTATTTCTTTTATGGAGAAGAGTGTCCCCATTGCCATAACGTGATGCCATTTATTCAGAATCTTTCAGCCACCTACCCGGAAGTGGACCTCAGGATGCTGGAAACATGGCACAACGAGACGAATCGTGCCTTTTCAGATTCATTAAATGCGAACCTCGGTGTGCAGGACTCAGGAGTGCCTGAAGTCATCATTGGCAATACTGCACTCATCGGCGATAAGGACATACCCGCCCGGCTCGAAACGCTGATTCTCGAACAATTAAAAAAGCAGTAACCTGAAATCGATATTCTCCATCAACAAATCTCAGGAAAAATACAAAATATTATTTTTAATCTGACAGCATGATTTTGCAAAACGGGCAATATTGGCAGCTGGATTGAAATCCAGGTTTGCACTTCTCTTCGCTTGCAGGTTCATGTATTTATTCTGATTATAATGATCAATGGACAGCCAATTCACGAGCTGCCGGGTTATCTTTCATCAATGCAACCACGAATGGATATACAGGGGATACACCTGCCAAGTTTGAAAAGGTCAGATAAGTCCGTCAGAGCGCTATATCCGAATGCCCTAATTGAGTAGAGAGGGATTTAAAAAATTCAATGGGGCCGGGTTTTTATAAGACATAAAAGGTCTGTTGCGTCAGTTGATCGATGTGGGCAGTTGGCGATTATGCTATGGTGTCGATTCGTTTCAGAATATTAAATATCTTGCAAATCATTTCCTCAATTTGATACCATGTTTTGCCGGGAATGCGGAAAAGAAAATCCTGACACGGATCAAGTCTGTGGAGCGTGTGGAGCTTCTCTTATAAAAAAATCTGCGGAGAGCCCCACTGTTCTCATCTGCAACAATTGTCGGTACCACAATCCACCCTATGCCACCTATTGTCTCAGATGTGGATCAATGCTGGTACCCCAACACCGTTCCAGCGTATCCTGGGATCTGATCAAATGGCTCATCCTGTTTGGATTACTCATTATTATCATACTCCAACTGGGCAATTTGACAGCCTCTATCAGTTGGTGGAGGGGAGATTTCTATTATCCCGACTTTAATATCTCTCCTGTGCATTACATAGACAACGTCAGATACCTTTGAGGTCTCGCTGGAAGAGGGGCATATCCGGGTGGATTACCATCCGTTCACCTGCCCCCGTTTTCACCCCCGAAACTCTCTACAAATTTCTGTCCGATTCCTTTTTCTCCTCCATGATGTTCAAACTTTCAATCCTCTCATGATGATCATGGAGCAACCAACGCACGAGCTGCCGGGTCATCCGCCTCTCTGACAACCCTGAATGAATATGCACAGGCATAGAATTCGCGAGATTGCGAAGGTCAAATAAAACCCGTGAAGGTACATTGACCCCGGTGCTATAATGGGGGAATGATGTGTTCCGGGTGTTTGATATCAGGTGTGCAAAATGGGTGCAGCATTCAGAAAACAAGTAATCTGACAGGGTTACAGGCTTTATTTCCCGGCACTATTTTTTTGGATGCAATGAATTTACTCACGCCTGCCAGATTTACAAAAAAATCAGATGGTAGTTATAACGAGATTATTATAACTGACTTCAGTAAATGAATTCGACGTCTTACAATTTGCCTTCAGGCTGATGGTGCCCTGGGTAAAAGCGTTATCGGTTTCCGTTGACAAACGATGACCGTTCACGTCGAGACTCAGGGTATTTCCATTCGCCTCAACATGAAGGTGATTGGTTGCACCTACGCCGGTGTTAATATAACCTGAGTAGATTGGTCCGGAAAGACTTTCTACGTTACCGTTCTGACATTTCACGATGGCATAGTATCCATCTGCGGAGACAGACAACCCATAATACTGGTCCTCACCAAGTTCGCGGATATTCACACCCTGCCAGTTGTCGATGCTGCCGGCAACCATCGTAGTATCGACATCCAGCATGAAATTATTAAAATTCTTGTTCAATGATTGATACATCGTCCCCTCCGGGGGTTCGTTATCACGGATATGCAGGGAACCACCCGAATAAAAGGTCTTCCCGTCATTATAATCATATTCCTTGTCCCATCCGCTTCTCCACTGGCTCAGGTCATCGCTGAACAGGACCGTTTGTGATTTCGGTACCCGGAGACGGTGTTGGAGACAGGGTTGGTGTTACGGTCACGGTCACAGAGACAATCTGAGGCGTTGGGGTAACAACATTATTTTGAGTTGAACCGATACATCCGGCAGTTATTATTATTCCCACCAGTAAAATAACAAAAGGAAGATATTTCATAAATTCCCCTTTCATTTGAGTGTGATATAGTTTTCTTATTTTCTGTCCATTAACGAACAAATCGGGCAGGATTCTGCTTTTGTCGTGAAGAACATGGTGCATGACCCGTACCTCGTCCATTCCGATAATTGCGTATAATCCTACCATCCGGGCTGACGGCCCCGGGACAGGATATTACCCACCCGGTATAAGCCGTGAAAAAAAATGCCCGTCTCAGTTTCCCGATGGCAATTTTCGCGATCTGACAGAATATTAAATGAGCATACATATACAATACTACTGATAATTATCCGGATCCGGTGAGGGGATCACGACGGAACCCCATAAGAAATGATGGTTATTTATGAAAAAAATCATACTTTTCGGTCTCCTGGTTTTTATCGGGTGCATGCTGGTTGCCGGCTACCAGAGCGGCAAGTTCCAGTTTGGTACCAATAGTTCCCTTACCCAGAACCCGGGAGGAACACCGTCGCCCGGCACTCCCCCGGTTCCATCCCTTACACCGGAATCCCCGACGGGGGAGGTTCCCCGGGAACACCTGGAGGTATCCATCGGGAATTATGGTGCGGTGCTGCCGGTTTTTATCGATACCGTCCCGGTGGGAAACGCATCGCCCGGCACCCCGCTGGATATCAGCGTTGATGAGGGGGATCATGCGGTGAAGGTCTGTGATGGCAGCAGCTGTGTGGAGGCAGATGTCCGGATCGCCTCCGGCATAAAGACGGCCGTTGACTTCAGTGAACTGCTGGCAACGAAATTCCCGAAAGGACGCCTTATCGTGTCGATTGGAGATTACCCCGCGGCCGGTCTCCCGGTGCTGGTTGACAACGTTTCTGCCGGTGAGGTATCCTTTGGCAGGCCGCTGAACATGACGGTGGGTGAAGGGACCCACACGGTTAAAGTCTGTGCGGGCAGGATCTGTGAAAACGAGAGCGTCGATGTACTGTCCGCACAACCCACCACCGTCGACTTCGGGGAACGGCTGGCACGGGATGTCCCGAAGGGGACACTGACCGTGTCCATCGGCGGGTACAATGCCGTCGGCCTGCCGGTTTCTGTCGACACCCTTGCCGCGGGTGAGGTATCCCTGAGCAAGCCCCTGACCATCATGGTGAGCGAGGGCCGCCATTCGGTCACCGTCTGCATGGATATGATCTGTGAAAATGAGAGTGTCGATATCCAGTTCGCCCAGCACGCTACGGTCGACTTCGGGATCCGGTTAATAAAAGATGCAGAATTCCAGAAGCCGACGGTCCAGATCGTCAGTTCCGAGTTAAGCGGTTCAACGTATACCGTGGAGGTAGAGTTCATAAATCCGGAGGTAACCGATCACACCATGACCGCAACCATCGGCAGCGGCTATTCCTATATCACGTCGCAAAGCGAGCCGAGGAAAACCGATTTTGCAAAGACCACGGTCAGCCGGTCCGTAAAGGCCGGCAGCCGCCAGACAGTACCGGTGACCCTGTATTTAACCAAAGGTTCCTTCCCCATTGCATCTGAACCGACGGTCGAGAACGTGATCCTAGAATAAATCCCGCGGACACCTCTCATCAGATCTTCTTTTGCATAAGGGGGAAAGCGGCCCGGTCGGGCGCAGGCGATGGTGCATGGTACCCGGGGAAGGCGGTCATTGCCGCCGTAACATTCTAGAGCGCCGGAACCAATGCGTACCTGCATGTTATTCGGGGCCCACATCTTTGCCGGTGCACTCCTTGGTCTCGTGGTCTGGCAGCTGGCGAATGACCGGCGGGCCGTTCCCTTCTGCATGGTCGGATCGATCCTCCCGGACCTTATCGATAAACCGCTCGGGCTGCTGTTCCCTTCCGTTCTTGGCGGGGGAAGGACCATCTTCCACACCCTCATCGTCGCCGGATTCCTGCTTCTCTGCACCGGTATCTTTGCCCGGTCGGCGTCACGGTGGCTGGGTGCCGGCGTTGCGGGTGCAGTCCTGCTGCACCAGGTGATGGACGAGATGTGGACGCTGCCGGCGAACTGGCTGTATCCTTTTCTCGGCCCGTTCCAGGGCCATATGATCCCCGATTATGTCGGTACCTATTTCTGGAACGAGATAAGCGACCCCTCCGAATGGATGCTGGTAATCGGTTCGGTCATGATCCTTACATATTCATATCAATTCCTGCCGGAAACCCCCCGTCGCTGCCGGTCTGATCGCATGAAAACCGGCATATACACCCTTTTTACCATGGTGTTCCTTGCCACGGGAGTGTACCTGGTCCTTGCGGGAATTACCGGTACAACCCCGACATTCATCACCCCGCATTATGGCGGAGTACCCACGGTGATGGCCGGCCTGCTTGCGCTGGGCGGGACGGTTGTCCTGACCGGGAGATCGTGTCAATCAGGTAGGTAAGCGACAATCGCTGCAAACTGGCGACGAAACACCTCCTGATCCTGCTTGTCCCGCGAAAAATTATGGTGAACCATCGGGAGAGCCGGTTCTTATCATGCCCGGATCCGCAGGGGAAAAAACGTGTCAGGGAGTGGGGGATCCCGGTCATGGAGATCCGGGTAATCATTCAAGAAAAGATCGCTGGAAAAAAATCACCATCAGGAATTATCGATCTCTTTGAGCGTCTTGTCGGCAAGCTCCTTCATGCGGGCCGATATCCTGCTCGAGGACGAGTAATCCACTTCCTTCATGGCATTGGCGATCTCGGTCCCGAGGACGAAGATCGCGTATTTGTGCTCCATCTTGCTCTTGTGCTGCTGGGAGGGCGTGATCTTCAGGGCATTGTACCTGGGAAAATTTGAGTTCCGGATTTAACGCTTCGAAATAGACCTTGACATCGTAGAGCATCTGGTGAAGGTTAATCAGTTCCTCTTTGTGCATGTTTTCACTCCGGACAATAACGTAGTTTTACGCAGGATAAATACGTATGCCTGAAGTCCGTCATGACCCCATTTTCATCAGCCGGATCGATAACGGGCGCTTGATAATCCCCTTGAAATCCTTTGCCGCAACATAGGCCAGTCCTTTGCCCACCAGCCGGTCGAGGAGTTTCTGGTCGACCGCCCGGTCCACGACCAGCCCGGTCACGGAACTGTCCACCGAATCCACCGCCTTTTCCACGTCATCGGACCGCAGCTCTTTTACCACGGTCAGGTCATCGGTGAGGAACCGTGCAAGGCTGTTGCCTTTTATGTCATCGATGTGGTCCTGCAGCGTGAGGGGGCCCTTGTTCCCTTCTGCTGATTTTTTCACCGGGGGAGCATGTTTTGCTTTGGTCTCCCCCGCCCCGCTGTCGGCGGGGGCTGTGCGGGGCTTTTTCTGGTCCGGTGCCGGTTCGGCATCCTCAAAATACTGGTCGCGGACATATTCGACCGGCACCTTGTTGCGCAGGGTCTTGATGACCTCCTTCCGGGACATGTCCTCAACACTTTTTCCCTTGGGGGAGAAGGCGACAAAGTCGATATCGGCCACCTGCAGGAGTTCCCGCAGGATCAACTCGCCGCCACGGTCCCCGTCAAAGAACGCCGTCGCGGTCTTCTTCTCGCAGAGGTCCTCGACGATCTTCGGGATATGCGTCCCCTCCACGGCAACCGCATTTTTTATCCCGTAGCGGAGGAGGTTCAGGACATCGGCCCGTCCCTCGACGATAATAACGGCGTCGGAATCGAGGACATTGGGGCCGGCGGGGACCCGTTCGTCCCCGAGAGACCCGATCTTTTCGATCCGTATGCTCTGACGCACGTCGTCCAGCAGCTCGTCGCTGTCGATGGTCCCGTCCTCAAACCGGTCCAGGAGTATCTCCTTTGCCCGTTCGACGATCTTTTTCCGCTTGACGACCCGGATATCCTCGACCGATTCCACGGTCACGTGGGCGACGCAGGGCCCGACCCGGTCGATGGTCTCGAGCGAGGCGGCGAGGATGGCGGTCTCTGCCCGGTCCAGCGAGGTGGAGATGAGGATCTCCCCTTTTGTCTCGCCTTTTTTGCTCGTGATCTGGACGTCGATACGCCCGACCCGTCCTGTTCTCTGGAGATCCCGCAGGTCCAAATCTTCGCCGAGTAACCCTTCAGTCTGTCCGAATATGGCTCCGACTACGTCAGGTTTCTCGACCACCCCCTCTGCGGTGAGGCTGATGTGAACAAGGTACTTGGTAGTATCTGGTGAATACACGTAAACGCACCCCCATGAATCATCCAACCGATGGAATGCCTGATCATAGGTATACCATTTATATCTTGTGGTGAATTACTTAAATGATCGGTAAGCGGTAGTACGGAAGAAAGACTCAACGGAATTTTTTTTGGGAAACCCGGATTCCCGGCGTACCAGCTCACGGCCCGTTCAGCAGCTTGAGAATATCGTTCCGGGCCAGTCCCCCGACCAGGACCCGTTTCTGGCTGGATGTGGCACCGGATTGAATGTGCACCCGGGCCGGTGAGACCGTTAATCTCTCCGCAATAAGCGTAATGACCGCCCGGTTTGCTTTCCCGTCAACGGCAGGAGCGGTAACACGGCACCCGATGGCCTTCCGCCATTGGTTATAACCGGCAGGAAAGGCACTGGTCTTTGCGCTGGCGCTCACCTCGATGGTAATGAGGGTCCCATGCCGGTCTTCAGAAAGAGCGTCAGCAATATCCGGCATGAAGGCACCTCGGGTAAAAGGAATGTAGCCCGGCATAAACGCACATGGATCACCAGTGGCATGCTGCCGTCCTTCACCTGTGTTTAAACCCTGCCGGGCATGCCTGTCGCGCATCCGGGTTGTCCCGTGGATCACCTCCAGACGCTTGTCAATCGATCACCCGGGGACCTATGGATGCGCTGTATCGGCAGTATGTTCTTGGTTTTTTTGCTTTATAGCAGTTGGCAACCGGGAGGGTGAGGAAACCAGGGAATGGTCTGCAACACATGAAAAGTCTCTGGAGAAAACTTTTTTCGAAAATCCGAAGCCCCCCTTGCGCCATCCCTGCCCCCGTTGGGGGCCGGGGGCGCATACGATTCCCCTGAATTACCGGGAAATCCCGATCCGGGTAATACACCATAATCGCGACTGGGGCGCCACAGCGGCGGGGCGAAGCCCCTGGAGTGTCATCAGGAAAAAAAGATTTCTCAAGAGCCCATGAAAGGATTTTCCGCTTTCCCTGGGAACCCGATCACTCCTCTTTCAAAAACGCTAATCTGGAACCTGATAGTACCCTTAGGACAGTCACCGGGTCTGCCGGAAACCTTTTCCCGGGAACCAGACCGGCTCTTCCTTTACAAATTCTCCTTCCCGGTATACGACGCACCCCCCCCGGATGACGGTTGCCGGGAAGATGGCCATATGCCCCTCAAACGGGGTCCACCCGCACCTGCTGTGCAGCAGTTCCGGTGCAACCGGGCCGGGGGTGTTCCCGTACAGGGCAAAATCGGCACGGTCTCCCGGGCGAAAGCCTGCCGGGGGGATTCCCAGGATTGCTGCCTGCCGGGAGGAGGTCTTTTCTATCACCGACTGCAGGGAGATCTTCCCGTCGACGGCCAGCGCCAGGAGGAGCGGCACCATCGTTTCAACCCCGCAGATGCCGGAAGGGGCCGCGGGAAACGGCTGTGCCTTCTCCTCCCGGGTATGGGGGGCGTGATCGGAGGCGATGACATCGATCCGTTCCCATGCTCCCCAGAGCCCTTTTCGCTCCTTCTCGGTGCGGAGGGGCGGGTTCACCTTCCCGGAGGGGATCGGTGGTGTCGAAGTCTTCCAACGACAGGAGGAGGTGATGGGGCGTGACCTCGACTGACCCCGCTGCGGCCCCGACCGATCGCCTCGTGCTGAGATGGCAGAAGTGCAGGCGGCACCCGCTCGTATTGGACCGGCCGACCGCGGTCACGGCGCGGAGTTCTCCGCCGGGTGAGCGGACCCGGTCATGGGAGACCAGGTCAGGGTCTTCTCCCGCATCAACGGTCTCGGCATGGATGGTGGCGAGGGCATCGAGCGCGTGAATGCGTTCGAGGGCCGGGCGCAACGCTGCGTCGCTGATGGCATCCCCGTAACTGGAGGGGGCACAGAAGGTCTCGCCAAAGGCCATGGCACCTGCCTGCCACATGCTCTCCAGGGGAGTCTCCGGGGTAACGCCGCTGTTGATCGCAAAGCTGCAATACGAGTTCTCCTGAGCGTCACGGACCCGGTCCTGCAGGAATTCGGGACGGGTAATCGGGGGGATGGTGTTCGGCTGGTCGACCACCACCGTCACTCCCCCGGCAAGGGCGCTCATGCTGCCGCTCCTCCAGTCCTCCTTTGCAGACTGGACTCCTCCCCGCATATGGACATGCATGTCGACCGCCGCGGGCAGCACGAGCAGGCCGGTGCAGTCAAGGAGAGGTATATTCTGCCGGCCTGCGCCCACGTGAGCCACCCTGCCGTTTTCCAGGGTAATGTCTGCCACGCGCCCGGACGGGAGGGTGACGTTTCCGAGCACGAGGGGCGGCGGGGTATCCATAGTACCTGCTTTTTCCTCCCAACCATAAAGGCATGGTGATCCATGCAGGGTTCACGGGGGTCTTTTTCCGGGAACCATCGACAGGTATTCAACCGTCTCAGGCCAATACTTGCCCTGATAAACCGTGGGGGTCCGGTCGTCGAGAAGTACCGGCACCTTGCGGGAAGGAGTGGTAGTTATGGATAAAATTATCAGAATCACCCTCGGGCTGCTGCTGGTCATCCTCATCGCGTTCGTTTCCCTGGTTTCCTTCCAGATTTACGTGGAACAGGCATACCAGTCATCCCTCACCGGCACCTATACCTATACCTGCACCATCACGACCGGTTCCCCGCTCACCAACGTCACGCTCTTCATCCCGGTCCCGGCAAATCCGGGCGGCAATTCCCCGGTCGTGGCCGGGTTCAGCGCCGGTACCATCGGGGGCATCCCCGCCGGCTGGAACGTAACGCTCTATGATACCGGCAAGGCAACGCTGGTGAAGATCACCGTCCCGTCGATCACGCTTCCCGAGGGAACCGGCCCGGCCAGTCCTCTGGTCATCAGGATGTCGGCAGACCTGCGATCAGCGACGGCGATTGACACCCGGGACCCGGTCAATAACAGCGCCATGTTCCGTCCGGTCGGGTCACCGGAACAGGTCTCCTGTGCTCCCCCGTTACCGCAGGACCGGTCTGTCACCGGTATGTAACGTCGCTGTATGCCGATTACCAGGCAGCGCCGGATGCATCGGTCACCATCAGCGCAACCCTGGTCGGCAGGAACAGACTGGTATATATTCGGGCCGGGGTCGAACGAGTACGATACCGCGGTCAGCCTGCAGATGGACGGGCCCCACCAGGGATGGGCAACCATGAGCGGGACGCTGACCGACCATAGCGGGATGTACGATGTGCCGGGAAACCCGGCCTGATATTTTTCGCCCAAAGAGAGGATCCCTTCACATGAGAACGGACAGACAAGCCGGAACAGGAACCGCACCCGGGGAACCAGGAAGGAACGGGCAGCGGAGAGGTTCGGTACGGGTAGGCCTGACCGTCGATGTCATTCAAAAAGAAGACCAGAGGAGCGGGAAAAAGACGCGGGGTGTCGTCGTGGAGATCCTGACCAGCACGCTCTTCCACCCGCACGGGATCAAGGTACGGCTGAAGGGGGGTATTGTCGGGAGGGTCGGCCGGGGTCATCGACCCGGCCGTTCCGGAAGATGACGGGCAGGGGCATTGACGGGGTCCTCATTCACTCCTGAATGACTTCCCACGGTCGGTTTACCTGATGTTCCAGGTCCGTCATGACCATGTTCAACAATCGTAGTTTGTCAGAACACGGGAAATCAGGGAACCTGATTCAGTCCTGAGTTACTCACCTGGTCCGGCATACCTGAATTATCTCAGGTCTGCTCTGACCTTGTTCACCCCTTTGTACTATGACGGGGCGGGAATTCAGGGAACCGGATTACCTGATAAGGAACTCTCGCGGGTCCGGCTTGCCTGATTATCTGAGGTCTGTCCTGACCTTGTTTAACAAAGGGTATAGTCACATTCCAACGACTAATTTTGCCTGCTGATCGATCAAAATTCGGCATTGATGACGCTCCCGGGGGCTTCGGCATTGCCTCCGCCCCCGCCGCTATGGCGACCCCCCAAGAAGCGATAGAACCAATAATCATGATAAGATCCAAAAACCCATTTGTTAAAAAATGATGCACTTTTTCTGTCTTGGATTTAGTAACTGATCTTTTTCATATTTTCACGTCATAAATCAATTTTTATTTCAGGGGTTGAATGGGGACATACCCTTAACCAATTATACCATGACGGACCCGGGACCTCAAGGACCCTGATTAATTCCCGGGTAACTTCCCTCAGTCCGGCATACCTGAGTTCTGTTACGATTTTTTTCACGCCATCGTTAAAAAAAATACACCCTCATCTTCTTCTGCCGAAGATCACGACGGCTGCTGCAAGAGACACGAAGAGGGTTATGAGGGCCGGAGGGGTCCGGGTCGCGGTCCGGATGACCGAATAGGTGGTGGGGAGTTCGGTAACGGTTGCCGTGAGCGTTGCCTGCCCGGGCGGGGGAGTTGTTCCCGGGGGAAGGGGGGTGGTCGTGGTGAGGACCGTGCCGCCGGAAGACGGGGTTGGTGAAGGTACCGGGAGGGAGGTGATGAACCCGGGAAGAAGGTATACACCCGGCTGTCACTGGCCGCGACAACCACCGAACCGTCGGTACTCATGGCGATGTAACGGATGTATTCACGGGTGCTGGAGGACCCGGTCAGGTTTCCCCGGGAGTTCAGGAACAGGATTCTCCCGTCCACGGTTCCTGCAGCCAGGAGGCTTCCCTTGTCCGACAGTGCACTGCAGGTGATGCCGGTACCCTGGCGGTTCTCCGGGTTTGCCGGATAGGTCCATGAAACGTTCCCGTTCCCATCGAGAGCGGCGAGGTTTCCCGTCTCTGTCCCGGCAAGAATGAGCGAACCATCCGGGGTCATCGAAAGTGCGGTCACCGATCCGGTTACCTGCCGTTTCCATCGTTCCGTTCCATTGCCGGTGTTGACCTGGCGGATGGCCTGGCCGTCGTTAAAAATGGCAGAGTTGCCGTTTGAAGGGATGAGCAGGAACCGCGGGGCTGAATTTGCCGTCAGGGAAATGCTGCGGGTTAATGTACCGCCGGAACTGTAGGAATGCAGCGCTGTCGGGGAGATCCCGATAATCCTACCGGCAGGAGAGATGGTTATGACAGAATCAATCTGTTTGGTATTTCCGTCGACGAGCCCGGTTTTGGTAGTGATGGTAAAAAGGCTTTTTCCCACGGTCTGGCCGGCGATCACACTCCCGTCACGGCTGACGTCGAATGAAGATACCGGTTGCGGTAACCCGTATTCCCCCTGCTTTGTGGCTCCCTGCGGACCGGCTGGCCCTGACGGGAGCGAATTTTTAAAGAAATAGATGGTTGACGAATACGCCGAAACGGTGTATTTTCCGTCGGGTGTCATCATAACATCGTTGCCGAAGGGTTCTTTGTCAACAAGGGTCCCGTTTTTTGCAAAAAAGAGTACCTTTCCCGCCCCGACGGCGATCAGGTCACCCTTCGGGGAGACCGCCACGCCGCCAATCTCTGTATCCGGCGAGGAATAATTCCAGGCCGGCTCCTGCGCCTGTGCGACGGCCACCAGCGGGAGGATACCCATCAGGACGATCAGGAAGAGCAGGAGCCGGGATGCTCCGGCGGAAAAATCCCTGTCGGGCGGTAGCAGATGTACCGGATAGTGCTGCATGTGCGTTTCCATAGGTTAACCGGCTCCTTACGACAAAGAATTTAATCTCTGTTCTTAAATTAGTAATAGATACTTGTTATTTAAAGAAATAGCACCAGGTTTTTCAGCATGGTTTTTTCTTTACCCCCGACCCCTGAAGATTACCTTATCGTCATGCTCATCGTTTTTTTCCTGATCCCCTTTTTATGCATGATGCTTGCTATGCCCTACATTATCCCCAAGCTCAAGGAGAAGGGGCATTTTGTCCGGGACATGTATAAGAAAACCTTCACCGAAATCCCGGTCAACGGCGGCCTGATCCTCCTCCTCTTCACGATCTTCTCCCTGTCGGTCCTCACCCTGTTCTATGGGAAATTCATCAGCCCCATCAATTTCACCATCATTGTCGTGGTGGTCCTCTTTGCCCTGTACGGTCTGCTGGACGATATGGTCAATATCGGCAGGCCGGCAAAACTGATCCTGCTCTACTATTGCGCCTACCCGCTGATCCCCTTCATCACGACGACCATCCTGGTCTCCCCCTTTTTCGGGGAGGTTGACCTCTCCATTTTTTATCTCCAGATCATCATCCCCACGTACGTGCCGGTCGTGGCAAACCTGGTAAACATGCACTCGGGGTTCAACGGCCTGGCACCCGGGCTCTCCCTCATCCTCCTGTCCACCCTGCTCCTCAAGACAATTTTTTTCGGGAATATCTTCAACGCACTTTTTTTTCTCTGCCTTACCGGCGCCCTGCTCGCGTATTTCTTCTTTGAGAACTACCCTGCCCGGATCTTCTGGGGCAATATCGGTGCCCTCTCCGTGGGGGCTGCCATCGGGGCCCTGATCGTCACCCAGGGGTTCATCATCAGCGGGTTTATCATGCTGATCCCCCACACCGTCAATTTCCTCATGTACGTCTACTGGCGGCTGAACAAAAAGACGTACCCCATGGCGAAGTTCGGGAAGGTGCGGGAGGACGGTACCCTCGAGGTCCCCAACCCGCTTACCCTGAAATGGGTGCTTCCCTACTATTTCCGCATGACCGAGCGGCAGGGAGCCTATGCGATGTATGGCCTGACGGCACTGTTCTGCGTACTAGGATTTTATGTTCCGGGATGAACCACTAAATCGTACAGTGCCAGGAGATTTCCGCGGATGGACGCAGTAACACTTATCGGGGAGGGGTTACGGGTAACCCTGGGTTTTCTCAACCTGCTCTTCGTCCCGGGTTTTGTCCTCTCGCTGGTCCTCTTTCCCCGTTTTACCGATATGGGGCTTGTCCAGCGGCTGGCGTACGCCACGGTCCTGAGTATCAGTTCGGTGATCTCCCTCGTCCTGTTCATGGATGTCGTGCTCGGGATAGATACGACGCCAAGGAACATCAGCTTCGTCCTCGGACTCTTTTCCGCCTCCATGCTCCTCATCTGGCTCTGCGAGATCTGGTACCTGAGCAGCAGCCTGCCGGCCCGGCTGCATGCAAAGGTCGCCGGGCGTTACCAGGCGTTCCAGAGGTACCTCTCCCGGGTGGTAAACTCCCGGCGGGACCGGTTTGGCGGGACGGCTATGACCCGGGTACTCTGGCACGAGAATGTCCCCTCCGGCAGGAACCATGTCGATCATTCCTACCTTATCGATGTCAGCGAGGAGCTGGACATCCACCGGGTGGATGAGAATAAATGGAAGGTCTCCGAGGCCGCCCTGCTGCCCCCGCCCTATCCGAGGACACAGTATTTCGAACTGGTCATCCGCGAGTTCCGGGAGGAGGGGCAGTCGCTGGTGGACGATATCAATGTCTATCCGGTCCGGGTCACGAACATCCCTGAGAGGAAGGGCCGCCGGAAACAACGGGGATCCCTGAAGATTGCCGGAAGGATCTATGAAAAGACCGATACCACCGAGATCCAGTGGATCTACAGCCATGATTTCCACCTCTTCCCTATCCTGTTCCCCGAGGATACGCTTCGCCAGATCGTGAACCGGGTCCTGACAAGACTCGACGAGATCGCCACGTCGGTCAGGAGCGGTTCCCGCGTCTCGTCCCATGTCGAGGACACCCAGAAGCTTAATGGACGATTTCGAGATCGTCCTCGAACGACCCCGCCGGGCCCCTGCCGGACCCACCGCTGCTCCACGGATTCCCGAGCCCCAAATCTCTCGCCCGGCCAACCGGGAGTGACCGGAGGAACATCCCCGAACGACCCCGTATTGTCCCTCCGGGCCCTCCTGCTGCTCCCCGGCATCCCGAATCCCCGGTCCTCACCCTGCCGACCGAGAGTGACCGGAGGAATATCCCCGAACGACCCCGCATTGTCCCTCCGGGCTCCCCGGCTGCTCCCCGGCATCCCGAACCCCGGATCCCCGCCCAGCCGACCGAGAGTGACCGGAGGAAGCTCCTCGCCGATATCGTGCGGGACCTCCATGTCCATCATGTCACCCCCGAGACATTCCGCGGTCCCGACCGGATGATCGCCGATATCAAGATCCCCGAGAAGGCCGGGGTTGACAAGATACTGGCTACCATCCGGGACCTCAAGGATGACGACTGGTTGTACGAAGAGGGGGAAAACAGCACGGAATGATACGCGGTCCCCTTCTGCCGATTATGGTGGTGTAAAGGAGAGGAATCCCGGGATATAATTTTTGGGTAGAGGCACATTCCAGCGACTGATTTTATGAAGAGATAGAACACATTTTCCTCAAAAATCGCTCCTGGGGGCTCCGGCACATCGTGTTTCCGCCCCCGCCGCCAGGGCATCCCCCAAAATGTGACAGCCCCTCGGAAGGTTGATGAAAATACCTCGAACGTGGGGGTCAGGGGGGGTGCTCCCCCTGGGTTGCCTCCCCCTTTGGGGGAGAGAGGGGGGTCACCCTCATAGTTACCGGAGAGATTAACCTGGTGACAGGAAAAAAGAATTTCTGCAAAGCATAAAAAATTGAACTTTTTTCCCGGCAGTTCCGGAAACATATTTTATGCGACTTTTCTCTCGTTACCACTGATCAATTTTGGTGGTTGAAACACTACTATCCCCAATTTTTTTATTTTTTCACAGGGATCCACTGCGTAATCTGGTATCCGACTGGAGATTTTTTGCTCCCGCCTGCCCACAAGTGCAGGGGTAACCATTGTTGTCACGGGCATGTGGGTTATCCGGGATCCTCCCGGGATCCGAACCTCATCCGGGAATTCCGGTTTTTATGAGAGCACCATACCTTTTTTTTGTGGGTATAGTTGTCCGGCGTATATAACGAAGGTGACGAGGTGGATGAGAACCTCCCACCCAGTCACGGGAACCGGGAGAACGACGGGTAGGTGAAGGCGACCGGATAACTCCCGATTCAGCCGGAATCCTGATAAAAAAACCCGGGCAGCATAACCGGGGGATCCTTACCATTCCTGCGAAAACAGCCCGGAAAAAATCCTGACCTGGTGCCCGTGGAGGTACGGGAATTATCATCAACCATGCAGCTCGCCGGCAGTGGCGGATGGAAAACGTCAGAAAAAAGATTAGATATCCTGGTTTCTCCTGATAAGGAGCACCGCCCCAAGACATCCGATAATAAATGTCGCTGGCAGGAGGGCAGACGGGAATTCGGGTGTTGGTATGGGCGGGGTTACGTCATTGGTCCCGGGAACCGTCGGGTCAGCGGGAACGGCAGGAGTGACGGGATCGGCCGGGGTACCGGGATCCTTCTGGTCGCCGGGATCTACGGGGTTTGCGGGATCGGCGGGGTTATCTGAAACCGGCAGGTTACCGGGATCGGCCGGAGTACCGGGACCTACCGGGTTATCCGAAACGGGCGGGTTGTCGGAATCTGTCGGGTTGGCGGGGGCCGCCGGGCCAGCGGGATCGGCAGAAGTGCCGGGGTCAGTCCCGGTTCCCTGACCTCCCTGAACACCCGGATCCCCATTCCTGCCCAAGCCTCCCTGATCGCCCCCCGAGCCCGGGAAGACGTGGGCGGGTTGATCGATCTGGTTGCCCTGGTCGACCGGGCCGGCGGTCTCACCCCGGGTAAAAGAAAGACCTACGCACACGACCAACAGCAAGAGGAGCGGAATCACCATTTTTTTCACTCGGATGCGTTTAAGATTCATGTTCCTGCCTGATGACAGAAAGGTAACCTTTGTCGTATAATATAATGTTGCGAGGCATCGGTGCATTGCATTATCAGTATCCGCTGAAACCGGGGCACCGTTCGGGATTTGCAGGATGATGGGGAGTTGTTTGAATTCCCGGAAAAATGATCGGAATGATAAGCAATTCTCCCGGGTCACTTCAAAATTTTTTATATGATTTAATGGATTGAAGCCATGACCCCAAAACCTTAAGGGATATTTCTCCGCTATTAAAGGTAATAGTAGTCTATATCACGGGGATTTGATTGCAGTATTCTATGCATTGGATCCCGCTATCCCTTTATTACATTCTTAAAAAAGGGAGATATCGATAAATGACCGGTTTACAGACGACACAACCGTGACGGAGGTGTATCCTGCTTTTTCGACAATTATTATCCGATCGCCATGATTCACATTAACTTTGACTTCCCCTTTCTTATTGGTTAAATAATATTGCGAATCGACGAACACACTCGCATTTATTACCGGTTGATTATTTTCATCAACAATTCTGATCGTGTTCTGTCCCTGGAACAATTCAGGGATCTGGGGGAAAAGTTGTTTGATTGTGCCGCTGGGTGCAATGGTAATTTCTTTTGATTCAAATCCATCTAAACTAAAACTTGCATACACACGGCAGTCCCCATCCAGTATGTCATAGCGGGCGAGTGTTCCGTTCGTTACTGTGTAGGGGCAGGTATTTTCAACGACCGGCATTATCAACTTGTAGGTGATGCCAGAAACCGGTTTATCTCCAGTATTCCTGGCATCCAGTATAACGGTCTGGTCACCACTGGTAACATTTACCCGGATCGCTTCGAGATCCTTGAGATGACGTGCGATTGCCTCCGATGTGGTTACGGTCACACCCTCTGCCCGTTGAATTATTGATGAAACCAGCAAACATGTCAGTAAAATCCGGATTCCCGATATCCGACAAATCCCAGTGAAATGCAGCCATTCCCCCATCCCGCATAATGGAATTTATTGTTGCATTCCATTGTGAAAAGACCGGATACGGCTCGGAACGGCTGTTCAGGAGATCGCTGGATGGTTGGGTGACGGGAATGAGTACAATACCGGTATTTTCCCCATCCACAAAAGCAAATTTCGGATTTCTCATACCTTCCCGGTAATAAGGACCAAGGGGGCCGGGACCGTGTCCACTTCAGCATATGTATACTGATCTTCCGATAAACTCCTGAGAGTATTCAGATCGTACCTGACCTGTGACATCAGGATCCCGGTTGTACTGGTATTTTGTTTGAGTGTGTTCAACTCTTCAGTTTGCGCGGTAAGATTTTTACACATTGACTGGTTATAGCATGGATTAAAAAATGCCGAAGGACTAATTCCGGTCAGACTGAGCGTGCCGGCAGGTGATGATCCGGGAATCCCAAGAGTATAAGGAACATTATTCTGGGTCAGCATGACAAGTGCATTTCTCTCTTTATCACTGAAATTTGATATCACTGACCGTTCCTGTAATAACAAGTGGCAGCTGTGCATCCTGGGAACGGGTAAGCAGATACTGAACTATATTTTTCTGCATTCCTCATCGCAGTTTCTTTATTGTTAAACGAGAAATACTGGCCTGTGGTCGTGGTCTTCGCCCAGATCGAGGGAATAGTCAGATTGCAGGGTAACAACCCCATAATTGTAATTCGGGAGACCCATAATACCAGAGTTTATTCGGATACGGAGCAGTATCGTCATAGTCAATAAATATTCCCGGATGATACATCGTTGAAAAAGATCTGGTCAATAAATGTATCGTCAAGGTAATACCTGATCCTGTGCAGGGTATATCTTTTTGTTCATCCATTTGGTATCGCCGGGATTCACCTGGTGGAAATCAAAATCGGTCATCGGGGAAAAAATTGCTGAGACCAGGTTTACCGATATCCCTGAGGTTCTGTTTGCCCTCTCAAGATCATTCGTGACGGTTATTTCACGTTTTACTGCCACGATCATAAAAGATATATTTTACCGAAAGTGATGCAATCTGCTCCTTATTCTTCGAACTCAATGTTGTTTTATAGACTATTTCCTTATCTGATCGCTGAATTTCCGAATAAGGAAGTGATCCCAGATCGTATGTGGAATACTGGGTATCGTTACCCACCGTTCCCCATCCAATGGTAATTGTGTCGGAAAAATAACCTTCTCCGATACTATTTTTTGTCGGGGTACCGAGATACTGTATCCTTGG
Organism: uncultured Methanoregulaceae archaeon; assembly: GCA_963829225.1. Lineage (GTDB taxonomy): Archaea > Halobacteriota > Methanomicrobia > Methanomicrobiales > Methanospirillaceae > Methanoregula. The sequence goes on along the minus strand of CAWHHQ010000006.1, from coordinate 235,702 downwards.
GGATGTATCGCTCAATTTTACCTTATACGCAGGGTTTTCAAAGAGGAATACGGATCCGATATCCTGAATGTGCGCTTCCGGCTGCTGCGAATCCCAGGTAAGGGATTCGCTGATAGAGGTTACCGGTATCTCCGGCTGGGAAATTATCTTGTAAAAACCAAAGAATTCCCCGGAAGCGTATATCTTGTCAACTTCCTGGTTTGAATCAATTGTCACCGCTGATCGGGGAAAATTATATCCTTTCAGGATCCTGTCAGATGAAATAATATATTGGATCTGGTAATGGCGGGAAAGATCCTTTGGCGTCATTTTCCGCACCGGTTGAAAAATAGATGTCCTTCAGGTCATTTAAGAAACTGACTGTCTCAGTTCCTGATGTAACACTCGGGACTGTTTTATTTGCATACATAGTCATACGGTCCCGATAGGCGGTCCCGGCAGCCCCTTCCATAGGATTGCCCACGCTGCCCAGCCATACAAGATCCACATTCTCCTCGTTTGTCATCGTAATGGTAGGCTGATAGTGCAGGCATGCGATAATGGGAACTGCTATAAGAGGCACAAAAATGATGACATAGAGCAGGATAACAATAGCACGTCGTATTCCTGATCGTGAAATCCGGTTAATTACCGGATAAACATAAAAAAATCCCACGGCTGCGGTAATCGGGATGAAAAGAAACAGATAAAAAGTTTCACGGATTGCACCGGTTCCCGACGATCCTGCAAGTAATCCCGGGATCAATACCGCAATGATTAAGGTAAGTGCTGTACATTTTCCCCGTTCATCGAGTTTGAATATTCCGAATACTGAGAACAGGGTCTGGAGCGGACCTATCCAGAACGGTGTTGTTATGATACCCTTTCCCATATTGGTAAGACTGCTGATAAAAGGAATTGCCGCGGGAATATTTTCTCCGTGAAATTTGCTTTTTGATGGTGGTGTGAATAAAAACCAGAATGGTTCCGGCACCAAACAAAAGTGCCGCCCACAAAAATGCAAAAACATAGTTATTTGCAACAAATATTGAATCATAAAAGATCTGTCCGGCGTCTTTGAAGAATGAGATATGTGTTGCCGATGAAATCGATTTTGTGATCGAGATGACAAGAGTACCTTTATCGATATACTGTGGTTGAACGAACGGGAAAAGCCCTATTGCGATGATAAAACAAAAAAGGACGGCTAAAATGACGATATAAAAATTATAATCAAATTTTCCCCAGATGAGTGCACGCAATAAAAAATATGCTACAACAAAGGTGATCAAAAATAAAAAAGTACCGGTATGGGAGAAGCTAAGAGTGAAAACAATAATGCTGATCAGCAATACACTTTTCCAATTGACATCCCGTATTGCCAAGATACAAAATTGCAACAAGAAATGGCATGACAAAAATGCTTGTAGAATAATTCAGCAGGGATAATGCCAGCTGGGTCATGGAAACCAGGAAGATCAGGGAAAGGAGAGATTGATCGGTTGAGCCAGTGAGTTCGTAAGCGTAGCAAAAATATATGGCAAGGGTGATAAAAAGCAAGAGTAACGGGATAATATAGGCTATGGTATAAATATCCAGGCCGGTAATTTTCATCATTATTGAACCAAAATACCACAGGCCAAAGGGATAATCGAATCCTGCATATTCCTGGTTCAGGGAATTTTCGTAAAAATCCGAGAGTGATTTTGAATTGGCCATATTCTGGGTATTGAACATATGAGTATAGACATCGGTGCCTGAAGGAGAGGCAAATATCACGATGTACATCACGAAGGATAACAGGAAAATTGCAATTAAAAAAATGAGATAAAAAACCGTAGTATTCCGCAGGTTTTCTTTTATTAAAGACTGAACCTTTTTCACTGTTTCAGTTGTCCGGGTCATTTAATTTCTATTTTCCTTCCAATGTATGCATCTTCTATTTGAATAACAACCAGGATAATATTACACAAAAAATAATCCCATATAATGTAAAGAGATATTCGATAATTAATCTGCGTACTCAACTACAAATATTTGTCTCCGTTTGCCCAAAAAAACCATATAATGAATAGTATTTCTCTGTAACTTTTTTTGCAATCCTAATGGATCGTCCACGTCAGAATTGGAGGACACTTCTCATGCTCCATCTTTGAATTTGCTACGAAAGAATACACAGATTTCTTCTTTATGAAATACCAGATAGTGTGCTCAAGATTAAATATATCACGTCAGGAAACGTGAATTATGCAATGGAACCCATCCAGAAAATAGTAGTATGTGCAATAATGGTGCTCTTACTGCTCGTCATGCCGGTAATGGGTTTTGCAGTTGATGGTACGTCCAATCTCCATCAGGTCGGCGTGATGCCTGCAAATACTTTTAGTAACTTCATCTGGAATGACACCCTGTATAATGCCGAGGGCTATACAATACGGTGCTACAATATCGCGCCCGGCATTAATCTGTCAGCACTAACGTACAAAGAGTATGACGGAGAAATCCTCTATCCAGGAAAAAGTTCAATCGTTGTATGTAGCGGAGGGGAAGTTATATGCAACGACCTCAAACACGTTTACCATTGCCAGTCTTGACGACAAATTGCATCCTGTGGCCCTTGGAAATATCTCAGATTCCGCATATGATTTTGACGATGTCGTGGTCAGCGGGAACTATGCATTTGTTTCGGGATCGCATTTATCAGTTATTGATATTTCTGATCCCCTGCGCCCGAAACGTGTCACAATCTATGGAAATCAGATAGGAAATCTGGCAACAGATAAAAATTATCTCTATGGTGTGCATGGTTTGGGAAATCCACCAAAATTAACAATATATGATATTTCCCATCCGGCATTACCCGTATATGTATCAAATCTGTCATTTCCTAATATTACCAACCCGACATACGGATTCAGCTACATTGCATACAAGAATAATACCGTGTATCTTCCCCAGTTTAATGCCCAGAATTTGTTTACTGTAGATGTAACGGATAGGACGAGTCCTCGTGTGACTGATACAAAAAAATTTTCTTTCAGTCAAGGCCCGGTGGGCGTTGACGTTTCCGGGAACTATTTATTCGTTTCAGTCAGGTATAACGGGATACGGATATACGATATTTCAAACAGAATACCGCGACTTGTCGGCAGCAACAAGGTGAGCACCGGATATTCCGAAGAAATATCCTCTAACGGAAACGTTGCGGTGATGGCAAGAAATTCTGCCGGAACTGCAGTTTATACCACGACCGATAATACCCATCCGGTCTTTTCAACGAATCTTAATGTCCCCTCTTCTGCCTATGTTCTTGCGCCGACTACCATCGGGTCAATAGATGTGTTGGGACATGCCGGGCGCAACCTGGGTAGCTGGTACTGGAATATAACGGTCCCTGAAGAAACGGCTCTCTCGCGCCCACTTGCTGAGTGGACTAACCCTTCCAATCCCCGAATGTTTGACATGCCATGGGTAGGTAATTTCTCGTACACGGCAATGGGAAGTAACGGTGGAGGTGCATGGATTGTTAATCTAACCGGTCTTGAAAATCCAGGATTCTCACCGCATACGCAGATGTATTCCCCGGGGTTAAACGCTCTAACCTACGTTGCGACGGATTCGAGAATATACGTGACCACAGTATCCGGTTTCAAGATCTATGATAATACCAAAAAAGATACTGCTGAGCCTGCACTCATCAGTTCGACTCCCGATGTCATATCGCGGTACAGCCAACTTATCCCATATCATGCTAATTATCTTTTAGCCGCAGATACCAGGTCCCTCAAATTGGTGAATATTGCAACTGATAAACCTGTTATTGAGAACACGTTTTCCTTTGGAAATGATACGCTCCTGAAAAAAAGTCTGTCATACAACCCGAACACAGAAAAGATCTATACTCTTGTTGTATCCGGGAGCAAATATTATGTGAAAGTTCTGAATGTTGCTGATAAGGACAATATTCACTGGGAAACCGGTAGTATCAAACTAGGACTCCAGGGGCGTGCAATTACCAGTAACGGGACAGATGTATTTGTCGTAGGAAGGAACATCGGGAGTGGAAACATGATCATGATCTCCTTTGCCAATCCGGATGCTCCAGTCACGGTAGATCATGCAGTTTCTATTGACGGGGATTGCGATAATACCGCATTCTATAAAGGATATGTGTACTGCGGCGGCGTTGGTGCTATAACCATTTACAAAGTTACCCCCCCATCCGCAGGTACTCATAACCTCCCCGGACAAACACCCGTATTGCAAAACCAGCAACAGGAACAGAAATCCAAATCTTCTGGGTCGGTTGATCAGACAATATTTACTCAAATTGCAGATTTATTGAACAGAGGGATAAATTATTTCTACCGTCATTTCCCTGTTCATTTATAATTTTTTTTATTTTTACTGCTACACCCACAAATGTTGAAAACGGTGTTAATTCCCCTTCAGATTTATCATATGAAATTGTCTTCCAAACGATAAGACTCCTTCACATATCCGATTGGTTCAATGATCTAACCCTAAGTGGTTCGCACATTTATCAAAGGTTGGGTAAAACATCTAGGTCAATGATTGTTTTCATTAAATCACGAAGTCTGATCCTGTTGATCGCACTTTGTTTTATTGCATTTGTGATTCCCGGTGTTACAGCCGCTGGACTCCAGACAGTTGGTACACTCACTAATGGTCCATCGTTTGACCTTGCGGAATCAAACGGCTACCTGTATGCAGGTCAGGGCATGGAAGTAGTCACCTATGATGTATCAACCAGTGCAAAAATGACAGCACTCACCTGGAAAAGCGCACTATCCCAGCTTCAGGTGGGCTCGTCAGTTAAGAGTGTCAGCGTTTATAACGGATATCTCTATATCGCCGCAACGGGAAAATTTGTTATTGCCGATATCTCAAAACCTGCAACCCCAGTGATAATATCGACTCTTGATTATGGAGGGTCTGATGCCCTGATCAAAGGCAATTACGCGTATCTCCTTTCGGGTGGAGTTAAGGTTATCGATATCTCCAATAAAGCAGCTCCCCATATCGTCACAACAGTCAACTCGCCGGGACAAATATTCCCTGGCGCGGGACTATTGAAGGTAACTATCTTTATGTTGGAATGCAAACGGATAACCGGCTGGATATCCTCGATATCAGCACACCTTCAACTCCCAAGGTAGTCGGGAGTTATTCCCCATCAACTACCGGTGTAAATTACGTATCCGGAGTTGCCGTCAAAGGTGGATATGCCTATATTACTGAATACCACAATGGTGTGCGGGTAATCGATGTTTCCAACCCGGCACAACCGCATGAAGTAATGAACAGGATGGGCATTAATGCCAACGACATCAAAATCCTGGATAACTATGCATATGTTTCTGTCAGATACCAGGGATTTGATATTTTCGACATATCGAATCCACGGAATATAAGTATCGTGGGAAAAGCCACAGATGCGGGATCATATAACGAAGGAATCTATCCTATCAACAATATAAGTCTTCCTTTCTGATGAGTCAATGGGATTTGGCCTATATGACACATCCGTTATTTCCAAACCAAAAACCCTGGCCCGTGTTCTGGTCGTAGGCGGAGCATGACTCTGTGGTGATCAGCGGCAATTACCTGTATATCGGTGCACATAATGACGGGATATGGACCGCCGATGTCAGCAACCCTGCGAAACCAAAAGAGATCTCGTTTATCAGTAATCTCGGAAGAAATGTGGGTATGGACCTTGTCGGCAACAACCTCTATGTTGCAGGTGCATGGTCATCATTGAGCATCATCGATGTTACGGATGGTGCAAATCCCAAGATGCCCCTCTATCATTTTGGTACGAGTGCTACTGCGGTACTTGCTGATGGCAACTATGTTTATACCGATCAGGGAATCGTTGACATGACGAATATCAAATCCCCGGTCTATCTCTCAAAATCCCCGTACTTCGCCGGCAGCGCAACAAAATTCGGGAATAATTATCTCATCGTGGCATCCGGTGATGGACTCCATATTCTCGATGTCAGTAACAAGAAAAGTCCAGTGCTCGTTACAACATTCGAGCCTGGCGTTTCTTATTCGGATGTCAAAATCCATGGAAATATCGCGGTTGCAGCATCCGGAAACTCGATACTAACGATTGATCTCAGTAACGTTAAGGCACCAAAACGTCTCAGCCAGCTAACCTACTCCGGAATTTGGTATGCACGTGCTCTTGCACTCCATGACACCATTGTGTATGCGGCGGGATATGGAATCGACGACGTCAGGGCATTTGATATCTCGGATCCGGCACATATCAAACTCATTGATTCAATTGATCTCGGTGGCAATTTCGGTACGATCTCCTATGACAACGGTTACCTTGCCGTCGGGGAGAAGATGGCCACCTATATCCTGTCCACATCATTGGTCCCATCCACCCCTCCAGGTATCACTTCAACTCCTTCAATTACAGTCACCTCAGCCAATGGTGGGGAGACCTGGAAACGAGGCACTACGCAGACAATTACCTGGAGTTACGCAGGCAGTCCCGGGTCGACGGTCAAGATTGTGCTTCTGAAGGGAAGCACGGAAGTTGGTACTATTGTGGATAGCGTGTCAATCGGCAGTAGTGGTAAAGGTTCGTATTCCTGGCCGATCGCATCATCCGGGTCCGGAGGGACCGGCAGTGATTACAAGGTCAGCATCCAGAGTATCAGCCAGCCGTCAATACAAGATACCAGCAATAATTATTTCACCATCGCACCAGGAACAACAACTCCTTCAATTACGGTTTCAGAGCCCAGTGGCGGGGAGACCTGGAAACGAGGCACTACGCAGACAATTGCCTGGAGTTACGCAGGCAGTCCCGGTTCAACAGTAAAGATTGTGCTTCTGAAGGGAAGCACAGAAGTTGGGGCTATCGTGGATAGCGTGTCAATCGGCAGTAGTGGCAAGGGTTCGTATTCCTGGCCGATCGCATCATCCGGGTCGGGTGGGACCGGCAGTGATTACAAGGTCAGCATCCAGAGTATCAGCCAGCCGTCCATACAAGATACCAGCAATAATTATTTCACCATCGCTTCAGGTACCGTAACTCCTGCAATTACGGTTACCTCACCCAATGGCGGGGAAACGTTGAAACGAGGCACTACGCAGACAATTGTCTGGAGTTACGCAGGCAGTCCCGGGTCAACAGTAAAGATTGTGCTTCTGAAGGGAAGCACAGAAGTTGGGGCTATCGTGGATAGCGTGTCAATCGGCAGTAGTGGCAAAGGTTCGTATTCCTGGCCGATCGCATCATCCGGGTCGGGTGGGACCGGTAGTGATTACAAGGTCAGCATCCAGAGTATCAGCCAGCCGTCAATACAAGATACCAGCAATAATTATTTCACCATCACATCAGGTACCGTAACTCCTGCAATTACGGTTACCTCACCCAAAGGGGGGAAACGTTGAAACGAGGCACTACGCAGACAATTGCCTGGAGTTACGCAGGCAGTCCCGGTTCAACAGTAAAGATTGTGCTTCTGAAGGGAAGCACAGAGGTTGGGGCTATCGCGGACAGCGTGTCAATCGGCAGTAGTGGCAAGGGTTCGTATTCCTGGCCGATCGCATCATCCGGTCCGGAGGGACCGGCAGCGATTACAAGGTCAGTATTCAGAGCATCAGCCAACCGACAATTAAAGACACGAGCAATAGTTTCTTCAAAATCACATCATGAACCCCCATTTTTTTTAATGAATACTTACAGAATACAAAAGATCGTTTTGCGATTCTGTAACTTTATCTTCTTCAAGAAATATTGCCGGCTGTATCTATTTTGTCATACCGGATCAAATCATAATGAAGTAGTTAATTTTTTTATATCATGCACAGACTATCTCTAGCAACAAAGACTTGTGTATAGTAAACACTCAGTATCAGTCAGATGAGTACTGAGTTGTTATTGAACATTGCATGACCGTTGAAATTCGTATCGCCCGGAATATTGATAAAGAAGAATGGAATTCGATTATTTCCAAATCCCCTCATGGCACCCCTTTTCATACGCTGGGACTGGCTTAAAATTACTGAAAAACATACTCGGTCAACATTATACCCCCTTATCGGGCTGAAAAATAGCATTCCTGTGGGTGTATTTCCCTTGTTTTTTCAAAAGAAAGGCCCCGTCAGAATGGTTTTTTCACCACCTCCCCATGCGGCTCTTTTTTATCTCGGACCTGTATTTGCCGAATATGATTCGTTAAGCCAGGAAAGATGGGAAAAAAATTACCTCGAACTCCAGAATTCTGTTGAAAATTTTATCATCAACGATCTGAAAGCAAACTATGTCAGCATCTCACTATCTCCCGCTCTCCAGGATCCCCGACCGTTTACCTGGTCAGGATACTCCGTCGAAATCCGCTATGATTATGTTATCGATCTCAGCCGTGGATATGATTACCTGCTCCAGACTCTTGACAAAAAACAGCGCCAGAACCTGAATCGAGCAAAAAAAAGAGGAATGGTCGTAGAAATTGGGGGTAAAAAAGAGTATACCGCAATTCTCGATCTTATGGATATCCGGTATGGGCAACAGGGAAAAACTAATACGGAATCCAGAGATTATTTTTTGGATATTTATGATGCCTATAAAGATGTCCTGAAAATTTTTGTTGCAAAAGTCGACAATGAGGTTGTTACAGGATCTATTGATCTTCAATACGGAAATACACACTACAGCTGGATTGGGAGTCCCAAACCAAAAAAACCCATATCACCATCACCGAATGATCTTCTCATGTGGGAATCGGTCCGGATTGCACAGGAGCAAGGGTTCAGGTATTATGTTACCATGGGTGCTGCAGGTAACAAACGGTTACATTCCTATTATTCGTCAAAATTTGATCCGGAACTTAAAGTATATTTTTCTTTGAAAAGGAATTCATTTCTTACGGGGATATTTGAAAAAGGATATACAAATATCCTTAAACCATTCCGTGGAAAAGTGAAAAGGCTCATGTCGAGGGAAAATAAGGTGGAATAATTATAGAATATGTCCATTTTATTTTGTAACCTTGATATTTTTCCCTCTCTTAAATATAATTCTGACATTCATAACCTGATTTCTAATCATGTTCTTTCCCGGTTCACGTATTTCTTTCTTCGGGAGTCCGTGATTGCCGCGATCTCCTGAATTTTGACCAATATATCAATTATTTTTCTGGTTCCTTGCTACTATTTTTTTTAAAAAATGAGATCCCCACCTGGCGGGTGAAATAGTAATACCAGAAAATTACCAGCCACAGGGAAAAGACGATCCAGCCGACATGGACATGAACCTGTTCAATCAGCCCGGACGGGCCAAAATAATATCCACTCAGGGATATCACCAAAATTCTGATTATGTTTGCGCAAAATGTCCCGATATATCCAATTCCTATCAGTAAAATACTTTTTTTCGAGATACTCTTAGGAAAACTGGACAGGACAATGAGGACGGTAATAGTAAATGTACCGAGTGACCAGACACCAGTACAGTCAGATACAATTGAAAGATAGACCGGGCTGCCCGTCAAGGAAATAAATGAAATGACATTACCGTCAGAAACAGCCCGGATGCCAAATAAATTTAACATACCTATAGTGAGGGTTACAATATACGGGATAATAGGAGCAGTAATCCAATCCTCATTTCGGATGAATAGTTCATATAATGCAAACCCCACAACTGCAATAAAAGGAATCGAAACCGGCAATACAAGGGACCTGAAATTGAGCAGACCAAATACAATAACGCCGATACCAGCAAGTAAAAGCGAGAGTTCACCTATCGAATAGGGCGGGTTGGTGATACCCAGCGGAATACTGATAAAACTGAAAATACACATCAGAATTCCGATACCGATAATTATTTGTTGTTGTTTATCAGGAAACTGCCCTGTTTTTCTCCTCGATAAGTATAACATTACCAGGCATGACAGGACCCATATGCCTAGCGCATCAACTTCCATATAGCTGTTTTTTTGGGTGAGAATGAACCCGCCCAGCATTAAAAAACAAAAAAGAGTCCAGATTTTTGCATATTGATATGCATTCCAGGCTTTTGAAAAAATCATTGGTCGTGTCCTATTTTAATGTATTGGTACTATAGTAATTTCGTATACGGTTTCAAAAAGGTTCCCTCAAATTTTCCTGCCTTCAGAGTAGTTCGGAAAGTTTTGATCCTCCCAGACAAATTATTGCCGGGTTATTTTCATAAAGCACTAAAGTTTTTCAATCCTGAAGTAAGAACCCGTATTTTTATAAATTATTCATTCGCAAACCGATATTATTTATATTCTTACCGGTAAAAAGATCAAAAAGCGCGATGGTTTGGAGGGGATTATGAAAAATAGTGTATTCAATATTGGTATCATAGTTTTATCCATACTCCTGATCGCTTTTCTCGCATTATGGACTGTAGATAATTATCATCAGTACGAAAAACCTTCGGAGAACAACAATACTCCCTTCCGCCTGGTTTTTGTTGGTGACGTGATGCTTTCCAGAGGAACGGGGGATATTATTTCTCGCAAAGGTCCGGAGTTCCCATTCGAGCATGTTCGCGATACGCTCCGAAGAGGAGACATAATCATGGGAAATCTTGAATCCCCGATATCAAACCTGAACCCGGCTGTATGCAATAAAAGCGATAAGACGTTATGTTTCAAGGCTTCATCCGAATCCCTTCGTGGTCTGACCTACGCAGGATTTGATATCATGACTGTAGCCAATAACCATGCATTGGACTACGGACCAGAAGTACTAAACGATACCATAAATCGGCTCTCTGAAGCCTGGTATCTCTTATACCGGAGTGCAACAAAATGAGGGTGATACCCTACAGGATTCGGTGATTTTCCACGATTCAGGAATGGATGTTGCTTTCTTGGATTCAATGATATCACCAGTTATTCTGTCGGTGGCTATCCTCGGGCATGGAATACGTCAGATGAAGCGATAATTCAGTCAGTGAAACGAGCACGAGGGCAGGCCGATATTGTGGTTGTTAATTTCCATTTCGGGGAGGAATTCAACTTCTCTCACAATCGGAGGCAGGAAGATCTTGCGCATGCAGCCGCAGATGCCGGTGCAGACATAATTATCGGCCACCACCCCCATGTCGTTCAGGACGTTGAAGTATATAACAAATCAATTATTGCTTATAGCCTGGGAAATCTTATTTATGATGCGAGATCAGGAGGAGCAAGAGATGGGACTGTTCTCACCGTGGAAATCGATCCTAAAACAAAACAAATTTCTGGATATTCCTTTGAAAAGGTTACTGCGAACAATGAATTCCAGCCCCGACCTGGGTTAAGTGGGATGATAATCTCATATTATGAAAGGGCAGTGTCCTGGTTGTATAAAAAATTATATTCAAATACGTGTGTAAAGAACCGCAAATTCTAGTTTTATTTATGAATAATCGTGCCGAATATTTTTAACAACCCAGCCTTCAGTTCAGTATCCCGGTAAATTACAATCGAATAATAAATTATTGTCACAATAGCCCCAATAGCAAGAAACAGACCTGATGATACTGAAAAAAATTTTGCAATTATTAATGGAATACATACGAATACACCGAATGTGAGGTAACCGATTAGTTCCTGAAATGCGGATTGCAATGGTACACCAGCAGTTTTTAACAAGTACATATTCATCCAGCTCCAGAAAATCACCCCGGTGCCGGATAATAGGAGCATTCCAAGGATGGGATTACCCAATATCCCACTGATAACAATAACAATAATTCTCGTGATAAGGAGTAATACATTAAACGACAAGCTGGCACCCTGTTTTTCGAAAACACTGAAAATTGAAAATAATGGCGTTGAGATAAATGCAACAAAAAACCAGGGTGCAAGTATCTGGGCATACACCCCGGCTGTCAACCATTGAGATCCCAGCGCAAACGAGAATAATTCAGGCCCGATTATAACTACCATCAGACAGATGAACATACCGATTGAGACTAATCTAGTATGAACAATTCCAACAATTATTTTTGCACTGCCCGTACGGTTTCTTTCACTACTTGCTTTCTGAAAAAAAATTGTTGCTATCGAACTTCCTATCAATTTTGACGGGAGGAGGATCACCATGTATGCAATTGCGTAAAAACCAACAACTATGGGTGAGAAAAAAATAGCGAGAAGGAAAGGGGTGGCTTGCGTTGCCGCTGTACTTGTCAGATTCGCTCCCGCACTGTACTGGGGGAATTTCTTATATCTTCGTGCAAGAAATTTTATTCTTTCATATGAAGAAGTCTGGAAAAATCGAACATCAACGATTGTTTTTTTCAACAAAATTGCGATGATTGTGGCATCATTGGTTATTGTGCCAAAGATCAGTCCAAAAGGTGATGGCGATATAATCCCGGATCCAATGGACACGGTTTTGCCCGAAATTGAGCTGACCAGATTGCTTTTTGCAATAGTACCGAATTGTTCACGTCGTGTTAACCAAAATCCGAGGACGTAGGCAATACTATTGCAGAATATAGCCAAGGGAACAAGAAATATATATGCAGAAAGACCTGGAGCATTAAGACCCTTTTCTATTAAGGTTGAAAATAGAAAAAGAAAAATTGTTGAAATGATTGATGTTATTATGATAAGACCTATACACAAAATTACTAAATTCGCAGCGTCCTCGTCTTTTTTAGGAAGTACAAATTGCATTTTGATAGGAAAGACAGGAAATAATTGACAATATACCTGCAATGGAAAAAAATAACTGAAAAATGCCGAAATCTGAAGGTGAATACAGTCTGGACAAAATAGGTGTAACTAAAAAGCCGAGTAATTGCCCCAATAATGTTGCTGAAGCTGAGCTTTAAAACATTTGAGAGGAATTTTGGCATTTTATATGATATTTTCTCTTTGTTTAATAGTTATATTTTGTCAAGGAAGATGATTTGCCAGAAATTCCTTTCTGGATTTTTAGAGTGTTAAAATAAATCTTGGCTACATTAATGCATCTCAGGTTAACGCAAAATTTTATGGATCGTATTTCAAAACTAAATTATTTCTGATAAAAACGTCAATTTTCTATGTCCTTTTTCCCGGGTTTTTCCAGTAATAGTCAGGATTCTTTATTCCGAATGCTTCACGTAATCCCCCTGAGATCATTTCCATAATATCGATGGCAGGAACACTATTAATTTCGATAGCTACTGGCCCCTCGACTGTAAGGGCAATGTCCCAACCAAGATACGTGAAAAAAGGAAACTTGCCTGAAGATTCAATAATAAATCTTCGAATCTCGTTCCATTGGGAAATTTTTTTATTACGAAATACAAAATGTGTATCGGGATGCTCTTCCAACTTCTCACCTTCATAAGATAACGCAAAGTCACCCAATTTTCCGCTGTTAATATCAATATTTACACAAATTCCGCCTGAGGAAATATTATCAACTTCTTTTTGCCCCTGGCCAATACGCAACATTGCGCAGACCAATCGTATCTTTCCATTTTTATTTTCCATGATAATTCTACAGGTGTTTACCGAATCGGGATAAATTTCTGAGATCTTCAGGATCCTGCGTGATTCCGGCCTGAATAATATAATCTTTATTTTTTCCATGTTTGGCCAAAAAATTATCGCCAAACACAATATTCTCTCGGGTTGTATAGTTGTCTTCCTGAGTTTTATGGAAACTATATATCCCCTTCCCACCTGCTCCACCTGCCCGGTTTTACAAATATTTTTTCAGTGTTGAGCAATTTTATTTCATTCAAAATCTGATTACACGACACCTGATTCATAGTGGAGGAATAGAGGTTACCATTCAGAAAGATCCCTAAAGTTTTCGGCTGGCTGATTGTAAGTGCTTTGAAAAGATATCCGATGATGATCTTATTTTCTCCTATGAGTGAAAAATTGGTGGAGGAATAGTGTTGAAGAAATAAATAATACCAATAAAAATGGGGGATATAATTGATCAATTCTTTTTCTGTAACAACATTATCGGCTCTAAAAAGATCATAAATATAATAATGATAGGGGTAACACTTCCAATACTTCCTGCATATCTCTATTTCCCTTTTTATTTGAGAAGGACTTTTTAAATTTTCACATTGCTTATACCGTTTCATTGCCTGAACAAGGTGGGCATTTGTCGAGTAAGAATACCTAAGAAAAAATTTCTCTCTTATTTTCATTGAGAATTCTGTTGCTTTTATTTTTTTTAAAATTTTTTTCATTTTTGCTGTCTTTTTTATTTTGAATTGTTCGGATTTATAAATTTGGAATTCCCTGCCAATACCAATCCTTGATTAAAAGTTGTGTTTATTGGAACGAATGTGTCAATATGTTACCTGGTCGGATCATCGTGATAATCATTCACTCTTTGGAAAAAAATCGCAAATATTAATACCGTAAACCATACCGGATTAAAAAAGAAAAAAAGATGCAAAAATAATAAATAAGTAGTAATGGATTAAGAATACTGAAACGGAGAGGGAGTACACAATTTTGAAAATGAAGCAAGCTATTGTTCCACGGGGAGAACATTTTGTTGCACTTGCAGTTATCCGGTCTTTAGGAAAAAAAAATATAAAAACGTTAGTCATTTCGGAAAATACAAACGCTTTGTCGTTTTATTCAAAATATTGTTCTGCCAGGATCGCAAGTGACAAATCGGTGAATTTATTTTCGGACTTTATCGAAGATGATCTTATAATGCCTACTGAAGAGGCGAGCATGATAGAATTATCAAAGAATAGGAAAAAATATTCATGCACTCTTGCGTTTCCTGACTATTCAATTCTTGAGACAGCATTTGATAAAAAAAAGGTTCTGGAACGTGCTGGAGAACTCGGTATACCGTTTCCAAAATCAATATTTGTTGAAAGTTTGGATTCACTGGATCGAAAGATCGATCAGATCCCATTTCCAGCAGCAATTAAGCCAATTCGGAGCTTGGGTGGTGTTGGTATCTCATTTGTAAATTCACCTGACTTAATAAAAACCATGTATATAGATTCAGTGAAAAATTTCGGGCCTGTCATAATTCAGGACAAGATCCCTTACGACGAACGATACTCAGTTGCCATTCTCATGGATTTTGAGCAGAATATGAGACGTTGTTGTGTACTAAAGGCTGTGCGATGTTATCCGATTGATACCGGACCTGCATCCTTTGTAGAAACAGTAGACCGACCAGATCTGATTGCAATGGGAGAGAGGATTTTAGAGTCGATCCACTACAGCGGTATTGCGGAGATCGAGTTTGTCATTGATAAGCGTGATAACGAACCAAAATTAATGGAAATAAATCCTCGGTTTTGGGGATCGTTACAAGGTGCGATAAGTGCCGGTGTGGATTTTCCTGCTCTGCTGTTTGATCTATTTCAGGAAGGTAACGTTGAAAAGAACATTGATTATAAACTGGGAGTAAAGACAAGAAATGTCATCCCCTATGAGTACCAACGATTAAGAAGAATCATTCAGGGCACTTATTCCACCAGTTATAAAATTAGTTCTGTTGTCGAGTTTTTAAAATTCTTCAAAGACGATGCATATTTTATTTTTGCCGTGGATGATTTGCAACCATTTTTATCATTATTTATAAAATCAATGCGAATGAGAATCAGGAAATTAATGAACAATCCTCCGAATTGAAATTTTTTAATGGATATCATGCATTTAAAGTAATAAAAAAAACAATATATCAATTTCTTCAGAATCTTGGAGAGTTAATGCCAGAAATGAAACCTACCGTGAGTGTTGTAATTCCGACATTTAATCGGGGCGCAATACTATCTCGTTGTCTTGATTCTTTATTTAACCAAACATACCCGAAGGGTCGGTATGAAATAATCGTAATCAATGATGGCTCAAAAGATTCTACCGAAGATGTTCTAAGAGAGTATGAAAAGAAAGCCCCCTGCGGTTTTATATGGATTACTCAGAAAAACCAAGGGATTGCATCTGCCACAAATGCAGGTATTTCAAGATCAAGCGCTGATTTTATTTGTTTCACTGGTGACGACTGCATCACCGAAAACGATTGGATCACTAATCTTATGAGGGGGTTTATTGATGATTCTATAGGAGCCGTTGGGGGAAGGATAGAAAGTTATCGGCCAACAACATCTCTTCAACGTTACGTAGAAGAATCTCAAATTCTGAATCAAAAAAAATATATGCTTCATAATAAGTTGATTACCGGGAATGCTGCATATCATAGACATATTCTAACAAATATTAATGGGTTCGATAATTTTTTAGTTGCCTGTGTCGATGTGGATGTCAGCATTAAAACGCAACTATTGGGTTATAAATTAAATTATGAGCCATCCGCGCTTGTTTATCATGATCATCCAGACACGCTGAAAGGATTATTGTACCGATCATGTCGAAATGGGAAAGGTCTTGTCCAGTTGCATAAAAAGTATGGGATTCACTATAATCTGGCGTATAATACAGGTATTTTCCTGTATAGAATTGTAGTAATAGTCGTCCGCTATCCTTTCACTTTAACGTCTGTACTAATCTCAAGAAAAGATAAATATTATATCTTAAAACCTCTTTTTGAAGTTATACGATCTGGCGGATTAACGTGGGGAATCGTGCGGGAAACCTTATGGGGGGAAGGATATAATGGGACGTTAGTCAACACACAGGTCGATTTTATAGAATTTTTGGAGAATAAATCATTTTTTTCATTATGGGAAAAGATTAGAAAAAAAATATCTCGATTGTAAACGTGAGTTTATCTTGTCAAATTATTTCCTTAACTTACCTTTAAGGTCCTGATTAATAGAATCAATACAATACGTAATGGTAGAGTACACTTTTGCAAAGGTTTCATTATCTTTCCTGAAGGGATCTTCAATATAAATCGGAATATCCGGGCAGATTTCAGCGAGAAACCATATTTTATTTTTATATTTGCGATATCGTTTTACTAGTATGCGAAAATTTGTTTCGTCGAATATGATAATCAAATCTGCTTTGCGCACCATCTCTTCGGTGATTTGATGCGCCCGATGATTTGATAAATCAACGCCAAATTTTTTGGCAGTCCTTAGCGCTTCAGGAGGTGATTCGCGCCCATTTTGTTCAATATAGCCGCATGACAGGGTGTGAATTTCTTCAGGGAGAAAAGTGCGAAAATAGTGTTCGGCAAACGGGCTCCGGCATATATTTCCTTTACAGACAAAAAGAATATTTTTTGCAGATAAAATAGCCCTTTTAAATTGTTGGGATCGAATTTTTCTGGAGATTTTTGAGTTACGCAATTGAAATCGCAGTTTTCGTTGTAAAATCGATACAGGAAGATGAACAAGGGCACATATCTCCATTATACCGGGTCTGGGATCATCCAGCACCAAAGTATCATTGCGTTCACGGAATAAGAGAATATTAGAAAATTCCAGCAATATTTTCCCGATAAATTTTTCCCGAATTTTTAATGATTTGAATGAAGTAAATTCATCATAAATCCAATAGAGATCTTCGGTTGTACCTCGACAAAAAAGATTGTTGTTATATATTTTTGAAAACGTTTTTTTCTTCTCCGTTAAAAGCATATATAAATAATAAGGAAAATCGGCTCCTGAAGCTACAGCCAGTGGAAGAGATCCCCAAAATCTACCGTTAATTTCAATGAGTACTGATTCTTTTGTCTCGTAATTCTTCCTGAATTCAAGCATCGCTACACCCGTATAATTCAACCCTTGTATAATTTTTTTTGCCTGAGTCATGAGGAACGGATCAATCGGATGACTTTTGCGATATGTACTTGCCCCTCCGATATTACGGAGGCCCCAAATGCGTTTTTCATGCATCCGGATATGCTGGAAAGCCGTCAGGATTTCCCCTTCAGATGCTAATACTTCTACACCTATTCCCGTGCCCTCAAAAAATTCCTGGATAATCACCGTCTGATTATTTACAAAGAGATTTTTCAAAATTGCAATTAAATCCTCATTTTCGTAGGCGATTTTTACCAGATTTTTTCTTTCAAGACTTATCCGGCGAGTAGGAACTGACAGGTTTTATTATGAGCGGAAAATCAAAATTTTTTGAGATCTTCTCCAGATCATCATTTTTCGACACCGTTGAAAATCTCGGCACGTGAATTCCTAAAGACTGGCAAAAAGAATATGTCTGCAATTTATCATTCGTTATTGAAAAGGCGGTATTTTCGAGTAGATAAACTTTACTGGATTTTTCAAGTTCGAGAATAATCTGCCGGAGCAGTATTATCGGTGAATCATCTGTTGGTATTACCAGATCATATTTTTCTTTTTCTATTATAGTAATAACTTCTGATTTCCATTGTTCGGGTTCAGAAAAAGGGGGTAGTAAAAAATATTTTGTTATGTATCTCGAGTATAGGGCTATATCTTCTGGCAGAGAATTTCCTGCATGAATAATTATTCCTTTTCTTCCCAGAGACCTGATGACTGATAAAAAACTCCTGGTCCCATGTCCGAGGATAAGGACTTTATTCATTATATTTCAGTAATCTGGAAGAAAGATATACTTATTGAGGGTAATTTATCTATTTAATCCAAAAAAGGTAACTAAAAAAAAACAAAAAGATTCTGAAGAAAAAATAAGCTCTGAAGCAAACTCTTTAATTCGAGTCTTTATTACAATATATATTTACCAAAAAAAGTTCTATAAAGTGTATCGTGAGAGCGATAATTACCACCAATACCGATGATCATATCGGACTTGCGGTCATTCGATCCCTCGGAAAAAATAATATCGATTTTCAGGTTGTTTCAAAGACAAAATACACTCTCGGGTGCTATTCCCGATACTGCCGTCATAAAACTTTCGGGCGCTTTGACATTGATTTTTTTTCAAAACTTTCAAAAGATGATGTTGTTTTTCCGATGATTGAAGATACCATGATCTTATTATCAAAAAACAAGTCAAAGCTACAATGCCAACTGGGATTTTCTGAGTTTGAAACAATTCAAAAAGCGAGGGATAAATCTCCTCCTAGTGCAGCATGCCATCAAACATAACATTCCCTGCCCTAAGACATTTTTTATCGAAAAACCTGAAGATTTACAAGAAGCGATTGCAGATATTGATTTTCCCGTCGTTTTAAAACCAAGACGTGGAGTGGGGGGCGGGGGATCATGTTTATTAAATCCCCGGATTTGCTCTCCAGTATAGCAGATACATACCTTGCGAAAAATGGTCCCTTCCTTATTCAGGAAAAGATCCCATTCAGGACAAAATATACAGTGGGAGCGTTGTGCAACCATGAGCATCAACTAAAACGAGTCTGTGTTATTAAAGAACTGAGGAATTATCCTATCGAAACGGGACAGGCATGTTACGTTGAAACGGTAACCAAACCAGAATTGGTTAACCTGACAGAAAATCTGCTCAAAACACTTAATTTTTTTGGCGTCGCAGATATCGATTTCGTCATCGACGAGAGAGATAACCAGCCAAAACTGATGGAAGTAAATCCGCGATTTTGGGGATCCCTGCAAGTTGCAATAAATGCCGGGGTCGATTTTCCTTATCTTCTCCACAAAATGCTGAATGAGGGGGATATTGAGAAATCCCTTGACTATATAACTGGGATCCGGTGCAGATATGTGAGTTTTCAACGATCTGTTCCGGTTAATAAAATTACTGAGAAGAAATTATCCGCTTGAGGAGAAAAACAAAGCCCTTATGGATTTTATGAGATTCCCGGGTGACGAGAGATATTATGTCTATGCTTCAGATGACATAAGACCTCTTGCAGGTTTAGCCTACATAAGATTGTTAAAAAAACTGGGTCTATCAGTATAAAAATCTCAAGATAACCGGCTCCCGCTCAATTAGATGTTGAAATAATAACGTCACCATTGTCGGCATCCGGATTCTAAGAGAACGTGCAGATTGAAACTGTCGGATTAAAATTCAGGCCTTTTTCCTGGTAATGGAAAGCATATCCATTACCAAGTCTTTATCGATATATCCGGACGCAATTACCAAGACCATGAATAGCACCACCGCTATAATAAGCCCCGGAATCAATGAGAACTGTAATGCATAAAGAATTAAAACGGTGCCCACAACCGTAAGGATAAGGCGGTCAAATTTTTTCATGAGCAGGAATAACGGTGTCCGATCCTTAATTAAGATAATTGTTACCAGCGTGTAGATCAGGATGAATATCGTTGATGCGAGATATGCGCCGGGAAACTGGAAGTAACCGATCATGAAATGGGAGAAAACGGGAAACATCAGGATACTGGCCACAGTTACCAAAGAAAGTCTGAAAACCCCTGTCCGGTCAGTAGCAATGTTTAAAAAACCGATAAACTGCTGGACGAATAATATAGCGTATCCAATAGCAAGAATATACAGATAATCAGCTGCATGGGCGTAGTTAGAGGTAAAAAATAACGAGATCAACGGGTGGGCATAGAAATAGATGATAATCACGAACAACAGTGAAAGGGAAAAAAAGAGCCTGCCGACATCTCCAAGTCCTCCTTTTCTCTGGAGGATATCTGAAATGCCATTTTTTAAAGTGGTTTCAGGTGCAGACACCAGGTAAATTGCAGAAGAGAAGAAGGTAATCACGGCAGCCAGACTTAAGGAGACGTCATAATAGCCCTGCCATACTATCCCCAGGTCGTGGCTGATGACTACGGAAGTTATTTGCTGGCTGAGTCCTGACCAGATGCTCAGGATAAAAAATGAGAACCCGAACATAAACATTTCACCGGGTTGGAAGCATGACCGTTTGTAATGCGATGCGGACATCCCGGAATTTAATCATAATAATCGGGATCAGGACGAAAAGAAGCGGGAGGGTAAAAAGAATTATAAGGATCGAGAAATCATCGATGCCAAACAGGGAGAGGGCAAACACGAGAAAAACCAGTCGTAGTATACTGGGTGCAGCAGAGACGGTTGCTGCCAGGGAATGGTTCCGTGATCCCCGGAGGTACCCGATAATGACGCCGCTTAACGTGACCGATAAGAGAGCAACAAAAAATATTACGGAAAGTATCCCCCAATAAATCTGCGCAATATTAAGAAATGAGAAGATGGATGTTCGAAAAACAAAAAATATAATGGCGAGAATCACCGATGCGAATGTGCCATATTTCAAGGCAAAACCAAGATATTTTTTTCCCTCAGTCGCATGTCCGAGTACATCGTAAAAACAGAACGTCGTAATATTCTGGAACATTCCCGGAAGGGCGATAACAAACAATGTTATGAGCCCGTATTCATAAGGGGTAATCGATCGCGCCAGAAGGATCTTTGCGAGAATCCCTCCACCCCGCATTAACACCAGGGACATAAAATAATAAAAAGTGTAGTATGAGAGTTTTTTTTCCATTCTTTTTTTGTCCCCTTTTCGAAAATGTAAAATCAATTATTTGTTCTTCGCATTGACTATCTCTCATTGTAAATTCTATGGAATGTAGGTATAATCCTTTTCTTTTAAATCATGATTTAAAAAAAATGCTTATCACTCAGGGAATCCGATCTAATAAAAAATTACTATGGTAGAGAAATCCCATATTTCGCTCATGATTTCGTTTCAAGTCATTCAAAATTATATATCTTTCATCCCAGACATAAACCATCCGAAATAAACTCACCCAAAAATGCAGAGCAAAGATGCAAAAATTTTACAAAAAGGTGAATTCTACTCTTGTGTCATATGCCTGGAAAATGATTGCAGGCAGTTCAAAAAAAGACAATCCGCTGTTTAGAACCGGGTTCAGCATGTGAGATTTGCCAACAAAATCGCAATATGACCTTTAAAAAAAGATTAGTGTTCCTTTGTTCTTTGGATAAGCAGCACCGCTCCCAGGAATCCAACAATAATGCTCACTGGCAGGAAGAGTGACGGGAATTCCGGTACGAAATAAGCAGGAGAGAAATGACTATGAGGATTCTGTCGCAATGTTCGCTCAAAATTAAATATCTGACCTTCTCCAAAATACGGCATTGCATACATTCTTACAGTAAGATGTGATGCTTCCACATTGATATCTTTTATAGCAAGTGTTACTGATGTTGATCCATCAAAATCGCCTTCACATACGAAATGGCCACTATTTGTCAGGGGTGTATTGGGAAAACACGCCCCAAAATCGACAAATTGCATCCACTTGGGATCCCAATCCACGCCTATTTCCCACGTATCCGGGCACTCGCCATTGCAACCATAGGCAATCGTGTAGGTGAACCTACAGTTTGGTTGGAAACAGTCTGACGGATTCATGGTCATCCGTGCATAAGGGATTACCGCAGCACTTGCGGGTAAAACAAGTACCAAACACAAGAGTAAGACTGCAAGAATTCCAGTAATTTTCTTCATATTACACACTCCCTTTTATACAAGCTTCGCAACATTGATTTTTCTTATAGAATGGAGGATGTTCTAGACTATTCTTTTGAGATGATAAAATTTTTCAATTTATTGAAAAAATAGGCTAATTATTTAGAATACTAAACATCCTAATAATCATTCATAATTTTGAGAGCATATTTTGTTCGAAATTTGGAAAAGAAAACCCGAAATCTCATTAGGGTAATTGGAGATCAAGGTCCTATTTTTATCTCCCAGAGGAGGGACGAATACTTATATTAAAAAATACTGATTGATAGTAAATAATTTGAAGCGATCATGGCACTAACAATAAAAATCCTTGACAGCTCACTCGAAAAATCGTGGGATGATGTGGTTCGGTTATCATCGCACAGCACAATTTTTCATACGGTTGCATGGCTCAAACTTGCACAGGAACAGACAAAATCTGATTTTGTGCCATTAATGTTTTACAAGGGATCACAACTTGTCGCAATTTATCCGATATTTATACAAAAAAAAGGCATGATCAAAGTTGCTGTATCACCCCCTCCAAGATCCTATATATTATATTTGGGCCCGGTGATAGCAGAGTATGACACGCTGAACCAGGATAAAAAAGAAAGTTTATACCTTCAGATCCAGCAGGAACTTGATACGTATATCTTTGAAACAAGAGGATGCAAATACGCAAGAATCCGGTCTTCTCCGGGGTTATATGATTCCCGGCCCTTGAGATGGTCAGGATATACGGTCGACCCTTATTACACGTACAGGATTAATTTAACGAATGGCATTGACAGGGTATGGGATCGATTTGAAGGTAAATTAAGAGTTAAAATCAATAAAGCTATCAAAGAAGGGGTTACAGTACGAACTGGAGATAAGGAAGATCTTGATTTTATCCACGATTCTTTGTATACAAGATACCAGGAACAAGGTTTCAGACCTTTTGATAATAAAAAATATTTACATGCTATTTATGACAAATTTTATCCGGATAACCTGAAAATATTTGTCGCGGAATATAAAGGTCAGAGGATTAGCGGGACATTTAATCTGTGTTGGAAGAATGTTATGTATTTGTGGGTCGGTGTACCAAAATCAGAATTGTCAGGAATTTCCCCGAATGATTTGATTAACTGGGAAGCGATTAAATGGGCCCACTCGAATGGATTACAATATTATGAAGAAATGGATTCGGGAGATGATCCCCGCCTGAGACATTTCAAATCAAAATATAATCCTGATCTGCTTATCTGGTATTCAGCTGTTAAATATTCGTCGTGCGTGTACAAGACCGGTGAGACACTATTCAATTTTATTAAGAAATCGAGGTAAATAACGCATATGGTGGGAATGCAAAAAATTTCTGAAGAGGTTCAGTATATCCTCAACACTACTTTCCATTTTTTTGCAATGAATATACCCAATTCCCATATAAAAAGGTTTTTTTATCGACTCAGAGGGTCAAAAATAGGCATTCGTGTAGATATTTCCTCTGGAGTTTTTCTTGAAGAACATTTCCCGGAATTTATTACCATATACGATAATGTCGATTTGGGTCCTGGTGTGATCATAGTCACTCATGATTCCAGTTATAAATGTATATCATCTGAGGATAAATTGATCATAAAAGAAGTAATTATTGAACAGAATGTGTATATCGAGACGGATCAGTAATACTCCCGGGAGTCAGGATAGGACACCACTCCCTCATAGGAGCGGGATCCGTTGTTACCCGGGATATTCCTCCCTACAGTGTGGCGTTTGGTACCCCTGCACGTGTTCAATGCACAACTGATGAATGGCTCAGTAAAAAGATACAAATAAAGTAAGTCAATCAATTTCTTTACGGTAAAGATGGATTTCATTAAATAATTTTAAATCGTATTTATCGGTATCATTTTGAATGTGATGTCAGCACTACCCAATGATCACGGGAAAAATACATCAGAGATCCGTATCGCAATAGTCATTGCAATAATTCTTGGAATTTGCATAGCAATAGGGATATTTGTTCTCGAAATCCGGACTGAGAGATTTTCAGCGATATATATCAATCCCGATACGTATTCCAATTATCCGGTAAATGGAATGGTATCGTTTGTATACGGACTCAGTTCCTATGAATTGGCAAACACCAGTTATACCATTACTATCCGTGCAGGAGACACACTGATAGAAACAAAGCAGGTTGAACTGGCACCTGGAGAAACCTTCGAAGAAAGAAAAGAAATTCAACTCCCGGAAGATGTAGTTTATCCGGTAAAAATATCCGTATCGTACGTATCACCTCATGAAAATAATGAAGTTTTTTTCAGAATAAGAAATACAACCGGTTAAGAAATATTTTTTTTAAATTGCCGGAAAATTATATTTGATTCACTTTCAGCAGATTCCAGGCTGGAAATCACGCAAATTGTCGTCATTCAAATGCAAGTAAAGGTTATTTCAATACATCCGTGATTAATCAAAACATCTGTCTTTATTTCACATGATTCCTGATCACACCGTATAATAGTCGCATTTTTAACATTTTTTATTTTTGTTGAACCG
Organism: uncultured Methanoregulaceae archaeon; assembly: GCA_963829225.1. Taxonomy (GTDB): domain Archaea; phylum Halobacteriota; class Methanomicrobia; order Methanomicrobiales; family Methanospirillaceae; genus Methanoregula. The sequence continues at coordinate 210,841 of CAWHHQ010000006.1, read as the reverse complement.
GGAAAATATATTTTAACAAAATGCTGTTCTTCTTTTGGATAGGGGGATATTTTCAATACCATACCCAGATAATTCCATTCAATGATTGTTTTTTCCCGGCGAGACCACCATTCGTAGATCTGCCTCGCACTCCCGATCCAGGCATTTTTCTCCCTGGCATAATCAAGGATTTTTACATAATCTAACGCCCAGCCAGGGAATTCATTTTCATTGAAAACAGAGTGGTGCCACAATAATGTGAGAACTCCTTGTGTTCGATGAATATGATTAAAAATTTTCAGGAATTCATCCCAGGGTTGCTGATGTCGAAAATAGGGCAAATCCTCTATGGCGAGGGGGATCTGTAAAATTTTGAGATTCCTGTTCTCTTCTGCATAATAAGGACGGAAAGGAAATGAAATCCCCCACCGGAAACCGAGGCAGTCATTAAAACCGAGTGTCGTATCATAAAAAAGACCCGCTTTCTCCTGGTTCAGCCATGTTTCGGGTATTTTTAAGTTAAGATTATGTTGTCGCCCTCCGATGACAGGAGATTTTAGGACCTGTTCCAGTGCGGCTTTTTCATTACGAAGCTTTTCGGGATCCAGAAAAGAATGAAATGAACCATGGAGCCCTACCTCCCATCCTTTGGAATTTAACTCGATTAATAAGTCCCGCACTTTTTTGTCGTTAAAATCATACCGCCTTCCTGAATGTCGCCATGTTTTTCTGTCTGATATACGGACTTCACCGGTCTCTTTGAGGAAATAGAACGACGATTTTACCCCTCTTGATCCCTCAATCCTCAGAATTTCATCAAATGTCCAGTACGGTTCATATCCTCTGAGTTTTTCGATAAACGAGCGAAACTGGGGTATAAGATTTCTCAAATTTCCTTGTTTTAAAAATTTTAAGGGATAGGTGACCCATTGATAGGTTTTTTTTATTTCATCAACGTCATGCGTGAGACATACCGCGCAGCATTTTCCTTCAGGCCAAAATGCCTTATGGACAATGGGTCTTTTTGTTGTTTTTTGAATGATCTGTAAACAGGAAAATAAAAAGTCGCAATAATAATCAGCAAAAGGGATTCCAATGATCTCCTTTTTTCTTTCCTTCAGACTACCTGATATTTTTTCGATATGTCCGGAAATAATTAGGCCAAGGTGAGAAAAAATATCAAGAGTTATGATAATGTCGTCATTTCTGATTACTGCACAAGGATAGGAGATAGTCCCATCCGTATAGGTGAGCAATTTTTCTCCCTGATTACTGAGATCAGCAGGTTTCTGAAAAACAGGTATCTTTGTATCTTCCCATATAATCCAGCCATGAATTTGATCATCAACCAACATGCTGGTTTCTGATCGTACTTTTTGGATCGGAATCTGACTCTCGGTACAACCGGGTTGGAATCCGTACAGGGATAGAAAATAATTCAACCCCTCATCGGCATTGGTAGTATTAGCTGATTGAATAAAAATGTTCATAGATTCTTTCGCACGATTAAATTTTCAAAGGTACTTTTGAAATCACCAGTCTTCGTTTGCCTTCCCTGCCCGCTAACGGGATATCATTGACGAATTCTACGGTGAGACGGACATCCTGACCGGCACGATTCTGAACCTCATTTCTAATATGACTTAACTCATCATCAGTAAACCGTGGGTTTTTGACAATTTTTAGGGTGAGATGGTCAATTTTATCCTGGATAACCTGAAATTGATCAACACCGGCCATATATTCAAAGAGAATCACAAAATATTCAACGACAATAAAATCACCGGAAGGTGTCATGATGATATCGCTGTCGCGACCCTCAACTGACTTCATTAATGACAATCCTCTTCCACATGGACAGGATTCATCCGTATATGTTCCAATATCCTTGATATCATACCTGATAATTGGCATTGTAAAATTATCGAGATTAGTAAAAACAATCCTCCCGCGTTCATCGGGAACAACATGTTCTCCTTCTTTTAGAAATTCCACAATAACATCTTCATCGCTGATATGGTACCCATTGTGTTCTTCGCATTCAAAAGAAACTGCCGTATTTTCCCCACCATAGGCATCGAACACTTTACAATTAAACTGTTTTTCAATAACCTTCCGGTAATGGGGAAATAGCATTGAACCTGTGGTGGCAATAGCTGCACCCTGATACTGGATATTGTTTTTCTCCATGAGTTTTGACATCGCATACATATGCGATGCATAGTTCCTGATTATTTTCGGATGAAATTCGCGTATGTTTTCAATTTTCTGTGCAATGGATGTATCGGTAATACCCATAGCGTAGACATATTTTGTTTGTAATACTCTGTCCTGAATTTTTTTGATTGTTGAGGTCCGTGGATTAAGGCTTATTTTTACGTAAGGATCGCCCAACTGAAATCCTGCCCAGCTCCAGCAGCGGAATGTCTGGGCCCATCCTGAAGAATACGACCTCTTATCGATATAATATTTAAGTGGCTCACCCGTCGAACCACTGCTGTGCGATTCAATCATATCAGATTTGCGGGCGTTCCGGGCAATGAGATCGGGAAGATTTTTCCGGATATCTTCTTTTGTTAATACAGGAATTTTTTTCAGATCTTCGTTTGTTTTGATACTTTCAGGAGTGATATTAAGTTGTGAAAAAAGTCTGTGGTAATACGGAACATTATCATAGGCATGACGGATGAGGTTCCTGAGTTTTTTGTTCTGCAACTCTTCAATCTGTCCTCTTGACCACCACTGGGATTTTTGCAGACATGCGAGATGTGTCTGAATTGTCGTACCCGAGTAGAGTTCAAGCGCCGGAAATACAAGGGTTCGGAAAACTGAACTATACATGGTTCCTCCGGTATTTCTCAACACTTTCCGGATACTGCTCAATAAAATCAGTCATCCACCCGGTAACATCGATTTTATCCTGTAACAGGTTCTCACGTTTCCTCTGCCATTCCTGTTTGCTCTGGCGGTTCTCAAGCAACTCCACCGCTTTGGAAAAAGCCTTGTCCTGATCAGCAAAGAAATAAAGCAGGCCATACTGGTCACGAAACTCACAGAAATTTCCGCTCAGGGAACCCGTGGCGACCCCATCGGCATTTGCCTCGACATGAATTGACGGTGTCCCAAGGACAGCTGCCTCCGCTGCCATTGTTCCCCCTTCTCCGATATAGAGATCAGCGTAATACAGGAGAGAATGAATGTCTTCCGGGGGTACTTTCACCCGGTATTTTTCAAGTTCATCGCCGAGGGGTCTTTCTGAGGTGATAAAAACCCTGCCATATTTTTCCAGGGATTTGATAAAATCAGGTTCTTTGCCCCGGCGTATACCGTGAAGGCTTACATCGTGGGATGCGGCCCAGGAAATGAACCGGACGATGATGAATTTTTCATCTTTTGCAATTCCCAATCGTTCAACGACAGAATAATCAGGACGGAACTGGTTGGGATGAAGGTAGGCAAGCTCCTTGAAACCATTAAATTTCACCTGCTTTTTCGGGTTGATTTTTTCCCTGAAACAGGAGGGGGTCCAGATAACATCGGCAAAGGGAAACGTCAGGGAACTAGCTACCCCGACATTCTCCGTATCCGTAAATATTATGGAAGGTTTTCCTAAAAGTTTCCCGGCGTGGGCGATGTAGGGGTTATGCACACCCAACAGCAGATCTGCGTGAAACTCTTTTGCTATTTTATACACGGTATAATCAACAGAAAAAAGCCCGAATGCCTTATTCAGCATGCCTTTTTTCAGTTCACCCCTGTTGATATACTCAAATCCATACGCATTCAGGAGTGCATGGGTAACTTCCTTGTCCCGGGCAGTAATTTTAACAACATGCCCGTCTTTTTCCAGGTTTCGTATTAAGTATTTAAAAAAATGCACATGGGCGGGATGTCCGATATCAATCAGGATTCTCAAGGCAGGTTCTCCTCATTAAATGACCCATTTGATCACTTCAAATGCCTCTGCATAGGTCTCTTCGATCTGGGTTCCCCGGGTAAGGGCAAGCCCCCGGATGAAGTCCGGGTTCAGGTACGACCGGTCCTTCTGGGTCTCGTAACAGGCAAGTGCGTCGATCTTTTTCTGGACATGGATTTCCCTGAGATGGACAAATGCGTGGGTATCGAAGGTGATATTATTCCATGGCTGTTCATAGCCGAGGATGGTGCATTTCTTAAAAGCCCGCATCGTTTCTTCAACGGTCGTTTTATGGTCCTGGTGAGTGTCGGAACGGGATGGGGTGAATACAACATCGGGCTGGATCTTGTTTCGCAGGCGGATGAGGGTATCGAGGATCTCCTGCCGGAATCGGGGAAACTCACGCACCTCAAAACTGAAAAGGATTGGACTTGGCAGTCCAAGGATCCGGGTGGCTGCTTTTACTTCACGGGAAAGGATATCGGGAGGATATTCCGGCGGAACGGATTTCTCGCAGCACGAGAGCGCGGTATAGGTGACTTCATTTCCTTCTTCAATAAATTTTGCAATGGACCCCCCACACCCCAGTTCACCGTCATCGGTATGAGGACTGATGACCAGAATCTTTTTTCCCATGAGATTGTTCACTGTAATTCACCTATTAAATCTATTGAATGATAAATTCTGGGGATATCCGGTAAGGTGAATTCACCGGTGTTTTCCTGGTGATAGAAGATATCCTGTAGTATCAAAACGGTTTCCCCGGAATCCCGAATTTCAGCGCAGTTCATTGCAGCATCCCATTGATGTCTGATGAAGGAAGCAGGGAAATTTACCAGCAAATCGATTATCGAGGGGATGGTTGAAAACATTTTTTTGGCTATGGTCAGCTGGGTCGATGAACTTTGGTATAACCCTGTATATTTACCGAACTCTTTTCTCTTTTCAGGACTCATGTTTCAGGGTTTCAAGATGGTCCAGAAGGGATGTCCTGTAGGCGATAATTTTTTCATTGAACGAACCGGAGATCAGGTCTTCATAGGTCAGGTTAAAGAATCTCAGGGTATCGTTCACGGCAACCCGGTGGATAATGCCGGTATAATAATCGCGGGACTGCCATGAGAGCGTAAGGGGGATGTTCATGCCCAGGATTCTGGAAATTTCAGTGGCAACCTTTCCGTACCTCAGTCCCCCACCGGAGCCTGAAACAAAGAGCCGTGTCCCCAGACCCTCCGACACGATGACATTTCGTGCGACCGCAGACATTCCCATATCTTTCATACAGTCTGCCATGGGATCATCATCACCATTCAGCGTGAATGAAAATTCAGTTCTGCAGGAAGGACAGGTACCCTTGTAGCAATTCGTGGTATCCTGAGATAATGCCACTTTTACCCCACAGTTACAGTGATACCAGAAGGGGAAAAAACCGGAGGGGACAGGAGCAAGATTCAGTTCCTTTTCCCGGATGGTGTGATTATATAACCGGGTATACTCAGGGAGTGAATCGAGAATTTTTTTCCATTCGGTTCCAAAGAGTTGATTATGCTGAACATCTGAATACCGGAAAAAGTGGACCGGCATTTCGAATAAGTCCTGACAGATTCTGGCAAAAACAAAGGCATTGAGATCTGCCATGTTTGCAGCCCGGGTATAGCACACCGCAAGGATATCCGTCAGGGAATCAATATTATCCAAAAAAGGTTGAGCATCAGCGTCTTTTTTTGGCAGATACTGAAGATAATAATTTTTAATGTCATCTAATTCTTGTTTCCAGATGTCCTGAGAAGGTTTACTTATAGTATTGAAACATTTCCACTTTTCCGTCTCCGGAATCTTAACCCCGACTTTCCTGTTCCCGTGTTTATTGACCGCAGGTATCTTATTTTCGTACAAAATATTTTGCTGTCGATAAATTCTGGTCAAGAAAACCAAAAACTGCGATTGCATCAAAACCCTGATTATTCAGGTCTTCTTTGATCCGATTCAGGAGAAATACTTTTTTCCATACACCCGGATAGGGCAGGAAATTTGGCTGGTGACCGGACTCAAGGACAAGCAGTTGTTCAGAAACCTGAACCTCCGGTCCAGGCTGCATACCGGCATCTGCATGAAATTTGCGTGATATTCGTTGTATTGCCTCGACATTTTTTTGCTGATTCTCATCTAAAAACTTTGAATGATCCTGCAGTTTTGATGATATAGAGTGAAGTACCGTATCATCCATGTATTTTCTCCAGGTTCTTCCGCCAGATCCTGAAAGTTCAGGCTGGTATTCTCAAGTGAAGGATGTTTTCAGATATACTAAGGTAAATAGTGTTTTTTTTATAACAAAGTGTTGGAGAGATTATGGTTATTATCAGAATAATTATCTGATTTTTTTCTGCTTCTTCCGGCACCTTAAAACCTTTCCGGCTCCTTAAAACCTTTCCGGCAACAAACCGGGTCCATACAAATACTTTTTGATTTCATGAGGTACATCAACAAACTTTCGTGGTGATTTTTTCTGCCCGGGGGTTTGAACCATGCATCTGCACGGGTTTGCCAATTTATAAAGAGTGGTTACCAACCCATGGAACCATGAAAGTATTTGCGAAATCGCGGACAGTCGGCCTGATCGCCGGACTTATCATTCTTGCGATGGTCCTGCCCGTGTCTGTTGCAGCCGCATCGGCTGCTCCTTCATGGAACGCACAGTATATCTCGGATACGATCCCGGCGGTCATGAATGCCGGCCAGAGCTATACCGTTGCAGTGACGATGAAAAACACCGGCAGCAGGGCCTGGAGCGAATCGGATGCGATCCGTCTCGGGGCGGTCGGGGACAGTTCGGGGGATGCCGTTAAATTCGGACTTTCCCGGATCAAGATCCCGGCGGGGACAAAAGTCCTGCCGGGGGCGCAGTACACGTTTTCCTTTACCATGACCGCACCTTCCACGACCGGTTCCCTGGCACCGAAATACCGGATGATCCAGGAGGGACATTCGTGGTTCGGCTCCCGGGCGTTCCAGACGGTCTTTGTCGTGAAAGCGACCTCCGCGGGCAGCGGTGTCCCGGTCGCCCGGTTCACCGCCAGCCCTGCGCAGGGAACCTCCCCCCTCGTCGTGCAGTTTACCGACCAGTCGGCAGCCACCGGCACAGTCAGGTATGCCTGGGATGTCAACAATGACGGTATAGTCGATTACACGACAAAGAATCCGTCGCACACCTACACGGCACCGGGTACCTATACCGTTACTCTTACCGTCACCAATGCATCGGGCAGGGACACCGAAAGCAGGAGCGGCCTGATCACGGTATCTTCCGCCGTTCCCGCCGGAACTCCCCCGAAAGCACAGTTCACCTCCAATGCCACGCAGGGTAAATCCCCCCTGTTCGTGCAGTTCACGGACCAGTCGACCGGCACGTTGCCCCTGACCTATCACTGGGACTTTTCCGACGGGGAAGGAAAACTCCCGGAGAACTTCCAGCAGAACCCGGTCTGGAGATTCTGGGAAGATGCCGGGATATCCTATACGGTGACCCTGACGGTGACAAACGCCTACGGGTCCGATACGATCGTCAAGGAACATTACATCACCCTGGGTACTTCCCCGGCGGCCCCGCTGCCGGCCGCCCAGTTCACGGCCAATACCACGCAGGGAAAATCCCCGCTCACCGTGCAGTTTACCGACCAGTCGGCAGTTGCGGGTACCAGCTGGTACGCGTGGGACTTCACCGGTGACGGGTCCACCGACAGTACCCGTCAAAAACCCGGCCTTCACCTATTCGGCTGCAGGAAACCACACGGTAAAACTTACCGTGACCAATGCATCCGGCAGCGACAGCGAGGTCAAAACCGGGTATATCCATGTAGTATCATCACCGTCAGCACCTGCCCTGCCGGCGGCCCGGTTCGCGGCCAGTGCCACGCAGGGACCGGCCCCGTTGACCGTGCAGTTTACCGACACATCGGTTTCCACGGGTACTTCTTCCTATACGTGGGATCTGGACAATGACGGGGTCGTGGAATCAACGGCAAAAAACCCGGCATACACCTATCAGACACCGGGCAGCTACACGGTAACCCTTGCGGTTACGAATTCCTCCGGGACTGACCGCGAGATCAAAACGGACTATATCACGGTAACAAAAGCCGTCCCGACCCCTACGCCGACACCAACGCCGGTCCCAACCCCGGTAATAACACCGGTTCCTACTCCGGTTCCAACGCCGTTCCAACCCCGGTTCCAACCCTGACAATAGCACCTGTCCCGACTCCCATCATACAGGGAGGGGTATGTTACGGCGCAGACTGTAATCCGACCGGCAATTCCATCGGTGGTGGGGCAGGATATACCCGGATCATGAACTCCACGGCAGCGAGTGTAAAATATCTCGTTTCCACAAAGGCAGAGCTGCTCACGGCACTGAAGAGTGCGAAGGCCGGCGAAACCGTATTTGTCAAAGGTACTGCCGTTATCGATATGACCGGAACCCCCAGTGTCACGATCCCGGGCGGCGTAACGCTGGCCAGTGACCGCGGGCTTGCCGGTTCTGCCGGAGGGCTCCTGAAACGGACCCGGAACCTGAACGGCGGCTGGGAAGAACCAATGCTCATTGCCGGCGGAGATTCCATCCGGATCACCGGGCTCCGTCTGGAAGGCGAGATGTACCCCCAGGATTACGGTAACAACGATGTCTACCCCGGTTCAATCAGTGAACAGTATTACCTGGTAGGCATCTTTGCCGAGAACCGGAAGGGGCTCGAGGTGGACAACTGCGAGCTCTATGGCTGGGCATGGTCCTCAATCTCCTTACGGCAGAATTCTGCTGCGCCCATCCCGTACATCCACCATAATTATATCCACAACAACCAGGCCCGGGGCGAGGGATATGGAATCAACCTCTACGGGGGGAATGCCCTTATTGAGGCGAACCTGTTCGACTACAACCGGCATGACGTAACCGGTGCCGGGATGGCCGGGGAGCAGTACGAAGCCCGTTATAACCGTATTATCGGCCATGGCAATGCGATCGGGGCATCGCACTTCGATGTCCACCAGGACGAAGAGACCGGGACCGGAGCGGCCGGTGCGAAATACCTGATCCATCACAATACCATCGATACCGGTGTCGTGGCCACGGTCCACATCCGGGCCAGGCCGACCACCGGGGTTTACATTGACCACAACATCATCAATGCCCGTGCATCCGATACCGGTGTTCCGGGAGGGTTGCCCGTGTATGAAACCAACAGCAACCAGAACCTGTTCTGTACCAGCAACTACTGGATGGGGACGCTCTACCCTACCGGTTCCGGCATCGTCTGGTACCAGTGATCCATCACTCTCCTTTTTTTGGGGGTATGGTCCTGTTTCAACCACCAGAATTGATCGGTGATAACGAGAGAAAAGTCGCATAAAATATGTTTCCGGAACTGACGGGAAAAAAAGTTCAATTTTTTATGCTTTGCAGAAATTCTTTTTTTCTGTTACCAGGTTAATCTCTGCGGTAGCTATGAGGGTAAACCCCTCTCTCCCCCATGAGGGGGAGGCAACCCAGGGGGAGCACCCCCCTGACCCCCACGTTCGAGGTATTTTCATCAACCTTCTGAGGGGCTGTCACATTTTGGGGGATGCCCTGGCGGCGGGGGCGGAAGCACGATGTGCTGGAGCCCCCAGGAGCGATTTTTGAGGAGAATGTGTTCTATCCCTTCGTAAAATTAGTCGCTGGAAGGTGCCTCTACCTCCTTTTTTGAAATTCCCCTGCCATGATCCCTGCGGGAGGCTGCCGGGAACAACGCATTACCGGCGCTGAAACGAACGGGCTGAAGGGAAGGAAGAAATGTGCCTGTTGTGAAGAGTACATACAAATGCATAAAAATCTTCCCGGCGAATTTTTATTGCCTGAAATGTTCCGTTCATCATGATCGCTGAGCATATTGTCTACTCCGCTGCACTCGCCATCCTGGCGGGCATGGTTTTTTACCACTATACCGGCAGGGATCCTTCCTGGATAATCATCGTAAGTGCCTGGGCCCCGGATCTCGATGTCATTGCAAATCCGGTCCTTCGCAGCCTCGGGTTCAGGGTACTCTTTGAAGGAACCTCGATCTACCACGGGACATTCCATAATATCGGGGTCATGATTGTTTTTGGGATCGTGGTGGCATTCCTGCTCCATCCGCTCGGCATAAAATTCTTTGATGCATTATTTTTCGCCATCATCGGTTTCGGGGCACACCTGCTTGAAGATGCCCTGGTCTACGAATCGGGTTACATGTTTCTCTGGCCCCTCTCATCGAAAATCCTGGGGATCGGGTTATTTCCCAGCGCGATGGACGAGGTCAATTATGTCAAGGATTTTTTCGGGATTGCGAATACGGAGGTATTGATCATCGGCCTGGTGTTGGTGCTCGTCGCATTCCTTATCCGGACCTATTACGAAGGGTCCTCATCGTGGGTCAGGTTCTATATGCCGGAGATCCTTTATAGGAAATTATTCCGGAAAAAGAATCCGGAATCATAAAAACGGCAAACCCCCGGAAAAGCGGAAAAATCATCAGGCCCTGTTTTTGCAGGAATCCGGCAATTCACCTTCAATCTGCCGGCCGGCGGTAATTATGCCGGACCGGAGCAGATTCAGCTCGCTTGGGAGGCTGATCATTTCCGGTAACGGTGATTAAAAGAAAAGAAAGAATTCTTTTTTTTATCATGACCGGCGTCCCGATTGAAAAGGGATCGCCGCAGGATAAAAAAATTTCAATCGTTATTTTGAGGAAAAGCAAATACAGACATAATAAGTGATTATTTTTTGAAAAAAACGTCATTATACTTTTTGTTTAATAGAGAAAGATATATTAACTATTAAAACAACTAAAGTTCCTTATGACACTGGAGGATCCGGATCAGGGTGCATCCAGTGAATTTTGGGGGGATGAGTAGTATGAAAAGATATCTTATGCTGGGAATAATTGCTGTGGCACTCCTGGTAATGGTGCTTCCGGCGTTGGCCATGGCGTCCTCAACGATTGTTGAATTAAACAATGATAATCTGGCGCAGATGGATAACATCAAAATAACCTCCACGGGTTCCGGAGCTGACGAGGTTACCACGTATGAACTTACCCAACCGGAAGAACTGGAGGAAGGCGTGGAGATTTTATCCCTTACTGTCGTGACCAAAGCGGACCCGTTTGTTGATTATGGCATGTCCATCAAGAACACCGGCAGTGCTAAAAACTTCCACTTTAATTTTACCAGTCCTGTAACGCCGGTAATTACCGGTCCGAATGTCGTGAGAAGTTCTTTTTCTGCCAGCGGGACTGACGGGGCCCTCAATGTGCCAAACGGGGTAACCGTCAATGCTACCCCGCCACCTGAAGGAATACCGGTGGACGGCGATGGTATAACCGAACTTCAGGTAACGACCGTTTCCGATGGGAGTACCCGTGCCACGATCGGACATGATCTCGCGGGACCACGCATACACCTGCCGGGAACGGGTGGCGTATGGGGGCCGTTCGTCGAGGGATTTGCTGCCGGACCCGAGTCGGCAACAGGCTGGAACGAAATCCGCATTGACGTGAATTTCAGGCTTTCCGGCGGAGGGGATATCCTGACCCTGAACGGGCGCAGTGATATCCGGAAGTCCCCGCCCATCCCCGAATTCCCGGTCCTGGCCTTTCCCGTTGCATTCGTCGTCGGCATTTTCGGGGCCGTCTGCTATATCAAATATTCCCGGGAAGAATAACTTTTCTCACCATTTTTAAGGGCATAGTCCTGTTTCAATCACCAAAATTGATCAGTGATAACGAAGGAAAAGTCGCATAAAATATGTCTCCGGAACTGACGGGAAAAAAGTTCAATTTTTTATGCTTTACAAAAATTCTTTTTTCCTGTCACCAGGTTAATACTGCGGTAGCTATGAGGGTAACCCCCTCTCTCCCCAAAGGGGGAGGCAACCCAAGGGGAGCACCCCCTTGACCCCCCGCGTTCGAGGTATTTTCATCAACCTTCTGAGGGGCTATCACATTTTGGGGGGTGCCCTGGCGGCGGGGGCGGAAGCACGATGTGCTGGAGCCCCCAAGAGCGATTTTTGAGGAAAATGTGGTATGTCTCTTCATAAAATTAGTCGCTAGAATGTGACTATGCCCTTTTTTAATCGTTCCTGCCTGGTGAATATTCTTCAGCGTTTGAATTTACCTTCCCGTGCAGAGAAAGAGAAAAATTCCGGTCCGGATTTCTGGATCAACCTCTGGCTCCAAGCAAAAGAGATCGATGTACAAGGAAACCAAAAATTCCTGCAACTATGCAAATAAAAAAAGTCCGTCCAAAGCCCGGTGTCAGCAGGTTCACCGGTTACCCGGCTCTCCGGTGCAGGTATAGATGATCGATTTTATCGATGCCAGCTCTTTTTTAAAATCGCCGGATCGCGGAATGTAGGCATCCGCACCATCCCGGCGGGCCTGGTCGATCAGGGGGTCTTTTCCTCTCCCGGAGTAGATGATGAAAAGACCATCATACCCGGTATCCCTCGCGGCCCGGACAAACACCCCGCCGTTCATCACCGGCATCCGGTAGTCAGATATTACGACGGCAATGGGTCGCTGTTTCAGGATCTCCACGGCATCGCGGGCGTCAAGGCAGGCGGTCACGTCAAAGGTCCCGGTATCCCGGAAGGCGAGCTCCATCAGGTCGAGCATATCAGGGTCATCGTCAACAAGAAGGAGGGGGATCATGGGACAACCTCCGGCGTGGACCGGCCCTTTGCGTCCGCAGGGGCCTTGTGCATCCGGAACGTCCCTGGCGGGGCCCGGATCTCGAACCGTGCACCGTTACCCGCAGTGCCGTTCTCCTCGATGGTCAGGCCGGTGATGGAGAGAATTTCCCGTGCCAGGAACAGACCGAAACCGCGGTTGCGGATCATACCGGGTTCAAAGATCTCTTTTTTCATCTCCCCGGGGATACCGGCCCCATTGTCCTCGATGACCAGCGAAAGTTCACGGCCCCGGGGACCGCATTCCATGCGGATCTCCGTGGCGTTCTTTCCATGGATGCGGGTGTTCTCGACAATATTGTTGAGGGCCCGGGTAATCTGGGGATCCGCATAGATCTCCCACGGACCACCATCAAACGAGAGCGTTATCCCGGAAGGTTCAAGACTTCGGGTACTATCCCGGATACAATCTTCTATGCCGAACCACCGGGGCGGGTGCATCCCGAGATCCTTGAAATCACGGGTAAACTGTGACCAGCTTCCCGATGGCCTGTGTCGATGCTTCCAGACGGTCAAGGTGGCCCAGCAATGCGGGATCCTGGGTCATGGACTTGGCCCGGTCGAGGTACCCGAGGAGCACCGAGACCCGGTTAAGGATATCGTGCCGGGTCAGGCTTGATATAAGGTTCAGCTTCCGGTTCACCTGCCGGAGGGCTTCTTCTGCCGCCTTCCGTTCGGAGATATCGATGCGGGTCCCGGTCATCCGGACGGGTTCTCCGTCCGGGTTTCGTTCCGTAACCTTCCCGCGTTCCTGCACCCAGACCCAGTGCCCGTCTTTGTGCAGCACACGGATCTCGCACTCATACCCGATATCTTCTCCCGCGAAATGCCGGTCAAGCAACTCCCGGTATCTCTGCAGGTCATCGGGATGAATCAGCGATGATACCCGGTCAAAGGTGAGCGGCTGGATCTCAGCCGGCGTATAGCCAAGGATATCAGCCCACCGGTCGTTTATCACCATCTCGCCGCTCCGGACTCTCCAGTCCCAGAGACCCGCACCGGACCCTTCGATCGCAAGGTTGAGTTTCTCCTCGCTCTCCCGCAGCGCCTCTTCACCGCGCCGGAGATCCGTGATATCCTCGATAAGCCCGGTGATCCCCGTTATCTTCGTTCCCTCCAGGAGCGGCTGGGCGATAATCCGGCCCCAGTGAAGGGTACCGGAGGTGTCGATCATCTTAAAGTCGCCCGGGCTGAGTTTTCCTTCCTGGGCTTCTTTTAGTTTTTCTCCGAGGATGTGCCGCTGTTCCGACGGGACCAGCGTATAAAAATACCTGCCGATCAGGTCCGCTGCGTTGTATCCCAGGATCTCCCGGATAACCGGACTTACATAGGTGAACCGTCCGCTGGTGTCGGTGGTAAAGATAATGTGGCTGATGCCTTCGACCAGCGAACGGTGTTTCTCCTCTGACTTCCGGACCAGGTACTCTGCCTTCCGCCGTTCGGTTACATCAGAAAGGATAACGACAAAACCGCTTGGCCGGCCTGCCGCATCCGGTACCGTTGCTACGCTTACTTCAGCACAGAAGGCCGGTACTGTCCTTTGCTATCAACCGGCACTCCAGGTACCGGGTAAATCCTTTTTCCAGGGTCTTTTTCAGGTGTTCCCGGCTGCTCTCAAGATCGTTGGGGGTAACGTAATCGAAGAAATTTCTCCCGGTCAGTTCTTCATTGGTCGTATACCCCAGCATCGTCGCGGCCTGGATATTACCCAGTTTGATGACACCGTTGAGGCCCAGCACAAGGATGCCGTTGGGGGATGTTTCAATGATGGTACGGTAGTGCAGCTCGCTCTCCTGGAGCGCAACATCGGCTTTTTTCAGGGCAGTGACATCCGAGACGACAAAAAGCCCGTAGACGAATGTTCCGTGCTCGTCCATGCGGGGGGATGCGGACAACCAGGTGTAGGCGGGCGTCTGGTCTTTTTTCAGGAATACCAGTTCGAAGTGCTCGTTGTGCCCTTTTTTTAGCCGGGAAAATTTTTCTTCGAGAAATCCTTTGTCACGGATGCTGACACAGGAGAAAAGGGATCTTTCCAGCATCTCGTCCGGGGAATAGCCAAGGATCTCGGACATCTTCCGGTTGACAAACGTGGTGTTGCCTTCCGGGCCAAATGTCCAGATGCCTTCCTCGGCAAGCTCGATCAGGGTCTGGTATCGCCGTTCGCTGTCCTCAAAGGCATCCTTCACTTCACGGTGGTTTCGGATCTCAATTTTCAGGTTCTTCGAGGTCTTTGTCAGTTCTTTCGTGCGATCCTGGACGGTCTTTTCCAGGTCGAGCTGGTATTGTTTGATCTCGGTAATGTCCTCGAGGATGATCAGGATTCCCCGTTTCCCGTTTTCAAGGATGCTCGGAACAAATTTTGCACGGAAATATCCGGGTTTGCCATCAACGGAAACCTCGATATCTTTAAGGAGGTCCTTACCCTGGCTGCATTCCAGCAATATCCTGTTGATATCCGGAAGGGCCAGCAGTTGCAGACCGGACCTCCCGACCGGCATTCCTACGATCTCTTCGGACGATTTTTTCTCAAGATTCAATACCTTTTCATTGACATAATGGATGACCAGATCGTCATCCAGCACAAAGATATAATCTGAGGAGAGGCTGAGAATCGATGATACCGGGATCCTTTTCGTCAGGGAATATATCTTTGCGGATCCAAAGACCTTGAGTTCCACGGCACCCGAAATACACAATACATCGAGATATTTCGCCACCGAGTTGCGGTTTATATCGATGGCACGGGAAATTTCCGTGACCGTATATCCCTTGGAACTCCCCCGGAGAAAATTCTTGATCTTCGAGAGCTCCTTGTCGTAAGGGTGGGTTTTAATCTGGTTGAGCTCATGGTTATCCGTGGTCATTAAAACTCCCCTTAATACTATGGAATGTATTTTTTCATAAACCTATATAAATATTAGTTGTATTGCAAGGCAGGTACTTTTTTTTCATTTTTTTGGTTTTAGATGGTTTAACAGCACTATTTAAACCTTTTTTCAAAAAAAAGCAGGAAAAGTCCCGATGACATTTTTGCGCAGAATACTTGCGCAGAATAAATTTTTACCGCAATTGAGTGCTGCGAACATGGAAAAATTTGATTTATTGTATAAAATTTCGATAGCTGAGGGAGATTCCGGCCCGGCACCCCTCATGCAAAAACATCCTGCACCTCCGGGAAAAGATACTATCCGGCAGTCCCTGCACCTCCGGGAAAAGACTTTCAGGGTATCCGATTTGCAGTGCACCGACGAAAAGCTGCCAGAATGACCCGGGTCGACGCCCCTCACCCCTGCCTGGATATCTGCAGGTATAACACAATACTGGCAACTCCGGTATTTTCATCGCGGCATGAGATTCACGGAGGATATGTGTCGCGCCCTGTTCAGGCCCTGTTCATAGTACAATCAGCAATGTCCACACCGGGTCTGCTGGCGGTCTTTACGAATAGAGAAATACCGGACACGGCAATAGGTACCGGTATGAACTATTCGGAAGTTCAGGTTAAAGAAATTCTTGACGACATTATCTTTAACGTATACGGTAAAAACCCCGTTATTTTACTGGATCTCTGGGATGCCGGGGGGGAAAGAACCTACATCAGTCACCTGCACCCCCAATATGAAACCATTCTCCGGGATTTTAATACGCTGTTCAGCAAAAGAGACATTCCTCCGCGTGTCCTTGAGATAAGCTCGTTCCTCGGCGTTGTCGATATTGCCCTCGCAAAGATTGGTTTTGAAGCCTATGCCTACGATAATCCTGAATTTCAGGATAATGCAAACCTGCGTAAATTATATGCTGAATATCATGTCTCGCCTTCAGCCGGCCGGGTGAACGATATCGGGAAGAACGGGCTGCCCTACCCGGATAACTTTTTCGATGCCGTACTCTTGTCTGAAGTACTGGAGCACCTGAATTTCAATCCGCTGCCGGTTCTCCAGGAGATTAACCGTATTTTAAAGCCGGGGGGAATTGTGTATATTACCACGCCAAACCAGGCGAACCTGGTGCACAGGATCAAGATGTTAACCGGGCGTTCCATCCGGAATTCTGTGTATGACTCTGTTACCCAGTCTGATCCGGCCAGAAACATGATCTGCGGTATCCACTGGCGCGAATATACGGTGCGTGAGTTAATCGAGCTCCTGGAAACTACCGGGTTCCGCCCCTTGACCTCGCGGTTTACTCTTATGACAAAAGATATCCACAATCCGTTCATGAAATTTTTGTATGGGGCCCTGGGTACGGTGGTTCCCTCGTTATGGGATTCAATAACCATCATCGCAGAAAAAAAGAGTACCCGCCGGTGAACTTCTGGTTTCACGAGGATTACATAAAATACCTGTCAACGTAAAAAAATTGAGGACCGGTTCCGTTCCGCCTCATGCCCGTCGTGTTCCATGAGAATCCGGCACGATTCCGGGTATTTTATAAGAACCATCCGGGCCAGGGGGGGACGAAAGGCGTCTGCTCAGGCGGGGTTATTTTTACCGGAAAACACCTGAACCGACAGGCAACAGCGTCACCGGCCGGATTGTTTTGTCGGGCAGGATGTCCGGACAGGAGGTCAGATTCTGAGGAATCTCTTACCCGGTTCCCGTTCTGATGAACAATTCAATCAGCATATATATTGTCCGGTTTCATGATTATTCGATGCTGCACCAGGTAACGCTCCCCGAAGCACTTTTTCTGGGACTGCTCCAGGGATTTACCGAATGGCTGCCCATATCCAGTTCGGGGCACCTGGTTATCTTCCAGTCCCTCCTCGGGATCGCGGTCCCGCCGGATTTTGATATCGTTATCATGGCAGGAACGATTGCGGCGCTGGTCCTCTTTTTCCGGGAAAAAATTCTTTCCCTCCTCAAAGGTATCCTGGCCGGAAACAGGGCCGCACTCACGTATGTCGCCCTGATGGTACTTTCCGGCATTCCCACCGGGATCATCGGATTTGCGGGAAAACATTTTTTCAAGAGTCTCTTTGGCCAGCCATTTATCGTGAGCCTGCTCATCATCATCACCGGCATCTTCCTCTTCATCGCTTCGCGTCAGAAGGACCTGCACGGAGAGGTCGATGCAAAACGGGCCATTGTCATGGGTATTGCGCAGGGCATTGCCGTAGCCCCGGGCATTTCGCGGTCAGGGTCCACGATCGGGACCGCACTCCTGCTGGGGATAAAACCGAGGGAGGCCGCTGAATTCTCTTTCCTGATCGCCATTCCCGCCATGATCATCGCATCAGCACTGACCTTTATGGAAGGACCGGTTGATTCTGCGGGATTTGTGCCGCTGGTCGTTGCCGTTATCGCTGCCTTCCTTGCCGGGTACGCCAGCATCGGGTTGTTCATGAAGGTCCTGCAGGAGAACCGGTTATATTATTTTGCCATCTATTGTGTTATTGCCGGGAGTGTCTTTGCGATCCTCACCCACCTGATGGGATACTGACCCGGTGTGTTCTTTTGATCCCGGACTCAGGGTAAAACATGACAGCGGGCAAGGTTGTCCGGGAACGATACCTGCAGAGTCTGATGTGCGCCGTCAGAAAACGCGTTTAAAAAAAATAAAGGGGATAGTCTTATTTCTACCACCAAAATTGATCAGCGATACCGAGAGAAAAATCGCATAAAATATGTTTCCGGAACTGACGGGAAAAAAGTTCAATTTTTATGCATTGCAGAAATTCTTTTTTCCCTCTCCAGGTTAATCTCTGCAGTAGCTATGAGGGTAACCCCCTCTCTCCCAAAAAGGGGGAGGCAACCCAGGGGGAGCACCTCCTTGACCCCCACGTTCGAGGTATTTTCATCAACCTTCCGGGGGCTGTCACATTTTGGGGGATGCCCTGGCGGCGGGGGCGGAAGCACGATGTGCTGGAACCCCCAGGAGCGATTTTTGAGGAAAATGTGTTCTATCTTTTCATAAAATTAGTCGCCAGAATGTGCCTCTACCCAAATAAAAACCATTTTCACAAAAATACCCCCTCCTGTTCCGCTGTCGGCTGTTACCCCATTCCATCAGGATAAATATTGTCAGATTACATACCTGATTGATGGTTCACGAGATAACGATCCTGGAGGCGCTCTTTTTGGGACTGCTCCAGGGGTTCACCGAATGGCTGCCCATATCCAGTTCGGGTCATCTCGTTATCTTCCAGGCACTCCTGGGGATCCCGGCTCCTGCGGAGTTCGATATTGTCATCATGGCAGGGACGATCGCTGCGCTGATCCTGTATTTCCGGAAGAAAATATATTCCCTGTTCACCGGCGTTCTTGCGGGTGACCGGTCGGCCATAACCTACGTCGCATTGATCATCCTTTCGGGATTTCCCACGGCGGTCATTGGGTTTGACTTCAGGATTTTTTTCAAATCGCTGTTCGGCCAGCCCTTTATTGTCAGCCTTCTCATTATCGTTACCGGCCTGTTCCTCTTCGTTGCCTCGCGGAAAAAAGATACTACGGGAGAGGTTGGTCCCCTGAGTGCTCTGTGTATCGGCATCGCCCAGGGCATTGCCGTCGCCCCCGGCATTTCACGGTCAGGGTCAACGATCGGGACCGCCCTCCTGCTGGGAATTAAACCCAGGGAGGCCGCTGAATTCTCTTTCCTGATCGGGATACCTGCCATGATCATTGCAGCCGGTCTGACCTACCTGGAAGAGCCGGTTTCCACCACCGGATTACTGCCGCTGGTTGTTGCCGTTAGTGCTGCGTTCCTTGCCGGGTATGCCAGCATCGGGCTGTTCATGAAGGTCTTTGAACAAAACCGGTTACATTATTTTGCCGTCTATTGTGTTGTTGCCGGGAGTGTCTTTGCGATCCTTACCCACCTGATGGGATACTGAATAGGTGTCCGGCACTTCCGATGCCTCGGCTGTTCCGGATATTTTTTTTGGGTTAGGGTGTATTTCGGGAATGGAGAATGAAAAACAGTTCCTCCGAGGGGGTCAATCTACGAAAACCTTCACCGGGCTTATTCCCGCACCTCTTATGTGCATGCATGTTGTCAGACATATCCAGACTCTGTACCTGAACCAGGAACCCCGGATCCAGCTGATTATTAAGGACGTGCCGGCACAAAGAGGGCAACACCGAGAGACCGTCAGGAAATCGTGGTCCCGTGGACCCCGGTTCATCAGGTGGTTCCGGATTATCTGGTCTCGGTGAGCGAAAAAGCGACAACGACAATTCCGGCAAAAGATATCAAACCAGTACCTGAAATTAATCCGGCAGGGACCGCATTCGCCGGTTATTGAAACAAAACTTTGATCATTTCCTGAAGAGAACGAAAAACGAAAACAAAAAAGTTATTGGTTCCTGGTCCTCTGGATGAACAACACTGCTCCCAGGAACCCGATGATCAACGTAATGGGAAGAGCAACCGTCGGGAACTCAGGTACCTGGTTGCAGAACCAGGTGTACCAGTAGTAATCCAGACTTGCAGTTGTGCCAGGAATAGGGTTTCCACTACCGGGATCAAGCAGATTTGCCCCGAAATGGATCTCTACAATTTTCTCGTTATCCGGTGTGTTGGGAGGAACCCAGACCGAGGGAATGCCCGGCCAGAGACATTGTACACCAAAGAGCCCGGGCGTAATCGGGTAGGTCCCGTTTCCGACATTATCATACCCACTGTACACGGTGTCGGTCCTCAGGAAGGCCGGGTTAACGATATAGTAGGTGAGCTGCAGGTTTACCTTCTGGCCGGGATCCAGTCCCGCAACCACGGCGGAAACCTGGGGGTTCCAGCAGCTCCTCTGGCAAACGGCGGTGTCCGGCTTGGTGAAGGTAACACCGGGCGCAGCCTGTGCACATCCAATAATCGCAAGCAGAAGAACAGACAACAATAGCATCGATCGGGAAATTCTCATGAGTCAATCCACTCCTTTTACATAAGGGACAAAAATTCAATGTATTTTTATAAAATATAATCTTATGCAAGGCAGTAGTGTAACCCATTAGAAAGGCAGGACAGAGAATACACGGGGCTGATTGAATCAAATTTTTTTTATCCACAATGAGTGTCAGGCTAAACCCGGAAAATGCGGCGGATGACGGGTCGCACATGAAGAGCATGCGCAAAAACCCGTGCTTCTGATGAGAAGGACAGGGATGTTACCAACGAGGGATACTCATGAGCAGGGAGGGAGGAAATTAACCCGGCAAATCCTTTCACATTTCTTGGTATTCAAACAATTCCCCGGTATGAAAAAAATAGCTGAACGGATATACTGTACAAGAAAAATATTTCACAAAAAAGGTGGTTTTATTCGGTTCTCTTCATGAAGAGAACAATACCGAGGAGCCCTATGATCATCGCTGCCGGGAGGGCCACGGTCGGGAACTCAGGAGTTGGTATTGGATCAGAACCTTGTTTTTGATCGGGAGTTGTTGTTGGAACAGGAGTTATCGTTGGATCAGGCGTGACGGTTGGAGTCTGACCCGCCTCACAGGCAACATTGAGGAATACATCGTTATAATCCAGATCTCCGCCACCCCACACATCTTCAAAACCTACAGTCCAGGACCCATCCGGCTGTTCCAGGGCTTTTGTGTGGAAGGGTTCCGGTACACCATCACCGGCATCTTTCCATATGCGATAGGTATGGCCGCCAGGAGCGGTGATAAAAACTTCAAGAGGAGTGTTCGGAGCATATGAGTTTAGGGGATAATATTTCGTGCCGGGAGCTGCGGTATGAATCATTCCCAAATCCATATCAGCATCCGTTTCCGGATTCACGATACCAAACACATCGTCATAGCTGGCACTCGAATTAACATAGGTTACTACAATCCGGTTCCCGTTATCACAACTGGTGAAGTGGATTGCCGATGCAGTGCCTACCAGGGCACACACTGCAACGAGCACCAGAATCATCCATGCTTTTTTCATATACCTCAAACTCCTTGGAAATCAGCTGATGTTTTTATCGTTTTGCTATTTATATGCTTGCAAAGCATCGATACAAATCCTCCATAATTTATAGCCACATCGTGAAAAAACCCTTTTCATCACTCAGGTAAATTATCAGCGGGTAAGGATAAATGCGTAATTGCCGCACAACGGCCACAATAAATTGACGCAATGATGCACTTGCGATTACGGCCAGGGTGGATTTCGCCGGATGGTATGAAGATACTTCAGATATTTTCGCTGGTCGGCGATAACTTGGATACTCTCATCCAGTAATCAAGGGTAATAGTAAAAAAAAATTGATGTTAATCAGTTCTCTCTGCTCCTCTGGATGAGGAGAACGGCACCGAGCAGCCCTACAATCATCGCTGCAGGGAGGGCCATGGTCGGGAACTCGGGGGTGGGAATCGGAGTATCACGGATACAGGCTACGTTAAGGACAACGTCATTGGCGTCGTTGTCGATATTGTCGCGGAAACTATCCTCAAAGGCCACGTTGAACGATCCATCCCCTGCCGGGGTTACGAGAGCATGGTCCAGGAGATCGTTGGGATTTGCGATGTCTGAACGGTACAGGCGATCGCTGTTAACCAATGGACTGACTAAAAGGGGAGTCCTGATGTAAACCGCCACATTCGTCTCGGGTGAACAGCGGCCTATGTCGGTATACTTGCTGCCGGGCAGTGAGGGGGATATCCCATGAATTTGTCCAAGGGGATGTAATTCGGGCAATATGATCCCGAAATGATCGTTATACGATGCATCCGAAGAAACATAGGTCACCACCAGGTTTCCTTCATACGGGAATACAATATTCCCGAATGCTGATACGGTACCCACAAGTGCAACCACTGCAACAAGCGTCAAAACTATCCATGCTTTTTTCATGTTACTCGATCCTCGCTTCAAAAGGGAATGTTCCGTATATAATAATAAATAAATGCAAGGCAGTGGTGTAAATCATTGAAAAATCCTTTGGAACCGGCAATGCGAAGCGGTCCCGCCATGTCAGGAATCTGAGAAATATCCGGAGCAGCAGCCGTCAGAAATGCTCACGGGATGGGAAAAAAGTATTTTAATTTTCTTTGGTCTTCTTGATGAAGAGGACTGCACCAATGAGGCCGACAATTAACGCTGCCGGGAGGGCCATGGAGGGGAATTCCGGTACTGGTATACGCTTCCGGACATCACTTCGCCCGTTCAACGTAAAGATGTCTCCTCCGCCGGACATTCTGAAGTTCAGATCAATGCGGATTTCGTTCCAGCCCGTTGCCGATTCTGGTCCTGCAGACCATCCCTCGACGAACGGCCCCCAAATTCCTCCGGTCCCGGCCATGTGTATGCTGGGCCCCGCAAGGTCCTGTCCGATATTGACACGGGAAGAACCATCAGAAACGGTCGTAACCTGAAGTTCGGTTACACCATCGCTGTCTACCGGGATCCCCGCGAGGGGTGCAAGTGCGGCTACCGTAACTCCATTTGGCACATCCGCGGCTCCGTCAGTCCCGCTGGCAGAGAAAGAACTTCTCACGACATTCGAACCGGAAACCACCGGTGTTACAGGGCTGGTAAAATTAAAGTGGAAGTTTTTAGCATCGCCGCTGTTCTTAATGGACATTCCATAGTCAACAAACGGATCCGCTTTGGTTACAATGGTAAGAGATAAAATCTCCACGCCTTCCTGCAACATTTCCGGTCCGGTAAGTTCATACGTGGTAATCTCATCAGCTCCGGAACCCGTGGAAGTTATTTTCATGTTGTCAAGCTTGAACCAGATTTTCGTTGTTTAACTCAACTTCCGTGGAGGTCGCCAGGGATAATGCCGGAATAAATGCAAGCATCAGTGTCACCGCAA
This sequence comes from uncultured Methanoregulaceae archaeon, assembly GCA_963829225.1. GTDB lineage: Archaea > Halobacteriota > Methanomicrobia > Methanomicrobiales > Methanospirillaceae > Methanoregula. Next base: position 187,429 of record CAWHHQ010000006.1, on the reverse strand, counting down.
TTATTCCAATAACAAATTTTTTACTCATGTCCGATCAACCCTCTTTTAGCATACTGAATCATTCACCCAGTTATATAAATTTAATGCTGTAATGCATTTTCTGATGCATTGCATTGGCATCGGGTTACCATGCCATAAAATGTCATGATCTCGCGAATTCAATGGTGTAACCAGATGATTCATTCATTGAATGATGCGGTTGACTGTCTTTTCAGGAGAGTGAAAAATTAAAAAAATTCCATTTCAGCATTACATTTTCAGAAAATGCAGGAGTTGACCGGGAGTCGCGTTAATCCCCTCAGTCAAAAAAATTGTTCTCATAATTCTCCCGTAAAGGAGAATTTACCAGATGCGAGGGATGCGATTCGAACGCATGAACCTCTGCAGGAATGGATCTTAAGTCCATCGGAGTTGGCCGGGCTTTCCTACCCTCGCGAATATGGTGTTACTGATGTGCGCTTTTTTGATGTCCCGGGTCCGGGTCCTATCGACCGTACAGAAACAATCCTGACGCTCTGAATTATTGACCGTACAACTAAAAAAAAAGATGGTATAGGGTTTGTGTTCTCTGAGAAATAAAAAGTCAGGCAATAACCCCGGTGATGATAATAAAAGGTTAATACCCGTATTTTATCAACGCCGGGTTTTGAAAGGGAATGTCAGGAAATCTCCTTCCGGATAGGACAGGAGACGGGGAATTATTTTCCCGCATCTTCCCATCCCTCCCTGTATCCGGTTCCCCGGTATCTGATAGTCCTGCTTTCCTCCCCCAAAAAAGATACGTTAAATTAGAAAGCAGGGGTATTGATTGTGAACAGTTGAGAGCATATTGAGTTACCCATGAGCACGCTGAAACTTTACGGGTGGGTCGAAATCGACGGGCGGCGACTCCTGCCGCAGGAGGTCGAATCGATCCTGAACAACCGATCGGAGGAGATCCTCCGGTTCGGGGGGGAGTTCTTCTTTGCCGGGAGCGGGTGCCGGGCCCGGGACCACTTCGGGATCATGCCGGGCAACTGCCCGAAAGGGACCCTGATCTGCGATGGCGTCGTGAAAGGGGCGATTGATCCCCGTGTTCCGGATCTTTCGCTCGAAGAGGCGATCATTACGGCAGTACAGTTGCGCAGCGACGAGGGGGTGACGGCTCTCTCCGGAGGCGTGGATTCAACGCTTGTCGCCCGTCTCGCCGGGCGGGAGTGCGTGGCCGTGGGACTCGGGGACTCCCATGACCTCCGCCAGGCACGCCACGCCGCAGATATCCTCGGGCTTTCCCTGACCTGTGTAACCATTACGCCAAAGGAGATTGAAACAGCACTCCCCACGGTTATTGGAATAGTCCCGAAAAAAGATCCGGTCAATACCAGCATCGCCCTGACCCAGTACTTTATTGCCCGCTTCGCAGGCCAGCAGGGCTATCGGCGGATCATCACCGGGCAGGGGGCAGATGAACTCTTCGGCGGGTATACCCGGTACCTTGAGACGACGACGCTCGCCGAGGATCTCGAACGTGACTTTGCGGGTCTCGAACAGCAGGCCGACCGGGACCAGGCAATAGCAGCCATCCATGGAACCTGTCTCTCCCTGCCGTACATGGACGTGCGGGTAGTGCGCGCTGCACGTACGATCCCGGCGGCGGACAAGGTACGGGACGGCCGCCGGAAGATCCCGCTCAGGCAGGTCGCAGAACGCCATATCCCCGCAGAATTTGCCTGGTACGAGAAGAAAGCGATGCAGGTACGGGAGCGGTATCTGGAAGGTGCTGCAAAAGCTTGCCCGTAAAAATGGATATAAGACGTCCCTGCAAGATTACATAGACCACATCATCAGGGTGGAACATGGCCACTGAACACGAAGTGAAGCATATCGCAGATCTTGCCGATGTCGGCATTGAGGAAGGAGAACTGGGTACCTTTACTCACCAGTTCAATGCAATTCTTGAATATTTCGACGTTCTCGACCGGGTCTCGGGAGATGCAGCGGTCACCCGCGATCTCTGCAACGTGATGCGGGAAGACGAGACAGAACCCTCCCTCCCCCGCGAGGATGTGCTGCGGAACGCCCCGGCACAGGAAGACGGGTTTATCAAAGCGCCGCGGGTGATGTAGTGGAAGACCAGGAGATCTGCTTTGAACCGGCTGACCGGTACCATGCTTTCCTTACCCTGTGCAGAAAAGCCCCGCACGGTCCGGGGCCGCTCGCCGGCGTCGCGGTTGCCGTGAAAGATAATATCTCGACAAAGGGGATTGAGACGACCTGTGCCTCGAAGATCCTCAAGGGGTACATTCCACCCTACGATGCGCATGTTGTAGAACTCTTAAAAAAATCGGGAGCTGCAATCGCCGGTAAAACGAATATGGACGAGTTCGGCATGGGGACCACCACCGAGAACTCCGCCTTCGGCCCCACGCTCAATCCCTGCGATACCGGGCGGGTCCCGGGGGGGTCATCGGGAGGCAGTGCCGCGGCAATCGCCGGCGGCATGGTGCGGATGGCGCTGGGTACCGATACCGGCGGTTCGATCCGCTGCCCGGCCGCATTCTGCGGGATTGTCGGCCTGAAACCGACCTACGGGCGGGTCTCGCGGTATGGACTTATTGCGTACGCAAACTCGCTTGAGCAGATCGGCCCCATGGGGCAGACCGTCGCTGATGTCTCGACCCTGCTGCAGGTCATCGCCGGTTATGACCGTCGTGATTCTACCTCCTATGACAAACCCTACAGCCACACTCCCTGTGCAGATATTAACGGTCTGAAAATAGGCATCCCCGGGGAATATTTCGGTGCCGGAGTCGACCCGGAGGTAGCAGCTGTCGTGAACAGGGCTATCCGGGGACTCGAAGACCTCGGTGCCACGACGGTTCCCTGCAGTATCCCTTCCATGGAGTATGCCCTTGCCGCGTACTACGTGATCTGCACCTGCGAGGCAAGCTCCAACCTCGCACGGTTTGACGGTGTGCGGTATGGTCCTGCAACTGACACGAAAAAATCATGGCACGATGCCTACCGGGAAGTGCGGAGAGCAGGGTTCGGTACGGAGGTGCGGCGCCGCATCATGCTCGGGACATTTGCACTCTCGTCGGGATACTACGGGAAGTACTATGCCAAGGCACAGATCGCCCGCGAAAACGTAAAAAAGGATTTTGCCCGTATCTTCGAAGAGGTGGACGTGATCGCCGGACCCACCATGCCCACGATTGCGTTCAGGCTGGGTGAGAAGAGCGACCCGCTTTCGATGTACCTCTCTGACATCCTAACCGTCCCGGTCAACCTCGCCGGCATTCCCGCCATATCCGTTCCCTGCGGGAGGGCCGGGGGTATGCCGGTCGGGCTCCAGATTATGGGCAGGCCCTGGGAAGACGAACGCGTAATTGACGTTGCATATGCGTACGAGCAGGGGTGCAGCTGATGGCTGAAGGTCAGGTCATTGTCGGCCTCGAGGTACACTGCCAGCTCGATACGAAGAGCAAACTGTTCTGCGGCTGTTCCACCGATTACCGTGCTGACGGTCCCAACACCCATGTCTGCCCGGTCTGTCTCGGGTTGCCCGGTGCGATGCCGGTGCTCAACAAGCGGTCGGTAGAGTACGCGATGCGGGTGGCAAAAGCCCTGAATTGTTCCGTGCTCCAGGAATCGGAGTTTTCGCGGAAGAACTATTTCTATCCCGACCTTGACAAGGCATACCAGATCACCCAGTATGACAAACCGCTGGCAGTAGCCGGATATCTTGAGATTGAGGGTGACGAAGGCGGTGAGAAGCGGATCCGGATCACCCGCGTCCATGTCGAGGAGGACCCCGGCAGGCTGGTCCACATGGGTAATGTGGAGCGGGGGAAGTACTCGCTGGTCGATTATAACCGTTCCGGGATCCCGCTCATTGAGATCGTGAGTGAACCGGATATGCGTTCTCCCAAAGAGGCGAGGAAATTTTTAAACAAACTCCGGGCGACCCTTGAGTACCTGAGCGTTTTTGACTCCGAGAAGGAAGGATCGCTGCGGGTTGATGCCAACATCTCGATTCAGGGAAGCGAACGGGTGGAAGTCAAGAATATCACGTCCTACAAAGGTGTGGAAAAAGCCCTTACGTTCGAGATTACCCGTCAGAAGAACCTGCTCCGCCGCGGGCAGAAGGTCGAGCGGGAGACCCGGCACTTCCTTGAGGCGCGGGGAGTCACCCAGTCTTCCCGTTCAAAAGAGCAGGAGCATGATTACCGGTATTTCCCGGAACCCGACCTCCGCCCGCTGCAGGTGCAGTCGTGGCTAGAAGGGATCCTGCTTCCCGAACTTCCGGATGCCCGGCGGGAACGGTTCATCACCCAGTACGGGTGCTCTCTCAACCATGCCCGGACGCTGACCGGCGACCTGAGGCTGGCGAATTTTTACGAAGAGGTCGTCCGGCCTGACCCGCTGAGGCTTGCGACACTTGCCGACACCTGGATCGCCGACACCCTGATCGGCGAACTCAATTACCGGGATATGGGTATCGATGCGCTGAACCCTGCCGGTTTTACCGGGCTGCTGGGTCTTTTGAGGGAGGGAATTATTACGGATAAAAGCGGTATTGAGGTGCTGAGGGTCATGCTTGATACGGTTAAACAGGGTCAGCAGTACGAACCTCCCTTACAGATTGTGGAAAGGCTGAATCTGAGAAAAGTCTCGGTCACCTTAACGATGGAACCGGCTGGGGAATCAGCGGCAAAATCCGGTACTGAACCGACCAATCCACAACCTGATCCGATAGTACGCGCGATAACGGAAGTCCTGAACGAACAGCCAAAGGCGGTCGATGACAACCGGATCGGGAAGAAGGGAGCATTCAATTTCCTCGTCGGACAGGTCATGAAAAAGACCCGGGGGTGTGCCGATCCCGGTGAAGTGAACCGGTTGCTTGCAGAAGAACTCAGAAAGAAGGAGACGTGACCGTGCACCTGATCGTTGCGGAGAAGAACATATCGGCACGCCGTATTGCCGAGATCCTGAGCGATGGAAAGAAGATCACCGAGCATAAGGATACCGGTGTTTCCACGTACAGTTTCGGCGACACCACGACCGTCGGGCTGCGGGGCCACGTCGTGGAGATCGACTTTGAGCCCGGGTATAAGAACTGGCGCAGTGAAGAGTCTACGCCGCGAAGCCTGATCGATGCAAAGACCATCAAAATCCCCACCGAACGAAAAATTGTCGCGCTCCTCCAGAAGCTGGCACGACGGGCAGACCGGGTTACCATCGCCACGGATTTTGATACGGAAGGAGAACTCATCGGCAAGGAGGCATATGAGCTGATCCGGGCCGTGAACGGGAAGGTCGTCATAGACCGTGCAAGGTTCTCTGCAATAACACCCCAGGAAATACACCATGCCTTCTCGCATACCACGGATCTCGATTTCGCCCTTGCAGCAGCCGGCGAGGCACGGCAGTCCATCGACCTGATGTGGGGAGCCTCTCTTACCCGGTTCATCTCGCTTGCAGCCCGGAGGGGAGGTCAGAACATCCTCTCGGTCGGCCGGGTCCAGAGCCCGACACTGGGTATGATCGTGGACCGGGAAAAGGAGATCGAGGCCTTCGTCCCGGAAAAATACTGGCAGCTCTCGCTGGATACCGAGAAGAACCGTGAACGGATCGAAGCACGGCATACCCATGGGCGTTTTCATGAAAAATCTGCGGCAGAACGTGCCCGTGACCGCACCCTGGCCCCGCTTGTCGTCACCGACGTAAAATTCGGGGAAAAACAGGACCGGGCTCCCTCACCCTTTGATACGACTACCTATATTGTTGCTGCCGCACGGCTCGGTCTCTCTGCGGCGAATGCGATGCGGATTGCAGAAGACCTGTACATGAATGGTTTCATCTCGTACCCGCGGACTGACAACACGGTCTACCCGCCCTCTCTCGATATCGGGGGGATCCTGAAGACCATCCGTTCCTCCCCGTTCAAAAAAGACGTGGAGTGGGTGATGGCACATCGCCGGGCCGTACCGACACAGGGTAAAAAGTCCTCAACCGACCACCCGCCCATCCACCCGACCGGCCCTGCTTCACGGGAGACACTCGGTGACGATGCGTTCAGGGTTTACGAACTGGTGCTCCGGCGCTTTCTCGCGACGCTCTCACCGGATGCGAAATGGAAGACCTTAAAAATCCTCTTCGATGCCGGCGGGGAGGAATATACGGCGACCGGAGGGCAGCTCGTGGAACCGGGCTGGCATACGGTCTACCCCTACAGCGAGGCGCAGGAGACGATCCTTCCCCCGTTTGAACCCGGCGAACACCTCCCGGTGACCAAGGTAACCCTCGATGAAAAAGAGACACAACCTCCCGCCCGGTTCACCCAGAGCAAACTGATCCAGAGGATGGAGGAGCTGGGCCTGGGCACGAAGAGCACCCGTCATGAAGTGATCGCAAAACTTGTTTCACGGAAATACGTCGAAGGTACCCCCCTGAGGCCCACCCTGGTCGGCCGGGTGGTCACCGAATCGCTCGAACAACATGCCGACATGATCACCCGTCCCGATATGACCCAGACGATCGAAGACCATATGCAGCAGATCAAGGAGAGCAGACGGACACGGGAGGACGTGATCCGGGAATCCCGCCAGATGCTCCACCGTGCGTTTGACCAGCTCGAGGCAAATGAGACCGTGATCGGCGATGACATCCGGGGCAGGACTGCCGAGGAGATGAACCTGGGAGCGTGCCCGGTCTGCGGGGGCACCCTTGCGATTAAACACCTGCGGGGCAATACCCAGTTCATCGGCTGCTCCCGGTACCCGGAATGTACCTTTAACATCGGCCTGCCCATGGCGCAATGGGGTTTTGCGGTACGCACCGATGAGGTCTGTGACAAGCATCGCCTGAATTTTGTCCGACTTGTCAGGAAAGGCGCCCGTCCCTGGGATATCGGCTGCCCGCTATGCCATCATATCACCTCAAACAGGGAGTCCCTGGCCGAGATCCCGTCCCTGAACGAAACCCTGGCCCGCAAACTGCTGGCGTGTCATATCTATACCGTCGCGGAACTGGCGCACAGCAATCCCCCGGCCCTGGCAAACCGGCTGGAAATTCCGACGGAAACTGCACAGACCCTTATCACCGATGCCGGCATGGTCCTCGAAAAACTCCGCCGGCGGTCTGAATGCCGCAAATTCATGCGGGAACACCTGACTCCCCGGAAAGGCCGCAGCTATGCCAAAATCCTGACATCCCTCAAATCTTCCGGAATCACCGAACTTTCCGGGCTTGCCCGTGCGGACGCTTCGATGTTACACGCTGCCGGTATCAGCGACGCTGAAGCTGACGAGATCCTCGCCCAGGCGAAGATCGTATATTACGGACAGGTGCTCAAAGAGATCGGGATCCCTGCAGTCAGTCTCAAAAAATATGTAGCCGCGGGTTTTACGAGCCCGGAATCGTTCTGCACCCACCCGGTGGATGTACTGAGTAAACGCACCGGTATGTCGGCCGGAACCGTCCAGCGGCATGTTGACCGGGTCTGTACATTCCTGAAAAAACCGGTACCGAAAAAATACACCAAACTCCAGATCGAACGGGGAAAAAAAAGAGCTCCTGAAGATCAGGGGAATTGACACGGCAGTGATTGGAAAACTATCTCCCTCCGGAATCATCAATGCCTCAGGACTCCTTGAAGCGGATGCAGACAAGACTGCTGCAGAAACAGGAATTCCGTTACACGAAATCCGGGAATACCAGGCAGCAATCCAGAAGAAGCGCGATACTGCCATCATCCAGCTCTAGATAATTTTTTTTTCGGATAGAGGACGCTTTTCAACTTTTTTTATCGTCTCATGTTCTTCAGAGGTGATTATGAAGCATAAGGACTCAGGAAATAAATCAAGTAATGAAATGCTGGATTATTGCCCTGGATTCGTTTTTGTGATGAATGCCCGTGCATCCGAAGGAATGTTCCGCGGAAAATTGGTAACCAGAAATTGACTCGGGAAAAATCATAATAAAATTATTCTGGCTCGCTTAAGGGTGCCAGAATAATTGCATCCGTGTGTCTTCTCACAACCTCGACAGGTTACGTTGATAATCCTCGTATGTGCGAGAGTCACCCGCCTCAGGGCCTCTCCGAGGCACGGCGGGGCAGAATATTTTTTTTTGGATCTTCTGGCTATGGTCAGAAGAATAAAAAAATTTCTGACATAAACTCTACAGAAAGTTAATAAGAAATACTCCGATGGAATAGGAGAAGTGGGAGGTCAAGGGGCGCTCCCCTTGGGTTGCCTCCCCCTCTGGGGGAGAGAGGGGGTCACCCTCATAACTTCTTTAAAAATATCTTTTCCAGGTTACCAAGGCAGATCCGAAGACCGGATCTCGACAGATAAAAAAAGTTTAAACTGGCGAGAAAACTAAAAAACAATCCGGGGTTTGATACGTTCTCATCCCAACCTGGTGTTAAGGGCAAAATCAGCTGATCAATCCTGCCTGCAACTTCCCATGCCATCGGTTTATGGGGAAGAAAAAACAAGTACTGGTGATACTGATGAAATGGAAAGACTGGGTGCATGTAACCAAACTCGACCCTGACAAGCAGCTGAAGCCGGGAGATATCGATGCCATTGCGGCAAGCGGCACCGATGCGCTGATGCTCTCGGGCACGCTCAATGTAACCCGGGAGAATCTCTCAGCGCTCCAGAAACTGGTGAAAGCCTATGACCTCCCGCTTGTCATGGAACCGGCGGGACCTGATGCGGTGCTTACCCAGGGAGTTGACTTTATCTTTGTCCCCAGCGTGATCAATTCCGCCGATGTACAATGGGTTGTGGGCAAGCATCGTGCCTGGGTCCAGCTGCAGAAGGGAAAGATCCCCTGGGATTACATCGTACCCGAGGCATATATTGTCCTCAATCCGGAATCTTCAGTCGGGAAACTGACAAGATCGTTCTGCGATCTGAAACCTGAAGAGGTGGCAGCGTATACAACCGTAGCTGATCGGTTACTTTCATTTCCCGATCGTCTATATTGAATACAGTGGAACATTCGGTGATCCGGCAATCGTGAAAGCTGCTTCAGAGGCCATTGATAAATCCATCCTCTATTATGGGGGCGGGATTAATTCTGCTGAAAAGGCGGCGCAGATGTCGCGGTATGCCGACACCATCGTCGTCGGCAATGCGGTGTACGACCAAGGTGCCGCTGTCCTGAAAGCGACCGTGGACGCCATCCAGTAATCTTTTTTTTATGCCCGAAATTGAGATCGTGCTGGTAGCCCCCCTCTATGAAGGGAACGTAGGATTTGCCGCACGGGTGATGAAAAATTTCGGTTTCTCCCGTCTTGTCCTGATCGACCCGTGTGCACGGGGAAATGAAGCGAAGGCACGTGCAGCTCATGCGCAGGACGTCCTTGACGGGGCGGAACTCTGTACCATCGAAGATGTTTTTGCCCGGAGCAATATTGTCATCGCGACCACCGGCACGGTGAGTAAATCCGTCTGCCATTCGATGCGGATGCCATTTTATTCACCCCGTGAACTCCGTGAACGGATACAGGACATCGAGGGGCGGATCTCTATCCTGTTCGGGCGCGAGAACTGGGGGCTCAACAACGAGGAAGTAAAACGCAGCGACATGATCTGCACCATTCCGACTGCAGAAGCGTACCCGATCCTCAACCTCTCCCATGCGGTGGGGGTCGTGTGCTATGAACTTTCAAACCTCCCCCTGCCGGGGTATGCTATCGCACCACCGGGGGACATGGGCTACCTGTACCGGCACATCGACCGGTATCTCGATACCATCGGGCACCCGGCATTCAAGCGCGAAAACACGATGATCCTCATACGGCGGATCCTTGGCCGGGCCAATCTTACGGTCCGGGAAGCGAGTTACGATGCACGGGTTACTACGCCGCAGCGAGTGGCATATCAACCCTGCCCTCTTTGACCGGCATAATGAGGAGAACAGAAAAAAGGATTGAACTCCCCGCAAAGATTATCGCGAACCGGGGATTTGCATGCAGGAAAGAAATGCCCGGACAGGGGGTTAAAAAGACAGAGTCAGGGTATTTTTACCCGATCCCCGGAACACGGGAACAATGCTGGAAAAGATCCGGGACAATAATGTCGGATAAGGTCACTCCATCCCGTATTTTGGTATTCCTTATGTCCGATGAGGATCCATAGTTAAGCCAATGATTCTCGTGGACTGGCAGCTCCTTGACCGTATCGCACGGGGCTATATCAAAATTGATCCGTACGACCCGAAGCTGGTGCAACCCAACTCCCTGGATATCCGCCTGGGAAACCATTTTGTCTGGTACAAGGGCAGCAGCGAGGTGATCGACCCTTACAATCAGGACAGCGTATCTTCTGATGTTGATGAAATCCGTACAGACACCTTCATCCTCAATCCCGGCCAGTTTGTTCTTGCCGAAACCCTGGAATGCATTGAACTTCCGGACAATATCGTTGCCACGATTGAAGGCAAATCGAGCATCGCCCGGCTCGGCATAACACTCCACCAGACCGGGGGGTGGATCGATGCCGGTTTTCGGGGCACGATCACGCTCGAAATGGCAAATGTCAACTCACGGCCGGTGAAGGTGTATGCGGGTATGCCGATCGGTCAGCTGGTCTTTTACACGACCGAACGGGCCGAGAATCCGTACTTCCGTAAAGGAGATGCAAAATATCTCGATCAGCGGCAGGCGACGCTCTCCCGTTATCATGCAAACAGGAGATAATCTCCTGGACCTGTCGGATCCGCATCACCGGAAAAAAAATCCATCTCTGCCGTAATACTATTAACCCTATATACAATCAGCTCTCATTTTATACGGATGATCCCACCGGATCGGAGATGAATCAATGCGACTTCTTCTCATTCATTCAGATTACATCGAATACGAAGCCAAAAAGAAGACAAAAATGGCAGAGGAGTGCTCGGTCCTTTCCGACCGGGAGACGGAAGCACTCACGGTTTTCTGTGCCGTAGAATCGATAGACGAGGAAGACCTTGAAGGAGTCGTCCTCCAGGCAATCGGGGAGGTTAAAAAGACTGCCGGGCAGGTGCACGTCGACAAAATTATGGTGTATCCCTACGCCCACCTCTCCAGCGACCTTGCTTCACCCGAGACGGCTATCACTACCCTCGATGCACTCAAGGCCGGCCTTGAGGCCGAAGGGTTCAGTGTCAAGCGGGCTCCGTTCGGGTGGTATAAATCCTTTAAGATCTCCTGCAAAGGCCACCCGCTCTCCGAGCTCTCAAAGACGATACTGCCCGGGGAAGAGGGGAGTGTCAAAAAAGAGAAGAAGGAGGTCACGCATGACTGGTTCGTGCTGACCCCTGACGGCAAAGCCCATGACTATCACGAGTACCTTGACGATTCTCCGTTCGGCTGTCTCGTCAGGAAAGAACTGGGTGTAGCCGTCCCGACCGGTGGTGAACCGGCGCATGTCGGCCTGATGCGTTCCAAGGAGCTGGTGGACTACGAACCGGCGAGCGACGTCGGATGTCTTCGCTGGATGCCCAAGGGGAAGATTATACGGGACCTCCTTTCCGACTACGTCCTGCACTTGGTGCTTGAGTATGGCGGTACCCCCGTCGAGACCCCGGTCATGTACGATCTGGGAGACCGGGCCATTTTTGAGCATGCGGAAAAATTCGGCGAACGACAGTACCGGTTCAAATCAAATAACCGGAACATGATGCTGCGATTTGCCGCATGTTTCGGGATGTTTTCGATCATGCGGGACATGCACATCTCGCCCAACAACCTCCCGATGAAGATGTACGAGCTCTCCACCTACTCGTTCCGGCACGAACAGAAAGGAGAAGTGATCGGGCTCAAACGCCTCCGTGCCTTTACCATGCCGGATATGCACTCGCTCTGTACCGATATGCCGGAAGCCCTGAAATGTTTCGAGGAGCAGCTTGCCATGGGCTGGCAGACCGGGCTTGATTTCGAGACAAAGCTTGTCGCTGCGTTCCGCTGCACGAAGGATTTCTATGCCAACCACGAAGGATGGGTAAAGAAGATCGTGCAAGAATCAGACTGCCCGATGCTGATCGAGATCCTCTCCGACCGGGTCCATTACTGGGTCGCTAAGATTGATCTTGCAGCCATCGATGGCCAGATGCGCCCGATCGAGAACCCTACCGTCCAGATCGATGTCGAAAGTTCCCTCCGGTTCAATATCAAATACCATAAAGAGGATGGCACGGTTGTCCATCCCCCCATTCTCCACTGCTCACCCACCGGCAGTATCGAGCGGGTTATCTGTGCCATACTCGAAAACATCTCCACCCAGGCGGTTCCTGCACTTCCCACCTGGCTTTCACCGGTCCAGGTTCGTGTCGTCCCGGTTGCGGAGCGCCACGGGGGATTTGCCGCAGGGATCTGCGACACGATCAATGCCGCTCGTGTCCGGTGCGATGTCGATGACCGGGAAGAGAGCGTCGGTAAGAAAGTCCGGGAAGCCGGCATGGACTGGATCCCGTACGTTATTGTCGTCGGTGACGAAGAAGTCGCAAGCAGGAAACTGACCGTTACGATCCGCAGGAAGTCGCAACCCAATAAACCCCTGAAGGAGCAGCTGTCAGCAGGTGAAATAATCGACGCCGTTCATAAGGAAACCGAGGGTAAGCCGTTCAGGCCATTATATACTCCTAAAAAACTCTCGAAAAAAGCACGATATATCTGAACCTTTTTTTGGGGGATTGTTCCAACTCCCGTCATTACAGTTTGTTGGATCCAGGAAGACACGAGTAAACAAAATTTCCTGCATCCCGGTTCGATGAACGCAGTCTGCTCCGAAGGGGAGCCCACAGCTCGATCAATAACCACGAATCCGGCCCGGAAGAAATCCTCACATCGTTTAATTTTTTTTATTTGCGTGGTGAATGTGAGGGTGACCCCCTCTCTCCCCCAGAGGGGGAGGCAACCCAAGGGGAGAATCCCCTTGATCCCCTTCACGTATCCTAGTTTCGTAGGAGAATTTCCTATAACCTTCTGTGGAGTAATTACGAGAAAAATTTCCAGACCTGTCAGAATAACTAAAATTCAAAAAATTCGTCCTGCCCCGCCGTGCCTCGGAGAGGCCCTGAGGCGGGAACCCCTCGCAATTTCAATATTTTTTAGAAAAGATCGAAGCAACTATGAGGGAATCACAAATCTGCAATTCCCGTTAAACGGTCTTCTTACCCGGAATAGTCCCAGGTTATTCTTCGTCCGGTCTCCCGCCGGTATCTTCGATCGCCGGCGACTCACCCTTTTCTATCTCATCTTCCCTGCACCAGATCTCGACCGATCGGTCGACACCGATGTATTCCTGGTGATATTCTTCGAGGGTAGAGCCCGGTGACATCAGGACCGTGCTGACCAGGTGGCCATGGCGGAACCCGTAGAGCCGGCGGAATGGCCATGGCGGGTCGAGAACGGATGCCCGTTCATAATATACGTCCTGTGCAAGCCGATGGGTGCAGAATACTCCCGGGGAGACTTCGAAGAGCGCCTCCCGGACGTAGCGCCGTATATACCAGCGCATCTCCGAGACCAGCGACAGGGCGCTTCCGAGTGTTGAGAAGGTAATAGCGACCCCGCAGGGTTTTTTCTTTGGGTGATAAAAGCGCAGCGCAAGGCGGCTGGTCTCGGATGCAAAAAGGGTATGATAGAGATCGACTCCTTCCCGCTGAACCAGAAGAATATTCATCGGATCTCCGGAAAAAATGATGCTGAAAGATATGTTGCCGGCTCAGGTATACATGCGGTTATCGGTGACGATCTCGTTCTTTACCTTGTGAACTGCATCGATAAAGTCCTGCATTTCTACGAATGGTCCGTCCCTTCTCACCGCCATCATGCCGGCCTCCCGGCAGACCGCTTCCAGTTCCGCACCGGTTGCTTTTTCGGTCATGCATGCGAGTTCTTCCATATCCACGCTGGCCAGGTGCATCCTGCGGGAGTGTATTTTCAGGATCTCGAGCCGTGCCTCCTTGTCCGGCAGGGGAATCTCAATAAGCCGGTCGAAGCGCCCGGGCCGCAGAAGTGCCGGGTCCAGCATATCCGCCCGGTTGGTGGCCGCCATGATGCGGACATCCCCCCGGTTGTCAAACCCGTCCATTTCAGCAAGGAGCTGCATAAGGGTTCGCTGCACCTCGGCGCTTCCCGATGTGCCGTCATTGGTACGCGTACTGCCCACCGCATCGATCTCATCGATAAAAACGATCGCCGGTGCACGTTCGCGGGCCAGCATGAAGAGTTCCCGAACGAGTCCTGCACCTTCACCGATGAACTTGTGGACCAGTTCACTGCCGGACATCCGTATGAACGTTGCGTGGGCCTCATGGGCTACTGCTTTTGCTATCAGTGTTTTACCGGTCCCCGGCGGCCCGTAGAGGAGGATACCTTTCGGGGGTTCCACACCGATACGTTTGAAAATTTCAGGCCGGGTAAGCGGGTACTCCACCGCCTCGCGCACTTCCTTGATCACATCAACAAGGCCGCCAATCTGGGCATAGCTGGTGTCCGGCGATACTTCGAGCTCCATCACCCGTATTCGCGAGTCATAGATGTTGCCGATTACCTTGACGATCGAGAGCGCGTTATTGACCGCAACCTTGGCCCCGGGTTTTAACAGCGGGCGGAGTTCTTCGGTTGCAGTCGTCAGGTATTCCTGGTTGTTTCCCTGCTGCCGCAGGTAAATCTCACCATTATCAAGGATATCCACGACAACGGCAACAAACAGCGGCATGCGCTTGAGCTGGTTGTTCTCCCTCTTGAGCTGGGCATTTTCTTTTATCAGCTCGTCAATTTTCACCTTCATCTCGAGCAGGCTGGCCTCGAGCTCGTTGAGCTGGAGCTGGTATTTGAGCTCGGTTGAAGGAGCAGTATTATTGACGGAGATCTCTTCCATGTTAATCTTATATCTGGGTCTTCAAACATTTATTAGGTACGATTATGCTAATCAGGGGAAGAGGAATAGCAAAAGGGCGGGGGGATGGTCCGTTGCTGGTGAGCCCGGATCCCCTGTCGTTCCTTTCCGGGATAGATCCGGCATCCGGGATCATTGTCGAGAAAGGGCACCCACTCCAGGGTGAATCCATTGCGGGAAAGGTGCTTGCGTTTCCCTACGGTAAAGGCTCAACGGTCGGCTCATATATCCTCTATGCCCTGAGCCGGAACGGGCACGCACCGGCAGCCATAGTCAATATCGAGGCAGAATCGATCATCGCTACCGGAGCGATCATTGGAAAAATTCCGATGATAGACCATATTGAGATCCCCATGAACCGGCTCCGGAACGGTGTCCATGTTACGGTTGACGGGGATGCCGGTGAGATGACCTATGATGGCGAACTGGGGTAAATTTCTGCGGATTTATATCAAAAATTCCTTAATGCAACCTCTTATACAATATACCATCAAATAATACCACAGCGTTCCGGTGGAGCTCCGGATTTACCCGGAGGAACGGTTCAGGATAATGGGATCACAATGGGGATATGATCGGACACATATCAGAGCAAAACATGAAGGATACCGCTCACGGGCAGCGTATAAGCTTCTCGAGATCCAGCATAAGTTTGCTGTCATCCGCTCCGATGACAACATTATCGATCTTGGGGCGGCCCCGGGATCCTGGCTTCAGGTGGAGCGAACGCTCACCCAGGCGAAGGTGGTCGGCATCGATCTCAATCCTATCGCATCCCTTGATGGCGTGGAGACCATCGAGGGAGATCTCAATGATCCCGAGGTACAGGAGCAGGTCAGATCGATGCTCGGTGTCGTCAATGTGGTGGTTTGTGATGCGGCTCCCAAGCTCTCCGGCCACAAGAGCTACGACCAGGCCCGTATCATCGAACTGAATGAACAGGCCCTCATGTTCGCCGTCAAAGTGCTGAAACAGGGCGGAAATTTCGTCGTGAAATCATTCCAGGGGACAGATTTTCCCGAGCTCTATGCCATGACCAAAGAACATTTTTATTCG
This sequence comes from uncultured Methanoregulaceae archaeon, assembly GCA_963829225.1. Classification (GTDB taxonomy): domain Archaea; phylum Halobacteriota; class Methanomicrobia; order Methanomicrobiales; family Methanospirillaceae; genus Methanoregula. The sequence goes on along the minus strand of CAWHHQ010000006.1, from coordinate 171,485 downwards.
GTAAAGACCTGCGTCACAAAATCAACACGGAAAGGGAGCACCGAGCTCTACATCGTAGCGAAAAATTTTGTGGGCTGAACCAATCGTGATCCTCAGAGACCCTTACAATCGTCCGGTAAGCAATCTCCGGGTAAGTCTTACGCCGAAATGTAACCTCTCCTGCATCTACTGCCACCGGGAAGGGGAACAATTTCCCAAAGATCAGCTTTCATCTGAAGAGATCGCAGAGATCCTGCGGGTGGCAGCAAAATTTGAGATCCGCAGCGTAAAATTTACCGGCGGCGAACCCCTGCTCCGCCCGGATCTTCTGGAGATCATCAGGTCAGTGCCGGACGGTATGGAGTCTTCGCTGACGACCAATGGTACTCTCCTCGCCACCCTTGCCTCCGGGCTGAAAGAAGCAGGGCTGCGGAGGGTCAATGTCAGCCTTGACAGCCTGAACCCGGAGACCTACAGAAAGATCACCGGGATCGACCGGCTTGCGGATGTCCTTGAAGGGATTACCGCGGCGGTTGATGCCGGGCTCACACCCGTCAAACTGAATATGGTGGTGCTCAAGGGCGTGAACGACACGGAGATCGATGATTTCCTTGCGTATGTGAGGGGAAACCGGAATCTTGTTCTCCAGCTGATAGAGCTGATGCAGTTCAATGACTGCAATTACCACGGAGACCTGCAGGGGCTTGAGGATGCTCTTGCCTCCCGCTCAAAACAGATCATCACCCGGAGGATGCACCACCGCAAAAAATTCTGCCTTGACGGGGCCGAGGTCGAAGTTGTCCGACCCCTCCATAATACGGAATTCTGCGCATTCTGCAACCGTCTCAGGGTTACTTCCGATGGGAAACTCAAGCCCTGCCTCCTGCGCACGGATAACCATATTGATATCCGGGGAAAGAAGGGTGCGGAACTCGAGGAGTTGTTCCGGAGAGCGGTTGCGCTGCGTGAACCCTTTTATAAATAAGGGTGAAACGGCTCCGGAGAAACGCCCATGAACGGGAGGCCGCATTTCGTACCACATTCAATTCCTTGAATATTCAGGAGGGTTCCCCGCCTCAGAGCCTCTCCGAGGCACGGCGGGACAGGGACATTTTCTGAGAATTTCTGCCGCATAATCATCAGAAAATAATATTCATATCCAGGAGATCATGCATTTTAATCCACAATTACGCCACCTTGAAAAACGATAAGTTCTGAAAGGCACTACACGCATCATCGCAAAGCACAGAGATGGTTCGGTGGGAAAGGCACTTTCCCCTCCGATCAGGTATTTTAAAATTACAGAACCAGAATTGTGCTTCAGAGCCGGTTTTTTAGTTCCCGATCCGCCGCGGGGGCACCCTTTCGGAGGCGGCATTGTTCATCGCATCTGGGGGTAGGGGGGGTCTCAACCTCCCATAATGGAGAATGGGTAAACGCGATTTTCAACGGAGAACCTGCCGTAATTCTTTTTGTGGTTACGTTGTCAGGAGGAGGGGGGCCAATCCATTCTTTCACCGAAGCGGTGGCGAATCGGGGTATCCTTTGATCCCGCATCTGTATGCCTATCTCCTGGAGAATTTCCTGTCATCTTTTTGATGAGAGCTGCCGTGTGAGAGATATCTTTGCGACGGGGAAAAGGGATTAAGAGACCAAAGAAAAAACCCGGCTCCGGATCCGGACTTTTTCTTCCGATACGGCAATTATTTACAACTCCGGCACGTACCAGATGGTATGGAAGAAAACGAATTCCTGACGGTCCTGTCCCATCTCTATGAAAAGACCCTGATCCTCCAGGATCCCGGCCAGTTCAATAAAGTCCTCTATTTTTTCCTGGTCGATTCCCTTGCCCATATCGATTATACCGCGGGTATCTACGCCTTCAATATCCTGTCGCCAAAAAACATTATGGGCGGCGAATACCTGCGCTGGAGAATTGACGAGGAGAAGAAAGGGGAGCGGGCGAAATTTCCCGGATTTGTCAACTGGCTGAAAGAGCACCACCCGGCAAAGTTTGCCGCACTGCCATCACTCTGGCAGATGATCTATGATTCCGAAGATCCTGCAGGATACCGGAGTTTCCGGATTGTTCTTGACCCGGATAGCAGGGCCCCCATTCCGACCGAGTTCTTTTATGTGATCATCGATGAATTCTTCGATCAGGAATTCCTCAAGAGCCTGTATGAAGATGCCTCGCTCGCGGTCCTGTTCAGGACGTATATCTCAGTCTCGTAAAAGAACCAATAATGGATCCCGGTATGGAAGTTAACAGGATATGTTCTGAACTTATTGCGATCAGGAGTGAAAATCCCCCCGGATATACTACTGAAGTTATCGAATATATCCGGACATTTCTCGATGACCTGGGCATCGGTTCGAAGATCACCGGAAATGACACGGGTCACTGCAATATTATCACCCGGGGTACGCACAACAGGATCCTCTTCTGCGGGCATGTGGATGTCGTTCCGGCCATGGATGAGGGCTGGATGTACCCGCCTTTTTCCGGTTATATACAGGACGGGTTTGTCTGGGGGAGGGGCGCCACCGATATGAAGGGTGGCTGCGCTTCGCTTCTTGCCGCAGTCGCCCGGCTGGTGGAACAGGGTACGGGCAAACTACCGACCTGCGCATTTGTCTGTGACGAAGAAACCGGCGGTGAAGAGGGGATACGATACCTCCTTGCAAAAAAACTGATCCGGCCAACAGACTGCCTTATTGCAGAACCTTCTCCTGTCCGCAATCCGAGCATCGGACAAAAAGGACTCTGCCGGCTCCGGATGAAATTCAGCGGGACTCCCGCTCACGGGTCACTCTATCCTGCGGTCGGGGTAAGTGCGGTCATGGAAGCGGCGTCCCTGCTCCAGTATGTGAAGGGATTGCATGACCAGGAATATCCGGTCGACACCGGGCTCAGGGAGATCATCGATCATTCCTCCAGCGTACTGGAACGTGAATTCCAAATCCCGGATGTCAGGGAAGTACTGACCCGGCTGATGTATAATCCCGGAGTGATCCAGGGCGGTGAGAAATCCAATGTTGTTGCCCGGCACTGTGATCTCGATCTTGAGCTCCGTGTGCCCTGGGGGTGCCGGGTTCAGGAGCTTATTGCAGGGATCGAATCCCACGCCCCTCACGGAAAGATCCTTTCGCGGACAACCCATGACCCCTCCATCACCGATCCTTCCTGCAGGCTGGTAAGAATTACCTGCAGCGAAATCGATCGCGTGAATGGCGGACCGGTATTTCCCATTGTCCAGTGGGCTGCAAGCGATGCACGTCACCTCCGTCTCTGCGGTTTCAGGGTGATCGAATACGGGCCCGGCATGATCCCGACACTCCATGCCGTTGATGAACGGGTAAGTACCGAGAGCCTGAACAGGGCTTCTGAGGTGTATTTCGGTATTATGAACGAATATGCCGGAGTCCGTGACTAACCGGTATCTTCCGGGGTTCTTTTTTTAAAAAAAAACAGTTCATTGTTGCAAATCCTGTAGGAATCACACGGGAATCCATAAAAAAACTCTGCAAAAAAACGTAGAAACTGAAGCACGTAAAAACGTCAGATTTCCCTTCTCTTTCACAACTACCGCAGAATATCGTTAAAGAGAAATAGGAACCGGGTGTCGTGGAACCCCGGTCAATTCTCTGGTGTGTGTGTTTCGAAGGTTTCATCCATGGCGAGCTCGTCCCCGATGTTCGTATATCGAAGACTCATTACCCTGCTGAACTATCGAATGATACCTACATAAAATCATTGATGAAAAACGGAATTTGAAACAAATTCTGAAACAATTATTAACATCGGGAAATCTTAGCGAAAAGAGACAGATGGAATGGTAACAACAACCCTCTCATTTTATCCATAATTATTGAGGATCTTTAAAGGTAATCTCAAAAAGGATACAGGGATTACATCCGAAAGGTGACTGATATGCCGGTTAAACTGCATCACACTTCAGAAGGGTGGTATTACCAGTGGGGGGAACACGGAAAGAAGTACTTCTTCGATCCCGATAGTCCTGAGGAAAAAACCATGGCACAGAATAATGCGGTGCGTCAGGGCCGTGCGGCGTTTGCTCACGGATATCACGGGAAATGAGATCCCGTCAGCAGGGTGATCTCTGGCAACAAAAATCCACTGCGGGTGTGGAAGATTTCTGGATTTTCAGTCACCAATCCCGCCGGGGGATCGTTTGAGGAGCGGCGGCGTTCATCAGTGACCTGACAAGAGAACCAAATCCTCCTCATCCGGGTATTTTCTCCTCTGGGGAATTCGAACTTTTTTTCTCCGGTTCGTTCCCGTTAAACGAATACGATTTTTCCCAGGATTCCCCGCCCCGGGGCCTCTCCGGGGTACGGCGGGACAGGAAGGATTTTTGAGAATTTTGTCTCTTCAAATAATGGGAAAATTTTCCTGACAAAACGTATAACGTGGATGGGAAATTCCTCCTGCGAAACGGGATACTGGGGGTCAAGGGGATGCTCCCCCTTGGGTTGCCTCCCCCTCTGGGGGAGAGAGGGGGTAACCCTCATGGACTCTTTTAAAAGATACCGTAACAAAATGAATAGCAACAGGATTTCTTCAAAGCCCGATAGTTAGTTACGCATCCGCCGGGGCCGCCCGTCAGGAGCGGCATTCATCGCATACGAATGTTGACCGATCCCGGTACTATCTTATCAGAGATTTTACGCTGGATATTTCCCGTTATCGGAATCCTGAAAATGGGATTATTTTCTGATGCGACCCGCTGCAATCAGGAACCCGCATACCGCAGCAACCGCACCAAGCGACAGGAAGGGTGAAACCGGAGCATAGGTCGTCTTTGCTGCAACCGGAGTGGTTGCCGGAGGCCTTTGTTCCGTGATCGGTAAAGAAGTGATCTGCGTCGGGAGTGGAGAAGGTGTCGCAATAGTAAAGGGCGTGCCGATTCGGCTTATCGTAACCGTTGGAGTTATGGTCCCGGTAATGTTGATAATCTGAAGTTTTCCGAAAACGCTCTCTTTGTTCTTCAGTGCTTCGGGAAAATCCGGTTGCAGTCCCAGTGCCTTGTTAAAACACTGGAGTGCTTCCGGATATCTTCCGAGTGCTTTCAATGCCAGACCTTTATTGTTCCAGACTTCGGCGTTCTTGACCGTGAGCTGGGTTGCCTTGTCGTAAGCATTCAGTGCCTCCTGATACCTGCCCAGATCCATCAGTACAAGACCTTCCCGGTTCCAGGAGTCAACATTGCTGGGATCCAGGGCGGTGCACTTATCATAGGAGACGAGCGCGGAAGCAGAATTGTTCAGCATGGCATAGGCATATCCCTGGTTGCAATAGGCGTCGGCACGGAGGGCCAGGGTCGCAAAAAGGGCGTCGTAAGCGGTCACTGCTTCTGCATACCGTCCGAGGCTGAACAAACCAAAGGCCCGGGCATTGAGTGCATTCTGGTCAGATGGTTTAAGGGCAAGTGCCTGATCCGCAGTGCTGATCGCATCGGCATATCTCTGCAGGAAATTCAGTGCAACTGATTTTCCCGACAGGGCAGCAGCATAATTGCTGTCAAGGGCAAGTGCATTATTATAATAGGTAAGAGCATCTGCATAGTTCCCGGTTGTCAGGGCATATTGCCCCCGGGTATACCAGTCGAGAGAATCTTCCGCATTCACCACGGTAACGAACAGGAAGGAGATGAGAAGAACCACAAATAACGCCTTTGATTTCATAATCACATGACGAAATTCCCTTTAATTGCAGATGAATGTATTGTTTATTGAGGATAATACCCTGCAAACGAAAAATTTTTTATTCTCCTTTATCAGCGGGAAATTCGTAGGAGAAGAGAGTTTGCATCCAAGCCATCAAGTCAATTTTTTTAGCTGTAGTGAGGGGTTCAAAACTTGTCGAAATGATGAAAGGCCGCAACCTTCGGCGATGCCCCCCTCGGCGGATCAGGTCCCAAAAAATTCGGCTCTGAAGAACAATTCTGTTTCTGTAATTTTAATTTAATGATCGGAGGGGACAGTGCCTGTCCCCCCGAACCGCCCCTGCGCTTTGCGATAAATGCTTGCAGGACCTTTCAGGCAGTTATCGCCTTTCAGGGTAGCGTAACAGCGGAGTCAGTTTATAAATGCCTGACTCCCCCGGGATATGAACGTAATTTTCTGATAATTATGAGCAGACCGTTCTCAGAAAATTTCCCTGCCCCGCCATGCCTCGGAGAGGCCCTGAGGCGGGCGGACTCCTGCATACCATCCTTCAAACAGGAAACCACTATCTTATCGATGGATCTTCCCAAGGCTTTACAGCATTTGCCGGGACGTAATTACTGTCTTTTGCCTTGTAAGATGTAAGAAAGCACCCGGCTAATAAGACATAGAAACAAATTGCAATGATAAATGTTTAATCCAGCGAAGAGAGAAGGAGTTCTTCTTGTTTGACCGGGATAATCCCTTTTTTTTCAACCTTCTGTACCCTTAATCGTAATCCGGGGCGGACACCTGCACCGGCCGATCGTGAAAAAAACGGTTATTGCAACGAGGGCGGTGGCACAAAATGCATAAAAAAATCCCGCCGAATCTGCAATCATGCCGGCCATGACCGGGAGGATTGTCATACCCAGGTAGCTGGTGGTTGAGAACAGGCCCATGGCAATCCCCTGGTGATCCTTGATTCCGGCAAGAAATGACATCTGGACGATCATAACAAGACCTGCAAGGAACCCGAGCACCACAAAACCCAGCGGCGAGTAAAACGTTACCATAACCGCAATCACCATCAGGACAGCGCTCCCGCGGATTGCCGGGACGGGAGGTAACGAGAGCCGTGATGATGCGAGTACCGCAAGAATCGTTGCGATGCTCATCAGGGAGATCCAGATTCCGACACTATCCGGGGAAGAGCCGGAAAATTTGGGATAGAGCGACGTGACCACACCGGTGATGCCGATGAGGACAATGGACGAGTACCAGAGCCACCGGTAGTCGCTCACCATCCGGATGAGGGCGGCCGGGGGATCCTTCCGGGGAGTGGCGGTGGGGGGCTCATGGATAAAAAAACTTACCACTGCCGGAATCATGGTAAGTCCCGTAAAGAAAAGTATGCCGTTCGCCGGGCCAGGAAAACGGGCGGCCAACCACCCGGCAAAGACCAGCCCGCCTACAAGCCCGGCATTGAGGAAGGCCATGAACCAGCCGCTCATCCGCTGGTGGTCCGGGAGTGAATTCACCCAGGACAGCGAGGATGCTACAAATAACCCCCCGCCAATTCCTTCAAGGAGTCGAACGGCAATTACCGGAACCGGCGATACCAGGACCGACAACAGGAGCCCGCTGGCGACAGTAATACCAAATCCGAGGCGTACCAGGGGAACGCGGCCGTACCGATCGGACAGGATCCCGCCCAGCAGCGTCGTTGCAAATGCGCCCAGGAAATATGCTGCATAGATTGCACCCTGAACCGCAGATTCTTCAGCATAGTCCGGGAGTACCGGAACGATGGCGTTTGACAGGGCCATCACCGTAAATATCCCGAAAAAAAGGGAGAGGCGGGTCCTCATGGGAACCGTCAGACCATGCGGTAGGTTTCAAGATTCATGGGTGAGTGCGTCTCGATATGATACCGCTTGTAAATGGAACTTGCGAGATCGATGGTATTGTTCTCATCACCATGGATGCAGAAGATCTTCTCGGGACGCGGCTGGATCTGCCCGATATAGTTCATCAGCTGCCGGCGATCGGAATGACCGGAGAATCCGTCGATGGTGACGATCTCGAGGTTGATCGTGATCGTCCCTTTCCGCCCCATCGGGACCTCGCGCCACCCTTTCTGTATGCGCCGGCCATACGTGCCATCGGCCTGGTAACCGACGAAGACCAGCGCATTCTTTTCATCCTGGGCAAGGTTTAACAAATATTCCATCACGGGTCCGCCGTTCAGCATCCCGCTGGTCGAAACGATCACGCAGGGATCACCGGCAATGACTTTTTCCCGCAGTTCCTGGCTGTCCACCTGCTGGAAACATTCAGCAAGGAACGGGTTCATGCCTTCGCGGAAGATCAGGTTCCGGAGTTCGGTATTGAGATACTCGGGATACGTGGTGTGGATTGCGGTTGCCTCGCGGATCATACCGTCGAGATAGATCTTCACTTTCGGGATCTTGTCAAGCCGCATCCCCTCTTCCAGTGCCAGCATTACTTCCTGGGAACGACCGACCGAGAATGCGGGAATGATCACCTTGCCATTACGGGAGAGCACCGTGTTGATGGTCTCATAGAGCTTCGCCTCGGCATCAGACCGGGCGGGCTGGAAATCATTGGACCCGCCGTACGTGCTCTCCATGACGAGCGCCTCGAGCCGGGGAAACTGGTTGATTGCCGGGTTAAACAGGCGGCTCTTACTGTAGTTGAAGTCGCCGGTAAATGCGATATTGTACATTCCGTCCCCGATATGGAAGTGGGCGATTGCCGAGCCGAGGATGTGCCCGGCGTTGTGGAAGGTGAGCTTGATATCCGGCGCAATATCCGTCACGCTGCCATAGTTGAGGGTAATGGAATGGCGGATGTAAGTCTTGACCTCGTTCGAGGAGTACGGGACCTTCCGGTCTTCCTTATGGATCACGTCAAGGTAATCGAGCTGGAGCATCGCCGAAAGATCACGCGTCGGCGGTGTCGAGTAGACCGGGCCTTCATAGCCGTACTTGTAGAGGAGAGGTATGAGTGCGCAATGGTCAAGGTGAGCATGGGTGAGCACGACGGCATCGAGCTGGGCGAGCGGGTGAATTTCCGGGACATAGAGGTAGGGGGTCCCGTTCGAGTTGTCCGGCTTCTCTCCGCAGTCGATCAGCACCCGGCTGTTTGGGGTTGTCAGCAGGAATGCGGCTCGACCAACCTCACGGCAGCACCCGAGCATCGTAACCCGTGCCCACTGGTCCTTTTTCGTTGTTTCCTTACCGGTATCGTCTTTTCCGGGGATGTCCCGGTGAATGCGCCTGCCGATGGTGCGCAGGAACGATTTGCGTTCCTCGTTGACCGAGCGGAGATACTGCCGGACCTGTTTCACGGTCGAGCTTTCAATAGGAGGAGTACGGACAACCTTGGGAGTCCACCCGATATGTTTGGTGATCTCCCTCAGTGTCGCCCCATTCTTGCCGATTACGATGCCGGGTTTTTCTGCCTCTATCAGAACCTCGCCGGTATCTGCGTCGAAGAAGATATCGGTGATACCGGCAGTCTCCGGTACAACGGATTTGATCTCGGTATACGCCTTTTCAGGGTCTTCAAGAATGGTTGGTCTGACTACAATCCTCTTACGCAGGTCGCGGGCAAGGATCTTGATCAGGTCCGCTTCATCGGCAAACCGTTTGGGGTCATCGGTATAGATGACCAGCTCGGGACCTTCGAATTCAACCTGCGTAACCGTGATGCCTTTCGGCACCTTCTCGTTAATTTTATCTTTGAGTCTCTTTGAGCCGTTCTTCAATCTGCATAAAAAAGTCGTCCTGATAAAAAAAAGATCATGCGGGAGTTTTGCCAAGATAGGGTTTGAGCTGGTCTTCACTCAATTCCTCATATTTTTCCTTGGTGATAACTACGACATGGATGCCTTCACCGGATCCGGCATCGCGTTTCATTGCGGATTTCAGTGCCCGGATTGCGAGGTCGATCGCCACATCCCTGCTCATATCGGGGACGAACCGGTCCTCGAGTACGCCATACGCCATGGGGAATCCGGAGCCGGTTGCTACAATCTCCATTTCCTTTGTTGCCCCACCCATGGCATCGACCGAGTAAACGCTCGGGCCATGCTCGTCAATTCCGCCGATGAGGAGCTGGACATAGTACGGGAAGTACCTGTTCTGGTTCAGGTAATTCGAGAGGAGCGTCGCAGTTGCTCCGACGGTGATCGGGCGTGATCTGCGGATCTGGTAGAGGTTGCACTCCACGGTCAGGATACGGGCCAGCTGCTGGGCATCACCGACGCCACCTGCTGTTGTCATGCCGATACGATCGGCAACCTGGTATACTTTTTTTGCTTTCTTGCTCGCGATCATGTACCCCATGGTCGCCCTTTTCTCGGTAGCGAGAACCACACCATTCGAAAAAACGAGACCGATAGTGGTTGTTCCCTTCATGGACTCCTGGTACTGTTCAGGCATATTGGCACCTCAAAAACAAATAAACGCTAAAATTCCTTTTTTAAAAGCGCTTTATGGTATTAAATGATACAGAGAAATTTAAAGGTTTTTATTCTGCCGGTTCACGACAAAGGGCTTTGATAAGATCCCGGTCATAGAGCATTGCGACAAGACGTTTGTCCCCGTTCACGACCGGGATCTGGTCTACCCGTGCACGTCGCATCTTGAGTGCGCACTCGCTTACTTCTGCGTTTACCGGTACAGAAATTACATTTTTTACCATGGCAAGCTTTACCGGGCGGTTCGGGAGCTGGACCTTGGAGATACCAAAACTGATCGTATGGTTATCCCGTATGCTCTCCCAGGTCCACTCATCATCATCGGTGCCGTTGGAGAAATCGCTTACCCCTACACTGTCTTCGATGCTTGAACTCCGGATAAGATCACGTTCGGAGATGATTCCCTGGAGCCGGTTCTCCGAATCAAGGATCGGAATTGCATCGACGCCGGAGATCTCCATAACCCTCCCGACGACAGGGAGCGGGGTCTCTTCCCAGAGAGCAAAGGTCATGCTGGTGTAGGTGTCCTTGATCTCGTCCTTGATCTTGAGCTTGGCGATGGCATGCATAAGATCGGCTACCGAGAGGAGACCGACCAGGTGGCCGTCCTCGATAACCGGGAGCCTGCGAAAACGGCGGGTGACCAGAAGGCGGGCCGCGTCACGGAGATCCATATCCGGCCCGATAGTGACGGGCTTGGGGGTCATGAGAAGCCCGAGCTGGATCTCTTCGGGTTTTCTCAACAGGTCCTTTCTCGTGATGATGCCAACGATCTTTTTGTTCTTCAGGACAGGAACACCGGAGATGCCGGTCCGTTTGAGTATCTTCAAGACATCGTCGCGGTTTCCCGGGATTTCGACGTTTACCACGTCAGATGTCATGTAGTCTTTGACGATCATATCTGTTATGATCTCACCACCATGGTCGTTACTTTGCTGTGGGTAACCACAAATGTGCTGACGCTGCCAATGAGCAGGCGATCGGTATTGCTCTTTCCGTGGGATCCGACCATAATAAGGTCGGTCTTCTCCTTTTCTGCGAGTGCAATGATCTCGCTCCCCGCATGTCCCTGTTTCACGTGAGTGGCGATGGTGACACCATTCGAGGCACCGAATTTCTTTGCCTTCTCAAGCACAGATTTTCCCTCCTTCTCAAGGACGCGGTACATAATCTCCACAGTGTTGTCCGGGGGCAGTGAAGAGAACAGGCCGGTTTCTACGACATATATTGCCTGGAGTTGTGCGTTCCATACCTTGGCCTCATCAACAGCCCGGGAGAGTGCGCGCTGACTGGCCTCCGATCCATCCAATGCGATAAGTATGTTAGTAAACACTGGCATCACCCAAAACAAACATGCCTTCTTTATTGGATGTACCAATTAAAAACCCTATTGCCAATATGACTGCCGGAACCCCTCTTTATGATGGAGGCAACGGGATCATGGCTGAAATGAAGTGCCGACCGGGCGGGATCTATCGTGAACAGGTTTGCCCGCGCCCCGGTGCGGATGAAAAATGAGGACCCCCTGATTTCAGACCCTCTGATGGCAGCATCCAGCAGGATTCGGGGATCAATCCGGTAAACGGCAGAGGTGAACGCCATTTCAGAGAACATATCCGGAGGCACAAACATCACGTTATCTGTGCCGAGGAGGAGTGTGCACCCCAGCTCCAGCATCGCCATGAGGGGGGGGTATCGTGCTGACGACGTGACGCCAAGAGCCCAGTTGGATCGGGGACAGACCACAATGGGGATCTGCCGGTCTGCACATTCACGGAGCTGTTTTCTGGTGGCATGGGTACCGTGAACAAGCATATCCGGGTCAAGAGCAAGGGCTTCATCGACATCCCCACTATCCCGCTCACCTGCGTGCACAGCGATCTTTTTTCCCGCGAGGCGTGCATTCGCCACCAGGGTAGCTGCGTCAGGTACGTCCCGGGTGCTGCTGATCCCCAGGCCTTCGGCAATCTCTTCGCCACCGTCACGCCCGAAAACGAACGGCCGCAGGGAGAGCCGGTCTGCCGCTTCCCTGAGAGCCAGGACACCGGGAGCTCCTCCTTCGCGAAAATCCGCACACCCGGCGGTACCCCCCGCGATCATCCCACCAATGCTCGCGTGCATCCCCCGCACCAGGTCCTGGCGGGAAGTTTCGGCGAGAAGGCGGTGTTTCAGCCCGTCGGGAGGGGTGACGAGGGTTGTGAGGCCCCCGGTAACCCTGCAGTCCATGGCGATCGTATCCCCGAGGTGGGTATGGGAATTAAAAAATGCGGGGCAGATCCATACCATCGGCGCCCTCACATTCTCTTCAATGGCGGTGATGATCCCGCCCTCAATAATAATATCGACCGGCCGGAACATGAGTTCTTCACCGACGAACGCATGGCCGGACAACTCAAGCGTGGTGTTTTTCATACGCCGTAACTCCTCTTTATATATTGAAAAACGAAATATATTTGCATGGCAAAGAAACAAGGTGGCAGGTTACTCTCATCAGCCGGTCTCGTCAACTATTACGAGAGCGAGGACAGGCGGGCTATTCATATCAGTCCGGTAGCGGTGATGGCAGTCGCCGCGGCGATTGGTATCATCATCCTCGTCCTGAATATCGTGTACGGATTGCACGCATAGTTCATTATTTCCTGCCATTTTTTTAATGGCACCATTCTTTTTTGAGCACGCGTCTCGTGATATCTTCATCCCGGGTGAAGTAAAGATTATCATGACCGGTCCATACCGGACAGTTACGGAAGATGACTGCCGGGACGCCATTGTCGCTCTCTCCCATGATAAAATTTGCAAAGCCGGCGATCTCGTCGACAACTGCCTCCTCGGTTATCTTGAGTACATGTCCGAACAGGTCGGTATCGCCACGGAAGTCCCGTATCGCGGGAAAACCGCTCCAGCCGATTGCATTCCCGGTCTGCCCCCGCCGGAATGATCTGCCGCAGGTGTCGGTTATGATCACCCCTACCTCGCTGCCGGTAAGTGTTTTTATCTCCTCACGTAATTCACGTGCAGCACCCATCGGATCCGGTGGGAGGAAGATCACCATGCCATCCTCAATATTGCTCTGGTCGACACCTGCCCTGACGCCGATGTGGCCGAAAGTGAGTTCAGACAGGATGAACGGGTGCTCCATAATAATGTCGGCGGATGCATCGAGCACCGCCTGTACGAACCGGGGGTCTTCGCCATTCAGCTGTGCAAGCCGTTCTGCCCGAGCGGAGGGTGTGATGGAAGCAAGCATTTTCGTATACCCCTTAGCCTTCGAGTAGATCGTCGAGGCTATACTCAGAATATCCCCGTCCCGCATCGGCATCCTCTCACCGATCATCGCCACAATATTGTCACCCGCATGAATGAGAGGCAGCCCCCGCACACCCATGACCTGAATCTGCTCCATAGTAACATCTCTATGGGACGATCTGATGATAAAGGAGTTTCGTTTTCACTCAATCGTGAGAAGATAAGGGCAGCATTGTTCATGTTCTGGTTTTCACCAGGGGATTGTCCGGGCAACCGTTGTCAGGTAAAAAAATGCCGCAGTCATGCCCACCAACATCCCGTTTTCGCAAACAGGCTGATTCTTGTGACGTTTAAACAGTCGGCCGATATATTTTTAACAGGATAGAGCTCATCACCAAACTACCATGTACCTTATCATCCGGTGCCCGGGATGCAGGACATTTACCTATGTCGATCGATTCCAGCACTGGAAGCTCTGCCCGGTCTGCGGGCACGCCCATGAGGTAAGCAAGGAACCGGTGTACCTGGAAGTTGAGGATTATACCGAAGCGGAACATATCGTAAAACAGATGGAAAAACACCTCCATACAACAAAGAAAACCGATTTCACCCCGGAAGAGACCATCGAGCTCCGTCATCACTATACCGAAGCTCTTAAAAAGAAGATCAAAAGGAATCACGCGTGATTATCGGGTCATTTTTTTAAATCATGGCAGGGAACGTGTGACGTTCCCGGAGCGATATCTATGGAACTGTATGACTGTATCGTGATCGGTGCCGGCCCGGCCGGATTGTGGTGTGCGATCCATGCTGCTGTGCCGGGACGTCGCATCCTCCTGCTGGAGAAAAATCCCGGACCCGGGAGCAAACTTCTGCTCGCCGGTTCTGGCCAGTGCAATTTCACCCATGCGGGCAGCATCCCGGAGTTTATTTCCCACTACGGTGATCAGGGTAAATTCCTGAAACCTGCGCTCTTTTCATGCTCGAACCAGGCACTCTGTGCATTCTTTGCCGTGCATGGCCTTGGTGTTGTAACGGATGAGAACGGTAAGATATTTCCGGAGACACGGAAATCAGAAGATGTGCTTGCCCTGCTCGTGAAGGAAGGAAAGCAGCGCGGCGTCGACCTTCATGGGGCTGAACCGGTTACCCGGGCTTTCCGCATAACCGGAGGTTTTGAGGTAACAACGCAGAAATCAAGTTACCAATCCCCGGTACTCGTTATCGCCACCGGAGGGGCTTCTTATCCAAAGACCGGATCAACCGGGGATGGATTCCGGTTTGCCGCTTCACTTGGACAGCCGGTGACGGAAACCGCTCCTGCACTCACCCCGCTCCGGATCCTGGCATTCCCGTTCGCAGCATTGTCCGGTATCTCGTTTGACCACATGCGATTCTCGGTCTGGCGGGCAGGAAAAAAGATCGCGGATCGCCGGGGAGATGTATTGTTTACCCATCTTGGCCTGTCGGGCCCGGGCATCCTCGATGCTTCGCGGGATATACAACCAGGCGATATGGTCAGACTCTCATTTGCCGGCGACCTGAGTAGCGGGGAATTTGCGGCTGACCTGAAAAAACGTGTCGATGAAAACAGGAGCTGGCAGATCAGCACCATCCTCGCTGCATATCCGATCCCTGAGCGTCTTAACCGGAAACTGCTGGCACTCTCCGGAATTCCCCTGGATCTCAAAGGTTCACAATTCTCTGCGGTGCAGCGATCCAGACTTATTGAGAATTGTACAGAATTTCCTCTGACCGTTCTGGCACCGGGGGATCTCACGGTAGCAATGGTGACCCGTGGCGGTGTCGCATTAGATCAGGTGAATCCAAAAACGATGGAATCAAAGATCATCCCCGATCTCTACTTTGGCGGCGAAGTGCTCGACATCGACGGGGATACCGGAGGATACAATATCCAGGCCGCATTTTCGACGGGATTTCTTGCTGCGTTAAGCATCAGGAAACGGTGGGAAGGCCGGTAAGAACGTGCCGGATCCTAAACTAAATTCCTGCGAGCATCTTTGGAGGGGCCCAGGAGGGCCAGAATTTCTCGTCATACTCCTCAGGCAACACATTTCGCTCGCACATGCGGTTCACCTGGAAGCGTAACTCACTCGGCGCATCTCCGGGAGAATTATCGTATATACGAGTTCACCCGCCTCAGGGCCTCTCCGAGGCACGGCGGGACAGGGACATTTTCTGAGAACGTTCTGCTCATAATGATCATCAGAAAATTATATTCCTAACCCGGGGGGGGTCAGGCATTTTTAATCCGCCCCCGCCGTTACATCACGCTAAAAAGCGATATCTCCCGGAAAGGTAATACGCACGTCATCGCAAAGCGCAGGGGCGGTTCGGGGGGACAGGCACTGTCCCCTCCGATCATTTATTTAAAAATTCCAAAAAAAACAGAGTATTCTGCAGAGCAAAATTTTTAATCCTGAATCTGCCGCGGGGGCAACCCATCGGGGCGGCGGCCGTTCGTCGCAACAGAGAGAGAATTTTTCTCCTCAAGCTGAAGACATCACATGAGAAAAAAATTAATTCCCGTTTTTTTAAAATGGATTTTTTATCGTCACGAAATTAATCGGTTTTTCCCATTATTTTTGTTCAGGTGCGGCAGGCCCGATCGTAATACCTGCCTTCTTGATGAGATAATACCCCCCGGCAAGACCGAGTGACAATAACCCCGATTCCTATCAACTCGATACCAAAATCGATCCCCGATGTGGTGGTGGGATCGAGAAGGATAACTTTTCTTGCGATGGCAATAATCGCGAGAAGGACAACGATCTCCACGTGGATCGTGTTCTCGCTGAAGTAGGCCTTGATGGTATCCAGCAATTCGACCCCAATCAGAACCAGCAGGAAAGCCCCGAGTACGGTGATGAGTTCATGAGCTTCCAGTAAATAGAGAGGTTCATTGGTGAGTGACTGGTAAATATACCAGACCAACTCGATGAGCGACGCGGCTAACACGAACATGAGAAGGGCCATGAGCACGACGTATACAATCTTTTCATATTTGTTCACGATTTCAATCATATCAGATCTCCTCCGGCAGGTATCAGATCCGGGTTATCCGGACTATATAATTTTACTACATCGCCGATAACGATCACCGCCGGGGGTTGAACGCCGCTCTCCCGGGCAGCATCGGTAATGTCCGCCAACGACCCGGTGGTAACCCGCCGGTCTTTGCGCAGGCCCCGCTCGATGATGGCCACCGGCGTGTCCGGAGCCTTGCCATTTTTTATCAGTGCATCAGCGATCCTGCCAAGGTTTGCCACACCCATCAGGATGACGATGGTGCCCCGGCTCCGTGCGAGCAGCGCCCAGTCGAGGGCCGGCCCGGGTTTGGTCGGATCTTCGTTGCCGGTGAGTATGGTTACCTGCGAGGCATACCGACGGTGGGTGAGCGGAATTCCTACCGATGCCGGAACGGCGAGCGCACTGCTTACTCCTGGCACCATTTCGACGGGAATCCCGGCATGGCGGACCGTTTCGAGTTCTTCTCCGCCCCTCCCGAAGAGGAAAGGATCCCCGCCCTTGAGCCGTACCACCTTCATCCCCCGGTGTGCCCGGTCAAGAATCAGGGATTCGATCTCATCCTGCTCCATCACGTGCTTCCCGCCATATTTCCCGCAGTCTATCTTTTCCGCACACTCCGGCAGCGACGAGAGGATCGCCTCCCCGGGTAACTGGTCATAGAGGATGACGTCAGCGGCATCGATCACAGCTCTTGCCCTCATCGTGAGAAGTCCTTCTCCGCCGGGACCCGATCCCACAAGGTACACCTTACCGCTCATCAGAGATCCCCAGTTTCCGGTATGCGTCGTCAATAAGGTCCTTTGCCCGGGCATGAAGGTGCCGGCCCTCTTCGCGAGCCTGTTCGATACTCTGCACGTCCGTCTCGATCCGCTCGGTTCGTTTCCCGTCAAGAGAGAGCACTTCTGCAATAAGGTGCCCGGCACGACAGTAGATCCCTATCGGTGTATAACATCCGCCGCCGAGCTGTTCCATAACGGCCCGCTCAACAGCTACGTCGGTCCGGGTCTGTGTGTGATCGAGTGCGGAGAGTTCCTCCATAAGGGAGGGGTCTGCCCGGCTGACAAGAGCAATCGTACCCTGGTTGGTGGCAGGAACAAATTTCTCGGGCGATAACCGTTCACCCGGGATCCGGATACCAAGCCTGGCCAGTCCTGCTTCTGCCACCAGTATGGCATCATACTCCCCTGCGGACATCTTCCGGATCCGGGTATCGACATTTCCCCGGAGATCCCGGGTAATAATATCGGGATCATGGCGGAGTACCTGGGCACGCCGGCGTGTACTGGAGGTTCCGATCACCTTCACCGCACGCAGGGAGCCCCGGTAGGCAAGGTAGTCAGCCGGCGAATCGCGTTTGAGAATGGCAGCGGTGACAATACCGCCCGGACGGTACGCGGGAATATCTTTCATGCTGTGCACGGCACAGTCAATGCTCCCGCCGAGGATTGCATCATCGAGTGCCCGCACAAAAACACCCTGCCCGCCGATCTCATGGAGAGGAACACCCGTCGTTGTATCTCCCCGGGTGGTAATGATCACCTGTTCGGTGTCGATACCGTGCGAGGATAACTGTTTACAGACTATTGAGGTCTGGGCAAGTGCAAGCTTGCTGCCCCGTGTACCTACTCTGACAGACATTGTGCGTACGCCCCTGAGATAGTGGTAATATCCTGATCGCTGTGCGCTGCCGAGAGGAAGTTGGTCTCAAACTGGGACGGGGGAAGGAAGATGCCGGCATCCAGCATCCGTCGCCAGAACCTGCTGAATGACGCGGTATCGCATTCCTTCACCTCGCGATAATTTTTCGGGGGTTTGCTCCGGAAGAACCACTTGAACATCGACCCGAGCCGGACAAATGTGCCCTGGGATGTACCCCTGAGTGCCTCTTCAAGGGCACGCGTCTTTTCATCAAGCTCATGATACAGGGTGCGATGGTCGTGCAGCCATTCGATCGTTGCGATCCCGGCCGTGAGCGAGAGAGGGTTGCCCGAGAAGGTGCCTGCCTGGTAGACGGGACCCTGCGGTGCCACCAGTTCCATGATATCCCGTCGTCCACCGAATGCGCCGATGGGCAACCCCCCGCCGATAATTTTTCCGAGAGTGGTGAGATCCGGCTGGACACCATACATTGCCTGTGCCCCCCCGATACCGATCCGGTAGCCACTGATGACCTCATCAAAAATCAGGAGGACCTCATGCGTACGGGTTATCTCACGGATCTCCTGCAGGTAGTTATCAACGGGGAGAACCGGTCCGATGTTTCCCAGCACAGGCTCGATGATAAGAGCAGCAACGTCAGAATGCGCCGAAAGCACCGATTCCAGTGCATCCGGGTCATTGTAAGGCACCTGCCGGGTATGGGCCACGATATCTCCAGGTATTCCGGCAGAATCCGGAACACCCATCGTTGTGGCGCCGGAGCCGGCCTTGACCAATACTCCGTCATGGGCCCCGTGAAACCCCCCCTCGATCTTTACGATGTCCTGTTTACCGGTATAGCCGCGGGCGAGCCGGATCGCTGCCATGGTGGCTTCAGAACCGCTCGAGACGAACCGGACCATATCCATGCCCTTATGGTCACCCGTGATCATCCGTGCAAATGCCGGTTCAAGAGGTGAAGGTGTGCCATAAAGCCACCCGTTCTTCAGCTGTCCGTCGATTGCACGCCGGATCTGCGGATGGGCATGCCCGAGGATGAGGGGGCCGTACGCCATGCAGCAGTCAATCATTGACGGCCCGTCTACCGTAGTAATCTGCGAACCGCTCGCGTGTGCTGTATAAAAAGGGTAGGGTTTGATCGCCCGGACCGGACTGCTGACCCCGCCGGGCATCAGCTCCTTCGCAGCCGCGAACAGTTCACTGCTTTTCATCGAGCCACCCCGCGACATCTCCTGCGAAATACGTGATAACCAGAGTGGCCCCCGCACGCTTTATCGATATGAGGCTCTCGAGGACCGTCTCTCTCTCTTTAATCCATCCTCGTTCTGCCGCCCCTTTGATCATGGCATACTCTCCGCTCACCTGGAACGCGGCGACCGGGAGCCCCAGTGTTGCGACTTCCGCGAGGATATCGAGATAAAATCCTGCGGGTTTTACCATGAGGATATCCGCTCCCTCATCGGCATCCATCTGCGATTCCCGGATAGCTTCCCGGCTGTTGCCGCAATGGATCTGGTAGGTTGTACGGTCGCCGAAGGAGAACCCGGAACCTGCTGCTTCGCGGAACGGCCCGTAGAGGGCCGAGGCAAACTTGGTAGAATACGACATGATCAGGACGTCCTCAAACCCGGCCGAATCCAGTGCAGTCCGGATTGAACCGACCATGCCGTCCAGCATGCATGAGGGAGCGACGATATCAGCGCCGCTCTCTGCATGGCTTGTCGCGATCCTGTTCATCAGTTCGAGGGAAGGATCATTGAGCAGGTCGGGACCGCCGCGGGTATCCCCGACGATCCCGCAGTGACCGTGATCGGTATACTCACAGGCACATACGTCGGTGATGACGACCATACCGTTCACTTCCGCCTTGATCAGGCGGACAGCCTGCTGCACAACGCCTTCTGCACACCAGGCACTGCAGGCGTTGGGATCTTTATCTCCCGGGATGCCAAAGATCAGGACTGCCCGTACCCCACGTTTCCACAATGCCGCTGTCACGGCGGTAATGCTGCCGATCGGATAACGGAACTGGCCGGGCATGGATTCGATGGGGAGGGGGGCAGAGATCTTCTCATCGACAAAAAGCGGGGCGATAAGATCATTTTTCGACAAGGTGACTTCGCAGAGAAGCGGCTGGATATTCCGCGACCGCGACCGCCTCATCCGGCGCTGGGGAAACATGCTGTAGGATCATCTCCGAATATCCGGTTGATTACATTTTCTTAAATCCATCATATTTATGGTTATCATGTTTCGATTGCACATAGTCTCTCTACACCATCCCTCTGCAGGATTCAGTGCTGATGTGCCGGTCAAGGAGTAAGACCGGCCTCATCAGGCCAATAAAAGTTACCGTCATGCAATCAGCAGATATAACCTGATGAATCATTTCAGAGAAAATCCTCCAGGGGGTTGTCTGAATAAGTCAGTGAAATCAAGACTTATCGACTATTGTCTGATGAAAAGAATGAGGACCATTTTTCACCCCATTTCCCCCGGCTCCCAGAATCCCCCAGCTAGTGGTTCACATCGATCGATGAAATCGGGAACGAGAAAAATTGAATCCAACGTCGATCACCCCTCCTGATACACCAGGAAATTCCATCAGTCACGGCGGGGCGCTTCCACACAGGTGCGACCCCCTGAGTACATCATTTTCCGACATACCGGGAGAAACCGGGGATACTAACCTGCCATTCGATCATTGCGCCGTATTCAGTTTGTTCCGGAATTTAAAGATCTCAAACCAGACGACACTCAGCATACCCGTTCCTGCACAGAGGATGAGATCGGATGGCATGACGGGACCGAACCGGAAGAGATCCCGGAGTGCCGGCAGGTATATTACGAGGGACAGGCAGGCCAGGGTTCCTGCAAAGACCCCCAGGAGAGCCCGGTTCGGTGAGCGGAGCGTAGAGAAGATGGTCTCAGTCCATGACCGGTTGGTTAGAATCAGGAAGAGGTTGGCAACAACTATGGTTATGAACGTCATGGCCCGCACTTCGGGTTCCCCAAGTCCGCGTGATAATGCATACAAATAGACAGCCAGCACAACGGCCAGCACCACACAACCCTGCAGGAGGCTGAGCACAAGCGTGCGGCGGGTGAAAAGCCCCTCGTCCTTTTTCCGGGGGGGCCTGCTCATCACGTTACGTTCCTCCCTCTCCGATTCGAAAACAACCGAACAGGCCGGATCGATGACCAGCTCAAGGAATACGATGTGGACAGGCAGGAGAACAAGCGGCATATTGACCAGGACGGGAATAAGCGACATACCGGCGATGGGAACATGAACGGAGAAGATGTAGGCCATTGCCTTTTTCAGGTTGTCAAAGATCCGCCAGCCCAGCCGGACTGCTGATACAATTGACGTGAAATTATCATCAAGCAGGACAAGCGACGAGGCCTCGCGGGCAACATCGGTTCCCCTGCCTCCCATGGCAATGCCGATATCCGCGGATTTCAGTGCCGGCGCATCGTTCACCCCGTCGCCTGTCATGGCCACGACCTCCCCGTTTGCCTTCAGGGCATTTACGATCCGGAGTTTCTGCTCGGGGACGACACGGGCAAAGACCGTAACGGTATTGATCCGTGTCCGCAGTTCATCGTCATCCATTGCATCCAGTTCCGGGCCGGTAATGGAGAGACTGCCATCCGCAAGCCCGATCTGCCTGGCGATGTTCTGTGCCGTCAGCGGGTAGTCCCCGGTGATCATAATAACCCTTATGCCCGCGGTGGTACATTCCCTGACGGCATCAGCGACCTGCGGACGGACCGGATCTGCAAACCCGACCAGTCCCAGGAATTCGAATGCAAAATCGTGCTGAGCCTCCGGAAGACCGGTCATCGAGAATGAAGCCCTCGCAATACCCAGCACGCGCAGCCCGCCCGTGGCCATTTTGTCGACAAATCCTGACAGTTCTCTGGCCACAACCGCATCGAGATGACAGAGATCTGCAATCGCTTCCGGGGCTCCTTTTGCGGCGATTACGTACCGGTCACCGGCAGGAGATTTCCAGACGTTTGACATGGCCAGGAGTTCCGGAGACAGGGGATATTCCTGCACAAGATTCCAGTTCGCATGGATGTGTTCAGTCCTGCCGAAATCCCCGTCTTTGAGCTGGAGCAAGGCCTTTTCCATCGGGTCGAAGGGATCTTTCTTGCAGGCGAGAATGGCGTACTCCGCGACTTCATGGCAGGAATCGGTGAGTGCTTCGTTGCCAGACGAGTTATAATCGCACATTGCACCCTGGGCATAGAACTTCACGACAGACATCCGGTTCTGGGTGAGGGTGCCGGTCTTATCCACGCACAGTACCGTAGCGGAACCCAGTGTTTCAATAGCGGGAATCTGACGGGTGAGGACGTTACTCCGTGAGATCCTCCATGCTCCGAGTGCGAGAAAAACGGTGAGCACAACCGGGAACTCCTCCGGAAGGATCGCCATGGCAAGAGTAATCCCGGCCAAAAAGCCCTCGATCCAGTTGGACCGGGTAAGACCATAGACAATAACAATGATCGCACAGAGCGAGATTCCGACCAGGGCAACGGTCCTGACTATCCGGTCTATCTCCAGCTTCAGCCGGGTCTCGCCCCGTTCAACGGTCCGGAGGACAGTACCAATTTTCCCCATCTCGGTTGCTGCACCGGTTGCCGTGACCCGGGCAAGGCCCTGGCCCTGCACAACAAGCGTGCCGGAGTAGACAAAGGGCTGATCATCCCCGCCCGGCCGCTCTGCCGGCATTCCCGTTTTTCCGGCAATTTTTCTGACCGGGATAGATTCTCCGGTGAGCAGGGACTCGTCCACCGAGACGTTGTTTGATATAAGCAGGACACTGTCGGCCGGGACTCGATCACCCTCGGAAAGGATCACCGAATCGCCGCTCACAACTTCCCGTCCGGGAATGCGCTGTTGCACCCCGTCGCGGATGACAAGAGGCTCTCGGGCTGGAAAGGTTCCGGAGTGCCTCAAGTGCCCGCTCGGTCTTGCGTTCCTGATAGACCGTTATACCGATGATCACCAGGACAAAACTCATGAGCATAATGCCCTCGGAAACATCGCCGAGAATAAAATAAAGAATCCCGCTTGCGACAAGGAGGAGAAACATCGGTTCATGGATTATCTCGATGACAATCCGTACCAGTCCCCGCCGGGATGCTGTGGGAAGTTCATTATACCCTTCCTGCCGGAGGTTCTCCGCTGCCTCAAGCTCGGTAAGACCGGTCACCGAACTGATATCAAGGGTTGGCATTCTTCATCCTGTGAGTTGATTTCTTCATCACGGAAGCATAGGTGTGCTGGGAATTCTTAACATCATGACATGAAATTTTTTTTTGGCATACAGGAATTGGCGAATATCCCGTATTTTCCGGAACGGGCGGATCAATGACAGCGCCCACGGGAAACCCCGAATCCTGACCTCGTCGTTATCTCCCTGGCACGGGTATTTTCCCCAAGAACCCACGGATGTGGATTTTTTAAGGAAATTTTTCTGGTTTGCCGGTTGCAGTCCTGTTGTTCAGACACTTCGGACCCTGTCAGTCTGTTCCGGTTAATCGCTCAATGGGGTACAGCTTCCATAGGGGATACGGGACGTTTATGATTTCACCTAGATTACGATTGTGAAGATATAGGGTTTACGATGGAAGTGCCGTTCTCTTATGAAAAAACGCATGGGTTATTTACCCATCAAAGGGGGCGGATTCCAGCGTTCTTCGTTTTAACCTGCCCGGCTCCCAGGATACTGATTCGCTCTGCATCATCTCGCCAATTTTCCCGGTTGATCGGGAGTATGAAGCTGCACTTCTCCAAAAAAGGAACAAAAGAATAAGCACAGCGAACTAGAGAGGGATGGTGCATAGGAAACAGAAAAGATCGGGCGGGAAAAAAGACAGACATGCGGAACATTGTTCTCATATTTCTTAAAAAACAGGTTTTCCTGCCCCGAAGGGGTGACGGGGCGGCCATCTTTCGGCTCTTCCCTGATGACCTATGATTTCATTATCATGGACGAGATATGGTAGATATTATATGCATACCGCTGTCCGAAGAGCCGGCCATGTGGTCTGTCAAGTACCTGAGGAATGCTGACCATGACGGAGGATAAAAATACTATCATTGCACAGAACCGGGCAAAGTGCATCTGTAAATCATGCCCGACATATAATGAATGCATGCGGGCAGACGACCAACTCCTCTTTTGCGTGACGGGGAGATCGCCGACCTGTACATTTGACAAAAAAGGGTGCCTCTGCCCTGCCTGCCCCGTCACGCGGGTGCTCGGGCTAAGGAAATCGTCACTACTGCCTCAGGGGATCCGAGGAAGAACAGAAGTAACCCCTTTAATAAACCAGAAAAATTAACGTCCGTTAAGGGTTTTTTTCATGATGATCCGGTCCTCCCCCTGCCCAAAATAGGCGGGCACGGTCTTTCCTGACAGAATCCCTGTCTCTCGCAGGGCCTGATCGCCGGTTGATTTTTCATCGAGGCGGTGAGACGTGCAGTGTCGGCAGGTCCTGCCTGCAAATGCACCGGTTACTGTTGTCAGGAGTGCGGCCCCGATCCCTTCCCGTCGCCGGTCCTCCGCATTCCAAGGCGCAGGATCCAGGCCTCGCAAAAATTGTGCTGCACTATTCCAACGGTACATCCGACAGGTTTCCCCTCATGAGTGACAGCGACAAGAAACATCTCTTTACACACCTCGCCCATCAACCGGACAAAAACAGCAGACCGGCAGGCACGTGAACTCCGGGTTCTTCAAGGGCAGCGACCGCCACAAAATCCGCATCCCGGTAAAGACGGATTGTAGTCATACACGAATCGTTCCCCGGGTACACGGGGTTTTTTTAATCCTTCTTCCGGGTCCCGGTCCCGAGCCGGTTTCCCTGCGTGATCGCTTCGACGAGTCCCCGTGCTGCTGTAAGGTCTCCGTCTTCAGCACTTTCACGGATGGAGAAGGTTGCATCGGTAAGAAGTTTTTTTGCCAGAACACGGGACAGGTCATCAACGATCCCGGCAGTCTTTGGATCGAGGTTTCCCATCCGGGCTATAGCCCGGTCCCGCTCACGGATGCGCACGGAATCGGCCCACGTATGCAGTGCCGCAAGCATCTCGTCCGCAGATCTCCGGTTCAGGTGCCGCATGAAGATGCCGAGCTCCTCGTCAACAAATTCGCGTGCCCGTTCAGCTTCTGCTTTGCGGGTGCTCATGGTCTGTTCGTTGATGGTCCGAAGGTTGTCCAGGGAAAAAAGACGGACGCCGTCGATGCCATCAGCTCCTTCCTCGACGTCCCGGGGCTGGGCGATGTCGATGAGAATCAGTGGACGGGGGTGTCCTTCCACCGGCCAGCACCGTGCTCTCATGGCCTGAGCCAGCTCCGTCTTGTGGATGATGGGATGAGGAGCAGATGTGCAGGATATGACAACATCAGAAAGGGTAATATAATGATAGAGTTCAGAGAGGCGGACCGCCTTACCCCCGATCTTGTTTGCCAGGATCACCGCCCGACCGTAGGTACGGTTTGCAACATACATTGCTGTAAGACGACGGGCTGCAAGCGCCTGGGCAACGAGCAGCCCCATCTCGCCACTGCCCACGACAAGGATATGTTTTCCTTCAAGGCTCCCGATCTGGGATTCTGCGAGGAGGACCGCGGCTGATCCTACCGATACTGCTCCACGGTTTATCAGGGTTCGTTTGCGGACTTCGATGCCGACATGCACAGCCTTATTGATGCAGAATTCGAGGAATGTGCTGGCGGTTCCTGACTCCTGGGCATCAGCAAGCGTTTTTTTCAACTGACCGATGATCTGGTCCTCGCCGACAATCATTGAATCGATGCCGGAAGCGAGACTGAAGAGATGACTGAGTGCTCCTTTTCCGTCATGCATGAAAAAATCCTGTCGTCCCTCACCGGCAAGGAAATCACGGAGTCGCCCGGCATCACCTTCAACGATCAGTTCGACGCGGTTGCAGGTCTGGAGGAGGAGAACACCTTTGAATCGCCGGCCTGCTGCACGGAGCAATTCCGGCTCGTCAGGGAACCGGAACGCTTCGATAGCTCTCACATTTGTCATATGATGGCTTACGCCGGCTATGGCAATGGGTGCCGGAACCGGGTCAGGCATGAAGGTACCTCATCTTCAGCTGCTGCCGTACCTGCTCCGGATCTTTTTGCAGGGCCTCCCATATGGCACCGTCGTTTAACACTTCACGGAGAATCGCATTTCTCCGCGCAGGCGATGACACATACTGTTTCAGTTGCTCACGCAGGTCACGCTGCAACACCACCATCTCATCGAGTGCCGGGTAGAGCATCTCAACCTGCTCCCTGATAAACCGGGAAACTGCCGGGCTGCTCCCCTTAGTGCTGACGGCAAGCAGGAAATTGTTACCTCCGGTCACCGAGGGTATGATAACGTCCCCGGGTTTACCTTCGGCATTATTGAACAAAATCCGGTTGTTCTTACAGATCTCGCCAATCCGGTTATTCAGCAGGGGATCGGGCAATGTCCCAACGACGAGAAAGGCCCGGTCGATTAACCCGAGGATCTCCTCATCGGATGCTGTACTCACATCGAGCACTTTTTGTTCGACGGGGAGGGCGGAGATTTTTGGCGAAAACGAACGGCTGACCACCAGTATGTCTGCCTCGCGGAAAAAATATGCAGCTTTCCGGGATGCAACCTCGCCACCTCCGAAGATAACAATATGCCTGCCCGAACAATCCACAAACAACGGGATCATCTGGTATTAAATTAGAGCGATGGCGTTACATTAAGATGCTGGAATTGTTGCGAATCTTCCGTATCATTACCAGAAACAGAATGACCTGGCAGTGAAGACGGTGAAAAAATCACGTGATCTTCTGTTATTCCATCGGGGCCAGGCCCAAAAAATTCGTATCCCCGGGTTCTCGTCGGTTCGATATGCTTAAATTGTATGAATGCTCACATTTCAGAGCACATCTGCGCCGATAGTGTAGTGGTTATCACTAGGCGTTGCCAACGCCTAAACCCGGGTTCGAGTCCCGGTCGGCGCATTCTGTCCTGACGTGAGGGCGATTACTTTTAACAAAGTCCATTATCCCACAGCGCTGCTGCGCTTTTTTCTTCGTGCAATATTAAGGAGAGCCCCCTCGTTCATTATCCTGTCACAGGAGTTCACAAGGTAGTCGTCACTCAGGAACCATTATTTTTTTAAGACCCGCGAATATACGTCGAGGATCTCCTTTGAGATGGTTTCCCAGGTGAACTGCTTTGAATAATCCAGAATTTCTTCATTGTCCCAATTATGGTTTAACGATTCAAGGATATTTCCTGCCAGTTCCTGCACGTTGCCCGGCTCGCTCAACAGGCCGAACTTCTCTGAACAGATTGTTTCAGGGATCCCCCCGACACGGGTTCCGATAAAGGGTTTCCCGCACCCCAGGCATTCAAACATAACCGTAGGATTGCCTTCATTCAGACTGGGGAGAACAAATGCGTCACAGGCGTTGATCCATACCGGAATTTCATGATGGGGTTTTGCACCGGCAATCGTTACGCAGTCCTTTAAGTTTAGTTCAGCGATCAATTTTTCGAGCGAGGATTTCAACTCTCCGTCACCGACAATATAGCAGACGACATCATCTCGTTTTTTTACGACCTCGTACATAGCCCGGATTAAAATTTCATGACCCTTGACGACATCATAGAGTTTGGCGACATTTACCAGAATCTTTTTATCCGGGGGTAATCCGAGCCTGTACCGGCATTCCTGAGCGTCCATGGGATGGAAAAGGGCAGCATTATACCCGTTGAGAATCACCGATACCGGTTTTTTCACTTCCAGTTGCCGGATGGATGCAAGATTTTTCCGGCTGACGGTGATAATGTGATCCGCAGAATTCAGGATTGCGGTAATGGCCACATTATAAAAAGAGTTCCTGAAAGGCAGGTCATAGATATCCATCCCGTGTGCGGTAATAATAAAGGGAACTGCATACCGTTCCTTTAATTTCGAACCAACATAGCCTGCCGACCAGGTAAAATGTGCATGGATGAGATCGAACGAAATATTATCCTTTTTTATAGCGCGCTCCACCGACTTCAAATGGTTCCTGCCCAACTTTTCATACCCGGATCGTGTCGGGAGATAGAGGGCCGGTGTCTGGATAACATAGACATTTTCCGGTTTATTGCTGAGATCAATTTTCTGGGCAACAGAAAACGGTATCAGGTAGCTGACCGGGATGATGCGGGATATCTCTGCGAGAGGATTTGTCCTGACCAGAACAAAAACAGAGTGAAAATGGGGAGCCATCTGGTTGATTTGATCCTTGACAAACGTTGCATATGTATGGGAAATGATCAATAATACTGGTTTTTCCATCACATTACTCCCTTATTTCTCTTTTTTTTATATGATCAGGGTTTGGTGGATCTTTCCCTCATGTCAAGAAAACTGTGAGGGTATGTCTCGATAAACCATAGCAGGAACCCGGTTGCGTTGAGTTTGTCTTTCAAAAAAATGTCTCTCCGGGCCGCCCATTCTTCTTTGAGATGCGGGGTATTGAGTAACTCGACTGCTTTTTTTAACGCCGGTTCCTGGTCTTTAAAGTTATACAACAGGCCATATTTTTGTTCAAGGTCACTGACATATCCCAGACCGCCGGACAGGGACGATACATAAATGGCTGGAGTCCCCATCATTGCCGCTTCAGCAGCTGTCGTAGACCCTTCCCCGAAATATAACGTTGCAAAATATAATAAATCATGCAATTTTTCCAGAGAGACGGGGATCTGGTATTTTTTCAGGTTATCCGGCAGGACCACTTCAGAAGTTATGAAGACTTTCCCGTATTTTTCCAGCTTTTCAACAATTTCTTCCCGGTTATGCAAACCTGTCTGTCCAAGATCATGCTGGGCATCCCATGCCACAAACCGGATAATAAAAAATCTCTCCCCGGGTGAAATACCCGCCTCGGCCAGTACCTGAGCTGTCCGGCCGGAAATATTCGGGATGAAGGTAAAACAACTCCTTATAGGTATCAATTTTTACCTGTTTCTTTCCAAAATCTTTGGTAAAACACTGTGGGGTAAGGATCACATCAGCAAACGGAACATACAGCCGGTGCTCCCATTTTGCGTGATCGGTATCCTCAAAATTGATACAGGGTTTACCGGTTATTCGTGCAACATGAGCTGCCCTGATAGAGCCAAACCCGACAAAGATATCAGGCCTGAATTTTTTTGCAGCCCTGAACATCCTGATATCCAGGAGAGGAATATTAAATATTTTTTTTGCAATGGTTGTACCATAACTCCCCAGTTTTTTATAGGAAAACCCGTAATTATCCAGCAGCTGGTAGGAGATCTCTTTCCGACTGGCGGTGATAAGGATCGTATGGCCCCGCTTTTCCATCTCCCGGATAAAATTTTTGAAAAAATGGACATCTGCCGGGTGGTTGATATCAACAATAACTCTCATGGGCCGGACAGCACCCCGACAGGCAAAACCACGACCTCTGTATCCGGAAACGGGCGGGTACTCAGCATAGCACATTTTAATCCGTTAACCATAATAAATGATCCCGTAGTCATGCATCTGGCGGTTTTAACGTCTTCCTTCATGATTTTTCTGCGCCAGTATCCCATTTCAGGCGCTGGAGTTCAGGAAAATAAAACGGCGATTCTTACTTCTTTGGAGGTTAGAGAGAGATCTTGGAGGATCAGAGATGCCTCATACGCAGAATTTTTTTACCGATATTCATCCCGAAATCCAGAAACGACCAGACAAGCCATTCACTGTACGTCAACGACCAGCGCTCCGGATGAATAGTCAGGTACAGTTTTTTTCCGGGCCCCCCGTTTATCCAATCAATGAGGTCATCGGTGGTATTGAGGGACACGAGGTCGCCGTCACAAGGCTGGGTCCTGATTACGTCCCGGAGTGACTGTTTCCCGCTCCAGGTCCTGCCGGTATCGGTCAAGTAGGTGAGACCTTCACGGTTGTTTTCAAAGGATAAAAAAGCCTCACCGGAAATCCCGTAGGTGTGGAAATCATACCTGTCCCACAGGTCCCGGTTATTGAATTTTGAGAGCGGACTCCCGTGCATGCATATAGTATTGACAGGACAGATTTTTCTGAATTCCCCGAGTTCTGATGCGAAGAGGGAGACCGCCTTTTCATAATTTCCGCGTGTTTTACTCAGGACTTCATAATGATAACCAATTTCATGGCCGAGATCCCGTATTTTTGTTATGATATCCGGTCTGAACGTGGAGGGATACCGGAAATAATACGAAGACCGGATATCGAGGTCATGCTCAAGTTCTGCCATGTGAAGGGAATTGTTAATTCTCCTGTCAACATCATGCCGGACAATAACGACATTTCCGCCGGGTCTCTCTGACAGATAATCAAAAACGGTACAAACCCGGTACTTCTCACCGATGACCCTGCAGAGGTCCTGGTATTTGTCGAGGGTGAAATCACGGGAAAGTGACGCCATAAAGCAAAATACCACCTCTGCTTAATCTTCGTCTGTCACCATATTAAAGAACATCGTACAGGGTTCCGGTTTTTTTCTTCTGTTCATCCTGCAGTCTTCAGATGAGGAATGTTCTTCAGACCCGGAGATCTGAGGAGACTTTAAATGAATCCGGTTTTGGCGAAGAATAATGTCGGATGTGGGCAGAATTTTCGTTCTGGTGATGCATATTATCACGTCAACTGTAAACAGGTGGTTCAGAGAAATCTTTTTTATGTACCGGACCCGGAACATTGGGATATTCTGATTATTCTTTTCAAAGGGAAAATTTTACCGGGATAGGGTATACCGTCAAAAACGTGGGGTTTCCGGGTGATAAATTACGTTTGTTGGTTAAAGCCGTCAGTATATCCCATCCACCCATCATGTTACTTCCTCATCAGGAAATTTTTGCAGGGGCAACCCTGTGACCTCTCCCTGAACCACGGTACGAATTTCCCTTATCCTGAACTGAACAGGATCGGTGACCTTTTTTTGTGGAAGCGGGAATAGTATAGGAAGGAAAAGAATTTTAATGAGAAAGAAACAGATCGCCACGGTTGCCCTCGCCCTCTGGTTTACGGTCATTATCATCTTCATGCTTTTTGCAGAACAGATCGATTTCGCCCTCTTTTTTGTCCTGGGGTTTATCGGTTTCCTCGTAATTGTGGAGCTCATCGAACCGCGCTACGTCAAACCCCGGTACGTACGTTACATCAGGTTCCTGATGGTCGTGGGAATGGTGATATTTATCGCGATAGTTATCCAGAAAGTCCTGGACCTGCTTGGACTGGAGATTGTATTATGACCTCTTCCGGCCACCTTTTTTTTATCCTCTCGCAGGTTTTGTTGTCCTTTTAATAAGAGACAGCACGATCTTCACTGAAAAAAAATGGGTTGTGATGCCTTCGGTCACCGCGTTCAACCCCTGCCTTGTCCTGCAGTTCCCGGACGTTCTGATGCAACCAGAAAAACGGTTTGGCATCGTCAGGACCGGTAACCTGCCGGTCAGGAACCATGGACGTTGACTGTTCGGCGGTCATTCTCTCTGAAACCGTGAGAGATCTTTTACCGCCACCAGGTTTTCTTCCTAACGGGAAATGGGAACAGGATCTGCCAGAACACTCCACGATGCCAGTTCGTTGACGGCAAGAGGAGATCGCAGGAATATCGGCGAAGGGCTTTACTGGATCAAGGCCGCCATGTGTTCCATTAGGGTCTTGATCACCGAGAGAATCGGAGATCCTAGCCACGCCCGGGTGGATTCCGGAGGTAACCCCCCATCATTTTCTCTGGTGCCGGTTCGGATCTTCTCCCCTATTCTTCCCTGTCGGTGAATTTCAGATGAAGGTTCCGGTAGCTCGCGTTAATCCGATCACTTCCTGTTACCTCCAGTCCCGGGACGTTCTCATCAAATAACAGGAATTCCACACGATTATACTCCGCGCTGCTAACCGAAAAGTTGTAGGGGATTATTGAAGTCTGGTTATTCGCGAGGGTAAGCAGGACACGGTTGTCAGGATTCATGGACAGGATACGGGTGCTGTTGGTCGCGTTATCGAATTCCGTATGCATCATCCAGGTCTCGATCATATAGCGGGTATCCCGGTATTCGTGATTTTCCACCCCGACATACATCGGGTAATTCTGCCCCAGGACAATATGGTTGGGGTAACTGTCCGCCGTCCTGTTATTTCCCAGAATAAAGAATTCCGTAAACGGCTCTCCTTCCCGGGGGACCGAGATCACGTAAATCGCCGTCATGAGGGTGATGAGGATCGCCAGAAGAAGGATAGCACCGTAAAGACGGTCAAATATTTTTTTCTTTACAGGAGCGTCCCCTTCACGGAAAGATTCTGCAAATATTCTCAACGATATCCTGAAGCGCTCTTCAGGAGGGAGGACTGCCCGCATGTACCAGGCAATAAGGATCATCACCAGCGTAAATGAAGATATTGACAGGATAATGGGCTCAAGCCGGATCCCCCAGGGAGTGAAATTCAGAATGAGACCGATAAGAGGAACAACGGCGATAGAAAGTCCAAAGGAGAGGACGAACCGCTCGATACCATTAAGATCCCCGTTTTTGGGAAAGAGGGCCGCGACCACACAGTAGCCCGGAATGAAGAGTAAAAGCGGAAGGGTAAGTGCAGCCCGAAGAGGTGTCAGGGCCGGAACCATGAAATAGATCACGCCGATAGCTGCTGCAAGCCATACTGCCATGAGAATCAGGTCTGCAGGAACCCTCTGTCCGGCGTTATCAGGAATAAAGGGAACAGGTTGTTTTTCATTCAATGGGATCACCATATCCTGTGAGAGTCACGACGGTACCGGAATATGCACGATACTGCAATGGCGTACCCCGCAGGGATCGTGATTGATTTAACGGCCATCGCCATTCTCACCGATACTGTCTCCTTTATTTTCTTCCAGAACTGCGGGTTTTTTTATCATGATTACACAACCGGGGTACTCATCCGTGTTGTCCGTAACGTTGCCCTGCTGGTACTATTGGATGCATCGCCGATATAAACTGGACGATGGCTCTGTGGTGCTCTGCCAGTGTCTCGCGGGCAGTACCCTCCATAAACCATAAGATGCAGAAGCTTCAATAAAGTAGGTTTATTGAGAAAAGCTCCATGAAAAAAATACTTTTTGCGCTGATCCGGTATTCGGGCTTTCCCTATTGTTTCCGGGAGATATTCCAGAAAAATAAGGTAACGATTGTATTATTTCATGATATTTCCCCGGAAAATGCAGAAACAATGTTTGGTTATCTGAAAAAAAATTATTCGGTTATCGGCATTCAGGATTTTTTAGGTAATTATTATAACGGGTCCTGGAATTTTCCCAAAAAGCCGTTAATTATTACCTTTGATGATGGGCACAAGGGCAATTATTCTCTCCTTCCGGTCATCAGGAAACTGAAAATCCCCCTTACGATATTTTTATGTGCGGGCATCATCAATACAAAAAGACATTTCTGGTTTACCGTGAAACACCCGGATTATTCGTTTCACGATCTGGAACGTATGTCCAATCACGACAAATTAACTGTATTACAGGATGCAGGATATACTACTGAAACCGAATACCGTGATCCTCAGGCGCTCACCAGAAAAGAAATTGATGACATGTCCCCGTGGGTAAGTTTCCAGTCCCATACCCTGTTTCATCCTTTTTTGCCCAGGTGCACGACCGAAGAAGCTGAAAAAGAAATTTCCGGATCAAAATCCCTGCTCGAAGATGAGTTCGGCATGACCATTCAGGCATTTTCCTTCCCGAATGGGGATTACACAGAACGCGATATCGAAATGTGCAAAAAAGCCGGTTACCGATGTGCCATTACCCTTGATTCCGGCTATAATTCAGACTGACTCGGATATCTTTCGCTTAAAGCGGCTCAGTGTGAATGATACTGATGATATCAACGAACTCGCGGTCAAAGCCAGCGGTTTCTGGGGCATTTTCAGGAAATTTGTGGGAATTTACGACGGTTTTTTCCAGGACGCCGGATAATAAACACGTATCTTAAAACTTCCCGGCAGGGTCATGGGGATTTTACCATCCGCCTGCAATCCCGGGGAGTCTGCACAGGGAAAAAAAGGCCGGTTTTCCTGGTTTTTTTCCGGGAGAAAATATCGCGGAAGGGATTAATTGAGCAATTATTTCCAGAATACCCATTATTTTTTCAGGTTTGTTACCGAACGGCTGATTCCCTCCAGGGTATCGAAATTATCAGGAGTGATAATTTCCATGGGAATTTCTATCATATAGCGACTTTCAAGATAATCGACAAGCTGGAGCAACCCGATAGAATCAATCACGCCGGTTTCTGTCAGAGACTCCCTCTCATCCAGGGAAATTTTTCCCTCAAGAAATCCCCGTGATGTCAGAAATTGTAAAATATCCCTGCTTATCTCATTCATGGAATTCACTTCGGTTGAGGACGCAATAATATATTTAAGGCAAATTATGTAATATAAACTGTTGGGTATAATTTTTCTAGTAAGAGAAAGACAGTAAAATAATGGTGCAATATGACGAATAAGACGTTTAATGATAGTTTTGACATAAAAAAAGCGATGCTGGGCAATGTTGAAGAACTGAAAGATAAGCTCCCCGGTTTTATGAAAGAAATGGTGATGGACCAGTTCAGGAGAGATGGCATCGTAATTGGTGTTTCCGGCGGGGTGGATTCTGCACTTATTGCTACGCTTGCAGTAAAAGCACTTGGTCATGACCATGTGTACGGCCTGATCCTGCCAGAAAAGGAATCTTCTCCTTCCAGCAGGGAACTGGCGGCAAAGCTATGCAGGAAACTGAAGATCGCCTTTACGGAAGTCCCCATCACACCGATGCTGGAATCATTCGGCATCTATAGCCGGAAAGAGGCCTTGCTGCGGGAACTCTTTCCCACCTATGACCCCACCATCCATACGACGAACTTATTCCTTCCCCCGGAATTACTTCAGAAAGACTGCTTGCTGTTCCATCAATCAGGCTCTCGGACAAGAACGGGTCGATTGCTACGAAACGCCTGTCAGCACCGCAGTACCTGAATCTTATGAGCCTGCAGAACGTCAAACAGAGAACACGGATGATCGTGTTGTATATGCAGGCAGAAAAAATGAATTACGTGGTAAGTGGCACCACGAATAAATCTGAGTTGCTCACGGGATATTTCGTGAAGTTCGGGGACGGGGGAGTTGATCTGGAACCCATAGCCGATCTTTATAAACTACAGGTATATAAACTGTCAGAACTTCTGGGTATCGACGCACATATTATTTCACGGGCACCGAGCCCGGATACCTGGAGCCACTTCACCTCCGATGAAGATTTTTACCTCCGGATGCCTTACGAGATTCTCGACCAGCTCCTGTATGCTGAAGAACATGCTCTTCCCCCGGAGACTGTTGAGAGAAATACCGGCCTGAACCCCCGTCAGATCGAATGGGCAAAAAAACATATTCATAGCATGAAGGCTGCATCAAAACTCCTCCAGATGGCACCGCCGGTATACCAGCAATAAAGCCCCCGCTTTTTCTGGGCCACGCAGACACTACAGTGAATATGAAAGGAAGGTCATGGTGAAGGTAAGGGAAGTTGAAGATCGCGATATTCCTCTTCTGTCAGAGTTCTTACCCAAAGGGTTTGCCCATACCCACAAAGAATTCTGGTTGTCCAGGTTTGATATGTGGTGGACTAAAAATCCGGCCTGGTCACCCCGGATCCCAAGAGGCTGGGTTCTGGAAGATGGCACAAACCTTGTCGGCTTTATCGGGAATATCCCGATAACCTTCCTGGTCCGGGGCACACCGAGGATCGCCACGGCATCTTCCAGCTGGTTTGTCGATCCGTCAATCCGGGGTATCTATAG
Organism: uncultured Methanoregulaceae archaeon; assembly: GCA_963829225.1. Lineage (GTDB taxonomy): Archaea > Halobacteriota > Methanomicrobia > Methanomicrobiales > Methanospirillaceae > Methanoregula. Next base: position 135,478 of record CAWHHQ010000006.1, on the reverse strand, counting down.
TATCCATCTGTTCAATGAATTTATCAGACAGAACGTTTCCTTATTCCTTTTTAAAGCAGAGGAGGAATATGTTATGAATTTTTTAACCCGGTACAAATTTGAAGAATTTATCCTCCCTGCCTCCCGGAAAGAATATATCTACATCCTTGATAAGAAAAAAATGCATTTTATTTTTTTGAAATTCATCTTCAGGAAACAAATCCCTAAAATATCGGATCTACCGGAATTATTTAAAAGATTGGGCTTTTTGATGTTAGGTTATCTGCTGCAAAAATCCCCGTCACGAAGAGGAAAAGGAGCCGGTGACAACACCTACTCTACATCTGTCTGCACCTCGTGCGACGATGCATTTTTGACGATACGCGAACAAACTGAAAAGCCCTGTGACATCATGGTGTCCCGTGATATAAAGACCCTGAACTGGCTTTATTTTTCTCCGTCTCGTTGGTTCGAGCGGATAGTAATCCAGTGCCGGCGAATTCAGGATAGCACCCTTGCAGGATACATGGTGTTTGATATAGAACGGCGATCGTCTTCGGAGCCGGGTAGTATGCAGCTTATGGAGATGCGTATTGCCGATAACGACCCACGGGTCCTTTCATCGTTAACTTCCTGTGCCATTGAAACCGGAAAACAGAACAATGCCGCAATGCTGGTAATGTGGGCAAACAGCCCGGAGACCGATACGTATTTCCGGGAAACGTTTCTTCTGCGAAGGGCTGCCCGCCATTACCGCTACCTCAGATTTTCCGATTCTCCCGAGATGCGTTCAATCCGGGAGGAGCACGGGAATGTGTGCCCTTCGCTGATTTATCCTCCCCAATAAACATTGTTTTGTCAGGAAAATGAAAATATGTTCATCCTGATGGTAGTGAGGAGGGTTCAATGGTGAGGTCCAGGGGATCTTCAAACCGGGAAAATGGTATGCGCATCAATGATTTTTATCCGGGGAAACTGGTGAGAAACGGAGAGCCGTGAACAGGCTTCGCCGGGCACTACGAAGAACACATCGCTGTCCGCATAAGCATAAGAGTCCTTTTTTACTCATGAATCTGTCCCAAGAGTATGCATTAACCTTCTGAAGGAATCGGACGTGTATTGCCCTTTTTCCACCCTATCTGTACAGGATATATTCCGGAAGAATTTCATAATATTTATAAAGTATATAACATGATACTTTGCATATGGCTACAGGTCCTCACCAAAAATCCGGAGCGACACGGTCATAAAAATTCAGAACTTAACGAAATTCACCGGTTTCGGGAGTAGGTGTCCGGAAGGGTGGATCCATGACGCCAAGAAGATACTTCGATATTTTGGTTGTAATTACACTTGTGTATGCATTGACAGGAATCGTTGCTGCAACAACCGTACAATTCTCTGCCAAGGCAGCAAACGATGGTTATGTGGCTGCATGGTCGGGGCCAACATACACCCTGATCAGGAATCATGCAGGGCAGCAGGCAAGTTCTGCAACCTATGCAAACTACGCCAGATTAACTGCAACGGGCGTATCAAACCAGTATGATGAAATGTACCGGGCTGTAGTCCTGTTTGATACATCAGCACTGCCGGATGATTGTAGTATTACCGGCGTAAAATTCGGGGTCAGGGGCAATTCGAAGAATAACGGTTTAGGTTCGTTCTCATATGGAATCACCGGGTTTAGTCCTACGAACACCGGGGGGACTTTTATTTCGGCAGATTATCAGAGGTTCTCTAGAGAGCGGTGGGCTGATTCGGATATACCTTATGCGAACCTCCTGACTACCGGGTGGAACAACTGGACGGGAAACTCGCTATTTATTTCAAATATTTCTAAAACCGGGTGGACCGGAGTCATGGTGCGGGATCAACCGGATATGGATAACAATACTGCTTTGATTAAATGGGCAAGCGGGGCAACTTCACGATTTTCTTTTAAGGATGCCGGAGAAGGACCGGCTCCGTTCTTAGAGATTACCTATACTCTTTCAACGGGGGCACCCGTCGCCGGTTTCTCCGCAAATGCAACATCAGGATCTGTCCCGCTGGCGGTCCAGTTCACCGACACATCGACTGGAACTACGCCGCTGACCTATGCCTGGGACTTTGACAATAACGGCATCACTGACAGTACGGTAAAAAACCCCGTATTCACCTACTTAACCGCCGGAACCTACACGGTAAAACTTAAAGTTACTAATTCCGCGGGCACAAATACTTCGACCAGATCAAATTATATTACCATTTCTGATCCACCGGTGGCTCCGGTTCCGGCTTCTCGGCTAATATAACATCAGGATCTGCTCCACTGGCGATCCAATTCACAGATGTATCAACCGGAACTCTGCCGTTGACCTATGCCTGGGACTTTGACAATAACGGGATTACAGACAGCACGGTAAAAAACCCCGTATTCACCTACTCAACTGCCGGAACCTACACGGTGAAACTTAAAGTTACTAATTCCGCGGGCACAAATACTTCGACCAGATCAAATTATATTACCGTTTCTGATCCACCGGCGGCTCCGGTTCCGGCTTCTCCGCGAATATAACCTCAGGTTCTGCTCCACTGGCGATCCAATTCACAGATGTATCAACCGGAACTCTGCCGTTGACCTATGCCTGGGACTTTGACAATAACGGGATTACAGACAGCACGGTAAAAAACCCCGTATTCACCTACTCAACTGCCGGAACCTACACGGTGAAACTTAAAGTTACTAATTCCGCGGGCACAAATACTTCGACCAGATCAAATTATATTACCGTTTCTGATCCACCGGCGGCTCCGGTTACCGGCTTCTCCGCGAATATAACCTCAGGTTCTGCCCCCCTGGCTGTACCTGTTCACCGACACATCAACCGGAACTGCTCCACTGACCTATGCCTGGGACTTTGACAATAACGGGATTACAGACAGCACGGTAAAAAACCCGGTATTCACCTACTTAACCGCCGGAACCTACACGGTAAAACTTAAAGTTACTAATTCCGCGGGCACAAATACTTCGACCAGATCAAATTATATTACCGTTTCTGCCACCGGCGGCTCCGGTTCCGGCTTCTCCGCGAATATAACCTCAGGTTCTGCCCCCCTGGCTGTACCTGTTCACCGACACATCAACCGGAACTGCTCCACTGACCTATGCCTGGGACTTTGACAATAACGGCATCACTGATAGTACGTCACAGAACCCGGTAGTCACCTACTCAGCTGCCGGGACATATACGGTGAAACTTAACGTCACCAATGGCGCAGGAACAAACACTTTGACCAAAACTAATTACATTACGGCTACTGCCGCACCGGTTGGTCCGGTTGCCGGCTTCTCTGCGAATGTAACCTCAGGTTCTGCCCCCCTGGCTGTACCTGTTCACCGACACATCAACCGGAACTGCTCCACTGACCTATGCCTGGGACTTTGACAATAACGGCATCACTGATAGTACGTCACAGAACCCGGTAGTCACCTACTCAGCCTGCCGGGACATATACGGTAAAACTTAAAGTTACTAATTCCGCGGGCACAAATACTTCGACCAGATCAAATTATATTACCGTTTCTGATCCACCGGCGGCTCCGGTTGCCAGCTTCTCCGCAGACGTGACATCAGGATCTGCTCCGCTGGCGGTCCAGTTCACCGACACTTCATCAAGTACGCCTACTGCATGGAACTGGTCGTTCCGGAATATAACCGGGAACGTTCCCCAGGTCTGGTTCAGCACCGATCAGAACCCGTCGTGGTCATTCGGTGTCGGGAACTGGTTAATCAAGCTGAACGCATCCAACTCTGCCGGGGGGTCTCTCAGCACGCAGACTACCTTCATTAATGTGACTCAGGTTACGGGCAGTACTCTCCTGGTGCGTGCCGGTGCTGTGAACGATGGTAATGTGGCTGCATGGTCGGGGCCAACCTACACCCTGATCAGGAATCATGCAGGGCAGCAGGCGAACTCTGCAACCTACGCAAACTACGCCAGATTAACTGCAACAAGCGCATCAAACCAGTATGATGAAATGTACCGGGCAGTAGTCCTGTTTGATACATCGGCATTGCCGGATGATTGTAGTATTACCGGCGTAAAATTCGGTGTCAGGGGTAGTTCAAAGAATAACGGTTTAGGTTCGTTCGCGTACGGGGTTACCGGGTTTACTCCTACGAATACGGGTGGGACCTTTGTCATGGGAGACTATCAGAGGTTCTCTAATGAGCGGTGGGCTGATTCGGATATCCCGTATGCGAGCCTGGTAACGACCGGTTGGAATAACTGGACGGGAAACACGCTGTTTATTTCGAACATCTCCAAAACCGGGTGGACCGGGTAATGATAAGAGATCAACCGGATATTGATAACAATCCTGCTTTGATCAAATGGGCTGGCGGGGCAACTTCACGATTCGCTTTTGAAGATACCGGGAGTGGCACCGCTCCATTCATGGAAATCAGCTATGCTGTTTCCGCCGGATCACCCGTCGCATCTTTTACCAGTAATATAACAACCGGTGTCATGCCACTGCAGGTCCAGTTCACCGACACATCGACCGGAACTCCGCCACTGACCTATGCCTGGGACTTTGACAATAACGGCAGCACCGACAGCACGGTAAAAAACCCGGTATTCACCTATTCAACTGCCGGGACATACACGGTGAAACTTAAGATCACCAACAACGCCGGCACGAACACGTTGACCAAAACCAATTACATTACAGTTACTGCCGCACCGGTTGGTCCGGTTGCGGGTTTCTCGGCGAACGTAACATCGGGATCTGCCCCGCTGGCGGTCCAGTTCACCGACATATCGACCGGAACTCCGCCGCTGACCTATGCCTGGGATTTTGACAATAACGGTGTCACCGACAGTTCGCTTAAGAACCCCGTATTCACCTATTCAACTGCCGGGACATACACGGTGAAACTTAACGTCACCAACGGCGCCGGAACAAATACATCAACCAGATCAAATTACATTACCGTTACTACTGGACCGGTAGGTCCGGTTGCGGGTTTCTCGGCGAACGTAACATCGGGATCTGCCCCGCTGGCGGTCCAGTTCACCGACACATCGACCGGAACTCCACCGCTGACCTATGCATGGGACTTTGATAATAACGGCAGCACCGACAGCACCGTAAAAAACCCGGTATTCACCTACTCAACTGCCGGAACCTACACGGTGAAACTTAAAGTTACTAATTCCGCGGGCACAAATACTTCGACCCGATCAAATTATATTACTGTTACCACTGCACCGGTCGGCCCGGTTGCCGGCTTCTCGGCGAACGTAACATCGGGATCTGCTCCGCTGGCGGTCCAGTTCACCGACACATCGACCGGAACTCCACCGCTGACCTATGCATGGGACTTTGACAATAACGGTGTCACCGACAGTTCGCTTAAGAACCCCGTATTCACCTACTCAACTGCCGGGACATACACGGTGAAACTTAAGGTCACCAACAGCGCCGGCACGAATACGCTGACCAGGTCAAATTACCTTACCGTAACATCCACGGGTACATCCCCTCCAGGAATTGCCCTGACTTTTGACGACGATTCTGTGGATGCATGGTATGCAATACGGCCGATTCTACAAAGTCATGGAGCACATGCGACATTTTTTGTCTCTAATTTTGCAAATCTTGATCAAACGGAGATCAATGAACTGTTAACGTTGCAGGCAGATGGAAATGAAATTGCATTCCATGGCTATAACCATGAGGATCAGATCGAATACCTTCAGAGCCATTCGCTCGATGATTACATGAACAATGAAATAATCCGCGGAGTAAACCTCATGAAAAGCGCAGGGTTTAACCCGGTGGATTTTGCCTATCCCTATGGGAGTGACGATCCCCGTGCAACAGCGGCACTGGAAGCATATTTCCTGCATATGCGGGATACGTACTATGACTGGGACAATACAATTTACTACGAGTACGGCTCAAATACGCCCTTTATTTCCGGTATTGGCATTGACGACACCACCTACGGGAATTCCATAACTGATATTTACAATGGCATGGCAAAGGCGAAGACTGACGACAGGATTCTCATATTTTACGGTCATAAGCCGGTTGCAGGCAACCCTGCAGAGTACGAGACATCCTATGAACGACTTGAAAATATCTTACAATATGCATCTGATAATTCCCTGAAAACATATACTATTTCAGAAATCCATTAAACATTTTTTGCCCGGGGTGTGGTTTGATCGTAGTTTCCCGAAATAAAAGATAAAAAAATATCTGCCGGGTCGATAGGGGAGTTTTGATAATTTTAGGGTTATGAAATCGGGTGAGAACATGAAGGGTAATTGAACGCCTTATAGTTGAACAACCGGAATATTGAGGTTATCAATGACGGGAAGAATTGAAGTTTGACCTCACGGGTGGGACCGGGCGATGGGGATCGAATTCGCAAAATCACCAGATTTATCTATCAGATTCTGAAGAATATGTAGTAGCTTTTGAATACCATGCGGAGACTTATTATTGTGAAAGGAAATGAGGTATTCCAACGCGGGAACGAGGGGAAATAATGAAGTTTGAAAAACTGGACAAATATGCCTCTGCTGCAATTTTCCTCATATCAGCTGCGGTCATTCTCGTTGCTACCGCCCTTATCACTAACCTCGGAGAATTCGTCACCGCTGCATTTATCATCTCCGGTATGGCATGTGCTCTGACGGGAATTTTTGTTCTTACCTTCTCCCGGGGGGAGACGATTGATCCGCGCCATCTGGGCATCCTTTCTGCACAATGGTGTAAAAACATTTGCCGAATAGGATCTGATCTTGGTATAACCGGAAACGCATATTTTCTTCCTCCGCGAATTACCGGAGAATCCCGGATTATGCAATTCAATCCGGCTTTAACGTATAACGGGAGCAGTGTATCAGCAAAGGAGCCGTTTATAAAAACCGGTGCAGCCGGACTTATCATCACCCCGTGCTGTGACCCGTGGATCCAGGAACTCAAAAAAAGAAATGCCCTGGTGATCCCGGAAAAAGAAGAGGAATTAATCACACTTATCGGTGAAACAATTGGAGAGTACTTTGAGTTCGCGTCACGGGTATCCGGCAGCTACCGCAACAACACCTTTACGATTACGTTTCACGGGTACCGGTTCATCGATGGTTGTAAGGCCATTGCACAGGAATCCGAAGACTTTTGTACGATGAACCCTTGTCCGGTATGCAGTCTCTGCGGGGCATTGATTGCAGAAGGGACGGATAAAGTAGTTACTCTCGACCAATGTTCAATAAATGCCTCATCTCACGATGTAACTGCGGTCTTTTCGATGCTGCCCTTCCGGAAGGTTACCCCACCGGGGGAAAATGGACCCGTGGTTAAGGACATTGAGATCTGATAGTCCAATTCCTGAAGGTTCAGTTACTACCTCAGGATATACACCTGGAACTTCAGGAACGCTTCACCAGGGTTGCGCTATCCTGAACTGCATAATTTCTCCATGAAATTTTCAGGTTTTTTTTTAATTTCATGTACTTTAATGAACCTCAAGCATAATCTGTCTACCAGAGGACCATCGGTACTGGTTCCGGTACATAAAAAAAAGCCGCTGGTACTAGTGCTCCGGGGTTGATCAGTATCCTTTTTGCATGCACATTATTTTTCTGACAGGCCCAGTCTGCGGCGAACTTCTTCGGTCGAAGCTTCGGGAAACCTGGTATTGAGTGTCTTCATCGCCTCCTCTTTCTTCATATTCCCCTGGCGGACAAGGGCTGAAAGGTCGTAGGCGTACGAATGGATATGGTACTTGTCAAAATGGTTTTGTATTGCGTATGCATTCAGCAGGCAGTTGGATGAGTTGGGATCCTTTAAATCCGGCTCAGACCAGCCCATTCGGATGCATTCCTGTCTGAATTGTGGTTTGTTGTATCCCCAGACAAGGAAGGGGTGAATAATCATCACCGACGTATCAGGGGGACTTGCGGTAATAGTCTCCTGATCCATAAGGTACAGGTTCCTCTCTTGTACTCCCATGGTCTTCAGTTGACCGTCAAAGAGTTTTCGAATCCAGGTCATGAAGGGTTTGGTGAGTGTAACAAAAGGAACTTCGGTCTGGCCGGGCGAGAATGCAAAAACAATATAAGGGGTTTTTGTAAGAACGGCCATTTCAACAATTTTCTGCTTGATGATACTCATGCAGGTATTGCACATGTCACTTGCACGGTATTTTGCAAAACCCGGGTAGGCATCCTTCGACCGGGCTGCTTTTTTAAAGGTATCCCGCAGCAGGTCGTTATCAAGGACCAGGCGGAAATAGGTGCTCTTTGTCAGGTGACAGAATTTCTGCGCATTTTCAAAGGCAGTATCAGAGATAAAACCGTTATCAAACTGGACGGCGAGGACCTTTAAGTGCGGGTATTCTTTCTTCAACCGGTACAATGCATACGAAGAATCAATACCTCCGGACAAGGCCATGATCACGTCATACTTTCCCTGTTTTGAGGGAGAGGCAAACAGGGTATCCATCTGGAGTCTGAACTCCTCTTTCTTCATCTCCGGGACAGGTGAGTAGTTTTCACAGAACTGGCATAACCCGGTCTCAGCGTTAAGGGTGATGCCGGGAATCCTGGAGTCAAGAGCGCAATTTTTACAAATAATCGCATCCATTGCCATCACGACAGACTCATGTATTTTTCAGGTTTGCTACCGACCGGCTGATTCCGGCCAGGGTATCAAAATTGTCAGGAGTGATTATTTCCATGGGAATTTCAATCTTATAGCGGCTTTCGAGATAATCGACGAGCTGCAGCAATCCGATCGAATCGATCACGCCGGTTTCCGTCAAGGACGACTTTTCGTCCAGGGTAATTTTTCCCTCAAGAAAGCCCCGGGACTGGAGAAATTGTAAAATATCCGTGCTTATCGCATTCATGGTGTTCCTCATCGTTTCAGGATGTAATTATATAGTTAAGACAAATTATGTGATATAAAGTGTTTGGAATTTTTTTCCCCCAAAAAATATAATAAAATAGTGGTGCTATCCCGTGCCCCGGGGAAGCTTCCTTTCCCCAAAGAGACAGCGGGGTCCTATAATAGCCTCTTCAATAAATAACAAAAAAAAAGACAGAGACTGGATTTCTGGAAAGAGTTGTTTTTTTACCTAATTACGGGATCATATTCAGGCTCACGACAATTCCCGCCGGTCAATTTTCCCCGTCGTCCCTTTGGGCAATGTGTCACGAAATTCGACAAATTTCGGGAGCATAAAGATCTCCAGGTGTTTTTTGCAGTGACTTATAACGTCTTTTACCGACAACGCCGGGTCACTTGACACAATGTATGCTTTGATAGATTCCCCTTCTATCGCATCGGGAATACCCACCACCGCTGCCTCAACAACTGACGGCAGGAGACAGAGGACATTTTCAATCTCTTTGGGAGCTGACTTTTTCTCCCCGGGTCTTTATGATATCATCGATCCTCGAGATAAAATAAAAGAACCCTTCCTCATCCTGCCTGAAGAGATCGCCGGTTAATAAGACGCCTTCCTCAGGAGATCTTCCCGGCCGGAATGTGGCAGCAGTCTCTTTGGGTTTATTAAAATAACCTTTCATGACATGTCTTCCCCGTACTACAAGCTCGCCGACGGTCCCGTACGGGAGTCGCTCTCCTTCACTATCCTGGATCCACACCTCGGTGCCGGGGATCGCAATCCCGACTGACCCGGGACGCTTTTCCAGTTCATGAGGAGGGAGATATAATATTCTTTTACATTCCGTCTGGCCGTACATTGAATACACGTCGGCCTGAGGAAACTTCGCACACAAACGTTCGATATGGGAGACGGGAAGGGCAGACTGCGGTATTTGTAATATAGCGGAGGGAGGATAGATCATATGCTTCCAGGTCCATCTGGAGAAGGAGGGCGAAGATGGTGGGCACTCCCGGGAAACCGGTAACCTGTTCCTTTTCCATCTTTTTTAGGATCGCAGACGGAAACGTGAACGAACGCTCGAGCACCAGCGTTCCCCCGAACTTAAAGACCATCAGCACCTGATAGAGACCATAATCGAAGGAGAGGGGAAGACAATTGAGAACAATATCATCAGTTGTGTTCTCCAGATACCGGATAATTGACCCGGTGACAAAATCCATGCAGGTATGGGATTCCATAACTCCCTTGGGTTCACCTGTGCTCCCTGACGTATACACAAGGCACGCAAGATCATCCCCCGACATCGCCGGCCGATCTTTGAAGGGCGGGTAGTTGTTCAGGATCGATGCCCAGGAAACCAAGGGAATCCGACCGTCCGCCACCCCGCCCTCATCATCACCGCACAGGACTATGCATTTGAGCATTCCTGAGGTTTCCAGTATATTGCTGTACCCGGGAAGCTGGTTCTGGAACATTACAATGGCCCGTGCACCGCAATCATTGAGGATATAGGAAAGTTTCTTTTCTTTTACGGAGTGGTGAACAATTAAAAATACTCCGCCTAGTTTGAGGACACCAAATAGTGCGATGATCGCCTCCGGTGAATTGGGATTGGCAATAACAACCCGGTCTCCCTTTTTGATTCCATGGTCTGCAAGAGCAGAGGCAAATCGCCCCGCCATGTCATTGAGTTTTTGATAACTTATGTGCTGGTCGCCAAAAATGAGCGCGGTTTTTTGGGGGCTTTCCGACACGGTTTCTTCTAAAAATTCATGAACGAACACGGATATCTCCATCGGGTATAACTGATGATAAGGCAATGTTTTTCTCAGACGAAGAACGATGCTGCCGGTATTCCGGATCGATCCAGAGCAGGGTATCTTTCAAGGGGTCTCCCGTATACGCAAGGGTTAAGATTGTGTGCCGCTCGATAAGATACGATACAAAGCGGGCATCACCAAAAATAAACCTGCCTTGTATGAGAGGATAAAGATTCATATCACATAATTTTGCGTAGGATTCCATCATCGTCCACACCTGCAGGAAATGAGAGGACCATTCTTTTCCGTTGTTACCGGTAGAATCTTCAACAAGGGAACAGCGGCGGGCTTTCCTGATTCCAAGCGGACGCACCACCTCGATATCACTACCGATTTTTCTTTTTGCCACAGAAACCGCGATGCAGGTACCCGAATAAGACAGGGAAATGAAAATATCCGGCCTGCCGTGAACCATAATCCGGCCCTCCTTTTCCTTACTGAGACGGATAGTGGTGGGATCTTTAGCTTCAAGGATGGGCGCAAGGATATGCTTGAGGATGCTTCGTGAAACGGTAAACCGTTCTTTGAAATATTTTGTCTTAAATACCTGTTCCTGCTCTTTTTCCTTCCGGTCAAGAATCAGGGGGGGAGTTGAATTTGCATGCATTCCAAGATCGGCAAGGAACGTGAGTATATCGGATGCATCCCAGTATGCCGGGATCTCATCCGGGGAACACCGGTTTAAGGCGGTTCCAGACCATGGCCTGAGGGGTGGCGGGGCAGCAGATACAGGGATAGGTGAAATTTCCATCGTTAAGGCTCCCGGGAAAAAGTCTTTAGTATTCATTTGGATGGACCCCCTTTTTATTTTTTTTTTACGATCTCTTTTCGGGATCAAAGTTTTTAATACAGAATGACTTTTTCGTAAAATAAAGACCCCGCCCTGAAAAATAATTATCCATTGATTTACTGAAGAGAGATTACCCGTAAGTTCCCGGAAATACTTCCCCCATGTACTCCAGAATCAGCCCAGGAGCAGCAGGTCATGCAGAATTCCAGAATGGTCCGCTGATGCCGAAAGAATAAAAACGCGGACTCTTATACATACATGGTATGATTGGAGAGATGGTGTACCTTGATTCGAATCACATGTATCCGGTTAATTAAAACGGTGACTTTCCAATGAAAATTATCGTTCTGCTCACTCTGGTTGTCGCGATCGGGTTTATCTCAGCGGCAGGGTGTGTAGCCCAGACAAAAAAGGAGCCGGTGAATGTTACGGTCAATCCAACAAATACCTTCACGCCGTTCTCGAATGTGACAAATACGTCCAATATGTCCAATATTACCGTATCCTCGGGATTGAAAGGACCTCTGAGGGTATCTATTGGCGGATGGGATGCAGTCTTGCCGGTATCCATTGACAATAAGAGCGCGGGGATTGTGAGTAAAGATAAACCTCTGGATCTGATGCTGGAAGAAGGGAACCATACCGTAAAGGTCTGCGCAGGCACGAAGTGTGAGGAAGAGAACGTCATAATACAATTCGCACGACCACACTTTGTTGATTTTGAGGAACGGTTAATAAACGACGTGGGATTCCCGAAACCGACAGCGCGAATCATCGGGTACAACCCTGCGGGTAGTCAGATACTCGTTAATGTAGAATTTATCAACCCCTCGTCAGAGGACCTCTTGATGTCCGCATTTATAAGGTGCGGATATACCTATATCGATGATAGATCCGAGAGCAGGGTGGGAAGTGTTGCAGAAGGTATACTAACTGCAGATGTCCCGAGCGGTAAGCGTGTTACGGATACTATGGAGTCTGAGTTTAGCCAGTGGGTACAGCTATACCTATACTATTCCGGTAATTTCACAAATTACAACAAATTAATTCCGGGAGAATCCCGGATCTTTTTTTTAATCTAAATCCTGTTCGGACCTAAATTTTGGCATTTCTCAATCTCTGGAGGAGGAGGTAACACTCAATACCTTTAAAAAAAAGAGAACACTATCCACAGGTCCCGGAACTAGTTTGCATAATACCGGTAATTGCTGACCTGCAAACAGCTCCAAAAAATACCTGACCTTAGATCAAGGCAAATGTACCCAAATTCCCGGAAAAAAAGAACGACCTTGTTTTATTTCAGGGATTTATGAAGCATCCCGGACCCGGAATCGGGAAAAAAGGGTGGAATCTATCCGGTTTTTTTAACAGTATTTTTTTTTGTTTTTTTGAGATTTTTTACTCTCTGATTATATACCTGTCGTGCCTGCAGGCCGAAATAATGGGAAACACCAATTGCATGACACTGATCGATGGTCGCACTGTCAAAAGAAACGAGGTCGCTTGAATAAATCGCATCGGGAGAACTCCTCCCGAGCACCCTGACCGTACCCTTATAGAGCTCAAGATCAACACTTCCGTTTACCCGTTCCTGGGTTGTATTGATGAATGCATTAAGAGCGGTATAAAGGGGTTCGTAAACAAGTCCTTTATAGGCAAGTTCAGACCACTTATCATCCACCATTCGTTTAAAGGCGAGTTCCTGGCGGGTAAGTACAAGCCCTTCAAGATCCCGGTGAGCCAAAAGAATGACGGTTGCAGCAGGATGCTCGTAATTCTCCCGCGCCTTGAGACCAAGAATCCGATCTTCAATCATATCATTGCGCCCGATCCCATGTTTCCCGGCCCGTTTGTTCAGGTTCTGGATTAACTCGTAACCGGGAATTTTCTTTCCGTTCAGCGCGACGGGAATTCCGGTTTTGAATTCGATGGTAATCTTTTCCGGTGTGACAGGGGCTTTTTGTGCCGACACGGTCCAGAGATAAATTTCTTCGGGGGGGTGGTATGAGGGATCTTCAAGCAGTCCTCCCTCAATGCTCCGGCTCCAGCAATTCTCATCCATGCTCCATGGCTTCTCTTTTTTTACGGGCACCGGTATCTTATGGAGTCGGGCATACTCGATCTCCCAGTCTCGTGTGAGGTTGAGATCCCGTATCGGTGCTACAACATCAAGCCCCGCACCACGTATTATGACATCAAACCTGAGTTGATCATTTCCTTTTCCCGTACATCCGTGGGCAACAGCAGTTGCACCTTCCTGGTGAGCGACCCTGACAACTTCCTCGGCAATAAGGGGGCGTGCGAGAGAGGTACCCATGGGATATCCTTCATAGGACCCGTTTGCCCTTATTGCGGGAAAAATATGCTCATGAACAAATTTTTCCCGCGCATCGATCGTAATATGACGGTCGGCAAATTTTTTCCCTTTCTTTGTCGCTTCATCGATCTCTTCATCTCGCTGCCCCACGTGGACAGCGACCGTAATGACACGATCATAGTTGTACCGTTCCTTTAAGATCGGGATACAGATAGAGGTGTCAAGCCCTCCGGAATATGCAAGAATAATAGTACCTTTTCCCATAGTTGAGACTCCACCCGATGGGTAATGGTATACAGCTATGCAGTATAAGCATATATTTTCGAGGGCAGGGTAATTTAATCATGATTATAATTCAGAAATCTGATTGTACCCCGGGAAGGATTATAAAAAAGTTGTCCAGGTTGTATTCCTGAACGCTTATTGGCTAATTACTTTGTAACAATTATCTTCCCTTCAACTGATGGCTGGAAAACTGTCTGGTAATCATACGTCCCAACCGTATCAAAGGTAACCTCAAAGGTCTTTCCATAAGGGATATTTACTGCGCTCATACCGCCGAAATATTTCCCGGTTCCAACGTTTACCGCCGCAACACCGTGGGGTTTGAATTTGTCGTTATTCAACCAGATAACCTTTCCTCCGACGGGTACAATAACTGTAGCGCTTGGTTTAATCGTCAGGTCATTATTGAAGGTAATGGTCACTGACGGCTGCGGTGTAGGAGTCGGGGTAGGTGTTGAATTCGGCGTTGCAGTGGTGTTCACAACAACAATCGTGGTAGGGACCTCGGTCGGAACGATGGTAACGACGGTGGTCGGAACCGGTGTCGGGATTGGTGTCGGAGTTGGTGTAACCGGTGCTGGTTGAGATGTGCAGCCCGCAAGAAGAATCCCGATAAACAGGATCGAGAGAACAACGAGTAATTTCTTCATGCATCTTTTTTTGTTATTTCTGTATATAAGGATATTCAATTAATATGTACCACGGGACGGCTTTTTCCGGAAATGCGGGAACCTCCAGGGAAATTGGGGGGGGAGAGGAACAGGAGATGAAGAACTCATTCACTTCAGATAATGGCTCAGTGGTTCCAGAGTGACCTTCTCACGCTTGATTGCGTCAATAGCGAGCGCCGCCGCACGCGCTGCCTGAAGCGTCGTAATATACGGGATTCCGAAATCAACTGCCGCACGCATGATCTGGTAATGATCCTGACGGGATTGTTTGTCCTGCGGGGTATTGATAATAAGGCGGATCTCCCCATGCCGCATCATGTCAAGTACATTGGGGGATCCCTCCTGTATTTTCCTCACGAGGTGAGCTTCAACACCCGCTTCGCACAGGTAATCAACGGTACCTTCCGTTCCATACAATACCAGCCCCAGATCGCGCAGTTGGCGTGCGATAGGAATTACCTCCTCTTTCTGCTCGATATTGACCGAAACAAAGATATTGCCCTTGAGGGGGAGCTCGATTATCTGCTGATATGCACGCCTTGTAAAATGCCAGCCCGAAATCGTAATCAATCCCCATCACTTCGCCGGTACTTTTCATCTCCGGCCCTAGCATGGTATCGACACCGGCGAGTTTATTAAACGGGAGCAGGACCTCCTTGACGGCAACATGTCGGATCTCCCGCTCCCTGTACCCCAGATCGCGCAGTTTCCTTCCTACCATCACTTTTGCTGCAATTTTGGCGATAGGGATCCCGGTGGCTTTTGAGACGAATGGCACGGTGCGGCTTGCCCGGGGATTTGCTTCAAGCACATAGACAACATTGTCCTTGACCGCAAGCTGGAGGTTTACCAGTCCCACAACTCCCAGCCCAAGGGCAATCTTTCTTGTATATTCCCTTATCGTATCCAGAATCATGGGGGAGAGCGACTGGGTCGGAATGACACAGGCTGAATCACCGGAATGGATACCTGCCTGCTCGATATGCTCCATGATACCCCCGATAAGGACCTCGTCGCCATCGCAGACAGCATCCACATCGAGTTCTATTGCATTCTGGAGATAGGAGTCGATAAGCACCGGGTGGTTCCTGCTGACCCGGACGGCCTCCTTCATGTAGGTCTCGAGTTCACCTTCATCATGAACGATCTCCATCGCCCTGCCACCAAGAACATAAGAAGGCCTGACAAGCACCGGATACCCGATCCGTTCGGCCATTGCCCGGGCATCCCCTTCCGAATAAGCAGAACTGTTTGCCGGGCTGGGAATGTTGAGTCTGCGTAAAAGGACGCTGAACCGGTCACGATCCTCCGCGATATCCATCGCATCCGGGCTTGTCCCGAGAATTCTTGTCTCAAGACCCAGCCGTTTGATCTCCTCTTCGATGGGGACCGCGAGGTTTACTGCATTCTGACCCCCGAACTGCACCATTACGCCATAATAGCAGTCTTTTTTCAGGATGTTTACTATATCTTCAAGCTGCATCGGCTCAAAAAAGAGACGGTCTGAGGTGTCAAAGTCTGTAGATACCGTCTCAGGATTATTATTGACAATGTGAACTTCTACGCCTTCATCGCGCAATGCCTGTACGGCATGGACGGTGCAGTAGTCGAATTCGATTCCCTGGCCGATGCGGATGGGACCTGATCCAAGAATGAGAACTTTTTGACGGTTATTGGGGATAATTTCACATACCGGCTCCCACGTGGAATAAAAATACGGCGTGCTTGCAGGGAACTCCGCGGCACAAGTATCAACCATCTTGTAGGAGGGCAGACCGACACTGTTCTCGATATCGATAAGGGGTATTCCGGTGATTTTTGAGATTTCGGAATTTAAAAACCCATATTTTTTTGCATGAAGAATTTCGCCGGCATTACAAGCGGTCGCGAGGCTTTTTTCAACATCGACAATATTTTTGATCTTCTCTAAGAAGAACGGGAGAATTGAGGTCAGGGAGGCAATCTCATCGATCGTGAAGTTCTGCCGGAAGGCGTCAAAAAGACAGTGGAAACGTTCATCGGTCGGACGAGAGAGGATCATCCGGATCTCGCTATGGCTGGTATGGGGGGTGACATCCGTATCAATGGACCGTTTTGCTTTCATGAAGGCCTCTTCCAGGGTCCGCCCGATCGCCATGACTTCTCCGGTGCTTTTCATGGAAGTAGAGAGTGTCCTGTCCGCTCCCTTGAACTTGTCAAACGGCCAGCGGGGAACCTTGACAACAACATAATCAATGGTTGGTTCAAAGGAAGCAGGCGTGCACCCGGTCACCGTGTTCGTTATCTCGTCGAGCCGGAGACCGATGGCAATCTTTGCTGCCACGCGGGCGATAGGGTATCCGGTAGCCTTTGAGGCGAGTGCTGACGACCGCGAGACCCGGGGATTTACCTCGATAACCCGGTAATCCCCTTCCCGGAAGGCAAATTGCACATTGCAGCCTCCCTGCACATCCAGCGCCCGTATAATATGAATGGCAGCGCTCCGCATCATCTGGAATTCGTCGTCACGAAGGGTAAGGATAGGGGCAACAACAACACTTTCTCCGGTATGAATGCCCATGGGATCCACATTCTCCATCCCGCAGACGATAATGCAGGTATCTGAAGCATCCCGCATCACCTCGAATTCGATCTCCTTCCAGCCCAGGACACTCTCCTCAATAAGCACCTGATGGATCCGAGACCGGGAGAGCCCGAGTTCGATGATCCGGGTCAGTTCTTCTTTTGTTTTCCCGATTCCCCCGCCGGCTCCACCCAGGGTATACGCAGGACGCACCACCGCCGGCAACCCGATTGTCCTGATAGCTTCATCGAGCTGGCTTAGTGAATTAATAATCGTGCTCCGGGGGACCGGTTCACCGATCTCGGTCATGAGATCGCGAAATTTCTCCCGGTCTTCCCCCTTATAAATCGCCTCGAGCGGTGTTCCCAGGATCTCGACGTCCTTAAGGGCACCCATTTCGGCTAGCTCGACCGTAAGGTTAAGTGCGGTCTGTCCCCCCATACCGGACAGGATCCCATCCGGCTTTTCCTTCTCGATGATCTTTGCAATAACGTCAGCCCGGAGGGGTTCGATGTAGATCTCGTCTGCCATCTCCGGATCGGTCATGATTGTGGCCGGGTTTGAGTTGACAAGGTACGATGTTTATACCCTCTTCACGGAGTGCCCTGCATGCCTGGGACCCGGAAAAGTCGAATTCGGCGGCCTGCCCGATCTGAATCGGACCTGACCCGATCATGAGGACTTTTTTGATATCTGTCCTCTTTGGCATCAGGGAATCCTCCGGAACATCGCATCAAAAAAGTGTGCTTCGGTATCCAGGGGCCCGCCGTGTGCTTCGGGATGAAACTGGACTGTGGTGAGGTCAAGATCCTTGTTTTCGAATCCTTCCAGGGTATTGTCATTCACGTTCGTGTAGGTAACCCTGCATCCCACCGGAAGAGACCCTGCATCTACCGCAAACCCATGGTTCTGGGTTGTCATAAAGATCCTCCCGTCTTTAAAACGGACCGGCTGGTTGGCACCCCGGTGCCCGAACTTAAGCTTGTAGGTTTCTCCCCCGAGTGCCAGTGCACAGACCTGAATACCCATGCATATACCAAAGATAGGCAACCGGCCAAGGAGGTCCTTTGTACACCTGATGGCATCCGTGGCCTGCCGCGGATCCCCCGGTCCGTTGCTTATGAGGAGCGCATCGGGTCTGCAGGCAAGAATCTTGTCGGAATCCGTGTTATAGGGAAAAATATGGAGATCCCCCTGACGCTTTGCAAGGCTGATAATCATATCTTTTTTTATCCCGAGGTCAAGGACCGCGATTCGTTTCCCGCTGCCCGGTATATGATACGGTTCTTTGCAGGAGACCCCCGGAATCGGGACAATGTCTGATATCCCGGGAGTCCTGCGGGCGAGCGTTACAGCGTAATCCCCGTCATCACTTCCCACCACAAGCGCAGCCCGCATCGTACCGTGAACACGTGTCCTGATGGTCAGTGCACGGGTGTCAACACCGCTCATTCCAAGGAGGCAATTCTCCTCAAAAAAGGATCGTATCGAGGGCTGGGCAGAAGGCTTCTCACAGATCTCTTTGGTTATACAACCGAGTGCACTTATCTGAGGATTCTGAAAATTCCGCCGGTCGACACCGTAATTACCGATGAGGGGAAAGGTGAACATAAGGATTTGGCCGACGTAGCTCGGGTCGGTGAGAGATTCCATATACCCGGTCATCTGCGTATTGAAAACAAGTTCCCCGGAGCATTCCCCCTCAACACCAAATCCCTCTCCTATAGTAAATTCCCCGTCTTCAAGACCCAGAACCGCCTTCATGATTTCCATATATGATGTGCCGGAATAGTTATTAACGATAATGCAGGACCATGATTTCCTCAGATCGAAAGACAAGCTTCGTCCTTTTCTCCACCATCGGATCCGGATCCGGAGTACCGTCAGTTCAAGGACCGGAGTTCGACCATGGAGTAGAAATGAAGTTCCGGTGTTGACCAGAGTACCGGGACAGGTGAAAGGGATCTATGGCCATTTTTAAATAGTATCTCCGGCAATCTCCATGCACAGGATATCCTGGAGGTTTTTTTGATGACCGTCGAACACGTAAACGGGAAAAAGAAGGGAAAAATCGTACTGTATGCCCTCAGCACCTGTGGATGGTGTGCCAGGACAAAAGACCTGTTACGGGAGCTTGGAGTGGAATTTGATTACCTGTATGTTGATCTCCTTGAGGGCAAGAACCAGGATGACGCGATGAATGAAGTCGAAAAATGGAACCCGAAAGGTTCGTTCCCGACCCTTGTCATCAGGGACAAAGAAACGATTGTAGGGTTCCAGGAAAAGGAGATACGGGAGGCTTTAAGCCGATGAATCCGGCTGTGGTTGATGAAAACAAGATTGACCGGGTAGTTAAAATTCTCAACGATGAGGCACAAAGCGGGGGTTACTTCCTGAACCCCGATGGGGAATTTACCAAAAATCTTGTCCGGGGGCTCCTGAAAAATGAACAGCGTTACGGGTATCGTGCCTGTCCCTGCAGACTCTCTTCGGGAAAAAAAGAAGAAGACCTTGATATTATCTGCCCCTGTATCTACCGGGATCCGGATCTCAATGATTTCGGTGCCTGTTACTGTACACTCTATGTGAGCGAAACGGTGGCCCACGGAAAAAAGCTTACCGTACCCGTTCCGGAACGGAGACCCCCACGATCCGAACGGGTGAAAAAAGGCGCACTACATACGTATTCAACCGCAAGGTTTGACTCCCTTCCCCTGCCCGTCTGGCGCTGCACAGTCTGCGGATACCTCTGCGCCCGCGAACAACCTCCGGAGATCTGCCCGGTCTGCAAAGCAAAGAAAGAACGGTTCGAAAGGTTTATCTGACCAGTTATTCTCTTTTTCCGTCAATAATGTCTCTTGAATAATCCTCAAATACCGCCCGGACCAAAAGTATTGCTATGACCGGTCCCGTTCTTATTGAAATTGTCGGCCTGAAAAATGCCGAATGTTCCCCCTTTCCCTGTGATGATAATCGTACCTGTAATCTGTCAGGATGCCATCCATCCGGAAAACTCGAGGAGTCGTTTGAAGAATTAAAAAAAGTCCTGAAGAATGAGTATGGTAACCGGGTTGAACTGAAACTCACGCTGATCGACGATGGTACGCCGGATTACATTCGTTCAATAATCGAAACCGAATATCCTCCTCTTCCCATGATCCTGGTCAATGGACGAATCACCCGGATCGGGAGAATATCGCTTGACCGGATAAAAAAAGAAATTGATGCCTGTCCCTGATTGACCTGTTTTTCAGGGTATCCGGGTGAGTGCACCGGTTGCAAGATCGTAATACAGGCCATGGATCTCTACTTTTTTATCATGAACGGCCCGTTTTACCAGGGGATAGGTGTGAAGATGCTCGGTCTGGAGACGCACATTTTCCTGTTCTATCAGCCGGTACCGCTCGTCCTTTTCCAGCACCGTTGTCGGCGCCGGAATCCTCTTGTCCACACGCTCTTTTGCTTCCCGGGCATTATTCAGCCAGAGCGGGATGTAGGAATCCGTGCTTTCCTTGTCAAGGGCCCGTATGGCACCGCAGTTCGAATGCCCGCAGATAACGATATCCGCAACATGAAGATGGACAAGGGCATATTCAAGTACCGTCGCAAAATTCCAGTCGTGAATGGGCACGATGTTGCCGATATTTCTCTGGATAAACAGTTCACCGGCTTTTGCCTGGGTGATATGCCCGGTCTGAAGACGTGAGTCCGAACACCCGATCCAGAGAACGGTCGGGTGCTGACTGTTTGCCAGTTCGCGGTAGTGATCAATATTCGGTGTAAAATCCGATTCGCGGAATTTATAGTTGCCAAGCAGCAGGTTGTCAATCATGGATTTCATCCTCGGAACAACGTTCAGATTTGAGCATCTGACCTAGTTCTGATTCGGAGGGAAGATGTGATAAATATTGCCATTTTTTTCTGATGAAGATCCCGGAACGATCAGTGAAAACCGGGTTTTTTTATGCACAGAATTCCCCGTCCTTCCAATATCGCAGCCATATCCTGAACAAAGCGCGCACTCATCAGAATTTCGCGTATTTTTTCCCAGATATCCATAAAAACGCCGGATTTTCTCAGTTCCTCCGAACGAAAAAAGTTCTGCCGGGGAAATATTCCTGAAAAAACCGGGTTATCCATCAGTTTTTCATGCATTGTTACCCTACGATTATATAGAGATGGAAAAGTAATAATCAGGGATTAATATCAGTTTGATCATCGCTGACCTGAAAATGTCAGCTCCATGATATGAAAGGAGAAGGATTACGCCGACCATTTCTGCTTCTGCACCGGCAGACCAGTATACGGAAGATGCAACACTTCTTGCGCTCTATGCCCTCGCCGGAGAAGAGAGCGGGACGTTTATAACATTCCGGCCCCGCATCTTCCACCAGATCCAGAAAAATTTCCTCGCACCGGGTGGAACTGCGGTTGCGTCACCGGTAGTCGACACCATTGATATTCGCGAACTTTCACCGGCCGAAATGGCACGTGCAGAGAAAGAGGCTCTGGATTCATTACCACCAGCAAAAAGCGGATATGCGGACCGACCGCCTGTTTGCTGCATTCAGCGGAACCAGACTTATCGGTGTCGCCCGCTGCTCCCGTCATCCTGATGGACTTGAGGTTGACGGGGTGTATGTTCTTGACGAATACCGGCGCCGTGGTTTTGCCCGATCGATCATGGGCCGGCTGATCGAGGAGTGCGGGAGGAATCAGACGCTCTACATGCATTCGAAAATTGAACTGATGGACTTTTACGAGGACCTTGGGTTCCGGCCGATCCCGGAACCCGACCTCCCGAAGAGTATACGGGACCGGTTTGGTTTTGTCCTGGGAGAACTCAAGGGAATTGATGTCTGCCCCATGAAACGCGATCCTTCTGCCGGGCAGGAAGAGCAGGATACCTGAGCCTTTATGCGTTACCTGAATAGTGTAAGCGGAGATCTTCCTGGACGGGTTTTTCATTACCTTCCCTTCCTGCAACGGTTTCTCAATCCCGCTTTCCTTCAGTTGGTGAGGAGATCCTGAATGTTGGATTTCATCTTTACCCTTGTCGTCGCGATTTTCCTGGTCGGTACTATTGTCCCTCTTTTGGGTGCAGGACGAGACGGTCGGATCACCCGGTATATTTCCCTCGCGTGCACCCTACTCGCATCTCTCCTGCTTGCCTTCCTGTCCGCAGGCATTCTTTTTTCCGGCACCACACTGGTGTTTAACCTCTTCCAGCCGTTTCCCTCGTTCCCCATCATTATTCTTATCGATCGTCTCGCCGCATTTTTCCTGTTGATCATCGGGACCGTCGCACCATGCGTTGCCGTGTATTCCATTGGGTACCTTGACCATATGGAAGGAGAGGACCGCCGGAACCTGCTGTGTGCCTGCATCAATCTCTTTATTCTTGCCATGGCGCTCGTTGTCGCATCGGCAACCACAACCTCATTCTTCTTCTTCTGGGAACTGATGGCGTTAAGTTCCTTCTTTCTGGTGATGTACGATTATACCGGACAGGAGACACAAAAGGCAGGAATCTTTTATTTTGTGATGACACACCTCTCGACCCTCTTTGTCCTGTCCGGGTTTATTGCGCTCTATGCAGCATCTGGTTCGTTTGCAATTGCCCCGGTCCATTCTCCGGACCGTCTTCTCATCACCCTTGCATTTCTTCTGCTGTTTGTCGGTTTTTCCATCAAGGCCGGCATTATCCCGTTCCACAAATGGCTCCCGTATGCCCACCCGGCCAGCCCGTCACCGGTATCTGCACTGATGTCCGCGGTGATGCTGAAAGTTGCCATCTACGGACTGCTCCGGTTTATCGTTACGGTTGTATCCCCGGATCTCTGGTGGGGGGTCCTGATCCTCCTGGCCGGCACTGCATCAGCCATCCTCGGGGTAATCTATGCGTTAAAAGAGCATGATGTGAAAGGGATGCTTGCTTATTCAAGTATCGAGAATATCGGCATCATCTTTGTGGGTATCGGGCTGTATGTAATCTTCACCTGCACAAACCTGCCCCTCCTCGCAACGATCAGCCTCCTCGGAGCGCTTTTTCATTCCCTCAACCATGCACTTTTCAAAAGCCTGCTTTTCCTTACCGCCGGATCCGTCATCCACGCCACCCATACACGGGATATCGAGAAGATGGGAGGTCTTGCGCATCGCATGCCCTTTACCTCGGCATTGTTTTTTATCGGCGCGATTGCCAGTGCTGCTCTTCCCCCGTTGAATGGATTTGCCAGCGAACTGTTGATCTTTATAGCGTTCTTCCAGTCTGTTGCGGTTGTCGACCCGATGATGAAAGTGCTCCTTTTTATCTGTCTCGCACTTTTTGCCCTGACAAGTGCGCTCTCCGCGGCCTGCTTTGTCAAGGCGTTCGGCTCCATCTTTCTTGCCCAGCCACGTTCCCGGGCAAGTGCGGAGGTACAGGAAACCGGGATCCTCATGACCGCCGGCCCGGCTCTTCTGGCCGCGGCTTGTATTGTTCTGGGCATCTTTTCATTCCAGGCTAGTGTCTTATGCAGGGTATTCCCTCCCGTTCCCGGACATGTTCCTGGTCAGCATCCTGCTCCTGGTGATGGCGGCTCTCACCTATGTTATCCTCTACGTTACCGCATCACACGATGTGAGGATAAGCGAAACCTGGGGATGCGGCACCCGATCTCAGCCCTCCTCGACTGAATATACCGGTCACGGGTTCTCCGAACCGATCGTCACGATCTTTTCAGCCGTGTACAGGACAAAGAAGACCGGTAAAAAGATGTACTTTGACCAGAGCGAATGTATCTTTAAAGAAGGCACGGCGGATATAAGGCTGATCAAATTTTTTGAAGAATACCTGTACCTGCCGATAGCCAGAAGTTCCTGTGCTGCGGCGGCGCGGATTGCGCGGCTGCAGAACGGCTGCCTTGACACCTATATCCTCTATGTCTTTGTTACCGTTGTCGCGATCATTTTGTTCCTCGGGTGGTCGGCATGACGATTGAATTTGCACTGTATTGTATCCTCAATACACTGTTTGTGACGGGGATCTCCCCGCTTTTTGTCAGCATGATTAAAAAAGTGAAGGCATGGACCCAGGGGCGACAGGGACCACCGGTCTTCCAGACATATCTTACCCTGACAAAACTGCTCAGAAAAGAAGTCATCTATTCTCCCTGCAGTTCACGGATCATGCGGGTCACACCCTACGTGAATATTGCAGCAATCCTTGTCGCTGCCCTCTTTGTCCCGCTGGTCTATGTCACGGCGCCTGACGGGGGGATAGGAAATGTCATCCTTTTTTTGTACCTCCTCGTGCTCGCCCGGTTTTTCATGGCACTTGCAGGAATGGATGCGGGAAGTTCCTTTGGCGGGATGGGCAGTTCACGGGAGATGAGTATTGCGGCGGTTATTGAACCAACAACGATCATCGTGTTCGCAGCCCTCGCTTTTGTCTTTAAGTCGCTCAATATCTTTGATATGGTGTTGCTGTCAGCAGCATCCGCAACTCCCGTAACACCAACCCTGATCCTCATCGGGATATCCCTTTTTATAATCCTGATTGTCGAGACCGCCCGGATACCGGTCGATAACCCGGAAACCCATCTTGAACTGACCATGATTCATGAAGGAATGATTCTTGAACAATCAGGCAGAAACCTTGCCCTTATCGAACTGTCATCGGCGATCAAGCAGACGCTCCTGATGGCGCTGGTCATAAACCTCATCTTCCCGGTCGGTTTGGCGACAACGCTGTCGTTAGCCGCCATTATCTTCGCAATGGGCCTTTTTGCAATAAAAGGGGCAATTCTTGCCCTTATCATAGGGCTTTTCGAATCCTCAATGGCAAAGATGCGGTTCTTCCGGCTGCCCAGCCTTTTTATGATGGCATTTTTCTTTTCGACCCTTGTCATCATCATCGAGGTGTTCACATGACCGATACGGCATTTCTGGACGCTATCATCAGAATTTTGTTTGTGTGCGTCATCATTACTGCCGCATATATAATCACTACCCGTAATCTCATCTCACTCGTCAGGGTTTATGCACTCCAGTCACTCACGCTTGCCGGTATTGCCCTTGCATTGTATGGAATCGGGGGATCGATGGTTCTTTTTTCCATCGCATGCATCACCTTCATCTCAAAGGTGCTCATCATACCGTATTTTATTGCAAATATCCAGGAAAGGATCCGGATCAAGCGGGACATCGAATTCCATTTCCTGAACCCCACCGGTTCGCTCTTTATCTCGCTTGCCCTGATGCTCCTCATCTACATCTCCCTCTCCCGCATCATACCGGATATCCCGTCACGAGGCAACCTCTTTTTCTTTGGTGCGGTGATCGGTCTGTCCCTTATGCTCATGGGTATGTTGGTAACATTCAGCCGGAAAAAGGCGATGACAAAAGTGCTGGGCTACCTGACCATGGAAAACGGTGTGCTGCTCTTTGGGCTTTTTGCCACCGAATTACCCTTTATTATCGAATTTTTAATTATCATCGACCTGATCATTCTCGTCCTCCTGACGATGATTCTTGCCGTTGGTATTGACTCGACACTCGAAGAATACCACAACCGCCTCCACCGGTTCTATCTCCTGGAGGGAAAGGAGGACATGCCATGATCCTCGTTGCGTTCGCACTGTGTGCCGGCCTTGCTCTCGTTCTTATTGCATTATGCCGCACCCACCGCCAGATGAATACGGTTGTCGTCGCACAGGGGCTGATCTATACCGGGGTAGCCGGTTATATCCTGATTGATGTGCCGGTCCCGTTTACCTCATTTTTAATAGGCAAAAATTTCTTCTTCATCGACCACCTCGGGCTCTATGAAGTGCTCATCACGGTACTCCTTTTTACCCTTGCTGCCGTGTATGCCCGGGGGTATGTTGAGAACCTCCTCACTTCAGGCGAACTGGAAAAAGGATCCCTCCGGTTGTTCTATGCTGCCTGGTGCCTGCTTCACCTTGTCATTATCCTGGCATTTTTCTCAGATAACCTCGCGCTCTTCTGGATCTTCGCCGAGATGACGACGATCATATCCGCAATGCTGGTCGCCATCCTCTCCGCCCGGGAAAATATCGATGCGGCGATCAAGTATATCTTCATCGCGTCTACCGCGATGCTCTTTTCCTTTGTCGGTCTCATCTTCCTCTTTGAGATTTCACGATCAACTCTCGGCGAAGGTACGCTGAACTGGACGGAGCTCATGCAGCATGCTTCCGCCTTCCCGGCAGGCGTGATGACTGCGGCGTTTGCACTCATCTTCATCGGGTTTGCCGCAAAGTCCGGGATCTTTCCCTTCCATACATGGCTTCCCGCCGCGCATGCAAAAGCGCCATCGGCGGTAAGCGCCCTCCTGTCCGGAGGTACTCCTGAACGTGGGCATCTACGGGATTATACGTGCCTATGCTCTCGTCCATCAGACCGGTGCCCTTTCAATAGCTGCCCCCATGATTGCCTTTTTTGGGGTCCTGTCCATCGCCATTGCGGTGATTTCCATGCTGGCGGAAAAGAACCTGAAGAAACTCATCGCATTCTCGAGTATAGAGAATATGGGGATCATCCTTGTCGGCCTTGCTCTTGCGACGCCCCTTGCCATCTTCTGGGTGCTTTTCCATATCATGGCACATTCGCTCACCAAAGCCTCGCTTTTCTTTTCGGCGGGCATCCTGCACCGGCAGTATAAGAGTCATCTCTCCGGTGATGCCATCGATGATATCCGGGACGTGTTCCGGCTCCAGCCGCTCGCGGCGTGGGGGATAATTATCGGCGGGCTTGCCATCACCGGGATGCCCCCTTTCCCCATTTTCTTTTCCAAATGGTTCATCCTGCTATCCCTCGGAATGCAGTCTCTCCGGGTGCTGGCAGGTGTCCTTGTCCTGCTCTTTATAGCGGCAGCATCTGTCGGGTATTTCGTAATCAGGACATTTTCCCGGGTATCACCCCCGGGAGAACCGACGGACCCTGTTCCATATGTCACGCCTGCCACCATGAAGTTCCCCATCGTCATCCTGCTGGTGATTATTTGTGGCATCGGTCTTATGTTCCCTGCCGGGGGAATCGTGTTCATCAACCAGATGGTAACGGAGTCTGATGTTCTGATATGACCCCTGCCGGTTCTGCAGCAGCAGATGCACTGTGCGACCTATTCGGCGAAACGAATGTATCCCCCCGGATTACGACGGGTCAGGGCAATGAACTCTATTTCAATGCGGGGGAACCGGAATTTGAGGCGGCGATCCCGTATCTTTCAGCGCATAAATTCGTCCTGATCAGCCTGTTCTGTGCAGAAGGTTTTACGGGACGCGGTTACACGCTTTTCTATGTATTTGAACGGAAAGGGAGTATCCTGGTGCTTGTACGGAATATAGCTGCACAGGCCCCCTCAATTGCCCGGATCTTCCCCACCGCTGCATGGTTCGAACGGGAATGCCGCGACGGTTTCGGTGTGGAATTTGACGGGGCGTTTGACAACCGCAGGCTGTTCCTGCACGAGACCTATCCTGATGACTTTCACCCCCTGAAAAAATCGGTCTGCAACCTCCCCGTTACCATGAAAAAAGAGATCGGTATCTCCGATGAATACCCGTTCAGACGGGTTGAAGGAGACGGTGTCTACCAGGTACCGGTCGGCCCGGTGCACGCCGGTATTATCGAACCCGGTCATTTCCGCTTCAGTGTGATCGGTGAGACAATCTTCAATCTTGAGATCCGATTGTTCTATACGCACCGGGGAATCGAAAAGCTTTCCGAGGGAAAACTGCCACAGGACTGCGTGAAGATTGCTGAAGCGGTCAGTGGCGATGAGTCGGTTGCTAATGGTACCGGATTCTGCATGGCAGTTGAACGGTTTTCGGGAATTGCCGTTCCCGATCGTGCCTGGCACCTGCGCACTATCCTCCTGGAGCTGGAACGCTGCTGCTCGCATCTCGGCGACCAGGCGGGTATGCTGACGGACATCGCCTTCCCGCTCGGGGCCAGCCAGTTCTCGGTGCTGCGCGAGGAACTGTTCCGCCGGAACGAGGCGATGACAGGATCCCGGTTCATGCGGGGAATGCTGTGCATCGGCGGCACGAGCAGGGATGTCGACACTGCACACCTAGCCGAGCTTGCCCGGTTTTTAAAAGAGTTCAGGAAACGGTACAGGATAGGGCTCAAGATTGTGCTTTCAACGCCATCGGTCATCGACAGGTTTGAACGAACGGGCGTTATAAAAAAAACGCTGCTGCGGCCGCTCAACATCACCGGGCCGGCAGCCCGTGCATCCGGTGGCAGGGTGGATGTGCGGATAAATCATCCCTATGGCATCTATGATCGGTTTGTTCCCACCCTCAAACCGCTGAGGGACGGGGACGTTCTCTCACGGTTCACGGTCAAGGCGGCTGAGATCATGAACTCGCTTGAACTGATCGGTCAGGTAATCGATGCGATACCTGAAGGATCCATTAAAAGCGATAGTCCGGTCAGTGATGGATACTCACTCGCCCTTGTCGAATCGGCGAGAGGACAGAACCTCTGCTGGGTCCGGGTGAATGCCGGTATGGTCGAACGGTATAAGGTCAGGACTGCATCGTTCTGCAACTGGTTGGCAATAGAACATGCAATTGCGGGGAATATCCTCGCAGATTTCCCGGTCATCAACAAGAGCCTGAATCTTTCATACGCGGGGACAGACCTGTGAGGTACACCTTATGGTAAACGCATTTTCCTGCATGCTCAGGAAGAAAGTAACCGGGGATTCACCGGTACGAGACGAGGAGATCGAAAAGATAGGACGGGAACTCAGGCATCAGATCGATTCACGGTTTAGCCGCAGCCTCTCGATCCGTGAACTCGATACCGGGAGTGACAATGCTGTTGAGATCGAGATCAATAACCTCCTGAACGCGTTCTACGATGTGGAACGGTTTGGTATCACATTTGTTGCTTCGCCACGCCACGCTGACCTGCTGATGGTCACCGGCGCGGTTACCCGGAACATGGAGGTTGCCGCGAGAAAAACGTACGACGCGATGCCATCACCAAAGTATGTTATAGCCGTTGGCGATGATGCCTGCGATGGGGGTATCTATAAAGGAACCTATGCGGTGCTTGGCGGTGCAGACACACTCTTCCCGGTCGATCTGAAAATCCCCGGAAATCCTCCAACACCCACAGAGATTCTTGCCGGTTTGCTGGCGCTTATGAAAATCGCCCCGGGCACATCGTAACCATAAACCGTGGAAATAAACGGCCCATTAATGTTGCCATACCTTAACCCGTAGCCAGAGGGAGGCACTGAAGATCCTGATCCCTGGAGATCCTGATAACCGTGACGCTGCGATCCGACCGATGTATACGATCTTTTGATGCAGGAGGATCACGTATCGGGGAAGAGAAAATCCCGTCAGCAGAGAGAATAGTTGTTGGTACGATTAATGCATCCCGTTCCGACGCCCATATTATCCTTTGACGCCAACACTGATCCTGATGGATGCGATAGACACCTACTTCCCCTACCGTGAATATCGCCCGGGTCAGCGCCATATGCTGGAAATCGCCGCCAAGGTGGCACGGGACGGTGGTATCGCGATGATCGATGCCCCGACCGGCAGCGGGAAATCAAGTGTTGTTGCTTCACTCCTTGCAGAGAGAAAAAGCCGAAAGATCGTGATTGCGGTCCGTACGGTAAGCCAGCTTACTACGTTCGTCCGCGAGCTCGAGCTTGTGCGTGCGAAAAATCCTCACATTAAAGCAGTATATCTCATCGGCAAAGGAAGCATGTGCCCGCTCGGCGGGGAAGGGGATATCTATCGCAGATGTGAAGGCGTGAAGGCATTCTCGAATTCTCTCATGCGTGACCGTGCGGAGCGGGGGGCGCTCTTACCCGCAGAGGATCCGTTCATCCTCCAGCAGATCCGGCGCATGGACAAGGAACACCCGCTCCTGTGCCCGTTTTATATTAACAGCAAGATGTTTGTTCATGCGGAAGCGGTGGGAATCAAGATGGTGCCCTCGGCTGCTCTCCGCACCAAGGCGGACCGGGTGATCGCGAACCCCGTACCTCCCCAGGAACTGGGGTCATTCTGCGGTAACATCTGCCCCTATGAGCTGATGATGCATGCCGCCCGGAATACCGATGTCATCATCCTCAACTACTACCATCTCTTTGACCGGAACATACGGGAGCAGCTCTATGCCGGTCTGGTGTCGAACCCCAGGACATTCTGCTCCTCATTGACGAGGCGCACAATTGCGGCGATGTTGTCACCAGTATCGAGAGTGTGACCCTCGAAGAACGGGATCTCGCACAGGCATCCCGGGAGCTCTCGGGGATGCGGAAGCGCTATAAGGGTGCTGATGCAGTCCAGCACGTACTTCCCCGGCTTACCGACTTTATACGGGGACTTACCAACTCATCGGAAGCTGAAGACTGGTTTGATCCTTCCATCTTTGACCGGATGGTCGTGCGGGAATCGCTGTACAAAAACATGGACGAGATCGTTGATGATTTGCTCGTCCTTGCAGAATCGATACGGGAAAAGAACCTGAAAGGGGGAGAATATCACGAAACCGCCATCGAACGCCTTACGGAATTCCTGTTCCGTCTTTCCCAGTCATCAACAGATCCCGCGTATCTCACGGTATACCGGAAAAACGAGGATGGGATCACCCTGGAAGTGCGGTGTATTGATCCCTCTGTCTCATTACGGGAAATCTGCGGAGCACATTACTGTTGTATCCTGATATCGGGAACCCTTTCCCCGATCGATAGTTACTCCCGATATTATTTCGGTGATACACCCGTGAAAACGCTCTCGTTGCCCAATGCATTTCCCCGGGAAAACCGCCTGGTCTGCTGTGCAAATGATATCACAACCGCCTTTTCAATGCGTCAGAATAAGGAGAACAGTTCGCGTATCAGTGATTACATCAGAACTTTCTGTTCCCCCGAAGGGAACCGGGCAATTTATTTTCCCAGTTACCAGATTCTCGAAATGTACGCAAACCTCACCGTCCCGCATATCCGGGGAAGAAGGATCTTTATCGAGCCACGGGATACCGTAGATGCCGGCACGGCCCTCTCGACGTTCCTGTCCCTGCCGTCACGCGGAGAAACAGGAATCCTGTTTGCCGTCTGCGGGGGAAAATGGAGCGAAGGACTTGATTACCGGGGAGAGATGCTGAAAGGCGCGATGGTCGTCGGACTGCCACTCGCACCCTTTAACCGGGTGCGGAGGATGATGATCGAGTATTTCCGGCATAAGTTTGGCGAGGAGGGGGAATTTATCTGCTACACGTTGCCGGCAATAAACCGTTCTCTTCAGGCGTTAGGGAGAGTTTTGCGCACCCCGGAAGACCGTGGTGTGCTTGTTCTGGCTGAAAAACGGTTCCTGGAAAGGAGGGTCCGCAATGCCCTTCCGGCATGGATACGGGAAGAGATGGTCGAGTGCAATCCGGCATTGTTCCGGGAGGCGATTTCACGATGGAAATCATAGGAGGTTCGTGCAGATTCGGGCTCTGGTTTGTCCATGTCTGGTGGAGCGATGCCACCGTTCACCGCGTGAGGTTTTCGAGAGAGGGGATACCGGGCACCGTACCGGATCTCGTCAGGCAATACTGTGCCGGGCGTGTCTGTACGTCTTTCAGGGCTCAACAGTATCGCAACGCACGAAGATACCGTATACTCCCGGATCTACCGGGCGGTGCAGCAGGTGCCGTATGGCAGCACTGCAACGTACGGTGAGATTGCCGGGAGGGTAGGAACGTCTCCCCGGGTTGTCGGGCAGGCCATGGCCCGCAATCCGGTTCCCCTCGTCATTCCCTGCCATCGTATCGTCGCGGTTAATAGCATCGGAGGATTTTCTTCACCTGTTGAAATTAAGGAAGCGCTCCTCGCGATGGAGAAAAAAGGATTACGGAAAGGGGGAAAATAACATCACCCGCTGCTTCAGGCATCGCTTATTATCGGCTTTTCCTTTGAACAGGAGCAGAAAAATCATTTCCCTGAGCGGAGGATTCCCTTGAGATCTGCAGTAGGTACTGGTGGGAGGGGAGGCACGACGTGCACATGGCCGGGAAAAGTATTTTTTTACCTATCGTGGCAGGACATTTATTGAACGGCTGGTCGATTCCCTGAGGCAGGTTGTCGACGAGATCATCCTCGTTGCCAGAGACCCTGAACAATGTAAAAGGTTCAGTTCTCTCCAGGGAATCCGGTGCATAAACGATATCCGGATGAGAACCGGACCGATTGGCGGGCTGCATGCCGGATCACTGGCTGCAGAAGGAGATTTGATCTTTGTCTCCGCCTGTGATATGCCATGTATTGACCCCCGGGTAATTGCATATCTTTTTGACCATATCGATGATTACGATGCGGTGATTCCCCGCTGGAATCCGGACATGCTCGAACCACTTCATGCAGTATATCGAAGAACTGCCCTGGTCAGTTACCTGGAATCTCATCATTCCCAATCGCTCCGTGAGATGGTCCTGAACCTCTCTGCCCGGTATGTCATGGTCGACGAGCTGCAATCGATCGACCCGGTCTCCGGACATTCACCAACATCAATAAACTCGAAGATCTTGAACGGATCAATTCCCCGGAATCACCGTCCCGACCATCCGGCAATCGGAAAGTCTAATAACCATAGGGAATTAGTAGTAACTTACCACAGAGTATATAAATATTTGTAGTGAACTTAATACTAATTATTAAACCGGGATTAAACTCCCGGTTCGCCAGGAGAATCCGGCAGGGGAGGGTCAGTGGTACAGTTATCTGTTGAAAATGGGGAGGTGCTGCGTCTCTTTATCGTTATTGGTGCCACCATTATTGCCATACTTACGACCACTTTCTCCCTGCTGAACGGCATTATTAACGTCTTCCCGTTCCATTTCATCCTCCCGATCATCCTCGTCGTGTATTTTTACCCTGAACGGGGTGTAATCTTCTCATTGGGACTGAGTCTGATGTATATAGGCCTCATCTACCTTCTGGGAAGTTCTGATTCGATCCTGATTGCGATCGCAACGGCATGGTTCGCGATTTTTATCACCATTGGTGTCGTCGCATCATCATATGCGATCAAGCTGCGCGAAGAAACCACCCGGGTCCGGAATATCCTTGACACATCCCACGATGGCATCTTCTGTTTTGATCGGAAAGATCTGCGGATTCGCGATATCAATATTAAATGTGCCCGGTGGCTCAACTATGATCGTGAAGACCTTCTCGGCAAGGATCTTTCATTCATCTGGACCGACAGGGAGGAACGGGAACGGTGGATTTCTGACATCACCAAAGGCAAAAAACACACAGAACAGGAGGTGAGCTTCCTCGGACGTGACAATCAGGTCTTCAGATTCATTATATCCGCGATGCTTGAAACAAAGGGTCAAGTGCTCTGTTCTGCCGTAAATATTACCAATAATAAAATTGTGGACGAGGAGATCATAAAAACCCTCAACGATCTGGAACAACAGGTCAAGGCACGGACTCAGGATCTGGAGCGGATAAACGAGAATCTCCGGGCGGAGATTCTTGAGTGCCGGAGACTGGAGACCACGATTCTGTCCGGACAGCCGGCACGAACAAATAAGGAGAATATATGACCATTCCTGTTGCCACCGGGCAACGGATTTTCTGGAATATAACGATTGTCGCATCCGTGGTCATTGCAATCTCCGCAACGGTCTTTTCCCTGACCCGTGGCATCGATGACGTTTTTCCGTTCCTTTATTTCCTGCCAATAATCCTGTTTGTGAACTATTATCCCGGCAGAGGAGTGATTTTCTCGCTGTCACTCAGCGCGGTCTTCCTTGGGCTGGTCTATTTTTTCAGTAACTTCGACCCGAACGTTATTGCAGTTTCAACCGGATGGTTCGTGATCTTTGTCATCGTAGGGTTTGTCACCTCCTCGTTTGCCGAGGGGCTCAAAGAAGAAGAGAGAAAATACCGGGAGATCTTCGAGAATTCCCAGGCCGGAATATTTACCTTTGACCTTCCAACCCAGCGTATCCAGGAGATGAACATGAGGTCCGCACAGATGCTGGGATACGACCGGAGTGACCTGATCCATGAAGAACTGGGCCGCATCTTTCCTGATTCCGCAGAGCGGACTACTTTCATCAGCCGGATCCAGAAAAATGAAGAGATAGGGGATATTGAACTTGTCCTTCGTAAGCGGGATGGTAATGTCCGCCAGTTCCTTGTTTCAGCATCCCTTTCCCCCGGCAAGAGTGTGATCTGTTCTGCCATTGATATCACGGAACGGAAACTGGCGGAACGGGTGATCCAGAAGGCACGGGAGGATCTTGAGAGAAAGGTAAAAGAACGGTCTGAAGAACTCATCCGGGCAAATGAAGGACTCAAAGCAGAGATCATCGAACGGAAACGATTTGAAGCAACACTCCAGATCGCAAACCGGAAACTTAACACCCTCTCCTCAATTACCACTCATGATATTCTCAACCAGATTACGGCGATCGTGATGTACGTCTCGCTTGCAGAGGAGATGGTACAGGACCCTGCGCTGCTCTCCTATCTCAGGAAGATCGAAGAGACCACCCAGATGATCCAGAAACAGATCAGGTTTGCCCGTGATTATGAGGACCTTGGTGTCAGACTCCCCCCGCTGGCATTCGATCGATACAACCATTTCAAAAGCTGTCGCCGGCCTTGACCCGGGTAATGTCCTTATAGAGAAGGATGTGGGTGATCTTGAGATATACGCGGATTTGTTGCTCGAGAAGGTATTTTACAACATTGTGGAAAATGCCCTGCGACATGGGCAGCAGGTGACAAAGATACGGTTCTCGTCGCAAGAAACCGGCGAGGGTATCACCATTCTCTGTGAAGATGACGGTTCCGGAGTTCCTGAAAGCATGAAGGAGGGAATTTTCAGACGGGAATATTACCGGAACACGGGCTATGGGCTCTTCCTGTCAGCCGAGATCCTGAGCATAACCGGGCTCACCATCAGCGAGACCGGAGAACCAGACTCCGGGGCACGTTTTGAGATCCGGGTCCCGAAAGGCATGTACCGGCTGGGTAAACAGCAGATAACCCCGGAACCCGCATGATGTACAGGGTTCAGAGATTTTTCTTCCGGCCGCTGGCATCCCGCATATAATGGCCAAATTCACTTTTAAGGAGGAGATCTCCGGAAAAAACCGGGCCATCCCTGCACACCCTTAACCCGGATGGATCGACGCAGCACGAACCACAGATACCCACCCCGCATTTCATATAGCGGTGCAGGGAGAATTCTGTCTTGTGGGCAATCCCTTTTTCTTCGACCCTTGCAAGGACGGCACGCATCATCGTCTCCGGACCGCAGACCGCTATCCGGTCGTATACTCCAAGGTTCAGATCATCCATAAGTGTGGTAACAAACCCGTGCAGTCCCAGTGACCCGTCGTCAGTCGCGATGAGCACATCGGTGCACTCATCCAGCTGGTCAACAAAAAGAAGTTCTGTTTCTGTTTTTGCCCCCAGGAGGAGCGTCATAACGCAGTCCGCCCGTGCGAGCGGGAGAAGGGGCGCGGCACCAACACCTCCTGCAATCGCGAGGATTTTTTCACCTTTGGTAAACCCGTTTCCGAACGGACCGCGGATTCCCAGTTTTTTCCCGGCACCAAGGACGAACATGGCGGTGGTTGCATCCCCGGCTTTTTGAACGGTGATGGTGTTCTCCGAGGACAATGCCATCGGAATTTCATCAACCCCGGGGATCCAGACCATCACAAACTGCCCCGGGGAGAAGGAAAACGAGCGGTCAACTACGAATGTGCGGATAAGAGATGTCTCTTTTTTCACCCGCAGGATTTTCACCGGCGCAGACAGGTGATCAGTCATGATGAGCACATCCGAGGATCTCTTTTTGCGCTGATCCATCCTTTTTATAGAGCTCGGCCTTGATTGTTTCAAATATTTTTACATTATTGAGTACCGCACTGCCGATCTCCACGGCACTGGCCCCGGCCATCATCATCTCGATGACATTATCCGCCGTTCCGACCCCCCCGCACCCGATGATGGGTATTTTGCAGGATTCGTAGAGCTCGTAAACACACCGGACAGCAATGGGAAACACGGCGCTTCCGGAGAGACCGCCAAAACAATTCCCCAGAACCGGGCGTCCGATTCCGGTAGATATCCTCATTGCTTTAACCGTATTGATCGCGACGATAGCGCTGGCCCCGCCGCGTTCTGCCGCTTTTCCGATCATCGTGATATCGGTAACATTCGGGGTTAGTTTTACCCAGGTCGGGATCCCGGTTTTGCTTACTGCCCGGGCGCATGCTTCAACAATCGCCGGGTCAGTGCCGATCGCTGCACCGTACCCCTCTGCATGGGGACAGGAGAGGTTGAGTTCAAACCCGGCAGCCCTGCCCTCAAACCAGCCGGCAACAAGGGCAAACTCATCAGGATTTCCACCGAAAATACTGACGATTACGGGTTTTTTCACAAGCGGTGCAATCTCATCCACAAACTCTTTTGAGGGGTTGGGGAGACCCATGGCATTCAAAATCCCGTCTTCAAGAGTTACGACACAGGGTCCCGCATGACCGTCTTTTGGATAAGGACCGATCGACTTGGTCACCACACCCCCGGCGCCCAACGAGAGCATACGGGAAAGGGAAGACCCTGTCGTGCCGAGAATTCCGGCTGCGAGCAGCAGGTGGTTATCGAGCGCCACGCCACCCAGATGAACCGGACCCGGCCTGATCGATACCATGCATCAGGAAATTGTCGTCTTATAATAAAAAGTGCATCTTTTTTGTGTTCTGGTTAACATGGCAGGCGGACATCAGAGTCTGGTTAAAACCCGTGGGTTAATACTAGTTCAGGACGGGTCAGGCCCCGGCGGCTGTAGTCCTTGCGTCACTTAATTATTATCAGCATTCCATAGTATATCAGGATGGCATGTCTCGCGGTAGTTGGAGTCGGGAGAATCGGGGGGGAGGTTGCCTACCTTGCGACATCCATGGGAATTGTGGATGAACTGGTCCTGTATGACTGCGATCCCCGCCTTCTGCGGGCACAGGTGCTGGATCTCGAGCATACCGGCCTCCCGGTAACCATCAGGACCGATACAGCCGCAATCAAAGAGTCGGATATCTGCATTTTTTCTGCAGGAATGCCACGGACCCCGTCAGTAAAAACCCGGGCGGATCTGCTTGATACCAATCTGCCGGCCACACGCGACTGTGTCTCACTGCTTACGGGCTTTTCCGGCATTCTTGTCACGGTAACAAACCCGATGGATGCAAACAATTTCGTACTCTGCAGGGAAACCGGCATCGCACGCGAACGGTGCATCGGCTTTGGGGGGCAGCTGGACAGTGCCCGGTTCGGCATCGCGCTCAGGAACCGGGGAATCACCGGGTTCTCGTTTGTACTGGGAGAGCATGGAGAACACCAGGTGCCGTACTTCTCCGGCCTCGCTTCTGCGGTTGACATCGGACAACGGGAAGAGATCGTATCCGAACTGAGGGGCGCAAGTATGGAGGTGATCAAGGGAAAGGGAGGTACGGTGTTTGGTCCGGCCCTGCACCTGACTCATCTTTCCCGTATCATTCTCAAGGACGCCCGGGAACTGATCGCCTGTTCTGCAGTACTTGAAGGGGAATATGGCTTATCAGAATGTTCTCTTGGGGTCCCGGCCCATATTGGCCGGAACGGTATCCGGAAGATCGAAGAATGGGATCTTGATACCTGGGAGACAGAAAAGATGAATGAGGCGGGATCTTTTGTCAAAGGCCTCTGCCAACGGGCGGTGTCCTGAAATGGCGTCACCATCTTCACTGGCCGGGCGGTGCGGACCGGACGATGGCACCCCTGTCCCGGCTTCCGCTGTTAAAATTGCTATCAACCAGGTCGAGTACAGTAATACGCCGGATGGCCCGATCATCCACATCTTCGGGCGGAATGCACAGGGCGAAGCGATCCATCTGGAAGTAACCGGGTTCCGTCCCTACTTTTATGTTCCTGCAGAAATGGTGGACGGCAAACAGATCCCTCCGGAAGTCACCGTCGAAGAAGACAAAAAATATCTTTCAATAAAAGGGGCAGCACTTCGCAGGTTGTACACCCGGCGTCCATCAGATGTTCGCAGGCTCCGTGATCTCTATCCCGGGAATCACTTTGAAGCCGACATCCTTTTTACAACCCGGTTCCTTATCGACTGCGGGTTGACGGGAGGCGTTAATTCCCCGTCTCTTATAGTCGACTACCACCAGATTTCTCCTGAAATTGTTGATGCACCTGCACGCTCCTGCATCATCGATATCGAATGTGTGGATGAAAATGGTTTTCCCGATCCCCAGCGCGATGCCATCATCTGCATTACCTGCTATGACTCATTTGATGCAGACTATACTACATTCCTGCTGGCAGCGGGTGGAACTCCCGCCGAAATAACCGGGAAAGTATCGTGCGGTGGCCTGAAAAACGGGTGTTTCAGAACAGGGACTCACACTATCCTCACGGTCGAACGGGAACCCGAATTGCTGAAAAAGTTTGCCGAATATATTGCAAAAAGAGATCCTGATGTACTCTCCGGATGGAACTTCATTGAATTTGATATTCAGTATATCGTTAACCGGATGCAAAAGCTCGGTCTTTCACCAATAGACCTCCTTGCCCGGCTCAAAGAACCAACCGAGCGGAATGCACTGCCCGGACGGGCTCTTTTCGATCTCCTTACGGCATACAAGAAAATTCATGTTTCCCAGAAAGAATCATACCGGCTCGATGCGGTGGCGGAAGAGGAGCTGGGTGAATGCAAGGTAAGGTACACCGGCACCCTCGCTTCACTCTGGAGAGAGAACCCGGCTCTTCTCGTGGAATATAATTTCAAGGATGTTGAATTGTGCGTCGCCATCGATCGTAAGGACAATCTTATCGGATTCTATCGTGAAATTGCACGTTATGTCGGCTGCCCTCTCGATAAGACCCTGAACTCATCGAGCGTCATTGATATTTACGTCCTCAGGAAGGCACATGATCGGTACGTTCTGCCTTCGAAGGGATTTGTTAACGCGGAAGAATTCGAGGGTGCCACCGTATTCGAACCGAGCAGGGGTATCCGCGAAAATGTCATCGTCCTTGATTTAAAATCGCTCTACCCGATGGCGATGATGACGATCAATGCATCTCCGGAAACAAAGAGTCCGGACGGAGAACTCAGGGCACCTAATGGTATCCGGTTTAAAAAAGAACCGGACGGCCTGACAAGGAGCATTATCTCAGAACTTCTGAAAGAGCGTGATGAGAAAAAAGCACTTCGCAATTCTTTCCCTTTCGGCTCACCCCAGTACATCCTCTACGATATGCAGCAGAATGTCCTGAAAGTGATCATGAATACCTATTACGGGGTAAGCGGATATCCCAGGTTCCGGTTGTTTGATCGTGAGATTGGCGCCGCCGTCACGTCAGTTGGCCGGGCCATCATCGAGCACACCCGGAGAGTGATCGAGCTGCAGGGCTACAAAGTGATCTATGGCGACACTGACTCATGTATGGTCCAGCTCTCAAAAGACTTCAACCGGGAACAGACGATCGCTGCTGCACGGGAGATCGAGAGACAACTGAACGAGAGTTACCAGGAATTCGCAAAAAATGAACTCAATGCCGATGAGCACTTTTTCTCTATCAAATTCGAAAAGATTTATGCCCGGTTCTTCCAGGCAGGAAAGAAGAAGCGGTACGCGGGTCTTCTTGTCTGGAAAGAGGGCAAGGACGTCCAGGAGACCGATATTGTAGGTTTTGAGATCAAGCGGAGCGACACCCCCCAGATCACAAAAGCCGTGCAGCAGCGCGTTATGGACATGATTCTTAAGGGAAATGGCAAGGAAGAGATCAGGACATATCTGATAAAAGTTGTAAAAAATTACCGGTCCGAAAAGTATTCACTTGGTTGCATTGGAATTCCCGGAGGAATCGGAAAAGACCTCAATGATTATGAGAACGACGATGCCCAGGTCAGGGGAGCGAAATATGCCAATAAATTTTTTAATACGGATTTCAAACAGGGAAGCAAACCAAAGAGGGTATATATCAAAGGTATTCACGGAGTAAAATACGAGCCAACCGATGTCCTCTGCTTTGAGTACCGAGGACCAGGTACCGGAAGATTTTATCGTCGACAGGGATCTTATGCTGGAGAAAACCATCCGGCAACCCATTTCACGGATCACCGATGCCCTTGGGTGGAACTGGGATGAACTGATAGATCCTAATAAAAAGATGACCCGGGTTTCCACCTTTGAAGATTTTTTCTAGGATATTTTTTTTAAATAAACTATCTTTTTACCTACGAAGTTTCTGATCCCCCCGAGAAATGCTCTGGAAAGCTCCATCCCCTTCTGAGAGCTTCGACCGTGTCTCCTCCCCTGACGCTGACGCATCCCTGAAGATGAATGAACGGAGATAGTCCGGAAAACGGGCAAAAGAGTCTTCAAAGATACCGGGGGCCAGGGGGGAGCTACCCGGGGGCTGCCTCCTCTTTGGGGGGGAGAGAGGGGACTGTCTCAACCTACAGAAGAAAGAAAGAAAAATTTTAACAGGTTATTTCTCCAGAGCCAGACTTTGCATGTCAACCCCAGAGAAATGATCCTCGATAAAATCCCCGCGAATAGGGTCAACAAACCGGGATATGCATCAGACCGGGAGGACCCGCCTGCCAAATATTTCATTGATGACCTGGCCCATGCCCATGTAGAGTGCAAGACCTCCCGCGATAACCCCGACTATGCCGGCAAGCGTGAGGATAAGCGCGATCGCGGTGAGCTGAGCTGCCACGAGGAGGACGACAAGGAGAACGACCGCGGCGAGGGTGATCTGCAGGAGCCGGTGCATCTTTAAGGTACAGATGAAGAGCCCGAATGCAAATATGCCCCAGAGTGCGAGAAACGCGGCAAGTTCGGGGGCTCCTGGTGCCTTTGCAAGCCCGACCGCCGGGAGCATCAGAAGCGTGGCAAACGAGATCCAGAAGAATCCGAAACTCCCGAAGGTGAGCATGCCGAAGCTGTTGTTCTTCTTCCACTCCATGATGCCAACGATTACCTGTGCAATACCCCCGTAAAGGAGTGCCATCGCAAGAATGGTGCTCGAAAGGGCGGTCAGGCCGGCATTATGAAGGCTCAACAGCATCGTGGTCATGCCGAATGCACACAATCCAAGAGGGGCGGGATTTGCCGGTACTATCCATGAGGAACAGGTTGTTCCGGTTTTTTTCTTCAATATGCTCCAAGATATCACTCCAGATTACGGCATGGGATCGGTGAGAGGGAACGGGGAGATCGATTATGAAGGCAACCCCGTGATGCCCGGCCACAGGACCTCTTCAGCCGCTGGTGGTGCATTCTGGATTCCAAACTGCACCATTCTCTAAACCTTGTGGTGCAGAATATTAAAGAATCCTAAATGATCTCAGGAAA
Source organism: uncultured Methanoregulaceae archaeon (assembly GCA_963829225.1). Taxonomy (GTDB): domain Archaea; phylum Halobacteriota; class Methanomicrobia; order Methanomicrobiales; family Methanospirillaceae; genus Methanoregula. Next base: position 93,724 of record CAWHHQ010000006.1, on the reverse strand, counting down.
ACCTCAATCCACATCATCGTATTGAAAGGGGATCACCAGGGTGAAAACATGTTCCAAGGGCGTCGATTTCACGGACTTCCGGCGTCGGGCAACCCTAGTGCTGAACCAGCAAGACAACCGGATAATTGGTTCAGTCTCTGAATTGGCACTGGTGCACTTCCGGAAAATACCGCCCGCGGGTGGATCTCATAACTCCCCGTATCGACGTGATCTCTGAAATTGAACCCGTTTTCCCGATGTAAGATTTTCACCGGGCAATGCGGGTTTAAAAATCGGTAAAATTATTTCCGGCAATCATCGAAGATCGAGATGCTTCCGTGAAAGCAACGTAAATCATGTTCTGGTGGGTAAACTTCTGCCATTAGCCGAATAAAAGCGATCCGAGGTACACCATTTTCACCAAGGGAAAACGTATCGCGCTCAAAACCGGTCTACTTTTCACGGGAGCGTTTCCCGGCCTCACGCAGCCGCTCCTGCAGTTTTTTAATCTGCTCCCGCAGGGCAATCGCCCGTTCAAAGTCAAGACTATCTGCCGCATCATGCATCTGCTTTTCGAGTCCGATGACAACGTTGGGAATTTCCGGGCGGGGAACATGCCGGGTATCCTTGATCTCAACTTCTTTTTCCTTGACAGGTTTCCTGATGGTAATCGGTATAATGCCATGTTCAGTATTATAGGCAACCTGAAGGTCCCGCCGCCGCTTTGTCTCGGAAATTGCCCGCTTCATCGAATCGGTCATAACATCGGCATATAGCACAACCTTTGCATTGATATTTCGTGCCGCACGCCCGATGATCTGGATCAGGCTTCGCGCATCGCGCAGGAAACCTTCCTTGTCGGCATCGAGGATTCCGATGAACCCGACTTCAGGAATATCAAGTCCCTCCCGCAGCAGATTAATCCCGACGAGCACATCGAATTTCCCGAGCCGGAGTTCCCTGATGATCTCGCTGCGCTCGAGCGTTTCGATTTCAGAATGAAGGTATCGTGTCCGGATGCCCTGGTCGGCGAGGAACTCGGAGAGCTCTTCTGCAAGTTTTTTGGTCAGGGTTGTAACAAGAATACGATCGCCACGTTTTATGGTCGCCCTGACCTCCCGTATGACATCATCCGTCTGGCCTTCGATCGGGCGAACCTCTACCAAGGGGTCTACCAGCCCGGTCGGGCGGATGATCTGTTCGACCAGTTGGGCGGATTTTTTTAACTCATAATCGCCCGGGGTTGCCGAAACAAAGACCACGTTACCCATGTACTGCTCGAACTCGTGAAATTTCAGCGGGCGGTTATCGTACGCACTCGGCAGACGGAAACCATAGTCAATCAGCGCCTTCTTCCGTGAACGGTCGCCATTATACATGCCGTGCAGCTGCGGAATTGTCTGGTGGCTCTCATCGATGAACATCAGGAAATCATCGGGGAAATAATCAAGGAGGCAGTAGGGTTTCTCCCCCGCCTTCCTTCCGTCGAAATGACGTGAATAATTCTCGATCCCCTTGCATGAACCGGTCTCCTCGATCATCTCAAGATCGAAATTAGTCCGCTGTTCGAGCCGGTGTGCCTCGATCATGCCAAGTGTCGGCAGAACCTCATCGAGTTCTCTGCGGATCGAGGCGATCGCTGTTTTCCGTGTTCCTTCGGGGGTGACAAAGTGACGTGCGGGATAGATATAGAAATATCTCATCTCCTCTTTCTTTCCGCCCGTGTTTTTGTCTATTTCACGGATACGTTCAATCTGGTCGCCGAACATCTCAATCCGGATGATGTCGTTGAAGTAACCGGGAACGATGTCAATGATGTCTCCTTTGACACGGAACCTGCCGGGCATCAGCTCAAGGTCGTTTCTCTCAAAGAGAATATCGATGAGACGGCTCATGATCTCCTTACGGGTGATTTTCTGGCCGACCGAGAGCTCAAATCCCATGTTCCGGAAGTTCTCGGGGTTGCCAAGGCCGAAAATACAGGAAACAGAAGCAACAATGATTACGTCGCGCCGGAAGGAAAGTGAGGCGGTGGCAGAAAGGCGCATCATCTCTATTTTGGGATTTATCGCAGAGTCCTTCTCGATATACTGGTCTTTTGCAGGGATGTAGGATTCCGGCTGGTAATAATCGTAGTAAGAGACAAAATATTCGACCCGGTTGTGAGGGAAGAAATCGCAGAACTCCTGGTAAAGCTGGGCCGCGAGGGTCTTGTTGTGGGCAAGAACCAGGGCAGGCCTGTTGCCGGCCGCGATCACGTTTGCCATCGTAAAGGTTTTACCTGAACCGGTAACGCCCAGTAAAGTCTGGAACTGGTCATTGTTTTCCAGCCCGTTGATCAACTGTCGTATTGCTTCAGGTTGTGATCCGGCGGGGGCAAAACCGGAGGCGAGCTGGAACTCTGTCATACGAACATAGGATTTCGGATGCCTTTATTAAAAGGAATTGGGTTGAGGCAGGAACATGAAAGGGATTTGGTAGAGTAGTCCAAAATTATTTTCTCTGGTGTAGTCTTCTTCGGTGGGAGGCAGGTATGTTATCGGGAATCCTTGATAGAAATGTCTTCAAAAGAATATCATAAAAAAGGGATAATTTCCCTTCAGGAAAGATAAGATTTCGCGTCTTTTAGGGATTCTGGAAACACTGGCGTGACAGCAGACTCACATCCCATCATAAAAATCAAAAAATGTACGAGGATCCCCCGCCTCAGGGCCTCTCCGAGGCACGGCGGGGCAGGGAGGTTTTTGCGAATATTCAGTCTCCGACAAGCTGGGATTCTCCGTCGGAAGCCGCAAGAGGGCTACGTTCTTCCACTTCCTAAAGGTCATCCGGGGAACGATCGTCCATCCAATAGGGAATAAACAGGCCGGTTTTTCTCCTCATACTATCCCCTGTTCCAGGTTTGGGACAAAATAATCAATAATCAGGAAACAGGGCTTCAAAAATTCCCCATTAAGACCGGTCACCGGGCCCCTTTCAAAATTTTGATATGCTCTAATTGAGCCCCGATTGCCATTCCGGGCGATATTTAAAAAATGGAGAAGTTCAAGTCCAAAAAGTGGATCTCATTCTGATACCGTTCCCGATTCCTTAGGGCACGTCTCCTCTGTTCATTACAAATGCTAAGGGGGTCAAGGGGTTGCTCCCCTTGGGTTGCCTCCCCCTCTGGGGGAGAGAGGGGGTCACCCTCCCACAATCTTCAATGTAAAATAATCGAAAAAGCATTTCTCCGGACCCTGTCTTTCAGAAAAAGGGAATTTTATGAGAATCTCCTACTTCGGTTTATAATGCCCCCACTTTTCCAGCGCTTCTTTGAGTTCCTTTGACTTCTTTGCCTTTTCTTCGAGGCTGATACCCTCCTGCCATGCCTCGATCGCCTGCATGGTTGCCTGTGCCCCGGCACGGGTCCCCTTCGGGTGCCCATGGATGCCACCACTGACAAGAAGTATAAGTTCATTACCGTAAATGTTCAGCACATCCGGGACAAGCCCGGGGTGGAGCCCGCCGGAAGAGACGGGAAATGCTGATTTGATCCTGCCCCAGTCCTGCTCAAGAAGCATTCCCTCCACGGCAGGGGTTTTCTTCTCCCGCAGGACATCAGCAAGAGCGATAGCCTCCCGTTTTGTTCCGATCAGTTTGCCGACTGCTGTTCCTGTATGGATCTGGGATACTCCTATGAGCCGCATGAGTTTTGCGAGGAATTGCATGGTAATACCGTGTTTTTTATTCCGATCAAAAGTTGCATGCATCGCCCGGTGTGCATGGATCGCAAGACCAAGGTCGGAACAGTAGTCCCGCATCGTCATAACACTCGCGGTCCCCGCAACGACTACATCGATCATCGCATAGTTCCAGTTGTACTCCGCCAGAAGGTCTGCCCTTTTTTTCATCGTTTCCGTATCAGCGGATATATTGAGGAATGCGGATTTTTTCTCCCCGGTGTCTTGTTCAGCCTTGTCACGTTTCTTCGAGAGCATTTTTACCCGGTCTTCAAACCGGTTGAAGGGAGTCGACGTGAGGTTCTCATCATCCTTGACAAAATCAAACCCGCCCATCCAGGTCTCGTAGCCGACCTCAGCATGTTCAGCGGCAGAAAACCCGATCTTAGGTTTGGGTACAGCGCCGGTCAGGGGGCGTTTGTTGACCTTCATCATCTTCCTGATCCCGTCATTGCCAAAATGCGGGCCTCTGAAATGATTGAGGTAGGCCAGGGGCAAAGCGACATCGATCAATCGAAGATTTCTCACGGCTTTCATCCCAAAAACGTTTCCTGCAATCCCGCTCAGCAGCTGGACCGCATTACCCTCTTCCCAGAGCGCAAGGGGATAGGCAATTTTTACGACGTTTCCTTCGATATCAAACGCTTTTGCCTCAAGACTTTTCATACGGGGCGGGAGCGTGTGGAGGGTAGTCCATGTGCCTGTTGAGCTCTCCGAGGCTATCCTTCCTGCAGCTTCCCTGCTCCGGATCCCGGCAGCAGGTTCAAAATAAAACATGCAGATGAGGTCATCGGGGGCTGGCGTGTATTCCAGGTTAACGAATTCTTTGTACCAGTCAATTGTCATGGTTGTTCCTGTACACCAAGGTAACTGATACTAAAAAATGTTCACGGTAATGGATAACCCCTCAAAAATACCAGGAAGGAGAAGGAAAAGGAACGCTCAGGAGAGAGAATACCGGTTGATCCCGAAATACTCATATCAGCCGTATGAGATTTTCGCGTCCTTTTTTGATCTTCTGGATAATGCCGCGCCGGTGGAGGTCGTTAAGCGTTGCACTTACCGTCGATTTGGGCAGGCCCAGGTTTTTTACCATCTCTGACTGGTACTGTTCCCCCCCGGTTGTTTTCAGCATCTGGATGATCTTATCTTCGAGGCTGATGAGATCCGTTTCCGGTAACGGGACTGCCGCCTCTCCAGGATCATCCGGCTCGCGTGAACGTTTTTGTGATATGATGACAACAACCCCCAGAATAATGAAAAAAACTATGCCTGAGCCCAGCAGGACCGAAAGGAGCGGAAAACCGGATTTTTCAAAGACCAGACGGGGTTCCCCTGCTCCGAACGAACGCAGGCCATACCAGATCAACCCCTCCCGCACCTGATCCGGCGCCGGTTCGGCGGTAATGACGGTATAGCCGGTAGGATACCGGATGATGAGAGTAGTATCTTTATCCAGGTACAACCCTCCTGCCAGCGCGTCTCCTATCGCCAGGTTGCTTCCCGTTTTTGCAAAACCTTTCCAGCTGAACGAATAGATCACGACCCCATACCGTCCCGTAGGTGAAGACTGGATCCCGGCATCCCCAGAAAAATCGCCGGTAACCATGGGGCGCGATGTAGCGGCTGTTGCTTCAGAAGCTGAGCGCTGCATCAGGTCCTGGAACTGGGGAAGGTAGGTTGAGGACATATTGCGAGCGTACGCATCAAACAGTTCAACGTCCTCGTCCGAGATGAGAGGTGTCCGGGTACTCCACATGCCATATCGCGGTGCCATCCTCCTGGAGGGTGATCGTGTAAGTTATCGCTGAGCCTGGCGGAACCGTGGCCGCATCGGCCGCAAGGGGAGTGCAGATCAGGATTGCTGCTAGAGCAAAGATGCCGACCCGGATCATATAATCCATAAATTCCCTGGTTTCAATTATCAGTACGGTCACGGAGGCATAAAATTTAACAGTAAAATTTGAAAACACGCCACATCTCCGGTCCGGGACTTTTTTTTGTCCTTTTTCAATGCTTTTCCCTGTTCGTGGTGTGTGGGTATCCTTCAATCGTATTCTTATGATTTTTTATGTTTCCTGATGATAAGTTCTGTTCCCGGCAGACTATTACAGGAAGAGGCTGAAATTTTCACGAGTTCCCTGATCCCTGAGTTTCAGTTTTCCGGCCTTAATATCCTTCGTAAATTTTTAACAATAATTTTGGGTATAGTCACATTCTAGCGACTAATTTTATGAAGAGATACAACACATTTTCCTCAAAAATCGCTCTTGGGGGCTCCAGCACATCGTACTTCCGCCCTCGCCGCCAGGGCATCCCCCAAAATGTGATAGCCCTCAGAATGTTGATGAAAATATCTCGAACGTGGAGGGTCAAGGGGGTGCTCCCCTTGGGTTGCCTCCCCCTTTGGGGGAAGAGGGGGTTACCTCATAACTACCGTAGAGATTAACCTGGTGACAGGAAAAAAGAATTTCTGCGAAGCATAAAAAATTGAACTTTTTTCCCGTCAGTTCCGGAAACATATTTTATGCGATTTTTCTCTCGTTATCACTGATCAATTTTGGTGGTTGAAATGTGACTATACCCTGATTTTTTGCCGATGCGTGATTATCCGGGAAATCGCGGGCCTTATACCCTGCCCGCAAAATTTTTTCAATAAATAATTATAGGAGAACGTTAACGTACTTCTCATACAGTGATCAGCCAGAATTTTTTGTCGTTGAGAACATAGTTAAGGAGATCTTCCCCACCATCTCACCTTACCAAAGAGTAGACATGCCGGCAGATAAGTTCCCACCTCATGAAGAGAAAAACGATGTTATCCTTACTGCTCTACGTGCATCTGAAAAAAAATACCGGGCTGTTTTTGAAAATTCCGGTATACCCACCATAATAATTGAAAAAGATGCAAAAATTTCCGCAGCAAACAGAAAATTCCGGCAACTCGTCGGCTTTGACAGGAAGGAGATAGAGGGTAAGAAAAAGTGGACAGACTTTGTCGCGCCGGAAACGGCTGACACCATTACCCGTCACCTTACCGGGTGCAGTACGACGATGGAGCAGACACCCGGAACCTGTACCGTACGACTTATAGACCGGAGAAACCAGGAGCGGAATGTATCCCTCAATGCCGCTGCAATCCCCAGAACACGACGTTTTATCGTATCTTTTCTTGAAGATACCGGCAATGCACCGGGTAAGAATGAACCGGGGTCCGAAACGCTGAAAATGTCAGGAATTATCTATAGTATTCCGGATCCCACCTTCGCAATTGACCGCGACGGGAGAATCGTCGTCTGGAACCGGGCAATCGAAGACGTGACCGGAATTTCAGCGGCAGATATCGTCGGAAAAGGCAGCAACGAGTATGCCATTCCCTTCTTCAGAGAGCGGCGGTCGATGCTCGTTGATCTGATCTTTGCATCCGACCCGGAAATTGGGAAGATGGGCTATCGGGACGTACACTGGACAGGAAATACCCTGTCTGCCGAGACGACAATAATTACTTCCGACGGAAGATCCAAAAATATCCGCGAAATCGCCTCACCGGTCTTCAGCAGATCCGGAGAACCTGACGGGGCGATAGAATCGATCACCGAGGTTGCCGGAGGGGAACAACGGGAGAATGCGCTGCAGGATGCCGGGTCAAAATATATGATTATTCTGGAGAATATCGCATCAGCAATTGCAATCATTGAAGAGGATGCGACCATCTCCTACATCAATCCCGAGTTTGAGAAGGTCATCGGTTATGTCAGGGATGAAGTTGAAGGGAAAAAAAAGTGGACCGAGTTTGTTGCTCCAAAAGAACTGGAAAGGATGAAGAGATATGAGCACGAGTGCCGGATTAACCCGAAAAAAACAGCTTCGAATAATGCATTCCAGTTCATCCGCTTCGATGGCCAGTCTGAGGTTTGGATCCCTCAGGATGACGCCGGTTCCGGATACGGAGAGGTTGATCCTTTCTCTCGTAGACATGAGCGATAAAGTTCAGGAAGAAGATGCACTCCAGAGGGCCAACCGAAAACTGAATGTGTTCAGCTGTATGACCCGTCACGAGATTCTGAACCACCTGACCGTTGTGAAAGGATATATTGAACTCTCGCGTGAACAGGTCCGCGACCCTGCGTTCCTGCTCAGATCCTTTGACAAGGAGCTGGCGGCGGCAAGTGCCATCCAGAACCTGATCACCTTTACCCGGGATTATCAGAACATCGGAATTCAGCCACCGGCGTGGTATAATCTCTCCGGACTGATCAACGGCGTGGCTTCGACTACAAACCTGAGATCGGTTGTTCTCTCCTCTGATACCGACCGGGTTGAGATCTATGCCGACCACCTGCTGGAGAAAGTATTCTTTCACCTCATTGACAATGCCGTCAGGTATGGCAGGAAGATCCGGAACCTCCGGTTCTCCTGTGAGGAGTCATTTGAAGAACTTCTCGTGATCTGTGAAGATGATGGGATCGGCATCCCGCCTGATGCAAAAGAGAAGATATTCAACCGCCAGTTTTTCCAGAATACCGGACTTGACATGTACCTGTCACGGGAGATCCTCTCCATTACCAATATCTCGATACGGGAAACCGGGGTATATGGCACCGGGGCACGTTTTGAAATCCGGGTACCAAAGGGGCATACCGTTTCACCGGCCCCTTTGTTCCATAAACGGTCCCTGTCCTGATCCATTTGGAGCAGGAGACCTTCAGGACCGGGTGGCAACCACTACGGGATTTTTTTTACTGAACAGAGTGGATCCATTCATACCGGTTGAACAATCCCCGCGAATCCAATGAAGCGATCTTCCTGCCAGGTTGTTCAGGTAACGACAAAAATCATGGATTTTTCGGGTCTTTCCGGAAACGATTCTCCCGGCCACCCGGTACCTTGTGATGTTAATCAAAAAGAATAGTGATACCGCATATCGCTCTCATTGCCAGGTATAAAGGAAAATAACCTTACTCCGGGATTATTATTTAATCCTGCAGCAGTAAGTCATCTTAGAGATGGGGAGATCGCTATGGATGCGGCACAGACAGATGTACCGAAAAACCCGGAACACGGATCCGGGGAAAAAAATTCTGGATGATAACCGGGATCATTATCGGAATAGTAGTCATAGTAATTCTGGCGTTTTTTATCGGTTTTCTGGCGCCGGGAAACAACGAAAACACCCTGAATCCGGGGGCAGCAACTTCACCTGCACACCTTCAGGTCTCAACGACGTTCCTTCCTGGACCGTCATCAACGATCGGTCAGTCAGGTACGTACACGGTAGAAACATCAAAGTTACCCGTTGATTTCGTGCTCCAGTCAGGAGCGCCGGTCAGTTGCGGCCTGACCTGCCGGCAACTGGATGCAACGATTGCCAATACCGGATTTGAGACCGCCCACAATGTCTGCATCACCGTCACCCTTCATAACAGCAGAAATGATGTCATTAACCTGAATGGGGATCCTTTCATCAGACGTTGCATCGGGGACATCGCGGGGGGAGAATCAAAAACCGAACCAATATCGGTGAATGCAGATTGTGGGGCATTTGCCACCAAATGTATCGGGGAGACCCTGACCCTGCAGACACAGGTCTCCTCAGATGAAAAAACTACCCGGCTGCCGGATCAGCTGATAGGGGTGTAATGTCAATCGGACAACACACCCGCTGAAGGCGAAACGAGACAGGATTCCCGTCTTCCGCGGGAAAGGCAGGAAGACCGGCGGCAATTCTTTCCTGCCTTGTATACCGGGCAATGATTATGAGAAACGAAGAAATTCAATCCTGATACAGCCCAAGGGGCTGGATCATCATGATTATTCGCTCCTCAGTGCATCGATCGGGTCCATGTTCGATGCCTTCCAGGCAGGATACAACCCGGATGCAACACATACTACAATTCCGATAATCATGCCGTACGGGATATAGATCAGACTGTCGGGCAGGAAGAAATACGAAGTATTGCCGATCATCGCGCTCACCACCGCATATCCGATGACAAAACTACAGATCCCGCCAACTACCGCCCCGATTATACCGAGGATGAATGCCTCATACAGGAACATCCTCCGCACCTCGCCCTTCTCGGTACCGATAGACAGCAGGATCCCGATCTCCTGTACCCGTTCCTTGACCGACATCATCATCACATTGAAAATACTTACTGCCGCAACGACCAGGGATATGCTGCCAATGGCGAGGATAAAGGTGGTAATGGTTCCAAGGGTTGAGGAGATGCTGGAAAGCCGGGAGCTGGCATCACTGATCCGGACAATATTCGTCCTCCGGTTGACCTTATCGTCGATTGCTGCCTCGGTCTGATTTATGGTATCGATATTCTGCAGGATCACGTTGACCTGGTCGTACATATCCTTGCCACCGTAGTTATCGGTGTACCAGGTATCGGGGACGATGATTGCGTTATCCGTGTTAACACCATCAGAGGCAAATCCCCTGGCTGCGAGAATGCCGACAACCCGGACCGTCGGTCGGACTACCGAGACATTATTCTGGCCGATCTTGATCCTGCTCCCGATATTCATATTAAAATTTGAAGCAATATTCGGCCCGACGAGTGCATCGGTCCCTCCCTTGATGTTCGTACCCTGGTCGATGGTAAGGAATTTGGTAATATCATTCGGGTCCAGTCCGTAGATTGAACCTCTGCCATCAGTAGATCCAATAGTAAACTGGGTATTTGTCCTATGTATCGGGACGATATCATTCTGTCCGGCTGCAGACTTGATATCATTGAGGGTACTCTTGTCAATCCCTTCCGAGGTTATCGGGGTTCCGGCGGTCGTGGTGGTCCTGACCACATCGGAGGTGATGATAATCGTATTGACGTTTGACGAAAGCTGGCTTTTTACCGAGAGCTGCATGTTGGTGCCGAGCATCCCCATCGAAGAGATGGCAACAACCCCGATAACGATACCAATGGATGCAAGGATCGACCGGAGGAAATTGAGCCTTACACTCCGAACGGAGAGGTCGAAGAAGATGTCCCTCATGATTCCACCACCTTCCCGTCATCGAGTTCTATCGTCCGGTGGGCATACTCCGCAATCTTAGGATCATGCGTCACCAGGATGACCGTCTTTCCCTCCTTGTGCAGCCCGGTGAGGATATCCATGATCTGGAAGCCGGTTTTGCGGTCGAGGTTCCCGGTTGGCTCGTCACAGAGAAGGATCTTCGGGTCATTGACCAGTGCCCGGGCAATGGCAACACGCTGCTGCTGCCCACCGGAGAGCTGGTTCGGGCGGTGCGCACTCAACTGCTCGTCAAATCCCACGGATTTGAGAACGGCTGCGGCCTTACCGGATGTATCCCTTTTTTTATATTTCAGGATGAGCGGGTACTCCACATTTTCATAGGCGGAAAGAAGCGGGATCAGGTAAAATTTCTGGAAAATGTACCCGATGATATCGCGGCGCATATGCGTACGTTCGAGGCTCGTCATGGTTGCCACATTTTTCCCGTCGATGAATAATGTTCCTGATGTAGGAACATCGAGGATGCCGACCTGATTCATCAGGGTCGATTTGCCGGAACCCGAAGGTCCCATGATCGCGACAAATTCATTTTCCATAATATCGAGAGAAACGTGGTTCAGCGCCGTGAAGTCACCACTCTCGAGGTGATACGCTTTGGTGACATCCGCAAGCTGAATGAGGGGGGGCATGCGATACTCCCCTCACTTCTTCAGCTTCTTCAGTTTTGCCGCAATCCATTTCCGTTTCAGCCACAGGTACTATCGCGATGATGACAAGAATGCCTCCTCCAATGACCGGATAGAACGCACTCAGGCCGCCGCTACGGCTGCTGCCTCCGAACCCGAGTATACCCCCACCGCCTCCACCGCCCGGGCCACCAAAGCCCCCGGCGGTCCTTGCCGCCGATGTGGCGGGGGAACCGGAACTTCCGGAGCTGCCGGTACGTGTTCCTGATGTGCCCGTGCCGGTGAGAGCACGGAGATCGAGGTTCTGGGTAATACTGAACGGATTGCCGGCTGCATCCTTCCACTGGACGACGAGAGGAACGGCGGAAATATCACTGGCAGTAAACGTAAGTTCAAAGCTGGAAAAATCGTCTGATGCCAGGGATCCTACCGAGTACGAAGCATACGGTTCAACCGCTTTTGCTGGCGCTGCCACCGTCAGGATCAGTGAGTGGGCATCGGTAATGCCGGCATTGTTTACATCACCGGTAATCTGATAAGAAGAACCGAGGGATGTAACAGCAATATTGTTGACAATCGGCACCGCTGCTGTTTTATCATTGCCGATATTCAGGGGAAGAACAATGTCCTGAGAATGTTTATTATCGCCGTTGTTGAAACTGACATGGAAGGTGAGGGTCGGGTTTTTCTGGTTGGGAGTGACCTGGAACGGTACCTGGACAGAACTCTGGGCGTTCAGGGTACCGACATAGAATTCTGAGGGTGAAACATCAACCCCATTCGTTTCCGGGACAATCTGTACGTTGGTTATTTCACCGCTGCGGGGATTTGTTACACTCACATTTACCGAATCTTTTTTGGAAACCGCAAAATTATCCGGCTTTGTCGCAATACCTGCCCTGATGTCGGTGGAATCTACCTTAATTTTTAACTGGGCGTGAATCGAAGATGCCCCCATGACATCCGTAGAAACCGTGAATAACGGGAAATAGGTCCCATCCGGGGGATCTACCGTTACGATAAACGAGTAGTCGACCGTCGAGCCGGGTCCGATGGTGGTTGTCGTGCTGAACGAATCGAGGTTGACAACGTGAACGTGAGGATCGATGAGGTTTGGCTGCGAGATACCGATCGATGCATTGGAAGGATTGGTTACATGAACGGTAACTGTCCCGGTTTCATAGGGATAAAAAATCTGGGGATTCAGATCGAACGACGAAATGTAAAGGGATGCGGAAGCATCCTGCGCATTCGTGACAATGGTTGTGCTTCCGGCTGCCTGGACGCTGGATATCATCATGAATATTACGATGATACCAAAGATCACGGATTTTTTGATGACGGATTTTTTTGCCATGTTTCCTCCTTCTGGGATTATGCGATTCGGGTACCGAACATTATGGATGGTGTCCGACCTTCTGAACTGGGCTTCTCCCTATTACGGGTGTTTATGTAGTGTTTAACGTACAATTTGCAATATTTATACGACATTTTGTAATATAAATCTTTCTAATACTCCAGCATAAAGTGCATGGTGTCTGCCGTAGATAATGACCAATCGAGATCGCTCCTGAACATTCCCTTAATGGTTAAGTACTGAAAACAGGTGGTCAACATACCCGGGAACGCTGATGATATGATTTGCAGTAAAGAGCAGGCAGTAAATGATCAACCATAAAACAATGCGAATATGCCGGCCACAATGTACCTCGGTATCATTATCGCATGAAAATCTCCTCGATGTTAACATTGAAATACCGTGCAATTCTAAAGGCCAGATCAAGGGACGGAACATATTTTTCCTTTTCAATTGCCAGAATGGTCTGTCGGTTGACTCCGATTGCCTGTGCAAGCTGGTCCTGGGTCATATTATTCATGGCCCGGAATACCTTGATCTTATTCTTCATCGGTGTCCCATTCTCCATATTTTCTTGCGTAATACATCCGGAACCCCACGTACAGGAAGATCATCAGGCACAAAAGACCAAGCTGGATGTATCCCATCAGACGCGGTGGCAGAATCTCAGGAGCACGCATCGAAGGGGGGGGGATCCGGGGAAATTCCGGGATATGGAGGATCTCTATGACTGCGCTGATAGAGAAAGCACAGAAAGCGACCCAGAAAACCTGCATGGTCCTCATGGTAGCCTGTTCCGTTATCTTCTGATCCCGTTCGTCTTCAATAAGATTAGTGACCCGGGAGCGTGCCAGGTAAATAACAATAATCCCAACGATAAACGCTATAATTATAAAAAGTGGAATGTGAACTTCAACAGAATACCAGAAAATCGCAAGCAATACTAATGCGATACAGCCGAATAAAATATAAAATGTATTTCTCAGCATGTCACTCCTTTCTCCCTGAACATTAATGACTCTTTATGAGAATATAATTCATAACCTTTTTTAGGAATTTCTGAGGGTTTCTCTACCTACATTGATTTTTCGATTTTTTTTCATAACCTGCTGTCAAAGTGATGATTGATGCATTTGAAAAGATAACCCGTTCCATAAGAAAAAGGATGACATATTGACATTCCGTTAAAATACTTCAGCATGTCAACGTAATCTTCTCCTTTTGTAATTGAATCTTTGGTGACCGAATCCAGAGATCGTAATAATGTAACTTATATGTGACATTTTGTAATATAAAACTTTCTAAATTCCCGTAAACCTTACTGGATTTGTTCTTTTTATACCCGTCCAGCCGAAGGACAAGTTGCCGATATGAATTCAACCGACGGCACCTGGGTTATACCATACTCGATTGGGATCTCCCACCAGCGATAGTACATACTGCACGTGCCGGAATCCACGATATTGCAGGCGTATTGTACTGTGAGGGTTCCTGTATCGTTAGGGTAGCCTGGGAGGATTCCACGACCAACTGCCTTAAAAAGGACAGAATCTGCATCCAGTTGATCCAGGCCATATTTACCTGAGGGTGTATTTCCTTTCCGAAGGTAGTTCCTTTTTGCCTCGCGATGGTGAAACTGCCGGTCAGATAACAATTTGCGGTCACTTATTATAACTTACATTCGACAAATAGAAAGTTTAATAATACAAAATGTCGTATAAACTATACATTGATGCGGCGCCAAGTACCCGGCATCACAGGAAAATCAGGAAGGTATCCAGATGAATGTTCCAAACAATCTCACCAGCATCATTTCCGTACTGTCGATCTTTTTATCGATTGCCGGTCTGGTCATAAGCCCGGCGAGCTCAACGATGCTGAACGCTCCCCCGAATGAAATGTCGGGTGCGGTTGCACAGGGAATCGGCCATCACGGAATTTTCAATGCATCGTTACAGACAGAACTCCTGCAGACCATGATCTCGAAACTCGGTGAACAGGGTGTGGATGTGAGCCAGGCTCAAACAAATCTTACCAGCGGGAACATGACCGAAGCGATGCAATGGCTGATGGCCTATCATAAAGAGCACCCGGAATTCAAGGGCAATGTGTCCTGGTCAAAGACAGTGAACAGTACACTTCAGTCAGAACGGTTGCAGACCATGATCTCAAAACTCGGCGAACAGGGTGTGGATGTGAGCCAGGCCCCGGAAATCTTACAGCCGGTAAACAAATGCACTCTCCACTCGCTTCTTGCTATGTATAAGAACCAACCGGGAATTCCGGTCAATAGCACCCGCCTTCACGCGTGGAACAGTACCTTCCCCTCTGAACGGTTGCAGACCATGATCTCAAAACTCGGCGAACAGGGTGTGGATGTGAGCCAGGCTCAAACAAATCTTACCAGCGGGAATATGACCGAAGCGATGCAGTGGCTGAGGGCCTATCATAAAGATCACTCGGGTACGCTGATGAATAAGACGGGCAGCGATTCAGGGAATATTTCCCTGAAGAACGGTCGTCCATCATTCGCAGGCCACCATGCACAACGTACCGACAGGAAGCCTGAGGAAAAACCCTCTCTTCTTTTTTGCCCATACAACAAAGGAGGAAGATCACTTTATGAAAAGGACAATACTGATTGCTACTCGTAATGTCGCTGGTCCTGGCTGGAGGTCTTATCGCATCGGGCTGTGTGCAGGATGAAAGGAATTATGCACGACAGCCATCTGGCGGACAAAATCCCGATAATACTACCGGAGCAGGCTCACAGAACCATCTCCGTGGACCTGGATTCCTTTCAAACGCGACGCAGATCAGTGAGGCCGCGACAAAGCTGGGAGTGACTGAAAACGTACTCCAGGAAGCCCTCAACAGTTCGACCGGCGGCAGGCCCAACCTGACCGCCGCCGCACAACTGCTCGGTGTGACCCAGCAAGAGTTAAGTGATGCGTTGGGAATACCAGCAGGTGGTTTCCGGGGGAGATTCGGGGATAATACGACCACAATATCGAATCCCTGATAACGGATTATGGTACTGGGAAAGATATTTACGAACCATTCTATTTTTGTGTTGCCTTCATCTCCCGGTTTTCTTTATTTTACTGGCCGTTGCTTATTGTACTGCGGTGACGGGTACAGTGACGGCTGTCCTGCCATTACTTCCCAGTCACAACCACAACAGGAAGTGTTCCCTGAACTTCGGTCATTATTCCGGCGACGACCATAACTACGATGGTTCCCGGATATGATAGCTATGACGGTTGTTGAGACTGCACCGTTACCTCTTACGACAACAACATCAGTACGACAATTCCCGGAACCACGGTGACAGTTCCATCAGCAGAGCCAATCGCGGGATTCAGCAGTTTTTTCCTTCATATACGACCCCGTTACCAAGTAAGGGATCACTGAGGAATAGGGTTACAAAAGGACCTGGGGACCTTTTCATAACAACACATAATAATTATCGAGTAAGTTAACTCTGGTACGATCGCATGAAAATTGCCGTATTCCAGCATACCCCCGGCGAAACCCTCGGGTTTTTCAGGTCTTGTTTTACGGAAAGGAACATTCCGCTTGAGTATATCCGTCTGTATGAAACAAACGAGGTACCGGTAACTGATGCTTCCCATGTCATTTTTCTGGGCGGTCCCATGAGCGTAAATGACGAGCAGGAATATCCGTACCTGAAAGAAGAAAAGGAATTTATCCGTAAGGCAATTAAAGGAAAAAAAAGGGTACTTGGCATCTGTCTTGGTGCGCAACTGATCGCTTCGGCTTTCGGGGCACCGGTGTATAAATACGTTCAGGAAACCGGCTGGTACCAGGTCCGGCGGGAGACGGTCACGGAGAGCGTTTTCTCAACGTTTCCGGACCGGTTCTTTGTGTTCCAGCTCCATGGGGATACGTTCGAAATACCGTTCGGGGGCAAAATTCTGTGTTCAGGAGATCCGGTGAAAAATCAGGCATTCCAGTACAAGAGTGCACTCGGTCTGCAGTTTCATCTTGAAATCACCGAGGAAATTCTCCGGGACTGGAGCAGGGACCTCAGACACCCGCTGCAGGAAAAGATCCTCCGGGAGATGCCACGCTATATTGCAGGAAGCAATAGTCTCTGTCGGCGGGTAGCAGAAAACTTCACCGGTCAATGAAAACATCGTGGATGCCCAGGAAAATTTCTTTTTAAAAAACGGGGGAGTCAATCCGGATTTCACGATTTTTCACCGGGTAAAAGAGGATCCGTACTATGCCGAAAGAAAAAGGACCGCCGGGAGGGTTGGAGGGGATGGACGATTCATTCTTTTATTGCCGGAACGATACCATAGGGAAGAATTATGGGTGATCCAAAAGGACAGGAAAAATCAACGATCGGCCGGGACGCCATATTGACCGATCCCCCGTTTTACCTTCCGGAGTTTGAGAAATCTTACCGTTATATCATTGACGAATATGAGATCCTCCCAAAGGATATTGCAATTTTCATGCCATGTGCAGTCCGGAAACCGTATAGCAGGAGTCCGAGTCACCAGCTTATCAGGTCGATAATAGCACAGGTATTGGATCCCTCGAGCTACCATGTAGTAATTTTTGGGACCTGTGGCATCCTCCCGGCAGAACTTGAAGAGATGTACCCCTATGCTCATTACCAGTATATGCTCGGAAAGTGCAAAGACAAAAAAATCCTGGAAGATTTTCTCCGTATAGAGACCGAACGGATCGCGGGTTATCTCACCAAGACACGATACGTGTACAAATACCGAATCGGGTACTGTATTGGACTCTTCCGCGAAGCTCTCATCCGGGGGTCGAAGCAGGCAGGAGTTCCCCTCGATATCGTACTTCCAACCCGGAACATGATCGATAAGGTGATCGAAGAAGGCGACTGCATTTTTGAGGAGGGTAGTCTTTCCATGGATGAATATCTGGGAGAGTTCTGTGACGAGCTTATCAGGTTCAGGAATTCGCTTCCAGCCTCGCAGGAACAGGTTTAAGATGCGACTATCCGGGATTATCGTAGTGGACCGAAATGTTCATCGTTTGTGATGCGAAAGTGCGGTACGACACATGACCGATGAAGCAGCCAGGATCCCGGATTTTATGCAGCAGATGGCAGAAATCTTAACAAAATCTGTTCTCACACTGAACCATCAGCAGATCGAAGTTTTTTTCCACGAGATACTTTCTGCAAAGAGGATCTACGTGGCTGGTGCGGGGCGCTCCGGATTGATCGCCAGGGCATTCGGGCTTCGGCTGATGCACCTCGGATTATCCACCTATGTGGTCGGGGAGACCATTACGCCGGCATTTCTTTCTGGCGATACCCTGGTAATGTTTTCGGGGTCGGGAGAGACACATTCAATGGTATCCATCTGTGGGACCGCCCATGATCTTGGAGGGAAGGTCTGTCTGGTTACGGCATCTCCGGACTCCCGGATGGGCAGGATGGCAGACAGTGTCGTGAATCTCGGGGATCTTACCGGGTATTACTCGAAGGATAAAAACTCATTTGAAATACGCCAGCTGACCGGAAACTACCGATCGGTCACCTCTGCATTCGCTCCGCTCGGTACATTATTCGAAACCCTTGCACTGGTCTTTTCTGACGCCGTTATTTCCGCACTGATGGAGGCAAAAAAAGCAAAGGTCCATGATATGAAAGACAGAATTACGAATGTCGAGTAACAGGATCGACACCGTGCCTGGACAGGATCTTGAAGAATTACCCTTTTTATCCCGCTATGAACGATGTTCTTCCCGGCAGATACCCGGTGATCAACGCGGGGGACTGATATCCGACCACCATCGACAACTGCTACACGCAGGGGTCTGATTTGAATCTTTTAACCTTTCCTGGTGTTCCGGTAGCACCATGGCGATCCACCCTGCGCCGGGTATCCCCAAATATCCTTATGGTATTCTGCGACTGATAGAAACCTGCTGGTAAACCCGTATGACCCTCTACCGCTGCAATGTCTGTAACGTATTCGAGTATGATCCTGACCGTGGAAACTCGCTTACTCATATCCGCCCCGGCACTGAACCACCTTATTTCCCACCGGAATGGTCATGCCCGATCTGCGGATCTGACCGCACGCATCTTAAGCCTGTTTTGAATGTCACTGAACCCGATGAGCACGCGGAAGGTGGGGCCGGGTATCTTGCTGAATGGGAACGCCAGTCGGATGAACTTGAAGAATACATGGAAGATATCCATACCATGGCGGCGACCGGGGAATCGATCATTGAACCGATGCGGACAAAAAAACCGGCCATCTCCTGGGATGATATCCTGATCAAAGGTGCCCAGATCGCGAGAATTCCCCTGAACAAGGAAACTCATGTCAATACCCGGACCGTAATCGGCCCGAAAGCCCGCTGCCCGATGGTCATTGAAACTCCCGTCTACGTGACCCACATGTCATTCGGGGCACTCTCAAAGGAAGTTAAAATTGCCATCGCGAAAGGGACATCGGCAGTGAAGACCGCGATGGGATCCGGGGAGGGAGGGATGCTGCCTGAGTCACGCCAGTCAGCGTTTAAATATATCCTTGAATATGTGCCGAACCGGTACAGCATCACCGGGGAGAACCTGAAATCTGCTGATGCCATTGAGATCAAGATCGGGCAGTCTGCAGAACCGGGGATGGGAGCACGGCTGCCCGCAGAGAAGGTAACCGCCGAAATCGCACACATCCGGGGTTACCCGGTCGGTATGGACATTGTCAGTCCGGCAGCATTTGATGATATCAGGAACAAGGAAGACCTGAAAAAGAAGGTGGAATGGCTCCGGGAAACATCCGGGGGAAAACCCATCGGCATCAAGATAGCTCGCCGGCGACATTGAAGAGGATCTGGCCGTAGTGGTGTATGCAGAACCTGATTTTATCACCATTGACGGGCGGCCGGGTGCGACGGGTGCGGCCCTGAAATATATCAAAGCTTCCACATCGGTGCCCACCCTGTTTGCCCTGTACCGTGCGAGAAAATATCTCGATGAGAATAATATCAGGGATGTATCTCTCGTAATAACCGGAGGTTTGCGGGTTTCGTCAGATTTCGCAAAAGCGCTCTGCCTGGGTGCCGATGCGATTGCCGTCGGGACTGCCGCACTTATGGCATGTGCATGCCAGCAATATCGCATCTGCGATACCGGAAACTGCCCGGTAGGAGTGACTACCCAGAAACCGGAACTGCGGGAACGTCTGAAGTCCGATATATCCGCAAAAAGGCTTGAAAATTTCCTGCGGGTATCGACAGAAGAACTCAGGGATTTCGCACGGTTGACGGGTAATGACGATGTCCATGCACTGAGTATCAGGAATATCTGTACCACAAACTCAGAGATCTCGAATCATACTGAAATACCCCACGTTTAATACCAAAGTGACGGGGAAAAGAGATGTATGCCCGGATTGGGCTGAACAATGAAAACACCTCAGCGAATGAACCCTCGGTCCTTAAGAAAAGGACATTGAGAAGTGGCGAACATTCGGATCGTCAATAATCATGATAGTCGGAGAGTTCCCCGACTCGGGGCCTCTCCGGGGCACGGCGGGGCAGGGTGGTTTCAATCGGTACTGATTTTAATACTCGATCCGCCGCGGGGGGCCCCCCGTCGGGAACGGCGGTGTTCATCGCAATCAGGGGGTATGGGGTCTCAACCCCCATAACTCTATCCGGGCATGAGTGATTTTCATAGGAAAAATATTCTGACAATTCTAGGTGTACGGTTTTCGCTCCTCTCGGTTCTACCGCCGCGCAAACCCTGAAGGCGATAATACCTGAAAAACTGAACGAGAGATTCTCTTGAGAAGCCGGGAAAAAAAGGAGGACGCCGTCCCGGCTGCAACCCCCTCTGAGGTAATGTGAGCGTTACTTTCATGACCTCCCCCAATATTTAACAAAATCCTGGTCGCCCCGGGATTTCTTTCTCTGTCCCCATAGTCATGAACCTCTTGATCTTGACCATGGAAACGTATGACGGTACCTCACCACCGGGAAGAACAAGTTCCCTTAAGGAGTTTATAAGGCCCCCGGCGCCTTTCCGCAGGAAAACGGTCAGAACCGTTTGGGATCAGTGTCAATATCGATAATAACCGGTCGTTGATGGGACATTGCCGCGAGGAGTGCAGGCCTGAGTTCTTCAGGACGACCGACGTGGATCCCGATCCCACCGCAGATATCTGCATACCGGGCAAAGTCCGGGTTAAGCAGATCGGTGGCATAGTTAGGGTAATTTTCCATCATCTGTTCGACCTGGATCATACCGAGCTGACGGTTATTCAGTACGACAACGACCATCGGGAGTTCGTATTTCACTGCGGTCACGAAATCCGCCATAGCCATGGAAAAACCACCATCACCGGTGATACAGAAGACGGTTCTGTCCGGATAGGCAATTTTTGCGGCGATTGCCCCCGGGAGACCGCATCCCATGGTCGCGAGGTACCCCGACATCGCAAAACGCTGCTGTTTAATACGGAAGTTTCTCCCAAACCACCACTGGTTCTCCCCGACGTCAACCGATATCACCGCATTGGCGGGGATCACATCCGAGAGCACATTCATGATAAAAGGTGGTCTGAGCGGCACCGCGTCGCTGTCCGATTCCCGGTCGCGTTGCATGTCCCATGCCCTTTTCATGCCGGCAAGGCGTTCCCTGATCGAACCATCTTCCCGTTCATGAAGCAGGGGGAGGAGCCGGGGAAGGACCAGCCTGCAGTTTCCCCAGAGCCCGACCGATTGGCTGTTCTTCCCGAGCCTGATGGGGTCAATATCAACCTGGACAAGGGGTTTTCCCGCGGGTACGTTCGTAAATTTTGAGAACCCGACCCCGAAGGTGATGATAAGATCGGCTTCATCTGCAAGCGTCCGTGCATGGGGGGATCCGACATTTCCCAAAATGCCGATTACCTGCGGATTGTCCTCCGGGAGGATCCCCTTTGCCCGGAAGGTCGTGAGGATTGGTGCCTTGATCTTCCCGGCGATATCCAGCACGGCCTGACCCTCGGTGTATGCACCCCACCCGGCAAGGATTACCGGACTTTTCGCCTTGTTTATCGCGGCAGCAGCGGCAGCCATCCGATCATCGGAGGGAAGGATGTCGGGACTGCCGATGCAGGATTCGCGGGTACAGAACCGGGAATCCAGCGGCTGTTTCTGGATATCGTTGGGAACCGATATCTGCGCAACACCCCGGTTTATGATCGCATACTTGAGGGCACGGGTCAGGAGCAGGACGGCCTTGTTCTTCTCATAAACGGTATTGTTGTAAACGGTGATCGGGCGAAAGAATGCGTCCTGGTCTATCTCCTGAATGCCGCCCGGACCGGTATACTGGGTCTCCACCTGCCCGTTCAGGGAGAGTACCTGGGCATGGTCTTCCTTTGCATCATAGAGCCCCGTGGCAAGATTGGTTGCACCCGGGCCGGCGATCGTCAGGCATGCAGCAATGTTACCGGTTAATTTATTATATGCAGAGGCAGCCATTGCCGCATTCTCCTCGTGCCGGACCACGATGTACCGGATACCGGGATTTTTCCGGACCGCCTCCACAATACCGAGTGATGATGTACCGGGGAGGCCGAATACCAGGTTTATTCCCCATGCGACCAGTTCTGCCACCATCACGTCAGATACGGTTGTTGCCGAACCTTCGTGAATATCTTCTGCAGGCAGCTTACCAAACGCTTCTTTTCCGGCACCGCAGACCGGACATGTCCAGGTATCGGGAAGGTTTTCAAAGAGGGTTCCAGCGGGGATTCCTGCTTTCGGGTCGCCCGCCATCTCATCGTAAATATACCCGCATACACTGCATTTCCATTGAGCCATAATGTCCTCCTTCCCGGAACGACCTAGTATAATCATTTCACCTACATGAAGGATATGTTCCGGTTAATGCCGGATCTTATCTCAATCCACGCCGGTAAGCCGGGCCTGTTACAGTAAAGATCCCGCGAGGGTGAGATTGATATCGTAGAAAATGAACAGATTGTGAGGTTTATCGTGGAAGATCGCTGGTCGCTGCCGGATCTGGCAAGCGCCCTGAAGTGGTGCGCGGAAAGAAACCGTCAGCATATCCGTTGTACGCTCGCCGTAGTCGCAGAATTTGCCCGCACTCCTGAAGAGTCACACCATGCCCTGCAGCCTGTATCTCGCGGGGATCCGGGCATCCGCCAGTCAGAAGACCGGTATCTCGTTTTCTGTCAAACCCTCGGCGATCGGGATTCTTTTTGATCACGATGAGTACGTCAGGAACCTGTCGCTCCTCTTTCATGAATCACGGAATAACGGGGTTCCGTTCGAGATCGATATGGAAGGCCGTCCTTTTGTTGACGGTACCCTGCAATCAGTTCTCGATCTCGCCGGCGAAGGAGCGGTGACTCTTGCCCTGCAGGCATACCTTGATCGCACATCCCGCGACCTGCTCTCATGCATGAGTGCCGGAGTCACGGTGCGCCTGGTCAAGGGTGCATACCAAGGGGATACCGGTGACTTTGCCACAATCCAGAAGCAGTTCAGGACGCACGCGGAGACCCTCATCAGGGCCGGGGCTCCCTACTCCGCGGCAACCCACGATCCCGAACTGATCGAATGGCTCAGGGGGGCGATGGGCGACCGTAAAGACCTCATCGAATTCGCGTTTCTGAAAGGTCTTGCGGAACAGACGAAAACCGGGATGGCCGCAGACGGCTGGAGGGTTGCCGAGTATGTCCCGTACGGACCGGGAGGGCAGGCCTACATCCACCGGCGGGAACGATACCTGGAGACACTGGATACTCTCGGCAGGGCACCGGTCCCGTGAACCGGGGCAGTAACCAATCCGGATCCTCGTCCGGCATTCTTCCTTGCGGGACCGGTTGGTTTACCGGTTTTTCAAAACGGCGGGCTGAAAAAAAGAGTCCGCTAAAAAAAATCTTACCGTATACGGGTCTGTGCCTGTTCACGCAGGTAGGAAAGGAGGTAAAAGGGACCCCCGACACCTTTACCGGTGGAACCACTCGCCTTCCAGCCACAAAAGGACTGGGTCCCCGGCCATGCGCCGGTTGTCGCCCCCCCACGCCTGTTCGCGTACGTAACTCCTGACTGTATGGTGGTAAAAAAATATTCAAGCTCTCCATCGTTTTCAGAGAAGATTCCTGCAGTCAGCCCGTATTCCGTACTATTGGCTTCTGCAACCGCCTCGGCGAGTGTCCTGTACGTGTCAAGGATGAGGATCGGTACGAACAGCTCCCTGACGGAGCAGCGGATGTCCCCTGTTCAGGCCGCTGACAAGCGTGGGCTCCGCATAGTGCCCACGCGAAAATATACCCTCCCTGATCACATTTCCACCGGCGATGATCTGCCCTCCATCCTTTTTTACCATCTCCACCGACTCCCTGAATACCCGCTCCGCTTCTGCATGGATCAACGGGCCGGTAAACGTCCCTTTCTCCCGCGGATCGCCCGTAACAAGGTTCTCCATCTGTCGGCGGAGCCTGCCAATGAATCTGACGGTAACAGACTCATGGACATAGACGCGGGATGCTGCACTGCATTTCTGTCCGCTGAATCCAAATGCAGATTTCAGGGTTCCTTCAGCCGCCTTCTCAAGATCCGCGTGCTGTGTTACAATGACCGGGTTCTTACTCCCCATTTCGAAGATGACCGGTTTGATACATCGTTGCCGGGCTGCAAATGTGCGGTGGAGCTGCATACCGGCGGTGCGGGATCCGGTGAATGCGATCCCGGCGATATCCGGGTGAGCGGTGACAATATCGCCAAATGATGAGCCGGGGCCGGTAATATACTGGATTGCCTGCGGGGGCACTCCTGCCGCGACGAACGCAGAAAAAAGTTTCAGCACCGAAAAAGGAGCAATACTGGTTGGTTTGAGAACGATCGTATTTCCCGTGATCAGTGCTGCTCCCGCCATGCCGGCGGCAAGGGAAAGGGGAAAATTAAACGGGGAGATGACCGCCCAGACACCATACGGCCGCATGATGCTCCGGCTCTCGGCCTCCGGGTTCTCAGGACGGGTAGGAATAACAAAACCCTTCTGTTTTTTGTAGATCTCCGTATGGTACCGGAGCATGTCGACGGCTTCCCCGACCTCTGCGACCGCCTCGTAGCGGTTCTTACCGGATTCAAAGGTGACAAGAGCGGCGAGCAGGAATTTTTGTGCATCCAGGATGTCAGCAGCTTTCTGCATGATCCTCGCACGTTCTGTCCAGTCCCGGTCACGCCATGCAGGAAAGCCATTGCTGGCATCAGCAATAGCTGATCTTACCTGGAATGGTGTTGCGGACGGGAATTTTCCGATCAGGATATGGTTATCAATCGGTGAGAATACCGTGAATTCCGGTGACGAAAAAGTCTCGCTGCCGCCGATGATGATGGGGTGGGAGCGACCCAGCTCGGGTTGGATCCGTTCCAGTGCTTTTTCGTAATCGGTATGGAACGTGTCATCTGCAGCAAGATCGACATAGGTGAGTTTTTTTTCTTTTTTCATGCACAAACTCCGGTCTGTTTTGAGCCACGTGCTATCAACTGCCATTGGTCCCCTTTTTCTTCCGGAAGGCTTCCATGGTCTCGCTGATACGGCGCGAAAGCCAGTCCTCGTCGAATTCCGAGGGGTAAACGAACTTCACCTGGTTTGAGACCTCCCAGTCATCCCAGGACAGAAGATCGGCTACACGGGTAAATAGGGGTGTTCCGGGAAGGGGGAGGGGTATGGTGAACCATGCCTCATCGAGAGGAAGAGAAAGGGCGAGGGCAAAGGTCTTTTCAATCGACCCGATGGTCTCGCCAGGGTACCCGACCATGAAAAATCCGGCGGTGCCGATACCTGCCCGGGAAAACAACTGCACTGCCCGGATTCCCTGTTCAACCGTCACCCGCTTGTTCATGAGCCCGAGGGTTTCGTTGCTCCCCGATTCAAGTCCAAGATAGACACGGATGCAACCCGCCTGTTTCATGAGGTCAACAAGTCCCGGGGTGAGCCGGTCGACCCGGGAGAGGCAGGTCCAGCCAATGGGGGCATCCCGGCGGATCATTTCATCGCAGAATGCCGTGAGGTACTCATTATCAAGAGTAAAGCAGTCGTCTGCAATCCAGAGACAGGTATAGCCAAGGGCGATGAGTTCCCCGATTTCCGAAAAAACCTTTTCAAGCGGGGGTTTCCGAAACAGGTCGCCCCATACCGGTTTTGAACAGAAATCGCACGAAAACGGGCAGCCACGGGTGACGATCAGGCTGGTCTGCCTGAGACCGGTGTTTTTTTCCATCACTTCCTGGTACCGGTCGTGATCAAATCCCGAGCGGTCCGGGAGGGGAAGCCGGTCGAGGATTTCTGAGGGATGGTGGACAGGAGCAGATGCCCATACCTGCCCGTCCCGGTTCCTATACAGTCCCGGGTATGCCATGAGATCCAGGGTGCCCAGATCCTGGGGGGAACTGCATGACGAAAGGTAATCCTGACAGAAATGCGGGAAGGTCACATCACCTTCCCCGCAAAATACCAGATCAAATTTTTCGGCAAACATCGCAGGATGGACGGTCGGAAGCGGACCTCCTGCTACAAAGAGCGTTGCCGGCAGCCGTTCCCGGAGGCGTGCCAGCAGGTCAAAGGCATTCCTGCTCATCGTGACCATGACCGAGATTCCGACAATGGCAGGCCGGGATTTTTCAACCCGATCAAGTACTTTTTCAAAATTTTCAAAGGTACAGTCCTCGACATTTACCGGCACTTCCCGTTCCTTGAGCTGGCTGGCAAGATAGGCAATCCCCAGAGGGGGAAACAGTTTTTCGACCGGGTCCCTGCTCCGGAAGTAGGGATAGATGAGGGTAACACCGTCTAAAGGTTTCATGAATATGCTCCGGTAGTAAAACCGATACTGTACTGCACCACGGGGAATTCCTGCGAATTGTCCGGGGTTCCTAACTGGATGCAAAACCCGGTCCAGCAATGATCCCCGTTCAGTCTCACGGCCCCGGTAGAGGGTCACCGGTACGGGCTGGCTGACAGATGGACGGCCTAGAGAGAACCGGATCCCATGCACCGGATCGACCAGGGAAACGGGGAGCTGGTCCGGGCTGACCTTTTCCCAGCCGGGAGGTGGTGACACCTGTCGTTCCCCGTTCCACCCTGCCGTAAACCATGCCGCACTGAGTTCGTTTAACAGGCAAAGGGTATCCTCCTTCCTGACCGGCATGTTAAAATCCGCCTGAATTTCCACATGGCTCCCGATCACCTGGTACGTGAAGGTGACCTCCCCGCGGGAGGGCACGGTTTCGAAGAGCGGATGAATTCCAAGCAGGGTGCGAAGAGGGAAGACCAGCGGTATGAGCAGGCGCTGGAACCAGGGGAGCTGCATGTAGGCACCGATACCGTATTCAATCGCTCGGGTGAGAAGGCCCGACGTTATCCCCCGGATACCCCAGCTCATGCGGGTATCGAGAATGAAGGTTCGTTTGAGAACGCCCTTATCCACCGAGTCGGTCCACGACCGGGAGAAATAGGTGTATTCGTGGTCACGGAGTGCGACACTGCCAATGCCCATGCCCTCACCGGTCAGGTGACATTCCCCATAATACACCAGCAGGCCGCGTGCCAGGCCTTTGCTGATTCCCTCGCCGGAATATCCTGTCCCGGGTACGATCCGGATCCTGTCCATGGTTTTCCTGCCTGAACATTGGACAATGCACAATATATATACTCCTTCGGAGGTACTCATGCGCCGGTGCTCTGCCACCGGTAAAAACCCGAAGGATAAGCGACGGCTCCCGGATGCAGGTAAAACTGGGATCGCTGAATTATTCTGTTGAATTCGTGTGCCCCGGATTTGTGCTCACCGAATACAGAACAGATCATGTTCGGTCTTCCCCAGGTTTTATGACCAGGGCAGGATATGGTACTCCGTATGGAACGTAACAGCAGGCTCAGGAAGCTTATTGGCATACCCGACCGCATCGGGCTGGGCGGAGAAGGTGTGCTTCGTACCGAGGGGAGGGATCCTGAGGCACGTGCCATGCTTGAAGCAGCATACGAAAGTGGGATCCGGTATTTTGATTCCGCACCTGCTTACGCGGATAGTGAACGTTATTACGGCCGTTTCTGGGCTCAGCACCCGGACCGGGTGGCCCTCGTGTTCCAGACCAGCAAATCGGCACACCGGGATGCGAAGGGTGCCTCAGCGGATCTTACCCGGACACTTTCCCGTCTGGGACGCGACCATATCGATCTCTGGCAAATCCATGACCTCCGGGACATGCATGATATCCGCACGATTGAAGGTCAAGGGGGAGCTCTCGGGATTTTCTCCCATGCCCGTGAAACCGGGACTGCCCGGGGTATCGGGGTCACCGGGCATCACAACCCGTCAATCCTCCTCCATGCGGTTCAGAACTGGGATATCGATTCGGTACTCCTGCCGGTCAACCCCGTTGAAGCGGTGATCGGGGGATTCATTGACGGGGTGATCCCGGCGGCACGGGAACGTGGTATCGGGGTGGTCGGGATGAAGACACTTGGGGCGGGGAACTATATCCTGCCCGGGTCAGGACTCCTTCCCTCGACCCTGATACGGTTTGCCCTGGCACAGGATGTCGACCTGGTGATAGTCGGGTGCTCGACACCGGAGGAGGCACGGTTCCTTGCCCGGATGGGAAAGGATCCTGTTCCGATGGACGAAGAGGAACAGGCTCATATTGTTGAGACCTTCCGCCCGTTTGCAGCACGCCTGGCCTATTATCGCGGAGTGGTCTGAAAACCAGCCAGATGCAGAAGCGGGAAAATGCAGGGGATTCCCTCGAATCAAAGGAGAACCGGATTACCTTGTTGTGAAGCGGCGATGGTGAGATCCCGTCAGGATCCATTTTTTTAT
This sequence comes from uncultured Methanoregulaceae archaeon, assembly GCA_963829225.1. GTDB lineage: Archaea > Halobacteriota > Methanomicrobia > Methanomicrobiales > Methanospirillaceae > Methanoregula. The sequence goes on along the minus strand of CAWHHQ010000006.1, from coordinate 65,130 downwards.
AATAGTTGAAAATAACGGGGGATAATCCCCTCTCTCCCCAAGGGGGAGGGAGGCGGCCCAGGCGGAAGCATCCTCCTGACCCCTTCGAGGATTCTTTCGTTCCCGGAGAATCGTGTATTCATTCTTCAGAGTGAGCTGTCGCAGACAGAGAGATACCCGGGCGGTGGGGGATTGAGGCAGCGATGTGCTGCAGCCCGAAAAGAGCGTCAGAATCAGTTTTTCATAATTTCATCCGAAAGGGTTTACTGCTGTTTTCGTTTTGACCTGTCATCGTGCATACGTCAAATTCACCGGGGAGCCTCTCGGAGTTCTTTCATAACTTCCCGGTCATCCAGGTCGTACCAGTGTTCATAAGCGTCGGCGACCGCAAACTGGTTGCTGCTCCGGATGTTCAGGCAGATCAGCTGGTCCGCTTCCTCAGCGACCCGCCGGGCTGAAGAGGCAGACGCAGTGGGTACCGCGATAATAATGCCCGAGGGATGGGAAGTACGGATACTCTTTATCGCTGCCAACAGGGTGAACCCGGATGCAAGCCCGTCATCAACAAGAATCGTTGTCTTTCCCGCAAGATCAGGAAACGGCCTTCCCCCGGTAAACCGGGCAATCCGGTCGAGGACATTTCTCCGGGTTTGCGCGATCGCACCATCAACATCTTCCCTTGACAGTCCAAGTGAGGATCGTAACGGTTCGTTGATCAGTACCTGACCGTCCCAGGTTATTGCACCAAAACCCGCTTCGGTATTCCCCGGGATCTGTATCTTTCTCACGATGGCAATCTCAAACGGCGCCCCCAGTTCCCGTGCAACTTCTTTTCCGACGGGGACACCCCCGGCTGGAATGGCAACGACCACCGGATCCGGATACTTCACCTGCCTCCGGATAAATCTGCCCAGTTTCTTTCCCGCATCCCGCCGGTCGGAAAAGACAAATTTTCGTTCACGGAGTTCCGGGTTATCGAGAATTTCTCCCATGCACGGATGCTCGAAGTTCAAGCTTATAAAATTATTCCCGGCTTTCCGGTGTCAAACGAAGGAAAAGAGATCCGGTCATAGCGGGTATTCACGGAAAAAAGAAGGAATTGTTCTTCCCGGTTAGTGATGATCCCGATCCAGCGGGTGGAGTAAAAGATATTCAATGACCTGAAAAAAAGGATATTTTCTACCAATCACTATCTCATCACATGATCCGGTAATCATTCAACCGAGTCTCCAGACAGCCTGATTCCGGTAATCAAGGTTGACCAGTACATAGGTATCCGTAGGAGAGATCGCCGCTGGTACTTCGTAAATAAGGTATCCCTCTGCCTTGTTGCTGTCACCGGGCTGGATATATCCGACGGCCCCGCCCCTGCCAATCTGGTAGTCGTACTGGGTACCGGATACCGTGTCAATGGTTACGTCGGAACCATGTACTGACGTATAATTGTACAAAATCCCGTTATTATCGACAACAAACTGCGATGCCGAAGGGGCATAGACTGCAGAACTGCCGGTATTATTCACCCTGACATAGACAAACAGGAAGGTGTTGCCCTCCTTCGGCTTCTCCAGGTTATAACCGCGCTGGATCTCGTTTGGCGGGGATGCCGCCGACTGTTCAGCCGGGCTGTTAAAGGAAGGTGCTGTCCAGTTGTAACCTGGTCTGATCTCATAACGGTAGACGGTCACTTCTCCCTGCCGGATCCCGCTCCCAAAGGTCGCGTACTGGCCGACGGGCAATGCTCCCGGATAAACAACGGTCGCAGGGGTTGGCACAGGTGTCGATATAACGGGCGGTGCTGTGGTCACTGGAGGGGCAGGTACTGTTGTCTGTAACGGAACCTGCGGGGACGTGTTCATGCACCCGGAACAAAAGAGCATGATAAAAAGTACTCCGGTAATTGCAACGGTTAAAAAAAATTTCATATAATCTCTCCGCTCAGATCGGTGTTGCATCTATCTCCTTGGGAAGGAGCTGCCTGAGGAGGAAATCCGGTACCTGCTGCGAAGTATGAACTGCCATATCGAAGTATGCCCGGTTATCCCGCTCCCCTTTGTATACCAGATCGATCTGGAAATGGGTATCAAGAAGGGTAATCACGCCCAGCGTTGTGATCAGTGCACGCCGTTCCGATATTACCCTTTTCTCACCCACCACCATATTCTGTTTGTCGCCATCGATATCGGTGATAATCAGGCCCTGGTTCGAGAGCACAATGATATGCGTGTTACCAATGGTAATTGTCTGCCCTTCCGGGAATGAAACCCCATAATTGGTGGTGAAGGGCATCGCGAGCCCCGGTGCAACATTTGTTACGTTAACGCTCAGGGTCAGGAAAGCCACGGCTACCAGGATAATGGCGAGCACAATGATTCCGAGAATGATCTTAACTCCTGTACCCATGCCGCCGGTTCTCTTTCCCTGGGCACGCTCCTCTGCACGTCCTTCTTTCCGTGCATCCTCCTTTGCTTTTTCTATCTCCCGTTGCTTCTGCTTTTCCTGTTCAAGGCGGGTCTTTTCTGCAGCCTTTTCCTGATCCAGTCCTTCTTTCCGTGACTGTTCTTTTGCCTTTTCGAGTTCCCGCTGCCTTGCTTTTTCTTCTTCCTGACCCTTTTGACGGGCTCGTTCCGCGGCCAGTTCATCATCCCGTGAATTAAGATCTGCCATAAAAATCACCACATTTTTCCTGAGATAGTATACTCATTCCAAATTCATCAGTCGGTATCCCGGAGATAACGTTTTTCACGACGCCCCGGAATATCTTCCTGAGAGTATTACCGTCTTAGATTACGGGTATATTGCGAAACCCCTATAAAAAACCTCGTGGACGTTACAAAATTTGTAATAACAAAAATAACAACAAAAGACTCACGGCTTCGTGTTATAAAATACGAGAAAAAAACAGGTTAAAAAACCTGGTATTTGAGATCGTAAGTTGTGTCACTCGCGGTGGCATAAAACAAACGAGACCAGGGGGATCAAAGCGTAATCCCCAGCAGGCCGAGTATGATCAGCAGGATTGCACCGGGTAAGCCGGCGAGAGCGCAGATGATGACCGTTATCCAGTCAAATCCAATATCAGGTTTTCCGGCATACTGCATGAGGTGAAAGAAATTTACGATAAACAACGTGATAAGACCGATAATGGCGTTTATCACCAGGTGCCCGATGTTCTTGATGACAAAGATTGCGATCGCCAGGAAGATGATAATGACCAGGATAAGGATTGCAATGCCAAGAAGTGCCATAGATCACTCAATCTTATTATCTGTTATATAAATCCACCGGTTCCCGCACCTGTTTTGGTTCGTTGAGCTGGTCCTCCGGCCCGTCAGACAGGGACAATGGAGCCAGGGGAATCCAGGAAACAAGGTAAACCGCCGGTCGTGCTGTACGTGACCTTTCGCGGAATAACCGGCATCCGGAGAGGATCCCGGTGATAAAACATTTTTTGAAAATCGGCCAAAAGTATATATTCATCTTGCCTGATACAGCCTTTTCGTTCGGGTCACCGGATAAAAACAGGATTGACTAATTGATGCATGAGGAGGTGAATGGATAATGGATCTGATTTGGCTCGCAGTGGTATTCCTGGTGCTGGCACTGGTTTTCTATATATTGGGTGCACGGGGAGTCGCTGGATTTTCGATGGAAATTGCAAAAATTCTCGTGATAATCTTCGTAATCATTGCGATTATCACGTTCGTGTTTGGCAGGCTGTAGGAAAACAGCGAATTTTTTTTATTTTTTTTGCGGGGTTATAGCGAAAATGATGATTTTTTGATTCCTCCGGGGTATCATTCCACCTGATGATAATTGTTGATCCTTAAAAAGAGCAGCCCCGGCTGACCCTTAAGGAAGAGCCTGCCGCAATGCCGGATTCCAGGAATGCACCATCAACGGCAGAACCACAGGAAATCGGCGCTTATCCTCTTCCGGAACTCGTGTTCCTGAGATACGGTTTCTGGTAAAAACATCATCCTCTGGATAAGGTGATAGTCTTTACTTTCCTGCAGAGGATTTTAATATAATCTGTGCATTACTTCAAACGTATGGAAATTTCGCTGATTAATGATGACGTGAAACTGGGCCTCCTCATCATTGCGGTTTTTATTGTCGCGATCCTCGCATTCTGGCCGCTCATGCCCGTCTTCATCTGGGCGATCGCGATTGCGGTTGCCCTTTTACCCATTCATAAACGACTGAGTACCATCGTGAAACCGTCAGTTTCCGCGACATTCCTCACCGTATGGGTCCTTCTTCTCATCCTGCTGGTAACGTCACTGGCAGCATCACTCCTGATCAATAATGAAGAGCATATCGGGGACATGGCCCTTTCCATGATATCCGGATTAAAACACACCGGCTTGTCTGGTTTCCTGCCGTCATTTACCGAAACGCAGCTGAGTAATTTCGATGAGACGCTCAAAGACCTGATAGTAAAAACACTCCTGTCCCTGACGGGAAATATTATGCAGACCCTTCTTTCTATCATCATCTTCTTCCTCTCGTTATCGATGCTGCTCTTTTACGGGGAAACCATCTGGGATACAGTTTGTGTCGCCCTGTCCCCAAAACTATCGAATGCCGTAAACAAGATGTCAGAAATTTCAGAAAGTACCATATATGCCCTGATTATCGTCCAGATATCGGCGGCCATGATCTCGTTTGCCCTCGCGGTCCCCTTCTTCTACTTCCTGGGTACGGGGATGTCCTCCTCTTCTCATCCATGATCGGGTTTGCCATGCTTATCCCGCTCATCGGGGCACAGATCATGATTCTCATCCTTGCCCTCTACTTCTTCAGCCTTGGCGATATCAGGGGCGTTATCGTGATGCTGTTTGTGGGGTATCCCCTGTTGAGCGGATGGATCGATTTCTATTACCGACCCATCATGATGGCAAAAAGAGTTGCGGTTCACCCGGTTATCATGATGATAGGTATTTTTGCCGGAGTACCGTTCATGGGTTTTGTCGGCTTTATTATCGGCCCGGTGCTCATCGCGCTGGTGGTAACCGGAGCCAAATTACTGGCACAGGAATTTTGTGATCCGGAATCCATTCCCTGTGAACCCTGAATTTTTTTTCGACTACAGGTATCCGGAACAACCGGAAACGATACCTTCTTTTTTGACGGGACCTGATGTGCGCCATCAACAGAAACGGTATATACACGGAAGGTCACATCAAAAGCCGTAAAAATCAGACAGTGAGGAGGAGGTTCCCCGCATCAGGCCCCCGGGCATGGCGGGAAAGGATGATCGTACCTCCTTTTTTTTTAGTATCCTGGTCTGCCGCAGGGTACTCCCCGGGAGCGACGGTGTTTCTCGTAATTGGGCTCCGCGGAGTCTCACGAGCGGTAATTATAGAAGGACAACGGGGATTTTTTTGGGGAAATCCTGAAGGATCACCCGAAAGAAACAGCTGGCAAGGCCAGGAACTGACCTCGATGTGACAAACATCCTGAAAACAAGAGGATCTGAAAAATAAAAACCGGAACAACCGATAAGATTTTTATACAGATTCCTGACATATACTCGCTTGCTCTGATATGGATAACTATGATGTTTTCCGGTGATTTCCCAAAAAAAATCAACCTGGAAATGTCCATATCAGGATACTGACGAGCAAAGTTGAACAACGATTCAGGAAAAATCACCTGAAAAATCAGGATTGGTGCGTACATATGCCAGAAAACACAATTGACAGAATGGTAAATAAGGGTGTATCCGGAGCTGATCACATGAAAATCCAGACAGCCGATGCCCTGGAGGAGGCTGCCCGCAGACTGCGGAATGCAGACATGGCCATGCATGGTGATGATGTGAAGGCAATTCTCCATGATGCCGAGGCACGGATTGACCAGTTCAAGGAAAACGTCGGGGTAAAATACGACGAAATGGAGGCCAGGTACCATGAAAAAATGGAACCGGTCGAAACCATGATCAGCGATCACCCGATCCCCGCGGTCCTGATCGCGATCGGTGTCGGGTTTCTCTTCGGTATGTTGATCTGCAAATCCCACGATTGAAGGGGGATTGCATGGAACAAGACCCCTGCGATGAGGAATTGTCGATAGAATCGGAGCTCGCTGCTACGATTAAGTATATTGATCTCTACCTGCGGCAGAAGACCGATCTGTTTCTGCAGCATTACGTGTTCGGGCCATTTGACTTTCTTGCAAAGAAGCTCATGTACCTGTCGGTAGTGGTAACCCTGCTGGCGGCAGGTACCCTGGTTATTGTGGCAGGTGTGATATTCGCTCTGGCAACGATAGTACCGCTCTGGGCAGCCCTGTTGATTACAGGAGCGCTAATCTTTGTGACCGCGGGCATCCTGGCCTACGTGTTCTTCTCGAATAAGATTGATCTGCAGACTCCGACAGCAATGGAGATGATGAACCGTGGAAAGACGTAGGCAGGTAACCGAGGAAGACATCCTCCTGACCGAAGCAATGATCGCCAGATCGTATGGACGGTTGAAACAGTCTGTTGTCCAGGCACCATCCCAGGCTCTCGGCTCTCTGGGTAAAACGGTTAAAAACCACCCGTTTGCTGCTGCAGCTACCGCGATCGGCGCGGGAATAACCCTGTACGGGCTTTTCAGACTGATGACCCGGCAGGGTGCTACCGGAAAGAGTGGTGCCGGTAGCAGGGAACAAAGCTCCCGGCCGGACATGAAAATGGAGATCCTTTCGATGATCCTTCCCATGGTCACTCCTTATATCGCCAGCTATCTTGAGAAATACATGGGAAAGATATTTTCCGGCGATCGGCATTAACCGGCATTATCGAAGAGATGGATACAACAGGGAAAAACAAGAAAACGAGGTGATTAAACATGGCAATAGAAGTGAACTGGGGTATGATGGGATTGTTCTCCGTCATTGCATTCCTGGTAGGCTGGTTCATATTCGGTTTACTGGGTGCGGTAATATTAGCCATCATTGTTATGGTCGTGATGGGTATAATCCAGTTTAAGTAAAAACAAACCCGGCAAATTCATCATTATCCGACCAGGACAGGGGGGTTGATTGCCCCCCTCCCTCTTTTAATGGTAAAGGGTGCGAAATCCCCGGCGGAGCTGCCGGGTAATCGCCCCCGGTTTTCAGCTCCTTTTTTCAAATTTTTTGAAACAGGGCCAATAGTGCACCGGGTTTTGAAATAGTGAAATCTGGGAAACGGTAGCGAACCCTGGATAGGCCGGGGAGTTCTTGTTATTGCGCCAATACGGTTGTCATCATCGAGATCCCGAGAAGGATGTTGACCGCGACGAGGATGATTGAAATCCCACCCAGCCAGCGGTGGGTTTTCCGGACTCCTGATTTTCCCGGCATTCCCCTGTTCATGAAATATCCGAGAAGGAGTGTGCATACAATCAGGATGATGGTACCCGTTCCGAGAATATCATGGGCATAACGGAGTTGAGGGGCTCCGGAGACGGAGACCATGGTAATGCCGGCAACAAGACCTGCAATTGCCAGGATCCCCCCGGCCGACTCCAGGATCCTGTGGAATTTGTACCAGTTTGAGGTCCGGTGAAACCGCATAACAGCAAAACCAGAAAGGAGGAGTATAAACCCGGCAGACATCAGGAACGCATGGTATGGCCAGTAGACCGGGATGCCCCGGTCGTACTGATCCGGGGATATTCCCATCTGTGCGGCGGTATGGGCAATGACCGGGGAGCATACTAAGCCCAGCACTACCACACCCAGGCAGACAGCAATTGGATGATTGACCATGGTTATATTCTCCGCACGGGCACCGGTCCCCTGTCGTATTTCCCGGATCTGATGGACGACCCTGCATCAGACGACGGGGGGCAGGAGATTAATCGGCCCCCGGATTATCTGATTCCGGCTGAACCTGTAAATATACCTTATTCTTCTGTCTGAAAAAATTATCCGTTTTTGTTCTCTGCCATGAAAAATTCAGAAACGCTTATCAGCTCTGCAGTTCACGGGGTATCATGTCATCCATGCTGGTCCATCACAAAGTGCGCGATTTCGTGAAATGGAAACCGTTCTTTGATCGGCACGAAAGCACGCGGAAAGCCAGTGGGTCACAAGGTGCCCGGGTTTTCCAGAACATCGACGATCCCACTGATGTGTTTATCCTTCTCGAGTGGGATTCGGTTGAGAATGCAAAAAAATTCTCGAACTCCGAAGACCTGAAAAAAGTCATGGAGCAGGCCGGGGTGGTGGGAATACCGCACATCCACTTCCTGAAAGAAGCAGGAAAAAGCAAAAACTGAACCGGCCATCCCCTTCTTTTTTGTATTCCGGCTATCCTTCCCGGAACAAAAATTATATAAATGGAAACTACTCCATACGGAGCCATGGCAAATATTGCATTTTTCCAGGTCCCGGCTGGCGATATAGGGCGGGCGAGGAAGTTCTACCGGTCACTGCTGGGCTGGAGGATCGAACCGGACACGACCCTTGAGGACCAGTCCCTGCAATGGCAGAATATCATCACCGGTGAACCGGAAGAAGGTGCGATGAACAGGGGGGGTCTCTACAAACGTATGGGCCCGGGACCGATCATGAACTTCGTGATCATCAGGGATTTCGACCAGGTCCTGGGCGGGGTAGAGAAACTCGGCGGTAAGATCGTTATGCCAGAGAATGCTATAAAATCGGTCGGCCTCGTCGCGGTCATCCAGGATACCGAGGGCAATATCATCGGCCTCCTGAAACCAGAATAAGCCGGCCAGGGAAAACCTCCCTTTTCTGCGGGCGGATTTCGGACAGGATCTTCTCCCGGGCTGGAAATTCCGGAGTCTGTCCACAAAAAACGACAGATGAATAGCAGATTCGGCAGTGAACGGGAAGGTCTTTATAAGCTTGAACCATGTATTCGTTCACTCTGGTATGAGCTGGCAAATAACGGTATTTTCAGGACTATTTTCTCGAAAGCATCATAAAAATCATCATATCAGTTGAGCAATGAAAGAGTTGAACGTCTATGCAGAACACAAAGAACCACGATACAACAACAGGCGAAACAAAAATCCAGGAAAAAAGCCACCGGACGGCTGTGACACCGGTATTGTCTTCACCCGTGAGAGGAAGCCGGGATACTTCGAAACATATCAGCGAGGTAAAACATGAGTCTCACAAGAAGGAGTACCGGCGAGACCATGCACAACCGGTAACCGGTGTAAAAATTCCGGCAGGCATTACCGGAAAAACTGTCCCGGTAGTGACTCCTCTGGCCGCACCGGTCATGAAGTAATCTTTTCATAAAAGGATTATACCTTCGACCTGCACTTTTTTTTATCACGTAATGGTATCATCTGTTCCTACTGCAGAGTTCAAAACCGTGAGCTGAAAAGATACGTAACCCGGAACCGGCAGCATTGCGGACCTGCCAGGAGTGAAAGTACGGGGTTGTGTTATATCCGGGACCCAGCACAAGCTGATTACCGTTATCATTGTCCTCCCATGGCCAGGAGAAAAGCAGGAAAGGAAAATCCCTGGCGTCCGGAATACTGGTGCAGCGCCATTTCTGCGATCGAGGTAACAAAGTAATTATTATGAAAAATTGATCCGGCCCCATCGAATCTGCCAGGCTTGTTCATACTATACCGCAGATGAATAGCAGATTTTGTAATTAACGGGAAGGTCTTTATAAGCATGCACCATGTATTCGCTTACTCTGGTATGAATTAACAAATAACGGTATTTTCAGGACTATTTCTTCGAAAGCATCAAAAAATCATCATATCAGCTGAGTAAAACAAGGAGTTGAACATCTATGCAGGAAAAAGACTACCAGGATTCCGACGCTGACAGTATTAAGTACCAGCTGTCACTGGCATCGGCGGAGGCTGCCGGTAAGCTGCGGAACAGCGCGGCGAGGACAAAAGGCACGCCAAAAGACGAGGTCCGATGGAATCTGTCAAACGCAGAAGGGTAGTAGGGGTGAAACACCCGGGCAGGATATTTCTCCAAAGATGAACTGTCGCACATAAAACAGGGGTGATAAAACATTTTTCATCCAGTCCCCCTGCATTTCCCCATACTTTTTTTATTCCTTCAACTCATCAGCTGCCTCATACTTCAAAGGCTGATCTCCCACGAATGAAAATCTCCTGGGCCGGGTACTGTTTCATGATCCTCTATCCCTCACTGCCGGTTGACGCCGCCGCTTTTCCCATCGCAAAAGTAACCGACACATCAAAAACATGGTAATACGTCGATTTTTCTCTGTCGTCTTTTAAAAATTCCAAAAAGTTTGCTCAATGTATGATGTAACCCTTCACATCGGGCAGCCTGAAATCCACAAGCCGTCTCGCAGACTCCTTACCAAACGACGGCATTAGAGAGTCCCGGCAGACAGTTAAAATTCCGGTGCCCCAAAATGGTCGGGACCAACGGATCCCGGGGAACCTGCTATGCCCACTTGAAAACCGACAGAGTGCGTTTAATGATATGCTGAATAAAAAAACAAGGGGGCTGGACGAGGAAACGGGAGCACACCGGGAGGGAATCATCGACAAAAGCACGTGCTGTGACGGAGAGTTATTGGATACATAAGGGTACCGGTGCAGGCCCGGGGGGACACCTTTATAGGGAAACCCGGCAATCAATCCCCATGGATAAACAACCCCAGGCCCTGCGGGTAAAACACGATCGCCCGATTTGTGAAAAATGCCAGGATCCCAATATTGTCCGGAAGCCTGACGGCAGACTACCGCTGCAAACGGTGCGGGTTCGACAGTGCGAAAGGCAATACCTGAGAGGGACCATGGATATCGGTGAGGGATGATGCTCTACCGGAAGATGAAGAAGGCCGCTCCGGAACTCTCTATTCTCGGGTTCGGGTGCATGCGGCTCCCCCAGAAGGAGAACGGGGAGATTGATGAGCAGACGGCGACCGGCATGCTCCGGTACGCGATCGATCACGGGGTGAATTATGTCGATACTGCCTATCCTTATCACAACGGGGCGAGCGAACCCTTCGTGGGTCGGGCCCTTGCCGGCGGGTACCGCGAAAAGGTGAACCTGGCGACGAAGCTGCCGAGCTGGCTGATCAAGTCCCGGGAGGACATGGACAGGTATCTCGACGAGCAGCTTGCCCGTCTCAGGACCGATGTCATCGATTTTTACCTCGTGCACGGGCTCATGCGGCCGTTCTGGGAACACCTTGTATCGCTCGGCGTTACGGACTTTCTGAGCGATGCAATTGCTGACGGGCGGATCCGCTATGCCGGTTTCTCATTCCATGACAACACGAAGGTCTTCAAAGAGATCGTTAAGAGTTATGACTGGACGTTTGCCCAGATCCAGTATAATTTCATGGACGAGCATTACCAGGCCGGGACAGAAGGGCTGAAATATGCGGCAAAGAAAGGGCTCGGCATCGTGGTTATGGAACCGATCCGGGGCGGTCTGCTGGCAAAGGACCTGCCGGGGGTCGCAGAGATCTGGCAGGAGGCAACGGTTCGGCACCCGCCTGCCGGATGGGCACTCCGCTGGGTCTGGAACCATCCGGAGGTTACCGTCGCCCTTTCCGGTATGTCGACGCCGGAGCAGGTCCGCCAGAATGTTACCATGGCCAAAACGGGGTTGCCGGACTCGCTGACAACCTCCGAGCTCTCCCTGTTCAGGAAGGTAAAAAAAGAGCTGGAGAAGCGGGTCCTCATCCCCTGCACCGGATGCAGGTACTGCACACCGTGTCCGCACGGCGTGAGCGTCCCGGAGTGCTTCGAGTATTTCAACCGCGGGCATATGTATGACGACAAGGAACAGACCCGGCAGATCTACACGGCGTTCCTTGGCGGTGTCTTCGATGGTCTCCCCCATTATGCCTCACTCTGCCAGGAGTGCGGGGAATGCGAGGAGAAATGTCCCCAGGGTCTTCCGGTCCGGGAGAACCTGAAGAAAGTAGCAGATTATTTCGGGAAATAACCCGGGGCCGGTCGATGACGGCCAGCCCCGGTTTTTTTCGACATATGGTTTGCCGGTGTGGTCTGAATCCCCCGGTTACCTGCTTCCGTATAAGGACAAATCCTGACCTCGTTTCAGGACGAAAAGAACCCCGCTGGAACAGGGGTCGGAACCCCGAAAGAGGGAATTTCAGGAATCGTGTCCCGGGGGTTCACTTTTTCTGATAATTTTTACCGGCCGAGAATGCCCTCTCAATCTGCTCCCCACATGCCCAGTAGGTGGCCTGGGCGTACACGATCGGGTTGATCTTCGCAATATCCGGCTTTCCGTCCGTTACACACGACGCATCGGCATGGATCTCCTCCACCTTCCCGATATGGAGCAGGTGGCTCCCGCAGTCAACAGATTTGAACAGCGTGCACTCGATGTTGACCGGGCATTCTTCTGCCAGGGGTGCGGTCCTGAGTTTGCCATAGAATGACCGGAATACGCCGGATTTACTTTCCTGAGATCCTGAGACGAGACCGCAATGGTCGGTCTCGATTACCTGTTTTGCCGAGGGGATATTCAGGCTGAATGTCTTGTTCTCCCCGATCCCCTTCGCGGTATACCGGGTCTTATTGACCGCAACACAGACCATCGGTGGTGTCATGCAGGCGACCGTGGCCCACGCGGCGGTCATGTAGTTTGCCTTTCCCTTTACCTGTGTGCCGACAAGGACGGTAGGCATCACGCTCATGTAGGGCAGCGGGCCGAGTGTAATTTTATTCATGGTAATCCCGGCATGATGTTCGCCAAAGAAGATTAAAAGGTATCGGGAATAATCATCATAAATTTCTGACTCATGAGAATTCCTCCCGGAAAGGGTAAAATGCGGACCCGGATTTTACCGCTGGTCCGGCACAAAGCACAAGAAGGTGAAGAGTAAAAATACCGGTATGAAGCAGTGGGTTAAAGACACCGCAGGCCTTGGCATAGTTCTCTGGCTGGTCGGCTATCTCGCATCACTGGTACTGTTCTTCACGCCGTTTGCAGAAATCATGGGATGGATCCTTGCCGCCATCTTCACTCCGGTAGCGATCGCGGTTACCTGGTGGTGGTTCAGCCCGGGAGAGCGTCTCCCGCTGTGGTACTATGCGGGTGTCGGGTTTGCATGGACCTTCATCGCTGTCCTGTTCGACTTCCTGTTCATCGTCCAGCTGTTCCACGCGACCAGCTATTACCAACCCGATGTGTTGTTGTATTATACCGTTACATTCCTTATCCCGGTGGCAGTCGGCCTGGTCCTGATCCGGACCCGGAACAGGCCGGTGTCAAAACCGGGATAACGTGGATCGCTGGTAGTCCCTCCACACCCCCCCCATTATCCTTTTATCTTCGAAATTTTTCGCAGTTTACGCCAAGTTGATGACCTCATCTGCCAATAAACAGATAATGTCACCCAAAAAGTTCTTCCTTATACTCTCTGCCATGCTCCTCCTCAGCGCAATCCTCGCAACGGGATGCATGAGCACTCCTGCCACTCCCGTTTCTGTAACCTCTGACCTGAAGAAGTTCAATTCTACGGCCGAGATCGAACAGTACCTTACAGATGCGATGGCAACCGACCAGCAGAATGGCTACTACCACACCATGGTCCCCACCATCGGGACCAGCACCGGCATGAATGTCCCGCAACGGTCTGACCAGGAGAAGGGCGGTATTGCCGTCCCGGCTGCCCTTCCGGGACCGGTCGGGTACTCGCAGACCAACGTCCAGGTTGTCGGGGTAGACGAGCCGGATATCGTGAAAAACGATGACCGGTATATCTATACGATATCCGGCTCGACGCTCGCCATCATCGATGCCTACCCTGCAACGGGTGCATCGGTGATCTCAAAGACCGAAATTTCGGATACCCCCCGGGACATCTTCGTCAATGGCGACCGGCTCGTGCTCTTCACAACGGGATACGGGGCCCCGGATTACCCGGTACAACCCCCGGGCGCGGAGCCTGCCACCGGGATGATAGCCCCGATGCCCCCGTACCGCTACGATTCCCCGTCCACGCATGCCCTGGTGTATGACATCAGCGACCGTAAAAATCCGAAAGTTCTGAAGGACTACACGATCGACGGCGATTACATCGATGCCCGGATGATCGGCTCCCTCGTGTATATGGTCACCCGGGAACAGGTCTACCCGTACTCCGGCAGAAACATCGTCATTCCTGCCCTCCGCGAAGGCACGACCACCATTGTCCAGCCGGATGTCTGGTATTTCGATAACCCGGAATCCCAGTATACTTTCACCACGATAACCTCAATTGATGCAGCCAGCGGGAACGAAAAAGATGCCCAGACCTACCTGCTGGGCAGCGGGAACACCCTCTACGTATCGACCGACGCGATATACGTGAGCTACCAGAGATACCACCCGGTGATCTACACCCGGGGGATCGTCCCGCCCCAGCCGGTTGCGGTCAGCGGGGGTATGGGTTCGGGCGGCTCTGCCGGGATTTCCACGGCAGTTGAGGCAGGCATTTCATCACCGGCCGGAGCACCATCCGCAGTAAAAATGACGGTTCAGCCGGTAACCGTCCCTCCTGACTTTAACTCCCTGACCGATGCCCAGCGCCAGTCGATCCTCACCGGCCTCCGCACCGCCGAACAGGAAGCGGTAAGGCGGCAGGAAGCCGACCAGTCCACCACGGTTGTGCACAAGATCGCCATAAACGGCGGCATGATTACCTACATCGCGAAAGGGGAGGTGCCGGGTACCCTGGACAACCAGTTCTCGATGGATGAATACAACAACAATCTCCGCCTTGCGACCACCTCCAGTGTGTACACGCAGTCCGGGCAGTATACGTACAACAATGTCTTTGTCCTGGACGGGAAGATGACAACCATCGGATCGTTGACCCACATTGCCGAACAGGAATCGATCTACTCCACCCGGTTCATCGGCGACCGGCTCTATATGGTCACCTTCAGGAGGATAGACCCCTTCTTCGTGATCGACCTCTCGTCACCGGAAAACCCGAAGGTCCTCGGACAACTGAAGATCCCCGGGTATTCCGATTACCTGCACCCGTATGACGCGACGCACATCATCGGCATCGGCAAGGAAACGACGACCAACGACTGGGGCGGTGTCTCCACCAGCGGCATCAAGCTTGCTCTCTTCGATGTCTCGGATGTTACCAATCCAAAACAACTCGACAAGGTGCAGATCGGCGATGCAGGCTCTGACTCTGCAGCCCTCACGGACCACCACGCCTTCCTCTTTGATAAGGCAAAGAACCTCCTCGTGATCCCGGTCCGTGCGGTCACTGCTGCCCCGGTTACCATCGGGACCTACTACACCGGCCAGCAGCAGATCTGGTACGGAGCGTACGTCTTCGGCCTCACCCCGCAGACCGGCTTTACCCTCCGGGGAACGGTCCAGCACGGGACCGGCGACAATGGCTACTATTATTACGGCAGCTCGACCTCTGAGGTAAAACGTTCCCTTTATATCGGTAATGTCCTCTACACGATGTCATCAAAACAGATCAAGGCAAATTCGCTTGACGACCTTAACACCACGATCGCAACAATCCCTCTTCCTGATGTCGGGGATATCCTCTACCCGGTCCCGATGAAGTAGATGGCGGTGCCGGGGGATCTCCATATTTTTTTCTATAACCCTTTGTTCACTAAGGCACCCGCATCAGAACCCGCGGAAAAGCCGGCTGGATGACCCACCTTTTTAATACGTGAAAGCTAAACTTGCGTCTATGCAGAATCCGGCCTCACCACCAAAGTTCCGGCGTACCTGCCCCGCCTGCAACAGGCCTGTCGAGCCCGGCTATAAATTCTGTGAAACCTGCGGGACGCGGATACCGGAACTGTCAACCTGCAGCAAATGCGGTATCAGTTTATAGCTCCGGTAAAGTTTTGCGATTTGTGTGGGGCCCGGGTCATGCCGGGGGAGGTACCGGAGCCGGATGATTCACCGGAACACGCCGGGGAAGAGGAGACCGGGCCGGTCGGCGATCAGACATCGGAACCAGATGCGGAGGGAATTCCGGAACCGGATACGGATGAATTACCGGCAGACAACGATGAAGAGATCATTGAACCGGCTGAGGAGGAGACCCGGCACCGTTATAAAAAGGAAATTCCGGAACCGGATTCGGATGAATTACCGGTATCTGCTGAAGATACCATTGAACCGGCTGAGGAGGAGACCCGGCACCGTTATAAAAAGGAAATTCCGGAACCGGACACGGATGAATTGTTGGATAAATATGGGGAGGACTACGGGGAGGATGAGACTCTGGAATCCTCCCGTACGCCACAACCCCTGTCTCCAATACAGCATGCCGCTAAAAAACCGGTTCCTGTTCCTGCACCTCCCGGGCGGAGATCATCAGAGGCCGTCGATGACGCGCTGTTTTTGTCTCCGGGGAAACCGGGGGCACCGGCAAAACGCCGGGTGAACAGGACAAGGATTATCGGAGGAGGCATTGTGCTGGTGGCCATTATTGCAGCCGTTTATTTCATCGGGCTGCCGGTGCTCATGGGTACCTGGGGCACTGGCGCTCACAGCAACCAGACAGGAGCGGAGACGGGGCCAACGGTTACCGGGACGATCACGCCTGCCCTGACCGCGACACCAGCCCCGGCCTCCCGGGCTCTCGTCCCCCTGCCTACGCAGCTGCTGCCCTCGGGCCAGAAGATCTATTTCTATGTCCAGAAGAACCCGGTCACTTCAAAAATATCGGTAATTTTTACCGGCAGTGCAGGGGCGGGCAGTATCGTCAGTGCGGAAATCAAGGTCACCCATCCGGACGGATCGGTGGCAACGGGCATCATCCTGCCCCTGAAGGGTGTAGCCGAACAGAGCCTCGATGGTTCGAATAAAACCGACCGTGTGGAGATCATTGCAAAAATGTCATCCGGCGGGACATACCGGGTCTATGATGAACTGGTCCCCTTCACCGGATAGCAGACTCCCCCGGGGGATTTTTCCGGTCTTACCGGGTAAATTTCCCCGACATTAAGAAGGAGAATGAGCCATTCGAAAAAACTCTTCGGGCTCTGGATTGGAAAGAAAATTTTCTGAGGTGGATACATTAAATTCCAAGGGAATCTGACAATGAATTTATGTAAAAATAAGGAATTTTCCTGAGGAAGCCTATCCTGATCAGATGTACCGTTACTTCCACTCCCACCACTTGTCGTGTACCGTTCCATCCGGCATAATCTCCAGTTCGAAGACCATGGCTACATTATTGAGCCTGCTGAAGGCGGGAGATGCTGTCTGGGCATAGCGTACTCCACGAACATTCATGCCTGTACCCTTTCCGGCAACGCTGACCCCGGATCCGTGGAGAATGACCTTGTCACCCTTCATGGTCATCAAAACTCCATTACCCATGGAAAACATTCCCCCCTGGGGTCGTTCCCAGGTTTTGGTTGTGGCCAAAAAGGTTACATCCGTGCCGAGGATCTTTCCTTTCGCTTCGATGGACCTCTCAAGTTTCAGGTCGCCCGTGTGATGGCTGCGTATGATACGCTGTCCCACAACTTTTCCGGTTAATTCACCAATCATATCTCCGATCATGTTGATCACCAGTTCCCTTCAGATGGTATTCACCCTGAAATATATTTCCCTGACTTTCAAAAATTGAGACATGCATCAACTACTCTTTGCCTTTAATCATGTCCGGATGATCATGTTTTGAGTTTTCTGAAAAAAAGCGAACAGCATACAACGGCGTTTATCAGGGTATAGTCACATCCTGGCGACTAATTTTATGAAGAGATATAACACATTTTCCTCAAAAATCGCTCCTGGGGGCTCCAGCATATCGCGCTTCCGCCCCCGCCGCCAGGGCATCCCCCAAAATGTGATAGCCCCTCGGAAGGTTGATGAAAATACCTCGAAAGCGGGGGTCAGGGGGGGTGCTCCCCTTGGGTTGCCTCCCCCTTTGGGGGAGAGAGGGGGTTACTCTCATATCTACCGCAGAGATTAACCTGGAGAGGAAAAAGAATTTCACCAAAGCATAAAAAATTGAACTTTTTTCCCATCAGTTCCGGAAACATATTTTTGCGATTTATCTCTTGTTATCACCGATCAATTTTGGTGGTTGAAATGTGACTATACCCTTTATTATTTATCCATGGGCAAATCGGACAGATTTTGAGACAAATTCTGTAACACCGGGAAAGATTTTTGAATACTACCCTCTCTATACCTGCTCCGATACAACGAGGGGTTGAAAATAATAACCGATAATCCAAAGGCAAAGGGCGGCAAAATCGTCGGTGCCTTCCCGATGGCTGTTGATGCTGATGCACACTCCCGGCTAACCCGTACGCAGGAAATTTATGAGGATGCCCGTGGGTTTACCTATACATCAGTACGGTTTTGCGATCTCGACCGGATCCGTGACAAGTGATGGGATTCACCATGAAGGTTATTCAGGACAGGAAAAATTCCCGGCCATCGTTACCGGATGCAACCGGCAGGAGAATGAATAAGACGGGAATTATGCACACGGATGACTTCAGGGCACCTTTTGCCGGGCGACCGCAAAGCGGTTCCATGAACGGTGATCCTGGAATGTCAGCCTGAAAACCCGAAACACAGCCTGTGCTCCTGAGAATGAAGGAAGAAAATCCCGGCGCACACCGCGGTAATAACCCGACTCCTGCCATTTAATGAAGGAAACCTCATTTAATCCCGGTAAACCCGATGTGTCCATTTCCGGTTAACGTGGCCGGGGAGGCTATGGGGTTGATCCCTCATGTCGGAATTTTTGTCTCCGGGTTTGTTTATCATCAGGATCAGACCTGGTGATGGAGAAATAATCCCGTGCAATTTTTTTGGCGTCTGCCGTTGTGTTTTTATCGGGAAGAACTATGAGATGATTATTTTGAAAAACGCGTTCATCCCGTAACTTGTTGCCAGGGGAAGGTTCTTTTTTAATAATGGCATAACCTGGCAACCCTGATTTTCCGGCGACGGGAAGAGACACCATAAAAGAATACCCGGCAGTCGGGAAGGCAGTGCCCCGATATTCCGGGTCATGAAGAAATAATGCTAAACATTCCGGAAGCTATGGTGAGCTATGGATTTCTTTGACTCGGCATACCGGGGCACCCCTCCCTGGGACATCGGCAGGCCCCAGAAGGAGTTCGTTGAGCTGGTCAGAAGGGGGGAGATCGCAGGATCGGTCCTGGATATCGGATGCGGGACCGGTGAGCAGGCCCTTTTCTTTGCCGGGGAAGGGCATGAGGTGTGGGGGATCGACTCCGCCGCCCTGGCGATCCACAAGGCACTGGAGAAGGCTGCCGGACGGGGACTCCCGGTGCATTTTCTTGTCCTGGACGCGCTGAACCTCTCCAGCCTCACCAGGAAGTTCGATACCGCCACCGATTCCGGGCTCTTCCATACCCTGTCCGATGAGGACCGCCCGCTCTTTGTCGAAAACCTTTCAGCGGTCCTGTTCCCCGGCGGGAACTACTTCATGCTCTGCTTCAGCGACCAGGAGCCCGGCGGATACGGCCCGAGAAGGATAACCCAGGGAGAGATACAGGACTGTTTCCGGGACGGGTGGTCCATCAATTACATCAGGCCTGCGGTATTCGAGAGCCGTTCCCGGGCCGAAGGACCCCGTGCATGGCTCTCGTCAATATCAAAACTATGAAGAAGAGGTGACAACCGGCTGCAGGGAGGAACATCATCAGCTGGTCACGCTTCTCTCCAGATTGCTCTCACGCAACCGATTCACGAATATGTGACTGCACCCGTATTTTTTTTGATGCCGTACCGGGTGCTTTGAAAAATCCTTTATTCCCGTACTTTCAACCGGGTGGTATGAATCCACCCTGCCAGAACCCGGCACTCGTTATCGTAATCCTCTGGGGGATTGCAATCTTCACCACAACCTTCCTGTTCCTGGACAACCCGAACATCACGTATGGTATTGCCATCCAGGGCGTCTGCATGATCGGATCGGCGGTATACCTGAGAAAGACCAGTGTCGCCGGTGGCCCGCGGCTGAGCTTCAGGAGGTATTCGTGAAATCCGGATTCGGCGGTGGAGAGGGATGGAAGAGGTGATCCCGGAGAGGTGCTTCCCGGCAACCACCTGCTGCCATGCTCCCCTCTTCATTTTTTTGAT
Source organism: uncultured Methanoregulaceae archaeon (assembly GCA_963829225.1). Lineage (GTDB taxonomy): Archaea > Halobacteriota > Methanomicrobia > Methanomicrobiales > Methanospirillaceae > Methanoregula. The sequence continues at coordinate 45,099 of CAWHHQ010000006.1, read as the reverse complement.
CAGGTGGATCGAGTGGAAGCTCATCGTAGCCCGGGCACTCTCCGGCTGAACCTTGTTTTGTCATCAGGACAGGTTAATCAAACCACCCTTTGCGCCTGAAATACCCGTACTCAACCAGGACAACCAGGACCATCAGACCGGTCACCAGGATAAACCCGTAGCTGGCGGTAGTACCCGGGACTCCGCCGACGTTCATACCGAGGAGACCTGCAAGCAGACCAAGAGGCAGGGTAATGGCCGAGACAATGGTCAGCAACCGCAGGCGCTTGTCCACCCGCTCACTTCCCGCCGCCTGATAGTCGTTGTAGAGGTCTTTCACGCTGCCCTCAAGACGGTAGACCCCTCGTTGTGCAATCTCTGTTTCTGATAAAAGATCCTGTATGTATGCCCTTTTATGGGGATCCTGCAATGCTTCACTATCGCTGGCATTCAGACCGGAGATGCAGTAGAGCTCGTTCTCGACCAGGGACACCAGGTTCTGTACCTGCGCGCGAAGACGCGAAAGATCGCTGCTTTTCACCGCGCCGGGATTCCCGGCAAGCCTGGTTGACAACACCTGTACCTGATCGCGTATCGCGACCTGTGCATCGACATTCAAATCCGTGAACTGGTCAAGGATCAGGTAGATGATCTGCGGCAGGTGAAGCATGGGGGGCGCCTGGTCGCTCACCAGGGTGCGGACGAGATCATCGAGAGCCCCCATCGCCCCGTGGCGGATGGTTATTAACCGGTGATCCTGCAAAAGGATAGTAAGGTAGGCCGGTTCTTTCGAGTCCCCGTCAAATTCGGCAGGATATTCCATGAGGAGCGTCCCGCCAAATGAGACGACACCTGGTTCGTTGACGGAATCCAGGCAGCGTTTCAACTGCGTTGGATGAAGGCCAAGGGGCGTCAGGAACGTGCGCAGTTCCCCGGTGCCGGCATCCTGAATATCGATCCAGCTCTCACCGGGTTCACCCGGAAATGCCGGTGGCTGGTCTTCGGAAACCGGTTTCTCCTGCAACTTCCCCCCGCCAAGCAGGTACCGTTTGATCTTCATACGAGAACCATCGGGAATTCCTGTTCACATTCCTCAGAGTGTCGGGATCCGTCGGGTAAGTTCTGCCCAGTCGCTGCCGACTGACTTCCTGATGAGTTCTTTTACACCGGCGAAGGCGGGGGCAGGCAACACCATCTGCCAGATGCGGGTCATGTTCTCACGGTCGTCCTGCCCAATCAAGGGGAAGAGCCATGCTACCAGATCCGCGAACCGTTCCCGGGGAATCGTTCCGGCCATGACACTAACCGCCTTCCCCTGATCGGGCAGGGAGATCCGTTCCCGGAAGATCCGATAGAGGTGGGTATCTTCCTTTAACAGGTGGATATTCATATGAAAACGGAATGCAGCCGTGGCCCGGGCGGTTTTCAGGGGGTCCCGGGCAGCATACGAACTGTTCAGTTCATCGAATGCCTCATCCAGGCCACGGTGATCTTTCACGTACGCTTCAGCGACCAGGGGAGCGACCGTCTCAAGTGCGGGGAAGATAGCCAGCTCCTCTCCATGGGCATGCCAGACCAGGACTTCGTTGAAGAACCGGAAACGTTCGATGGTGGCATTGAGACCTTCCTTACCCTGTGCTGCATTCAACGCAGCGGTATCGATCCGCGCCAGATCGTTCCTGAATGCATTGTGGATCGCCCGTATTGCATCTACCGGTTCTGTCATAAGAACCACAATCCTCTCTTCTGCTTATATAATTATTCCCTGATTATCCATTTGACGGAGGATTCAGCCCGCAATGCCCCGGTTATATCGTCCAACTCCCCCCAAGGGTGGTGCGAACAGACGATGCACCAGAATCGTGGACGATTTTCAGGATTGCCCGGATTCGTCTTTAATAATAAACCCCTTCTGCGGTGAGGAGCTTCCCTTCGCCGTTGACCCATCCCTGCGTACCGTTTGCGGTCTCAAAGGCGACGGTGTCCGAATAGGTATTACTCTGCCACCCTCCCCGCCAGATCGCGTTGGACCCCTGGACGGAGACGCGGAGTGATACCGACACCGGGCGGTCAGCGGTATAGCTGATATAGACCGGCACCGGGTGGTTGTATACAAGCCCATCGCAGGACGGGGTCACGCAGGATTCCTGAGTAAGGTTTCCGCCCGGGAACAGGAGCGGTTCATGGCCGAACGGGTCCCGGGTGTTGATGGATGATGAACCCGGTTCCCTGACGGCAATAGTGACGGGCATCAGGACCGGAGTATCGCTGGAGTACTCGCGGCCGGGGACCAGGGTTGTCGGCAGGACACTCGTCCCGGGTTCGATCGCGACCGGGTAACCGTGATATTCAGGGACCATCCGGGCTGCCCTGATGGCGAGCATAGGGTGACCATTCTTGCGGACCATGGTGAGGTTCCAGCCCGGGAGTATACCATAGGCCGTCCCGTTCAGGACAGATTCCATCAAAACCGGGCTCGTGTCCAGCTCGGGGACGGGGAGAAGAAAGGTCACGTTGTCCATCGTGGCGGTGTACGAGAACTCGATGGTATAAAAATAATTATAGCGCTCGCTCTGGCGACTCGCCTGGGCGAACTGGTACGTAGTCCAGGCAAAGAATACGACTGCGAAAAGGATGAGAACAAAGAGGAGTGTCCGGGGTCTGACAGGTAGCTGCATGGTCGATGCTCAATCCGGGGTGTGGATCCTTTATGGTTATTACCCGGGGAAAGAAGATAGGGTTTGCGGGACACGTATCCTGCAACGCAGAGATTCCGGTGCTTTCTCCCTTCTCTTTCTCTCAGGGTACTTTTTCTGAGGTTCGGGAAATGGGGGAAAAGTACGCCGGGGACATTGAGACCTAGTGAAACAGAAAAACCAGTCTTATCCGTCTTTTTAATAAGAAATATTTTATTCCCTGCGGAATGAATGGTTCATGAGGAGTGAATGATGGTCATCTCAACATCTGACAATTTACGCGCCCTGTTTGAAAATATTAAATCTCTTGGTTTTTTTGGGAGGTTATTTGGCTGGAACCATATCCGTGTGATTAATTCGGCTGCCATCAACGAATACAACACCCTCAATAATGAACTCAATGCTCTCTATGAGCAGAACCGGCAGGTCCAGAACCAGCTGCGTTCCGCTCTTCAGGAGATGGATCACCAGAAATCCGTGTTGTCTGATCTGAAAACTGATTGCGGGATTCTCAAAAATACCGTCACGAACACCTCCCAGTACTCCGGGAACGGGAAGTCGACATAGGTGCCCTGAGTGAATCAGAATCAAAAAATACAAAGCGGATTTCTGATTTAGAGAAAGAAATGAATAAGAAAGATTTTGAGATCCAGAACCTGGTACAGGAAAAAATTGAAAAGGGGCGACAATTAGCGGCATTCCAGGAATCCGACCAGCAGAAACAGGAACAGTATGGACACCGGATAACCGAACTCAATGCCCTGAAAAAACAACTTGACGATGACAGGATCCGGATCCAGGAAGAAAAAGAGGAACAGATCCGTATCCGGTTTGAAAAGATGCGGGGGACCTGGAAAATTCACGAAGCCTGCGTTGAAGAACTCATACGGGGTATCTGTTCCCGTCACCAGGTTGAGTATATCGATAAGGAACATGTACCGTTCCACGGCAAACCTGATAATACCATAAAAATCGCTGATGAATACATTATCTTTGATGCCAAGAGCCCGCTTTCTGATGATCTTGAAAATTTTCCTGCCTATGTCAAACAACAAACCGAACAACTGAAAAAATACGTGACAGAAAAAGCGGTAAACAAATCATTGTTTCTCGTGATTCCCTCCAATACCATCGAATCCATCGACCAGTTCTACTACAACCTGGCCGATTATGTTGTCCATATTGTAACAACTGATACGTTAGAACCGATCATCCTGGCCCTGAAGAAGATCGAAGATTACGAATTTGCCGAACAGCTCAGCCCGGAGGAACGCGAGAATATCTGCCGGGTGATCGGGAAATTTGCCCATGCGACGAAGCGACGCATCCAGATTGACAGTTATTTCTGTGGCGAGTTCGTCAATATCCTCAATAACTGCTCCTGCCTGCCGGAGGATATCTTTGAAAAGACCCAGGAATTTGAGAAATCGGACAAGATGAACCCCCCGCTGGAAAAACGTGCAAAGCTGATCTCTCCTGCCCGCCTGAAACAGGACGTTTACCGTATCAACCACGAGGCCGAGGCGCAGGACATTGATATCGTGGTAAGCGGGGCCGTTATGGAACAATTACCGTTATACAAGACCGACAAAACCATCACGCTGGCGGAAGATCCCGATAAAAAAGAGTGAAAAGTATTGTATGAATCCCGGACCTGCGAAAATATCCGGCATTGTTCCGGACTCCCGGATCCGGATAGTGGGTGACCTGAACAGGTCCGGTCAGGAATATCAACGGGATAGTTTCAGGTTTTTGATCAGGATCCCTCCGGAAAAAAACACATCCATTCCTTTCAGTTATCGGGATTTTGCCAGGTGATACATAGTCACGACAACGCCGATGTATACTACGAATAAAACAAGGGCCAGCGGGATGTGCAGGTTCTGATCGATTTTCACGATTAACCTGTCGTACATATCAACAAAGGCGAGGAAAGCTGAATATCGCGGTGAAAATGGTCAGCATCCGGGTAAATTTTTCCATTCGTTTATTTGTTTCGTTAAATCCCCGGAGAAATTCTGTCAGGTAGAGCCGGATTATTTCGGTATCATTCCGGAACTGCATCCCGCAAAACTGGCAAAAATTGGTATTATCAGAAATTGTCTCCCCGCAGTATGAGCAAATCATATAAAACTGATTGTTTTTCGTAATTTTAAGAATCTATCTAAAAAGTCAGGGGGAAGATGGTACCTCGCCGGAATCGTTGTCTGATGCCGGTATGATCCGATGTCCGGGTCGCCGGGGGTGACCCCGTCGAACGGCAGCGTACACGCACCTTCCCTGATGCAGAAAGGGGAGTGGTTACCGGTGCCGGGGGACTTCGACGATCGGGGGATTGATCCTTATCGATTGGTAAATACCCACGATCTCTCCCTGGAATGCCTGGACTGCCGGAGGTTTATTCGGGACTTTGAAGGCGAAGATATACATGCCGTTTTCTGTGGAGGTAAAGATGTAGGTCCCTTTTACCTCAGCGGTCTGGAAATCCAGCTCATAGGATTTGTAGCCGGAGATCGTTATGGTATAACTGTGGGCCTCCATCTGTATCGGAACGCCGTAGGTCAGTCCAACGGCAATGGTCGCGTTGTTGAAATACTTTTCAAAGTCCCCCCCGGGGTTCTGATCGACATCTATACTCAGGGAGGTGTAGGATGCCGGGTCACCCGGGATGGCATCCGGAGAGTAGAAACTGGCGATATTCACCGTTGTAGTTCCATAGTCCCTGACCCCGATCGCGAGGACGTCCTGCCTCGTCCAGTCGGCCGGGACCGAGATGTTTACCCCATAGGGAAGGGCTGCATTCACCCCCGTGCCGACCGGAGCCGGTGCGCCCTGCCCTGGATTCCCGCCCGGGGAACCAGTCGCCAGGGGGGTTTGTGGACCGGCGGGTTGAGTACACCCGCTGAAAAGTACCGCTGCTGCAACAAACATGACGACTGCCATGCTGATGCCGGGATAACCAAAAAATGTTTTCATGGTAGCTCTTTTCCTATGCCTGCTAAGAGCAGCACGGGATTAAATGTGTTGTGCTGAGTTACAGGAACGGGAATGGACCTGATATTTTACCGGGAGGAGCACAGGAGGAGTGGTGCGGCGGCGACGGGGCGGCACCGGGCCCGGCATGCGTACTCTGTGCCGGGAATTTATGGAGTTGGTCAATGACGGTTCCGATGCATGCTCAAAATCGCCATCCGGACAGTCGATCGTTATATCGGCATACTTTTCATAGAACAGCACCCTCTGGTTGTACATTTCATGAAGACCCTGGCCCGCAACCAGGACAATTCCCCGCGTCGTGATGTTACTGAGTCTCCGGACCATTTCCCCAAAGGGGATCTTCAGGTACAGGACGAATCAAGCCGGTAAAATCCCGATTTTTTAAAAATGCAGGAAAATAGTTGTTTTCCTGTCTCTCCCGGGATGATCCCGGTTATTTCTTTTCCGCAGCAGCCATGCGCTCGGCGACCTTGTCCCAGTTCACGACATTCCAGAATCCTTCGACAAATTTCGCCCGGTCGTTCTTGTAATCAAGGTAATACGCATGCTCCCAGACATCGAGGACCAGGAGGACAGGACAGCCGGGAAACACGTTGGCATTATGCTTCTCGATCTGCATGATGATCGGTCTTCCGGTCATCTGGCAATAGGTCAATGCAGCCCAGCCGGAACCCTCGGCACTCGTTGCGGCCATGGAAAACTCCTTTTTAAAGCGGTCAAATCCCCCGAACTCTCCATCGATGGCCTTTGCCAGTTCCCCTTTGGGCAATCCTCCGCCACCTTTTCCTGCCGGGGCCATATTCCGCCAGAACATGTTATGCAGTTTAAACCCCCCGATATGGAATGACAACTCCTTTAAGGTCGCTTTCACATCAAAGTCTGTCTTCTCTTTGCGTGCCTTATCGAATTTCTCAAAGATTGCGTTTGCACCGGTCACGTATGCCTGGTGATGTTTTGTATGATGCAGGGTCAGCTGGGCTTCAGACATATACGGTTCAAGCGCCTTATAGCCGTACGGCAATACAGGCAGTGAATACATCTTTCCTGGTTCCATGAACAAATCTCCTATGAATTACCATGCATGAATATCTGCTCTTTCTATTTCATGTATTGTATAGAACCCTGAGCAGGGCATAACCTGCCAAAAAAAGGCGGTAATTCCGGAAGGAAAAAAACGGGGAAATTCAATAAACGGCAGCCGGCAGCGGACTCGTCTGGGTATATGCGATGAAGAGAAACGCTGCAAGCAGGACCAGGATAAGCAGCGGGATGATCACCGCAATGATGACGGCTCCCAGCGCCCGGGACGTTGAGATCCCGTGGAGTTCGCGAACTCCCAGGACGGAAAGGACGAGGGTCCAGATCCCCGCAAGGATCCCGACCACGGGGATCCACCCCAGCAGCAGGGCAGGGGTTCCCCCGAATGCAAGTGCCTTGAAGGTCTCCCGGATGCCTTTTCTGCCGCCGAACAGGAACACCCAGAGATGCAACCAGGCCGAACCGACGAACAGGAGGAAAACAGTAGCGATGATCATCATGACGGCGATAATAACGATCCCGAATCCCGACAGCGACCCGATGCCGAGCAATGTATTCATGCCGGTAAGCCACGCTGGCGGGGGTGAAGCCAGCATGACGAGGATGGAAAGAACGGTGCAGATAAGCACCAGGACCAGGAAATACCCAAGGGTGTCACCAGAGCCGGTGTCCTTTACCTTCCGGAAGGTTGCTACCGGCGAGAGGAAAAACCCCTTTATCAGATCAACATACTCCATAAAGATTGTGTCTCCGGCCGGAATTTAAATATATTTTTTTTTGGGAAAACACAGGACAACCCATCGAACGGTCGTCTCCCGCTGCATGCAGGTCCGGTCTCTTTGCTCCTGGTACTGTGATCAACGAAATGGCCGTTATTAGCACAGATTTTGCAACAAAGGGTGAACTTTATACCCTGTCCCGCACCATGAAGGCTTGATTTCGGGCTATCCTATCAGCGACAGAGGTGAAAACCATAATGCCCCACCACAAAAAAGCAGACGATCACGAGATACCGACCCTTACCGGGCTGGAGTCTGAAAACATAATTACCCGCAAAAAGGTTAAAGATCGTGGGAAACCGGCCTTTACCGTGTTTGAGGCAGAAGATAAGGACCGGCAGCCGGAAAATAAAGGCTGACGCAGGAGACGGTTCACGGGACAGGCACCGGAGTGGAATTCCCGGACGAACCTGACAGCTAAAAACCGGTGCATCAAACACCATTACTCCTGAACCGACGGCCGGTGCCGTGCCCGGCGCCGGCGATACTCCTGAAGAGTTGGGCGCCTCTCCCGGAGAGCCTGCTGAATCCCATTACGGGGAACATCCGGTTTTCACAGCGAACAAAAAAACTGACGCCATACCAGGTTTTTTTAATCGGTCCGACGCTTGTCTGCCGTTTTTTTCGGGGGTTTCCAACAAATATTTATCCCTGCGGCAATCTATCAGATCATAAGTCTGGTTCCCTTACGGTCGTGCAGGTTTTTGTCGTCGATCCTGTTTATCGAGAATTCCCAGCCATTCCCCCGGGTATTGTTATCCGCTCTCGTACAGGAAGGAGGGTTCCGGATAGACCGGGCTTTTTCACCGGTAAATGCCCTGAATAAACTGAAAGAATGCACGTACAATCTCGTCCTGATGTGTGGCACGGAACCGGGAAAACGTTCCGTCCAGGACACAATCACAACAACCGGAGCCTCGTTTCTTTCCGTTGATATCTCCCCCGGCAGGCCGGAAAGGACCGGCAGGGTATCCTGCAGGATACGTCTCTCGTGATCGAGGACCTCCACAATGCAACAGAATTCAACCTCTCCGGGTTCAGGAGCGAGAAGGACCTGTTCATCACCGCGTCCGGTCATGTTCTCCACCACATCCGGGAACATTTCGCATCAAAAGCCCTGGACTCACACAATCTCCAGGTCTATGCAGTCCTTGAGGGCTCCCGTATGGGAGTCGCGATTGCCACCGGGCGGAAACTGAAGAAGGTCAACCGTTTCCTGGCAGAACTTCTTGGCTATGCTCCCGAAGCGATACCCTCACTGGAACTTCCCGACCTTTTTTTGTCCCCGTATGAGTACCGGGAATTTTCACGTACCATGTCCCGGGATAAAAATGAGGCCGGGTGGCATTGTTCCCGCCAGACGCTCGTGACAAAAGACGGCCCGCAGGTCCCCTGCACCATCATGGTACGGAGGCTGGACGGCTTCGACCCTTTGAAAGGGCATCTCATGATTATTGAGAAAACACCGGATACGGGACCGTTATCCCGGGAATTCCGGCAGGTGATGACCGGAGAAAAGGTACATTCCGGTTCATTCGAAGAAATAATTGCAGGATACCGGGAATGGTCATTACCGCGGACCATGAGGGAACCATCACCCATGCCAATGCCACGGCACTCGGGGTCTTTGGTTACCAGCCGGGGGAGATGACCGGGAAGAACCTGGTAGGGACCATCGTGCCGGAACAGTCACGGTACGCAAACCAGATGATCACGATGATCAATGATCCGGTGTTCTGCCGGGACGGGTATGCCATCCATGCCTTTGAAAACACGAAGAAAACCGGGGAGAAACTCTGGGTCGCCTGGAAGATCCTTGCCCTGCGGGATACCAGCGACAGGGTTTCGGGGATGCTCCTCCTCGGAGAGGATATCACCGAACATACCGCGGGTTCACCCGGCCGGATCCGGGCTGACCCCTGGAAGTACCAGGTCCTTGCCGGCACCCGGGTAAACGAGACCGTCTTTGATGCCGTATTCCACCTTTGTATAGAGATATCCCGGGAGGGCAGGGAAGGGCATGTGGTCGGCACCTCATTCGTTATCGGCGACACCCGCACGGTGATGGAACACTCGCGGCCCTGCACCATCAACTCGTTTGAGGGCCAGTCCGGGGAAAAACGGCGGATCACCAGCCCGGAGAATGCCGAGGTGATCAAGGGGCTTGCCCAGATGGACGGGGCATTTGTCATCCGCGAGGACGGCTATATCGAGGCATCGGGACGGCATTTTATCATTGACAACCTTCCCCTGAAAATCCCCGACGGGTACGGGACACGGCACTCTTCGGTTGCCGGGATTACCCAGATGACCAACGCAATCGGGTTTGTCGTATCGACCACCGGGGGAAAGATATCCATCATGAAAAACGGGGAAATAAAAAAGACGTTTGTTGTGTAGTGCGGGGCAAGCTACGTTGCCCCGGTATCTGCTTCCCACAACCCGAACATATTGCCCTCGGTGTCCATGCAGTTGGCAAGGTAGCCCATCTGCGGGACTGCCGTCTTTTTCATGAGAATGCTGCCGCCCAGACTTTTGACCTGTTCCAGGGAAGCATCGATGGATTTCACCCCGAAGTAATTCATCATATGCTGCGAGGGGTCCATCCGTTTCCCCATGCCTCCCCCGATTCCCGGCTCGCCGTCCAGGTCCGTTGTGGTAATTAAGTTGTACTCCATCGCCGGGTAGGATTCGAATTTCCAGTCGAGCAGATCAGCATAGAATTTCTTTGCCCGCTCGATATTTTCTGCAGGCACATCAAAATGGACAATCGTTGACATCGGTTCGCCACCACCACCGGATAGGGGAGAAGGAATACATAACAGTTCCTCTCCAGGGAGTTCCCCGGCGTTCCCCATAACCGTCACGGTACCTGTGATTGCCTCTGCCAAAAAAAGAAGGGGGGTTTTATCACTCACCCACGGGTTTCCCATCTCTGAAGATGCAGGCCCGGGTATCGCTGTGCAGAATCCGGGGAATGTACCCTGTTTGCCGGCAGGATGATGAAGGACAAAAAAAAGAAGATTTCAGCAGGTTCTCTGAGAACCAGGGAGTTCACGTATCCGGTGAGCAGGAGGATACGCACAGCAGATTGAGCGTACCAGAACGACGACAAAGTTGCCGGAGGCCGGTAAAGCCATTAAAATAAAAAATGGGTATAGTCACATTCTAGCGACTAATTTTATGAAGAGATATAACAAATTTTCTTCAAAAATCGCTCTTGGGGGCTCCAGCACACCGTGCTTCCGCCCCCGCCGCTAGGGCATCCCCAAAAATGTGATAGCCACTCAGAAGGTTGATGAAAATACCTCGATCGTGGGGGATCAAGGGGGGTGCTCCTCTTGGGTTGCCTCCCCCTTTGGGGGAGGGAGGGGATTACCCTCATAACCACTGCAGAGATTAACCTGGTGACAGGAAAAAAGAATTTCTGCAAAGCGTAAAAAATTGTACTTTTTTTCAGTCAGTTCCAAGAACATATTTTATGCGATTTTTCTCTCGTTACCATTGATCAATTTTGGTGGCTGAAACAGGACTATACCCTAAAAAATGTACTTTTGCCGGGTTATATTTTTCCCGCGAAATCATCCGGTATCTCAGGTACCGAATTATCCGGGGTCTCCGGCTCTGAGGGAGGTGTCGTCTCCACCTTCCACCACAGGAACGCTATCGAGAAACCGATAAAGATCACCAGGAGAACAGCACTCCACAGGTTCTCTGCCAGCCGCAGGCTGATCGGGATGGACATCCTCAGGGAATCGTTTATCGCACCGATGATGAGGACCGCTACGAGGAAGAGGATCCCGCCGATCATACCCCCGAGCAGTACCGCGGCCGCAATACGCAGCCACGTTGGTTTTGGCAATTTTTCATCCATGAACTCCCATTACACCCCGTTCGTATTTAGTAATTGGCATCGGGGAGAAAACCGGCAGTCCACCATGGTTCTGAAGGGGGCGGTTCATACCTTTCAGCGGGTCCTGCCGGAGCTGATCCGGCATGACCGTCACTTTCACCCTGTCCTGCCCCGCATTATCTGGACCCGGCCTCATAAGTGAATAATGACCGGCGGGGAGCCGGAACGGTGTGATCGACACCAGGGAAAGAGAGGGGGGGTTGCCGGATTGACCGTGCAAAAGATCAAAACACTAAAAATACCGCAGGTTGCGAGTTTCGAAGCCATAGAAAGCATTGAAGATCTGGAGAAGGTATCAGAAGAAGTGATCTGGCAGAATTTTGAACGGTTAGCGGCCTTCATCTTTGAAAAAAATGATTTCAGGGTTACGGTAAACACGGTAAAAACCTGTCATAAAAAACGAAGGCAGTATGACGTTATCGCCAGGAAGAGCAACCAGACCTTCCTGGTAGAATGCAAGAAATGGGCAGGCAACCGCTACCGGTTATCTGCATTAAAAAAGGCTGTTGAACAGCATAATGAAAGAAGCACGTTTTATAACACTATCACCGGGGAGGATGCGATTCCACTCTTCGTCACCCTCGTAGAAGAGGAGATACGGTCGTATGCAGGAGTTCCCCTGGTACCGGTTCTCAGGCTCAACTCCTTCATACATGAACTCGATACGGACACCGGGGGTAACTCTTTCCGGGATTATGAAGACGACATGGCTTTTCCTGATGATGTACGTAACGGATCCCGGTGAATTTTCAGGGATATATGAATGAGAGCCCGGAGAAATGCCACCCGGAAAACCAGATATTCTCAACAGCAATCCTCCGGGGTTTGGCACGTGTTCACCACCCCTGCCCCCGGGCGGGTATACCTGCCATTAAAAAGCAAACGTTCTCCGGTACTGCCGAATGAAGCGGACCGGCAGAGGCCGGTCCGATCACCCTGCATACCAGAAAAACCCCTGCCGGGAACATCCCTCCCGGATATCTCCCCTTTTTTGTTGATTCCCTCCGGATGCTCTCCAGCGTATTCCGCAAACCTTAATCATGCACCGGTAACCATTCCACTTATCAGCATTGCACTGTTCAGAAGTGATCCATGAGCCCGGGAGCAAAAAAAGAAAAAACAGAAGAAATCCGCGTGAATGAATCAGAAAAACCCGGAAAGAAAAAATCCGCCGGTAAAAAACCAACCCGGCGGGCCTGCTCCCCGAACACGTAAAAAAGTGCCGATAACCCTCCATATATTCCAGGAACGGGAATTTTTCCGTGATCTTCCTGATGCCACCTTTGTTATCGATCGCCAGGGAACCGTCCTGGTATGGAACCGAGCGATGGAGGAATTGACCGGTTTCTCCGCCGCGGAAATTCTTGGAAAGGGGGATTATTGTTATGCGATCCCGTTCTACGGGGAACGCCATCCGATCCTGATCGATATCGCGCTCAACCCGGATACCCGGCTCCCGGAAAACTACGATAACCTGTGCTGCGAGAACCATGTTGTTACTGCTACAACACGGTATACCCACCCCCGGGGGGAAAAGGTAATCCTCTCGGTAAGGGCTTCGCCCGTAACTGATGAGAACGGGATCATCATCGGGGCGATCGAAAGTATCCGGGACATCACCCGGCAACAACAGGTGGAAGATCACCTCAGTGAAACGGAGAGGCGGTTCCGGGCCCTGGCTGAAAATACCTCGGATATCATAGAGATTTTCGATCATTCGGGGAAGATTTTTTTTGATTCCACGGCCTCCGGACAAATCCTTGGATATCCGCCGGGGCTCTCGCTCAAAAAAGATCCGTTTGAGTTTATCCATCCCGAAGATGTGGAGCGGGTGACCGGCGAATTCTCCCGGATACGGGAAAACACCAGTGCCGGTATGCCGGTTGAGTTCCGGGTCCGGCAGGCTGACGGGAGTTATATCTGGGCCGAGTCGGTGGGAAAGAATATGTTCGGCATACCGGGCATTGATGGTATCGTATCCACGACACGGTTTATCGACGGGAGGAAGAAAGCAGAGGCTGGCACTTCAGGAAAGCGAGGAGCGGTACCGGACCTTCATAAGCCACAGCAATGAGGGCATCTTCCGGTTCGAGACGGGTTGTGATATCCCGGTTACCCTGCCGGTGGACGAGCAGATTGGATTATTCGTTGAGCATGCCTTCCTTGCGGAATGCAATGATGCCTTTGCCCGTATGTACGGGCGCGGGAAAGCAGAGGAACTCGTCGGCTGCAGTATCGGGGATGTCATGACGATCGACAGCGATGATACCCTCGGATACATGCGCATGTTCATCCGGTCCGGTTACCATGTCGAGAATTTTGAATCCCGGGAAAAGGACCGGCAGGGAACTACCCGCTGGTTTTCGAATAGTCTGACCGGCATTTTACAGGAAGGAAAGGTGGTCAGGCTCTGGGGAGTCCAGCGCGAGATCACCGAACAAAAGCTTGCCGGGCAGCAGATGGAAGAGAGCGAGGCCAAGTTCAGGACACTTTTCGAAGGTGCCAGTGATGCGATCTTCATCATGACCAGCACCGTCTTCATGGATTGCAACAAAAGCACGGAAGTGATCTACGGGTGCTCCCGTACCCAGATAATCGGACATTCTCCCGCCGAATTTTCACCAGAATATCAGCCGGACGGGCGGCTTTCAACGGAAATGGTGAAGGAAAAGATCGATGCTGCCTTGTCCGGAGAACCCCAGTTTTTTGAATGGGTCCATAGCCGTTATGATGGTACGCCGTTTAATGCTGAAGTTGCCCTGAGCCGCATTCTGCTCAACGGCAGTTATTGCCTGCAGGCAATTGTGCGGGATATCACCGGGCGCAAGCGGACGGAAGAACAGCTCCGCGAGAGTGAAGCCCGGTACAGTTCCCTGTTTGACAACAACTACTCGATCTCGCTCCTGACGGATCCGGATAACGGGATGATAGTAGATGCCAACGATGCAGCTGCCCGGTATTACGGGTATCCCGTGAGCAGACTGACCGGAATGGGTATATACGACCTCAACCGGCTGGACAGGAAAACGGTCATCCGAAATCTTACCCGGCGCAAAAAGGAAGGGGGGGCGAAACACTTTTTCTCCACCCATTACCTCGCCAGCGGTGAGAAGCGCAGTGTAGAAGTCTACTCCGGCCCGATCATGGTTCACGAGAAGCCGCTCTTTTATTCCATCATCCATGATGTTACCGACCAGAGAACAGCTGAAGCGGCGCTGAAGGCAAGTGAGGAGCATTTCCGCGGTATATTTGAAAATGCGCCGGTGGGGATATTCCATTCCCTGCCCGAAGGAACAATCATTGACGTCAACCCGGCCTATGCCCGGATTTTCGGGTATGATTCCCCGGAAGAACTGATAGAGATCGTTAACCGTCACGGGATTGCGGAGACGAATTATGTGCATCCCGATCTGAGAGCAGCATATATACGGAAGGTCATTGAATCGGGTCGCTGGCAGATTTTTGAAAACCAGTACCGCCGGAAAGACGGGAGTATTATTCATTGTCTGCTCTCGTTCCGTCCCCTGGCAAATCCCGTCTCCGGACGACAGGAACTCGAGGGTTTTGTTGTCGACATTTCCAGCCTTAAAAAAGCAGAAGAAGATCTCCAGAAATCCCGCCAGGTCCTTGAGGGAATCCTCAATACCATTCCCGTCCGGGTCTTCTGGAAAGATAAGGATCTCACCTATATTGGCTGTAACACCCCCTTCGCCCTCGATGCAGGTTTTGAAAAACCGGGGGATATTATCGGAAAGGATGATTATGCGCTGGGCTGGCGGGAGCAGGCCGAGCTGTACCGTGCTGACGACCGCCTTATCATCGAAACCGGGAGAATAAAAATTTCTATCGAGGAGCCACAGACGACCCCCTCGGGAGATCGGATCTGCCTCCTGACAAGTAAAGTCCCGCTGAAGGATACCACCGGGGAGATTATCGGTGTTCTGGGGACCTATCTCGATATCACCGATCGCAAGATGATGGAAGAAGAAATACGGTCCCTGAACTGCGTCCTGGAACAACGGGTTGCGGAACGGACCCGGGAACTGACACAGGCGAATGAGCGGCTCGCCGAAGAGATCGAAGCCCGGAGCCGGGCCGAACAGGCTAATAACACGGTCTCTTGAAGAAAAAGACCTCCTCCTGCGCGAAATCCACCACCGGGTCAAGAATAACCTCCAGATCATTGCCAGCCTCTTAAACCTCCAGTCCCGGTTTATCACCGACAAAAAGGTGCTGGAATCAATCAGGGACAGCCAGAACCGGGTCCGGGCTATGGCACTGGTGCATGAACGGATCTATCATTCGCCCGAGATCGGGACCATTAACCTTGCCGAATATCTTGGCTACCTGATCAACCAGCTGTTCCGGTTCTACAACATCCCGCAGACCCAGGTCAGGGTACATGTGGCTATTGAAGATATCCCGGCCGATATCGATACGGCAATTCCTATCGGATTAATCATCAATGAACTGGTCAGCAACGCCCTCAAGCATGCGTTTCCGGAAGGAAGGACGGGGCAGATTACGGTTGAAGGTACCGGACAGCTCCGGATCAACTGAAATTCGTGTTCCGTGATGATGGAATCGGTTTGCCCGGCAGATTACGACTGGAAAAATACAACCTCCCTCGGATTGCGTCTCGTCCGCAGTTTAACCAAACAGCTGAACGGGACCGTGGTGATGACCCAGAATGGAGGGACCGTGTTCACGATTATGGTAAAACCCCAGAGCCATTCGGGAGAGATGAGATTAATGCCGGAGCAGTTATCATTGCTGAACAACCCGTGAGAAACCTGGTGATCCCATGAAAGTCCTGTATCCGCTTGTTATCCTGTTTTTATTGGTGACTGCTGGCAGCTGCGGCTGCACGCAGACGGTACCGGATAAGGGAACGCACCTGGTTTTTGATATCCCGTCAACAACGGTGACGACCGTGATACCCGTCCCGGTTCCATCAACGAGTACCTCCCATCCTTCCGGAAGACCCGATAGTCGGCTCCTGGTATTGTTTTGTCTATCCGTCATGGGGAGGGAAGATACTGAACGAAAATACCATTCGGGAAAATCAGACGTGGAGCGGGGTGAGCACGGAATACCAGTACAAAGTACACAAAGAATATGCCCACGGGACCTGGAAAAATGAGAGTCCCCATCGTTACTCGCTGAAATCCTCGAAAACACAAAATTCCCATATTTTCGAGTACGATCCGTCCCGGGATGAATTGCGGGATACGAATTCCGGGTTGCTGTACCACCGGGTAACATAGGCACCAGAAAGAGCCGGATTAATTTAAATAAGTATATTATTTTATCCATGAAATATCCGGTATTGTGACATCAATAGCATGGGGAACCAGGATCCTGGCTGTCAGTCTGCTCATCACTCTTGTTTTCGTGAGCGGATGCATCCTGGACTTTGGAAAGAACAATCTGGACTTTGGGAATTCGGGTGCTGCCCAGGAAGCCCTGGCCTGTTTCTGCCAGACCTACGGTGATCCGGCAACCTATAACGGGCCGCCAAGACTTATTGCACCCTTAGTATCCACAGAGATCAGGGACAATATTCCCCAGGATAAGGTGACCAGATTTTCGACCGACACCAGCAGCATATTCTTCTGGGTGATCTACCAGAATTTCCCGCAGGGCGATGATCTCCATCTCTCGTGGATATTCCAGGATAAGGTTGTGACCACGATCACCAGGAAGACCGGGAGCAGGACGGGTGTTGCCTTTGGTGAATTTGTGCGGCCCGTTGCCAGTTGGCCGGTAGGAACTCACACGATTACCATCGCGGGTGGAGGGAACAGCACGCAGGTTACCTTCGCTATCGCGAACAGCCCGACGGAAAGAACGGTCTTTGACTTTACCAGCCCGGGGGGAGTGTCATGCCCGGATCTGATTTCAATCATGCCGGGACCTCAATTGCCCGATAGTACTAATGATACACCGTGGGAACCGAGTGCCGATTCCTGGATTTCTGGTCAGACATCCGACTCCGCACTCTCCTGTTATCCACCAGTTTATAGTATCCGGTTCATGGGTTCAACCGGCCCGGCGGTGACACCCAGTACCCAGGTGCAGCTGAAATTATTCAATCTGCCCAACGCCAGCACCCAGGAAATTCTCCTTGGTTCTACAACTACCGAAAATGACGGTGCCTGGGAGTATACCTGGAATGGAAATGTGCCGGGGTACATGCTTAAAAATGGTCTGGAATACGGGGTAAAAGCCGCTCTTCCCGATGGGACGTATACCAAGATGAGCTTCCTTTACCAGTGCTCAGATCCTGAAGGCACGTGGCAGATTTACGGGGGGCCAGCCGAATCTGTGCTCTCCTGTTCCCCCCCAATAATACCATCAGATTCACGGGGTATACCGGCTCGTCGGTGGCACACGGGACAGATATCCAGCTGAAATTATTCCATATGCCTGGCGCCGGCGACCAGGAAATTCTCCTTGGTTCGACGAATTCCCGGAATGACGGTACCTGGGAATATACCTGGAATGGAACTGCGGCCGGGTATACGTTCAGGAATGGGCAGGAGTACGGAGTAAAAGCCGTGCTTCCCTGGAGGTACACCAAGATGGGTTTCACCTATACGTGTCCAATGTAGGTAAAAAAGAGAAGGTTGTGGCGGGGGCATCGTTGAACAGGGTATGAATACCAAAAATTCTTTCCCGGGAACATAAGGATGGCCCCGAGGATCTCCGCCGCCCTGATCCCCCGCTCGACCCGGCGACGGCCGCCCTCTCGTTAGCCAGGCAGAAATACATGGCCTGGTAAAAGACCGCATCGACATCCATCGGTCAGAAACCTGGAGTGATCATTACAGAGCGTGTGAGCACGATCCGTAATGGGGATAGACATAACCAGCAGAATGATGTTCATGTTCGCGTTCTTTTGGCAGGTTCCACGTTGAGAATCTGACGCTATAAACTATTTTATGTCAGAAGAAAAAAGAGAAAGATGCATGACCATGACCGAACCTTTACCCTTAACTCCCGATGAGGACGTGGTGTTCCGTGAATTTATCCGACTCGATGTGGAACCCAACCAGATACCTCCCGAATTATTTATGGGGTTCCTGGAACGGCTGGCCACATCGGTCCGTATGCCCCTCCCGCGTGTACGGGGTGCGACACAGGGGCTGATTGATAAAGGAAAATTCGATACCATTGATGAGGGGAAAGAAGATCAACGAAACAACGAACGTGAAATACTTCGCGACCTGCTGTTACATGACCCGGAGATACAGGAACTGCTGAAGAAAATTGTTGCGGAAATGTGGGCGAGCAGGACGTAAGTGAGTTTTCAACATGCACGCTTGAACCTGCAGGGTTGAAGGATGTGCTGTTCAGCTGAAAAATTCCTTCGTGGAGCAGACTACCTTTTTTGTCTTTTCGGAGGCAGATCACATCTTTGCGTCCTGTTGGCCAAGTGCCGGGAGGTAAATGAAGAGGGTCACCGGGAAAAATTACTGAATTTTCAAACCTGTCCATAATTCCGTGCAACACACGTATTCTCCTTTGGATTGTAGCATTGATTCCCGCAGCATTCCCAACTATTTGGGCAGATTTCATTACTATCAAACGAGCATTTTTTAAACAGGCTATTATTCACACAGACAATAGTCAGACTACCGCTCGATTCTTCATAGCACTGCCCATTGCAACATGAATTCTCGCCATCAAGCATTCCTGTCATCATACAATCAGAATTCTTCACGCATCTGGCATTTATGATGCCAGGATTCAGGTGAAAGAAAAAACTTAAAAAGATAAACACCACAAAAATGAGACCTGAAACGACAATAATTCTGAGTATTTTTTCTGTTTCATCCATATTTTTTTTATTACCCGGACGGGGATAAAATAACCGAATACTGAGGTATCCGAAAAATGTATCGCACAAGGTTCCGGAATAAGTGACAAACAACTGTTGAATATGGTAAATCAGAGAAGTTGTCTCCTCTGTAGTTCAGTTTGAGTAAATTGAGTTAATTTTTCCAGGATTCGTGATTTTCAATTCCTGTTATGGTGAGGAGGTTGATATATGGAATCATCTTTATCAATATCAATAAGCAATAATCAAAAATGGAAAATATCCTTTTTACTATTGGTGAAATTGAAAAACACGAAATACAGGTAAAATTACGCCCATTGTCAGGTCATATTATTATTTTAGTTGATGGACATCAATTCTGGGAATCATCCTTCTTAAAATTTGAAAGTCCTCCGTTGAAAATCGGAAAGACCGAAGTTAATAAATTACAAGTTAAGTTACACATTAGTATTCCAGGTACTGGAAATTTTTATCAATGGAAAAACAGTTTCAAAAAGACGACTGAATTATTTAAGATATTGGGGGTTGACTTCATTTTTAATATCTTTAACCTGTGGAATTGTCAGTATAAGAGGGCCCATGCCCTATTTTTTCCCAAGTCTGATTCCGTACCTACTCATCGTTGGTGCACTATTTTCGTTGATTACTGTTGGTTTGTTATCCAATGATTTTTTAACAACCCGATATTTTTTGTCTGGGTTGATCGTCTTCATAATAATTGCTGGAAATTTTTTAATGTTAGCTCTTTTACAGCAATTGGAGACAATCATTTTAATAGGATTTTTCTTCCTTCTCGCCTTTGTTCTGGTGAAAATTGGAATGAAGTACTTACCAATGGAACCACAGATTTAGGTAAGTGCCATCCTTTTTTCAATACTTTTTTTATCGGAATTACCCGGGTGAATCAGCATATTCATCTTTAAAAGAAAACCAATCACGGGATCGGGAGACCAATATTAATTTACCCGGGTGTCGGTACCATGAATCAACGGGATATTTTCACGAAAATTTCAGAGATCCCGATATTGATGGGCAATTCGATCTCTGTATCTGGACCTTTACCGGGAACTACAGATTTTCGTAGATTTCATTGCTAAAATTGCATGGGAGAAATAAAAAAAAATGACCGTCTGTTTCTAAGCAATCAACGGATCTTTCAAAAATAAACTGAATGGAATGGTTATTTTGCCGCTGATTCTGATTCTGACCGTCATTATCAAGCGAAATAAGAAACATATATCCTCGTCCCTACGAAAGGAGAAACTATGAAAAACTGGCAAATTACCGGACTCCTTGCAATTCTGATCATTGGATTTTTACCCATGAGCGGGTGCCTAAGCCCGGGGTCCATCAGCGCAGAACCCGTGACAACACCAGTTCCGACAACAATTCCCTATTCTACCCCCATTCAAATTCCAACATACAAGCCTCCGACCCCGATACCTACTCCTATTCAGATTCCAACATACAAACCCATGACTCCCTTACCTACCCCCATTCAATTTCCGACATACAAGCCTCTGACCCCGATACCTACCCCAATTCAGATTCCAACATACAAACCCATGACTCCCTTACCTACCCCCATTCAGATTCCAACGTACAGACCTCTGACCCCATTTCCCATCTACACCCCATACCATTATTAAACAGTCATTCATTTTTCATTCACGCGAATATTCCGGTACATATTTCACGTACCAGCTGCCTGGTGATCTGTCGTCACGGTAAGTTTGAGTGATTATCATGGTATCCCGGGAGCCAACCTTGAGACAGGGTTTCCGTGAGAGAACAAGATTTTTTTCCGAACGCTCACCATGAGGGAATCATGATCGCTGCCGGAATCTCCGAAAGAATGAAGCGGGGAACGTGCGATAATAGTCCGGCTGATATGCCGTCTTAAAATTCTTTTTTAGTATGCATAGGATCATAATAATTATGCAATCTCTCATCTCCACCGCGATACATTACCTCGACAGAGAACGGGATCCGGAACTACCGGACGATGCCGGATAATCTCTTGCCTGCGAAGACAGCGACAGGATGCTTCTTGTCAGAGGTTGCGATCCTGTGCAAAAACCTGAGATACTCATCGTTGGATGTGGGGGAACGGGTAATTCCACCATGAATCGCCTCTTTTACGGCGGATTCTCCGGGCCGCGGACCAGGGTTATCGATCACAACCAGTCAACATTCCGGCACTCGCACGCAGCCGTCCCGTTTTTTCTGAAGCATTCCTGTTTCCGTCAGGAGGATTTCTGCGTCCCTGAAGGACATCCGGATTGTGTTGCTGCGGCAGCGGAAAATGCCCGAAACGGTCTCTTCACTCAAGGAATAATTGACCCTCTTAGGATTCTTCCGGGAGTCCCGGAATCACCGACATATTAAGATATCATAGCATGAGTTCTGAGTATGAAACAGCTCATCCTCCCCGGCATTTTCATGATCTTTGCCCTTGTTATTATCATCGCCGGATGTACCGACCCGCCGGTAAAGGATCCGGTTGTTTCCGTGAGTGATATCGAACTGTCTGATGTCTCGTTACAGACGATGACCGTAAATACAACGGTTGTCATCTTCAATCCCAATCCCCTCGGGGCGAAACTCAATAAGGTGACCTTTGATGTCTCGTCCCCTGATGACACCCCAGCTACCTGGGTCACGGTGAACAATCCAACATTGATGTGATAAGCAGCGGCAATACAACGGTTACCATTCCCGTAACCATCGGAACTGTCCCGGCGATCAAAGCTGTAGCGACCCTGGTCCGGAAAGGATCAATCACGCTCAATGTCAATGGATCTGCATTTATTGATGTCAGGGTGACATCGTTCGAAAAACGGTTTGAGCTGAGCAGGCAGTTCACGGCACGTGATTTCGGATTCCCGGTCCCGGTGACGAGCGGACCCGGGACTTCGGTTAACCTCACGGATCCGTTGCAAAAACTCGGGGGATTGCTCGATACCGTAACGGGATATTGAAACCCACAGGACCAGCATCGGACAGGATATACCGGCCCCTTCCTCAGGAACCGTCCGGATTTTTTCCTGGTTCGAGACACTATGGGGAGACGAAAAAGGGGATGCCATGGGGTTTCGGATGGTTCCAGGGAAAAGAAGGGCTGTTTTGGGGGTGGAACGTTTGGCAAGACCAGGGCTGGAAAGAGTAATTCAACGTTGCCGGTTTCCCGCATAGTTGATTCCCCCTCCCGCATATATGAAAAATTTGAACATCTCATCGATGAATATCACACGTATATGGTTTTTGACAATGATCGGTCCCTTCAGGTTATACCTCAGAAAAAACTCGCCGTCCTCATTGACGCCGATAATGCACAACCTGAAATTATCGAAGGTCTGCTGGCTGAAATTGCCCTTTATGGTATTGCCAGCGTGAAGCGGATTTATGGGAACTGGACAACGCCGAATCTTCAGCCCTGGAAGGAAGTATTGCTGAATTTCTCCATACAACCGATACAACAATTTGATTATACAAAAGGGAAAAATGCAACCGATTCTGCCTTGATTATTGATGCCATGGACCTTTTGTATACGAATAAATTCGATGGTTTTTGTATCGTTTCAAGCGATAGTGATTTTACACGACTGGCGCAGAGGATACGGGAATCCGGGCTGTCAGTATACGGATTCGGCGAGAGAAAGACACCCAAGCCCTTTGTCCAGGCATGTGACAAATTCTTATACACTGAGATTCTCCGAAAGACCAGTTTAACCGAGGAAGAACCCCCGGAAACCCATAAAGAGGCGAAAACCAATAAAAGTCTCAAACAAATCAAAGATGATGCCGGATTATTGAACCTGCTCCGTTCTGCGGTTGATGGATGTTCCAATGATGATGGCTGGGCAAACCTTGCTGATGTCGGGGGGAATATTGTCAACCAGTCGCCCGATTTTGATCCTCGTAATTATGGGTATAAAAAACTCAAAG
Source organism: uncultured Methanoregulaceae archaeon (assembly GCA_963829225.1). GTDB lineage: Archaea > Halobacteriota > Methanomicrobia > Methanomicrobiales > Methanospirillaceae > Methanoregula. The sequence goes on along the minus strand of CAWHHQ010000006.1, from coordinate 21,906 downwards.
ATCTCGTTACTGCGACTGCCCTGTTTGAGATTGATGAGAAACAGGTCGGGAATTCGCCTGCAAAAGTTATATACGTCAGAAATAAAAAAGCAAAATCAAAAATAAAATAATTTATTCTTTGTGCAACAGGATGGTTGATGCTATCGCCATGGTATCAATCTCAATCTTTGTCGTCATTACTCTGCTCCCCCCTCTTTCTTCCCGCCAAATCCGCATAATTACAGAACCTGCAGACCGGGTATACCGGGGTGGGATCGAACCGTTCCGCACAGACTGCGGAGAGGATTTCCCTTACCTGCCCAGCGAAGAATGCGGCATTTGTCCGAGGGAAATCATCAACCATTTTCTTGTCCCTGATGCAGTTGAAGGAGGAACGAATTATCCTTCTGACCGGAAACGTCATCGTTCTTTCGAACAGAGATTTGCAGCGCAATCGCCGGAACCGGGGGTGGGGCCTTGACAATCCCGATAAAAGGGTACTTTTATCAGATGACGAAGGGGATGAGCATTTTTGTTTCCTTCATGTACGCGATATATTCTTCCCCGGCCTGAGTGACAAGTGCTTTTTCTTCGACGAGGATCCGATAACCGTACACAAAGCCAAAAATCAGCACCAGGATAAGCACAGCTCCCCACGACTGAATGGCAAGTCCTGTCCCGACCAGGGTCAGGAGTGCTCCCGTGTAGGACGGATGCCGGATGAACCGGTAGGGCCCATTCCTGACAATGGTCTGTCTTTCCTGGACACTTACCGACATCGAGAAGAACCTGCCGAGTATCGCAATGGACCACTGCCGGAGAAAGATTCCGCCGATCATGCATGCGATGCCAGGATAAAATGTCCAACCGGGCAGCAGGGCAATGTTATTCCGGGAGAAGGCAAAGGCAACAAAAATTGATGCTGTTACACCGGTAATGATAACCATCCCCGACCCCCGGTCCTTCCTTTCCCGTTTCACACCACCCTGGTACTGGCGGAGACGGGGAAGGATCATGGACCCGATAATTTCGCTGCCGAGCCACCCGTAAAACACAACACTGAAGAGAATTGCCTCTTCGGGTGAAGAGAACGAAACGGGCAACCACGGGCTCATTACCATCGGTACTGTCACCTGTCCTTATTCAGGAATATTGGTACCGGTGCGATATGGAGTTAATGGCCAGGTGTCTGTTGCATCGTTGACAGACAAATTCCATGGCAGTGAAAAATCTGACCTATATTTTTCTCACTGACTCATCCGGAATCTCCGGTACCGTGTTCACCGGCTCTGATGGAGGGTCACCTCGTTCCACCACCGGGCAGCTCTTGAGAACCCGATAACGATAACCAGGAGAACAGAACTCCCCAGGTTCTCTGCCAGCCGCTGATTGATCGTCGGAACGCTTCACATCCGCGTAGTTAACTATCCCGCAGATACGCGAGAACAAAAAACCAACAGGCATAATACGATAAAGTCGCCTCATGATGGTTAATGAAAAGTTTTTCCTTTCATTCATCCATTTTCCCGGGGATCCTGACCGGATTCATCATATTTTTTACGTGCTGCTCAGGATGTATCACCTCTTCATCACCCACAGGACCAGCCACACCGTCAACGAGTACGTTACCGGGACTCCCCGCCCCGGCACCCGGTGTGACGCCGGCAGCTGACCTGCCTCCATCACCGTTCTCACCAGAAACATCCCCGGGGACGTTATCCCCGGGGACGGGATCCCTGATAATCTGGTCGTCACCCCCGGCATGTTCTGTCTCTATCGATGGGATGTATGTCGGGGATACTCCCCCCGTGCAGGATAGTTTTACACTATCACTGGAGAGCGGCCCCCACATCGTTAAGGTCACAAAAATCGGCTATGAAGATTATACGCAAAATGTGGTTATTTCCGGGGGAAAATCAGACATTGTTACAGCGAACCTGTCGGAAAAAACGTTTCCCTATTACACCCTGAATCCCACGTCAACATTTACCGAAACAATCTACTGAACATAAAAGCCCCGCGTTTTCTTTCGGAGATTCCTCCCCGGGATCACACCAGCCGGAATGGATACATCCAATGCAGGGGATGGAGAAACGGAACTTCTTCTCAACGATCCATTAAAACCAACCGGCTGAAATATAAAGAATGAACCGTACATGACGCTCGTTGTCAGGGAAGTCCAGGCAAAAACCATTCTTTCCAAATCGAAGATCTATCCCTGGGTCATTAATCCCTATACCGGTTGCGAGCATGGCTGCTCCTACTGCTATGCCCGCTTTATGAAACGGGTCACCGGGCATAAGGAACCCTGGGGCGAATTTGTCGATGTCAAAATCAACGCCGCAGAGTTACTTCGTAGGGAAATAAAAAAGAAGAAACAGGGGAAGGTCTGGGTCAGCGGCGTGTGTGACCCGTACCAGCCGCTCGAGGCAACATACCGACTCACCCGGCAATGCCTGGAGATACTGGTTCAGAATATGTGGCCGGTGATCATCCAGACCCGTTCTCCCTTAGTCCTGCGTGATATCGACATTATCAAAGAGGCCCGGGATGTTGAGGTCGGCTTTTCGGTCACGACAGCGGACGACAGCATCAGGAAATTATTCGAACCCCATGCACCACCGATAGAAGACCGGATACAGGCACTCGATACCTTGCACAAAGCCGGTATCAGGACGTATGCCATGATCGCCCCGGTGCTCCCGGGAGCAGAAGGGCTTGCAGAACTCCTGAAAGGAACGATCGACTATGTCCTGATTGACCGCATGAACTATCACTATGCCGACCGGGTGTACCGGAACTATGGGCTGGAAGATGCTCTCACGGATGATTTCTTTGAGCGGGTGAGGCAGGAATTTGCTTCCCTGTGAGGGAGATTATTCTGTGGCATCCTTATTCCTTTCGGGAGAGGGTTTGAATAGATTTTATCCCGATGACAAAAAAAATTTTAATTTTTTTACCGCTGTAAATTTTCATTATCTCTATCCACCACTGGAGTTCTGATAACTTCCAATGCAAAGTTATTATAATAAACAGGTGAAAGTAAAAAAATTAGTGATTTTAATGGGATTTTTAGGATCTCTCCTCGGGAAAAACGATACAGGAATTATTTTTGATATAACCGGGATCTCTGCGGTCAGTGTTCACGTCACTTTGATGTATTTAAGTAATTTATTTAAAAATAATGAAATTGTTTGTGTAACAGATAATCCCGAATTTTTATGCCTGAAAGGCAGTAATATCAATATTTTTGGGGGCACAAGAATGGTGGAATTCATCGACCCGAAATATTCACCAGAACCTAATATGAGAAAAGCACCGATACAGGGTGTAAATTTAATTGATAAGGAACATTTTATTCAATTTGCTCCTAAAGGTTTTTTTGACCGGATAAAAAAACCGGTTATTTTTACAGATGATGTAAATACGGTAAGATCTTCCCTTCAATGGTCTCTTATTGAAAAAACGTCAAAGGAACAAGCAGATCTTTATACATACACCATCATGAGAGCATATGTAAATGCTAATAAAGGAACTTCGACTTCAAATGATTTTCCCGATGCTTTTGCGAATTTTTATATCCAGATCCAAAGATTACAAAAATTTGGTGGCGGGGATCTGGAACCTCCTAAATTTGATATTGGTCAATGTATTCATTACATTTTGGAATATTCAACCTATAAATAATTGGATATTGGAAGAAATTTAATGCCGGCGGATGATTTCTTCAGCGGGTGAAGCGGGAATTTGGTTCCCGGTGAGGGAGATAACAAAAAAGAGTGAGCCGGATTTTTCCGGCACTCGCAGCACCTCGGTCATACTCCTGTTGAGGCAAGGTCAACGGTATACATAAACATCAGGTAACCTCCTGCCGCTTAACGGGTAGTGCACTGAATTTTACGCTGTTGTTTCTCAACGTTGTGTCTTCTGCGAAGAACGTCAGGGAGCCGTTATTATCGATCTCAGGTAGTCCCTGAACGGCTTCATGGTCCTGAACACGGCTGCACTTTCCTGAACAACTGACGGCGACAACAGTTCCTTGTCGGCAACGGCATGCCGGATGGTGATATTCTTCAGCCTGATCAGTTCGATATCGGGGTGGGTGGGGGAGTAGCCCTGGGGTGCCCTTGCCAGTTTCTCCCCGGAAAGCCTCCCGAACGCAGCGATAAAATCATTCCTGCCCGTGATCTCCTTCAGGGTTGAGGAATCCTTGTCAACGGCGTTCCTCCACTGGACGAGCTGTGCTGAACTGGGGTCATGGCACCCGCAGGCAAGCATCGATTGGTTGCCGGGGCTGACACTGAGGTAGTACGGGAAGTCCTTCGACCGTTTTCCTCCCGGACCGATCGCAGCACTCATATAGGTTTTATAGGGTGTCTTGTCCTTTGAGAACCTCAGGTCACGGTATATCCGGAACGTGCACTCATCCGGGGTCACCCCGGCAAGATCATCGAACTCCGCTGTTTCGAAGATGAGGGCGGCAACGAATTCCCGGAACCGTTCATGGGCGGCTTCGTAACCGGGACGGTGGGATTCAAACCAGGCCCTCTGGTTGTTTCTCTCCAGGTCCCTGAGAAACAGGAGGACGGGAGCCAGGTCCATACGATTCTTCATGTTCTTCTCCGGGGAATTCTGAGCCATGGGGGGAAATTGATCCGGGACATCATATAGTTAATGGGATGTTCCTTTTCCCGGGCTGAAAATGTTGTCCTGTCGGGTTATTGCCCGGTGTGATCGACCGCAGGGTCAGGATTGGGTCTCAGGGTACTGCGACACCGGGTATCTCAAAATCTGTTACAAAATCTGATTCAAGGGAAAGATTTTATAAAATTTCCCGGATAAGCCAGACACTCAGCAATGAACCCTGAGGAGGCACCATGCAGCAGATTACCGGCAGTAAAAAATACCAGAACGGGATCCAGGTGTTCTGGAACGATAAGGGAACCGATCTCAATGATTTCTTCTCGTATGAAGATCTCATCGACCAGAGGATCAATGCATTTGATCTCCTGAATAATCCCCGGATCTACCAGGTGAACACGGCCAGCCACAAAATTGAATCGCAGGTGGCTGGGTGCAGTTTTGCGACAAAGACCTGCGAAGACGAGATTGTCATCACCCGCTTCTTCGATGCTCCACGGGAGCTTGCCTGGCGGGCGTGGACCGAGCCTGCACTCGTCAAGGAATGGCTGGGGCCGAAAAACTACACATCACCCTCCGTCGCGATCGACCTCCGGGTCGGCGGAAAGTATCTTTATTGTATGCGATCCCCCGAGGGCCGTGACATCTGGAGTACCGGTGTGTACCGTGAGATTATCAAACCGGAGCGAATTGTCTCCACGGACAATTTTGCCGATGGAAAGGGGAACGTGGTCCCGGCAACATACTATGGCATGAGCAGGGACTTTCCCGCCGAGCTGCTCGTCACCGTCACCTTCGATGTCCAGGCAACCCGGACAAAGCTTACCCTGCGGCACACCGGACTTCCCCCCGGCGAAATAAGCGATGCAACAAGGGCCGGGTGGAATGAGTCCCTGGACAAGTACGCCGGCGTGCTGGCGGTGAACGTACTCAGAAAGACCTGATTACCCGCTGAGGTCAATCCGGGCCTGCCACGGGCTCCGATGGGTGTAAAAGGAGCCATGTACGTGCCCCTTTTTGCAAAGTCCCTGATTTGGGTTTATTTTACCAAACGGGCGATTTTATAGCACCCCCAAAGATGGGTGAGATTCCTGTTTACCGGTAGGGTCGGCACTGAAGAAGCGAGGGGGTCCGGATGTACTCCCGGGCGACCGTTAAAGGGCTTTTACCGTTGTGCTGAATAAAAATGATTTGGAACTGGATTGGCAAACGGAAGGCATAGTTGGCTGGAATTATCGACGGAGAAGGGGAGCAGGTTGAAAGAATGACGAGGGTAGTACTGGAAACGATTCTTAGGATAATTCATCAGGAGAAATACCGGCATCTTGACCGATTTGACTCAGTATCTTCGGGTGAAGGATTTTTCCCGCATGATCAGGGAACCCCCATCCGGCTTTCGATCATAGTTCTTCTTCTCAAGATTCCGCTTTTAATTCTGGTAAACCAGAGTTACACGCATTTATGTTGTTTAAGTCTGTGTATCCAGAATAAGCTTGGGTACCGGGGCCGCAGACCAGCCCCGGGAGTATTTCCGGTGCCCGGGGGCGGCTTTTTTCCCTGGCGACCTGCATTTCACGCCGGAGAATGACCGGTAACCCCTTTTTTCAGGCATGTCCCGGGCAATGCCCCGGTAACCGCCCTACCGGACACCTGCCCCCTTCCGTACCATGGGAGCGACATTGCAGCCCTTCATATTACCGAGGCAGAATGCGAACCGTTCTTTAATACTTGGGGGGAGCTGGTCTTCGGGAATAGGGGAGAACCCTAATGTCGTGTAAAACGGGATCAGGTCAAGGGTTGAATGAACGTAGATCGGCTCGGAACCACACTGTTGTATCAGATCCTCCACGGCATCCCGGGCATACCCTTTCCCGCCTTCGGGTTCGGGGACAAAAACACAATCCATCTCCACGCCATCCGTGTGCTTTACGTACCGGGCGGATGCAACAAGGTTCCCGTCAACAAAAACACCGAATATCCTGTCATGTACAGGATCTGCCTTCTGGCCACGGTACTGTTCCCACAGTTTTTCTGCCAGGTAAAACTCATCGCGTTGCAGTTCACGGGTCTCCAGTGTCATGATCTCCTCGCCTTCATGGTACGATCCTGCCCCGGTATCTTTTAAGTAAATTTCCCTGGGAGTAGTTTTTTGCTCCATGCAAGGCAGGACTGACTGGAATGAGAGGATGCAGCCGGGGATACCACCAGTGACCCTCGTCTGAAGACGGTTTAACCCGTTTTTGACACCCTGGGGGTGTATCCCGCACCCCATAATCCGGGCCAGTCATGGCCCCGGATTACCTCCTCGATCCCCGTGTATCCGGCTGAATATCAGTAATACGTGAGGGCAGAATTGTTACCTTTTATTTTTCAATCCCTGGGCAAATACCCGTGCAGCTGCCAGGTCGTTCTGGTCAGGTCTTCCTTTGTTAATTCCCCCGAAGATCTTCAGGGGGCCGACCGTATCCCATCCTTTGCAGTAGAATTCATCCACGATAGAGAATCCCCGGTTTACCAGTTTCTCCTTCAGGGCAGCATGATGTATCTTCCCGTCGCCACAGGTAGAGAATACAAATGCCCGTTTTTGTGTCACCGGAGGAAGCGTCTCCACGAACTGGAGGAGCGTCTTGTGGTGTTTCCCGAAATAGATCCCGGACCCGAACCCGACCAGGTCATACGGTGCAGGCATTTCGGGTTTCGCATTCGCGACCAGGACAAGGTCAGCTTCCCGTTCTTCTGCCATTACCTTTGCCACTTTTTCGGTGTTCTGGTGATGGACCGAGGTATAGACAATGAGTGTTTTCATGGGAGGTATCCACCTGTATCAGATAACATGCCGTAACGGGATTATCTTTACTCTCTTTTTTTTATCACTATCCACGGGCTTTCCCCTTCACGCTCCGGGCAAACTCCTCTGCGTTCCTGAGGTCTTCGGCATTGGGTCTGCCCTTGTTCAGCCCCCCGAAGAACCGGAGAAAACTGTTCGTGTTCCACCCTGCACACCCGAATTCCCCGGTGATCATGTACCCTTTCGCCTGGAGCTTTTCCCGGATCTGCCGGTGATTCTTTTCGATAAACTCCCTGTTTGCAATGAAGGCCGGGGCCCCATACGTAGAGAAGAGGAATACTTTCTTCCCGCTCACCTGTGGCAGCCGGTCGGCAAGGTCAAGGACAGACGGGTCGAATGTCGCGCTGTAGATCCCGGAGCCGAAGCCGACCAGGTCGTATTCCGCGATCTCTTCAGGCTTAACCTGCTGAGGTGTTTTTACCTCAGCACCAAGCGCTTTTGCACAGGCATTCGCGATCTTCTCCGTATTGTTGTGATGGTAGGAAAACACAACTACCAGTGATTTTACCGGCAGTGTATCCCCGGATTCATTTCCTTTCTTTTCCATTTTTTTCACCTTCCGTTTTTATTCTCCTGTGGCGGACCCGGAAGCGATTGCAGACGGATTAAATCCTTTAACTATCAGCCAGACCGCCATAACCATTTCCTGCAGGGCCAAGGGAAACTCCAGAACTATCTCGCTCGTTGAGAGAGGACCAAAGAAACCGAACAGAACCAGCAAACCTGCAGCCAGATAGGGTATGATTGCAATGAGACCCAAGCCCGATAACCACCGGGGAATGAGGTTTGTCTGATACAATACATAGTAAAAAATCAGGGCACCCAGACAAAAGACGATTGTCTGAACAGGACCGATCAAATCATGTCCTTTTAATACTACAGCGCCCAGGGTTTGAACATAAGAAGCATCCGGAGTTCCTGCTTTCACATATTCCTGACTTAATGGTACCAGGAACAGCCAGGTAATTGCCAGAACAATATACATAACGGTCTCAAGCGCTCCCCTGAAAACAACATACCCGAGAGCCAGGGCTTCATTATATTTTTTAAGGAGGGGAAACATCATAACAGGAACCATAGCGAGGGCAAGGCCCATAATTAACACAAAGAGGGCTCCGGCTATGATCTGAATTTCATGGGTAGACACGTTACCAAGAACATCTGAACCACCAAGAACAGGTCCTGTTAAAGCATAACTGAGCATGCCTGCAACCGTCCCGATAATAAACAATACTCCAACAATTCCTGCGGTCTTATTGACGGGATTCATTTTTATCTCCCCTGAATAGGAAATGCGTGCGTCCATTATATAGATAGCCGATAACCATCCCCAGAAGGAGAAACCGTGCTGCATTAAACATTACGCCGATGAGGAAGTAATACACCGCGGCAGAAGAATTACGCATCCCAAAAAAACTTCGAGGAACATCGATCAGGAGTACGGCAATGAGCAGGGCGATGAAGCTGAGTATTTCGGATTTCAGAACCGGGTTCTTTGAGGGAATCGTATCAAAATAACGAAGCAGGAACCAGCTGACAACGAATCCGATAATCATACCCATAGGCAAAGAGCCAATCCAGACCGTCTGCATGCTCCAGTCTGAATAGGCAGCCCTGTACTCTGCAGCGATGGGAAGCAGGGAAGTTGCGATGCTCGTTGCCCAGAATACCATTCCTCCCCCGATGGTCAGTTTGAACAGCTTCTTTGAGAGGATGGTCGGGCCTTCTTTGGTGGTCATTTAAATTTCTCTTACTCTATTACATTTTATTGTTGTGTCCCACGGTTATGACGACATTTCCCTTCTTATGCCTCTGTTCAACATACCGGTGAGCCTCGGCAACCTGTTCAGGCGGATCACCGGTCGATGACCGGTTTTATCTCTCCCGTCTCCATCAGCCCCTTTGAGTGAAATTAAATATCCTACCGGTATCTTTGCTATCTCATCTTCGTATGACAGGAATCTCGCGACCCTCATGACAACGACCTGGAGAATTGCATGGTGAGGACGGAAACTTCCCTTGTTCCCGATAGGTCCTGTCCCCGGGTCTTCGGAGTGTCTACGGTTACTGTCCCCGAAAATTTTAGTTCCCCGCAATACATCCTCTGCTTTTTTGCGGTCACTGATATCACGTATAATGACGAGATTTGCAGGTTTTCCTTCATAGGAAATGATGCTTCCATTCACCTCAGCGGAGAACATGCCGCCATCTTTTCGCATAAGTACCGTTTCGTATATTGAGGGGAGTTTTTCACCGGCAATTCTCCGGTGATAACGGTCGATAACATCACAACGAATATCCGGATGAATAAAATCCGTAAAAACCTTCCCCACCATATTTTCGATCGAATCCCCCCAGAATTCAGCGGCACGCTTGTTACACATTTTTATTACATCGTCCTGGACAACACAAATCCCATCGTTTGCCCGATCGATGAAGGATCGATATTTATTCTCACTTTCGCGCAATTTCTCTTCCATACGTTTGCGCCCGGTAATATCCCGTAATGCTACCTGTATTGCAGGTTTCCCATTGAAGGTTGTTTTAACTCCCCGGCCTTCAGCAATAATTGTTGTTCCGTCAAGCCGGAGCATGTGTAATTCTACCGGAGGGGTTTTTTCCCCGTCAAGGTCTTTTTCGATATTTTTCCGGACGGTACCCTGAAAGTCCGGATGGATGAACTCAAGGACATTTTTACCGAGTATTTCACGGGAATCCTTTGCGCCAAGCATAGCGATGGCAGCAGGATTCAGGAACGTGATTTTTCCTCCACTGTGAATGAGGACCGCATCAGGAGATATATCGACGAGCAGACGGTAACGCTCTTCGCTTTCCCGTAATGCATCTTCCGCCTTTTTTCGATCGGTAATGTCACGGGCAATCATCGCAATGCGGGTCACTTCTCCGTCGACAATAATGGGATAGGCAACCGTATCGTACCACCTGCCATCGCGTTCGTCTGCATACCGGACAATCTGTTTCTTTTCCAGCACCTGAGATGTCAGCAATCGCCGGGATTTGGCAACTTCGCCGGGGAGCAGGCTGTCTGCCAAGGTACCAATCAGGTTATCCCCGTATTTTTTGAACTTGACAGCGGCAGTTGCGTTCAAATCCAGGATTATACCGTTGGTATCCATTAATATGACCGTATCTGTCGGTGAATTCATGAGTGCACGGGCCGTCGCCTCGCTTTCCCGCAACGCCCACTCATCTTGTTTCCGCCGGGTAATATCCTCGAGGATGATAGAAACTCCCTTCCGTCCATCCTCAAAAACCGTAGGTGCGATCCGGCAGAATGCAATATTACCTTTTGACCTGAACACAATTTCCCCGGACCATTCCTGACCGGCAATGGCTTCCCGGATCCTCTCGATGAACCCGACGAATAATTCGTCTAAAACAAGGGCAACGGGCGTATATTCAATATTTTTTCCCACCAGATTTTTACTGTCAGTTCCGAGAAATGCACAAAATGGTTCGTTGACGAAGACAATGCGCAGAAAACCGTCCAGCTGTACAACCAATTCCGAGGATATCGATAACACTGCTGAAAGAGGGACCCTTTGTGATATTTTATAGATCTTCGTCATGCCAAAACGGCGCATCTCCACCTGTCCCGACACAAGGAGATTCTCGAGGTACCGCCCGGCCGTATTCCGGTTGATATCGGCACTTCTGACAATATCCGTGATGCTCAGACCCTGCGGATTTTTCTCCAGAAGGGATTTTATCGTTCCCGTGATCTCTTTTTTCAGAGCCATTCTGAAAGACCATTGGCAGAGTAATCTGATATAAATATTCCACCAATCCCCTGCACCATTTTTTATTCTGTTCCGGTCTACGGGCTTCAACACCGGGTACGGCTGGTTCAGCCGCCATCCCCGAAAAGGACAACGGAGGTCCTTCCAACTGCCTGCCCGCAGGAAAACAATTCCCTGTTCAGAAAGGTTACTCAGGAAAATTCCATTCCGGCAGATTGTTCCTGAACAGGAAGAGGATTAACCGGGTTTGGAGCACGTACTCTCGCTGTCCATGACCGGGAAAAGATCAAAAAATCAGGATTATATCCTTCCCCATCGTTCCAATCACTGTATCATACAAGGAGATGAGAGTTTCATGGTTTTCATGTACTATAGTCAGGGAGTATCATCGCAATACCAGGATTTCACCGAACGTCTTGTATCGCACCTGGCACTCAGGGGGACCGAGATTACCCAGCAGGTGCTCAAACCAACCACAGCCCAGATGCATGTCAAACATACCGATGAGCAGGGGCACCTTGATATCGCGGTAGACAATGAAAATGTCAAAGTCACGTATACCGTTGACCGTGAACACAAGGAGATCTCAAAGGGGATCATGGGTGCAATAGCGGGAGCGGGTATCGGGGGTGTCCTCGGAAATATCCTCCGTAAGAACCAGAGTGCCGGTGATGCGATCACCGGGGCCCTCGGGGGAGCGGCGGCAGGGGGCGCCTACCAGGCATACCAGGGATGGGACGAGTCCAAAAACGAGCGGACAGCATTTGCCGCCGTCCTTGCAGCAACAATAAAAGAGGTCGAGGACGAGCTCCAGATATCATCCAGGGCCATGAGCAGGCACAAGAGGCGATGCGGGAAAAAGGACGGCAGAAACTGGAAGGGGAATCACAGAAAACGGAAGAGTTCCGTCCCATGCTTGAAGATCTCTATGGACAGGTATTAGCGGTCCAGCAGGAGATCGAGATGGCCGGGAGCGAGGGTACCAACGTGACAAAGGCGAAGGGGCGGATTGAGCGGGCAGAAGGCCTTTACAAGGAGGCACAGGCATCCTTTGACAAAAAAGAGTTCGGGATGATAAAACCAAAAGTCACCGCCACCCAGAATATCGTGCAGATGGCGCGACAGGCCCTGTCAGACGCCCAGTCGGGATCATAAGTTTCCTGGTGGGACGGAAAAAACCTCTTTCTGTTTCAGGGATTATCATTCCGTCCTCTGGGACCGGAAAATAAATGGTGTACGAACGCAGGTGGAGAGGGGATACCCGGCGTTGGATCAACGAAATACCTGAAGTCATTCCGGGTTCTCTACGGGCTCCGATTGGGGTAAAGGGAGCCCAATACAAGCCCCTTTTTGCAAAGTCCCCGATTTGGGCATATTTTGCCAAACGGAGGATTTTATAGATCCCCCAAAGCTGGGTAAAATTTCCCTTTACTGAAAATATTGGCACTGAAGGGCGAATTACGTCCAGATCTGCCCCTGGACGACCAGTAAGTGGCTTTTAACGATATGCTGAATAAAACCTCAATGGAGCTGGATTGGCAAACGGAAGGCATAACTTGGCGGGAATTATCGACGGAGAATGGGATTATTGACAGAATGGTGCGAAAAGTAAAGGGTGTGATTCTTACAATAATTCATCGACCTGTTATCGTCCCGTGTCCTGGTTTCCGGGGTGAATTCCTTTCCCGGGTTTCCCCTGGCGATCCATCCTCTGGATCACACCACCCAAAATGGATGCACCCGATGCACGAGGACCTGACTGAACGTTTACAGTCAGCAGGATAAGGATCCGGTTTCATTGTCGGATCATACCGGTCGTTTTTAATCCGTGTGAACGTGCGATCCGGATTGAGCCGGTAATTATACCGGTCGTGACAACACCGGTATTCTATATTAAGCATGCAATATCCTTCGAGGGTAATGAAGTTCCAGGAATGGACTGCCGGATAGTTTTCGGTACGATGGGATTTTCTCATTGCTTCATTATCATGTTCTCTCCATTTCTCCAAGGGGTTTGTGGTTGAACGGACAGGTTTTGAGAAGCGGTGAAAAGGGCTAATCAGCTCTCGCAGAATGCACGGATCCTGTCCATGATCGACCCGGTGATCCCGACTGCATTGTTCCCCCCCAATGTGCTCAGGACCCGGACGTGTTCATATTTTTGAGACCCCGGGCAAGCCCAATTCAACCGGAATCCTTGTAACCCTGACGTTCCGGAACCCCCGGGTTTCCATCAATTTTCGCGTTGTAAGGTTTCTCACCCAGACCCCGGCCGCTTTATCAAGCGGTATCTCCGGTATCAGCAGTTCAACCGCATGAGATTTCATCGCTGCCCGGAGCCAGCGCTGGTCTGTCCAGGAGGGTTTGAGTATCATTTTCATCTCTCTGGCTGAGACGCTCTTTTGATTTGTGCAGGCATTGATTGCAATGTGCCAGCTCATGTGATCCATGAACACTCCTTCGAGATGATCAAATGAGAGGAGAACCAGGTTGGGGAATTTGCCTTTCTTCCGGTAGGTTTTCCTGTATTTTCCCTGGACAATAGCACTGCCTGTCCCCACTTTCCAGTTATCCTGGTAGCCGGTCCGATGGATAGCCCATTCGTCATTTCCGACTGAGATAAAATGCGGGAAGAATCCAATCTGTTCCGCCAGCCATTCGTATGCCGGCAGGAGATACGAGTCCGTCGAATACGCTGGATCTGCACGGACTGTGCCGTTGGTGACCTGTGACAGCGGCATACAGTGGTGATAGAGAAGATTGCCGGGTTCTATTGAGAAAAGAGGAATCAGGCAGTCACTCCGATGTATTCGAACATGATGTTATCTTTTTTGCTATGACTGATTGTTGGTAGATTTTTTATTAAACCATGAGAGCGTCTCATATCAAAATCCGGTATGAGGATCATCTGCGTCAAATTCGATCAAAAAAATTATTATTTTTCGACAATATCCACCTCATCGATCCTCATCAATTACAGGCGAACGCTTTTGGGAGGCGGAAAATGGGAAACATGGGTTTGATATGGGGGTGGGGAAAGGAACGCCGTTTAGGGGGATTGACAGACACTCACAGGGTCAAATAACCGGCAAACCGGATCCCGCAAATGAATACATTTTTTATTCAATTGAGCATATTATGTACTCATGCTGGAAGCGCTCATCCCCTCCAGGACCCGGGTAAAGCTCCTCACCCTGTTCCTCCTCAACCCGGAGAACGAGTATTATCTCCGTGAGATTGTCCGCAAGACAGATGAAAATTATAACTCAGTACGCCGCGAGCTCGCAAACCTCGAATCCTTCGGTCTCATCACCGGGCAGAGAAAGGGGAACCAGCAGTACGATATGGTCAACCGTGACTTCTTCCTCTACGATGACCTCCAGAAGCTCGTGCTGAAGACCGAAGGAGTTGTGAAAATTATCAAAGAAGACCTCGCATCGTTCAGTGCTATCGAGTGCATGTTCATCTTTGGATCCTTTGGGCAGGGAACCGCAGGGTACAAGAGCGACATCGATCTTTTTATCGTGGGGGATGTGGATGAAAATACCCTGATCCCCCTTATCCACAAGAGTGAACTGGTGATAAACCGGGAGATCAACTATGTCCTGATGCACAGCGATGAGTTCGGGAAGAAAAAGAAGGCAAAAGATCCTTTCGTAACGAATGTAATGAAAGAGCCAAAGATAATGATCACCGGAGCCTGCGATGATTGAAGAACTCGAACGAGATGGACTTATAAAAAAGCTCCCGGTCGACCGGAAGAAAATCCGTGACGCAATGGCGCTTGCCCACCGGGATGCAAAAACGTCCCGGGCGATTCTTGCAAATGATTGTGACTGGGCATACACTATTGCCTATAACGCAATACTCCAGGCTGGTCGTGCCCTGATGTTTGCACACGGTTACCGCCCGGATGGTGCAAACCAGCACATATCCGTGGTAAAATTTGCCGGACTGTATCTCGAAGAAAAAGACGCTCTTGTGTTCGACCGGATGCGACGCAAACGGCACAGTTCGGTATATGACGCCGCGGGGGTAATATCAGAAACAGAAGCAGAATTCGCCGTTGACCAGGCAGAACTTCTGATACGCAGGATCGAATCTCTTCTCCCGAAGACCTGAATTAATTTCGCTCGTTTATTAAAAAAAGGAGCAATGCCTGAATTATTTACATTACTCATGGATAAAAAGATTCTATGGGGTTTGGAACGTATTTTCCACTAAAACCCCTGTGGCTTTTTTCAGGATTACGAACCAGGCTGTACACGCAGGACGCTATTGGGAGGCGGAAAATGGGAAACATGAATTTTAGTATGGGACGATGAAAAAGAAGGGCTGTTTTTGGGTTGGGATGGGGATTAGGGTGGTGAGGAGATGAACCAGGGAAACAGTTCAGGCATATTCCCGGAGGAGCGCTTTTACCCCGGCCGCAAGCGGTGCAAGATCGTGCCGGCTCGTTTCCCATATGATTGTCGGGCTTATCTGGAAATACGCGTGGACCATCTTGTCCCGCATTCCCGCAAATTCTTTCCACGGGACCTCCGGGTGGCGATTGATAATCTCCTGGGGGATTTTCTTGACCGCTTCCCCGATCACCACAAAATTGAGAATAATTGCATCCCGTGTTTTCCGGTCATTAAGCAGTTGCTCGTATGTCATTCCTTTCGTAAAGGACTGTATTGCAGAGATTGCATCATCGATGTCGGTGAGGTAGAGTTTCACTTCTCTTTTAGACATAGATGACCTCGGAGAGCACATCCTGCCGGATCACCGGTTTTAAGGAATCTGAGGTCACCAGATCCACTTTGTTTCCCAGTTGCTCGGAAAGGAAATTTTCCAGCCGCATAAACGTGACAAAACCCACCGGCTTTGAGAACTCCACCAGGAGATCAATATCGCTTTGCCCGGTCTGCTCGTCCCGGGCGACAGAGCCAAACACTCCTATTGTCTTGACTGAATACTCTTTTGCCACTTCTTTTTTAAGATTTTTAAGAGACGCGAGGATATCCTGCCGGTCTGGATTTCATTGCTATACCTATGATAAAGTGGGTGATGAACTATTAATACATATTTTACGATCGGGCTTGCCAGACGACATATGAAAAAGAGTATGGCAGCCGGCAGGATGAGCGCTTGAAGCAGAGTAGGGTGCTGGTTTTTTATAGCGTGGTATACCTGCCAGAAAAAACAAAAGTTCCGGAATACGACCGGATGTGGCGGGCAGACTATTCCCCGGTAGTAAAAATAGTTTGAGAGAACAAAATAATCCTCCATTTTCTTGATGTTAACAAACATGCGAAAAACCCAAAAAGACGCGGATCGTACAAAATACCTGAAGTCATTCCGGGTTCTCTGCGGGCTCCGATTGGTACCTGACCTGCGAAAAGGAGCCCTATACGTGTCCCGTTTTATAAAGTCCTCGAATCGGGCTTATTTTGCCAAACGGACGATTTTATAGTACCCCCAAAGCTGGGTTAATTTTGAAGTTCCGGAAGAATAAGAACTGAAGGGGCGACGGGATGTCCGGATTCGCTCCTGGAACGGTGATAAGTGGCTTTTACTGATGTGCTGAATAAAACTATTATGGGACCGGATTGGTAAACAGGAAGCGTAATTGGGCGGGAATTATCGACGATGAATTGGTGATACGACGGAGGGGTTGCGAATTGCATATTCACTGATAGGCGATACCAATCATCAAATTTGCAGCAACATGTTGGACAAATAATGGTGATTTCTTTTGGAGGAGATATCATGATAATGTTTTGTCAATCAGATGTAGCGCTGCCATCACACCATCAATTCCTTTTTCTATAAAAATAACACCAAAGATCGACTCAACTAACGTTCCTTTAATTTCATTTGCAGATTTTGGTTTTGAATTTTCAGGATCAAAGTTTATTCGATGATTGAACAGCCGCCATTCATCACACAGCTTCGCCAGATTTTCATTGCTTTCGTACTTTTTTCTGGCATCATTAAGTTCTTCAGTTAAAGTATCGATTCTCCAAATCTTAGATGAGACTGCATATTTTATTGCTGCATCTCCAATCCATGCAAGGGATTTTGCAATATCCGGACTGTTTTCTAACTTATCTAGTATCTCATGAAAACATTCAAAACTTGAATCATTTATAAAATGGATCTTGATCTCATAGAATGTATTTTTCAGGCTTGGCTGAACCAAGGCAGTCACGATAAGATTTTTTTTCCTGAAAGAATAGTTCAGATCTTTCTTCATGAGTGGTACAACTATCTCATCGATTTTTGTGATTTGATTCAGAATACTATTGAGTTGTTCAATCCATGAATCAAATTTCTTTTGATCTTTTTGTATTAATTCAGAAGATGTTCGTTGGGATACAATCTCATCACGGATTTTTCTGACGCTGGATTCAATTTTCACAGTCTTGATCTTGATCTTCTTCATAGTCATTTACCTCCTAATTCCTTCCTCTCGCACAAATCCACATAATCACAAAACCGGCAGGTCTGGAATGACGGTGTCGGATCAAACTTCTCCTCACAAACCGATGATATGATCTCCTTCACCGATTCGGCAAAGAGGCCGACCGTCTCTTCACTTGGGAAATAGTCGACCATCTTGTTATCTTTGATGTAATAGAACGATGCCCGCTGAGGAAGTTTCCCAAACATCTCCTTAACAGCAAGGCAATAGAGGTTGAGCTGGAATATCACTCAGGACAGCATTTTTCGTCAGTGACGAAGGTTTTGATCCGGTCTTGAAATCGACCACCACATATTCTCCTTCCGGAGTCTGCTCGATGCGGTCAATAAATCCTTTCACCTTTCTCCCATTGAGCGGGAACTGGAATTTCTTTTCAGCAGCGACAATAGCGTTCCTGTTCACCGCCTGCCAGGTAAGATACGTATCCAGCATCGCTTCAGCCTTGACCCGGTCCTCCAGTTCATGGGTCCGGGATGCATACGCATCGGATGACCAGCAGGAATTGAGCAGTTCAATCGCCCGCTCTTTTGTCGGGGTCCCGCCCTCCAGCTGGAACTTTGAGAGGCGTTCAATGACCGTATGGACTGCTGTCCCCATCGAAAAGTACGTCTGGGGCAGGGTCGGGACCTGCAGCACGTACACAAACTTGTAGCAGAGCGGGCAGTCCTCGTATTTTTTCAGGGCAGATGCGGAGAAATGGTGGTCCTCACCGACCAGCAGGACGGGTTTGTGCTCGAAGGCCGCGAGCAGTGCCGGGTCATCTGCCGGTACCGAGAAGAATGCAGCCGGATCGAATGATGCCAGTGGCTTTCCCTCTTCCAGGAGCCGGACCTTTTCGAGCTCGACGATCCGCTGGATGGCCGTCTTCAGGTGCATCTGTTCGACCGCACGGTGTGCCTGGTCCCTGATCGTCCGTTTGAGGGTATCGACCGGATTATCCGGAACTTCTGCACCCTCCTGCTTCTCCGCAACGACCGCAGTGATATCCATGAGCGGGTTGCCCGGGTAGCCGAGTTCGAACAGGAACTGCGAGGGTTTTGCATCGGTCTTCCGCTCACCATACCGCCGTGCGAGGGTGAAGTAGAGTTTATCCTGTGCCCGGGTCATCGCCACGTAACAGAGCCGCCGTTCTTCCTGCAGGAAGAGGGCCTTCTCATCCTCACCGATCTTCAGTCCCTTTGCCAGGTCATTGGGTACATAGAATGGCTTTGTCTGGTACCCGAGGGGAACTTGTCCTTGACCATATCGACAACAAAGACCACCGGGTACTCCTTTCCCTTGCTCTTGTGCACGGTGAGGATCCTCACGGCATCCTTGTCCTCCCGTTCACCAACTTCCACCGAAACACCGGAGAGCAGGTCAAGATAGGCGAGGAAGTCCCTGAGCGTTCCCTGCCGGGTGATGGCCTCAAAGTCCTGCGTGATCCGGGTGAACGTGTTGAGCAGGAGGAGGTCCTGGCCGCTCTCCTCGTTCAGTGCATGCTGGTAGAGATCGGTGGCATTGCGCAGGAGGTCATAGATGAATTCGCCCAGGGTGACCCGGTCTTTCTGCACGATGAGATGCTGAAGGGTGTCAACAATATCTTCGAGCAGGTGTGCCTGGTCCGGCAGAACAGCACGTGCAGTCAGCATTGCTTCAAACACACCGTCATTGCCCTGCACCCCCCAGGTCATCTTCCGGGCAACCGCATTGATCTTCTGGACCACGGTTTCCGGGATCCCGTTGATCTTCCCGATCCGGTTCAAGGGAATACCGGCCGTCAGCGGGTTGTCGACTGCCCGGAGGTAGGCAAGGATATCCCGGATGACCGGCGCAGCAAAGAAGTCCACCTCCCCGACAAACTCTGCCGGGATCCCGTTCTTCTTCAGTGCCTTGTGGAACTTGGCCCCTTCCATCCTCCGGCGGCAGATGATGGCAATATCGCTCCAGGTCAGGGGACGTTCAACTCCCTCGGTCCGGGAGTAAAACGGAGTCCCGACCAGCCGCTGGATCTCCCCGACCACAAACATCACCTCGCTCGGTTCATCCTGGCATTCCGCAACCGTCACCGGCTCGCCCGGCGGGTTTGCCGTGATCAGCCGTTTCTCGTGCCGGTTCGGGGCATGCTGCATCAGCTGGAGGGCGAGGGTGAGGATGGTCTGCGTGCTGCGGTAGTTCTCCTCCAGCAGGCACTCGGTGCAGCCCGATAAAATGCTGTCGGAAGTCCTGCATGTTCGTCAGGTATGCTCCCCGGAAGCGGTAGATGGTCTGGTCATCGTCACCCACCACACACAGGTGGTCCCCGGCCAGTTGCTGATCAGCTGGAGCTGGGCGTAGTTGGTGTCCTGGAACTCGTCGACCAGGATGTGGGTGAACCGTTCGCGGTAGCGGCGGAGGATGGCAGGGCGTTTGTCAAAGAGCCGCACGGCCTCGTGGATCATATCATCGAAGTCGAGCAGGTTTTCGGCCCGTTTGTATTTCTCGTAGGCCCGGTAGACTTTGAGCAGGTCTTCCAACTTTTCCAGGTATTCCCGTTCTTCAACGGTAAGTTCCTTGGCCTTCTTTGCGGTGAGATATGCATCCAGTTCATCCGGGCTGATCAGCTCATCGCGGAATGCACTGATCCCGTCAATGATCGACTCGATGATCTCGACGGCATTGTTGCCCACCTCGATGTGCTCAAACCCGAAGGTGTCGATATTTTTGAGTCCCCAGACCAGCTCGGTTTGCCCGGTCGATAATTCCCGATGAAAATGAGAGCCCTGATTCCAGCACGTTGTCTTCCAGCACTGACAGGGCAAAGGAGTGGAAGGTGCTGATGGTGAGGTCTGATGTATTTGTCTGTTTCTCTAACCGTTCGAGCATTTCGTGAGCGGCTTTGTCGGAGAAGGTGAGGGCCAGGATGTTTTCCGGTTTTACGCCTTTTTGATTAAGTGGAGGATCTTTTCTGTTATTACTCTTGTTTTGCCGGAACCGGGACCGGCGAGGATTAACTGGACGCCGGTGTCGGTGACGGCTTTGTGCTGGGAGGGGGAGAGGGGCATGGTTATTTGATATGATGTGGGGATGGGGAAAAAGGTAGAGGGGTAATGCGAAAAATAGTCATCTTTGGAAATATGAGTTAAAAAACAATATCGAGTGGTTAAAATGGAATTTCATACAATCATGACCAAACCGTTTCTTGAAAAATCTGATCTAATCCAAAATATCTTTTCGCAATTTGATGATGAAAAACAATCCGCGAAACTGGTTCAAATTAATTTCACTCTCAAAGAAAAAATTTCCTATATCCTTAACATTTGTCCTGAAAAAATAAAAAATGCGACTCAATACCAAATCAGGAATTCCAATTTATTACTATTGATTTTTCTCCACGAAGATATTTCAAAAATATACAGTGATTCAGAAGGTTCCCTATCGGAAAATCTTGAAAAAATGAAGGCGATAAAGGAAGATTTCCTTACCCTCGCTTTAATCGGTGATAGAGTCTTGGAGATTGGGATATTACCGAATATCTGGGAACTGGAAAAAAAATCACGAGATATTCCCCTGAAAGGGGACCTCGATGAACATAAGAAAAGTATTGTTGAAAATAATAATCTTGCAAAAATATGGGATTTTTTAGATTTTTACGACAATAAGATTCTCACAAAAAAGAAAAATGAGTCCCAGAAACTAAAGCATCAAGGATGGAAGCAGTTTTTGGTATTATCTATCTTGAAAGTGGGTTGGAAGCAGTGGAAAATGGAATCCAGAACCTGAAATGTAAAAAAATTATTCAATAATTTTTTTCTCATCCTCATCATTTGAAGGAAGTAGATTTTGATTTTCAGCAGTGCCACCCAGTTCTAAAACCTTCATTTGAGGTAATGAGGCACCTATTCCTTGGAAATCTCCCCATATTCCAGCGGTATTACAGAATACATTGCTAATATTTTGAGCCCGTTTATCCCAAATTCTTTGCATTGAGGCTTTTTCATTTATCAGGTCTTGCTGCATAGTAAAAACAGATTCAACGATACATTCGACTTTCTGATGAAATTCAGAGCCGGATAAATAATTATACAATTTTTCCATCTTTTTGTCTTTACTTACTCACGACTGTTTAATTGACATAACCTGAATTATATTCGATTGTAATGCAGTGGCAAGACCAAAAAGGGATTGACGGTCAGTTACCCAAACTCCCTCTGTGAGGCCAAAAGATGTAATATTTTTTGGGAAAACTG
>CAWHHQ010000005.1:0-573527 GCA_963829225.1 uncultured Methanoregulaceae archaeon | reverse complement strand
GATATCCAGGGCATGGGTAAGGGCGTCCAGAGCCGGTTCATACCGGCTGAGAGAAAGGAGTGTGCTCCCTTTTTTCAGCCATGCAGGAGCACACGTTGTATCGTTGGTAATTACCTGTTCAAAGCAGGTGACCGCGTCTTCGGGGCTTCCGAGTTCGATATAGGTCTTGCCTTTCCGGTACCATGCAGTATTGTTGTCCGGTGCAAGAGCGATAGTTCTTTCAAAAGCTTCGAGCGCCTCGCTGAACCGCTCTGTCTCAAAAAGTACGCTACCCTTCAGCAGCCACACGTCTGCATTCGTGTCTTCAAGGTTCAGGGAGGATTCGAAGAGTGGCAGTGCTTCCTCAAATCTCCTGAGCTTGACAAGTATTATCCCTTTGTTGAACCAGGTATCGTACCTTCCGTTATCGAGGCCGAGTGCTGCGTCAAATGCACGGAGGGCTTCATCGTACCGGTTCAGATTTTTGAGGGAGAGACCTTTGTGATAATATGCCGGAGCATGTGCCGGGTCGAGAGAGATCACCCGTTCGAACGAAGCAATTGCATCCTGATCCCGGGAGAGTCTGGCAAAAGCGAGTCCTTTGTCATAGAAGGCGTTGACAAACTTTGCGTCAATGGTGGTTGCCTGTTCGAACGCTTCGACGGCCTGAATGTCTTTTCCGAGTTTTGCGAGTGCGACACCTTTGTCATACCAGGCGTTCGCATATCTCGGGTTTATGGCAAGGACCCTGTCATACGAAAGAACGGCTTCTTCGTATCTGCCGAGTTCTAAGAGCGCAATTGCCCGGTCATACCACCCGTAGGCTGAACCGGGTTTGATATCCAGGGCATGGGTAAGGGCGTCCAGAGCCGGTTCATACCGGCTGAGAGAAAGGAGTGTGCTCCCTTTTTTCAGCCATGCAGGAGCACACGTTGTATCGTTGGTAATTACCTGTTCAAAGCAGGTGACCGCGTCTTCGGGGCTTCCGAGTTCGATATAGGTCTTGCCTTTCCGGTACCATGCAGTATTGTTGTCCGGTGCAAGAGCGATAGTTCTTTCAAAAGCTTCGAGCGCCTCGCTGAACCGCTCTGTCTCAAAAAGTACGCTACCCTTCAGCAGCCACACGTCTGCATTCGTGTCTTCAAGGTTCAGGGAGGATTCAAGAGCTGGCAGTGCTTCTTCCAAGCGATGAAGTTTTACCAGGGCAGATGCCTGCTGATACAGCGCAGGAGCATTGTCGGGCTGTCTTTCCAGGAGAGTATCGAATGCTTCGAGCGCTTTTTCATTTTTTCCCAGGCTGACAAATGAGAGCCCCGTCTGGTATATCGCATCTGTCAGTGACGTGTCGAAGATGAGAGCCTGACTGAATGACCGGATCGCCTTTTCATACTTTCCCATCGCCTTCATTACGAGTCCTTTTTGATAATGTGCAGGAGCGTGCTCCGGAATATTCTCCAGGACATAATCGAAGGCTATTATGGCATCTTTGTATCTCCCTTTTCCGGAAAAGTGCACAACCCTTGTTATATGCTGCATCGGAATACGCGGCATCCAGACTCAGTACTCGTTCGTATGCAAGGATTGCCTCATCATCGTTACCGAGCGAAGAGAGCGCAAGACCCCGGCCATATGCTGCATCCGGAACACCAGGATTTAACTCGAGTGATTTATCGAATGCCAGGACGGCATCATGGAAATAATTAAGGTTAAAAAGTGCCCGGCCTCTCGCCAGCCAGGCAGCCGCATCTCCCGGAATAAGTTCGATTGAACGATTCAGGGAAATCAGGGCATCCTTGTTAAATCCGGCTGCCATGAGAGCGTTCCCTCGGTGATAGTGAAGGGCTCCGTTCTCAGGTCCTATGGTAAGGGCACGATCAAATGCTGCAACTGCCTCCTCGTGTCTCCCGAGAGTTTCGAGGGTCACGCCTTTTTTATATGCTGCCTCCAGCAGGGCGGGGTTGAGTTCAAGAGCACGATCAAAGGCGGGTACCGAGTCGTCGAATCGATTTAGTTTGCCGAGGACATCGCCTTTATTATACCATGCAACTGCACATGAGTCATCCAGAGATAACGCCTTTTCGAAGGCCTGAAGTGCATCTTCATGGAGCGACATGTGTGCATAACCGATTCCCCTATAATACCACGCAGCGGTATACTGTTGGTCAAGGTTAATCACTCTGTCAAAGGCTGAGACGGCCTCTTCCCAACGCTTGAGATGCAAAAGGGCTTTACCCCGGTAAACCAGAGGAAAAATGTTCTTGGGTTTACGCTTTAACGATTTCCCGAACGATTCAACCGCTTCTTTATATCGGTTCAATTTATAAAGTGAATATCCCTTGCATGCAAGAAGATCCGGGTTTGCTGTATCATTTTCCAGTGCCCGGTCAAGTGCAACTATGGCGTCCTCATACCGGTCAAGTTTTACCAGAGCAATGCTTCTTCCTCTATTTGCCCGGGCATTTTCTGGATCGAGAAGGAGCGTGGCATCAAACTCGGCGATCGCCACTTCATGACGGTTGATCTTTTCGAGTATTTCACCCTTGACAAGATGTGATGTCACATCGGTAGGATCGATTTCAAGCGCACGATCGAACGATGCGATTGCTTCCTCAAGCTTGTTGAGTTGAAAAAGAGCAAGTCCTTTTTCAGCGTAAATACGGGAGTTATTAAGACCAATCTCAATGCAGGCATTGAATGCTTCCAGAGCCGATTCCGGTTTTTCCAGACGGGAATACGAAAGTCCCTTTTCAAACAGGATCTCTCCTGAGTCAGGTTTGAGCACAAGAAGGGCATCAAATGCTTCTATCGCCCTATCATATCTTTTGATAATGAAAAACGATCTTCCCATCTCTTTCCAGGCTTCTATCCGGGTGGGATTAATGGAGAGGGCACGGCTGAATGCTTCGACTGCATCAGCATACTGATGCATGCGGACGAGTGCAAGACCCTTGAAGTAGAATACCCGTTCACATGAAGGCTCTACGAGGTTAATCTGAGAGTATAAGGTGATTGCCTCTTCGGTGACCCCCTGGTGGTCCATTGCCCGGGCAAGACCATACAAAGCAGTAAGATCATTGGGATTTGTTACGAGTGCACTACGGAATGCACCAGATGCCTCCGGGTTACGACCGAGTGCTGCCAGTGCTCTCCCCTTCTGGAGATATGCATCGGCAAAATCAGGCATCCAATGGTTTGCCTGTTCGAACGCTTCGACAGCTTCCGATACCCGCTGTGTTTTGGCAAGAGCGATTCCTTTATAGTAAAATGCCTCCCCGAAATCAGGTTCAAGAGTAAGTGCCTGATCAAATGCATGTATTGCATCGTCGAAATTATCAAGGCTGATGTGTGCCCTTCCTTTGTAGAACCAGGTATGCGGGTTGTTCGGATCAATATCCAGAGAAGTGGTATAGGCAAGAATGGCTTCCGGAAACCGATCGAGGGCAGAAAGACAGAATCCTTTAACCAACCATGCATGAGCGATCCCGGGTTTAGCATCAAGAGCACGTGATAGATCGTTAAGTGCATCGTTGAATTCACCCAGTTCGGCGAGGGCAAGTCCTTTATGGTACACCGCATCCGTATAACCTGGATCTATCTCCAGGGTGCGGGTAAATGCGTGTACCGCTTCATCATGGTGTCCAAGAGCTGCACAGGACAAGCCATACTGATAAAATATATCTGCACTTACCGGATCGATGATAATGGCCGCTTTAAAAGCCGCGATAGCCTGTTCATACTCTTCCAGGTGTGCAAATGCCATCCCCTTCCGGAAGAGCACCTGGGGATCATCCGGAGTAATTTCGAGGGTTATATTGAAAGATAACACTGCTTCATCATACATTCCGACATTTGCGAGTGCAATACCCTTCTGGAAAAATGCCGGTGCGAAGTGGGGTATCAATTCGAGGAGACGATCAAACGAAGCAACTGCTTCAAGATGCCGGCCAAGGTGTATCAACGCTAAACCCTGGTCATAATTTGCCTGGGCATTACTTGGATCAGAGCTCAATCGTCCGAGCGAAAGCAGCAGCTGCTTCGTCGTAACGTTCCAGCTCGGCAAGGGCTTTTCCCTTTTGGTATACTGCTTCAGTAAAATCCGGTTTAAGTTCCAGTGCCCGCTCGAATGCAGCAAGTGATTCTTCATTGCGACCGAGATCATGAAGTGCGACGCCTTTTCTGAGTGATGCCTCGGCTGCATCGGGATCCAGTTCCAGTGTCCGGTCAAATGCATCTGTTGCATCCTGGTACCTGCCTATACTATAGAGTGCCAGTCCTTTCTGGAAAAATCCTGGAGCGTATGTCGGGAGGAGGAAAATTGTTTTGTCAAAAGCGATAATTGCCTCGCTGAATCTGCCCAGCTTTGATAACGCAACACCCCGGTTGTACTGCCCGGATCCATGTCGGGGATTAATCTCCAGATCCCGATCGAATTCAGGAATTGCCTCCTCGTAACGGGATAATTCCATGAAGGCGAAACCCTTATGGTAATGAGCATCGGCGAAATCCGGTTCCTGCTCAAGCGCTCTGTCATATGCATAAATTGCCTCGGAGACATTTCCCAAATCGAAAAGGGCCCTTCCTTTCTGGAAATATGCATGGTAATTTTTGGGATTATCCGTGATAATCTTGTTAAAATCCTTTACGGCTTCCTTGCATTTTCCAAGATTGTAAAGGGCAATACCCTTCCGCATCCTTGCTTCCGCATAATTCGGTTTTAACTGAAGCGTCTTTTCAAAAGCAAAGATTGCCTCGCTGTATCGGTTCAGATCCGAGTATGCCCTTCCCTTGTGGTAAAAAGCAAGGGCATTATCAGGATCATAAATGAGCGCTCTATCAAAAGCATCAAGCGCTTCTTCAGATCTCTCCAGTCGTGAGAGAGCCAGACCCCGGTTATAGTGCCCCTGTGCGTTGCCGGGATCCTTTTCCAGATTCTTATCGAAGGATTCAAGGGATTCGGCAAATTTTTCCAGCTTCAGAAACGCAAATCCCCGGTGATAATATGCTTCAGAGAACGAAGGTTCGATTTCCAGTGCTTTGTCAAAGGAAGAAATCGCCTCGGAATATTTACCGGTCTGATTCAAGGATCTCCCTTTATTGTACCATGCGGGAGCGAAAGCAGGCAGTATATCGATGGTCTTTTCAAACGCAGCAATAGCATCACGGTGATCACCGATCTTCGCTAATGCAAGCCCTTTATGATACTGCGCATCATGATTCCCCGGATCAATTTCAATGAGTATTTCGAACGTATGTATCGATTCGTCGACCCTGTCCACTTTCTCCAGTGAGAGTCCTTTATAGTAGAATGCCTCTATACAACGCTGGTTTAAGGCTATTGCATTGTCAAAAGCATCGATTGCATCCTGATATTTTCCGAGATCGTAGAGAGATTTTCCGTTTTTAACCCATCCCTCAACCTGATCGGGATCAATTTTCAAGGATTTACTATAGGAAACGACCGCATCCTCAGTCCGTCCGAGTACGTTCTGGGCATCACCTTTTTTCATCCAGATGTCATGAAGAGCAGGATTGATCTCAAGGGCACGGGTATATGCGAGCACGGAATCCTGGATTTTATGGATATCATAGAGGGCATTGCCTTTTTTAATCCAGCCATCTGCGAAATTTGCGTTTATCTCCAGTGCTTTTGAATAAGCAAGGACGGCCTCCTGCTTTTTCTGAAGAGAAAAGAGTGCATCTCCTTTCTGCATCCAGATCTCGATTATTGTCGGGTTAAGCGACAGAATCCTCTCATGGGTATCGATCGCTTCGGAATACCTGCCGAGCTTTACCAGAGACCTTGCGCGACAGATGAGGGCTTCGATAAGTGATGGGTTTGCCGATAAGCTCTGGTCCAGCAAAGGAATAGCTTCTTCAAACCGGGACAATTCGGCATAAGCGATACCCTGGTACATATAACTTTCTGTAAGGGTTGGATCAATCTCCGTCGCTTTTTTGCTTGCGGTGATTGCTTCTTCGAATTGCTTCAGATGCAGGTACGAGAGGCCCAGATAATAATAATTTGACGCATCTGATTCGTCCAGGACACGTGCCGCCTCAAAAGACTTTATCGCATCACTGTATCGTTCCCGCTGGATAAGGGCAACCCCTTTAAAATGATGTGCGGACGCATTAGATGGATTAATCTGAATGGCTCTATTAAATGCCTTTATCGCATCGCTGTACCGCTCTCTTCCGGTAAAAGCGACACCTAAGAAATAAAAACCCAGCGAATTTTCCGGTTCTATCTGAAGGGATTTTTCGAATGTTTTGATAGCATCATCATATTTCTCGCGCTGGGTAAGAGCTATCCCTTTCTGATATAATATTTTTGGATCCTTCGGTCTTATTTCCAGTGCCTGGTCATAGGATACGATTGCTTCTAATGGTCTGCCCAGATGCATGAGGGCATTTCCTTTCTCAAAAAATGCACGGACACAATGCCGGTTGATTTCCAGAGTTTTGTCAAAGGCACCAATAGATTCTTCAAATCTTTCAAGAGCCAAAAGCCCTAAACCGAGGTAACACCACGACCATATATTGCGGGCGTCTTCTTCAACCGACCCGGTGAGGATCCGAACTGCGTCTTCGAACAGGTGAAGATTGATAAGTTCGATACTTTTTCGCACTGTTGCTTCAGCGTATTTTGGATTCAGTATAAGTGCCTGATCAAAGGCTGCAATCGCTTCATTGTGCAGGTCGAGATGACTCAGGGCTTTACCTTTATTAAGCCATAATCCTGGATGTGATGGAATTTGTCCGAGTGCTACTTCAAAGGAATCGAGCGCTTCCTGAAATCGGAAAAGGCGTAAAAATGCCCTGCCTTTTTCGTATAATGCTTCAGGATCCTGCGGAGATAAATGAAGGACACGATTGAAAGCATCGACTGCATCCTCATATTGTTTGAGCTGAAAAAGCGTTTTCCCCCGGAGAAAAACTACCGGTGGATATTCCTCATCAATTTTAAGCGCATGATCCAACGTATTCAGCGCTTCAGTATACTTCTTTTGTTGAACAAAGGCAATGCCCATCGTATAATAAGCATCAATAAAATCCGGTTGAAGTTCAAGAGTATGTTCAAATAACCTGATTGCCTCATCATAATGTTTCAACTGGACAAGAGAAAATCCCTTCCGGTAGCTGATTTTCGGATCATCAGGACGTAACTCAAGGGCCCGATCAAAGGCTTCAACAGCATCATGATGCCTGCCCAGATGGGAAAGTGCATTTCCCTTTCCATAAAATGCAGGAGTACAATGGTTATTGATCTCGACGGTCTTATCGAATGACTGAAGTGCTCTGTCGTACTGACCGAGCGAAGCAAGAGCAACACCCTGGTAACACCAGAGAAGTGCGTCCTGGGGGCATTCCTCAATTGAGCTGCTGAACACTCCGACTGCCTCTTCATTTCTTCCCAGTTTGACAAGCGCAATCCCTTTCTGAATAACAGCTTCTTTTCCTTCCGGGTCCAGGTCGATCGATCGATCAAACACTGCAACCGCTTCGGCATATTGTTTTAAGTGCAGATACACGATTCCCGAATAGTAATACGAAGATGCAAAGGTTGGATCGAGTGCGATTGCACGATTGAATTCCTTAATGGCTTCATCAAAGTGAGCTAATTCGATCAGGGCGATACCCTTAAAATGATAAACAAGGGAATCCGATGGGTCAAGTGCAAGAGAGTGATCAAAAGCGGTTACCGCTTCGAAATACTGTTCAGATCCAGCATATGCAACCCCAAGATAATAATATCCGGAAGCATTTTCCGGATCATGTGCGAGGGCATGTTCAAAAGTGTCGATTGCATCATGATAGCGTTCAAGGTGGAAGAGGGCAACTCCTTTCAGGTAGATGATCTTCGAGTTATCCGGCTCGATCTCTAAAGCACTATCATAGAGAATTACTGCTTCTGACGGGTTTCCGAGACTGGAAAACGCATTTGCTTTCTCATAAATGGCACGCGTACACTGTGGATTGATCACCAGTGCCTTGTCAAAGGATCGAACAGCTTCTTCAAACCGTTCGGCCGCGGAGAGAGCAATACCTTTATAGCACAATGCCCGGTCATTGCCCGGGTCAGATTCCAGGGCGCGATTGAGAATCGATATGGCATCATCATACCGGCAGAGCGTGATGAGTACGATCCCTTTACGGATTGCTGCCTCAGCATGCTTGGGATTCAGGATGAGCACTTTGTCGAGAGATGCTATAGCTTCATCCGGTAATTGCAGGTTGCTGAGAGTTATACCCTTATAGAGCCAGCCATCAACAAGAGCAGGATTCTGTTCGAGTGCTTCGTTAAATGCTACCAGTGCTTCCTGATCCCGTGAAAGGTGAAAAAAGGCAAATCCCTTATTGTACCATGCGCCGGTATTCTGGGGTTCCTGTTCGATTATTTTATCGAAATCTGCAATAGATTCAGCAAAGAGACCACAATGCAGGAAAGCGGTCCCACGCTGATAGAGGACCAGCGTATTCGTCGGATCAATTTCAAGTGCCTGATCATAATCATAAACGGCATCTTCAAATCTTCCCAACTGAACAAGTGCCAGTCCCAGGTTATAAAAGGCATTCACATAGTTGGGGTTGATGGCAATAGCATGCTCGTACGCATCAATTGCCATTTCGAACTTACCGAGCCTTGCCAGGGCAAGCCCTTTATCGTAAAAGGCCTGAGCATAGCCCGGCTTAATTTCTATGCTTTTATTGTAAGATTCAATTGCATCAGAATATTTTCCGAGTTTTGCAAGCAGGAATCCTTTCTGATGATATGCCTGTGCATTTTCCCGGTCCTGCTTGATAGTCCTGTCGAACTCCTGTATGGCTTCATCGACGTTTCCCAGTTTTGCCAGTGCAAACCCTTTATGAAAGAAGGCATTTGCAAACTGTGGATCGATCTTTAATGTTCTGTCATAAGCGGAAACTGCCTCTGAATATCTTCCGAGACTGGCATATGCTATTCCTTCCTGGAATGCAGCCCGGGAACATCCCGGATCCAGACGAAGTGACTGTTCGAATGATTCGATCGCTTCTTTATGTCTGCCAAGTTTTGTGAGTGCAATCCCCCGGTAATAAAACGAGGCGGGCTGCTCCTTTTTTTTAAGCAGGGTCTGGGTAAACGAGGCCAGTGATTCATCATACCGGCTCAGTTCTGAGGCACGCAACCCCTTTCATAAATAATGCATCGGAATTTTCCGGATCTGATACCAGAGTACGATCAAAATCCAGGACTGCGTCCCGGTATTTATGCATATGAGCATATGCAATGCCGCGATTGAAGTACGCGGAAATATTTCCCGGGCTAAGCTCGGCGACTTTATTAAATGCAAAAACAGCGTCGTTGTATTTCCCTATCCTGTTAAATGCAAGTCCTTTATGGAACCAGGCATCTGCAACCATCGGATTTAACTCAAGGGACCGTTCGAGGGCTGTTACCGCCTCATCATATCTGCCCATTTTGAAGAGTGAAATTCCTTTAATTGCCCAGATATCTGAATGGCCCGGTTCCTGTTCGAGAAATTTATCAGCTGATTCATTGGCCTCTTCAAACCGTTCCTGTTTTGCATGGATAAAACTACGATAATACCAGACCCATATATCGGTGGAATCTATCTCGAATGCCCTGTTAAAAGCAATCAGGGCATCATCAAACTTTCCGATGTCATAGAGTGAAATTCCTTTGTTATAGAACGCCTTTGCATAATTGGGTACAATCTCAATGGCTTTGTCGTAAGCGAGAATGGCGTCAGGGTGCCTGTTAAGATCGGCAAGCGCGATTCCTTTATTGTAATAGACTTTTGCGTGTTTTGGATCAACGGTGAGTGCGTGATCGTAGGCACCGATAGCGTCTCTAAACTTCCCCAGTTCATAGAATGCAATACCTTTAAGGATCCACGCCTCTGCGTTATCCCACTTGATTGCGAGCAGGCGATCGCAGGCCTCAAGGACTTCTTCATTCTTCCCCATCTGGGCAAGGGTTGCCGCTTTATTGTACCATGCATTCGTATCGTTGGGTTCGATTGTAACTGCATGATCATAGGCATCGATAGAATCCTCGAATCTGCCGAGATCATACAGAGCTACGCCCTTAAAATAATAGGCTTTAGATAGATTGGGAAAGAGGGCAAGCGCACGATCGAACATGACGATGGCTTCCTGGTACCTGCCAAGATCATAGAGCTCGATGCCCTGTCGCAACAATGCCTCAGCATCACTCTTATTCATGGACTTCTTACCTCACAGTTGGTATGCCGGTATTTTCCGCATTGACCGTATAAGTGTACCGGTTTAATAAGGCGGCATATACCTTTTCTGGTATATATATTGGTAAACAGTATTTATGAATACTATTTTTATACATGTAACAGCGTATTTTCCACGGTTTTCCCATACCCCGGAGGGATTTGATCTTTTCAATTCTTCAGAATATATTGAGTATAACAATCCGATTGCCCAGTCGTGCCCGATGCGTTCCCGGAACATACCAAAACTTTAACTTTTCTGCGACTTTTCTCTAATAAAAAGAGAATCAGGGAAGAATATTTTCTTGACACCATGTCAGGTGTCATTTATGGTAATTCCATGTAACCTGATTTGGGTAAAGCGTTGATCGCGCCGAATTAAATGCATATCCGATAAGTTGCTCAGATGAAAAGAGGTGAAAAGAAATTATGGTGGTTCAGAGTTCTTTTTTAGAACCTGTCTGTTCGGGGAAACCTTGTAGTTGTTCGAAAGGGGATATCATAGATTGGCATGGGAGATCCCCAAGTTGGACCCCGGCGCCTTGATGTATCGTTTCATCCCTCCATACGCGTTGGGACACCGCAGGGATGATGACTTCGTAGAATAGTGTACAATTATTGGGCGAAAAAATAATTGGACAACATACAAAGGAGGATTTCCGGAATTCCCTCAAAAAATTGATGAGGGATTATAACTTTTCTTTTAAGCCTGTGGCGAGATTTGAACTCGCGACTTCCTCCTTACCAAGGAGGCACACTGCCGGGCTGTGTCACACAGGCAATAGATGGATCATACTGCGCCAGGGATACGGTCAGAAGTGAGCATCCTTATGAGAAAGGAACGCGCAATGCCACTAAGCCGCTGATGCAGATTGCCTAACTACGTTGTGAGTACTCCCTATAAAACATTGCGGAACTTTAGGAAAATATCAGAGTCAGGATAAGATCTTTTGAAAAATAGTGTCCCGTGAAGGTTTTTGAAAATTCACAAAATCAGATTGTGCTGAGCATCCGGATACTTTTCATTACCCCGTCGAATGTTGACACTTCAAGGATCGGTGTAACATTATTTTTTTGCACAGCTTTCATTACCGGTCCAAAATCTATCGTACCTTCACCGAGAGCAAGATGGGAATCTTCTTTGCCTTCGTTGTCATGAAGGTGAAAATGGGAGGCGGGATATCGTAGGAATTCTGCAAGACAGAAATTCTGGTGTGCGTGACCTACATCAAGTGCGAAAGGGGAATTGCCAATCAAAGGAAACTCACCGGGGGTTTTTAAGAAGAAATATTCCCAGTTTCCCATATTTTCGATAAAGTAGCGCACTGAATATTCCTCGCCAAGACGGGAAAGATCAGACAACGATGTGGCGAGCTGTTGCTCAGCATTTGAACGTTCTTCTGCCCAGGCAAAATATCCCGGGTGTACGACAACAGCCGCATTCACTTCAGCGGCAATAGCAAAACATTGCGCAATCACCTCAATACTGGCCCTTCGTATCGGTTCAAGGAGACTCGCGATATTAGTTCCCCTGCAGGGAGCGTGAATGGAATATTTCACCGAGTAACTCAAAAGAGGTTCAGCAGAATCAAGGTAGTGCAAACCCTCATCCATAATTTCAATAAAACCAGTAACGGGACTGATCCTATCGAGAGCCGACGTAAGGGGTATATTGTGGAGACAAAATGTTGAGATACCATACATTAGCCTGAAATAGATACGGAAGTTCAATAAATGTTCCTTTTACCAAAAATCCAAAAAGGACGAAAAAATTTTTCAGGATCGCATATGAATATCGACCTGCTGGAATGGAATTTCGATTCCCTCCTTCTCGAATCGTGCATTGACTCGCCGGTTTATGGCATCCTTTACTTCATCTGGCGTATTATATGCCTTTGACCAGACCTTCATGATGAATTTCAAATCAGATGCCCCGAATTCAACAAAATAAACCCCTGGTTCCGGGTCAGAAAGCAGGTATTCGGTTTCTTTTATTGCTTCATTGACAATCTCAAGAAGGACCCGGGTTACCTTCTCAACATCAGAACCATAGGCAACAGATATCGGGATGCTCATTTTTAACTTTGGATCGGGCATAGAATAATTTACTACAATATTCGTCGTGATTTTGTTATTGGGGATCGTAACGATCTGGTATTCAAGAGTTTTGAGGCGGGTGCTGCGGGGGCCGATATGGGTAACATCGCCGTAAAAATTGTCCACCCGTATCCGGTCACCTACCTTAAATGGCTTATCCACCGTTATAAGAGCGCCTCCGAAGAAATTGGAGATAATATCCTGAGCCGCGAGAGCAATGGCGAGTCCGGCGATTCCGGCACCAGCAAGGAACGGTGTGATATCCACTTCAAATGTTGAGAGGATCATCATCAGTGCGATGAACCAGACTAGATACCTGATAACCAGTTCGAGCAATTCCATTAACCGGTCATCCCAGTCCCCTTCTGACTTCTCGGCAACCTCATGACCATAGATATGGATGATATCATGGAGGAATGATGATAAAATCCAGGCACCAATGACAAGGTAAAAAGCTGTAACATACCGTGGATCGAGTATCCATTGTAAATTCGCCGGAAGTATTCCAAAATATCTGGTGGCGATATATATAGAAATTGCAACAATTGCTATCTGAACCGGCGTACCGATCGCAGCAACAATGATGTCATCCCAGTTTGTATCGGTCTCTCCGGCTTTTGCTTCGAGCCAGCGAACTATCGCCCGTGCAATCAGAGCAAGCAGCACCCCAAAGATTACGGTTATTGCTGCATATACGTAATTCAAATCCATAGACTGCTATCCTGATACGTACTCTTATGTCACTTCCCAGTAAATAGTTTTGAGATTGTATGGAGACGGGAAAAGAGATTGCAGATACACTTCATGAACTTGTAGACCAGGATTTCACGTTCATGCACATTTGCGGCACCCATGAGGCAGCGATAGCACGTACCGGTTTACGCAGCCTGCTCCCCCGGCGGCTTAAAATTGTCATGGGTCCGGGTTGCCCGGTCTGTATCACGCCCCAGGGTGAGATTGACGCCGCGCTTGACCTTGCAGGAAAAGATTGTATTATCGCAACCTATGGCGATCTTCTCCGTGTCCCGGGATCCGAAGGATCACTGGAATCTTCCGGAAGAGATGTGAGGGTAGTACAGGGTGTCCATAAGGCCGTAGATATTGCCCGGAATACCGATAAAGAAGTTGTTTTCATATCCGTTGGGTTTGAGACAACGGCCCCCACTGTCGCCGCAACCATTCTCGCAAAACCTCCGGAAAACTTCTCTATCCTTTCCTGTCACCGCATCGTTCCCCCGGCGATGAAATGGCTGCTTGATCAGGGTGAAGCAAAACTGAACGGGTTCATGCTCCCGGGGCATGTCTGCACGGTTATGGGATATGAAGAATATGAACAGTTTCCCGTGCCTCAGGTTGTTGCCGGGTTTGAGGCAGAAGATATCCTGCTGGGTCTCCTGATGCTGGTGCGGCAGGTGCGGGAAGGGACGCACAGGGTTGAAAATGCCTACCCGCGTGCGGTCAGCCGCGAAGGTAATCTGAAGGCAAAAAAAGTGATGTATGAAGTATTTGAGCCCTTTGATGTCGAATGGCGCGGTTTTCCGGTAATTCCGGGTTCAGGCCTGAGGCTTAAGAAGGAGTTTGAACACTACGATGCGCAGAAAAAATTCGATATTGTGTTCCGGCATATCAGCAAACATTCTGCCTGTAACTGCGACAAGGTTCTCCGGGGAATCGCCCAGCCTTCCGACTGCAGGCTTTTTGCAAAAAGTCTGTAGTCCAAGAACTCCGGTCGGGCCCTGCATGGTCAGCCATGAAGGTGCCTGCAGGATCTGGCATATGTATCATACCAAAAATCCCTGATGCCGTTACCGCCATCCTTTGCATTTATATGGGTGGGAAAGAGAATAAGTAAGGTAAAATTCTGCCTCGGTAGGGTAGTGGACATCCTAGAAGCCTCCGGACTTTTGACCCGGGTTCAAATCCCTGCCGAGGCGCTCCAGATTTAATGTCTAAACTTGTTTGAGAATTGAATTAAACTCTTGTAATTCCTTTAAGATTACATTAAAAAATACCAGTGTCTACGGTTAAAATAATCAAAGGCTGCAAAATCAAAAATATAACCAAAACATCGTAAAAAGGAAAAATAAAAATAATTACTGATTTTGCAATTGTTCAATTTTTTTCAATATACTTCTCAACAGGTCCTTATCTTTATTCATCTGCATTCTGTAATTGTTCAATTTTTCCGAAGACTCCTTCATTTTAAAATAATTTTCATTCGGTCTTCCTAACCGGGTAGAATCGACATACAATTTGATATTGGAAATTAATTCTCGTTCAGTTGAAATTTGATTATCAATATCATTGTAAATCACCCGCATCTGATCCGATGCCTGATCAGCATACGTTCTGGTATCACCGTGCCATTTGACCGTATCTCCGGAAAATTTCCTTATAGTAACATTGACATCATTAAGAAGGGGCGAAAGACTGTCGACATTATCAAGATCTGTTTGAAAATTATTTTGTAAAAGAGGAAAATTGTATTGGTTTGACTGGGTTTGTGAAGTCAATTCATTTATATGTAAATTTAAGGGAATATCGTATTGAGCAATTGTATTGCTCATGTTCTCTATCGATAATAAAACTTCATCAGCGCTTTGAACCGCTTCCCAGGCATCATTGTCAATTGTTGGTGTTGGAGTAATAGTTGGGGCAGGATTAGAATTTTGACTAATGCAGCCGAGGGTAATTGTTGTCAGAATAATACAAAAACAAAATATGATTATTATCCCATTTTTCATAGTTAATCATCTAAAAAATATGTTAATATAATCTGTTATTTGTCGCAAAGAAAAACGGGACTACCTCTTGCTTAATTAGGGTTTGGGGGGACTCAAAAAAATATGTTGACCTTTGCGAATAATCAAAATCCCGGCAAAGGTCGTTTGTTTTTGTATTTTTTAATATAATTTTCTTGTTCTGGGTTTTATGAAATTATACGATCTGTTTCATGAACAGAAATATGTAACCGGCGCCGGCTATTCCCATCGCGAATAACACTCCGTAATCCCGCCACTGAAGGGTTGATTCACGTACACGGGTCCTCCTTTGGTCCGGTATCCCCGCATATCTATCGTAAGTCCAAGGACATTGGATCGCATGAGTGCATTCGATACGAGAGGGACCACGATCGGAGCAACGCTTCGGATCTTTCCAATAAAACCGGTCCCGGGATTATAGCCCCGAGCCAGCTGTGCCTCATGAATGCGGATTCCCTCGATCTGAAGAGTAGGTATGAATCTGAGTGCGATGACGAACATGAGGATGTAATCTATGGGCATTTTCATCTTTTCCAGGGTATGGACCAGATCCCGGGGCTGGGTTGATATCAGGAATAGCTGAAATGCAAAAATCAGGATAATAAACCTGAAGGTCAGGATAAGCCCGATCTCGAGGGCGCCCTGGGTTAACGGGAAGCTCCCCCCGATAAGAGGAACCCCGAACGGAACTATGGTTCCCAGTACAGCACCGTTTGGCATGGTAATGAGCGTGATTATAATGAACACGATACTCATGACGATGATAAGATTTGATTGCTGCATTACCTCATGGTGAAGTCCGCTTAAGTACGCAATTACGATGAGGCCAATGACAAGACCTGCTAGAAAAACCAGATTTATCGAAATGATGCACATCAGGCTGATGACAATGATAAACACGATTTTGGAAATCGGGGTCAGCCGGTGAAAGAATCCGTCCTTGTGAACGTACTGCAGTATCTCAGCCATCACACCACCTTAACCGATGAATCTGAAATGATTTTTCCTTTTTCCATGGATATGATCCGATCAGCACATTGTTGCGCAATCTCTGGATTATGAGTGATTACAATGATGGTGTGTCCCTTATTTTGAAGATCTTTTAATATTCCCATGACGAGGCGGGCTTCATTGCCATCAAGACCGGTCGTCGGCTCGTCCAGGACGATAATCGAAGGCGACATGGCGATGATACATGCAATAGCAAGCCGTTGCCTCTCCCCCCGTGACAGCCAGCGCGGGTACAGATTTTTTGTGTACAGGAGCCCGACTTCGTTCAACGCTTTATCGATGAGCCGGTCGTCATCGGCGATATTGAGGTTTTGCAGACCAAATTTAATCTCATCCTGTACGGTGTCAGCAAAGAACATGTGATCCGGATTCTGGAAAACAAGCCCGACTTCGCGTGCAAGACCCGCAATAGTCTGGGTCCTGGTATTTTTTCCCTGAATAAACACATCCCCGCTCGTCGGAGAAAGGAGTCGGTTAAAGTGTTTTACGAGAGTTGTTTTCCCGGATCCATTCTCTCCGACGATTGCCACAAATTCAGCGGCACGAATATCGAGACTGATATCGTTCAATGCCAGGATATTGTCATAGGCGTACGAAAGGTGATGGAGAGTGATAACCGCCGGTGCTGTATCATTTATCTGCAGATTGTTGTCTGACCGTGTGTCGCGAATCCCTGAAAAATCCGGCAGTACGATCTTTTTCATCCGTCCATCTTTAAGAACCTCGTCGGGAGATCCCATCACGCTGATTCTACCCGATTCGATGATGATAAGGGTATCAACCAGATCATGGAAGTGTTTGTATTTATGCTCGACAAGAAGGATTGTTTTACCCTCATTTTTCAGGGAGCTCAGAATATCAACAATCCTCCGGGTTGCATGCTCATCGAGTTCTGATGTTGGCTCATCCAGTATGAGAAGGTCATTTCCCAATGCAAGTGTTGCTGCCAGCGCGACACGCTGTTTCTGCCCTCCGGAAAGATGATGGGGGGAACGGTTCCTGAGATCGGTGAGGAAGGTTTTTGCCATAATTGACGCAAGACGTTCCTCGATAACTGCAGCATCAAGACCCCGGTATTCGAGCGCAGAGAGTATTTCTTCTTCAACGGTCGTGAAGATCATTTGCGATTCGGCATCATCAAAGACAATCCCAATGGTCTTTGCGATTTCGGACAATGTGGCGCAGGCTGTGACATCCCGCCCATCAATGGTAACATGACCCTCTTTTTTCCCTCCGAATTCATGGTGCAGTATACCAGCTGCTGCAAGGCACAGGGTAGTTTTGCCTGCACCCGACGGACCGGTAATCATCACGCATTTGCCTTTCCCGACAGAAAGAGAAAGACTATGCAGAACTGCCTTGGCCGCGTTAGGATAGGTGTAACTGACGTTATTGAGTTCAATCATTCCTGTCCTCTTACCAGCACCCTGCTTGAGGGGATGTAGAGGATCTGAACAATGACCGCGTTAAATACCGCCGTAATAACCACGATTGGCACGAATGCGATCACGAATTCCATCATATTTCCGTGGTATTTCGGGTTACTCAGAATTGTCGCGCTGACAAATACAATCGCGATAGCAGCAAAGGTAAACCCGCTTGCAAGGGTGGTGAGAAACGTCGTAATTGTTGGAGCTAATTTTGTGCGGTTCTTCATTAATGCGTAGAGACCAAAACAGACAAGTGCTCCAACGGGTTCACTGATAAGGTTCGCCGGTGGGAACAGGGAACTTGAGATCATCATAGACAATATACCGGCGACAATGCCGATACCAAATGCTTCGTAAACACGTGGCCTGATCAGAATTATCGCGAGACAATAAAACGCGATGATCATATTTGGCGTGAGTGGCGTATGGAGCAGTGCAAGGAAGAAGCGCAGGATCGCACCAACGGCAAGCAGAATTCCGACAATTGCAATATCTTTTGACTTCATAGTATTATCCTCATTGTTAGAAAATCACCGCGTAAACGAGTCAGACGTTAAACCCGGTGATTCACTTATACTTAAATGTATATTTTTGTCCATCAATGTATTAAAATGTAACTTTTCATAAAAAAATACCGCGATCGGGAATTAACGACGTTTTTCGGTTTGGAACGTTTTATATTTCAGGAAGATTTTTTGTTTATGAGAGCAGATCCTCGAAAACCGTGGATGGCGGCACCAGAACCTGCTTCACGTAACATTCATTGCCTTGATGAGCACTCACTCGTATGAGGATTGATCCGGAATGTTATTTTCTCCGGGAAACGACGATATTTACCGAGAAGCACTTGAACTGCATGCGAGACACAAAGGAAAACTGGAGATCCGGTCGAAGGTTCCCCTTAAAAATAAACATGATCTATCTCTGGCATACACCCCCGGGGTAGCGGAGGTATGCCGGGAAATTGCAAAAGACAAAAACCTTGCCTACCGGTATACTATGAAAGCGAATACGATCGCTATCGTGACTGATGGTTCTGCAGTTCTGGGGCTTGGTAACATCGGGGGGGATGCAGCTATTCCGGTTATGGAAGGAAAAGCAATCCTCTTTAAGGAGTTTGCCGGAATCGATGCATTTCCGATCTGCTTTAAAAACTATGAAACGGATATCGCCGACCAGATCAAGAATATCGCCCCGGTCTTTGGCGGAATCAATCTTGAGGATATAGCGGCACCAAAATGCTTTGAGGTCGAGGATGCCCTGCAGGATATTGGCATTCCAGTAATGCACGACGATCAGCATGGTACGGCCGTAGTCGTTCTGGCTGCACTCATGAATGCCGGTAAAGTAACCGGAAAAAAATTTGAAGATCTGAATATCGTGATATGCGGAGCCGGAGCAGCTGGCTACGCGATTGCCCGTCTGCTAAAATGTATTGGCTATGACCCCCATGTCTGCACGACGGTGCATGACATAATTGTCTGTGATACTCACGGAACTATTTTCCGTGGGCGGGAAGGCCTGTATAAAAACAAGTATAAGTTCATCCTCGCGGAGGAGACAAATCGTCGTGCTCTTGCCGGAACGCTTGCGGATGCAATGAGCGGTGCCGATGTCTTTATCGGGGTTTCGGCACCCGATATTGTCACGGGAGAGATGGTCCGGTCGATGAATAATGACGCGATTGTCTTTGCTATGGCAAACCCGGTACCGGAGATTTGGCCAGGCGCAGCAAGGAAAGCCGGTGCTGCAGTAGTAGGGACCGGGCGAAGTGATTTTCCCAATCAGATCAATAATGTACCTCGCATTTCCCGGAATATTCCGGGGGGCACTGGATGCCCATGCAACACGGATTACCGATGAGATGAAGATTGCTGCGGCGCATGCGATTGCAGATTACCTGCCCAAACCCCAGAGGGACCGGATCCTGCCAAATATCCTTGATAAAAATGTAACAGTCGCGGTGGCAGCCGCGGTTGTTAAGGCTGCAGAAATATGCGGGTGCAGCAGAAAAATTTAAAAAAATCTTTACGCATTTTACCGGCTTTGTTCTCGCAGCAGCATGTTGATTATATCATCTAAAATGCTGAATCCCGCACTCGACTGGAGTTTTCCTGTAGCTGTACTTTTTTTATTTCAAACAACCGGTGTATTTTCTTTTGAGGTTATCCGGCAACGCCGGAATGAGTTATCGCCCACGGAAACCGTGACCCGTCGATAAACTACATCAGATTATCCGTAT
Source organism: uncultured Methanoregulaceae archaeon (assembly GCA_963829225.1). Taxonomy (GTDB): domain Archaea; phylum Halobacteriota; class Methanomicrobia; order Methanomicrobiales; family Methanospirillaceae; genus Methanoregula. Next base: position 553,762 of record CAWHHQ010000005.1, on the reverse strand, counting down.
CCGGTGATCTCATAATCGATTGTTGTGGAATTTTTTGCACATTCTTTTCCATGAATAAGGACTTCATCTACCATCTTTTTCAGCAACGTCGGATAGATTGCCCCCACCATCTCCCGGACCGGTTTCCCATCACAGAAGAATTTGAAGGTTGGAGTGCTCCGGACACCATAACGTTCAGCCGTCCACTGGTTTGTCATGATGTTGAGCCGGGCAAATATGACTTCCTTCTTGTATTCCACTGCATAATTCCTGAAGTAGGGTTCCATCTGGTGACAGAATGCACAGGATGGCGAATAGAACATAACCGCTACCGGTTTAATGCTCCTTTCAACGGATCGTTCCCAGGTAACATCATCTACTTCAATGAGTATTTCCTGTCCCTGCGGCTGTGCCGGTGGTGTGTTTTCCTGTGTTTCCGGTACTAGCAAAGCCGGCTGCATGCCGGTTATCAGGATATCTTTTTTATCGTCTGCCATTCGTTCTCCCAGCAGACATTAGAGGATGCGGGAAATATAGTTTGTCCTGGTTAACCGGTGGCAGGCTCGTATATTTGGGTGCTTCATGAACGTAATGCCGGTAAATGGTGAATTGTTATTAACGGACGACAATTTCTCTTTGCCTGGACGAGACAGGATGTGATATTCGCCGATACTCCTAAAAAAACTGTCACACGAACGGAATTAGATCAGTATACCATGGAATTATTGATCTATGAAAACCTGAAGCCTTCACCCCCTTTGAACGGTGATACTTCTAATGACAGTCTGGTAATATTGGACTGATGTACATTCTTTCCTGTTTTTAATAGGATTATTCACCCACATACAGGGTATTTTCAGAATTGCCCAACCTTCCCATTTATTGCAGAAGGGATTCAATCACGATCAGTAAAATAGGGAAGTGAAAAAGGGATGCTTATGCGGATTGGCGGGAAGGACGTCGAAGGGATCGATGACACCTGGATCGAAGTAAAAAACCCGGCAACCGGTGAATTCATCGATCATGTACCCGCCGGCACAAAAGAGGAGGTCACGCTCGCGACTGAAGCGGCTGAAACAACTTTTTACCTATGGGCAAAAAAGCCAATACGCGAGCGGGGTAAAATCCTGTTCCTGGCTTCCCAGAAGGTACGAGATCATTACAAGAATCTCGCACGACTTCTCACGCTCGAACAGGGAAAACCCCTCAGAGAATCAACGGATGAAGTCAGAGGTTTTGCAAATATCCTTGAATTCTACGCGGGTATTTCTGCCGGTCAGAATGGCGAAACGATCCAGCTGGGGACTGCGGGAGATTGCATGGTTATCCGCCAGCCGCTTGGCGTATGCGGATCGATCATACCCTGGAATATGCCGGTCCTTATCATGGGCTGGAAAATTGGCCCTGCACTTCTTGCAGGCAATACCCTGGTATTGAAACCCGCATCATCAACTCCTCTTACAAATCTGCTGCTTGGACGGATCCTTGAGGAGGGGGGTCTTCCGCCGGGGGTTTTGAATATTGTCACGGGAACTGGTGAATCGGTGGGGACAGCGATGGTGAAAAACGACGCGATCCAGAATCTATCATTTACCGGTGATTACGAAACGGGAAAAAAGATCCGGGAACTTGTCGGAACATCTCTCAAGGATGTAACTCTTGAACTCGGGGGATCGGATCCAATGATCGTCATGCACGATGCCGATATAGATAAGGCAGTTGACGGTGCTCTGCGGGGCAGATTTTATAATGCGGGACAGACCTGCACAGCGGTAAAACGGCTTTATGTCCACGAAAAGATCGCCGTAGAATTCACCAGGAAACTACAGGAACGTGTTGAAGCCCTGATCGTCGGAAACGGGCTCGGGTCCAAAGTTGATATCGGTCCGATGAACAGTGCAGAGCAGCGGGAGAAAATATCACGAAGAATAGAAGAAACGCGGAATAATAAGGAAGGTGTGATCCTTACCGGTGGCCACTCGCTGAAAGGCTCGGTTTATGAAAAGGGATTTTTTTATCGTCCTACTCTGGTAACCAATATTATGCCCGGATCAAGGCTCGTGGCCGATGAAGTTTTTGGACCGGTACTACCGGTTATGACGGTCCCGGATCTTGACTGCGCTATCCGGGAGGCGAATAATTCCCGTTTCGGGTTGGGGGCTTCCGTCTGGACAAAAGACCTCTCTACGGCAAAACGGGTGTTCAATGAAGTGAATGCAGGTATTATCTGGGTGAACCGCCATCTCTCTGTACCGCCCGAAGTGCCGTTTGGGGGAATGAATGACAGTGGCACGGGACGGGAAAACGGACAGTACGCGCTGTGCGGTTACTCAAGGACAAAGACCCTGTATCTCGGGTGGTAATTTAATCTTTGGTGAACCTATGCTCCACCGGAAAGTTCCGAAAACCGGCGACGAACTCTCAATCCTCGGGTTTGGTTATATGCGGCTGCCCCTGAAAAAAGGTGGGGGGATCGATGAAGACCGGGCAATCCGGCAACTGCGATTTGCGATCGATCTTGGTGTCAATTATGTTGATACGGCACCGGCATACCATTTTGGCAGGAGCGAGAGCGTGCTTGCCCGTGCTCTTGCAGACGGCTACCGTGAAAAAGTCAGGATTGCCACAAAACTTCCGCCATGGTCTGTCCGTTCACGGGAAGATATGGACCATATTCTTGGTTCGCAACTCTCCACCCTTAACACCGATCATATCGATTACTACCTGCTTCATAGTTTATCCGGTGCGAATTGGGAGAAAATGAAGAATCTCGGTGTCCGGGATTTCCTCAACTCGGCCAAGGATGACGGGAGAATAAAAAATGCCGGCTTCTCCTTCCATGGAGACAGCGAATCCTTCAAAGAGATTGTCGATGCGTACAACTGGGAATTCTGCCAGATCCAGTATAATTATCTTGATGAGAATACTCAGGCAGGGACCGAAGGACTCGAGTATGCCGCAGCGAGACACCTCGCAGTCATGATCATGGAACCAATCCGTGGCGGCAATCTTGCCGGTCAGGTGCCGGGAGAGGTAAAAAAAATCTGGGAGGCGGCTAAGGCCAGACGAACTCCTGCCGAATGGGCACTGCGGTGGGTATGGAACCATCCTGAAGTTACGGTTGTCCTCTCCGGGATGAATGATGAATCGCATATCGATGAAAATATCCGGGTAGCGAACGAGGCCCTCCCGAATTCACTAACTTCTGATGAACTTTCGATTATCGCGAGAGTCCGTGATACTTATCGGCAATTAATGAAGGTTTCCTGCACGGGATGTGGCTATTGTACTCCCTGCCCGGCGGGTGTGGATATTCCCGGTTGTTTTTCACTGTATAACGCCCATCACCTTTTTCCAAAAGACCGGAGTGCAAAATTTCATTATATCGGCCGTCATGGCGGATTGCTCTCCGGTGTGTCCTATGCCGGGTTGTGCCGGGGATGCGGAAAATGTACAACACTCTGCCCCCAGCACATTCCTATTCCCGAACGACTGAGGGAAGTTTCAAAAGAGATGGAGGGTATGATGAGGGTGGTCGTTCCGGTCCTCAAAGGAGGACTGTGGTGTATGGATCAGGCTCGGCATTTCAGACGCAGGTTTGCATTTAAGTAACAGATAATCATATTTTCTTAAGGTTTATACTCTGAACGTGTCGTCGAAAGGGGATTGCACAAAAAAAATCGTTCTTAAAAAAATGGTCCGGAGAATTTAATGCACCCGGTTCTTTTTTGCTCCACCTGTCGGTGAAATTTCACGTATCGACTTCACAAAAAAAAACCCGACTATGCCAAAGGTAAAGAGTGGTGAGATCCAGAAGGGGATGTCTATACTAAAACTATCCATGATCATGATAATTCCCAGAAAAAAGATGGAATACATCGCGCCGTTCTTGAGATACAGGTATTTTTTAATATTATCGACGTTGCGCAGTGTCAGTTCCCGGACAATAAACGCCCCGATGCCATTACCGATCAGGATCAGGGGAACCGCCATGGTAAATGCGAATGCACCGATAACCCCGTCAATGGAGAATGTGGCATCAATCACTTCGAGATAAAAGATTTTACTGATATCTGACATATCCGACGAATGAAGCATCTTTTCTTCCGCCCGTTCCGCATTCTGCCGGAATCCGTGGACGATAAAAAAGGCTGTAGAACCGACAACCGCACCGAAGGCCATGAGCGGGTTTCTGGCAAGCGCAAACCATACGATCCCGGCGAGAAGGATTGAGATGACAGCAAAAAACCAGACTCCTTTTGTGGCGATGTAACGTTCCCCCCGGAGGCCAAAATTTTTTCCCTCGAGAAACAGCCAGTGAAGAAAAAGAAAGAGCAGGAACGTTCCTCCACCTATGAGAAGAACCGGTGCTGATTGTTCAATTGCTGCAAGAACCACGGGATCACTTGAGAACGTTGCGATAAATGCCCCTGTGGGACCGAGCGATGGAGAAGATAACCAGACGATAAGCCAAGGAAGTAAACCCCGGATTGCAAAGACTGCAAACACCAGTCCCCATAAAAGGAACCAGCGTTTTGCCCGGATGCTCATTGTTGAGAGCACTTCTGCATTAATTATGGCGTTGTCTATGCTGGTTATCGTCTCAAACAGTATGAGACCGGCAATAATGAGAACAATTGAAAAAAGATCCATAAAACAGAGAAAATATTGGATTCAACGGAGTATAAATATGTCCTGCTTCGTATGAGATAGAAAATTTCCCCCGGAAGGATGTTTCTCATATCATTGTCCAAAACCCTTTGACTTGATTTGAAAATCCCGTCAATGGTCGGGGAGTTGCATGGGAATTGATATTTCCGGCAATCCTGAAGGGATAAAAAATCAGGTTTGTTCAGAAATTGCTGTATTGAAAATAATTCTTGAGACAATAATGGTTATATCGCAGAACGTAAATATATCTGACTCTTACATCAGGTGAAGTGGGTTTACTGTGATCTCGGTCCTGTATATAGACAAAGACCAGACTCTCCTGGATTCCGTCAAGCGCTTTCTGGAAAGCAACGAGGATATCCGGGTAGACACAGCTCTGTCTTTTCATGAAGCCCTCCCGTTACTGAAAACCATCTCTTTTGACGCAATTATTGCAGATTACCGGTTGAGGGAGACTGATGGGATTCACCTTCTGAACATTATCCGTGAAAAATTCCAGAAAGTTCCAAGCATCATCTTTACCGGCGGAAACAATAATGATACGTTTAATGAGGCTGTCAACAATGGTGCGGATTATTATTTCAGGATAAACGGCGATCCCAAATCCCAGTTTTCAGAGCTATCCCACATTTTACGACAGGCCGTAAAGCTTCGGGAAAATGAACGGAAGATTATCCGTCTCAACCGGGTGTATTCGGTGCTTGCCCGGGTCAGTGAGGTCATTGTACACTTTCATGACCGGATGCAACTTATGCAGGAGATCTGCAAGATTGCTGTTCAGGAAGGGGGATATGCGTTGACGTGGATCGGGTTTGATGATCCCGAAACTCACCGGATTAGAGGGGTTATCGCCAGTGGGGCGCTCGATGATTTTTTTGTTGATATGAGGATGTCTTCGGATGATATTACGAATGGGCAGGGGCCAACCGTCACTACGTTGCGAAAAAGAACCTATAGCATCTGTAATGACATCCGGGCTGATACCCCGCTGCAGCATTGGGCAGAACTTGCTATAAAAAAGGGGTATCTTTCAGCGGCTGCTTTCCCGATAAGTGTTGGGAAAACAACGCGGGGCGTGATAACCTTCTACTCCTGTGAAAAAAATTTCTTTACGGATCCGGAAATACGGTTGCTCAACGGAATCTCAGAAGATATCTCATTTGCGCTTGAAACGATGGAACTGGGGGATGCCTGCAGGCAGGTTCAGAAGGACCTTCAACATTCGGAACGTAGACTGACAGAAATTATCAATTTTCTTCCGGAACCGACATTTGCCGTAGATGCCAACGGTACCGTGATCATCTGGAATACAGCGATCGAAAAATTCACGGGAATCAGTCCTTCACAGATATTGGGACGAGGGAATTATGAACATTCATACCTGATGACGGGTGAACGTATTCCGGGGCTTCTTGATCTGGTCTTTGCATCTGACAGAGAACTTAAAAACTATCGTTATTCAGTAATTCAGCGGAGTCATAAAGGCGTCAGGGCAACTATTCAACTTCCCCGTCTGAATGGAAGACCCGCAACTCTTGAGGCAATCGCCGCACCTTTATATGATCAAAATGGGCAGTATGCCGGGGCGATTGAATCGCTCCATGTTATTACGGAAATTTGCAAAAAAGATGAAAAATTTCACCGGCTGTTTGACACGGCAGATCATGGAATACTTATCTGTACAATCCGATACCCAGAAAATTGTCGATGCAAATTCTTTTATTATTAATCTTACCGGGTATTCGCATGAATACCTGCTCGGTCGAAATCTTGGGGAGATGGGTTTTTTCAGGGATACACAGGTAGCCGAACAATTTTTTGCGGAACTCGGAAAAACAGGTTATATACGTTACAGGGACATTCCCCTTGAGACAAAAGATGGCAGGATCATTGACGTGGAATTTGTCGGTGAGGAGTATTTATTTAATGACGAACAGGTTATCCAGTGTTCTGTGTATGATATCTCCGGTCGCAAGCAGATCGAGATTGCCCGGACTCTTGCCAGAAAAAATCTTAATATGTTTTCAAGCATGATGAGACATGACATCCTGAATCAACTAATGGTTGTGAGCGGTTCTCTTGAACTTGCGTCGTATGGATTACAGGATCCTGATTTACTGCAACACATGAATCGTGCTCAGACCGCTGCAAAAAATATTCAGCGGCAGATTACTTTTTCCCGGGAATATGAAAATCTCGGTGCGACGGCTCCAACATGGCAATCAGCATCAGCGGTCATTCATCGGGCATTCTTCGAGCTACAAGCTGACGTAATCACCCTTGGCCTGCCGGAAGATACTATTGATATTTTTGCAGACCCATTATTTGATAAGGTTTTTTTTCATTTGTTCAGTTATTCCTATAAATATGGAGAAAAGGTTACCCGTATTGAAATCACCTACCAATACACCACGACAGGTCTTATCCTGACGATTACTGATAACGGAATTGGTATATCATCAGAGGATAAAGTGCGTCTCTTTGTGAGAAGCAGCGGAAATGATAAGACGATCGGACTTTTTCTTGCTCAGAAAATCCTTGAAGTTACTGGTTTAACGATCAGGGAATCCGGCGAACATAAGAAAGGCAGCCGATATGAGATTATTATACCAACAGATAGATTTCGGACCGGTCCACCGGCATCCTGAAGATACAGACCGATGACGGTTTTCTTTGTCTGTGGATATTCCTGCTACAGAAAATAACAACCCGGGATTTCCGTTTAAGTTACCTATTTTTCTGCTGATCATGTGTTAAAGGAAAAAAATCATCCAACAAAATCTAAATCCTCTCCAAAACAATAATAAAAAATAATGATTTCCCTTCTGTATGTAGATGATGAGCCGGATTTGCTCGATCTCTGCAAGCTTTTTCTTGAGCGGGAAGGAGAATTCTCTGTCGTCACCGTTACTTCTGCACAAAAAGGTATTGAAGTCCTGAATGAGGGAATAATCGAAGCAATTATTTCCGATTATCAGATGCCGGTGATGGACGGTATCGAATTCCTTAAACAGGTAAGGACGAAATTTAAGGATATCCCTTTTATACTTTTCACCGGTAAGGGTCGGGAAGAAGTTGCAATTGAAGCCTTCGACAACGGTGCTGATTTTTACCTCCAGAAGGGAGGAGATCCCCGTGCCCAGTTCGGTGAACTGAGTCATAAAATACGGCAGGCAATCCGGAGGAAGAAGGCAGAGGAGGAACTCCGCATGATGCACTCTACGGTGAGTAATGCACCTGAGGGTATCCTCTGGATAAATGAAGATGGCGGGATCACTTTTTTTAATGATACCATATGTGAAATGCTCGGATATACCCGGCAGGAATTTGCCAGACTCACGATCAGGGATATCAGCCCAAAGTTTATTGAGAATCATCTGGATACTGACTGGTTCTTGACAAAACAAAGAAAAATTCGTACTGTTCAGGATGTAAACCGGAAAAAAGACGGATCACTTATTCCTGTGGAAATCTCTCTCAATTATAGCGAATTCGGACCCCGGGCGTATGTCTTTGCTTTTGTTCGGGACATTACCGACCGGAAGAAAGCCGATGATGAACTGAAATCTGCGTACGAAAAAAATCAGGGTCTTATGGACCATGCAAATGATGCCATTTTTATTGCAGATGCAGAAACCGGGATGCTTCTGGATGCAAATAAAAAAACACAGGAATTAATCGGGAGAACGCTTTCTGAAATCAAGACCATGAACGAAAGTGATCTTCATCCTCCGGGGGAAGTAGAAAAATATCGGGTATATTTTAAAAAACACGCTCAGGACGGAACCGGCTATCAGGAAGAGATCATCGTTGACCGCGAAGGAACCCAGATTCCGGTTATTGTCAGTACTACCGTCCTCTTCCTGAGCGGCAGGCGGTGCATGATGGGAATATTTCATGATATCTCAGATATCAAAAAAGTGCACAATGCCCTACAGCTTGCGAATAAAAAACTTAACCTTCTGGCCGAGATCACGCGGCATGATATCAGAAATAAACTAACTATGCTGAGCGGATATCTTGAACTGTTCACCGATCACCCACCTGAACCCCAGCACTCAATGTATCTTGCAAAGCTGAAGAGTGCTGTAAAAATGATCGAAGCGAATATTGAGTTTACCAAATTGTACCAGGACCTTGGAGTCGTTGCACCGGTCTGGCAGAATGTGGATGATACCTTTTTCAGGGCCTGTACTCACGTCGATATCAAAAAAATACGATTCCAGTCAGATACCGGGGGACTGGAGATTTTTGCCGACCCTTTGCTGGAACGGGTATTTTATAATATTGTCGCAAATGCGGTAGAACACGGCAATGATGTATCGATCGTCCGGCTCTCAGCGACGGAATCTCCAGCCTGCCTCTTAATAAGGATCGAAGACGATGGCATTGGCATTCCACCGCATGATAAGGAAACGATTTTCCAGAGAGGATATGGCAAAAATACCGGCCTCGGGCTGTTCCTTTCCCGTGAAATCCTGTCCATAACGAATATCCCCATAAAGGAGACCGGGGTGTTCCAGCATGGCGCCTGTTTTGAAATGTGCGTGCCAAAAGATGTATATCGTTTTTCAAAAAAGTAACCCCCATCGGGGATTCAAAACCCGGATCCTGAGATCAGAAAAAGGCAATGACAGCTGTTGAGAACAATAATTTCCGGTATTTACCCGGGTCACTATCAAGTCATGCCAGAGAATAAGAAAGAAATCAAAACCAGTCCTGATAACCGATGCATGACAACGTCAAAAAAATTCTGCCCGGTTTTATATTGTTTTTTGTAAAAATTTAATTAAAAATTTCTGATGCAGGAATATCAGTCCAGCGGGATGGTCTCCAGCTGCGACACGAGCTCCCAGATCCTGGTTCGGGCATGAATCGGCATATTGGGATCGTTGGAGATTTCATCAATCTTTGAAATGGCTTCAGCGGCACGCAGCCCCATCGCCTTGGAACTATTGGTGAGCAGCGTCCGGGTCTCATCAGCAACGCGCCGGATGTTTCGGGGTATAGAGCTGTCTTCCTGAATGCGCTGCAACATCAGGATACAGTTTTCCATTGTTTTTTCAGGGTTCGTCATGGTATTGCCTGCCAGTGTACCTGTAGTTAATACGTAGAACCGACATATATATGTTAAATATAGAGTCAAAGGTGATTTCATGCCGCCACGTAAGGAAGACGAGATTATGGCAGAGCACCTCCTTAAAGGAGGAAAAATGCTTGAAAAGTCCTGTAAAACCTGCGGGTGCCCGCTTTTCGAAGTCAAGGGCACAACGGTTTGCGTCGTCTGCGAAGAGAACCAGCCACCGGAACCAAAACAGAATAACAATGCCGCACCGAAAGATTCTGCGATGCCAACCGGGCATGAATGTTCGTGTACACCGGGTGAGCCTTCGGAAGAATGTCTGATGCTCGCAGATGATCTTGCGAATACCATCCTTTCGCTCTGTGAACGTATCCGGAATGAAAAGGATCCGAATCACGTCCTGACGCTGATGAATGCAGTGAAAACGGGAACCGAATCACTGCATCTGCTGTGTCAGATATAAGGGCGACGGCAGAGATCAAAGATCTTTTGCCCGGTCTTTTCACCTATTCCTTTTATCGCGAGTAACTCCGTGAGGGTGGCATTTGCGATTGCCTGCACCGATCCAAAATGAGAGAGGAGGATGCGTGCATTCTTCAACCCGATTTCAGGGAATGCAGAGATAATGAATTCCTGCTCCTCACGAAGAGAACGATGGGATTTATGCGGGTGAATCTTACGCTCGCCCCGTGCGCTTTCCTCACGTTTTGCCAGGACAAAGAGCATTTGTGCGGTATCCTGCGCATCCCTGGTAAAGAGCAGCGAGACTCCCAAATCAAGGGTAAGAGCAGCGAGCACTCCCCTGACAGCATTCGGGTGGATGTCGCGCTGCGAATAGAGATCGCCTCCTTCAATGACGATGACCGGCCGTGTCACTGCCTCTGCCATTTCCTTTATCTGGCCGAGCAGATCCCGGTCAATCAGCGTGTCAATAAAATCACGGGCCGTTTTACGCTCTATAAGAATACGGTCCCCGATTGCATAATCACCATGTGCAAGCCTTTCGAGACGAATCGTGGCACCCATTTCGGAGAGTATTTCAACCACTTTTGACGAAGTCTCCCGGTCGTCAATAGTAATTCCCGGCCCCTGCACCGTAAACTCATCGATACTTGCCTGATCAGGCTGGACAGGTTTTTGTAACGGGGATCGAACACTTCCCATTGCCTTCATGCTCTTGTGCATCATCGTCTCTTTGGCCTGGCTGACATGGCGGAATATTTCGTCGGACGTTCCTTTCGTTACGAGAACAACAACTCTGCCCGCTCCCGACCTTCCGGTTCTTCCTTTGCGCTGAATAGAGCGGATCTCAGATGGTACCGCTTCGTAAAAGATCACCAGGTCAGTGGAAGGAACATCAAGACCTTCCTCCCCGACAGATGTTGCGATAAGGACCCTGAACTCCCCTTCACGGAATCTGGTGAGAGCCGCTATCTGCTTTTTCTGTGAGAGTCCCTTCTCTGCATCTTTTGCTGCCTGACCCACAAACCGTTCACAGGCAATTCCGTTTTTCATAAGATAGTCCACAAGAAGTTGCACCGTATCGCGGTACGTGGCAAAAATAATGATCCGGCTATCCGGGTGATTATCCAGTTGTTCCTGGACCAGGTTCAGGGCGATTGCCGGTTTTGGATGGAGTTCTTTCGTCCATCCAAGGGACTGTTCGAAAAGTTCGCGGAAGGAAGGATCCTTAACCAGGCCCTGACTGGCTTTGCTGCCACTGGAACCTGTTCCTTCCGCAACCAGTTTTGCCACATAACCTTTCAGTACTTCGCTCCCCTGGGATTCCGCAAGAGTAATCGCGTGCCTGAGCTTCATGCAGGCTGCATATACCGAAGCTGCAGAATACGCAACAGGGTCACGATTTGCTATACGCTGCTGTATCTGGGCATTAATCTCATTGAATATTTTCATGGTCAGCTTTTCACGTTTTGGAACGGTGAAGTTGAGCGAAGTAAGAAGCGCGAGGCGCTCATCAATAAGTGCGTTAATGATCGTGATGGCTCCCATGAGCTCAGGAGGAAGATCGATACCGATGACCTCAATATCCCGTTTGAAAACATAGGGACGGACATCAGGATCATTTTCTGTCCGGTTTTCAATGCGGGAAATTCCCAGATTCATGCAGACTTCCTGCACCTTCTCCTGGATGCCACCCGGAGAGGCTGTCATCGCTAGAAGCAATGGCTTGTCTGCAGTTGCAAGATAGCGCTGTGCAAGGAATACATATGCATAATTTCCTGTAGCCCGGTGGCATTCGTCAACAATGAGAAGGGTTACATCTTTTAGAGAGTAGCGTCCGGCAATCAGGTCATTTTTAATTACCTGTGGTGTTGCAAGAATTACCGTTGCATGGTTCCATTCTTCCGTGCGCTCAGCGGAGGAGCTTCCCCGGTAAACATGACAAAGGGGGACCTCTCCGATCCCGGCGGGCTCTTTGCAAGAAGATATCGTTCAAAAAAACGAAGATGTTGTTCCACAAGTGGCTTTGTAGGAGCAAGCATCAGCACCCTGCCGCCTCCATTATAAAGACGGGACGCAGCAACGAGGAGGGCGACGGCAGTTTTTCCAAGACCGGTTGGCAGGATCACCATAGTATTTGCATCCAGCGCCTGCATCGCTATCGAAAGCTGGTACTCACGCGATTCAATTGTGTCAGGTTTGATAAGGGGGTGGCTGATGAACTTCATGGTATTTTTTTATGGAATAAGGGATGCGAACATGATCCGTCCCTTAATAAGAGCTTCGACCGTTTCAGTCAACTCGGCGACAGGAATGCGGACCTGTGTCATGGTATCCCGGTCCCGAAGAGTGACAGAATTATGATCCTTCGTATCGTAATCGACGGTGATTGCGAATGGTGTACCAATCTCATCCTGCCGTCGATACCGCCGGCCGATTGCACCGCTGTCATCATATTCAGCGAGTATACCTTTTTTATGAAAGGTCCGGGTAATGTCATCAGCAATCGCATCAAGACCATCGCGGGACATAAGCGGGAAGACCGCGACCTGAACAGGTGCAATATTAGGTGAGAGCCGCATTACCGTGCGTTTTTCTCCGTCGGCGATATCCTCCTCATATGCCTGTTCCAGGACAGCGTAGCACATTCGATCTATCCCGTACGAAGGTTCGATCACGTGAGGGGTGATATCCTCTCCGCGTATCTCGATCACTTCATCGCGGACCTCGAATAAATCGGCAGGAATATGGATTGTTTCATCCCCGATCTCAACATCGGCACCATCCGATGTGGGTACTGCTGATTCCAGTGCGGCGAATATCGCTTTTGCTTTCGTGCGGTACTGTTTGCCCAGCACACTCATATTCGGAATGATCCGGCGGCGCTCCGTTTTCTTTGGTACATCGTACTGAATGAACACCGTCATGGCGGTACCGCTCTGTGCAGCATGAGCATGCAGGTCATAGTCTGTTCTGTCGGCTATCCCTACGGTTTCCACCCAGCCAAAACGCGGAGAGAAAACTTCCGCATCCCAGCAGTCGGTTGCATAATGTGCCCGTTCATCCGGGAGATGCTGACGGAACCGGAGTCGTTCCGGTCTGATCCCGATACTGACCAGAAGCTCGTGGGTCAAGGCGACGTAGTAGGCAACGTACTCATTTGCAATGATGCCTTTATCGACGGCTTCTCTCATCGACATTTCGACCGGGTCCTCGCATTTCTGCTGCTGGACATAGGTGAGCAATGGCATCCGGTACTCCCCGTAACGTCTGAAAAAGGGATGATGGTTCTTCTCAGCCGGGTGGACAAAGATTTCGGCTTCTGCCTGGGTAAATTCACGGAGGCGAATCATGCCCTGCCGTGGCGAAATTTCATTCCGGTAGGACTTTCCGATCTGCACCGCCCCAAAAGGAAGTTTGTCGCGATAAAACCGGAGCAGGCGTGAAAAATCGACAAACATTCCCTGTGCTGTTTCCGGACGCAGATAACCGACCCGCTGTGAGCCAGGTCCAATGGTGGTCGAGAACATAAGGTTGAAGTTGAATACCTCAACGCAGCCAAGAATTTCCTCGCATGCGGGGCATTTGCAGGAAGTGATTGCCGCAGAGAGAGCCTCATTATTCATGATCGCGGCATTGCGAATATTTCCCCCTTCAGCTACATGGTCAGCACGCAGGTATTCCCGGCAATGCGGGCACTGGCACATCTTATCAGAAAAGCCTTTGACATGCCCGGAGGCAATAAAAACAGCCTCTTGGGCAATGGTCGGGCATTCGATCTCATAGTAGCCTTCTTGGACAATATAAAAATCCCGCCAGATATTTTCTACTCGCCGTTTCATCATCGCACCCAACGGACCATAGTCAATAAATCCCGCTACTGCTCCGTAGCATTCTGACGTAGGCCAGATAAATCCACGGCGTTTGGCAAGTTCCATTACCTTTTCAAAAACATCGTCAGAACACTGATTCAATTTCCATCACTTCTTTCGTTTTCATTTCCAATTGTCTCATTCAATTATTACGTCGCTGATATTATAGTTCTCGTCACAGAGAACATGAAAAAGGATAGCATGCGTTATCGGGCAGGCTTGTCTTCCTGTCCGGTAGTTATTGCTGGCACCAGGATAATGGGTCAGCCTTTTTTACCAGGGGATTACCATATAATCAGATGAAAATTTCAAATGCAATAAACAAAGATGCATGAATATAACAAGGATAATTATTGTATCCAGCTATCAGGAACATAAGGAAAATTATTGATGAGCCACTTAGTGCTTCGGGTCAAAAATGACACCGCCCTGAAATCCCGTTTACTCAATGCAATACTGTGTGTGAACCCCTCATATGCGGTGAAGGAATATCGGGAAGAGGCTGATCCGACAGACGATAATTATTCCATCATTAGTTTTACGTCTTATGAAAAAAGTCCTTATTGCCCGATCAGTAAAATACTGAATGAATTCATAATGAAGAACGAGATCGAGTATATCAATGAATCGGTTCCGGATCGGATTATTGATACCTAAAAATTCTGCTTTTCTTTGCCGGAATACAGGGTATCCGAAAGGTGAGGTCTATGGTATCAGGCTTCATTTTTTTTAATCCAGGTGGATCTGTGATCCCCCCAACAGGAAATTCCGAAGAAAAAATTCCGGTTTTCTTTATAAGTTAGTCAGGATGGAGCGATTTTCCCATTTTGATTAATAGCTTTGTGGTCTGGGACGATATAAAGATAACATTAAATAGAAGGCGAAGTATTGTATATCCTAATCCCATAACGGGGTACCCAATGACTGAAGACAAACGCAAGGTACAGCTTCTAAAACTCTTCAGTACCATGTCCGGGAAGACAAAAATTGTCGAGCCCATGAAGAATATCCATGGTACTTTGAGAGACAGCGACGCGATTGAACGTGAGGTCGCTCTCGTAATGAGGGAGATCACGGAACAGGGAATCTTCAAAACCTCTCTAAAACCGATCCAGCTTGCAAAACTTGTCACCCTGTTTTATGCCGGTAAGAATGACACAGAAATTGCTCGCCAGCTGGGGGATGAAAAACTCAGCAAGACCGTTGCACGAGCACGGGTAAGACTTAAACTATTCCGGGAACTTGATTTCAAGATGCCTTTTGATAAGGAGAAGATGGAAAAACTGATCGAGTCCGGCAAGACAATGAAAGAGGTTTCTGAAGAGCTCGGTGTAAGCCCTTCGACACTCCGTGAATACCGGCACGTGATCGAAGAGCAGGAGGACCCCACAATTGACCCTTACATTGACCGGGTCCGGGATGTCATGGAAGACCGGGATCTTTCTGAACAGATGACCCGCAGTGCAACAGCGGATAGTCTTGGCGATTCGATCGATATTACAGAAGCTGAACTGATTGATGTAATGTAAGGAAAAATTCCTTCTATCTCGCTCTCTTTTTCACACTAGCCCGTGTTACCTGTATCATAACCACTTTCGCAGGTAGATGGCAAATTTCATTCACATATAATCAGATTAGCATATATGCAACTCACCTGGCTCGGACATGCATGTGTGCTTCTTGAAGGTTCAAAAAAGATCCTGATCGATCCTTTTATTGAAGGTGGCAGCGTTCTCTGGACACGACCTGATCTTGTTGCGGTGACTCATGGACATGGAGATCATATCGGTGAAACGATCGCGCTTGCGAAAAAGACTATAGCAATTTCAGAAATTGCCCGATACCTTAGAGCAAAAGGAATTCCTGCCGAGAGCATGAATATTGGCGGGACAATCGTTGTGGATGGTGTTTCGTTTACCATGACTCCCGCAAACCACTCAAGCTGGATCGAAGAAGGAGGTATCGGTATTGCCGGGGGATTGGCTGCAGGTTTTATCGTTGGTATGGACGGTCTGAAGGTATATCATGCCGGTGATACCGGACTTTTTACCGATATGAAACTGATAGGTGAACTCTATCACCCGGATGTCGCGCTACTCCCGATTGGAGGTCGATACACGATGGGCACGGCAGAAGCGATGATGGCAGCAAATTTCATTGGCGCAAAGGTGGTAATACCTGTTCATTATAATACCTGGGATACGATACGGGCAGATCCACTTGTTTTCAAAAAAGCTGTTGAAAGGACAACGGACCTTCATGTTGAGGTGATGCAACCCGGCGAGAGTATTTCATTAAACGAATAAACGAGAAATGCTGAAAATTGGTGATTTACGTGAATCCGATCATGCGTGAATCAAATTTTTTTTAAGCGATCGCAGAGAAACATAGAGAATGGTTGAATATTTTTTTGTACGTATCTGGCTGAAAATTGAATATTGAATTCCTTTTTTTTCTCATTCACTCGCAAGGTCGACAGTGATACACCTTGCGACAAAGCAAAGGAAGATCATTTCTAAACTATCGGCGAATAGTCCTTCCGATTGTTGTAACCCGCCCTGTATTTCACGCATTATGTGGTCCCCCAGGTTCAGGAGGTATAGTGAAACAATCAGAAAATTCTTTCGGGATGCTGCCCAGGGTCGTGTATTAACCCGTCTGGATGTTCCATCCCGGGTGTCTGAATGGATCTTCTCTCATATATCACGGAAATCCAATTATCTTTTATTCTTGAAAATCCGGTTAATGTACGACAAAATGAGATAAAAAAATAACTTCAGAAGGGGATATCCCTATTACGGGGAATACGATGAACGTGAATGCTTTTGATATTCTTATGGTAATCGCCGTTGGTTCCCTGGCAGGAACCGGTATTGGTCTGGTTATAGGTTTTGTCGCGAAGAAACAGGGGAATGCCACCTCGATAATGACCGTGAGGGAAAGTGTCCTGAATTTTGCCATGATTGTGGGCTGCTCAACTATCGGTATTATCGGATTGGGCTGGATCTTGCTGAGTTAGTTTGGTACCGGTTGATAAATACGTGAAGTCTCCTGAAATCCAAAATAACCGGTATTCCTGGCAGGAATTCATCGTGTGGTGGTAGTGACCATAAAAAAGATTATAGTTAAATTATTATGGAGTAATACATAACGTAACTTAGAGCGGTTAATCCGTAGATCAAAGGATCTGAAAGGACCCAGCTGGAAAATGGTAATGGTCTTTGACAAGAAACGTAGTTTTTTATCCCGATCAGGAAAGGAGAAGTGAGACAAGCGATGTTAAAAGCAACAATTGATGCAGATATCTTCAGAGAATTTATCGATGCGATCTCGGCCCTCGTCCCTGAGTGCAGGTTGCATACCGATGAGAATGGTATCTCCACGAGAGCCTGTCGATACAGCAAACGTGGCGATGATCGGAATCGAACTGAAAAAAGAGGCTTTTGATTCATACAAGGCCACAAAAAGCCAGTTGGGCATTGATATCTCAAAAATGAAAAATATTTTCGGAATGGCAGGCAAGGGGGACCTCATAAGTCTCGAACTTGCTGATAATGCCCAGAAAATGTCAGTTTCAGCACATGGGTACCATTATTCCATTACTCTTCTTGATACGAACACCATACGGAAGGATCCCAACCCCCCGACAATTAACCTCCCGGGCAAGATCGTAATTACCGGTGATGATTTTAACAATGCCATGAAGGCCGCCGCAGTGATATCCGATAAGATTGCTCTTGGAATCAACCCAAAGGAACAGACGTTTTACCTTATCGCAGAAGGTGATACCGATAATATCCGACGTGAGTTCAGCAAAGATGAACTCAAATCAATCACGGCCGTTGAGGCACGATCGCTCTTTTCTCTGGACTACTTAAAAGATATGGGAAAAGTCATGAGTAAAGCAGCCGAAGTTGAAATTTATCTGGGTATCGATCATCCTGTCAGGTTTTCGTTTGTCATTGCCGGTGGCAACGGACATGTCGAGTACCTGCTCGCACCCCGGATTGAGGCTGACTGATGGATTTCAGGCCATCTGCAAAGGAACTCTCCCACTTTCCCTTTTTAAAAAAAGCCCAGGACCGTATCAAAGACGTTTTTCCTCCCCTTGATGTGTTGCTCAGAGAGGAGCGGGGAAAAGTTATCATCGAACTCGCATTAAAACGTATCAACCAGGCATTATCCGCAAAAAGGACTGTTATCGCGCACTTCCAGCAGCGGGATGAAGATGAAATTGCGGGTTTCGTTTTATCCCGGATTATCGTATCCTGCATCCAGGATAAGCAGCTTTTCGAACGTCTGTCGCGCTATGAGGCAGAACGTGCTTATTACTTTCTCATAACGGAGCTCGGGACAGAAGAGGGCGAAAAAGGATGGAATGAAAATACCTTGCTCGATGAAGATGGATACAGTCAGATAACCAAATATCTTGCTGCTGAATTCCGGATAAATATCACAGAAGCACATATGCCACTCGTTGATTATGTGGAAATTGCAGCTCCCTTACATGATGAACGATTTAAGCTCGTAAACCGGCGGGTTTACCGAGGATTTGTGGAGATTAAAAAAGAAGAACGATATGAACTGCTCCGTGAACGAATCCGCGTAATCCTCCGCCGTGACCTCCCTTATAAAATTCCGAAATCCCTGTGTGAACAGCTGGCCCCGGTGTCAGAGCCGATTAAAAAAGTATACCAGGAGAAGATGCTCCAGCAGTTCGGTACTATCGAAGAATGTGCCTTCCCCCCTTGTATGCAGGCATTGATCCTGGCCCTGACTTCCGGGACTAACCTGACCCATGCCGGACGCTTTGCGCTCACGACATTTATTCATACCATCGGCATGGATGTCATGGGAATTGCCCAGCTCTATGCGAGATCACCGGATTATGATCCGGAGAAAACGATGTACCAGGTCGAGCATATAACGGGCCGGGGAGGGACCGGCACCGAATATTCCACACCGGCTTGTGCAGCAATGAAGACAACCGGGCTCTGTATCCACAGGGATCCGTTATGTGAAAAAATTGGCCATCCCCTAAGTTATTATAAGATCAAAAAGCAAGACCGTCAGAGAAAACCCAGAAATTAAAGGATAAAAGTATGAATGAAAAATCTGACGGTACTGAACTGTAATCGGCATTTTTTAATCTCAGGTATTCCTCTTGTTCAGTGTCCCTATCGATTGAACAGATGATTGCCTGTGTGCCTGATTTTTATTACCTTGAATCTGACGCGAGCAGATTTCCTGATATTAACTCATGAATTGAGGTTTTCATCGTCATTTTTTTTATATCCGTTTTTTTTCTGATCCTGTAACGCTTAATCTGATGCGCGGGGATTGTTTTCAGCAAAACAAACCGATGTATGAATAATTTTCCAGCATAAAGAATGATTCACAGAAAATTAACGGGTTCCAGGAATTATCGATACAAGACCAAAAATTTCAAAACTATTTATTCCAGTTATAAGAAATGCATACCAATGCGACATTACTGGTTTTTCTTTATAGGATTGATCCTGTTTGTATTCGTGGCAGGATGCACAATCTCTTCTTCTCCTTCTCCGGTCAGTACCCCAACAGCACAAACCGTTCCAGGTACCGTTGCAAAAACCGGTGATACTGTCTCGGTATACTATGTCGGGACGCTTGATGATGGTACACTTTTCGATACAAACATTAATTCGACACCCCTGGAATTTACACTGGGGAACAAAATGGTAATCCCGGGATTTGAAACTGCTATTCTGGGTATGAATATCAACGAATCAAAGACCGTGGTAATTCCGTACCAACAAGCGTACGGATCTTATAATGCTTCGCTTGTACAAACCAAGGATCGCTCTGTTCTACCTGCAAATATTACTCCTGTAGCAGGACAGTACTTGACCTTCACAAATACAGACGGGGGAGTGAGTTATTTAAAAATTATCAATGTTACTCCGACATCTTTCACATGGGACGAAAATAATGAACTTGCCGGAGAAAATCTGACATTTCAGATCAGACTTGTGGGTATCAAATAACAAAATCACAATTTTAATAGCAGTTCGGCAGTGGTTCCCATCGGGCAGCGGACCGGGCAACATTGTCACGGAATTGATTAGCGCCATTTAAAATTGATGGAAAAAGAGTAAACGGGATTCGCCATCAAAGATTTGCGATAAAATATCAGTTTATGTGATCTTTTCATTGACCAGGTATCCGGCACCCGACAGGAACATGATAAAAATGATAATTGCCGCAAGATAGGCGATCCCGGCAACCATTACCATAGGTAATATAGCAAGCATCGTAACGAGAATAAAGAAACCTGCCAGACCAATGATTACATCGAGGAGTCGTGCATCCATTACAGAAATCTTCGTTTCACGAGGATATATGTATATCCGAATGAACTGATCGCTCCTGCCCAAAGAGACACGCTTATTATAATCGAGCGTATCTATTACCTCTGATGAAGGATCCAGCCCGGGAACGCGTTGATACTCTCGAAACTCTGACAAGGGCAGTCGAACTGCTGACACGGTCACTGGATGTCAGGCTTATACCGTTTCAAGGAGTGATGCTGGGTTATGCCCTCCGGGGGGCACGGGATAAAAATGGTATCGCGGCGGTGAAGGGGGGGATTATCGCGGGAACTGAAAAACCACGGGGTTCCGGCCCCTGCGATTTTGGCGTGGATGAGGATATCGCGCGGGTTATTCTCACCGTTATGAAATTTGATCCCGGGATCCGGAGTGCGGCAACACTGCGTTGTTCCCATAATCTTGAGAAGAGTATGGAAAGCCTCTTTCTTGAGTGTACAACGCTCAAGCCCGGCAATGGCCCTTCCGGGGTTAGTACGATGGACTGGAGCGTGGCGTCGTGCTGCAAGACCGGCGTGCCCGATGTTTGTTTTCCTTACAAGGTGAGAGGAAACGAACCTCTCGCCCTTATTTTTGGTGAAAATCCAATCGACGTGACGAACAATATTATTATGATATCGAACCGCATTATAAATATAGAACTTTGAGGAAACGCACATGGGAATTAAACCGTCATACATTAAATCTCTCGGTACCGAACTTCTGGCTACTCAGCGGGACTATTTTTCCCCCAGTTTCGATGAAAACAAGCAGCAGCTGGGAAAATCAACCGTCATCGGAAGCAAGCGTGTCCGGAACCGCGTCGCCGGTTACATCACGAGAAAAATAAATACCAAAAGACACTCATAACCTTATTCATGTTCGAAGGTGTCCTTCCGGCAATCATAACCCCTTTTAAAAGGAATTCTGCAATGGACCTTGATGTCCAGGGTCTGGAGCGAAATATCAGTTTTCTCGTTTCCCGCAGCGTACATGGTATTGTGCCCTGCGGATCTACCGGTGAATCTGCCACGCTGACGTTTGAAGAGCATGAAAAAGTAATTAAGATCACTGTTGATACCGTGAATGGCAAGGTTCCCGTTCTCGCAGGGACGGGTTCCAATAATACCGCAGAAGCGATACGTCTGACAAGGGCGGCAAAGGACATCGGGGCAGATGGTGTTCTGGTAATAAGTCCGTACTATAACAAGCCAAATCGTTCGGGACTCATCAAGCATTACACAAAGCTTGCCGATCTTGATATTCCTGTGGTCATGTATAACGTTCCCGGGAGGACAGGCCAGAACCTCGAACCTGATCTTGTTGCAGAACTCGCCCAACACCCAAATATCGTTGCGATCAAGGAAGCGAGTGGCAATATCGGGCAAATCTCCCGTATCATTGAAGAAACACAGGATGACGAATTTATGGTGATCTCCGGAGACGATAACATCACTCTCCCGATCCTTGCCCTTGGCGGGGCAGGAGTTATCTCGGTTGCTGCCAATGTAGATCCGAGACGTATGGTCGCGATGTATGAGGCAATGAAACACGGTGATTACCAGAAAGCTCTTGTTCTCCACTATGCACTGGCACCTCTCCTGCGATCGATGTTTATTGATACAAATCCGATTCCCGTAAAAAAGGCCGTCGAACTTCGGGGGATGGCAGGTGGACCGGTCAGGCTTCCCCTTGATGAACTTGATGAGAAAAAGACAGAACAGCTGAAAAAAATTCTTGCCACAATTCCTGAAAAAATGACCTCGGAATTCGTTGCACCGATAAAGTTACCTAAAAGAATGAGTATTGAAAAGAAAAAAACGGCCACGAAAAAAATGGCGCGGTGAACTGAATCATGATAAAGGTGGTTGTTTGTGGCGCCTCTGGTCGTATGGGTCAGACGATAGGACGAATGGTCAGTGAGTCTTCCGATCTTGAACTGGTCGGAGGTATAAATCTTAAACCGGGTTCATTCTTCGGGACCGAAATTGTTGAATCAAAGGATGCAGAATCTCTTCTTAAACGCGCAAAGCCTGATGTTCTCATCGATTTTACTATAGCGAATGCCGCGGTAGGAAACACAAAAATGGCTGCACGTAACAAGGTTGCACTGGTTGTAGGTACGACCGGATTTTCGCATGAACAAAGGACAGAAATGGAACAAGCAATTTGGGGAAATGTCCCTGCAGTGATCTCCAGCAACTTTTCGATGGGAGTAAATATCTTCTGGCAGCTCGTGCGGGAAGCGGGTAAGCACCTGAAAGACTATGATATTGAAGTTATCGAAGCACACCACCGGAACAAGAAGGATGCTCCGAGCGGAACAGCAAAAACGATCCTGCAGATTCTCGATGAGGAAGTTGGAACACGGAAAAAGATCTATGGTCGCGAAGGCATGACGGAACGCGGCGATGAAATTGGTGTTCATGTCATACGGGGCGGTGATATTGTCGGCGATCATAAAGTTATGTTCTCGAAGAATTTCGAGACCATTGAAATCTCACACCGGGCATACGACCGTTCGGTCTTTGCCACTGGTGCACTGCATGCAGCCCGCTGGGTTATCGGTAAAAAACCGGGAATTTATGGCATGAATGATGTGCTCAACCTTGGAAAATAATTTATTATCGATTGATCCACGGCAAATCTATACCCCTGCGGTCTTTTGATTCGCCTTTCAGTAAAGAAAATCAGAGCGGGAGCACCAGATTCCCGGCTGGTTACATTGGATTATTAATTCATGGAAAAAATCCCTTTTGTCAAAAATGAGGAGAAATCCTTAGTTTTTCAAGGGGTATATCGAAATCTATTTTTTACCTTTCGTTCAACATATTGGTGGTGAATCTAGTTGGCTGCAATCATTGACGAAAGTAAATGTACCGGATGCGAAACCTGTGTACATGAATGCCCTGCGTCGGCAATAGCGGTAGAGAACGAAAAAGCGAAAGTCGACAAAGAGATGTGCGTTGACTGTCAGACCTGTGTCGACATCTGCCCATCGGAAGCTATTGTTGTGGAGTGAAAAGGTTTGGTCGCCGTTGTCAACAAAGAAAAGTGTACCGGGTGTGAGACCTGTGTGAGCGAATGCCCTGCATCTGCAATATCGATCGAGAAGGAAAAAGCATGTATAGACAGGGACATGTGTGTAGAATGTGAAACCTGCATTGATGTGTGCCCGTCGGAAGCAATACACATGGAATAGATTGTAAATTTTAATTCTGGTCCACCGTATCTTTTTCAGAACCTTTTTCGGCATGTCTGACAACGCCCCATCCGTCTATCCTGTTCAAACCAGGGAAATGATTCCGGCGCTGGACAAAACAAAATTTGTTGACTGATCTTGTGAAATTGTGTACCTCCGGAGATATTTGCTTCAGAATAAAATTTAAAAAAACAATGTTTTTATTATCACAGATGAAATGGGATTTTACAACCCGCCATATTTCAACGGGAAAAACAGACGAACAGGACCTGACACACATGATAAATGTTGGAGTGCTCGGAGCTACGGGCGCGGTTGGCCAGCGATTTGTTGAATTATTAGCGGATCATCCGTGGTTTAATCTTTCGACCCTCGCCGCCTCTGAACGCAGTGCAGGACAGCCGTATGGGAAAATCGTGAACTGGCGTCTTGATACGCCTTTTCCCGAAAAGATTGGCAAAATAAAAGTGACACCTACTTCCCCAAAAGCAATGAAAGATGTCGATCTAGTCTTCTCCGCACTTCCTGCAGATATTGCCGGTGGCGTTGAGAATGAATTTGCCGATGCGGGAATTGCTGTCTGCAGTAACGCGAGTTCTCATCGTATGGAACCTGATGTACCGCTGGTAATTCCGGAAGTGAATCCGGAACACCTTGGCCTGATCGATGTCCAGCGGGATTCCGGCCGGGACGGATTTATCGTAACCAACCCGAATTGTTCCACTATCATGATGGTTACCGCCCTTGCCCCTCTTAGGAAATTCAAATTTTCCGATGTCAGAGTAGCGACCATGCAGGCTATCTCTGGTGCCGGTTTTGCCGGAGTGGCAGCGATGGCGATATATGATAATGTCATTCCGTATATTGGTCAGGAAGAAGAGAAGATGGAGTCCGAGACTCTCAAGATAATGGGAACGCTGAAAGGTAACAAAGTGACAAATGCGGATTTCCAGGTAAGTGCCAGCTGTCATCGCGTCCCGGTAATTGATGGTCATACGATGGCCATCTGGATCGACATCAAGGAACCCGTGGAGAAACTAAAAACTGCTTTCAGGGACTACAAACCCCCTATTAAAGGTCTTCCGACACAGCCAAAGGAGTCACTCCATTTCTTTGAAGAAGAGAAAGACCGCCCACAACCACGTCTGGATCGTATGCGGGGAAATGGCATGACCGTGTCGGTAGGCAGGCTCCGAAAAGGAGTCCGTTTTGTTGCGATGGGGCACAACACAATTCGCGGAGCAGCTGGAGCGAGTGTACTGAATGCAGAATTGATTACCAAGAAGAAATACCTCTGAAAGGAGAACCATCATGCAGCAACAGAAAGAGAACACAGTATTCGTCGGCAACAAACCCGTTATGAACTACGTGCTTGCCGTAATCACCCAGTTTAACAATGGAGCTGACGAGGTAGCGATCAAAGCGAGAGGTAAGGCGATTTCCCGTGCCGTCGATACTGCAGAGATCGCACTTAACCGGTTTCTTGAAGGAGTCTCAAAAAAAGAGATCGTCACTTCAACAGAGATCATCGATACGGATTCAGGCAAGACCAATGTTTCTTCTATTGAAATTGTTCTTGCCAACAATAATAAATGAAATGTTTTTTTCAAAAACCAAACTTTTCCCCGTCGCGGATTCCTGTCTGATGCCACACATCCTTACCATTGATTGTCAAAGTTCATTTTTTCAGCTTCGGGAGAATTGCATACGAACGGTGAGTCAGAAGTCGGATCATAAAAATCATATATTTCAGAAATGATACGATCAGGTTCCTCTCCATAATATTACGCTGAGCGTCGCCGCTTCCAATAGGATCCCCCGGGGCGGATAAAGGACACGATCTTTGAGAGAGAATCAAACCTTTTTGTCCTGCCGCACCTTGGAGAGGCCCCGAGGGGTGACCTTCCCGAAAACCTAGAATCCTTATCGGAAAGCACTTTTCCAAAGTGAGTATTTGGTATTTGATGTTACTCTCCCTATCTTTGATAATGCTATTCAATGTAAATAACCGTGCTAAGTCCGAATAACGATTAAAGAAGTCCCAGAAGTTCTTCTAAGAAATCGCATGTCCGGTGAAGGATACGGGACTGCTTGCCCCTTGCCGTTTTTTTTTTGGGTTTTCCAAGTTGACTAAGAACAAAAAAATTAACTTCCTTGAAACCTCAAATCCGGGTCATGATTAATGCTATGTTCAGTCGTAAATTCATAGCAATATACGTCTTATCATCTGACGGTATTCTCTGAATTACTGCCAAAACCCAAAACCATTTAAACGGCATTCACTAAAGTACTGTGCTATGCGAGCCTATGCTATCGTGCTGCTGATTATCCTTCTGGGTTTCGGCCTTGTGGTTCCTGTCCTGGCTGCAAATGAGGAGCGTTACAGCTATATCACCATTCAGGATGTTCAGATCAGGCTCGACAACGAAAGTGCAGTCATCCATGTAAATTACAAGGTTGATGAGGGTACGCGTTTTATATTTTTTCTTCTTGGAAAGCAGGATTTAAAAAATAAACTGATGAAGATCCTCAATTATAATGATGCGAAAATGAACCGGATTGATCTCTCCAGCGCTGATTTTACTGTAGAAGATGCCGCATTGTCGTATGGTGACGGAATCTACTGGTACCCTTCGCACGACTTCAATATTGCCATCCCTGTCCTTACCGTGAGTTCCCCCCAGGCAACCCGGAATTTCACCACAACGCGGGTATTCCCGGGCGGAATGGGGTATTTTGCATCGGAAGCCCGCATAGTACCGAATGAAATAAAAATTGCCAGGTAATCCGGAAAATAAGTCCTTTTATTACGAGATCCAGGAATTACCGGGTATATGACGGTTGAGCTTTTTGAACCGCATCCGTTCTTCGTTTCTCAGATATATCTCCTCTTACCCAATCCAGTCTTGATAATTTCGATCCCCGGTGAAAAACTAGGGACCATTACATGACTTCTATGATTTCCTGCTTGCGAAGTTCTGCAATTCTCCTGTTGACCGCATATTGGGTGATAACACCTGAAATAGCTGAGATGATCCCAATGGCGGTAGAGTAAAGAATAGTCTTTGATACGACATCCCCTGAAAGAGGAAAATCTGGTACAGCGCTTACTGAAATGATGAATACGCTGGCGCCATAAAATATGAAACCAAGTGCGACAACAAAGAAGGGGAAGACAATAACCTTACCGAGCCCTTCACGTTCGTTTGCGTATACGTCTATTATTACCCCGACCGAAGTGATCAGTCCTGCGACAATAAGCCATTCAACAGATCCATAAATAAATGTCATAAGGTACAGAACAAGTCCTAAACTGCTGTCAGTGGAGTAAAACTTCAGGACGTTGATGAATCCTATGGTAAATCCAATGATGATGAGGAGGATTGTGGTTGTGTAGGTGACAAAAGAAAACCGTCCCCGTGAGAGCGATACCCGGAGTGCATCCATGATACTGTGTACGATCTCATCGAACCCGAATCCCTTATAAAGCAGGTACCCTCCGATAACGCCAACCACGATGATGGTCGCTACACCCGGGTAATCCAGCAGGTACGCTGTTGCGTAGAGAATCATCGCAAGTCCCAGGGGAATAAAAACCATGCGGGAGACTTTTGGATCATCGAGGAATTTTTTCAGGATATAATAGGTGCCTTCAAGATTGGGCATCTGGTTTACAATTACCCTCCGGATACTAGAAACCGGAATTCTGGACTGGATAATTGGAATTACATACTCATCTTCCGCGCCATCGGTTACCAGGATGCAGTTGGATGCCTGCGTCTCCAGTATGACCTTTTCAAGAGATGTTGCGATCCTGCGGTCCCCCTCTATCATGTGGAGGTGATTGCCGGCTACTACCGCGATCGCGGTCTCTTCTCCTTTCTCCGTAAGTTCATCGTAGATCTTAATTGCAGAAAATATGGCATTAATATCTGAATCTTCCGGGTCGGCAAGGGCTAACGTGTTTGCAGCCTTTAGGCATGCAGCCCGACCTATAGCAGGGCTTTCAATATTAGCTTTCCATCCGATATCATCGTCCCGGTCAACACTCGGGACTAAGGTTCGACCCGTGGTCATTATTGGTAAAAACCCCCGATTCTAACCCAACATTTCACTTGGCAGATAATCGAAGCGTTGCAGTTTTTCCGAGTTATTATTAGTATAAAATTGCGGTAAATCTATTAAATAATTCCTGACGGCAAAAAAATTGCAAAAAAGGAAATCAGATGAGTTTTGAGCGCTGAAGGAGTAGTATATCGTCGGTAGTAAGTTTTTCTCCTGCCCGAAAATTCTTGAAGAGACTTTCAGCTTCTTTTCGTACCGCTTTCTGCTCTTTGGTAACCTTGACTTTCTTTGTCTTCTTGCGGAGTCCGGAGATTACTTTATCATAATCGCGGAGTTCCTTCTGGCAGGTGATGAAGAATTTATGTTCGGCATCTGCCGATTCCTGTGCCTCGACAAAACTCTTATGAGCGGAGTCGGCCGCTTCACGGGACTTATCTGCCTTCCTATAGAATTCGACCATAAGATCGTGGTGTTTCTGGGCAAGCTCGGCAAACTCGGTTACCTTTGCATGAAGGTCAGAAGCAAGTTTCCGAAAATCGCGGGCTTCGGTAATTTTCGTGCGCATCTCCTTGTTCTGTTCAAGCTCTGCCTCCTGCTCACGCACCTGGGCCATCATCTGCTTGATCTTTTCGATCAATTCCCGCTCTTTATCCGTGGTGAAGACCTCGGTCTGCTGCCGGTACTCCATATACTCGATCTGCTTCTGGAGCTCCTTTATCCCTCGGTTTTTCAGCGTGCCATGCTCTTTTTTGAAGGATTCGATATCTTCAAACAAGACATTTGCCTTGTCATTGAAATCGTTCCGCTGCGCTTTTAAGTCAAGAACGTCCTGGTTGGATTTATCCCGGAGATCTTTGTTCTTTTGCGCTTCTTCCACAAACTCGCGTGTCTGGTTGTTAAGGGTATTGCGTTCCCGGGCGAACTTGCTTGCGGCAGCATTAAGTTCATTGCGGCGGTTTTTGTGCTCTTCAGACTCAGCGAGAATTTTCTTTCTTTTTTCCATCAGGTCATTCAACATGCGTTACCACTCCTCATCGATTCCCTTGTATGGGAGGCAGACATAGCATGGGGGAGAAGAATTGAGCAAAAGAGTGGACACAAGGACCCTTTTGATTCTCTCGCATGACAACTCTGCATACATGATGCAGGGCGGAAAACATCAGAAAAGGATAGCAGCGCAGAATTCAGATAAGACTTCGGAACGAAGCCTTTGTTCAACACTCTGTTCATGATGTTCAACTCCCGATACCGGGGTGCACCAGATCACATGGTTTTCACCCCACATCCTCCCAGTGAAGGATTGGTCGAATGTACTATATTTTAAAGGCGCGTAGGATTATTAAGCGTTTCGCCGTTGTTACCGAGGGGACTTTCCGAATGAACCCGTCAAATGCTTCACCATGGTGAAGCGGGTTAAAAAACATCAAAAAGGGGTTTATCTTAAGGAGTACCCACTCCTTTTTCAGTTGATCCGGTTTTAACCCCGATTAAGGTTCTGGTACGGACCGACCAGTAATTTCCCTCACTAAAGGGAGAATTTGGAACGTTTTCAGAATTACTGTTGCTGATGTGTTTAACCGACCCATTCAAGAACGCCGCCGCCGCTGGGCTGGTCCCTGTTGCCGCTTCTCCTGCTCTGGGGCATCTCAACCGCTTTGGGGTTCGTACGCTTGTTTTCTATATCCGCGATCATAGTCTTATATGACTGGCGTGTACCGAGAATCTGTGCACTTTTGACACCTGTCATAATGGCGAGAACCCGAATCTTGCCCTCCATATCTCCTCTGACGCGAGCTCCCCAGATTACATCGGCATGAGGATCAAGCTCATAGGTGAGCGAAGTTGCGACCTCTTCCGCATCCTGTAGTGTAAGGTCAGTTCCCCCCGTAATGTGAATAAGGCTGCCGGTCGCACCTCGGTAGTCTATATCCAGCATCGGGTTGCTTAGGCATTCACGGACCACGCTTTCAGCCTTGTTCTGCTGTTTACTTTCGCCGACAAGCATGACTGCCACGCCGCCTTTTGACATAATTGCCCGGACATCGGCATAGTCGATATTAATGAGCGATGGTTCGGTGATCGTTTCGGAAATTCCTTTTACTGTTTCACCGATGAGCTGGTCCATTACTGAAAATGCCTGGCCAAGTGGAAGGTTCGGAACAAAGTTTTTCAGTCGGTTGTTATCGAGGACAATGACCGAATCTGACGCTGATGCAAGTGCTTCGAGACCTTCTTCGGCACGGATAAGGCGGGCTTTTTCAACCTGGAACGGATAGACTGACCATTCCCACGACAATTGCACCCTGTTCTTTTGCAATGGATGCAACAACCGGTGCGGAACCGGTCCCGGTACCTCCTCCCATACCCGCTGTGATAAACACCAGGTCGGCAGATTCGAGAACTGCTTCCAGTGTCGGGCGTGCCATTTCGGCCGCTCTCTTACCTACATCGGGATATCCGCCTGCACCGAGCCCCTTGGTAAGGGATTTGCCGATGAGGATACGTTTGTCGGCCTGAATCATGTCCAGGTGCTGCTTATCGGTGTTAATCGCGATAGTTTCCGCCCCGGAGACGCCCATATGGTGGATACGGTTTACCGTATTGTTACCGGCACCGCCGCAACCGACAATAACGATTCTTGGCTGACCTACAAAGTCATCTTCCATTGCATTCGCCGAATTTGGCTTATTCAGCTCTTTTTCAAGTTCTGCGTTTTTTAGCGCATCATTAATAATACTCTGCATATATACCCTCTCAAACCTTGAATGAAACCTGGTCGCTATCTTTCAGGACACGACTTGCACGTTTTTCGACGAGTTCACGGACCGCCGCCCGAACAGCTTCTGAGACATTGGGATATTCCCCCGTGTCCACCATCTGTTCGAGCAGATTGATCTGTTGTTCGGGCAACCGGAGCGTGATTCTCTGCATCATCATTGTATCTCACATATTTCTGACATATGTCTGACAAATGTCATCTATATGTCAGACAAAGAGAACACTTGTGTCTGACTTAACCAGATAGTATCAAAATAAAACATTAATGTATAAAAACCTTCTTCTTTGCTCCTCTCCAGCTCTCAAAACACATTTAAGACAGCCGATCAAAGTATTCTGAAAAATAATGGAGTTTTCGTGGTGACTGACTTTCCCCGGCGGGATGTTCATGGTGGTACCGGAAAGCTGCAGCGCGAAAAAACCAAAGGAAATATCCTGGATTTCAGCGCGAGTATCAATCCCTTTCCGCCCCGATTTTCATGGCACATCGATATTTCATCCCTTGGGCAATACCCTGATGACACCTATAGTGAACTTAAGGAGCAGATCTCCTGTACTTTTCATCGTTCTCCGCAGGAAATTTGTGTTGGCAACGGATCGATCGAGCTTATCAGGATCTTCTGTTCAGTCATGTTAAGAGGCAATAAAAAATTTTTCACTGAATCTCATACTTTTGGCGAATATGCGCTATCTGCCCGCCTTGCCGGGGCTCATAAAACGGGAAGATTCCAGGAATCTGATGTTTCATTTATTTGTAACCCTAACAATCCTACTGGTGTTCTCAGGAAAAAAGATGACATGATTCGCCTTCTTGAAGATAATAAATCCCACAGGGGTATGCTTTTTTGTGATGAAGCCTTCATAGAATTATCTGATCCTGCCCAGAGTATGGTTGATATATGCGATCCTGGACTTTTCGTGCTCCATTCATTGACAAAAAGTTTTTCCGTGCCCGGGATTCGGTTCGGGTATGGTTTTGGAGATCCGGATCTGATTGAAAAGATCGAGATCACCCGCCCTCCCTGGAGTGTAAACGCTTTCGCCGAATCATATGCGATACTGGCGCTCCGGCACCGGGACGATCTCGCGGAATCACGTGCTGCCCTTGCGATTGAGCGGGAATTTCTCGCAACGGGGATAGGTAGTCTTGGCCTGAAATCCAATCCATCGGCTGCCAATTATATTCTTGTTGAATGTGATCGTGAGGTCTCTTCATTATGCCGTTGCCTTGCCCAGAAGAATATCCTGGTCCGTGACTGCACATCCTTTGGTTTGCCGACCTGCATCAGGATTGCGGTGAGGACTCGCGACGAAAACCAGATTCTTCTGGAGGCACTCTCTTCATGCATGCACTGATCATGGCTGGGGGGTCGGGTCGCCGGCTTAACCTTGGAGAAAAACCCCTTATTCGAATAGGGGGGAAGCCAATGATCTCGTATATTCTCGAGGCTTTTTTATCGGCAGGGTTTGAGCCAGTCGTAGCGGGCTCGGCCAACACGCCCATGACCATGAACTGGTGCCGGGCACATGCCATTGCAGTAAGCACAACAGATGGCAGCGGGTACGTGAATGACATGATCAGTGCGGTAAGAATGATGGATGAGCCCCTCCCGCTTTTTATTTGTGTATCTGATATTCCTGGCATCACACCGGAAATTATCCATGAGATAGCCGAAGCGTACCGTTCATCGGGTAAAGATGGCTGCTCAGCCTGGGTTCCGGCAGGACTCGCAACCGAATGCGGGGGAGAGATGCCTTACCGTCAAAAAGTTAATGGCATCGATGCATGCCCGGCCGGAATAAATATTCTCCGGGGAGATCTCATTGACCAGCCGCAGGATGAACTGCAGGTCCTGCTCAACGAACCGGGACTTGCCCTGAATGTGAACACACCCTCAGATCGTGACAGAGCAGAATACTATCTCAAATATCGATCCCTGCCAGAAACCCCCCTTTAGTCTGCTGATTACCTTAAACATCCCAATCTGCGTCCCAGCACTCGAAATAAGCGCATTTTTGTCTTATTTGGCAGGAATGCATATTAAGGGGCACCGACC
The DNA here is from genome assembly GCA_963829225.1 of uncultured Methanoregulaceae archaeon. Taxonomy (GTDB): domain Archaea; phylum Halobacteriota; class Methanomicrobia; order Methanomicrobiales; family Methanospirillaceae; genus Methanoregula. The sequence goes on along the minus strand of CAWHHQ010000005.1, from coordinate 521,246 downwards.
AAGATCTTTATATTATGGTCGAGTCGCAGGAGATCGAACTTGCTGGGCATATCATTGATTCGGGCATCATGACCCAGCTCTTCGACAGGGTCATGGATATGGGGGGCAATTTTGAGATCCTGGTTTTTGAAGTCGGGAAAAAAAAGACAGACCCCAGTTATGCCCGCCTGCGAATTGCCGCTTCTGATAAGAAAAAACTGCAGGCTATCCTGTCAGAACTTCACCGTCTCGGCGCCCGGCCATTGGCAGTGAAAGATGTGTGCCTTGTCCCGGCAGAATCCGATCATATCGTTCCCAAGGGATTCTATACCACCAGCAATCATCCAACCCAGTTGAAATACTGCGGAGAATGGATACCCGTCGAATCTATCGAGATGGATTTCCTTATCGTCGTAGATCCAGTAAAGAAATGTGCGGCGGCGGTGGCTCTGGGAAAAATACGCAAAGGGGATCTTGTGGTTGTCGGGGAACAGGGAGTGAATGTCAGTTATCCGGAACGTCCCCGGGAGAGTAGCACCTTTGAGTTCATGCACGGCACGGTCTCACCGGAACGCCCCAGCGAAACACTCATTGCCCAGATCGCACGTGAGATACTTGAAGTCCGCAGACACGGCGGCAAGATTGCGATCGTCGGCGGGCCGGCTATCATCCATACAGGAGCGGACAAAGCCCTTGCTGAGATGATCCGCAGAGGCTATATTGACGTCCTCTTTGCAGGAAATGCATTGGCAACTCATGACATCGAATATAATCTCTTTGGAACTTCACTCGGAATGGATATATCGACCGGGAAACCTGTAATGGGGGGGCATAAGCACCATCTTTACGCAATCAGTGAGATAATGCGGGCGGGTTCCATCAGGAATGCAGTAGAAAAAGGGGTAATTACCGGTGGAATCATGTATGAATGCATTAAAAACAACGTCCCCTACGTCTTGGCCGGGTCGATCCGTGATGACGGTCCTCTCCCGGATGTAATTACCGACGTGATGAAAGCTCAGGATGAAATGCGGATCCAAATCAAAGGATGCAGTATGGTTCTGATGATAGCAACCCTCCTTCATTCCATTGCAATCGGCAACTGCCTGCCCTCGAATGTAAAAACGGTGTGCGTAGATATTAACCCGACATCGGTAACGAAACTGATGGATCGAGGTACTACCCAGGCTATCGGCGTCGTTTCAGATGCAGGTACATTTCTACCGCTCCTTGCGCAACAACTCGAAATGCAGAGCAGGTGCAAAAAAAAATAACCTGCTTTTTTTATCGGGTCAGTGGCATACAATACGATTTTTCCGATCCCAGGATATGTTCCCATTCCTGTTTACAGTCGCAGGCAGTTTCAAGGAGGGCGCTGATAAGATCCCGGTCAGCGTTCAGCGAGTAATCCCGGATCCCCCTGACAATCTCGTAATCGCATTTACCGCAATTATGAGGTCCCCGTTTCTGGCCCCCACCCAATGGATCGCAGGTGATATGAACCGGCGCATCCGAAAGGATTGAAAGAACGCTCCAGAGATAGGGAGGACGGTAAGCACCCCTTTTCCAGTAATATTCCAGCTCGGTATTGCGTTGAACGGTGCAGGGGTTCATGGAGATCAAATCAGTATAGGTTGTAATATCCCGGATGGATCTTTTCATATCAACAACAGCTTCTCCTTCGGTCAGGAACAATGGCTTAACCAGAAGATATGCTTTCACGCCGGCACCGGCTGAATGGGCTATGGCAGAAGCTCTTTTGAAGTCCTGAAAAGAGAAACCCTTGTTGATGGACCTGTCACGAATGGTGTCGCTGCTCGTCTCAAGTCCCAGTGCGCAATAGAGTGGTATTTTCCAGGTCCCGTTATCCAGTATTTCGATAAACGACGACAGAATATCCTGATCTACAAATTCCGGGCGTGTTTCTGCGATAATCAGTTTTCCCCGAAACCCGGAAGCGACATCCGAAAGAAATTCAGGAGGGACCTCCTCCGGGTCAAAAAAACTCCCGGAGGTGAAGATTTTTACCATACGATATTCTTCGGATTTATATTGACTTGTTACCCATGCGAGTTGTGCCCGGAGATGACCCGCAATTGTTTCGGAGGATTGATGCCCGGAATACCGTTCGTGCCGGTAACTGCACATTCTGCATTTTGACCATGTACAGCCACCGCTTTTAAAAATAATGGTAAGACAATCGAGCAGTTCACTGCCATATCTTTCCAGTCCCCGCCAGCTTGCAAGCGGCTTTTCTGTAAGTTCAGAAATCATTAACATCATACTAGTTGAACGTATATAGATGAAAAAGATCGTCCTTGTCGTAATGGGACTTCTCTTTCTGGCGGGAGTTGCCTCGGCGTATCAGGTCAATATAGATGCACCGGATTCCTTATCGGTTGGGAAACCTCTCATCGTGAATGGGACGACAACATTTGGTATTGGTACGCCAATCGACGTCGTGCTCTATTACCAGCTGACAACAACAACTGAGATTAAACGTAAAATCGCCTACGTCCAGTCTGATTATACATTTCGTGCAGTCTTTGACACGACCGGGCTGAAAACCGGCATGTATAAGGTTGAAGTGCCAACGAGCGGGATGGGAGATTCTATCACCATGAGGGTGGTAAACCTGATTGATCGCTCAGAAGATATCCAGCTTAATTCTCAAACGTACCAGATTTTCAATGGAAAACTGTCCGTCACCGGAACGATCAAGGGAGACGAAAATTCCGGCGTGCAGATCGAAGTTATTGGGCCCAATGACACCGTCGTATTCGGGCCTTATTATATAAATACAAATTACCAGGGTGGTTTTACTACCGATATACCGATATCAGAACCTGGTGATTATGAAGTAATTTTTACTGATGCAAGGGGATATGTCGGGAACCGGATCATTACCGTTGTCTCTCAACAATCTCTGACGTTTGGTATGACGCCGGTAGCTACAAAATCAGTAGTTGTCTCTGCACACACGAAATCCTCGCGGGACAATCCTGCGTATTTCACGATAAAGGGGGGCACCGGAATCGTAACCATCCATACTTCTTCATCTATCGACTGGATTATAGAATATGCAGATGACAAAGGAGTTATCCACGTTGTAAATAAGCAGGGAGAACAATATCCCGAACAGATCCAGGTGCCGGGAAAAGGAAAACCGATATATATCAAGGTATATCCCCTCAAGTCCACAGTTTCCAGCGAGGTTTTTGTGTATGCCGAAAATGCAACGTCAATTGTGATCAGCCCGACTATACCCGCACCATTTGCTGCGTCAGCCTCAGCCTCCCCTGCAACGACGACCGAATCTCCCTCACCACCTCTTCTGGGTGTTGCAGCCGTGGGAATGGCGATCCTGATAATAGCAGCAATGAAGAAGAGTACATGATAAAAAAAACCGGACCTGCCTTTCCTATCGATAAAGAAGCCTTTTTTATATCTGACACCCAACATATGGAGCACTGCCGGGGTAGTCTAGTCCGGGAAGGCGGTAGCCTTGAAAGCTACTGGTGCCCTGCACCTCAAGAGTTCAAATCTCTTCCCCGGCGCTTTTTGATTTTTTTCCGAATTACGTACCTCTAACATTGTTTTTATGTGGTCTGACTGCCAATATTACTGGTCAGGGAACTGGGTGAATCTTCGATGTGCGTTGCTGTTCCTGCAGAAGTGCTGGTAATAAAAGAGGGGAATGTGGGGCTGGTCGATTACGGCGATCTCCGACAGGAAATCAGGCTCGACCTTGTTGATGTAAAAGTCGGTGATTTCGTATTGGTCCACGTAGGTTTTGCTATCCAGAAGCTGTCCCGTGAAGATGCACTTGAGACCCGGGAAGTGTTTAAACAGGTATACGCTGCACTGGAGGAATAATGCACGAATACGCCATCGCGTATGACCTTTATGCCACCAGCCGTAAGACTGCGGTTGAACATAATGCCCGCCAGGTGAAGAAAGTCAGCGTTGAGGTCGGCAAAATGGCGATGGTAAACCCGGAACAGGTGGTATTTCTTTTTGACACAATTAAGGAAGAAGATCCCCTGTTCACAACAACCCTGCTCGAATGCCGGGAAATATCGCCGCAGACCCGGTGCTCCTGTGGATATTCCGGCGAGGAAATTTTTGTCTGCCCGCGGTGCGGTGCACTTCCGGAGATGGTCAGAGGCAGAGAGATCGTGGTCACCAGCGTAGAAATCGAGGTGGATGATTGACATGAAAGTCACCCTGATGCACGGAGCCGGTGGGGAAGTCATGGGAGAACTTCTGCAGACGCTGACAAAATTCAGGCATAACAACGCCGGCGGTATCGGCCTTGAAGCAATGGATGATGGCGCTGTAATCCCGTTGAATGGCACGAATATCGTTTTCACTACGGATTCCCATGTAGTACGTCCCATCTTTTTCCCGGGCGGTGACATCGGGAAGATAGCCGTATGCGGAACAATCAATGACCTTACCATGATGGGGGGACGTCCGGTTGCACTCTCCTGCGGTATGATCATTGAGGAAGGATTTGAGATAAGTGACCTTGCAAGGATCGTCGCATCAATGGACGAAGCTCTCGGGGAAGCGGGCGCCAGTCTTGTAACGGGCGATACCAAGGTGATGGAAAAGGGTGCGCTTGACGGGATCGTGATCAATACTGCGGGTATCGGTATTGCACGGGATATTGTACGGGATAACGGACTTATCCCCGGGGACGTGATCATCGTTTCGGGTACTCTTGGCGATCACGGGATTGCTATAATGGCACATCGTGAGGGATTCGATCTCGGGGAGCAGATCAAGTCCGATGTTGCTCCGCTCTGGGGGATGATGGAACCCGTTCTCGAGGCCGGTCCGATTCATGCGATGAAAGATCCGACCCGGGGCGGATTTGCAAGTGCCATCAACGAGATGGCCCGGAAGAGCGGTGTGAGTGTCCGGATTCAGGAAGAGTGTATCCCGATCCGGAAAAACGTCAGGAGTGCCGCAGGCATGCTGGGTATCGATCCGCTCGAGGTTGCAAATGAGGGGAAGGTCGTTATGGGCGTTCCACCTACAAGTGCCGGCGCGATCCTCGCTGCTCTTCACCATCACAAGTACGGGAAGGATGCGGCAGTTATCGGAGTTGTCACAAAAGGTTCTCATGTCATTATGGAGACGGCTATTGGCGGCGAACGATTTATCGAGCCGCCGATGGGAGACCCCGTACCACGGGTATGCTGATTCAGCGTCCCTGAAAGATACGCATTTTTTAACAGGAAATAATTATCACCGGGATTCGATGATCCGGTTTCTTTGATCCCTGCGCGTGTACTGGGGAGGGGTAATCGCGTTGTATGGAGACATCAAAGGAATGGATTGATTAAGCATCAGATGCCAAAAACCTCCTTGGCTGTGGGATTCCCTTCAAGAAAATCCGAGAATTCAGGAGGGAAACCTCTCAGGATCTCTCCGGGACACGGTGGGGTAGAGAGGTTTTTTTGGATTTTTCAGTTACTGGTCCACAACGGGATGCTCCGTCGGGGGGTAACGGAGTTCATCATGATCCGGGTGATCAACCCTTTATCACGTCAAATATTATGACTTCATGAAACAAGGGATTCTCAAGAAATGACGGGTTTAAAAAATATACTTATTTTCAACTATTCTCCAATATACTTCATGAGCATCCCGAGCGCTTCAAGTTCTCGTTTCCCACCGCACTTCTTCACAATGCCCCTATGATAGTCGATCAGTTTTTTGAGTTCCGGATCTTGGGTTTCCCTGTACCGCGTCGCGTGCACTGTCGCATCGATGATGCTGTTGAACCCCCGGTTTACCGGATGGATACTTACTTCTTGGATGATCTCCTTTTCAGGATTAAGGCTGACCACCATCATATCGACGGTCTTACGCTCAACGGTCACCGTGTAAGCGGCCCATGCGTCGGTCACTGAAAGGCGATGCATTTTTTTTCTGGTTACAATCTCTTCTGAAAAAAACTCACGGGGAAGGTCTTCAAAGGCGGTTTTCACGTAGAGAATAGGATCATAGGTAAAGTTTGCCACAACCCATCCGTCGCGTTCAATATTCCGGGCAGTATGACTTCCGGTAAAGAGAACCATACCGGCCCTGCCCTCATGATAGTGGATTCCGATCGGCGCTGCGTTAAAAGAGGTCGTCGCGATCACTTCATTGATACCGGTCTTCAAGAGTCCCATGACCAGCCCTCCCCCAGTGCAATATAGATTGAGGCAATGATAATATCAGCAATTGAGCCTGGGTTAATGTGCCGTTCAATGCAATCGGCATCAAAAGCCTCCAAAGAATGTCTGCCGTCAAGAACTTCCCGTGCGGTGAGCATGGTCTCCCGGGCAACTGCCTCACCATGTTTTTTAATAATAAACGTGTCCGGCTCGGAGGCGAGAAGAGTGAGAAATGTATTCACAATTGCCTGCCTGCCCGGGCCTGATTGTTGGAGAAGATCCGCTCCCCTGCGGGTAAGAGGGAACCCGGTCACCCACTCCCGTGCAACCATGTCATTTGGCGCCGAATGCTGCATGATATCAAAAAGTGTCATATCCCGTTCGCGGATCACCGTGAGCGTATGGGGGTCTTTCACGTCAAGCTCGTCAGTTGTGTTCATCTTCACCGAAGTCATGGCAAAAGCCTTGTAGAACGCGACGGCATCCGATACGTCAGTCTTTTCAATCGCGGACAATGCACCGGATATACCCTTGCCATAGATGAGGGGAATAAGCAGGATGAATGCGCCGAAATGGGTATTTCCACCCTGGTGACAGTTGGTGTCCCGGACGGCGTGCTTGATGATCTCGCCAATCCGGCCGATACCCTCCCCCGCCTCTTCAAGTGCCGTTCGGGCAAATATAGTCGATGCCAGGAAATGTTCAAGCCGGGTATCAGGATAATCATGACAACGGTCGACGTTCCCCGGCTTTGGGTAGGCGCAGACTTCCAGCATCATCGCAAGTTGCGCCCGTTCAGCTGCTCTCATCAGAAGGCATGTCATGGAACACACGGCTCATGATTGTATCTGAGAGCTCACGTTTCATGCGCATATACTCTTTCTTCGAAATGTTCTGCTGCTTTAACGTCATATCACGGAACATGCAGGGCGAGGACGTTTTGCAGCACCAGGCAAGGCTGCCAAAACAGGTTTGTTTGCCTTCTTCAAGAGGAGTGCCTTTTACCGTTTCCAGCTTCATTCGGATATAGTCTTCTTTCGGGAGGCCGATTCGGGAGAGTGTAGGGATGAGAGGACATTCTTTGACCGGCATGCAGCAGAAGGAGAGTGCGCGTATATCCCCTCCCCGGCAGAGCTGTTTCGGGGAATTGTACCATCCCTCCTCTGCGGCATACCGTGAAATTGCCGCATCCAGCCCGGAGAGTGTCCGTTCATCTGACTTGCGGGCTACCGATACGATGTCCGCTCCATGAGAGAGCATCTCCCGCATCCTTTCGAAGGTATTAATCGAATTATTGGCAATCAGGATTAGCGGACAGCTGATTCCGTATCTGCCGGATCTTTGGAGAACCAAAATCCATGAGATCGATATGGAGGATATCTGCTCCTGATTCCCAGAGTTTCCGGGCAATCTGGCGATCGTCGGATGCAACACCTGCCCGGATTTTTACCGATACAGTCACACCCTCGGACTTGAGCGCTCTCACAACTGCCATAAGATCCGCTGGTTTTTTCAGGTAATGTTCCCCGCAGCCGGCAGCAACCATTGCCGGCTGTCGGCAATGGGCGTCGATCTCATAGATTACCTTTTCACCCAAAGATCCCGCAATTGCAGCATAGGATTCCGGAGTACTGCCCCGGAGATTGAGTCCCGACACTAACGTGGTTTTTTCAAGGAGTGTCATCTGTTTTTTGAGTTCTTTGACGGGATCATCGTATAAAAATTCTTTACGGTTACCCTCTGCCGTGATGGTCTTTGCCGCATCCATGGTAGGCTGGTCAATTGAGTAACCCCCGATATATGCCATCCCGATATGAGATGCACGTTTGAGAACATATTCAGCATCAACGATCCCCGCCATCGATGCGATCGCTACCGGTGTCCTGACAATATGATCGTTTATGAGCAACCCGAAGCGCTCGAAGGCATCCATCATAGATTCATATCTGTTGAGATTGATCAAACAAATTACTTTCCATGCAGTATTTAAAAAAAACCATTTGGTAAGAATTTTTAAGATTCCCGGTCAAACTATCTGCTATATGGGTAAGAAGGGTATGTTACTTGTCGGGCACGGGAGCACGATGCCCTACAACAAGGAGCTTGTCGAGAAGACAGCTTCTCTGATCAAGTCAAAAAACACGGATTTTATCGTAAAATGCGGGTTTATGAACATGAATACGCCGACAATCAGAGAATCGCTCGATGATTTCCGGCATGAACCAATTGATGCGCTGGTCGTAGTCCCCCTGTTTCTGGCAAAAGGTGTTCACATCGAAAAAGATATCCCCGGGGAGATCGGTCTTCCGGAAGGCACCAAGAAAGGTTTGTTTGCCCAAAATGGCAGATCAATTCCGCTGCTCTATGCAGATCCCATCGGGAGTGATCCCCTTCTCGCCGATTTGATGGTGAAGAACGCGACAAAAGCACTCACTCTTCTCTGACATTTTTATGCAGATCCTGGTACTGGACACGATTCACGGCGGGAACATCCTAGGAGAGGCTTTTTCTGCTCGGGGAGATCAAGTCGACTGCGTGGATGTCTACCGTGAAAAGAGTGCCGTAGACGTGCCCAAGGCTCTTGAGAGGTACTTATGATCTGATTGTGGCTCCGGTGCACCTTAACCCCGATCATCCACTTCTCAGATGTTCGACGGTACCGGTCATCTCTCACCACGAAGCAGTGCGCCAATTGCTGGGTGAAAATATTCCCCGGCCGATGATCGAGATTACGGGTGCATGGGGAAAGACAGCGACTGCCCATGCACTCGCTTCCCTTATGCAGGGACCAGGCATCCTGCATACCTCCACCGGGACGTACCGATTCCCTGAAAAGAAGCTTATTTCACGGTCCAGCATCACCCCCGCATCGGTTATTGCTGCCGCAGAATCAGCCCGTGAGATCCATGGATGGTTTATTGTTGAGGAATCTCTGGGAGTAACCGGTGCCGGCGATCTTTCGATAATCACGTCGGCAGTCGATTATGCTGTTGCATCAGGAAAAAAATCAGCTCTTGCTATAAAAGTGGCGTCGGCAAAAAATGCCCGCCACCTCCTCCTGGCAGAAAACATTTCGGCCGAATGCTCCGGATTGGTTACCCATATTGAAGATGTTGCAGTGTCGACCGGCAGGGAATGCTGTATTACGCTTTCGTGCACACGAGGCCGGTTCTCAAATCCTCTTCTTGCTGTTCCAGGTTATCATTCATCCCTGATGCTTGCAGGAGCCGCGGCGATGGTACTCGGTATTGACCCCGGATCCTTGTCCTCGTTCGGTGCTCTTCCGGGCAGGATGTCTGTGTCCTATGAAAAAGGACGGCTCATCGTGGATAATGCAAACAGTGGTACTAACCCTGCGACAACCATCGAAGCAGCCCGGTATGCCCGGCAGCTATCCGGGCAGGAAGAGATCACCCTTGTCATCGGGCAGATGGCCGGCGACGGGGCGGTCTGTGAAGGATTTGCCCGTGACGGTATCCTTGAAGCCATCCGCCAGATACGTCCAATGCAGATAGTGTGGGTGGGAACATCCCCCCTGCCAGGAACTTTGGAATACCCCGGTCATGCACCGCCTGTATCGGTATTTTCGGAAACCCTTGAGGAAGCCTGTGTCACGGCTACTGGTATAACCAGTCACGGGTCCATTGTTCTTGCTGTGAAAACCTGGAGATAAACTTATCATGAAATACATGCACCCACGTCCTAGTTCCATAGTTGCTGCGCTCTACACAGCACGCGACCTCAAGGTAGATGTGGCCATCCTTCACGGTCCTTCTGGCTGCTCGTTCAAGCATGCCCGCTTGCTGGAGGAGGACGGTATGCGGGTGCTCACGACATCCCTTGCGGATAACGAATTCATCTTTGGTGGCCAGAAACCCCTTGAAGATGTCCTGCGGTATGCCGAAGATCATTTCAAGCCGGAAAGGATGGCAGTCATCGGCACGTGCGTGGCTATGATCATCGGGGAAGATCTTCAGTCGGCAATAGAGGGTGCCGGGATACTTACTCCTACCATCGCGGTCGATATCCATGCCGGATACCTTGAGAATATTGCCGGGGTGATTGCAACGCTCGGGGCGGCACAGGAAGCCGGCTGGATCTCGCATGACGAACTCGTCCGCCAGCAGTTCCTGATGGCAAAGGCAAATGAGGTGGAGCGGCTGAGAGGTGCTGCCAGCCAACCCTATATAGAGCCATCCCGGGGGGACCTGAAACATGTCGCAGCATATCGTCTTATCGAACTTGCGCGGAGCGGAAAGAAAGGGGTCGCAATCCTGAATGCAAAGAAGGAGACGGCGTATATGTTTGCCGATGAACTGGTTGCTCTTCATGATGCCTGCCCGGATGCAGATATCACCTATATTGCAAACCTCGATCAACGGGGACTTCCCAAGACCCGGCTGGATGCAGAACGGATCTTAAGCGAGATGAGGGCCCGGGGTCTTAAAATCGAGGTGATAGGGGCGCTTGACGAGTACGGGGCAAATGGGGATCTGCTCGGCCGGAAGCTGGTTGAACTAGCGCCAGTATTCGCCCTGATTTGCGGCGTCCCGCACGCCGTCCCCCCGGAATACACGAAAGGTATTGAATGTTTCTCGGTGACGAACGGACCCCGCCAGGTGGGACCGCTCCGGGACATCGGGCATCAGCATGTGATTGTGGAGATCGACCTCCATCCAAAGACACTCGGCGTACGTGACATTGTAGGGAGTGAGTTCGGAGCAGTCATGCGGAGTCTCTGAATGAAACAGATTCTCATCACGGGTGACCGGTCCGGGAGCGGGAAGACGAGTATTACGCTCGCGCTGACCGCACTTCTTTCAAAGCACAACCGGGTCCAGACATTCAAAGTAGGGATGGATTATATCGATCCTTCCTACCTTTCCGCTGTTTCCGGGCGTCCCTGCCGGAACCTTGACAGCTTTACGCTTTCCGAGCACCAGATACGGGATATTTTTCTTTTTGGCTGTCACGATGCAGAGATCGCCCTTATCGAAGGTGTACGCGGCCTCTATGAAGGGGCGGATGCGCTCACTGATATCGGGAGTACGGCATCAATAGCAAAAGTCCTCGATATTCCGGTAGGTACTGGTTGTTTCAGCCCAAAGTATTACCCGGAGTGCTGCTGCGCTGGTGAAGGGGTTCCAGGCATTTGATCCGGATGTGCAGATTGCTGCGGTCATTCTCAACAACGTAAAGGGGGGATCGCACCGGGCGAAGGCTGTCGCGGCTATCGAGCATTATTGCGATGTACCGGTCATCGGGGCGATACCCCGAATGGAAGAGATGCAGCTTGCCATGCGGCATCTCGGGCTCGTTCCGTACCGGGAAGGTTCCGGGCAGGGTGACTTTGATGCCCGTATTGCAACGATCACGGAGATGATCGGGAAGTTTGTTGACCTCGACCGGTTCGGGTTGATCATGAAGGACGTCCCGTCACCCCCCCGGTATACAACGCTTTTTGACAAACCTGCGGACCAGGACGTACGGATCGGTGTTGCGCTCGATGAAGCCTTCAATTTTTATTATGCCGACCTTTTCGATATTCTTCATGCAGCAGGCGCAGAAATTATCCCGTTCAGCCCCGTGCACGATCGGCTCCCCGATGCGGATGGATACATCATCGGAGGCGGCTATCCAGAACTCTTTGTCAGCCAGCTGGAAACAAATGACCGGATGCGGGAAGCCATACGGGATGTTTCCCGGAACGGTTCACCGGTCTACGGGGAATGCGGCGGACTCATGTATCTTACCGATCGGATGATATTAAGGAAAGGATGGCATGACCTTCACCACGATCAGGCATATGAGATGTGCCGGGTCTTTCCCGGGGAGACCCGGATGCCGTCCCGCCGCGTGGTCAGCTATGTAGAAGGGACGAGTGCAACCGATTCCCCTCTTGGTGCTGCACCGTTCCGTGGTCACGAATTTCATTATTCTGAAGTTGTGCTGGATAAGGGCACCCGCTTTGCCTACCGGCTTTCCCGCGGGACAGGCATTCACGACAATCTGGACGGCGCAGTCACCGGCAATACACTGGGCAGTTATACTCACCTCCACCCGGTAGCAAGCGAAGGAATGTTCCGGCACTTTGTCGGGCTGTGCCGGAAAAATCGGTAAGATCGCATTTTTTTCTTGTTATCGCAAAAAATTCTCCCGGATAAAAGAAAAAACTACAAAACCCTGTACACCCCATGAAAAACTATGATCATTTACCTAGATGGGAAATATGTACCGGACGACCAGGCAAAGGTCTCGGTTTTCGATCACGGTTTTCTCTATGGTGACGGTGTTTTCGAAGGGATTCGGGCGTACAACGGGAGAATTTTCCGTCTGAAAGAACACCTTGACCGGCTGTATGATTCAGCAAAAACGATCGACCTGAAACCCCCGATTGCCAAAGAAGAGATGACCGAGGTCATCTGCGAAGTGCTCCGCAGGAACAAGCTGACCGATGCATATATCCGCCCTATCGTCAGCCGCGGCGTGGGGGACCTTGGTCTTGACCCGCGTAAATGTCCGAAACCCTCTGTTGTCGTGATTGCCACCAGCTGGGGCGCCATGTACGGGGACCTGTATGATAAAGGCCTTCGGGCAATCACCGTATCGGTAAGGCGGAACCCGGCCGATGCACTCCCGCCGAATGTAAAAAGCCTGAATTACCTGAATAACATCCTCGCAAAGATCGAGGCAAACTACAAGGGAGGGGACGAAGCGATTTTCTTTGACACCAACGGGTACATCTCGGAAGGGTCAGGAGATAACCTCTATGTTGTGAAAAACGGCGAGATCATCACCCCCCCGACACTGAACAACCTCCGGGGAATCACCCGGATGGTCCTTCTCGAGATTGCAAAATCCCTGGGCATCACCCTGAAGGAGCAGAACCTCGGCTATTTCGACCTGTATTCGGCCGACGAGCTGATTTGTACCGGCACCGCTGCAGAGGTTGCCCCGATCACCTGGGTTGACGGACGGACTATCGGGACCGGCAAACCCGGGCCGGTCACCCGCCAGCTGATGGCCGCATTCAAGACCGTGACCGAGACCGAAGGATACCCCATCAACAAAAAATAACTTTTTGAAAAATCAGTATTTCCGGCAGGAGAAAAATGTCCGGCACCGTATGGTTACCGCCTATTCCATAACTTATTTATGAGGTGCCGAGAAACTACATAGAGCAAAGCGCTGCTATAGTGTAGTCCGGCCAATCATGCGGGCCTTTCACGCCCGCGACTGGGGTTCGAATCCCCATAGCAGCATATTTTCACTGAGGATCTAATTTTTTTTAAAAATCTCATCGGCAGTAAACTTCAGACTGTGACTGTATTGGTATGTTCAAGCCCTTTCCTGATTATTTTTACAAGATAATCCGGAAATATGTATAATCGATATATCTTGATATTACCCCCAAATATATTAAGAATCAATACCATAAGCCTCTCGTATGAAAAAAACTCTGTCCTTTTTGAGAACCACGGTCATTGCTCTGGTGATTCTGGTGGAACTGGTGTTTCTCCCCGTCTCCGGCTTGGTCTCCGCTGTCACTACTCAATCTCCACTGGCGTCGGACGGCACTGTGCCTGATGCAATCAGTGCTGCCACTCCGGCAAATTATGTGACGGCATCAGTCACCACCGGATCTCCGGTTGTCGGTGACCCGGTTACCATTTTCGGGACGGTAGCAGGAGATTCACTCCCCGCCAATGTCCAGATCTGGGTATTTGCCGGTAACTATGTTAATGTCTCGAACGTCCCTGTCAACACGGCCGGGTTTTTCTCAAAGACCTATACCACGACCGGATTGCCCCCGGCAACCTATTATGTCTTTGTCGAGAGCCCGGGTTCCAACGGGAACTTTAACATCGATTTAGCGGAAACAGGTATCTTTTCCGGCCAGGTGGTAAACACAGCGACCAATACTTTGATCTTCAATCTCACCGGTACCGGAAGTGTAAAGAATTCAAATGCCTCCCAGGCACTCTCCGAAGCACTCAATGACCCTGGTGTTGATGATGTCTATACAAAACTCACCTTCCAGCTGACAGCCCCGAGTACAGAACCAACAACAATAACCCCTGCGAATACACCAACAACCCCGGCCAAGTCCCCGGTCACGGTGGAAATTACTGGACTCGCGCTGATCATAGGTGGATTGGGGATTTCTATGCACCGGAGAACATAGGATCACCTTTTTGTGACCCGGAAAAATTCGTTCAGGAAGACCATCCACGCAAAACGATTAGATCGGTATCAGTTGATCAGGAAGAAATTCTTAACTGGAATATAAATATATCAAACGGGTTCGAAATATTAATACGATGAACAGTTCTTCTGGTGAGTCTGCTCATAATGGTCCTTGTCGTACTCTGCCCGGTGAGACTTTTTACGGCAAGAGAATCTTACTATCGAATTCCGGGACAATTCAGATGCCACATATCACTTTCGGCTACGATCTTTCATGGATTGAGAACATCACCGTTTTTGCCAACATTGCATTTTCAGACATCGAACTGAAAAAAGCGCTCGAGAGCAATTTTAAATAAACCGTTTCAGGTAATATTAGCCGACAGGAGCAGATCACAATTTTATGTCCAGGGATTTGGATCAGGGGAAGTACGGAATGGCTCCGGCACCCTGACGACACGGGCACTGTCCTTATAGGACCCCTGAACAGGAAAGGAGATCATGGCACCGGATGCTGCTATGACCCCATTTTTTCCGAGGGAAGAAATAAAAACACAATGAGCCCCCATGGGAGACAGCGGACAAAGGGAATTCTGTCATAATATCATGCCAGTTTGCCGAAGGATACACAGCCTTAGAAACGAGGTTACCGTAAAAAGGTAATTTTCTGTCCCAATACTGTGGCACCTTGTAGACCTGATATCCGGTCACTGGTACAAAAAAATGAAACAAAAATTGAATCTTGATGAAAAATTTATATCCGATAACCATAAAACGAGACCCCGGGCAGGGACGGGAACCGGAGAGCAACGACCGGATGTCCCGGATCGTCCGATACTGCCCGATCAAAAAATGATTGGCGGGCATAAAAGGAGATATAGATCATGTTAGGAGAACTCATTGGAGAATTCAAAGGGAAGATCACCGGATACCGGGTAACGGATATCCTCATAAACGGACCGAAGATGGAAGTCTCATTTAAACAGTCAGGGAAACTCCTAGGGGTAGAGGGAGTGGACCGGGCGACGTATTGGTCTATGATGGCGGGACCCGATGCACTCTACGGTGAAGGGGCGGGAACGCTTATGTCCAAGGCCGGTGAGATGTCGATGTACCGTGCTACCGGGACGGCAAAGATGAAGGGCCCGATGCCGGTCTGGCGCGGAGTGCTTTATTTCCAGAGCCAGACCCCGAAGTGGTCTGTCCTCAACGGCGTTGCGGTGGTGTATGAGTACGAGATTGACGAGAATGATAATACCCACGTCAAGCTCTGGGAATGGAAGTAATTGTTACCGGGATAATTCAATCATTTGAAATTTATCATAGGATATATTCCAAATTTTTTTGCACAATTATAATTATGTTCCACACTATCCGGAGCCAATTCTGTGACCTGATTATTTTTCCTTCACTCGATCTTCAGCGGAACAGCATGAAATCATATCCTTTTTTAACGATAAAGAAGAGAATAACGCCAAAAAACAGGTAAACCAGCAGAGGAGGGAAAATAACGGATGAGAGTGTCCCGGATGGTTGCATAGCATTACGTGCAAAAAACATAACATACACCAATATGCCGGCAATCAGAATCAAAATCAGGAATAACAATTTTTTCATGAACGATCATCCCTTTTCGGTGTCGCATTGTTTTATCGTATGACATTAATAAAGACTGGCGAGGCACCATTGCCATGCATCGCTCATCCTTCTTCTGGAGCATCCAAGTTCCCGGTATGGTACCGTAAATAACTCCCATAAAATACAGCGGATCTTTCATTTTATATCGGTATTCCACCTCAAAACCCCTAAATCAGGTCAATCCATAACCGCTGTTCCGGGAGCACCGGCCGGTAACCGATATATGATGACCCCCTTACCTGCCTGAGTAATTTCGGGTCACCAGGATGGTTCTCTCAAATTAAGCGATTCATTGTGCACCTTTCAAAACAGGTTCAGGAATTCCGATAAAAAGATGGCACCGACAATTTTAATAATGAGAACTCAATTCTCATTGGAGTGAATAGTAATGCCACCACCAGAAAAACCCGGCATCGAATTCCCGAGCGTGCTCGATCGGGCGTATAAGGATTATCAGCGCCACATCAAGGTAAATGACATTATGAGCCGCAACGTCGTCACAACAACGGTTGCAACCTCAATGGCAGATGCTGCAAAGACCATGGGAGAGCGACACATCGGGAGTCTTATCGTAATGAAGTACGGTACGCCTATTGCCATTGTGACCGAGCGGGACCTGCTCTCCAAAGTTCTTGCGGATGGTCTTGACCTGGAATCGACACCGGTAGAACAGGTGATGTCCTGGCCGCTCATCAAGGTCTGCCCGGATAGTGAGATACGGGAAGCTGCCCGGAACATGATCCGCATGAAAGGAAGGCTGGCCGTCTTCGAATGCGGAAAACTGGTGGGGGTAATCACGGCCTCGGACCTCATTCGGGAGATGCCTGACGCTCCGGAGACCTCACTTACCGTCGATGAGTTCATGACAAGCGATATCGTAACCGTCGATACAGCCGAAACCGTTGCATCCGTCGCGTGCATTATGGGATCAAAACGGATCGGGAGCGTGATTGTGACGCGTAATGGAAAGCCTTCGGGGATATTTACCGAACGGGACCTCCTCTCTAAGTTCCTTATGCTGGGAAAGATGCTCAATACACCGGTGGGTAAGGTCGTCTCATCACCCCTGAAGACCGCTTGTCTCGGTATCAGTATCCATGAAGCCGCAAAGATAATGGCTGCACAACATGTCAGGAGGCTCCCCCTGATGAAAAAGAAAAAGATCGCAGGAATTATTACTGCACGGGATCTTGTCGAGGCATATGCGAAGTGACCATTTCCCGGATCCTCCTTTACAGGAATTTATGAGTTCTGTTACCTCATTCATATCAGATAAAAAAGAGAGAGTTGGACAGATCAATCCGGTGGGTCGATGATTATGTCGAGGATTATCCCGTTGAGGGGGAACTGACATTACCGGATTGGAGAGATTTCAGATCAAACTGAATTTCAACGGTACCCTTGGGCGTGGTCGTCGAACTGCTTTTAACCAGTACGCCGTTTTTATACACTTCGGCAGTGATTTTATCCCCGGAACCATCCTTTTTTTGGACGGATACTGAGACGATTCCGTCGGTTGTCGATATTGTGTAGAGTTGATCACCGGAATCGTTTACGTTAAACTGATTCCCTGGCGTCCCAATCACACCAGTAAAGGTACCCGGGTATATCACCCTTACAAATACTCCGATTGAAGGGATGGCAACTGGTGTTGGCCCGGGGGGCAGGGTTAACGTCGTCATGATCGTTGGTACTGTTGTTGTCTTCGGCATTGCGAGGGTGGTGATCAGGACGGTCTTCACCGGAGTTGTTGCAGGCGCCCCGGTTGCCGGCTTGTCCCGGTGCGAGATTCGCCGCTATAACGAGTCCGGGCAATGAAAGCAAGAATGACAATCACCAGAAGCACAATCGAAAGGTTGCCGGGCAGTTTTGATACCGGCGGGGGCGGAACAGGTGGTGGTGAAGACGGGGGCTGATCTGGTTCAGGATTCCCGGCCAGAGCGATGGGCAAATCCGGAGTCGGCAGAACCGGCCATATTACGACAGGGGTGGTACTGGCAGAAGGTTCGGCCGTACTTGTCTCGGCCACGGGTTCAGACACAATCTGTTCAGAGATTATCTGGGGGCTGCGTTTTTTCACCAGAGGTGTGGGCTGGGTGCGGGGAACAGAGTCTTCGATCAGGGGTTCAATCGAATGGATTATCTGTTCGATCGACCGGTCCTGATTTCCTGCAGACGACCCGGCTGGGGGTGGAACCGGGACCTGTGCCAGGGGGGTGTCAGGATGCACCATCGGTACATCCTCCGTTGGTAGTTTCATCGATATCCCACAATGGTTACAGAACGTTGATTCCCGGGGAACGCGATTCCCGCAGCGTGAACAGAATACGCCAGAAGGTAAGGACGAGATCTCCACCGGAGTTACCGTGGCAGGTTCGATGATCTTATTCAGGGGACGAGCGATCTCGATCTTCTTTTTTACCGGGCGTCTGCCTGCCGTATCTCCCTTGCCCTGGGGAAGTGTATCAAATTTTTCCCTGGACACGGATCCGGGGTGATTTGCCGACTCAGTTTCTGCAGCTGGCGGGTGTATGAGACTTTGCAGTTTCTTTGCCCAGTCATTGCATTCCCGTCTCCTTTCCGCACCAGCGAGTCGGGGAAATGTCAGGACGATCTGGTCCTTATCACCGGCATTATTCAGGATGGTAAGTGATAACAGGTGATCCCGGATAGCATTCTCACCGGCTTCAACCTGCCAGATTGTCGCGAGAAGGATCTCCTGGGGGGGGATGATATTTTTCCTGCTGTCGACAAGGATAATTCGCCTGTTCGTAAGCCGTGCATCGAACGAGATGGATTTATATTTAACATTTTTCGCTTCAAGGATTATGGACTCATCACGGTCCAGTTCTGGATAGCCCATGGTATCACATTCTCAACTATAATTGCGCTGGCAATAAAAATAAGTATTTATTGAGTATCCGATTCACCATCGGGCAAAAAATCAGAGATATTCCTGATCATTCATATATGGCCGGAGAATTCGGGGAATTTCTACACTTCCCCCGGTATTCTGGTAATTTTCAAGGATGGCACGCATCACCCGCGAGGTTGCAATAGCCGTTGAATTCAGAGTATGGACATGCTGCTTGGATTCAAATTCATGTTCATCCCGCACTTTAATGTTCAGCCGGACTGCCTGGTAGGAGGTACAGTTCGAGCAGGATACGACCTCCTTATAACTTTTCTCCCGGGGCATCCATGCCTCGATATCGTATTTTTTCGCTGCCACAGTTCCAATATCGCCCGTGCAGATATTGACGACCCGGTAGGGAATCTCCAGTTCCCGGAAGATCTCTTCTGCATTTTTCAGCAACTCTTCATGGATCTGCCACGAATCATCAGGTCTGCAGAAAACGAACTGCTCGACCTTGGTGAACTGGTGGACGCGGAACAGCCCTTTGGTGTCAAGACCGTGGGCACCGATCTCGCGCCGGAAACAGGGAGAGACACCTGCAAGACGGAGAGGGAGATCCTTTGTCTCAAAGATTTCATCTTTATACATCGCGCCGATAGGATGTTCGCTGGTGGCGATAAGGTATGCGTCATCTCCGTCAATTTTGTACATGACTTTCTCAAAGTCGCCGAGATCGGTAACGCCTTCGTAGGAGGACCGGTTGATCATATATGGGGGTATTACCGGTGTATATCCCTTCTTTAACAGGAGATCGATAGCAAAACGCTGAAGCGCCAGATCCAGCAGGACAAGGCTGCCTTTGAGGAAATAAAAACCCGCTCCCGATATCTTCGTGGCCCGATCAAAATCGGCCCAGCCCCGCTCAGCTGCCAGCTGGCCGTGGTTTTTCAGCTTGAAATCAAACGTCCTTACCCTGCCTTCACGCCGGATCTCGACATTTTCTGAATCGTCTTTGCCGACGGGAACGCTCTCATGAAGGATATTGGGCAACCGCATCTGGTATGCATGTACTATATCAGCTATCCGCTCCTGTTCCGCTTCATTATCACGGATCCTGCCGGGAAGTTGTGTGGCCTCGGTCAGGAGGGTCGTCGTATCCTGACCGGCCTTACGTGCCGCATTGATCTCACGGGCGATCGTATTGCGTCGCTGTCGCAGGGCATCCGTCTCGATCTTAAGTTCGCGTGCCCGGACATCTTTGCAAAGGAGGTCATCTACCCATCCGATCTTCTCCGTATCACCGCGTTTTTTTAGATCTGCCTTAATCTTCTCCGGGCTGGATCGTATGAACCTGATGTCGAGCATAAATTTACCTTCGCTGCTATCTGTTACTGTATACTATTGCATGGATATACATCATAATTTATCGCCTTTGTAATGATGCTTTACCGTACATTTCAGAAAAACCAGGGGGATGCTGCACATATCGTGAGGGATTTTTTTACTATATTCCGTAACGAAAAACAGATCCCCGTGTTTACGGTTTCTTGATCGTTCACTGAGTTGTTGACAGGGAAAAGGGGCAATACAGATGTGTTTTTTATGATACCCCGGGAGTCCTGATGTATTAAACCCTTATGAGATCTCCCTGAAGATGGGCATCCAGTAATGGACGTTGTAATTTGTTTAATAGATACGGATTGGTATCGCAACAGAAACAACCCAATCATTAAGTCCTTTGAAAGAAATGGGGATGTAACATGCAAACAAATATGGTCCTGCTGTTTGTCTATAGCATTGAGAGGAGCAGCCTGTCCGCCGTTACGGATTACCATCATAGTGCAGGGTCGGAAAAATCCCAGAAGTGTCCCCTCTATTCATTAATTATCACCCCGGTGGGCATGAAAAAGGGGTGGAAAAGATTCCTCAGCGATCTAGGTTTCCCTTCAAGGTTCCTGTACTTTGATGAATTCCAGCAGGAATTCGGGATTCAGGATATTCAGGCCCCCGCTGTGTTCGTCCAGAACGGAAAGTCAATCCAACAGATCATCACTGCAGACGAAATTAATCGCGCCGGCTCGGCAGATCAACTTGCTGAACTCGTGAAACAGAGCCTTATACACTACTTTAAATGATATTCCCTTTTCGTACCAGGAATCATTGAACCCGGCTGATAGATTTAATCATGCTCCTCCATTACATGATATTTTCATGATCTTCAGGGAAAAACTTCACTGACATTGATTTTTCAGCCATATAAGATCCGCCGGACTCCTCTATCCGAAGGTTCTGAATGAGATCCCGGGTGCTTACCATTTACCCTCTCGCCCTCATCATTTCCTGCCAGAAGACCCTGCCAAAAGAATAATCTTTAAGGCAGGTGATACTAGGTTGGTAATTTTATCTGGTGGGTTCTTCATGAAGATCGCCGTAACAGGGAAGGGTGGTGTGGGCAAGACCTTTATCGCCGGCACTCTTGCTGCCGTTTTCGTGAAGGGCGGTCAGAAAGTTATTGCTCTTGATGCAGATTCGTCACCTAACCTCGCGACGACCCTCGGACTCTCCCCGGAAGATGCTGCCGCAATTATTCCCGTTGCAGATAATGAGCAGCTGATAAAGAAAAAGACCGGGACGGAATTTTCCGGCGTGTTCCGGTTGACGTTTACCGTCGATGATATTATCAATTCCTATGCAGTCCCGACACCTTCTGGTG
This sequence comes from uncultured Methanoregulaceae archaeon, assembly GCA_963829225.1. Lineage (GTDB taxonomy): Archaea > Halobacteriota > Methanomicrobia > Methanomicrobiales > Methanospirillaceae > Methanoregula. The sequence goes on along the minus strand of CAWHHQ010000005.1, from coordinate 499,699 downwards.
TAAATCTCATCGTCATGGGTGTGATCCGTTCGATGGGTGCCGGATGTATGTGTGCGGCAAACTCCCTGGTAAAAGCCTTGATGCAGCATCTGGTTGTTGAGAGGGACGAGCTGGTGATCCTCGATATGGAGGCCGGGATGGAGCACCTGGGGAGGGGAACTGCAGAACATGTTGACATCATGATCGTCGTAACTGATGCAAACCGAAAGTCCCTGGATATAGCCGGACGAATCTGCACTGTCGCGACGAAATCGAATATCGCGAATATCGGTCTGGTGGGAAACCGGATAACCGGTCCCGGGCAGGAGGATGTAATCCGGCAGTTCGCGGAGAAGAACCGGCTCACCCTTTTAGCGCTCATTCCTTTCGATCAGCAGGTTTCTGACGCCGGTATAACCGGATTGGCGGTTGACGAAAACTCTTCAACAGCGCTCAATGAAATACGGCGCCTGGCAGATGTGCTGGGGAAGAGGGGTGGTTCGTAGTATATGTTCATCTCTAGCGGGGAGTGAAGAAACCTTGTCGAATACGATTGTGACGATGGGTCGCGGGGGTACTGGAAAGACAAGTTTTGTCGCCCTGATGGCTAAATACCTTATCGAAAAAAAAGTCACGCCGTTTCTTCTTGTCGACGCCGATCCCGATCAGAATCTAGCAGAGATGGTCGGTGTTGATCTGGAAGCAGCAGATAAAAAAACGATCGCAGAATTGCTCTCCGACACGTTCATAACACGGGGTGGCACAATGGTCGGTATTCCCCCGTCACGCCGGATAGAGAGCAGGATCTGGGAAGAGGGTCTTTATGAAGGAGAACATTTCGATCTTATTTCCGTTGGTACAAAATGGGTTGAGGGATGTTACTGTCTCCCGGATGCGGCCCTGAAGAACGCTCTTGGGGCGATCACCGGAAATTACCGTTATGTCCTTATTGATTCCCCGGGAGGGCTTGAACACCTGAACCGGAAAATTGCCCACAATGTTGACGTGATATTCGATGTTATGGGCCCCTCTCACAAATCATTTCTGCATGTAGAACGGGCTTACCGGGTTATTCATGACGTAGGTATCAACTTCAACAAATTCTTCGTCATTGGGGGCTTTGCATGTTCAGAAGAACTTGCTGCAAAGGTACCAATGGAGACGGGTCTGCCCAGCCCGGGAAAAATTTCTGACGATCCACTTATTGCATCCGCTGTTCTTGCGGGAAGATCGCTCCTTGATATCCCGGACACATCGCCGGCCTACCGCTCGATCGTAGCGATTCTTGAGAGCACTTTCTTAACTGAATAAAAAAATCGCAACCTGGGATTAAGGTAAGGACTGCCTTAGATAAGCTTATCGCTGTTTCTGGTAATGTATTGTTTATCTGGTTGGATGGGATAGCATTGAGAAAGGAGGGTCTCAACCTTAACATCAGGGAATTAACTTCCGATATCGCACATTTCCGGGATCTGAGTATCACCATCGGGGCGATCGCCCGGGAAACCTGGGCCGAACCCATGGGACCGACGCCTTTTCCTTCCCTGACAACATTACGTTCCTGGGACCGGAGACTCCTTGAACGGTATAAACCGTTTTATCTCCCTTTTTGTGATCTCTGCTGTCTCTGCACCTACGGAAAGTGTGATCTTACCGGCAACAAACTGGGTGCGTGTGGCATCGGCATGGCAGCCCAACAGTCACGGACCGTGCTGCTCGCCGTAAGCATCGGGGCTTCAACCCATACCGCCCATGCCCGCGAGCTCGTCACCCACCTGATCGGGCGATCCGGCAGGGACTTTCCCCTCGACGTCGGGGGGTTGAATGTTGAAGTCAAGGCCCCCCATATCCAGCTGGTTTGCGGCATGAAACCCGAAACGCTGGGCGACCTTGAAGACGCTCTTGATTACTGTGAAAAGCAAATTACCCAGCTCCTTTCTGTCACCCATACCGGGCAGGAAGGAAATAATCTGGATTTTGAGTCCAAGGTGTTCCATGCGGGTATGATCGATCATGTAGGCATGGAGATTGCCGATCTCGCCCAGATCTCAGCTCTCCATTTTCCCAAGGCCGAGCCGGCGTCGGACCTTATCGATCTGGGACTTGGTTCAGTAGATGTCAGTAAACCCGTTATTCTCGTCATTGGTCACAATGTCCCGCCGGCAGCTGAGATCATCAATTATCTCCACGAACAGGATCTCACGAGCAAGGCCGAGGTGACCGGTATCTGTTGTACTGCCCTGGACATGACCCGGTACTCGGCAAAGGCCAGGATTGTCGGGCCTGTCTCGTGGCAGCTCCGCTATATCCGGAGCGGCGTTCCCGATGTCATCGTCATCGATGAACAGTGTATCCGCGCCGACACCCTGCAGGAAGCCCTGCAGATCAAAGCACCCGTCATAGCCACCAGCGAGAAGAACTGCTGCGGGCTCCCTGACCGGACACCTGATGATCCGGATCAGATTGTCGCTGACCTGGTGAGCGGGAAAAGTTCCGGTGCCCTCATCTTCGATCCTGTCAAGACAGGCGAAGTGGCTGTCCGGACGGCGATCGCGATTGCACCCGTACGCCGGAAACTCAACGTCCTCCCACCCGTCGACGAACTGATCAGGGTCGCAAAAAAATGTACCCTCTGTACACTCTGCCGTCGTGCATGTCCCAATGATCTCCCGGTCTCCTATGCGGTCAGGGCAGCGGCACAGGGAAATCTCACCGGGCTGAATGAGCTTTACGATGACTGTATCGGATGCGGCCGGTGTGAGTCTGCTTGTCCCCAGAAAATTCCCGTGCACAGCCTGATCGTAACGGCAGCAGAAAAAAGGACCCGTGAGGAAACATTCTGTATTAGGTCCGGGAGAGGTGCTATCCAGGATATCGAGATTCGCAAGGTCGGCGGACCTATCGTTCTTGGGGAAATTCCGGGGATCGTTGCATTTGTCGGCTGTGCAAATTTCCCGAAAGGATCCCGGGAAGTTGCCGTGATGTGCATGGAATTTGCAAAGCGACGGTATATTGTCTGCACATCCGGTTGTGCTGCGATGTCTGCCGGGATGTACCGGAACGAGGAGGGAAAAACCGCGTACGAAATGTATTCCGGGGCTTTTGAAGCGGGAGGAATCGTAAACGTGGGATCCTGTGTCTCAAATGCTCATATATCAGGCGCTGCGATCAAGATTGCAAGTATATTTGCCCGTCGGCCCTTGCGGGGCAATTACGAAGAAATTGCCGATTATGTCTATAACCGTGTAGGAGCGGTCGGTGTTGCATGGGGTGCAATGTCACAGAAAGCAGCATCCATCGCCGCAGGTTTCTGGCGGCTTGGTATACCGGTGGTTGTCGGACCTCATGGCACGAAATACCGCCGTATGCTGCTGGGAAGATCAGACAAGGAACAGGATTGGTATGTGTATGATACCCGGACCGGTGAAAAAGTGTATGGAGGGCCGGTACCAGAACATCTCTTCTTTGCGGCAGAGACGAAGGAAGAAGCGATGGTAATGATCGCTAAGCTGACCATGCGTCCGAACGATACCAGCAAGGGAAGAGCAATCAAACTCACCAATTATATTGATCTGCACCGTCGACTGATTGGTGGCATGCCACCAGATATGCACCTTCTGGTCAGGAAAAAGGCTGACATACCGTTAACGATGAAAGAGGATATTGAGAAGATTTTGTCAGAGATGAAGTGGACAGAGCGGCAGATACCTGACCCCACACTCCTGCCCCGCATGATACGTAAACAAAAGGAGTCCTGATATGCCTCTCGCCGAATCCTGGCAGACCGCGGAGATCCCCGGGCCAAAAAAGGCCTCTCTCATCATCAAGCCGGATATTGCAGATGCGATCATACGGCGGGCAAAGCGCCCGATTATGGTGGTTGGTTACGGTGCGGTCGAGTACGAAGTAGAGGGGATAAAACTGATAGAATGCTTAATTGAGCTGGCGAACAAGGGAAAAATCCCCGTAGTCGTGACTGCCAGTACCGCGCGGGAGTTCCGGAACCGGGGATTTTCCCCTGCTGCCTTGATGCCTGCAGTGGATATCGGTAACCGGCTCACAGATCCTGCCTGGAAGGGGCTGGACGGAAAAGATACCTATGACCTCGCAATCTTTGTTGGCCTTCCGTATTATATGGAATGGACCATTCTTTCAGGGCTTAAACATTTCGCACCGGCACTTAAAACGATGACACTGGACTGCGTCTACCAGCCCAATGCCAGCTGGTCGTTCCCGAACAGCACCATTAAAGACTGGGCCGCAAATATCAGGGGAATCGTCGAAAATCTCGGGGACTGACCAGGGTGCACCATGTTCGAGAACATACCGGTTGAAGTCGGGCTTGTTCACGAAGGTGAACGGATACGGAAGAATGATATGCAGATTGAGCTTGGCGGCCCTTCTGTCAGTGAAAAATTTGAGATCGTACGGGTCCGCCAGAGTGAAGAGGTTACCGATGGTTCAATCACTATTGTTGGACCCGATATCGGCGAACTGGATGGGGAAGGAAGCTATCCATTGGGTATTATCGTTGAAATTTCCGGTCCTCAGCTGGAAAAAGATCTTGAGGGGGTTATCGAACGCCGGATTCATGAGTACTCCAACTATATTGAAGGATTCATGCACCTGAACCAACGCTACGATATCTGGATCCGGCTGTCAAAAAAATCGTTTAAAAAAGGGCTCAATTCATTCAGGCAGATCGGCGAGGTAATGTACCAGCTCTTTAAGAATGAACTCCCGTTTATTGAGAAGATTCAGTTCACATTTGTCACAGATCCGGAGAAGATTCATCCGATTTACACCGGAGTTCTCACAACATATGATGAACGGGATGCACGGGCACGCGGGCTTGCCGACGAGGATGTTGATACGTTCTACGGGTGTGCGCTCTGCCAGTCCTTTGCCCCCACCCATGTGTGTATAATAACCCCTCAGCGGTACGCAAACTGCGGTGCCATCAGCTGGTTTGACGGGCGGGCAGCGGCAGGTATCGACCCGAAAGGGCCGATATATGCCATCGGGAAAGGTGAATGCATTGATGCTGAAAAGGGAGAATACGCCGGGGTAAACGAGAGCGCTAAAGTCCGGTCGATGGGAGAAGTGAACCGCGTGCAGCTCGACTCAGGGTTTGGCTACCCGCATACATCCTGCGGCTGTTTTGAAGGCATTGCGTTTTATATTCCTGAAGTGGAGGGATTCGGGATCGTTATCCGCGGTTTCCGGGATAAAACAGTAAACGGACTCGGTTTTTCCACGATGGCTGATTCTACCGCAGGGGGGCGGCAGGTTGAAGGATTTCATGGTATATCAATCGAGTACATGAGATCGAGGAAGTTTATGCATGCGGACGGGGGGTATGATCGTATCGTCTGGATGCCGTCTGAGATAAAAGAAAAGATCCGGTTCTTCATTCCGGAAGGGGTCTTCGAAAAGATCGCAACAGAAAAAGATGTCAGTAGCATCCCCGAATTAAAAGAATTCCTGATTACCCACCGGCACCCGGTTACCCGCCGGTGGGAGGCGGCTGAACCCTCGGGTGCGGTATCCGCTCACCAGATACCGGTTTTTTCAGGCGGAGATATCCCCATCACTGCGGGAGGGTTCCGTATTATCCTGAAAAATGCCCGGATCACCGCGGAAAAAATAATTATCCAGCCGGTGAAACCACCGAAGCGCAGGGAGGGGTGAACGGTGGTGCACAAAGATCCCAAAAATCAGTTGAAGGGGGATCAGATCCTTACCCTTGCTCCCCAGCTCCTGGAACTTTTAAAAGGTGTACAACAGGTTGAACTGGAAAACTTTGCCATGGACATCGGAGATCTTGAACTTTTCATTCCTGCCGGATATTTTGCGGGGGCCCGGGAGGCGTTCACAACCCCGCAGTCACCGAAACGAATGACCGAACTCCTGCCGGATCAATCTGTTCCTCATCGAACGAACTATCCCGGCAGAATACGGGAAGTAACCCTTGGGGCGACCAGAAGCGGCGGGGGAAGCCGGGGGAAAACACTCACCATTGGCGGATCAACAGCGCCAGCTTATTCTGACTTTTCCCACCCTCCAGTTCACCCGCCAGCAATTGCTCTTGATGTCTTTGATATGCCAATCAGCCTGCCAAAAGTTCTCAAAGAGCATGTCCAGGATGTGATAACAGATCCGGCTGAATGGGCAAAGATGAATGTGAAGAAATTCGGGGCCGATATCGTTACTATCCACCTCATGAGCACCGATCCCCTGATACAGAATACCTCACCCGTGCAGGCAGCAAAGACAGTCGATGCGATCCTCCAGGCGGTCGATGTCCCTCTTATTATCGGAGGTTGTGGCGACCCGAAGAAAGATGCGGAAGTCTTCTGTGAAGTTGCCGGAATGGCTGAGGGTGAGAGGCTTTTGCTCAACTCCGTCACACTCGATATGGCCGAAGCAAAAACCCTTGAACCGGTTGCAACCGCTGCACGGAATCACGGCCACCTGCTCCTTGCTTTCACCGGACTTGAACTGAACAATGCCAAAGAACTGAACCGGCGCCTGTACCAGTACATCCCCCCGGACCAGATCGTCATGGACCTCACCACCGTCGCGCTTGGATATGGGCTTGAATATTCATTCTCAATCCATGAACGGGCCCGTTACGCAGCCCTCATGGGCGACGGGGAACTTGCTCACCCGGTAATTTCGGCATCGGCAAATGCATGGGCAGCCCGCGAGGCATGGATGCAGATGGCGCCGGAGTACGGGCCCCGGGAACTACGAGGGCCGATCTGGGAGACGATCAATGCAGTCACTCTGCTACTCGCTGGTATTGACCTTTTCATGATGATGCACCCTGCTGCAGTACTTACAATCAGGGATGTCATTCACCGATTGGGAATGAGCGGGCAAGGGCACTCAAACGGGATAAGCGACTGGGTGAATGTACGGGTATGAACGGACAAGGTCAGGCGGAAAAGAAGAGAAAGAAGAACATCCGGGAAATCAGTCCGATCGATGTCTACAGGTATCTCCCGAAGACCAACTGTGGTGCCTGCCGGGAATCAAACTGTATGGCATTTGCCACACGGGTGGTCAATGGTGAGTTGATGACTGATGCTTGCCCGCCCCTTCTTACCGATGAGTTCAGTGAGATGCTGGCGGAGCTCACGGTCCTTCTTGCGCCGCCGGTGCGGGTCGTCACTTTTGGTGAGGGGGAGCACCGTATTTTTCTCGGCGGAAAATACGTGCTCCAGCGCCATGAGTTTACCTATCACAATCCCTCTCCGATCGCCATCGATGTTCATGATCTCATGACGGAAGATGAGCTTTTGGAGCGTGTAAAGCAGATTGAACAATTCTCCTATAACTACATCGGAAGAATTCTTGCGCTGGATGCAATCGCGATCCGATCCCCATCTCATGATCCCACCTTATTCCGCCATGCAGTAAAAAAGGTCGCCGGAATTTGCACATACCCACTCATCCTCTGTTCATGGGATCCTGCCGTAATGGAGGCCGGACTCGCTGAAATTCCCTCGCGTAACCCGCTTATGTATGCAGCCACCGAAGAGAACTGGCGATCCATGGCTGACCTCTCCCTGAAATATCACGCCCCCCTTGTTGTCTCTTCGCCGGGTGATCTCACACTTTTACGCAGGCTGACTAAAACCCTGCTCGAATCCGGCGTTTCGGATCTCGTTCTGGATCCTGGAACCCTGAACGGAAACAGCTTATCAGACACGGTCGGCAACTTATCCCTTATTCGGACGGAGGCATGCAGATTCCACGATGAACTCTTCGGGTTCCCGCTCCTTGGAGCTCCGGTAGCAGTCTGGACCGGCGAAGAGATCTCAGAAGACCTTTTAAAATGGAGGGAGGCCGTTACTGCCTCGATCCTCCTAACCCGGTATGCAGATATCCTGATAATGCACAGCCTTGATGGCTGGGTCCTCCTTCCCCAGTTGATCTGGCGTTTCAACCTTTTTACCGACCCGAGAAAGCCCGTCTCGGTCGAAGGCGGGGTGAAGATCCTTGGGAACCCGGACCGGACCTCTCCGGTTCTGGTGACCACCAATTACGCATTGACGTACTTCACTGTTGAATCGGATATCAAGACTGCAAACCTCAACTGTTACCTGGTCGTTGTCGACACCGGTGGTCTCAGCGTTGAGAGTGCAGTGGCAGGAAGGGTTCTGACAGCAGATTCGATCGCATCTGCCCTGAAGGAATTTCAGGAGAAAAATCTTGTCAACCATACTACCCTGATAATCCCAGGGCTTGCTGCCAGGATCAGTGGAGAAACCGAAGAGATAACCGGTTGGCAGATCCAGGTTGGTCCCAAGGATTCATCAGGGTTATCAAAATATATCCATGATCACTGGCCGACGGAATGATGAAATGAGTGAACAGGAGCCCGATCCCATTATCCGTCGAAAGCTGATTCTCCGGCATGCCCATAAGGTTAGTGTTCCGTATGGTGGGATAACCCATGGATGAGCCGGTCCGTGTTGTATTCCACCCCCTGAATAAAGTTGTTACCCTGAGCAAAGGGTCCACCGTTCTTGATGCTATCCGACTGGCCGATATCCAGTTTGAGAGCATCTGCGGCGGGAAAGGGGAATGCAGAAAATGCAAAGTGATCTTTGTTCGTGGTTCCTGCACCTCTCCCCTTCATGCGAGTACGGAAGGGCTCTCATCAGAAGAAATTGCCGGGAATTACTGTTTTGCCTGTACCACCCGTATCACCGGCAATTGCGAATTTACGATCCCGGTTGAGAGCCGGATTGATGGACCCCGGATCCTCAATGCGTTATATTGTCACGAAGATCACCTGGCCCCCTCTATTCAGAAGTTCATAATAGAAAGCGATGATGCCGGTCAGCCCCGTTATCTTCGCTCAATCCGGTTTTCCGGATACATCGGTGAGCGTCCACAACTTTCCAAACAGCAGTACAACCAGCTGGTGAGTACCCCCGGCCCGTTCACCGTAACGATTGGGCGGACGTCCGGGTATCCAGAAGTGATTGACATTGAAGACGGTGATACAACCGGTATAAATTGGGGAATCGCCATTGATCTCGGAACGACTACGGTTGTCGGGATGCTGGTCGATCTCTCCACAGGAGCCGTGAATGCATCGGCTTCTGTGCTGAACCGCCAGATTACCTTTGGAGAAGAACTCGTCACCCGGATGTCAGCAGTAAAGGATAAGGGAGGACAAGAGCGGTTGCAGAAGGCAGCGACCGGTAGCATTAACGCGGTTATCGATCGCTTGACAACAGATCCGCAGGTCAAAGCACCCGCAATCCATGATGTCTGTATCGCGGGTAACACGGTAATGATGTATCTCCTGACCGGACGCGACCCTTCCGTTCTCGAACTGGCAAATACACCGGTTTCCCGCGAGCCCATCATTGTCAGGGCCCGGAATCTGGGCCTGTCCGTAAACCCAGACGCATACATATATTGTCTTCCCAACGTGAGTCGTTTTGTCGGGGGTGATGCAGTCGGAGATATTATCGCAGCTGGCATGCACCTCTCCGGGGATCTTTCACTTCTTATCGATTTGGGCACGAATGGTGAGCTGGTCTTTGGGAATAAAGACTGGCTGGCTTCTGCTTCATGTGCCTCCGGTCCTGCATTTGAAGGTGCCGGGATCACCTCCGGTATGCGCGCCATGCGGGGTGCCGTTGACCATGTATCCATCGATCCGGAAACCGCCCGGGTTTCCTGGACAACCATTGGAAATGAACGGCCCCGGGGAATCTGCGGTTCGGGGATCATCGATGCAGCTGCTGAAATGGTCAGATCGGGTATCCTTGATTTTACCGGGCACCTTGTGGAGGGAAAACCCGGGGTGCGGAAGGGATCTGACGGACCCGAATTTGTTCTTGTCCCAAAAGAAAATACGGCAACCGGGCGTGATATTATCATAACCCCCCAGGATATGGCCTACCTGATGGACTCAAAGGCTGCAGTATGCGGAGCGATAGGGGTTCTGATGAAAAAATACCGAATCTCTGTTGCTGATGTCCGGCATGTTTTCCTCGCAGGGGCATTTGGTGCTTATGCAGATATGCAGAATGTCGTAGCATTTGGCATTATTCCCCGGTTTCTTAATGCAGCGTTTCATCCCATCGGGAATGGATCACTCTCCGGAGCTTGTGCCGCACTCCGGTCTCTGACCAGACGGCATGAGGCAGAATCGGTGGCCAGAAAGATGGTTTATATCGATCTGCTTACCGATTCTGATTTTATTGAAGAATATTCAGCGGCAATCTACATCCCGGGTAAAAAAGAATACTTTCCCGGTTAGTCCGGGAAAAGGCCGTCGTGATTATCGGTATTCTTCACCCGGTATTCCTCGTAATTCTCCGTTTTATCCGATATTTTATGGATGAACTGGAAAAATATCGCGATTAAGGCAACTTCAGCGAAAAGCCAGATAAAAAAGCCGGGATCGTATATCTGAACCTGGGTTCTTTGCCTTCACTGCTGTTAAGTCCTGTAATGGATTGGAACCGCAGAAAAATAATCCTTTTTGAATTGCGACGTCAAGATGTGTCTTACAGTCGGGAATCCGGGACTCTTCCCTCCAAAAAATCCGTAAACAGACCTTAAACGAAAATAATTCAAAAAATTTTACCTCCGGGCGAATTATTGCCGTGACGCAGTTATCAACTTATATCATATATTTTTCTTAAGGGAAACCAACTAATTATTACCGGGGGGAAAACTGATAAAAAAAGGCAAGGAGGACGAAATTACCAAGATCCCGGTCCGGGAGCCTGGGAAGAGGATTATACCCGGAGGGGGATGCTCTGGAGCGGGGTAACCCATGATCTGCCGGATCTGGCGGACGGATCCCGTATTCTCGAACTTGGGTGCGGTAACGGGAAAGCAGTTATGGCGATGATCCACAGGGGCTGGAATGTGACCGCGATAGATTTTTCTTCGAGAGCGGTTGCATTATGTTGGCAGGTATTCCCGGATTCCCTCCATTCCAGGGGTGTGGTAGCGGATGCCCGGTGGTCCCCGTTCAAGATCGCCGTTTTTGATGCGGTATTTGCAATGCATATTATCGGTCATATGCCAGCAGCTGATCGGAGATTGATTGTGGATGAAGTGATTCGGGTGCTCAGACCCGGGGGAATGGTATTTTTTTGTGAATTCTCCACCGATGACTTCAGGTTTGGAAAGGGATATGAAGCAGAACTCGCGACATTCCGGCGGGGTAACAATATTTTCACGCATTACTTTTCGATGCCAGAAGTTCTTGACCTCTTCTCAAAGCTGACTCCTGTTTCAATGAGTTTACGTCAATGGCCGATGCGGGTTCGTGGATGTAACCTGGTACGATCTGAGATAACAGCGGTCTTCACCCGGTAATAAAATCCCTCCTTGGAAAATGAGTCAGCTGATGCTGAACTCTTAATAATCTGGAATATCAAATATTTTCGGCAGTATGCTGATCTCACGTCACCCCCGCTGTTTCTTTGAGTAAAAAAATCCCTGTCGTCAGCGAAAAAAATACCGGTTCAACACTATTATAGAGCTCGAACGCCTAATTTTACCAGCATGATAAATTCTCTCATCACGATATTCCTCAATCTTGACCAGAATTTATCCAGTGTCGTCAGTCAATACGGATTGTGGACCTATTTCATTATCTTTTTCATTATCTTTTTTGAGACCGGTTTTGTGATTTTACCCTTCCTTCCGGGAGATTCCCTCCTTTTTGTATGCGGGGCAGCGGCGGCAAGCGGAATTATGGAACTGCAATGGCTTATTCCTGCAATAATTGTCGGGGCAGTGCTCGGAGACACGGTAAATTACTGGATTGGCAATTATCTTGGGATTCATGTTTTCCAGGAGCGGTTCCCTTCGCTTGTAAAGAAGGAATATATCGACCGTACATATGGCTTTTATGAAAAATATGGCGGGGCAGCAATCTTTGTTGCCCGGTTCGTCCCGGTTGTACGGACATTTGCACCTTTTCTGGCAGGTATCGGGTCGATGAATTATCGCCGCTTTATCATGTACAATGTGCTGGGGGGCTGTGCCTGGACACTTGTCGTCGTGCTCGGAGGTTACTATTTCGGCACCCTCCCGATTGTCAAGGAAAATATGAGCATTCTGATCTTACTGGTAATCCTGGTGACGTTGGGGACTATTTTGCTGGTCGGTGCCGGACTGGTATCTGCCCATTTTGAAAAAAGAAAAGCGGATCGTATGAGAAAAGATAAATAATTCTCCCCCCGACTTTCCGGATTATCAACCCGGTTTCTCACGGACCCGGGATCATGAAAAATTTTAATGTTCCCATTTCACTGTCGGTGGTACTAACCGGAAGGTAAAAAATATCTGATGAGATGCGGAATATTGTAGGTTTCCGGTAGAATGGTTGGACCGGCTCTGCCTGCCGGGAAGATCTATTTTCCAAGCCGGGAAAAGAGATGAAAATCAGGGAGTATGGGTGATTTTTAATCCTTCGTTATCAACTTTTGTTGCAATCGCGATGGTGAGGTTGAGTGGTTTGAGGATTTTTTCCAATGCTTTCCGGTCAAGTGCGGTGACCACCGCAATAGAAGGCCCTACTGAACTCATGCCGACAAATTCGAGATGGGCATCGCGGAGCTGGCTCATATAGTGATAGATCGCGAAACTATGGTGCTCAACTTCGGCCCGTTTGGATCCCCGGAATTCTATCTCCCAGATGACATCCCCGGCTTTTTTCACGTCATCCCGTTCAAGGGCCGGGATGAGGTCCATTAAGAAGAGATAAGCCTTGAGTTCACGGTCCCGGTAATCGAGTGTCCTTGCCTTGTTCATAAGAAGGTCAAATTCCTGTGTGCCGGCCGAGGAAATGTCGGTCGGCGGGATGATAATATAGACATTTTTCCCGACCGCGAACGGGTGGTGGTAGACCAGTGTGAGCTCATCGCCCAGCACCGCCATACCCCCGTAGGTGCTTACTGCCGGGCCGACACCGGTCTCAAAGCCAAATGCAACATTGCCGTCAGCAGTCTCTTCGACATAATTCTGGCCGATCAGTTTTCTTAACTGGTCGTTGGTCAGGGGCCGGCCGAGTGCTTCATTCATGGCAGTTGCCACCGCGATCATGATCGTACTGGTGGAACCGAGTCCCACATGCTGGTGCTGGTGATCGGTTGCCTTGATCCTGAAACCGCCGGTGTACCCGGTCGCTTTCCTGAAAACAGCGACAAAATTTTTTATAATGGATGCACGGTTGTAATCGATCGTAATCTCTTTTCTGGTGCATTCAACTTCGGCGGTGCAGTAGCACTGGATCGCGAACCCGATTCCCCCGCCGCCGGGATGATCGGGTGCGAACCGGTTCATATCCAGCACCGTAAGATGTATCCGTGCCGGGGCTTTTACCGTGATTTTTCCTTTCAAGGGTTTAAGCGCGAATTTTTTCTTCTCATACCCAAGGGTTTTCAGGTTCTGTCCCGGGGGAAAGGCATTGAATTCATACTCAACGAGATCAAGGTCTCCTCCCCGGATTTTCATGGTAGGCATTGGTATCACTTCCTGTTGGGGGCGATCAAAGAATATATTTTGGCATTCACGGGCAAGCAAAATTTGGTTTACGATTTTTCTCAAACGGGGCGATCCACAGGAGTTACCATTCAATTAAGGAATCTGGGGTCAAGACAGGATAGATCGATCTCAGTTTATTCAAACCAGCTATCAGACCAGATATTCCCGGATAATCCAGAGCCGATTTTCCAAATTTTCCATTATTGTTGTTATTCAGCAACAGTATTGCACCTTGGGAATAAATCGAGTCTGATGAGAGAAAAAAATATGTCGGGTAGAGTCAAACAAAGTTTCCTGAAATGGGTAAATCCCCTCTCGCATTATCCCAGGCGAGATACACATCACTCGATGGATTCCAGGAATTACCACTGTTCATCTTCAGGTAGAACCCGGCACCGGGCCGGTACACACCGGTCTCAGTCCTCCCGTCCCCGTTCCAGTCTCCGGCAACCGGCAGGTCATTAGCTGCATTATCCCAGGCGAGATATACATCACTTGATGGATTCCAGGCGAGGTAACTGTCCATTTTCAGGTAGAACCCGGCACCGGGCCGGTATACACCGGTCTCGGTCCTCCCGTCGCTGTTCCAGTCCCCGGCAACCGGCCGGTCATTCACTGCATTATCCCATGGACGGTATGCGTCGGTTGAGGGATTCCAGGAGCTGCCGCTGTCCATTTTCAGATAGAACCCGGCACCGGGCCGGTATACCCCGGTCTCGGTCCTCCCGTCACTGTTCCAGTCCCCGGCAACCGGCCGGTCATTCACCGCATTGTCCCATGGACGGTATGCGTCGGTTGATGGGTTCCAGGAGCTGCCGCTGTCCATTTTCAGGTAGAACCCGGCACCGGGCCGGTATACCCCGGTCTCGGTTCTGCCGTCACTGTTCCAGTCCCCGGCAATCGGGCGGTCATTCACCGCATTATCCCAGGCAAGATATGCATCGGTTGATGGATTCCAGGAGCTGCCACTACCTTTTTTCAGGTAGAACCCGGCACCTGGCCGATACACACCAGTTTTGGCTACATTAGAATTCACGGTATGGTCTGACAGATATATCCACCGGATACCTGCAATATCCGCCGGAGACAGGGTCTTGAGATTTTTATTCCCCAAAGCATCGTTATTAACACCAACCATAACCTTCTTTTCCGGACTGATATCAGATGGGTATCCGGCTATTCCTACCTCCGGCAGATACCCATACAAATCTTTCAGCGACAACCAGTGACCCAGCTCATGGAGTACCAATTGCCTCAACATTCATTGTATTACCGGTGGCAGTTCCGGTTGTCCATGTCCAGTTGGTATTGAACTCGATGTCCGCTTCTGTAATGATCCCCTCATCTGAATAAAATGTGGAAGCCTGTGCGATAACATCGGGATTATTACTAAAATCCGATGGAGGACCAAAGTATATCAGGTTCGTCCCGTCACGCCCAGCGGTAGTGCCGTTAGAGAGCCCACCATAATTCAACCTAAATGATGAGCCCGATATCGCCGTGTTCCATGTGGTAGCCGCATTCTGGACCGCTGTTGCAGATTCGGATACCATTGTCCCCTGTTTACGACTTAAAGGTAACAGGGTCTATTCCATTTTGTTTTTCCATACCCGAAAGTTACCGTAAATGGGATATAATCGCTGACTGTACCAGCGTCGGTATAAATTCGAATATATCCACTACTTGCTGAACAGGAATACAGATCACCGCATATTCCGGTCGGAACCTTCACGATAATTTTGGAATTGGTCCATGAAATAACATCATCCACGTTCTGCGGAAATCTGGGGAATCCCGTTGCATATATTTCACTGCTGTTCCCGATCGGAACTTTAGCTCTATAAAGAAATGCCACATCGGCATTCGATTCGCGTGAGGCCTTTTCGCCAAACCCCGAACCAGATATTGTGATAACCGTATTGGTGCCGGCAGAAGCGGTATCCGGGGATACGGTAGTGACCACGGCAGAGCTTATGGCTGGTCCTGAGGCATCCAGTGAACCCGAGGAAGTTCCGGATATTTCCATAAAAGCGGGATCGGTTGACGTTCCGTTGAGGGTTGACCTTATTTTTTCCTTGAATTTTTCGATATCGCCGGATGATGACGTTAATTGTGATGTTTTTGATTTCGTTTTATCACTATTGATGATGTATATTCCCTGGTAAAGACCGTTCACTGAATATTTCCCATCGCTCCTTTTTTTCAGATAAACAAATGCATCTGTATCGGGCACAAAAATTGGCATATCTTCGACCCATTCGGTTATATTGCCAACCCTCCCCCCCATGATGGTTACCGGTATGGTAGTACCAGAGCTGATAGTATTCATATCACTTTGTATGAAGGCCTGATCTACAAGGATTTGCGCAGTCGTCTCAATCTTCGTATTCCCGGAGGTCCACGCACTTTGCACATCTACAATCTTGCCATAGACAATCTGGTCTGATGTCAGGATTAATTGTGAATCATTCTGATAGAGCATAATGGCATTACCATATCCACACATCAAAAAAAGAAAAAGAATACAAATCGCCATAGATGACAATTTCATAGAATGTGATTCTCCCGCCGGGGCTATAAATATATTTTTATTAACATTTTTTTTGACCATTCATACCAGGGGGCAATATTTCTCAGATCTCCATCGTCGGGATCTGGTTAGAAAAAAGGTTTTTCAAGAAAGCGGAAATTTTATTTTAATCAGGGTAATCTTCTTCTTTTGTGATACAGAATCAAAGTACCTATTACCGCTATGACAGGAACAACTATTATTCCTGCTTTTGGTGTGGTCGGTACCGTTGTATCAGGAAGAGTTGTTGAATTTTCATTATTCTGAAGGACTGTGGAAATTTTCTGTTTAAATTCTGCGATATCGTTTTCTGAAAGGAGCGATTTTGGATTGGGGTTACTTCCATTTACCCTTGAACTTATTGCTAAAACGGAATATTTCCCCTCGTTTCCTTTTTTCAAGAAGAAGATTGCAGATGTATCATTAATTAATATCGGCATATCCTCAATCCATTCCGACTCATTGCCAACAGTCCCGCCCAAGGCAGAAATTACTATGGCATTCCCCGAAATAATTGCGGTTTTATTATTATTTTTCAGGGTGTCATTCACCAGGACCTGTGCGATTGTCTCAATATGCGTTTTCTGGGCATTCCATGCGCTTGTTACATCAACGATTTTTCCGTAAACTATCAGGTCAGATAACTGGATCAACTGGGATTCGTTCTGATAGACCGTTAGAGCATTTCCGAATCCACAAAAAAAACAAAGAAATAGTAAGAATCCAAAGAAAATTTGTTTTCTCATAAACTTTACCACGCTATTATATTTACAGGCAAACTTTTATTAAATTCTTGTTATTGTTTATGCACAGTAACGAGGGAAAAATCGTCTCTAACCGGGTGGTGAATTGATGAAAACATCAGGAAACGGTTACACCTGGGTTAATCTTGCACCAAAACTACTTCGAGTCTGGGAAGTATTAGCGACGTAAAGATGTAGACATAACTCATTGAAATGGAAAATTGCTTACGGGAAACTGGCGTACTATTCGTGCAAAGCACTGTCGCATTGCCAATCTTAATTGTCTCATGATGTTAGTACCTGTACATTACTGATCTTATTGATGCGAACGGTAATTCAATTGGGAGCGAGGGTTTATGAATTCAACCAAGAAATTGTTATATTCATTCTTTATTTTAATCGTCATGAGTTTTGTAATGATTCCGGGTATCGCTGCAGCTGCTGTACCCGTTGCAGCATTTAATTCCGACGTCCAGACCGGAACGGCTCCGCTGACAGTCCAGTTCACTGATACATCAACAGGTACCGGTCCACTCACGTATGCGTGGGACTTCAACAATGATGGTACGGTGGATTCCAGCGTACAGAACCCGTCGTTCACCTATATATCAGCTGGAATCTATACGGTAATGCTGAATGTCACCGGTCCTGATGGATCAAATGAAAGGGTCAGGACTGATTACATCTCCGTGTCCGCGGCTCCGGTAGCTCCCACCGCGGCGTTCACCGCAACCCCGACGTATCTCAGCGTCCAGTTCACGAACCAGTCAACCGGTACCGCTCCGCTTACGTATGCATGGGACTTCGGAGACGGGGGTTCATCAACCCAGGCTTCTCCCTCACATACCTACGCTACCGCCGGTACCTACTCGGTGAAACTGACCGTCACCGGCCCCGGTGGAAGCGATGACGTGACACATTCCGTTACCGTGTCCGCGGCTCCGGTCGCTCCCACCGCGGCGTTCACCGCAACCCCGACGTATCTCAGCGTCCAGTTCACGAACCAGTCAACCGGTACCGCTCCGCTTACCTATGCATGGGACTTCGGAGACGGCGGCTCATCAACCCAGGCTTCTCCCTCACATACCTACGCTACCGCCGGTACCCTACTCAGTGGAACTGACCGTCACCGGCCCCGGTGGAAGCGATGACGTGACACATTCCGTTACCGTGTCCGCAGCTCCGGTACACTCCCACCGCGGCGTTCACCGCAACCCCGACGTATCTCAGCGTCCAGTTCACGAACCAGTCAACCGGTACCGCTCCGCTTACCTATGCATGGGACTTCGGAGACGGGGGTTCATCAACCCAGGCTTCTCCCTCACATACCTACGCTACCGCCGGTACCTACTCGGTGAAACTGACCGTCACCGGCCCCGGTGGAAGCGATGACGTAACACATTCCGTTACCGTGTCCGCAGCTCCGGTAGCTCCCACCGCGGCGTTCACCGCAACCCCGACGTATCTCAGTGTCCAGTTCACGAACCAGTCAACCGGTACCGCTCCGCTTGCGTATGCATGGGACTTCGGAGACGGCGGCTCATCTATGCTCCCGCTCCCCCTCACATGTGTATGCTGCCGCCGGTACCTACTCGGTGAAACTGACCGTCACCGGCCCCGGTGGAAGCGATGACGTAACACATTCCGTTACCGTGTCCGCAGCTCCGGTCGCTCCCACCGCAGCGTTCACCGCAACCCCGACGTATCTCAGCGTCCAGTTCACGAACCAGTCGACCGGAACCGCTCCCCTCACCTATGCATGGGACTTTGGAGACGGAGGCTCATCTGCACTTCCGTCTCCCTCGCATACCTATGCTGCCGCCGGTACCTACTCAGTGAAACTGACCGTCACCGGCCCCGGTGGAAGTCGATGACGTGACACATTCTGTTACCGTGTCTGCAGCTCCGGTAGCTCCCACCGCAGCGTTTACCGCAACCCCGACGTATCTCAGCGTCCAGTTCACGAACCAGTCAACCGGTACCGCTCCTCTTGCCTATGCATGGGACTTCGGAGACGGGGGTTCATCAACCCAGGCTTCTCCCTCACATACCTACGCTACCGCCGGTACCTACTCGGTGAAACTGACCGTCACCGGCCCCGGTGGAAGCGATGACGTGACACATTCCGTTACCGTGTCCGCAGCTCCGGTAGCTCCCACCGCGGCGTTCACCACCAGCATCCATTCAGGGACAGCCCCCCTTGCAGTTCTGTTCACGGATACATCTTCCAACACTCCGACTGCATGGAGCTGGTCATTCAAGGACGTGACCGGGGACACAACGCAGGTAGTGTTCAGCACAATACAAAACCCGGTCCATACTTTTGACGTTGGTAACTACTCTGTCGAGTTAAATGCATCCAATAGCGCAGGTTATGGAATCTCAACACAGGTTACTTTCATCAACGTAACGAAAAGAACGAATGAGATGTTTACAACCGGCGTGTACCGACCTGGCGCCGGGTTTTATCTGAAGATGGACAACGGCAGCACCTGGAATCCATCCACGGATGTATATCTCGCGTGGGATAATGCGGTTAATGACCTGCCGGTTGCCGGTGACTGGAACAGCGACGGGAGAATCGAGACCGGTGTATACCGTCCCGGTGCCGGTTTTTACCTGAAAATGGACAACGGCAGCACCTGGAATCCATCGAGTGATGTATATCTAGGCTGGGACAACGCGAATGGGGACCTCCCGGTTGCCGGTGACTGGAATAGTGACGGGAGAACCGAGACCGGCGTGTACCGACCTGGCGCCGGGTTCTACCTGAAAATGGACAGCGGTGGCACCTGGAATCCGTCCACCGATGTATATCTCGCGTGGGATAATGCGTTTAATGACCTCCCGGTTGCCGGTGACTGGAATAGTGACGGGAGAACCGAGACCGGCGTGTACCGACCTGGCGCCGGGTTCTACCTGAAAATGGACAGCGGTGGCACCTGGAATCCGTCCACCGATGTATATCTCGCGTGGGATAATGCGGTTAATGACCTGCCGGTTGCTAACGACTGGAATAATGACGGGAGAACCGAGACCGGCGTATACCGTCCCGGAGCCGGGTTCTACCTGAAGATGGATGGTGGTGGCACGTGGAATCCGTCCACCGATGTATATCTTGCCTGGGACAACGCGAATGGGGACCTGCCCATTGCCGTCCGCGGGAATGTTCCATCTGCCGCGAAACCATCTGTAATCTCCATATTCCCGCAAGAAGGAACCGCCGGTACACAGATTTCCAACACAGAACTCACCGGCACCAATTTCCAGAGCGGGGCAAGCGTGACGCTCATGAAGAGCGGTAGTCCGAATATCACGACGAGCAATGTTATGGTGAGATCTCCGACCCTGATAACCTGTACTGTATTGCCCGCTTTAGATGCAACTCCCGGTTCATGGGATGTTGTGGTAACCAATCCTGACGGCCAGTATAGTGTTAATACCAATCTGTTCATCATCCATAGTGCAGTGACAGGTATCACCAGTATATCTCCCACGTTTATTTATACCTCAGGTGTCTACCTCCCTCTTACCGTATATGGATCAAATTTCCAGAACGTGAAATCCGCAAAACTTACCCTTATTGGACATGCAGATATAATTGCCCCAGATAACCCCGATTTCTGGATCCCAGATGTATTGTTATTTTACTATTCCCGTGTATTCACAGGGAACCTGGAGTCTTGTCCTGACAAATACGGATGAGACAACCAGTCGGCTGGAAAACGCATTTACGGTATTATCGAATTACGTAGAATAGGACAGGTTCTATCTTACCTTTTTTCAGTGGGGCGCATAAGTCTACAGTCAGGGCAATGTTGCCGAGGGATTGCAAGACATGATTGAACCTTATCCTTTGTGATCTTGTTGATTGAGGCACCGCTTTTCATGGTACCATGCTCATTCGGACAATGCCGGGATCTGGATACATGCAGGATACCATAATATTATGAAAAGATGGTAAAGTAATCTGACAACGGAAATGAGGAATTTCGCTGGATAGTATTGATAACTGTTTTCTCGCAGTTCAGGATTCAACATATGAGTTTCGTTGTTGGGGAAAGATTGATTGCAAAGGAAGAGACTCTCTCTCTTTTTTTATGTCTTAATTCGAGAAGCCTGAATTATTACCCACAGCAGAATAAATGATGATCAAAAAAATCAACATGATAATTTTGGATATCAAACAAACCCCACCACAGTTTCAGATATCTCCGTTAAATCAGGTTCGGACATACGTGCGCAGATTTATTTTCAAGAAATTGTTTCTTGCGGTTTTAAAATATCTAAAAAAATTGGACATGAGGGTAGTTCCTCAATCTCTGGGTACACTGACTGGAATCTTGAAGGATTGGTGGACCATTGGTTCCGTTATTCCCTTAAATCTATGCCTTTTACTCACAGCTCTCGTTTCAATCACATTGAACCACATGAGGGAAGGATCAGCGAATATATTCAGAAAAAAGATAAGTGATGATGAATCCCGATATATAACTCGATCATGGAGGTGCGGGATTCACCTGAATTGCCACCCCATCGAATTCAGCGATGGTCCGAGCACCTTCGAACACTATGATACGGAACGTGGAATACCTGCCGTTATCAGCTACACGATGGCCAATCGCCACAAGGGAGCCGGTTGCTGGAGAAATATACTGGATATGCACTGAAACAGCGACACGGTCAATTCCTGCACAGTTTGCTGCTATCCCAAAG
Source organism: uncultured Methanoregulaceae archaeon (assembly GCA_963829225.1). Lineage (GTDB taxonomy): Archaea > Halobacteriota > Methanomicrobia > Methanomicrobiales > Methanospirillaceae > Methanoregula. The sequence goes on along the minus strand of CAWHHQ010000005.1, from coordinate 478,153 downwards.
GCCTGGTCTGCAAGGGCACATATTGCACCTCCATGGGCTACGGCGTGCGGATTTTTCTTCCCGCAGCAATCCATGACAACCCGGGCATACCCATCTGATGCTTCGGTAATTTCCATTCCCAGGAGTTGCGCAAACTCGCTCCTATTGAATGCAGAAATCCGTTCGGCAACGATCTGTTCTATGGGATGTTCCGGGCGAGCTGGCATGCGTAACTTCCACGTTGGTAAAAAAATCTCAGGTTCAGTTGAGGGTTATTTGTATTTTTTCTGGGTGTATGAGTATTTCGCTGTCTCGCCGCCATGGGAAACAATATAGACCCATTCATACAGCGACTGTAACGTCCCGTACTGCTTATAGCGGCGCATCGAGAATCCGACCTTCAGCCTCCCGTCAAAAAGCACATTTCCCTGGTCTTTCATCCGCAGCGCAATCTCGAGGTCGTCCCCGGCATCGATGCAACGGTACATCCCTGCTTTCAAAAAGGCATCTTTCCGGAAGGCCGTGTTACATCCAAGGGTATAATAAAATGTCTGGCTGTAGTAGCCGATCCGCGAGAATGTGTTGGCAAGCAGCAGGGAAAATCTATTACCAATCCCTTCTTCAATCGGGTATACCGGCCCATATAACTGGGAAAGATTATTATCCTTGAAATCCTCGCGAACGATCTGGATCCAGTTAGGGGGGAGGATACAGTCGGCATCGGTTGTGGCAACAATGTCTCCTTTTGCCGCCAGAATTCCGTCATTTCGTGCCCCGCCCACTTTTTTACTCGTCTGCGTAAAGACTATATCGGCATATTTCCGGGCAATCTCGCATGTTGCATCCTTTGAACCTCCATCCACGACAATAATCTCGTACTCGGAGCGGGGGACTGTCTGGTGGGAGAGGGAAACAAGGCACTGGGCGATATTCTCCTCTTCATTAAAGGTCGGGATAATGACCGAAATCATGGGTATAAAAACTCCTGTACAGTTGTTATCAGTTTGCTGATAATAAGCATGATGTACACCCGGGACCTGGTATGCTTTATGAGCCTGATGCTACAAAATCCATAACATTCCGTATACAACCGTCCATATTCAGGTACTCGAACTGGGCAAACCTGCCCACTAAGGGAATACCGACCTCACCACAGTACTTTCTGATGAGAGCGATATTTTTCTGGTAGTCAAGATCATAGACGACATATGCAAACGGCTGTCGCTCCACTGAAGTATAGATTATCTGGTCTTGTTTGAGGATCTGCATCTTCCGTAACGTGTCCGTAACTTCCTGCACGAGTTCAGCATCTGACATTGATGCAACTTCATCCCCCGGCTGGTGGGTTATCTCAGCAAGGATGGCGCTGCAGCCGGCGGGGGCAACATAGCGGCTGTAGTGTGAAGGAAATGAGATCCGGTTTGTTTTTCCTACAACAGGATCCGGCACGTAAAGCCATGAAATGTCCGGCACGGGACCTTTTATCCCGATATTGACGCACACCAGTGAGTTATATTTCAGCGAAGAGGCCGCGGTTATCACTTCCCGGGGGACAATGTCAAGAGAGGGCAGCAGGTGCTGTATGGGCATCGTGCAGATACACCGGTCAGCCTCGATTCTTTCCTTACCATTACTGATCTCCCAGGCGGCACTGGATCTGGTTATCGATATGACCCTGAATCCGGTTTTGATGAATTTATGGATAGGGGCCGCGATGGCATGCACGAGAGCTTCAATACCTCCATCGAGCGGGTAAGAAAAAACTGACTGGTGGGTATATCCTTCAGTCTCGATCCCGATTGCGGACCTGATGATATCCTCGACAGGAGGACGGGGGATCCTGCCGTCTACCCAGTGCAGGGACATATGATCGGTCGGGTACTTCCAGATCTTCTCGTTATAGGGAACCATATAACAGTCTGCGATACCTTTGCCAAACGTGTAATAGATCCATTCACGGAAGTTCCCCGGTGCAGCGGTCTCTCCTTTTTCAACCGCAATGAGGTTTTTCACAAATTCATTGATACATGCGAACCGGTCCTCTGGCGGCAAATCGGAAAGCCCGTTCTCGAAAGGATACTTGATGAAGAGATGTTTATAAAAAATTTTGGTATTGCGGTTATTCCGCTGCTCGTTGTCCGCAATCATGCGGCGCATAAATGCGAGAACCCCGGCATCACGGGAAAATATAATGTGGGAACCGCCGGTATCAAAGGTAAATCCACGGTGAGTTTTTGATCGGCAGAGCCCCCCATACTCCGGCTCCGCTTCGAGAACAACGACATCCTCGCCTTTTTCATGGAGGAGCCGTGCAAGCGTGAGCCCGGAAAGTCCGCCTCCCAGTATCGCAGTTTTCACAGCTGAGTAGGTTTGCACGCAGGATTTATATGGATGGTTATGGAATTGCGGAAAAAAAGAGAACTATTTTGAAATATACCAGCCGGTCTGGGTCTCATCCAGAACTTTAGCGGTTGTCTTTTTTGTGAGCAGGCTGACGACAATCATGGCAACGACTGAGATGAAGAATGCATATGCCGAGAAATGCAGGGGAATGGTGGCAAAATCAATACCAATGGCCTTGACCTTGAAATAATTGAGGAAACCAAAGACAAGTGCTGAAACAAGCCCGAGAGACATGCTCACGAGAGCACCCTGCCGGGTCGCTCCTCTCCAGTAGAGGCCGGCGAGAAGGGGAACAGCAAAGGTCGCGAGCATGACACCGATGCCCATCCAGATGAGGATGGCAAGCATCTCCGGCGGGTTGATGGCAATCAGCATTGTTCCGAATGCTGAGAGGACGACAACAATTTTTGAGAGCAGCAGGACTGTCTTGTCATCTGCATCCGGCTTCAACACTTTTTTGTAGATATCCCATGAGAACATCGCACCGATGGTCAGCATCAGACGATCTGTCGTGGACATCACTGCTGCAAGAACGATAACGGCAAAAATTGCCCAGAGCGCGAGAACCGGCATCGTGTACTGGATACCGTAGAGGATGACAAAATCCTGGGCATTGGAAACATTCGGCAGGGTGAAAACGCCTTCCTTGACCATCGCAAGCCCGGCGAATCCTGCAAATTTCAGGAGAAATATAACAGCACCATAGATAACAAATGCGATCAGCGGGGCCCACTTGAAGTATTTCACGTCCTTTACCGCAAGAACGTTATTAATGACATGAGGGGCACAGGCAAGGCCCAGTCCCAGAAGGAGAGCAAACGAAACCACATACGGGGGTGCAAATGCTCCGCTCGGATTCCATGGCATCACAAGATTCGGGTTTATGGTGGCGATGAATGTATTGACATGAGTGAACCCCCCGGTGTACCATATGATAACCGGAGCCATGACAAGGACACCGACAATAAGGATTATCGATTGTATCAGGGATGCCCATGCAACTGCATAGAGACCCCCAATTGCCGTATAGACCATCGTCACGATGGTCGCAATCAGGAGTGCCAGCCAGAGCGGGATCTGGAAGAGCCACATGAGAACGATTGAGATTGCCGTATACTGGCCGACAAGATAGATCAGCGAAACGATGATACCGGCGGTAGCACTTAACGACCTGAGTGCGGTCGGGCTCTCGTACCGGTGGGCAAGATAATCCTGAACGGTCACATACCCGCTTGTCTTCGCAACATTATGGAGTTTGACGCCGAAGAAGATGATACAGATGCCGATCGACAACGGGACAAAGATCTGTTCCCATATCGTCGGCCAGCCCGCTTTATAGCCAAGCCCTGAAACACCGAGGAGGGACATTCCCGAAGCGACGGTCCCGATCATCAGAAGTATGAAGACCCAGAACCCAAGCGAGCGACCTGCAACCAGGTAATCTTCGGTGGTCTTAATCTTTTTTGATGCCCAGATACCGATACCGAGCATCGCAAGGAAATAAAGGGTCACAACAACGACCGTGATAATATCTGCCATTTAGTCATGCCCCCGGAATTTCAGTCCCCAGTACAGCAGGGCGATGATGATGATGAGCACCACGCTGCCAACCGCAATTATGGTGATATCAGGTAATCCAAACATGTTATCCAATAAGTTTGTGGTATGCTAACATTTAACATAATCGAAATTACCTCTGAAAAATGCCCGAAATATAAAATAGAGAAAGATAATAACAAATTTCTAAAACAGACTATTTTACCCGACTCTGGGCCTTATGATGAGAGAATTTTTCCTTACCGGAAACCCTGGAATAAGAAAAAATATTTTTTATCCCATTGCCACAGATAATTGTATCTGCCGGTGTCTTTTAAACTGGAGCATTTTCGGCAACAGACCTGACAAGTCTCGTGAATAAAGGAAAAAGCCTTATGCTGCAGACAGAGAATCACGAAAGAATCATCTTCGCAGCGCCCTGCTACGAAAAAAAGGGAGCGTTCCGTGCTGTATCGTATGGTATGATCCTTTTCACGCCGGAACGGATGATTATCACCCCGGTCCCTGCGTCATGTGTTCGTCAGGGAACGACAGATCATGACGGGGAAATGCTTCCCAAAAAACCGGTGATACCGCCAGGGACTGCCCGCAGCGGGGATTCCTCCCCCCTCGAATCCCTCGGGTCACGCACCGTAGACTACCTGGACAGGGATGCAGATGCAATTCTTCTTGAGAAACAAGATGCACGGGTCATCCATTTTGAGGATATCGGGAGAATTGTTATCACACGAGTACGGACCGACTCGCGTTCTTCCCGCTGGCTTTCGATTCTCTTCGCACTTTATCCTCTCGAACCCGCAGGTGCCCGGTACAGCGTGGACTACCAGATCACGGCCACTACTCCGGGACGGGAATATACCTTCACCACGCCCTTCTCCCTCCCTTTAAAACAGTTCCTCGTCGATCATCTTGGCGACCGGGTCCATGAAATCATTGATGAGTACGCACCGTTATTGTAACCGGTAATCCGGTTTATCTCTTCGTTTCAGGATAATTTGTGATAATCAGCTCATTGATATTCCCGCGATGGGCACCGTTACAGTTGATCCTGCGCCGTGCAGGAACCCTGTCGATGGTGTAGCCCTCAAAAAGATCATCGAAGAATGTATCGTGGGGGTCCTGGTTCCGCGGATCGGAATTACTGAGGATGATTTTCGCTCCTCGTGCATTGAGGTCTTTAAAAAAATCTGCAAGCCGTATCTGATCCGTATCGGAAAAACCGTCTTTTGAGTATGATGTGAATGAGGATGTCTGACTGAGGGGACGGTACGGGGGATCGAAGTAAACGAACGTATGGTCATCAACATATTTTCTGCACCGGGTAAAATCCCCCCGGATAATCTGTGTTTTTTCCAGTAACATGGCGGCATTGGTCAGATTATCTTTGTTGAGGATGTCGGGATTTTTATACCGCCCGAATGGCACATTGAATTCGCCATCCCTGTTTACCCGGAACAGCCCGTTATAACAGGTACGGTTAAGAAAAATAATCCGGGCAGCCCGCTTTACCCATCCGGGATGATAATGATGAAAATTAATTCCCGGTAATTCCTTGTTGAAGGAATCCCGGACTTCATAGTAGAATATTTCCCTCTCATCCTCATCGTTTGCGAAGTACTCTGATTCGAGAACCCCAAGCTCGCCGATCAACTCTTTTACCGATCTTTTAACCACGCGGTATACAAGAACAAGCTCTTCATTGGCATCACCAATGGTGCACTTTTCAAACGAAAATCGCTGGTTAAGATAAAAGAAGAAGGCCCCGCCACCGATGAACGGTTCAACGTAATGCGTAATGGTACCGTTTCGCAGTCCGACCGGCAGACGGCTGCATAATTCGTGCAGCAACTGGGTCTTGCCGCCAGCCCATTTCATGAATGGTTTTGCGTAGGGTACTGGTAGTATCTTTTCTGCCATGATGGGGTAAATAACACCGGTTACGGATTTTCTTTTAATGTTATCTTTTCAGCATTAGAGGATTTTGATTGTATCGGGGAAAAGTAACCTTGATCCCACCGGTGATTTCTTCCAGTCCTTTCTCACACGGGTATAGGAGATAAAGGCGTACCATGAAAAGAAATGAGAAAATTTTTTATTAAACTCGGTACGCGCCGGACAGGTTTTATTCCCTCGTAAAGAAGACCGGAGAATATTCATCTCCGGTCTTTCAGCATTTCCAGCGCAGCCTTTGAAAAAGCCGGAATGTCTTCGGGTTTCCTGCTGGTGACCAGGTTCCCGTCCACAACAACCTCTGCTTCCACGAATTCGGCTCCGGCGTTTTTGATATCCTGGACAATTGACTTCCAGCCGGTCACTCTTCGCCCCTTCACGACCTGAGCGGTGATGAGGAGCTGCGCTGCATGACATATCCCAAAGACCGGTTTTCCGCTCTCCACAAACTCCTTCGCAAACCGGACCGCATCTTCATCGATTCGGAGCTTGTCAGGAGAGTAACCCCCGGGAATGAAGAGGGCATCAAAGTCGGTGACGTGAACGTCACGAACCGCCAGGTCTATCCTGACGGTCTTTCCATGTTCGCCTTTCACGGTCGCTCCTTCCCTTAGTCCTATGTGGGTGAGCTCATGCCCTGCCTTCCGGAACGCATCGGCCGGTTTCTCATATTCCACATCCTGGAACATGTCAGTTATCAGTACTGCAATCCTGCTCATAGGTGAACCTCAGATGTCGTCACCGGGGTATCCGGTACGGTTACCAACCAATACCCGGAAAAATATATAAAATAATCCGTTGGGGTGCTCCGTAATGCGATGATCTTTTTTACGGAAGGAAGTTCCCCGATTGTTTTTTCCCCGAACGTTTTAGGGTATTATCACATGAGGGAAGATGCAGCATCAGCAGGGTAACGACAACAAATGTTGAGATCCACCTGCAGTAAACGGATTCACCCTTGAGCTTTTCCGGAAAAATCGTGGAATTTATGAGGTGAACCCGCCACAGGTCCCTCCGGGGCACGGCAGTTCAGGAGTTTGAGTTTTTTCAGGTACTAATCCACATCAGGTCGTCCCATCTGTGGTGGCGGGGTTTTATCCTCAGGTAAATAGACGGTTCCTATGTTCTCGTCCCGAACCGGATAGTACAATTTTTTTTTAAGGTTCAGCCGCGAACCATTTTCTAGGGGGGTTTAAGAGGGCGTGAGAATAAGAAAATTGATCAATTGAAATGGAATATTTTATCAAAAAAAAAAGAAGTCCTATTTCAGGCTTGTTACCGTCTTTGAACCACGAAGGATCCCGATGGTTCCGGTCCGGACAAATTCTTTGACCCCATACTGACGCAGCAGTTTTTCAATGGCATCGATTTTCTCCGTATCCCCGATGACCTGAAGGATAAGGGATTTTGCACCAACGTCGACAATCTGGGCCCGGAAGATGGAAGCTATCTGCATTATTTCAGCACGTGATGTCCCCTGTTCTGCCGTGACCTTGATCAGGGCGAGTTCGCGTTCTACCCGCTCGTTTTCCGACAGGTCAGAGACCTTGATGATATCGATGAGCTTATTCGAGCTGCTTCATCACCTGTTCGACTTTCTCATCATCGCCGATAACGACTATCGTGATCCGGCTCATACCCGGTTCTTCGCAGGGACCAACGGCAAGGCTCTCAATATTAAACCCGCGTCGCGAGAAGAGCCCGGTTACCCTCGATAATACGCCGGCCCTGTTCTCGACAAGGATGGAGAGTGTGTGGGGCTTCATCGCGGGTGACCTCCTATCATCTCATTAATAGCGGCACCGGCCGGGACCATGGGGAAAACGTTCTCCTCGCGTTCGATCCTGAAGTCCATGACAAACGGGCCGTCACAGTCAAGCGCAGCCTTCAGCGCAGGCATGACACCTTCAGGGCATTCCACCTTGACGCCTTCAATACCATAGGCATTGGCAATCTTCACGAATTCTACGGGCGGGAGCTCGGTGAATGAATAACGCCGGTCATAGAAGAGTTCCTGCCACTGCCTCACCATCCCCAGGAACATGTTGTTCAGGATCGCAATTTTTACCGGGATCTTGTAGTGAGCTACCGTGCCCATCTCCTGGATGTTCATCTGGATGCTGCCGTCTCCCGCGACATCAAATACCGGAAGGTCCGGCCTGGCAAAATGTGCCCCCATCGCTGCAGGAAACCCATATCCCATCGTTCCAAGACCGCCTGAAGTGATCCATGTACGGGGATGCCTGAAACAGAAGTGCTGGGCGGTCCACATCTGGTTCTGCCCCACTTCCGAGACGATGATCGCATCGCCCTGCAGGAGTTCGCTCATCTGCCGAATGATATACTGCGGGTGAAGTCCGCCATCAGTCGGACATTTCAGGGGGTGGTGCTGCTTCCAGTGTTTCACCTTCTTCAGCCAGGCTTCCTTCAGCCCGTTCTTTTTGAGCATGGAGAGCATGTCCTGCAGAACAGCCTTTACATCGCCAACGATCGGTACGTCGACACGCTTGTTCTTGCCGATTTCAGCAGGGTCGATGTCGATATGGATGATCTTTGCGTGGGCAGCAAACGTGTCGGTTTTACCGGTTACGCGGTCATCGAATCGCACCCCGATTGAGAACAGGCAGTCGCATTCCGTAATGGCGAAATTTGCATACTCCGTGCCATGCATGCCAAGCATCCCGAGGTTGAGGGGATGATCGCAGGGAATGCACCCGATCCCCATGAGCGTGGTCGTGATGGGGATACCCAGTTGTGTTGCGAGTTCGACCAGCTCCGCTGACGCGTTAGATATGATGACCCCGCCGCCTGCATAGATCACCGGGCGCTCCGATGCGGCCAGTGTCTGAAGAGCTTTTTCAATCTGGCGCTTGTGCCCATGGTACGTCGGATTATATCCCCGCAGGATAACCTTTTCGGGAACCGGAGGTTCTTTGATTACATTCGGTACTGACATCTTTAGGGATATCGATGAGTACCGGGCCGGTCGGCCGGTACCGGCGATATAGAACGCTTCCTGTACTATCCGCCCGAGATCTGCAGTATCCTTGACAAGATAGTTGTGTTTGGTGATCGGCATTGTTATGCCGGTGATATCCGATTCCTGGAAGGCGTCGTTACCCAGCAGGTTTGTCGGGACCTGCCCGGTCAAAGCGACTATCGGCACCGAATCCATATAGGCCGTTGCAATACCGGTTACGAGGTTACAAGCGCCGGGGCCGGAGGTTGCGAGGCAGACTCCAACACGACCGCTCGCACGTGCGTACCCATCCGCAGCATGCGCTGCTGCCTGCTCATGCCGTACAAGGATGTGCTGCAATGATGAATCATAGAGTTCGTCATAGATAGGCAGCACTACACCGCCCGGATAGCCAAAGATAGTTTTGACCCCTTCGCGCTGCAGTGATTCAACGAGGATTTTTGCCCCGGTTTTCATGTTCCTCCCTCAGTAGTCTGTTCATGCCGGCGATCATCGCCTCGACACTGGCCATAATGATGTCGGTGCGGGCGCCGCGTGAAGTAATTATCTTCCCGTCTTTACTTAACCTTACTGTTACGTCGACCAGCGCATCGGTCCCGCCCCGGATCGCGTCAACGTGGTACTCCTCCAGCTGGATATCTGCCACGTCGGCGACACATTTGCGCAGGACTTCCATAGCCGCATCCACCGGACCTGCACCGGTAGCCGCTCCGGTCAACTCCTGGCCATTGACCAGCAGGGTAACCGAAGCGGTCGGGATCATATTGCTGCCTGATACCGCGGTAAACTGGCGCATCCTGATGATGGGTTTGCATTCAATTGAAAGCACCGCATCGGCAACGGCCATAAGATCCGTATCGGTTACGCGTTTTCCCTCATCACCCAGCTGTTTGATCCGTTTGACGATCTCTCTTACCTGGGGCTCGTCGGCCTTGTAACTCATCTCGTGGAGTGCCGCCTCAACGGAGGCAGAACCAGAGTGCTTCCCCAGCACTATCCGCCGCTTCCGCCCTATCATTTCCGGTGTAATCGATTCGTAGGTAGAGGGTTCACGTATCACCCCATGGGCATGGATGCCGCTTTCGTGGGTAAATGCCATTTCGCCGACAATCGCTTTGTTAATGGGCAGCGGGACGCCGGTCAGTCGCGAAACAAGGGTGGACAGCGAGTAGATATCCTCTTTCCGGATCCGTGTCCGGTATTCATAGAGGATCTCGAGCGCCAAAACAACTTCTTCCAGCGGTGTATTCCCGGCTCGTTCGCCCAGGCCATTGACCGTCACGTGAGCGCATGAGGCTCCGCACTTCAGTGCTGCCATCGTGTTGGTGAGGGCAAACCCGAGGTCATCATGGCAATGAATGGAGAGCGGGGCTATCTTTGCGAGAGGTGGAATACATTCTGCCACCTTCTCCGGGGTGAGGACCCCAACGGTGTCGCAGAAACATAGCCGGTCTGCCTTCCGGTCGATGCCTTCGGAAAAGATCTGACGGAGGAAGTCCTGGTCAGCCCGTGAGGCATCTTCACCCGAAAGCTCGACAATAAGTCCGCGGCTTTTTGCATATTCGACCGCATCATACGCCATCCCGGCGACCTGCTCGCGGGTCTTTCGCATTTTTTTTGCGATATGCAGGTCGCTGACCGGAATGACCAGGTGGACAGAATCGGCACCAAAATCGGCGGCAAAATCGATGTCCTGATGTATTGCCCGGACATAGGTACAGATCTCGACCGGAAGTCCAGCATCAGAGATGACTCGTATCGCGTTTCGCTCGCCTTCAGATGCGGCAGCGGAGCCAACTTCGATAACATCGACACCAATATCGGCCAACCGGGTGGCGATCTCCAGTTTCTGGTCCGGGTTTAACGAAACACCCGGGGTCTGTTCCCCGTCCCGTAACGTGGTATCTAAAAAACGCAGGCTTTTAACAAATAAAGCACTCACTCATGGCAAATCACCATGATAGTGAGTTGGAAAGGAGAATATAAAAAATGTCCGGCCTTTTTGCGATTTATTTCAGGATAAATTACTTTATATTCATTATGTCTCCATTTTAGTGATCTGGTTCTCATATTCTCCTGATAAGGGGAGCTTTGTGTGAACAAACAAATCGCAGTCGAACAACAAAATCGAGGACATAAATATGATGAAAAAATGAACATATTCTCTGTTTTTTAGGAGCAACGCCGCCGCCCCCGAAGGGGCCCCCCCGCGGCGGATCAGTGACTAAAACAAACTCAGAAAACGTCCCTTAACACCTTGCATCGGAGAGGTTATGAAGCGGGCAGTCTTCGCAAATTTTAATTCCGGGGCATTTGAATATTTCGATGAATGCTTTTCGGACTTTTGGAATCTGATCCCGATCTGAGCAGTAATCTCGCCATAAAATGATAATCTCTGAGAAGAGTGATGATAAAAAATCTGGGAAGTCAATGAAGGAAGGTAAAACTGCCATCATTCCGGCTCGCGGGGGTGGTCATGCGAGGCAGATCGAAAAAAAGAGGTATTAATTATGCTGCAGGAAAAACATTAAACCGCCAAATAAACTGACCGACAAACTTTTTAGAATCAGGAATATCAAAATCCAATTCCGAGACATCCGCATGATCTTCAAAAAATCCCTCCCGGATAATCAATCCTGTACTGGTGGGGAATCCGGAGAAATCAGCACTGAATGCACCCTCCTGAACCGGATCAAAACCCGTGGTGAGCTTGGCGAGGCTATCTCACGAATAATGCTCCACTATTCTCCCAAAGACCTCCAGCAGATGAAACGGAATTTCGGGATCAGGATTAGGGATATTACTCCCGAATACCGGGATCAGCTGGAGATGAAGATCGCAGAGCACCTGGCCGGGACATGGCAGACGATAAACCTGATGGAACAACAGGAAATCTTTGGAACCATGCATGAACCGCTTACTGACCGTCAGAAAGACTTCTGGAACATGGTGATGGCACAGTACGGGTCTGCAGATAACGGGGAGGATGCCCGGCTGCGGTTTTTGAAATTCCTGCTCGCCGGGTTCTGCATGATTGTCCTTAATGAACCGGGACATGCAGTCGGGACACCGTTTCCCGGTGGTGATAAGGTGGAATGTATCGATGGCGTTTATTTCTGCCCGGTACGGGAGAAGGCGAATTATGTGAATGCAGCACTCTGCCCGTTCTGCCCTGCCCTCCAGACTCCTGAGATCGGATATCTCAGGCCACCGCTGAACGCGAGCGAGCACCGGAAGCAGGAGTTTATTGAACATTGTCATAAATTCCACAATTTTAACGGGTGATCCGGAAAATCCAGTTTTTTTTATTGACACCTTGTTCCTGTTTTTTGATCCTGGCCATCATGGATGGTTTTCACGGAAGGCTATATTTTATTATACACCTTTCTCTACTGTAATTGCGCAATGGAGCGCGAGTCTGGCACCTTTTCCGTTTATGGGGCACTAACCATGGATACACCGAACCTGACCGTTGACAACCCTTCACTCTATATCAACCGTGAACTAAGCTGGATACGCTTCAACCGGCATGTTCTGGATGAAGCACAGGATAAAACCCAACCTCTTCTGGAGCGGGTGAAGTTCCTCGCGATCTTTGCAAACAACCTTGATGAATTTTTCATGGTGCGTGTCTCCGGTCTTCAGCGGCAGCTTGCAAAGGGGGTACTGAAAATCTCCTCCGGACGGCATGACGCCGGGGCAGCAGCTGGAAGCAATCCGCCAGATGCTCCTTCCCGAACTCACTGCCCAGTCCGATGCATGGCACAGGGAGATCCTTCCGGATCTTGGGGCAAACGGGATCTTCATCCATATGTATGCTGATCTCACTCTCCCCCAGAAGGATGCAATGCGCAGGTTTTTTGTTGAAGAAATTTTTCCGGTACTGACACCGCTTGCCTTCGACAGCGCCCACCCTTTCCCCTTCATATCAAATCTGTCCCTGAACCTTGCCATTATCGTGCGGGACCTGAACAAAAAAGATTTTTTCGCACGGGTGAAGGTCCCGACAAACCTTTTCTCCCGTCTTGTCAGGCTTCCTCCTGCAGAAGAAAACTCAGGTTATGGTGCTGCGGGGTACATTTCGTGTATCTCGAAGAGATTATTGCTGCGAACCTTGACATGCTGTTTCCCGGTCTGGAGGTGATTGCGTCGTTTCCGTTCCGGATTACCCGTGATGCGGATCTCGAAATAGAGGTAGATGAGGCGTCAGATCTCCTGACCACGGTTGAAGAGATCATGGAGCAGCGGGCACGCGGAAAACCGGTACGCATCGAGGTAGACTGTTCCATGCATGACGGCATCTGCACCATGCTGGAAAAGAAACTGGGAATCACTCCTCCCATGCTGTATCGCGTTGGTCATCCGGTCGGTATGGCCGATCTTATGGAACTCCTTTCACTCGACCGCCCTGACCTGAAAGACATCCCGTTTCTTCCGTCAGTCCCATCCGATCTTGCCGAAGGAAAGGATATTTTTTCCGCCATCCGACACCACCCTATTCTTCTCTATCACCCCTATGACTCCTTCTCACCGGTCGTAAACTTCATCCGCCAGGCAGCCCATGACCCGGACGTCCTCGCCATCAAAATTACCCTCTATCGCGTAGGCTCGAACTCTCCCATCGTCAATGCCCTCATGGAAGCCCGCGAGAACGGCAAGGCGGTCGCTGCACTGATCGAACTCAAGGCCCGGTTTGACGAAGAGAACAATATCGGGTGGGCCCGTGCCCTTGAACACGAAGGGGTTCATGTAGTATATGGTGTTGTCGGCCTGAAGGTCCATGCAAAGCTCTGCATGGTCGTCCGGCGGGAAAAAGACGGGATACGCCGTTATATGCACCTCGGTACCGGCAATTATAACGCCACAACGAGCCGCATCTATACCGATTTCAGCCTCTTTACCTGCGATAAGGAAACCGGGGAGGATGTTGCAAACCTCTTCAATTTCCTTACGGGATATGCTCGGATAGAAAATTATCAGAAACTGCTTGTTGCACCGGTAACCCTTCGCAGAGGGATTATCGACCGGATTGACCGGGAAATTTCCCGGCACCACGAAAGGGGTGACGGGCACCTGATATTTAAGATGAATGCTCTGGTCGATCCTATCTGTATTGCGGCGTTGTACCGTGCATCACAAGCCGGTGTGAAAATTGAACTGCAGGTCCGGGGAATCTGTTGCCTCCTGCCCGGGATTAGTCCGGTAAGCAAAAATATAACGGTAAGTGCGATTGTCGGGCGCTTCCTTGAGCATGCCCGGATTTACTATTTTCATAATGGTGGCAACGAAGAGGTTTTTCTGGGGAGTGCAGATCTCATGCCCCGTAATTTAGACCGGAGGGTCGAGGTCTTATTCCCGGTTGAAAATCCGGGTATGAGAAACGCGATTATATCCACCATTCTCCCTGTCCAGCTGGCCGATACGGTCAAAACACGCATCCTGAGGGGTGACGGGATCTATGAACGACGGGTCGCTGACCGGGATGTGCAATCCCTGAATACACAAAACTGGCTGGTCGATCACCGGGGGATCTGGTATAATGATCTCCGTTAAGGAGCAGGAACCTGTAAAAGCGGCCTGCATTTTTGGCGTGCAGCGGATTCTTCCTCTCCTTGATGCATTTCTCCGTGAAATTGAGGGTGTCAGGTCCGGAGAGGATATTGAACATATCCACCGGATGCGTGTTGCATCCCGGCGACTGAGGGCAGCTCTCCCTCTTTTTGCGTCGTGTTTCCCGCCCAGAAAATTCCGCATATGGGTGCGGGAACTGCAAAAGATTACCCGGGCACTTGGCGATGCACGGGATACGGATGTCCAGATAGCATTTTTAGTACAACTGAAAAAGAAGAGGGTACAAAAAAATAATGAAATTCTCCCGGTCGGTGCCCGGCTGGCCGTGCCTCAGGATGATGCAGAGACTATCCTGCTCAGGCAGCTGCAGAAAAGGCGCCGGAAACTCCAGAGTGCCGTTTTGTCAGCCCTGGAAAACCTGGAAAAAAGTGAAATACCCGTGGATATCAGGGCCGTATGCACAGGTCTGGTAACCCGGGGCAGGGACGCCCGCATACAGCAAGGCCGTTGGGGAATCCCCCCGGTTGCGGCTGCCCGTATTTCACGGCGTCTCGATGCCCTGCTGAAGTTTGAGCGCTGGGTGCATAATCCGGATGCTGTTGCAGAACATCATACGATGAGAATTGCGGCAAAGAAACTCAGGTACACGATGGAAATATATGCCCCGGTCTTTCGACGGAACCTCAAAAAACCTCTTTCAAGAGTAAAAAAAATCCAGGAAATTCTCGGTGATCTCCATGATTGTGATGTCTGGATTGACACTGTTATGAAGATGCTCCTTGACGAACGCTCATCATCCCGGACCGGTCTTAATCCTCCTCATGCGCAGGGAAGCAGGGTGACCAGTTACCGGCACTTCCTGTCTGAACGGGAGAAGGAGCGAAAACAGATATACCGTAGATTTGTGAGGTACTGGGAATCAGTCGGGCGCGCAACCCTCTGGGACGAGCTCACGCAGCACAATGACCGAGGGAAGAAAAGAGCGTTTCAGACTTCGTAAAATTTCCACGGACGATGAAATCCGCTCTTCGGTATCCCTGCTTTCCGCCCGGTTCCCCGAAGAAATAGTGCACTGTCATACCGTGACAACCCTTGCCCTCAAGATTTATGACGATCTCGCGTCTATTCATCAGATGCATGCACATGAACGATTCTTACTTGAATGTGCCTGTTCTCTCCATGACATCGGTTTGAAATACGACCAGAAAGGACACGCCAAACGCAGCAAAGAAATGATTATCTCTGACGACACTCTTCCTCTCGATATCGTAGACCGGGGGATAATTGGTATGATCTCCCGTGCCCACCGTGGCAGAGTCCGTCTTGAATCAGATGGATTTTTCTCTCTCCTGTCTTCTGAACAGCAAAAACATGTCCGGATGCTGGCTTCCCTGATACGGATTGCCGACGGTCTGGACGGGTTCCGTCTCGGGTCAGTTACCTCCATTCATTGTTCTGCAGGCCCTCATGAGGTAGTTATTGAAACGAGCGCGATCCGGGATGCATCTGCAGAAATTGAACGGGCTTTGGAGAAAGGAGACCTATTCAGGCAGGTGTTTGAGCGGACACTGGTGATACGGTGAAATCCGGCACGATCGGTCCGGATGGTCGTGTTGTATCGTTCATCGATATCGGGACCAACTCGGTCCGTCTCCTTGTCGTGCGGCTCAACCCCAATCACTCGTACAGCATTCTTTCGAGGCAGAAGCAGCAGGTCCGTCTCGGAGAGGGCGAGTTTGAAGAGGAGGAGATCCTCCCGGAAGCCATTGAACGCCTGGTGATTGTCTGTAAGCAGCTGACAGAACTTGCACGGACCTTTAAAACTGACGAATTTGTTGCTGTTGCGACGTCTGCCATGCGGGAGGCGGCAAATCAGCAGGAGATCCTGCACCTCTTACGTCAGGAGGCCCGGCTGGATGTGCGGGTGATCTCCGGGCAGGAAGAAGCCCGTCTGATTTACCTTGGTGTCTCCCGGGGAATTCACCTCAGCGACCGATTGGCATTTTTTATCGATATCGGGGGCGGAAGCACGGAAATTGCCATTGGTGGAGAACAGGACTACCGGTATCTTGAAAGTTTCAAACTGGGGGCAATCCGGCTCTCAAATCTTTACCTGTCCGATAATGTAACTGGCCCGGTATCCCAGAGCCGGTATAAGAAAATCCAGCGGCATGTCCGGGATGCAATAATCCAGTCAGTCCGTACGATACAGGAACAAAAACCCGCACTTGCCATCGGCAGTTCCGGAACGATCATGAATCTCTTTGAAATTGCCCAAAAAGCCGTTCACCATGAGGGTAATTCAGGCGACGCTATCCTGAGCTATAAAGATTTGACGAAGGTTATCGGTCTGCTCTGCTCACTTTCGCTTGAGCAGCGCAGAAAAATACCCGGGATGAATCCGGAACGTGCGGACATCATTATACCCGGGGCTGCTATCCTTGAAATGTTCATGAGAGAATTATCTCTGGATACCATTACCGTCACCGGACGGGGCCTGCAGGACGGACTCCTGGTCGATTACTGTTCAAGGATGGATGCATTCCCCCTTCTCGGAGAGCTCTCGCCACGGCAGCGCAGTGTGCTGCAACTGGGAAGATCCTGCGGGATCAATGAGAACCACGCCCGGACCGTGACAAGCCTCGCGCTGGAAATGTTCGATTCGGCAAAAGAATTGCAGCTCCACCCCTTTGGTGAGCGGGAACGCGAACTGCTTGAATACGCAACATTTCTTCACGATATCGGGTCGTTTATCTCCTATACCAATCATCATGCGCATTCATATTATATCATAAAAAATTCTGAACTTCTGGGTTTTGATCAAAAAGAGGTAAATTTCATGGCAAATATCGCCCGGTTCCATCGCAAAAAAACCCCGAGAAAAAAGGATCCGGAGGTTCTGGATCTTGATTTTCACGAACGGGACACGCTTGGAGTACTCACGACGTTCATTCGCCTGGGAGAAAGCCTGGACCGGAGTCATACGGCCTTGGTGCAGCATGTGCGTTTTTCCCGTCTGGAAAAAAACTCGGTGATTCTCGAAGTGGTCACCCGTGGGGACTGCCAGCTGGAAATCTGGGGCGTCGAAGCCGAAAGAAAAGCATTTGAAAAAATTTTCGGGAAAAAACTGGTGCTGGAAATGACTAAAAATTGCTGAACGGATGGGGCGATCTCCTGCAAGATTATTTGATAAAGGGCTGCTATTGTCACTTCATCTCACATTTACCGGTAGCTATTGCACAGAAGGATGCACTAACGAGTGACAGGGTAATCAAAATCAAAGGCAGGACTGAATGAGTCCGCCACCGGGATCTTGCTTTCCTAAAAATTATACCCTCTTGGAGGTTCACCCGCTTCAGGACCTCTCCGAGGCACGGAGGTCGAAGAGGTTTTTGGAATTTTCATTCACTGATCATTCACCAGGACGGTCGCTTCCTCGCTGCGGGATGTATCTTCAATGTTGTATAAGGGAAATACAAAAAATTCCTCAGCGTCGTATATCAAATTTTTCGTTAGTACGTAGCGAGCTCTTTGTTCAAGTGGGTAGGTAAAGAACCGTAAAAAATGTCAGGAGCGTCGCCTGCCTCAGGGCTTCTCCGAGGCATAGCAGGCAGATGGTTTCCCTTATTTTTTTAGTTTCTGATCCGCCACGGGAGGCGCGTCTCAGAGGTGGGGATATTGCTCCTTATTGAGTATAAGAGAAAACAATTCCTTAGCGTATCGGTAAATACTATTTTTTGGATTAGCCCATTCACGTGGATTTTCAGTAAGGACTGCGTGATAGGAATCAACATCTGAACATGGAACCCGGACCAAAAAATTATTGAGGCGTATATGCCCCCGCTCTTACCCGATTCCTGCCGCAAGTTCTAGAGCTCTTGAGTGCCTGTACGAGTTTCCCGACAGACTCCTGTGCATCGCCGTAGAGCATCCGGGTGTTGTCCCGGTAGAACAGGTCGTTCTCGATCCCGGCGAAGCCTTTCCCCTGGCCGCGTTTCAGCACGATGACGTTCTTTGCCTGTTCGACGTCGAGGATCGGCATACCGAAGAGCGGGCTGCCCTGACGGTGCGCCGCCGGGTTGACGACATCGTTGGCCCCGATGACAAGAACAACATCAGTGATCGGGAAATTCCGGGTTCACCTCGTCACGGTCAAAGAGGTGGTCGTAATCTATCCCTGCTTCGGCAAGAAGGACGTTCATGTGCCCGGGCATCCGCCCGGCAACCGGGTGGATCGCAAACTTCACCTGGATGTTCCTGCTTTCGAGCAGGTCGGTGAGCTCCTTGACCTTCTGCTGGGCCTGGGCTACCGCCATGCCATAGCCCGGTGCGATGATTACCTTATCTGCATAAGCAAGCAGGACAGCGACGTCGTCGGCCTCGATCGACTTCATACTGCCCTGGATCGCTACCCCTTCCTCCTCCGTGGAACCGAACGCACCAAAGAAGACATTCGAGAGCGAGCGGTTCATTGCTCGCGCCATAGTGAGCGTGAGCAGCGAACCTGCGGCTCCGACAATGATACCTGCAACAACCATCGCATAATTGGGAGTCGCGAACGAGAACCCGTCAAGTGCTACGGCAAGCCCGGTGAAAGCATTGTACATCGAGATCACAACAGGCATGTCGGCTCCGCCAATAGGGAGTGTCATAAGGAGCCCGAAACCGAGCGAGAGGACGAAAAACAGCGGAAGGTACATGGCAACGGAGAACGGGATCCATGACGGCTGGACGAGAACGAGCACAGCGGATACGACGGCGAGGGCCAGGACCACAATGTTGACGATTTGCTGTCCCGGGAAGGTGATCGGCCTCGGCCGCATCCAGCCCTGGAGTTTCAGGAACGCAATAATGCTCCCCGTAAACGAGACAGCCCCGATGAGGCCGCCAACGATAGCAAGGGATCCAGTGGTGGCATTGGTTGTGCCGAGGAGTGCGACCGCAGAGATCCCGGCCGCCGCTCCGCCACCCATACCATTGTAGAGAGCTATCATCTGGGGCATATTGGTCATTGCGACTCGCTTTGCCGCAATATAACCAAATCCCCCGCCAATCACAATTGCAATCGCGATAAGGGCAAGGTTGGTGAGGGCTGGTGTAAAGAACGTAACGAGCGTTGCGATCAGCATCGCGGCGCCGGCCCAGACGATCCCGCTCCGCGCAGTGAGGGGGTGACTCATCCGCTGCATTCCGATAATAAAGAAGAAGATCGTCACGATGTAGACCGGCTCGATCGCCCAGGACAAATCAACCATTTCAGGCCCCCTTTCCGGGCTTCTTCCCGCTGCGGTCGAACATCTGGAGGATCCGTTCCGTGACAACGTAACCACCGGTCACGTTTGCCGCGCCAAGAATGACCGCAATAAAACCGATGACTCGTTCGATTGGTGTTGTTGCGAGGCCGAGCGCGACCATCGCGCCGACAAGAACGATCCCGTGGATGAAATTCGAGCCGCTCATCAGTGGCGTGTGGAGGATGGCGGGGACCCGGCTGATGACAACGTACCCGGTGAAAGCGGCCAGCATCGTGATATAGACGGCCGTCCAGAGCATGGTTATGTCGGTCATGATTTCCCTCCACTCATGAGATCGTGTGTTGGCTGATGACGCACCTCTCCTGCGTGTACCAGAAGGCTCGCGACCAGAATCTCGTCAGCAAACTCCCTGACGATCGTTCCATCTTTGTTGACAAGGAGCGCCATGAACGACTGGAGGTTCTTTGCGTACATCTGACTCGAGTGGAACGGCACCTTGGCAGGGAGGTTCTGCGGCCCGATGATCAGGACACCATGAACCTGTATAGCCTTACCCGCCTGTGTCAGTTCGCAGTTCCCTCCTGATTCAGCAGCCATATCAATGATGACGGCGCCTGGTCGCATCACTGCTACAGTCTCCCTGGTAATGAGGACGGGAGCCTTCCGGCCGGGGATGGCGGCGGTCGTGATGACGATGTCAGCCTTTGCAACTGCGGCTGAGACCATCTGCTGTTCCCTTTCCTTCTCTTCAGCGGTGAGCTCGCGGGCATAACCGCCTTGGCCTTCGGCGTTGATCTCAAGCTCGAGGAATCTGGCGCCGAGGCTGCGGACCTGTTCACCTGCGGCGCGCCGGACATCGTAGGCTTCGACAAGGGCACCGAGCCGCTTTGCCGTGGCAATTGCTATCAGGCCGGCAACACCAGCACCCAGGATGAGCACCGTTGCCGGTCGTATTGTACCGGCTGCCGTTGTCAGCATCGGAAGGAACTTCGGGCAATTCGCGGCGCCCATGATGGCGGCACTATACCCGCCGGCCGTCGCCTGGGAACTGAGCGCATCCATGCTCTGGGCGCGGGATATTCGTGGAACCAGCTCAAGGGCAAAAGCAGTGATTTTCCGGTCCCGCATCCGGGCCACAGCATCAAGGTTTCGCGCCGGGTTCATGAACCCGATGACGATCGTGCCCTCACCGATTTGATCGATTTCGGTGACAGTCGGGGGCTGGACGCGCAAAACGATCTGTGCACCGTTAAACAGGTCGGTCCGGTTTGATACGATCTTCGCTCCGGCAGCCGTGAAGAGATCATCGGGGTAGTATGCGCCCGTCCCCGCGTCATGCTCTATCCGGACTTCGTAACCTGACTCCGTGAGCTTCTTTACGACCTCCGGAACAATTGCCACGCGCAGTTCATCAGGCGTTTGTTCCTTTGGAACAGCAATCACAACTGTCATAGCCGGCCCTTCCAGACTGAATGGAATATATCCCTTCCAGGCCGCTGGTTCACCCTCTCAAACAAAAACAACCCTGTCACTCCATGAATATCTACGATATGTATCCTAGTAATTTGCCTGTATCCTTTTTATTTTGCGTGTCTGAACCAGCCATTACGGGAGAATGCTATATCAACAATAACGAAAAAACCGGGATATTTTCATTTGACGCTTCCCGTATCCAACAAAAGAAACTAAACGGAATTCCCGATTTTTTCTTTCTGGACACAACTCCGACAGGGGCTTTACTTAAATGTTCTCTGTCGATGTGAATTTTCCCACCGGGAGAAATACCGGGAATGGAGTGAACGGGTTACAATTTCCTTATCTTTCGCACCCGTACGGCTACACCGCGACTTGATCGCAGCAGTTCATCTGCCGGCAGTGCTGCCCGGCCTGTGGCATGGGCACGAGCCCCGATTACCAGCACTTCATCACCGTCACGGATCCTGGAATCTGCCGAAACCACGCCGGGGACAAGCACGTCACCTTCAGGAACGAAATCATCAATAAATATGCGGTATCCTTCCGGGATCAAATTCCAGCCGTCAAATGTCGGCCGGAGCAGGCCGGTGCCGGTGTCGACTGAGAACAGTTGCGCATTCTTTCTACTGTAAAATAGTTCCGGGAAGTGTCCCCTCGGCATGATACCTTTGGTGTCGAGATTGAAATCGAACTGGTAGGATACCATGCCATGAAGGCGGTCATCTTTTATCCGCCGTTCTCCCGCTAGGGCGGTATCAAGCGCGTTGAGTGCGGAATCATGAGCTGGATTCTCGGTACATGAATATTCCAGAGTGATCCCACACCTGTCGGCGGCCATCTTCGCTACCCTGAGTGCACCTCCCTCCAGATGCGCGATGATCCGGCGATACCGGTGACGTTCGAAGTAGCGGGCAAGAATGCCGGAGATAACCGCACATTCCTCGGCGTCCCAGTAACCGGTGACCGGTACATCATAATGTCCTGCCGGGTAAACACATTCAAGTTCACGGGGCACAAGCCCCAGCGGGGATGTGACAATAAGTTCATGCGCCCGACCAGCAACCGCTTGCTGGAACCTCCGGTGGCTCTGGGAAAGGGAATAGGGTTTTTTTGCCGAGCAGGGGAGGAGAACCGCAACATCCGTCTGCGGTGGAATATACCGCGTGATAACCCGTTCGGCAAACCGCCGGATCTCCGCACGGTGCAGGGACTCTCCGGAATTAGCCCGCATGATACCACCGCGTGCAATCGGCATGCACCGTTCCATGAAAGCGTACTGGATATCGAGATGTCGAATAATCGCCACTTGGGTCGCATCGAGCCTGCACCGCGACTCAACCAGGTCCCGTAACCGGGACCCTTCAATGAACAGGGAAACGAGGGCAATCTCGTGAAGGAGTGCCTGACGGTTGTGCATTTTCAGATCGTTTTGCAGGCATCCGGCACAGCTGCAGATTCCCCGGCGGAGCATCTCATGGGGAAAATCACTTTCGGGAGTACAGAACCGTCGCTGGGCAGTTTTGAGGTCGACTGCCCGGAAGTCAAAGAGTTCAAACCCCGAATAGCACAGGATATGAACATTTGAGGGGAGGGCAGATGCAGGGGCATACCATGCTGTATCGACCGGCGTCTTGTCCTTGAGCCCGATGAGCCAGTCCACATACTTCCGGGGGTTTGTCAGTGCTGTATGCCAGTTTTCAACTATCACGCACTCACCGCTCTTTACAGAATTCTCTAGCCCGGGATGGATGGAAATCGGCGGTCCCCGGTTCACAGGTGGGAATTGTTCTGCCAGCGCGGGTTGAGCGCAGAGAGGCAGGTTGGTCCCATCCCGTTGATTGAGGTCCGGAAAGAGGGATTCGACCTCGACTGCCATCGGGAGTCTGACGGAGACGTCATCGTTCCAGAAAATTCCGGTACGGGCAAGTCCATCCCGTTTCCTGATATCAAATTTCGTCATTGCGTACCTCAATGGTTCCTAGTTCCTGGCGGACGATGGCTACCCATCTGGGTTTACAGGAAACAACAAACCTGCTGCCCGGATGACTCTCCATCAGGCACCGTATTCCGTGGCAACCTTTCCTGACCATGACCTCGTCATACTCCGGGATTTCGCTCTGGCCGATGGGAAATGTCTCTTTGAGCTCCTTTGGATACGGGCCGAAGGGAGGTTTGAAAAAAAGCGTGTCGTCAAATTCGTCGCGTATACCGCCATCAAATGCCACAAGAACCGTTTTTCCGAGCTGAAGCCGGGAGAGCATATCCTGGTACCTGAGGATCTCAGTACGGGAGCAGCTCTCACCACCCCGGTAAAAAAAACGCCGTTTGGAGACACGGTCGTATTTTTCTAAGGATGCCGTACTGTCCAGCAGTGCCCGATAACCGGCAAGGAGCTGAGGGTGCCCCCGGCACCGTTCATCGACCAGTTCCCAGAGAGTGCCGTCGTAAATTGCCTGGCGGACCCGGGAGATTTCGGCAACGGTTACATACAGGTTGTGGAGTGCGAGCAGACGCTCCCGGTCCGGTGCACTGCGCAGTTCTTCTGCCATATGGTTACGGCAGACATTGCATGCACAGGGAAGGTCGGCGAGTTCGTCGATTTTGAAGCTTCCATGGGTGGTCAGGTACCGTCCTTCCTTTGCAGATAGTGCATACGCGGCAGAATCAAAAAGATCGCAACCCATGGCAGCTGCAAGCGCAAACATGGACGGGTGACCAGCCCCGAACAGATGGACACATGCAGATGGTGTGAGCGTCTGTTTTGCCGCCATTACCACGCTCACCAAATCACGGTACCGGTATGATTCCATTAAGGGAACTACTGCCCCGATCGGACAGAATGTAAAACCCAGGTCCGTTACTCCGCGGCCGGCCTTTTCGCGAAGATCGGTAAAGATACCTCCCTGAACCGGCCCTGCAATAGGTGCATCCCTGCCAAAAACCTTTTTTGCTTCAGCGAGACGCTGCATGGTTATAGCAAGCTCCCGTTCTGTTGTCTCACGATCCGCACTGGGAGAGGTCGGGATATCCAGGGGCACCCAGATGTCGCTCCCGATATCGCGCTGGAACGAGAGAGTTTCTGTGTTGGTTACCGAAACCTGGCCATATACGGAGAGCTGGAACGAACCGGAATCTGTCATGATCACGCCATTAAAATCCAGCACCTTGTGGAGACCTTCATCAAGAGCGCGTTGCCGGTACTGCCGGCTCTGGGAAAAGATGTAGGCATTGGTGATCAACGCCTCCACACCCATCGACTGTATCTCCTTCGGCGTGACGATCTGGAGATGGGGATTGATGACCGGGAGAAGTGCGGGAGTTTTTATCGTCTTTTTCCCGACGGTGAGTTTACCGGTGCGTCCCGCAATGTCGCTGTAAAGACTCTCAAAAGCAATTCCCATGCATCACCGTTGCTGTTCACTTATATATGCGGCATGGGGGTTAAACGGTTGCTGTCACTTCTGTTCGGTGAAGATCTGCCCTTCGAAGGTTAGTACCTCAACCTTCTGGTTCATCCAGCTGTGTTCGGGAAGCCCGGCCTTAATGCAGGTATGATCGAGGAAAGTCGTACTATCCCAACAATACTCGGTTGCTACCTGGGGAAGGAGAAGCCCGCTTCTTCCCAGCCCCCGTACGATCAGACCATGCTTTCCCACTTCAATCATTTCAGGTCGCCGGACCGGTTCGACATCAAGAAGGTTTGGCTCGGTCAGGACGGTAACTTCGACCCTGACAGAAGGAAGCTCGTCCCTGTGGACAGGTGGAAAACGGGGATCTCCGGTGGCAGCGGCGACTGCGGCGTCCTCAATTGCCTCTCCCAGTGGCATCACCGGGTATGGAAATCCAATGCATCCCCTAAGCTGGCCTTCTTTGGTGAGTGTGACAAAAACTCCGCGCTTATCGCGGAAGACCGGTGTGAGGCACAGCGCCGGTTTCGGTTTTTTAACGATAGTATACTCGATCGCACCGCGTCCCAGCTGTAGTGCCATCCTGCCTTCATCCGTAGTGAGCAGCATACGTCAGATCTCCCTGTAGCTCTGTGACTGTCTATAGTTCACCTTATTTAACAATCTATCGAACGATCTGTATTCTTGTGAGAAAATATGCCCTGCATCGCTGTGCTTATCTCCCGAAAACTCTAAGTATTACGGGAGAGGGAGAGAGCGGCCGACGGTGGCCTTTTATGGCTGCTGAGGAAAGTCCCCCCACCCACCGGGCACGCAGCCGTATGTAAATACGGGTGGCGAGAGTCACGGCAATGGCACAGAAACGACACGGCCTGTTCTCAGTTATGAAGCGGTTGAGACGGTAAATCCGTCAAGGTCACCCTCAATGGGTGGTCCCGCTGAACGTTAACGAACAGGAATCGATGAAACGGTGAACCCCTGCGGGTGCAAGTCAGAACAGGACCTTTGGATTGCTCGGTATCTGTCCGGGTATGACGCATAGCTGAATGCCGCTGAAACAAAAGGAGGCTTACTCCTCCCACTCACTTCTTTTGTGTACGTTGATCGATTATATCAGCGTCTCCTTCCTTATGATTACTGAGGATTATTATGATACACTACCCGGAGAATCGGGGAACAACTGTTTACGCAATTCTTCTACTGTTCTGTGCGATGCTCGTAGTGCCGTCCATGGCAGTCACCCTCACGCCGGGGAGTACCTCAATAACAGGCGTCGCAAACGGTGACCCGGTCATTATCCGGGGCATCGCTACCGGCCATCCCCAGAACGGACTACAGATTTGGGTGATCGGCAAAAATTACGTTAAAATTTCGAATGTTCCGGTCAACGAGGACAATACCTATGTTTATGAACTGAAGTCTGCTGAAACACAGAACCTCGCGTCCGGCCAATACCTGGTTATTATCCAGCATCCCATGATGAACGGAGAATTCGATATTGTGTACAATCCTGCCACAGGTGAGGTTATCAATCGTCAGCTGGACTCGGGGAAAGCAATTTTCCAGCTCACCGGGCCGGGAAGTCTCCAGCGTCCGGATGCCGGGTATGCTCTTATTCAGGCGATCAAAAGCCAGAATATCGACGATGATTTTACGACCGTTCCTTTTTTTGTTGACGAACCCGTTTCTCTGATCAATCCGATCGGGAATCGTTATATTGGCGACATGTTCACGATCACCGGTTCGACCAATCTGGCGGTCGGGGACGATCTCCTGGTCGAGATCTACTCGTCCTCATTCGGTCCTACGCATAAGTTACAAAGCGGCGAATTTTCCGGATCGACCGGTACCGTAACCGTCGGGCCGGGGACAAACGGGTACAATGCCTGGTCTTTTTACGTGGATACCTCTTCGTTTAAAGCAGATGAGTATCTCGTGAAAGTTTCCGGAGTGACGCAAGACGTGGTTGCCTCAACAACTTTTACGGTAACTGAACGCTTAAGTCCACCCGTCACAACGGCAGCTCCTGTTCTTACTCCTGCAATTCCTCTCTCGATTGCAACCCCGACAGCGATCCACCCAACTCAGCCCCCGGTAACACGGACTCCGCTCTCCTCTATCGGGATCATCACCGGTTTTATTATTCTGGGTATCGCACGACGAATTGGGAAAGTCTAAAAGTCGGATCTATTTTTTTTGATCTGATACAGACTGGAAAAAAACCAACTTACATCAAAGGTTATCTGATTTCATGAAGTTCCCCTGAGTTCAGGGACACTTTGAGGTATGGAGCGATACGGGGAGATTTTTTAAATTTTTTGTCCCTGCTTTGCCGTTGGAGCCTCCAATCAGAGGCGGGGGCTTACTCCCAAATGAGATTAAAGAGGTTCCAAATCCCTATCATGCCAGGTAACAGGATTTTCAAAAATTTGAATACTCTCGTCTGATCACCTCTTTCCGGAAAAATCGTAGTATTTGTGAGGGTCTCCCGCCTCAGGGCATCTCCGAGACACGGCGGGACGATCTCGAGAGTGGCGACGGAGCTTCCAGACAGGATAAAAAGGCATTATACCCAGCATTATTCTTGAAATTAAGCAGAATCTTATCTTGATCCATAATTTCTGACATGCTTCCATGCCTTGTGGTACTGGTCAAATTTCTTTGCATTCTCATTGTATATCTCCGGATCTTCCCGTTGGAAGAGATTCCGGTCCTCGCCTACCGGACATACTTTGATGCACAGGCCGCATGGGGAGATAAATCGTTTCAATAATGCTTCGGATCGGGTTGTACAGGTTTTCTTGTCGATCAATCCCCGGGGATATTCATCGCTACCAATGGCTTTTACCGGGCAGACTTTTACGCATCGCATACAGCGGATGCATAGCGGATCTTCCAACACCGGATCGGGAGGGATATCTACCGTAGTGAAAATTGAGGTAAACCGCACCCGGGGTCCGAACTTTTTTGTCAGCAGGGTATTGTTGATACCAAAATTTCCCAGGCCGGCAAGGAAGGCGGCATGGCGGTGTGAGAAGAATGCGACGGGTTTTTCCTTGAGAATGGATATTGATCCGTACCCGTCTCTCGGGACTGCCGCAGTGGAGAACCCTTCATTATTGAGAAATGTTGCAATACGATATCCGTTCATGTCAAGCAGGGTATTGACCGTCCGGTACAGCTCGTAATACCAGATGGAGGGAGCGGTTTCCAGAATGGGCAGGGTCACCGGCAGACCTATAACAATAACTGTTTGCGCCTCTGGAAAAATTTCCCGCGGCCTGAATTCTTCCGGGACCCAGGGATCGAATAAAGGGATATCCCAACGGCTCGCTGGCGCGAAACCAACAAGAGGGATATCCAGATCTTTACATTTTTTTAGTATCTTTGCTTTCAGCGCCCTGCTCATATTCCTACGTTCGATGGGTCCCGAGATAAAGGAATTTGGTAATGATGCAATTCCTGCAACCTTTTTCCGGTACCGGAAAGGAAAATCCTAACGGGATCATGAACGCTTTATTGCACCGGTACCATGGATAAGCAGATACCTTAATTGTGGATTATGAAAGGAAATCCGCATCATGTCATTCGAACTGATAAACAGGAACCCTATTCCTCCATTATCGAGCATACTATGGTCCGTTCCCGACCGGCGTTAACATCAAGTTCAAGCACAACTATCTGCTGCCATGTCCCGCACATAACAGTACCATTTGTCAATGGTATGGTGATCGAAGGCCCGACCAGCGCCGCTTTTACATGCGATCGCCCATTGCCATCACCCCAGCGGGTGTTATGGGCGTACGGGGTATCGTCCGGTGCAAGCACAGAGAGTGCCCTTATGAGATCGGATAATACCCCGTGTTCAAATTCAATAGTGGTAAGAGCGGCTGTTGAATGCTGCACAAAAAGATGAACGAGTCCTTCCAGGACCCCGCTTTCCCGGACCGCTTTTTTAACTTCGGGCGTAATATCGATGATATCGCCCTCGGTTTTTGAAGTGATGGTTATGATTTTTCTGAACATGAATGCACCTTGTACTGTTGTCAGCATTTCGGTAAAAAAAACATCGTCCCTTCCAGCTTACCTGGAATCGGAATTCAGGGGAACAATAACTCCGTCCCTCATTTGAAGATTTCTGGTGAACTGATTGCGGATAACCGGGTTACCGTAAAATCTACTATGTGGTCTTGGATCTCCATACCATAAAACAGTACTTTTTGTAGAAAATCACGTAATTGGGAGGGTCACCCGACTCAGGGTCTCTCCGAGGCACAGCGGGGCAGGGCGGGGCGAGGAGAGTTTTTTTGATTTTCAGTCCTTAATTCGCCGCGGGGGTGTCCCTCCGGGGGCGGCGGCGATCATCATAAATGAAGGTCCAGATGCGACCTTGTCGATGATCTATGCTTCTCCAGAGTAGGGTGAACGATATGAATTATCAGAAAAGGAAAATTCCCAAAATAAAAAAAATCAGAAGAAGATCCGGTGCCTTTTTCAGACACCCGTATTTTCAGTAGCATCTTTCGTTTCCGGTTCTGGACCCTCAGCTTCCTGGACCACATCAGGCTCAGGCTGGACAATTGCGACACCTACGACCCGATCTTTATCATCAAGCCGAATGGTCCTCACCCCTTTGGTTCCCCGACCGATGATCCGGATCTCGCTGACCGGTGTCCGCATGACAATCCCCTCAGCGGTCATGACGATAATTTCATCTGTGTCTGACACTGCCCGCGATTCGATGATGACTGCGTCACGCTCAAGCTGCATGTTCCTGACCCCCATAGTCCCCCTGCCATGCCCGCGGAACTCGTCGAACTCGGACCTCTTGCCAAAACCGACATCTGATATGGTAAGAAGATGATCCTTTTCCAGCAGGGTGACTGCCACAACGGTATCCTCACCTTTCATCTTCATCCCCCGCACGCCCTGGGCCCCCCTCCCGACAGTCCGGACTGTCTCCTCATGGAACCTCAGGCTCTGGCCAAAACGGGTGGTCAGGATGATCTCTTTGGTCCCATCGGTCATGATTACGTCCACCAGCTGATCGTTTTCCCGTATCCTGATGGCATTAGTCCCGACAGAGCGGGGATTCGAAAAATCATTCAGCCGTATCTTGATGGCCTGTCCGAATCTCGTTGCGAACAGTAAGAATCTGTCCGCGGTAAATTCCCGGACAGGAAGCACGGTGGTCACGATCTCATCTTTCAGGTTCAGGAGATTGACGATGGGTTTACCTTTTGCCGCACGGGAACTCTCGGGGATCTGGTAGACCTTGAGCCAGTATACCCTGCCAAGATTGGTGAAACAGAGAAGGTAATCCTTCATGCCGGCAACAAAAACCGATTCGACAAAGTCCTCATCCTTGGTGGCCATACCGGTGATCCCATGACCACCACGCCGTTGTTTGCGGTAGGTGTCAAGGTCAATACGTTTGATGTAGTTTGCAGTCGTTATCGATACGAGCACAGTTTTATCCTCAATCAGGTCCTCGTTTGAAAGGTTGCTGGTATCAAGCGCGATCTCTGTCCGGCGTGCATCCCCGAACTTTGAAGAAATTTCAGTAATTTCACGTCGGATCTCGTTCTTTATGTTCTCCTCACTGGAAAGAATGGTCTCAAGCCGTGTTATCTCTGTCATGAGTCCCTTTTTCTCATCAGTAATTTTCTGCTGTTCAAGCGCGGCGAGGCGGCGGAGCTGCATCTGGAGAATTGCATTGGCCTGCGGTTCGTCAAGACTGAATTTTGCAATAAGTGCAAGGCGGGCGTTCTCGACCGTGTCGGAGGCACGGATCGTGGCAATGACCGCATCAATCTGTGACAGTGCAATGAGCAGGCCGTCAAGGATATGGACCTTTTCCCGGGCTTTCCTCAGATCGAACTCGGAACGGAGCCGTATAACTTCTATGCGGTGGTGGACGAAGTTGTCCAGAAGTCCGTGGAGGTTGAGGATCCTTGGCTGGTTATCGACAATGGCAAGATTGCTTACCCAGAAACTGGATTCGAGAGCCGTGAGCTGTAGAGCTGGTTGAGAACGACCGCCGATATTGTGCCTTTCCGAAGTTCGAAAACCACGCGGATGCCGTCCTTGTCAGATTCGTCGCGGATGTCCGAAAGCCCGTCTATACGTTTATCCTTGACCATCTCTGCAATGGCAGTGATCCACTGGGCCTTGTTTACCTGGTAGGGTAATTCAGTGACGATGATGCGGTCGCCACGGTTCCCGCCATCAGCCTCCTCGATAGTGGCAACTCCGCGGACGATCAGGCGTCCCTGCCCGGTGGTATAGACATTCCGGACGCCCTCAACGCCCATAAGGATACCTCCTGTGGGGAAGTCGGGGCCGGGCATGATCCGCATGAGATCGTCAACCGCTATATCCGGGTTATTGAGATAGTGCGAGATTGCATCGCAGACCTCCCGGAGGTTGTGCGGCGGCATCTTGGTCGCCATGCCGACCGCAATACCATCGGTGCCGTTTACCAGCAGGTTGGGGATCTTTGCAGGCAGAACGGTAGGTTCCTTGAGCGATTCATCATAGTTGGGGATGAACGTTACCGTCTCTTTGTCCAGATCCTCCAGGAGTGCCTCTGCATACTTTTCAAGCCTGACCTCGGTGTAACGGCTCGCAGCAGCAGCATCGCCGTCAACCGAACCGAAGTTACCCTGCCCCTGCACCAGCATATACCGGTAGGAGAAGGGCTGGGCCATCTTGACAATCGTATCGTAGATGGAAGCATCCCCATGGGGGTGGTATTTACCCATCACGTCACCGACAACCCTCGCGCTCTTCTTGGTAGGTTTGTCGCTGGTGTTGCCCATCTCCCACATGGCATAGAGGGAACGGCGGTGGACCGGCTTGAGCCCGTCGCGGACATCGGGTATAGCCCGGCCGATGATTACGCTCATGGCATAATTGATATACGAGGTCTTCATCTCGTGCTCGATGCTGACAGGCTCGATCCGGTGAGTCAGGAGGCTTCCTGATGAAAGCGCATCATCAGATATCAAGGTTGGTCACCTCCCGGGCATGACGGACGATGAAATTTTTCCGTATCTCCACATCCTTTCCCATCAGCGTCTTGAAGATCTCGTTGGCTTCCATGGCATCCTCGATATTGACCTGCTTGAAGATCCGGTTCTCGGGGTTCATGGTGGTATCCCAGAGCTGGTGGGCATTCATCTCGCCAAGACCCTTATACCTCTGGACGGAAACTCCTTTTTCGCCCATAGCAGCCGAGACTTTCTGCATCTCATCCTCGTTATAAACATATTTCTCCTCTTTTCCTTTTGCCACCCGGAAAAGGGGAGGCTGGGCGATATAGACGTATCCCGCCTCTATGAGTTTCAGCATGTACCGGTAGAAGAACGTGAGGAGGAGGGTCCGGATATGGGCTCCGTCCACATCGGCATCGGTCATAATGACGATACGATGATAGCGGGCCCGTTCGGGATCAAACTTCTCACCGATACCTGTGCCGATGGCCGAGATAAGTGTCTGGATCTCGGCGTTCTTTAAGATCTGGTGTTCGCCGGCCTTCTCTACATTGAGTATCTTACCACGCAGCGGGAGGATAGCCTGGAACTTCCGGTCCCGCCCTCCTTTGGCAGAACCACCTGCAGAGTCGCCTTCCACGATATAGATCTCGCTTTTTGCCGGATCCCGCTCCGAACAGTCTGCAAGTTTACCGGGAAGACCGCTGCTTTCCAGCGAACTCTTGCGCCGGGCAAGGTCCCGGGCGTTCCGGGCGGCCTCCCGGGCTTTTGCAGCGGAGAGTGCCTTTTCGATAATAATCTGGAGCACCTTTGGATTTTCGTCAAAGTACTCGGATAGTGCGGCATAGACCAGCGAATCGACGATGCCCTTGACGCTGCTGTTGCCAAGACGCATCTTGGTCTGTCCCTCAAACTGGGGATTTGCCATTTTTACGGAGATAACTGATGTGAGCCCTTCGCGGACATCTTCACCGCGGAGGGTTAACGGGGAATTCTCCTTGATCAACCCGTTCCGCTTTGCCATGGAGTTGATGGCACGGGTGATCGCACTCCGGAACCCTTCCAGGTGCGTCCCGCCCTCACGGGTATTTACAGAGTTGACGTACGCAAAGAGTTTCTCATCATATGCCGTGGTGTACTGCATAGCGACTTCAAGTTCGAGTTTATTCTCGACATCCTTGCGTGAGATATCGATGGGTATCGGATGGAGGCACTCAGCCCCTTCATTCAGGTATTTCACGAACTCGACAAGTCCACCTGCATAACAGTAGTCAGCCGAGTCACCGGTCCGGTCATCGAAAATTTTTATCCGGACTCCGGCATTGAGAAAAGCCAGTTCCCGCAGGCGATGGGCAAGCACATCATAATCAAAGATTGTTGTCTCGAATATAGTGGCATCGGGCACGAAATGGATCTGAGTACCGGTTATCTTCGCTCCGAATCTGGCTAAAAATTCCTCTCTCCGATCGTTTTCGATGCTGGCGGGATCCGGCGCCGGAGCACCGGGATCCTGTTGGCCGCTTAACTGGGTCACCCCAGAGGTGGGTGTGAAGGACGCCGGTTCGCAGTACCAGAGCTGGTAGCGTCCGAGCAGTTCAGCGAGGGTTTCTTTATGGACGGAGAGGGGTGTGGTGGGTTTACCCTGACTGAATCTCATCTCGTATACATTCCCGTCGCGGTACACGCGGGCGGAAAGCCAGTTGGAGAGTGCATTGACCACCGAGACGCCGACCCCATGAAGACCCCCGGATACCTGGTAACTCTCTTTATCGAATTTTCCTCCGGCATGCAGGACTGTGAGGACAACTTCAAGGGCACTTTTGTGATTCTTCTCCATTGTATCGACGGGTATACCACGCCCGTTATCGACGACAGCTACCGAGCCGTCCTTATTGATCATTACCGTTATGAGGTTGCAGTAACCGGCGAGGGCTTCATCGATTGAGTTGTCTACGACTTCATAGACCAGATGGTGCAGCCCGCGGGTATCGGTACTGCCAATATACATTGCCGGGCGCTCGCGGACCGGGGTGAGTCCTTCGAGTACGGTTATATGGGATGCATCGTATGTTTCAGTCAAGCATAACCTCCGTTAAAAAGTGAAAAAGATTGCGCAGAATAATCACAGTAATTATTGGCCTTCAGATAATATAAGCGTACTGGCAGAGGTACAGACGTAAAAAGGCCGGGAAGTATAAAAAGGGTTTATACCTAATGGAACTCCCCGGTTTCTGCATCGGTAATGCCGAGTTCACGATCGATTGCTATGACGAGCCGGTTAAGGGTGGCCTTCACATCCCGGGCATCTTCCCGGTCCATCGAACCCGGCTGGTGCCAGATCACCTTCTTTCTGAGCAGTGTAGTGAGTTCTTCTACTTCCGTACCCCGGAATTTTTCCGGGAGCACCATGCCCTCGACATGATCTCCCGCCCCGGGCCATGCCTGTTCCGGAGGCAGTGCGAAATGGTTTGTTATGAGCATGATACTGGTGACAAATCCATGGCCGAAAGGGTAGTTCATAATAACAAGAGTACAGGCAGAGCAAAAAAAAGTGACGTTAGGGACCCGTCGTCGCAGCCATCCAGACCGTAAGCGGAACACCGATGATAAAAATCATGCAGAGTGCAAATTCAACCCATTCCATTCTTTTCATAGGCTTTTTTATAAGAAATATATGGCTGTCACTTCCATACCCCCGGCAGAGCATACTGGTATAAACGCGTTCGCCTTGTTCATAGGAACGGATGAATATTGATCCGATCGTATAACCGACCTGTTTCAGCCGGTACATATACGGGAGGTCGGCATTAAATGGGTCGAAACACCGGGTGGCGAGAGACTCGTTAACTTTCCGGTAAATATACCCGAAGACAAAGAGGTACCTGATCATCATTCCCAGCGTGAGGGCAAACTCGGCGGGAAGTCCCATCCGCCCGGCCCCTTCCAGCATATCCTGGAGTTTTGTTGTTGATGAAAGGAGGATAATGGAAGAGACGCTCACGATAAATTTTACAAAGAGGATTGCGGCAAATTCAAGGGACTCTGCATAGATGTGGATGCCGAACGGCAGGTTGGCGATAATGTGAAAGACGGCGTAATACCTGTTGGTAAAAAAGATCTGGAAGAATATTATGAACAACCCGAAGGGCAATACCAGCGCAAGACGTTTCAGCAGTATGGTTACCGGGAGCCGGCTGATGAGCCAGATCCCGAGAAAAAATGAAAAAAATATCGCACCGACCCAAAAGACAAGCGGGGAATATGGTACCGCAACCACGGCGATGATCAGGGAGAATGCACAGACTATCTTCACCCGGGCGTCAAGACGGTGGATATGGCTGTCTTTGTATGCAGACTTTTCTATATAAAAAAGTTCTTCAATCATGGTTCATTGGTCCTGATTTTTCCTATTCTCCCGTTTATTTCCCCTGGTACGTACGGGCAAATGCCTTCTCGGCATCTTCATACGTATACGCCATCGGTACCGGTATTCCTTTCTCCTGGAGCGAACGAATGAGCTTCGGCAGTACCGGTACATCCAGCCGGACTGATCTGAGGAGGTCAGGTTGTAAAAATATCTCCTCCACGGTTCCCTGTGCAACAAATCTCCCTTTATTCATGACATAGACATAATCAGCGACCTCGGCAACGAGTGAGACGTCGTGAGTTGAAAAAATAACCGTCATACCGTACTTCCGTGATAATGAGTTGATGAAACCGGTAAGGTCATGGACTCCCTGGGGATCAAGCCCGGCAGTCGGCTCATCGAGTACAAGGACTTCGGGCTCCATCGCGACAACCCCGGCAATAGCAACCCGTTTCTTCTCCCCCCCGCTTAAATGGTGGGGAACACGGTGTGCGAGATCTTCGATGCCGACGAGTCTGAGCGCCTCATGTACGCGGTGGTGGATCGTTTCCGGATCAAGCCCGAGATTGGTCGGGCCAAAAGCGACATCCTGTTCTACCGTCGGAGAAAATATCTGGTCATCGGCGTTCTGGAACACTATCCCGACAAATTTTCGGACCTCGCGGATATTTGCGCCGGTAATAGGTTCACCACGGATTAATACTGAGCCGGAGGTAGGTTTAAAAATCCCATTGAATAGTTTGAAGAGGGTGCTTTTTCCGGCGCCATTCGACCCGATAACAGCAATACGGGCATTCCGTGGGGCAACGAAGTTTAGACTGTGAAGGGCAGTGACATTGCCCGGGTATGTATACGTGAGATCGCGGGTTTCTATAAGGTGCATGGGGAATCTTCCTGGAATTGAGACAACGTGATTAAATAACCTCTTACTGTTTCCTTGCGATGAAACGGGAGATGCCAAACCCGATGGCAAAAAGAACCAGTACGCCGGAAATAATCGCCAGTACTTCACCTGGTTTATCCATACCGGGAATCACATAACCGATAAAAGGTGCCTGCCACGATACACTGTTACCAGTCTTTTCAATTACCACGGTATGAGCCTGTGCAACCTCGGAGTCATTGATGTGAACAGTGTCTGGACTCTTTACCCCGGACAGGATCAGGAAAGTACTATCCAGCCCGTCCGGATACGCTGATGCATAAAACGGAGCAAGGATTGCGATGGACAGCGCAATCACAATACCGGCGCCAATGACCAGATCTTTTGCTTTACGGACATTCTCAGGTCTGTCCCCGCCGATGATATCCGGCCGTGCGTGTATGATGAGCGAAAGTGCAAAAGCGGTTGCACCTCCCTCGATAATCCCTATAAAGGCGTGATAGACTCCCATGGATACGAGCCCCGGAGCCAAAGGAAATGTCCCGGCAATAGCAAGTTCCACGGCGGCTACTATTGCAGGAACAAACAAGGAGATCCAGCCGGCAATAAAGGCAGCGGCAAAACGGTTTTTAAACAGGCCATTGATCGAGCGGTAGGAGTAAAAACCAAAAAATCCGCCGATTACACCCATGTTAATAATATTTGCGCCCATCGCGGTGATACCGCCATCCCCGAAAAAAATTCCCTGGAGTATCAGGACAAGGGTCAGAATGAAAACAGCTGCAAAGGGGGAACCCAGTACAATTGCAGCAAGAGCCGCCCCGACCACGTGCCCGCTTACCCCGCCTGGCACAATCGAGATGGGGAGAGCCATATTCATTGTCTGAATCGCAAAAATTCCGGCAGCCAGTACCGCTACAAGGGGAACTTTATCCTCGCTCATCTCTGATCTGGCCCAGCGGAGAGATAAAAAAATGAATACTAATGCGATAATCCAGTAGATAATTGCCTGTGAAAGAGGAAAAAATCCGTCAGGAATATGCATGAGATCGCCTTTATTACGTTTCTTAATATTTGTAGCACATTGTGGTTAAAAAATATTGTTATTTAATATTTAATGAAATAGTTTTTTAATTCATCAGAAAATGATTACTCTCAGGTCCGGATAAGCTGCCCCATGTAACCCCCGGTTATAAAGGGAGCCCCTGGCTGACGCGATCGGGATACAATGAACTTGGAGTGCAAATAATCCAGTGAACCCGACACTGAATTACCGTGCAACCGAAAAGCACAACCGATGTATTTTCTGCAAAAAACCTGATTATTTTTCTTTCACAATTTCGCCATTCAAAGCTGTCAGAAACCGCAGACCTGAAAGTGTTCCCGCAGTGATCTCGTCGATATCCATCTTCATCTCGCACGTTTTTACCGACTCGAGGTCTGCCGCGGTGGCCGGCATGGACGGCACTGCCCGGCACTTCAGATCTCCAGGATGTGCATCAAATGTCCCGATCCTCCGTGCAATGACGATCGTCTCCTCCTTGTCATAGGTAATAAGTGGGCGGAGCACCGGCACAGTGACTGCCTCAGAGATAACCGAGAGGTTTGCCAGTGTCTGGGAGGCTACCTGCCCGAGGTTCTCGCCGGTAATCACAGCAAGAGCCCCCTCTTTTTTCATCAGGCATCCTGCAATATGCTGCATGAAGCGTTTGCAGATGACACAGCGGTACCGGGGAGAGATATGGAGCTGTTCCATGCGGTCATACAAAAGTTCGCTGCCGGCAATTACCAGGGAGAGTGGATTTCCCGGGCACCAGGTGGAGAGCCTGCGATGATTCTCGATTGCTGCGTGGGTGACATCCTTTCCAGCCCACCGTCCTGCATCGAGATACAGGTTGGTGATTTCGCACCCGCGTTTCATCATCAGCCAAGAGGCGACCGGCGAATCAATGCCTGATGAAAGTAATGCAAGCACCCTCCCCTGTGTCCCCCATGGCAGGCCTCCGGGCGCTGCAATGCGGGAATCATACACGAGTCCGCCAAAGTCCCGCACCTCAACAAAGAGTTCATAGTCCGGAGTATCCAGGTCTACCAGCAGTCCGGGGATATGATCATAGACCGCCGAACCTATCAGGGTACCGAGTTCCTGGCTGTCGGGTCCGGTTTTGTGCTGTCGTTTTGCACGGACTGCAAAACTCATACCTGCACTAAGGCTTGCAGATGCCAGAGAGACGGCTTCGTTACAAATATCCTCAAGCCGGGAGCCTGTCCGTGAGCAGATACTGACATCGACGATGCCAAAAATCCGGGCGACAACGCCGGCGATCTCCTCCGGGTGATCCCCATGGATAAGGATACGGCCGCGAGGGGTCTCGAAATGATAGGAAAGGGATGAAACGGTAAGGGCTCCTCCGATATTTCTCAGGAGCATACCGATAAAATGGTGTTTCACCGGTTCACTCTTTAAAAATAACTCCCCGTATCTGGCCATTACGAGTCTTTCCGGTTTTTCCACAGCAACACCTTTGCCGTAAATATTGATGGTCAAGGGTGATAACGATTGGTGGTGACTGCCCGATCCATGATCACACGAATCTTTGCCCAAGGATCCTCGGGAGATCTGCCAGGGTGCACATCGACAACGAAACCCTTTAATTTCGAAAACATATAGTGTACTGAAATGGTAAAAAAGGCAGGTAAAAAAACAGAAGAGGAACCGCTCAAGTTGTTTTATATTTTTTACAACCAGGAACGCTGGGACAACTGGTTGAAAACCCTTAGCGATTCCAGTTTTGAGGCAGATCCAAAGAGCGATGAACTTCCTGAAGGGTTCCGGGTTCTCGACAATTTCTCGGTGGATATCACCGTATCTGTGCTGAAGATCATCAAACTCTACCAGAATAAACGCTACTCGTTCGAAGATGCAGTTGATAAGCTCTCGCAGGTAGAAACCATCGTTATGTCCGCCGCACCGGAAGGCGATATGGGCGAAATCATTGAGATCCTCCAGCTCCCGAAACTTGCTCTCTTTGCCTCCTGCCGGTTGTATCTGGCAGGCGGTTTTGATAAAGACATCAAAACACTTGTCAAGAAGGGCCGGGCTGATATTGAGAAAGACATGGAAGTTGCCCTTGAAACGGCAGCAAA
Organism: uncultured Methanoregulaceae archaeon; assembly: GCA_963829225.1. Classification (GTDB taxonomy): domain Archaea; phylum Halobacteriota; class Methanomicrobia; order Methanomicrobiales; family Methanospirillaceae; genus Methanoregula. The sequence continues at coordinate 439,183 of CAWHHQ010000005.1, read as the reverse complement.
TATCGGGGCAAGTGTTATTGACGGGGCATCCTGCTGCGGGAAATACTTAAAAGACGATATCGAACCGACAACCCTTTTCGATGAGTGGCTTATCGAATGCGAACGCATGGGCGAGGCGATGATATCGCTGAAAAACTTTGATGAAGGCGCAGGGGACGAGGATTGATAGCGGACAGGGCACGGTTCCGCCATGCAAAAAAGTTAGAGAGGATCGCAGGATTTCGCCTTCCCGAACTGGCCTTTTCGGGAACCATGCTGGAAACCCTCTCGTCGCGCCTTGATTATGATGCGCTCGATTTCGCGGTGAGGGAACAGATCCTCGCTTTTTTTAACGATTTTCTCCGCTGTGACTGCAAGGACTCACCGTTATGCGGCTGCCCCGAGAAAAAATTTGCAAAAAAAGTGATTGAACTGCGTGAGAACGGTCTTGATCACCGGCAGATAGCAGCATTCATGCTCGATGAATATGGAATTGAGATGTTTCCCGCAGATGTTCTCTCCTTCCTTGAAGAATCTGTTCATGTGCTTGAGGCAATATCCGATGTCGCACGCCTGCAGGGTCGCACCGGACTGGCAAAGAAAACCGATGAGCATATCCATCTTATTGAGCGATAATTTTTTTAGGGTATATATCCGCTGAATGAACGTCATCGCTGCAAAATTTCCGTGGGAATAATCCGGATTGAGTAAAATATGCCAACAAGATCGTGCTTTCCAATAAAAATCCTGGTGTTCATGAGAATCACCTTCCTCAGGTGCTTGACAAAGACGGAATGAAGGTTTTTTTAGAATTTAAAACACAATTCGTGGGGGAAAAATTCCGTCATTTATGATTCGGCTCTTCATTTTTCCTATCCTTTGACAAAGACAAGCACAGGTTTCCCGGATTCATCATAAAATCTCAGGTTCGTTTCGCTGATACGCAGTTCTTCAGATCTTACAAGATCCTTGAGATAAACAGACTCCTGCTGCATTATGTTTGGATCATTGCAGACGATCTTTGTTGATACCGGTGTGGAGACGGAGATCGCAAAATCACGGCCGGTATAGTTTGCATGGTAAAGGTTACATCCGGTCGAACCGCTTACCGTGGAGTCACCAGCAAAAATGGCCGTTACCGGTGTTCCGGGTTTAACCGTAACAAGCGTCCCCGTCACATCCGCATATGACTGCAGGGTCCAGTCAGACCTGGTCATGCTAATACCGGCAGATGCTTTGATGCCCGGAAGGTTCACGAAGAGGATCAGCAGAACCAGGAGACCGACGAGGGCGAGGGCGATAATAAATGTCAAGCTTAAAGGCTGGGGCTTACTGTCTGAAGTACGTCCTCCCTCTGCATGTTCTGTGTCTGGTAGGGTTTCCTGCAGATCCTCATTCATAAGCTTAATCCGGCAGAGAGCCAATAATAGTTTTGACGATTCATGGTACGAAAAAACTTTACCTGCACGATATGATAGGGTAATCCTGTAACGATAATTCAGACACAAAAATTATGAGTTATTTTTTTCAGGTACGTATAAATATCCGTCACTTCCTCTTATCCGGTGTTTTTATAGTTCAGGATTCTACCTCTAAGTATGGATTATGCAACCGTTAAAAAATGGGCACTGTTTTTTATTGGCATCCTTTGTGCAATCGTCATCGCTGATGCGCTCTCGAATATAATAGTATCAGTTGCGGGGATCACCGGATGGGTAAATTTTCTGATAAATTTTCTCCTCTATGCTGCGTTCTTCTTTGCGATTCTTTATCTCATAGAGAAAATTTTTCATATCGATTTTTTCGGTTTCCGGCGCGAGTGACATGATACTGATCCGATTGCTTTATAAAAACAGAAAAAATTGAAAGGAATCAAATAATCCTTTTGTTTAACTACCGGTTGACCGGGATCTAATCCAGTGATTTATTCTCTTCCTGTTATTCATCACCGTGGTAAAAATCTTCGGGGATACCATTTCTCTCTTCGATAGAATGTTTAATCGCCGTAAGGGTCATAGTGTCCATGAGTGCTTCGATGTTAATGTCAACGGTGTATACCGGAAATAATCCCAGCAGGGTATGTTCTTTTACCGAATAGAATCCTGACTCAAGAAGAAGAGTGGCTCTTCTGGACCAATCCTCACGTTCCATCCCGGTAACTATGTCATCTTGAATTCCGCTCAGCTCATTGAGGGACTCCTCCTGGAAATTAAGGATGCGTGCAGCCATCTCGCGGCTGGTTGTCCGGTGAATATGCCGGATAAGAAAATACTGGCTGACTGCAAGGATCGTAATAAACAGGAGAAGGTACCCAGTTTATTGAGTCCGGACTGGCTCATGAATGCCGTTACCGTCATCCCGGGCAGAAGGATGATAGCGGTCAGGAATAAAAATACTGCAAACAGGATACCGGTCATGAAGATCGCTGAAACCATCCATTGCGGGATATTTTCACGGGAAAGTCTTCTTCTGACCTGCTCGACATTTCTCCTGAATTCTATGGAAAATGGCTCTACCTTCCACACCACAAGATAGAAGAGAATGATGATACTGCATTGAGAAATAACGATGATGGTCGTGATCAGGGGAAGATCCCTGAAGGCATATGAAAGGAGCGCAAAGAGAATATCGACGAAAAATATAAGTCCGATTCCCAGAGATAACGCTCTGCTGTTCATGAAAAAAGAGTTGATGAACAACCGGGTAAACCTTGATGTCCCGGATTTAACGCCGGTATCCCGGAGCCACGTATGAAAGCGGGCGATCTCGTTTTTTGAAAGCCTGGTGTTACTAAAATTTGTCGGAATTAAGAGGAGGATGAAATAGAACATATTGAGGTAGAAACTGGCTGCAATGAATATGGCCGGATAGTCAGTCACCGTCAATAGAAAGACTATATTGACAAGAATACAGGAAAAAAGGATAAAACCGTGAAGAAATCCGTGCTTTTCCGGTGACCCCACTCCGATGCGGTTTTCCCGGATAACCGTAAGTTCGTCATGCATAATTCGATCAAAGGACCGGCCCGGAAGGCGTTTGTCAGGAAGGAGTGGAGCAGACATGTATAAAATACCACAAAGAATTATAATTCAAACCATTGGGGATTCATGATGGTCGGGGTAGATTATTCAGATGATGTATAGTACCAGCAATAGGAGGGTAAATTAATAAAACTGATAGGATGAATTTTGTAGTTGTGCGGCAAATGGAGTGATGGATGCAGGTGCATTGTATTAATCGTATCCGGTGATAATGTCATGGACACAAGATTGTCATGCCTCATCAGGGGCACTATCGGTGTAATTTTTGGGGTTCTGGCCCTGTTGTTGCCAGAACCACTCCTTGTAACTTTCTATGGAATGTTCCTTATTTTAGCCGGTCTGGCTATTGCGATATTTCTCATCCTCGCCATTACTTCCCGGGGCGATGATACAATGCTCTGGTTTGGTCTTGCTGCCGGATTGCTCGTACTTGTCCTTCTCTCTTTCCTGGTGCAGGTTATTGTGGAAATTATTTTTCTGCTCCTCTTTGCCGGGATCGCGTTTTACAATGGTTTTACTGATATCACGCTTGCACTTGCGCACCCGAAAACCAAATATTTCCTTATTCCCGGCATGTTCATTGCCGGTACAATCCTGTTAGCTGTTCTCCTCTGGTATTTTCCCGTGCTCACTGAACATCTCCTCCTCGTCATTCTCGGCACCTTCGCATTTGTGTTTGGTCTGGTGTCCATCCTGATGGGAATCTATCAGAAGGAAATTCCGGAAATAAATCTCCTGGATGGCCCCTGGACAACAAAGGACAAAACCTGTGAGTTTCATAAACCTGAAGGGAAAAAATAACCACCCCTTTTACATCCGTTTGCTCCGTGCATGAGTTTCCCATGACATACGACGTCATTGTAATTGGCGCAGGACCGGCCGGAAGTGCTGCGGCAGCTGAATGTGCCCGTAACGGCCTCAAAACACTCTGTATCGAAGAGCACGGGACTATCGGTTATCCGGTGCAGTGTGCCGGGCTCCTGTCAGATGTCGCTTTCGCAGAATGTCGGATATCGGAACGTCCGGTCCTCAACCGGATCTATGGCGCCCGCGTTGTGTCCGGTTCGGGTAGAGAGATGCTTATTGACGCAAAGATCCGGAAAGCGGTTGTTGCCGATCGCGGGGCGCTTGATCGTGAGATGGCGGAGGTTGCAGCTGATGCAGGAGCAGAGTTCTCCCTGAAGACGGCGGCGTATGACGTTCAGGGAACAACTCTCATGACCCGGGGTGTAAACGGACACCGGGAGATTTCCTTCAGGCTCCTCATCGCCGCAGATGGCCCACGGAGCAGCATCGCCCGCATCTTCAACATGACCCGGGCTAAAATATATCTTGCCGGGATCCAGGCAGATTTGGTCCACGAATGCGATTCACGGTTTGTAGAGATTTACCCTGACGCATCACCGGACTTTTTTGGATGGATGATTCCGGCGGGTGAAGGGCGGGTGCGTATAGGCCTGTGCAGTCAGACACGGGTACCGGAACTGTTCTCGGCATTCCGGAAAAAATTCAGTGAGAATTCTGTTCATCTTGTTACCGGAACGCTCCCGCTTGGCCTGATGCAAAGAACCTACGGTCATCGTACCCTGTTTACCGGGGATGCTGCCGGGTTTGCTAAACCTACTTCAGGCGGGGGAGTGTATACCGGTATTCGTTCGGCCAGACATGCGGCTTCGGTTGCCTGTACCTGTTGTGAAGCTGACATCTTCACAGATGCGATGCTCGCAGACTATGAACGAAGGTGGCAGGAAGATATCGGGCGGGACCTCGATCTCGGATTTCGTATCTTTCAGCTCCGCCGGAAAATCTCTGCCACTGAGATGGACATATTAGTTAATTCCCTCAATGATCCAGACATCATCAGAACGATCATAGAGCACGGCGATATGGATCGTCCGGGAGTGCTGATCAAAAAGCTCCTTATGAAGCCAGCCCTGTTCCGGTGTGCCCCAGCGCTATTCCGATCGGGAATTCGTTCGTTGATCGGACAACGAATTATGAAGAAATAGCATCTTTATTTAACAATTATTATGGAGTAATCGTTAGAGGATTTGTGGCAGAACTATCAGGTTACCTTCGGGTTACTTTATTTTTCTGGTCTGACAGGGATATTTCCGGTAAACCTGTACATCCCATGAGGTATGGTGATCTCAAACCGGGCACCATTCCCGGATTCTCCGCATTCATTAATAGCAATCCTGGTAATAGCAAGGATCTCTCGTATTAGGAATAAACCGTAACCATGGTTTTTTCCATATCCCCTTTCGAACAGGTGTTTCTTCGTCTCGCTGTCAATGCCAACTCCGTTATCTTCGCAGATGATAGTCAGTTTCGTCCCGGACTGACAGGCAGAAAATTGGATTGCGCTGGTCTTTTCTCCGTGTCTCTCGGCATTTTCCAAAAGATTGTAAAAAACTTTTCCAAGAAGAGGATCTGCATACACCTCGATATCGTTAAAGGGGATCTGGAGAGTAACCAGACTCAGGTCTAGCAGATCTGCGGCGTTTACAATAACCTTATGGACGTTCTGCCATTGGGGTTTGTGGACGCCGATATCCTGGTATTCTTTCGTGAATGCGATTTGCTGGTTGATTCTTTCCGTTGCAATCTCTTCTTTTTTAATAAAGCCGAGAAGTTTTTCATCCGTAGTAAATTCTTCTGATAACGCCAGATAACCGGAGAGAACCGTGAGCTGGTTGAGGATATCGTGCCGGGTGATACTTGCGAGGAGATTCATCTTCTGGCATGCAAGTTCAAGCGCCTCTTCCGCCTGTTTATTTTCTGTAATATCCCGTCCAACCGATTGATATTCGATAATTATGCCGTTTTTATCAAAGATAGCCCGATCGGACCAGCGCTGCCAGCGGATCGATCCATCCGGCATAATAATGCGGTGCGTGTTTGATGCAGATGGATTTTCTCTGGTCAGCGAGGCCAAGTGGTCCCGCATTTGCCGGTGGTCTTCCTGGGGAATCCGGGGAAAAAGCTTTTTACCGATAATATCCTGACGGGACTTGTTGAAGTACCGGCAATATGCATCATTGACAAAGATGTGTGTACCGTCGGGAAGGAAGCGTGCAATCAACTCCGACTCATTTTCGACGACATCCCGGTAGGTTCGCTCACTGTTCCGGAGTATCTCCTCAGTCTCCTTACGTTTGCTTATATCCCGCACGATTGCCTGAAGTAGTTTCTTTCCCCCGAGGGTTACCTGGTAGAGAATGACTTCAGCACAAAAAGGAGTTCCATCCTGGCGGGTAAACATCCACTCGAAATATTGCGGGACGCCATTCCGCGCGTCAGAAATTTTTTCCAGTCCTTTCTGCTCGGAACTGGATCGGTCGGGCTGCATCACTGGGGAAAAGTCTATGAATGACCTTTCAAGGACCTCCTCCTTTCTCGTGCACCCGAAGACCGCAGTTGCACTCGAGTTACAACCGATGAGCTTTGAATCTTCAAGGAGGAGAATCGCATCTGGAGCAGTTTCAAAAAGTGAACGATACTGGTCTTCGCTTTCCCGAAGAGCACATTCTGCCCTCTTATTATCGCTGATATCCCTTATAACTTCTATTGCACCGGTAATATTCCCGTTTGTATCGTAGAGTGGCGAGGCAATGAACCAGAGATCTGCACCTTTACCGTCATGGAACATCGGAAAATGCATCTCAGCAATGAGTTTATCGTCCTGATGCCGGATGAAGGGATATTCATTTTCAATCTCTTTATTTTCATGGAGTATGAGATCAAGAAGCATGGGTTGCCTTTTATCAAAAAACGGGAGGGCATAGATATAATCCGATTCCCCGGTTATGGTAGCTTTCTGTATTCCGGTCAGGTCTTCCATCGCGTTGTTCCATGCTACTACCTTTCCTTCAAGGTCTATCGCGAAGGTAGGGTCGGGAAGAAAATTTATAAGATTCGATAACCGCCGCTCAGAGGTTTTGATCGCTTCACGGACCTGCCTCCGTTTAATCACGCGTTTCATGTTCTGTGCAAGGTCATCGAACTGGGATCGGGGATCTATACTTTTATTGAGATAGTAATCGGCGCCGTTATTAAGTGCCGCAATTGCGACATCTTCCCTCCCCTTCCCCGTAAAAATGATAAAGGGAATATCACCGAATTCTGTGTGAACCTGTTTGAGGAAGGTGATGCCATCCATTCCCGGCATCTGGTAATCGGATATAATGGCATCATAAGATTTTATTTTGTCTGATTTCAGAACTTCATTGGCAGAAGTGGTGATATCGAGGGTAAATTCCTTGGATTTTTCAAGAAAGATTTTTGCTATTTCAAGAAGCACTGGTTCATCATCTACATACAGTACTTTATACATGTGTTACTCCTCTGCCGGTAGATCTATTCATAAAAATTATGATGCAATATTAACTACCGTTTGGTTATAAATTAGTGCAACGCGCCGATGCAATGCAGCGTCTGAAAAATCAAAAACCTGTCAATACTTCTGAATACAACCCGCACCATAGTTATCTGCTTAACTGGCGGGTGTGTGTCGCAAGTGAAGCACGGATCAAACTATTTTTTATCACCATGAATAACCTTTTTTACCCGCATAAAATTGAGATCTCTGAAAGTGGTTTGGGAAGATCCAATCGGAAACGAACCATTTCAGATTCAGAAAGGGCTTGTCGTTCCATATTTTCTAAAATTTTATGGCATTAACTATGCATGGGATCAGGATTTGTCCATCGCAAGCCAACAGAAGATAGTGGGGAAGGATCTTTTCAGTCCTGTCATGAGATTAAGGAAGTTCCTCAGTGCACCGGATAATATTTTTTTAACGACAAGACTCTTCCATACCATTTATCATTGGATTCTATGACAATCTCAGGAGCGTGGAAGGGAGTGGAATGGGCCAGAATCGTCAAACGTTTTTCGTCAGATCATATTTTTCCAACATTCTGATTCCTGTCTTTTTCCGTAAATATTCCTGGTTTGGCTATTGAACGATAGTGCCTGGGGGCATAATTTATCCCCGATTCCATGTTCCGGAAGAAGAGATAATCTAAAATATCATGGAATACGCTTTCTTTCCATTTTATATATTAATATATCATCAACTTATCAGATATCTTGGATTGTAACAGCCCGTTATCGCTTCCGACAATGCCGGAAGAGAATCGGGAAAAGACCACCGTTTGAAACAGGAGAGGTAGCATGGTTGCAGACAGCAGTTCTACGATTGCATGGCTCATTACCGCCACGGCGCTTGTGATGCTTATGACCCCGGGCGTAGGTTTTTTCTACGGCGGACTTGTCAGAAAGAAGAATTTTATCTCGATGATTTCCCTGTCCTTTATCGCGTTTGCTCTTGTCAGCATCCAGTGGGTGCTGATTGGATACTCGTTTGCGTTCGGGCACGATATCGGGGGAATTACCGGGGATCTTGGGTTTCTTGGCCTGAATGGAGTCGGCATGGACACCGGCACCATGGGATATCCGCCTCTTCTCTTCATGATATTTCAGATGACGTTTGCGGCAGTTACCGTCGCAATTGTCACATCCGGACTTGCAGAGCGGGTGAAACTCAGTTCGTTCATCCTCTTTTCACTTCTCTGGACAACGCTCGTATATGATCCCATCGCACATTGGGTCTGGGGGGGAGGATGGCTCGCAGCAATAGGTGCAATTGACTTCGCCGGGGGCATGGTCGTCCATATCAGCGCAGGTTTTGCAGCTCTTGCCATTGCTCTCGTAATCGGAAAACGTGCGGGATATGGGCATTATTCCATGGAACCTCACAACATACCCATGACATTACTGGGTGCAGCCCTTCTCTGGTTCGGCTGGTTTGGTTTCAATGGCGGCAGTGCACTTGCCGCCGACGGCATTGCCGTAAATGCCATTGTAGTTACGAATACCGCCGCAGCAGCCGGAGCACTCTCCTGGCTGGCAATCAGCTGGGTGAATGGCAAACCCAGTTCCCTCGGGATGGTCACCGGTGCCGTCGCCGGTCTTGGGACAATCACTCCTGCCGCCGGTTTCGTAACGCCTATGACAGCAATCCTCATCGGCGCCATCGCCGGTATAATCTGCTATAAGGCGATGCTCTGGAGGATCAAAAGTGGCATGGATGAGAGTCTTGATGCATGGGCCGTCCACGGTGTTGGTGGCTTCTTCGGGACGATCTGTGCAGGAATTTTTGCAACGACGGCAGTCTCCAGCTATTCCGGACTCCTGGAAGGAAACCTTCACCAGTTTACCGCAAATGTGATCGGCGCCGTGGCAGTAACGATATATTCTTTCGTCGTTACCTACGTCATCGCAATCGCCATTGACCGGACCCTTGGACTCCGGGTAAGTGAAGAAGAAGAGTATGTCGGGCTGGATCTTTCCCAGCACGGGGAGTCATGCAGATGAGTGATATCGGAGGGTCTCAAAAAATTCCCTGAATGAACTATCAGGTTCTGAAGAAATTCAGTGATATTCTTTTTTTGTGAAATGGCGATTATGATGATCTCTATCCATCAGTGAGAGGGGCAACCCAAGGCGATAATCCCCACACCTCAATCTGGTTTTCTCATCTCCCGGAATTTTTGTCAAACTCCCGTGGGAGAGTTATTACATTTTGGATATACCTTAACGGCAGAAATATCATTTTGTCGCGGCCAGAAAGAAAGTGAGAATAATTTCGCCGAGATTTCCCACAAAAATCGCTTTTATTCTTACATAATTATGGGGTTGAGACTCCCCTGCCCCCTCTTTGAGATGAACCCTCCCGACCCTACCGGGCGCCCCCTATACTCCCAAAAACCTCCCTGACCGGCTGTACCTCGAAGAGGCCCTGAGGTGGGGAACCATTGTAATTATCCAGATTTTTTATTGCCCGTATGCGACCCCCCTCATTTCTGTATCACCAGAGAGGAAATTATTAAGTATTATACCATAGGCTTTTCTGGATTATTCCTTCACAAAAAGCCCGTTCTCGCGTGCAACCGCAATAAAAGCGTCGGCAAGATACCCGGCCTGTTTCCCGGTCATTCCGTAGGTATTAAATTTCCAGATCTTTGTCGCGCCTGGGATCACTCCCGTGATCCCCCGCTCTTCAAGGGCTGATGAGAGATAAAATCCTCGTTTTTTATGGGATTCTGCCACCTTGTCTAAGGAACTGATTGTGTCGACCCGGGTCAGGGTATGCCTGCGAGGATATTCCGAAAGAATTTTCGTTCCTCCGATGGAGAGTAACGCATCAACGACCTTGCGGTTGTTTGCCAGTTCCCGGTCGAACTGCTTCACCCTATCCTTCACGTGAGGGAAAGAAGCCATCAGACCGACAAGGGTAGCACCCATCAGGGTACAACCCATCATCTCCGGTTCCTTGATTCCGAATTTTCGTTGTGTCACATCCCCGACGATGCTCGTTGTACGAAAAACTTCTGCTGCCCGTTCTGTGGTCGCGGCAAGGACGCCGGATGGGGCTGGGGCGGCCATGCTCTTGTGCCCGGAACCGACCACGAAATCAACACCGAGATCTTTACCGTCAACCGGGAGGATGCCGACCGTGTATGCGCCGTTGCAGAGTATCGGGATATCATACTGGCGTACAACTCTGGCAATCGCCTTCATGTCATGCATGTTTCCATACTGGTAATCGACATGATCGACCAGGGCGAGGACCGGAACCCTGCCGAATTCCCGTCTTACCTCCTCAATCTTCATCGCCGCCGCATCGGCAGTGACTTTGTGGTTGGCATCAGCCGCAATTTCCCGGGGGATTCCCCCTTCTTCTTCAACAGCAAGAAATTCGGTATAGTGAGAGAGTGATGTCAGAAGGACCGGGTCCCCTTTCCGGACATAGGTGTGGGAAACCGCCTGGAACCCACGCCGTGCTCCCGGCACCGTTCTTACCGAGTCCATATTGAGCCATGCGGCCAGATCTTTATGGAATTCAGCGATCGGGGGCTTGCTGATAAAGTCCAGGCGGTTGGGTTTACGACAATTATCACAGACCGAATACCCATCGCCGTACGCAATAACAGCTTTCATCGCATCGGCCGTAAGCCGCCCCCCGGCCTGGATCGGATCAATATTGATAAAGAGCTCGTTTACCTGACGCGCCTCGATACCATTCGCGCACCTCATCTGAGCATCTCCTGTTTTAATGACGCCACCTGCCGTTCGAGATTCTCCAGGAGGCGTTGCGCCTGGGCTCTCTGGCCGGTATCAAGTTCGTGGGAGGGTGCGGACTCCCGAAGAATCAGCCTGAGGTCCGTGAGCGAATACATCGCCTGGAATACGATATCGACAGCCCTTTTTGACATTAAATCACCATGTTACATTGAACGGGTATGAATAAGTACATGCTTTTTTCCGGATTTCGTTTCGGTAACAAATAAAGACCAGTGCGGTCACGTCTTCCATGGCAGTTGTTCCGGAATATTACTGATTAACAAAACGAAAAAATTTTTGCGTTCCGGCCGAAAGAAAGGGGTAAAATCCGGGGATAAAACTCGCGATCAAGCGAAGAGATATTTCTTATCAGGGAATAATGTAGTATGCATACCCTTGAAGACACGCACACGGGTAAACCCCGGTATCCTGGAGGCAGGTAGTGGAATTCAGGAATAGAGTCCTGATCATCGGGTACGGGGCGGTGTCCAAGTGCACGCTTCCGATCCTTCTCAGGCATGTAACCATCCCGCTTGAAAATATTACGATCATTGATTTTAAAAATAAGGCCCAGGATCTCAAGGCCTGGACGACCCGGGGCCTCAGATTTTACCGGCGGAAGATCACGCCAAAAAATCTTGACAGGATCCTCTCTGAGTTCCTCACGTCCGGCGGGTTGCTGATTGATCTCGCCTGGAATATCGACTGCTGCGACATTTTGAAGTGGTGTCACGATCACGATGTCCTTTATGTAAATACGTCGGTGGAAATCTGGGACCCCGAGGAGAAGAGGTTTACTGCCAGTCCGTACGAGAAGTCCCTGTATTACCGCCAGATGAATCTCAAGGACCTTACTATAGATTGGGATCACAACGCTTCCACCTGTATTGTCGATCACGGGGCCAATCCCGGCCTGATCTCACACTTTGCGCGACAGGGACTTTTTGATATTGCCCATCGGATGGTTGCCGATGGGATTGCTCCCTATCCTGACCGGATAAATGCCCTGATCGGCGAGAGGAATTATGCCGATCTTGCCAGGGAAACCGGGATAAAAGTCATTCACTGTTCAGAGAGAGATACCCAGATCTCGCGTTCCCCGAAAAAAGTGGACGAGTTTGTAGGAACCTGGTGTATTGAGGGACTCCGGGAAGAGGGCACCGCCCCGGCTGAGATCGGGTGGGGCACCCACGAGAAAGAGATGCCCGATCACGCGCTTGTTCCTCCGGTCGGGCCCAAGAACGGGATCATGCTCGCCCGGATGGGGATCAATACCTGGGTCCGTTCATGGCTTCCCCATCAGGAGATCGTCGGTATGGTCATCCGTCACGGGGAAGCGTTTGGCATATCCGATCGCTGGACTGTGTGGGAGGATGGTGTCGCGGTCTACCGGCCGACCGTCTATTACGCGTATATGCCTTGTGATGCGACCATTGCATCGCTCCATGAGTTGCGGGGCAGGAATTATGAATTGCAACCTAAGCTGAGGATAATGAATGATCGGGAGATCGTATCAGGCTCCGATATTTTAGGAGCTCTCCTGATGGGTCATCCCTATAGTTCGTGGTGGACCGGCAGTATTCTCCCGATTCAGGAAGCACGGAAACTTGCACCGGGGCAGAATGCCACTACGGTCCAGGTCGCGCTCGGGGTTGTGAGCGCAGTTATGTGGATGATCGATAATCCAAAGAAAGGCTTCTGCCTGCCTGACGACCTGCCGCATGAGTTTGTGCTCAACATAGCAAAGCCTTACCTCGGCGAATTCTGGTCCGGGCCTTCTGATTGGACCCCCCTGAAGAACAGGACGGTGTATTTCAAGGAAAATCCCGAGAACACCTATGATCAGGATGATGTCTGGCAATTCAAAAACTTCTTATTTGTGCGATGAATCACTCATGTACTGAAAAGGTGGGAGAGAACGTGAAGACGTGTAAAGAGAAGGAGAGGAATAACGATGGCGTTCCTCACATCGGCAAGATCAGGAAGGCATTCCTGCAAAAACTGGCACGGGACCAGGGAACCCCAATCTTTGTGATCGATCATGAAAAGATCCGCAAAAACTACCGGGAATTCAAAGCACACCTGCCCTTTGTCCAGGTCTACTATGCGGTCAAGGCGAATTCCAACCCCGAAATTGTAAAGACACTCTTTAAAATGGGATGCAGTTTTGATGTTGCATCCATGCCAGAATTCATGATCGTTTATGAAAATATCAAGGACATGCCTAAAAAAGAACGGCAGGACTGGATATGGGATAACATCATTTATGCCAATACCATCAAACCGATTGAAACCCTTGAAGCCCTCGATGGCTATAAACCTCTGGTGACGTTTGACAACAGCGAGGAACTGAAAAAGATTAAGCAGCATGCCCCTCACGCCGGTCTCGTCCTCCGGTTGCGGGTTCCCAACACCGGTTCCATGGTTGAACTCTCATCCAAATTTGGTGCAGACCCGGGTGAAGCGGTCGATTTGATCGCTCATGCATTTTCCCTCGACCTTGTTGTGGAAGGTTTGAGTTTCCATGTGGGCAGCCAGTGCACCAACTTCGAGAATTACATCCAGGCTCTGCACCTATCGGCAAATATCATCAAAGAGATTGAGGAACGAACGGGACGGAAGATCAGGATTCTTGATATTGGCGGGGGCTTTCCGGTAAAATACCATCCCGGTATCAAGACCCTGACACCGCTTGCCAAAAAACTAACGATCGAGATCAAGCGCCTGTTCCCGGAAGATATGCAGATCCTTGCTGAGCCGGGAAGATTCCTCGTTGCAAACACCTGCACGCTGGTGGCAAAGGTGATCGGGAAGGCATACCGTGACGGGAAACCTTCCTATTATATCAACGATGGTGTATATCACACGTATTCAGGCCAGGTTTTCGACCACTGCACCTACCCGGTCGTCTCGTTCAAGGAAGACGAGACGCAGATATCTGCTGTTTTTGGTCCGACGTGTGACGCATTCGATACCATCACGCTGAGCGCAGATCTGCCCGATCTTGAAGTAAATGATCTGGTATATTCAGAGAATATTGGTGCATATTCAATCGCGTCATCCACCTGGTTTAACGGGTTTCCCCCTGCAAAAGTTGTGCATATAAACCAGTAATCTTTTTTTTGGGTCTTTTCCTTTGGTTTTCAGGTATTCCTCCAATCTTCCGTCGAGGGAGCGCAAATTCTGTTATACCTCTGGTGTAAGATTCGAAATTTTTCAACCGGTCAAGACCCTTCCGCATATTGCCGGGGCATTTTCCGTAGGTCGACCGGAAGCGTATGTCCCTACCACTAATTAAACCCGGAATTTCCTCCATCAATGACAAAAGAAGGGAGAACCGATAAGGTACAACCCGGTCCTTAACCTGAAATTCCGATCTTCCGCATGGGATCCACGGTATTGCTCCTAGGGCGCAGAATTCCTGCAGGCCGGGCAGTTCAGTGCATAATCGCGGATTCCTTCATTCCATGGAGTAAAACCGGTGCAGACTTTTGGTTTTGTTTTATGGATCCCGCAGTAGACCTTCCCGTCATCCGCTCTGCGGAAGAACGGACATGACGATAACGCCCTACCATCACGACCGATCCAGTAGCGAATGTGGGTAATTCCTGGAACATCACTGAGAGAAATCTCTCCCGCTGCACCGTTTTCCTCCCCGAAGTGTCAGGGAGACATGCTGCAGGATATCCTGGCGATCCTCCCGGATCCACGGGATGACATCTTCAATAACCCCCTTCTGGCCCCATCCCCACTTCTCGCAGCACCGTCCGCACTGGACACAGGTCTGTTCCGTTATTATGACTCACCCCGTTCATAGAGATATGTTCTCCATGTTATTTTCTTTGTGATCTGCGATGCTTCATAGTAAGAATATGAGGGGATATTCACGGTCAGGCAGATTTATACGATAATGGCGACGAAGGTTATTTTGACAAAATGAACGGTACCTGGAAGGCTGTATCGCTGGTGTTTCTGGTGCTGGTATGTACCGGGTGCGTCTCGCGCGTCGGGAACAGGGATATTACTGTAAACAGCCTCGACCCGGGTGACACTCCAAAGGATGCGGTCGGGAATTTTGATGTCTATACCCAGAGTTTCCTGATAACCAACCCGACCAATACCACATTTGAAAATGTCGAGGTCGAGGTCAGCCTGATGCCGACAGCCGTGTACTGCCACGGCCAGACAAAAACATTCAGCATTCCTGCCATGTTCCCCCTGATGAAGAAAACGGTGCAGGTCTCCATTGCTGAATTTTCCGGTCTTGATTGCCAGTATAACTACACGTACCAGGTTTTTACAGGAGGAAAATAGTGACTGAAGCTCGTACTCTCCGGCTGGACAGGTGTGGTCCACTCATAACCATGGATAGAACGAATCGCACGATGACTTCCGGTGGATCCAGGAAACGTGCCCGGACTTCCTACAGGGTATACAGTGTCTTTCCTTGGAATTATTCCCGGATTTGGGTCAGGTGTGCCATTGATAATGAATGGAATCCGGGATACCTTCACCGTAATCTTATCTGGTGTGCAGCGTGTTCCTTTCCGGGTAATCGCAATCTTCCTGCCTGTTCTTCTTGTCCTTATTCATCTCGTGTTCATGTATGCCACGCTCCCATACGACCAGTTCCTGATTGTGGTCGGGCTTATTATTGCCTACATCCTCCCTCCAGCAGGAAAAGAGACCGTTATCCCCATTGGGATTGCAGTCGGAATCCCCTGGTGGTATATCGCATCTGCAATCGCGATGGTCGATGTTGAGACCGGCCTTTTCATGGCTCTCAACTTTGATCTGGCATACCGCATTCCATGGCTCGGAGCAATCCTCACCCGTTTTACGGATAAAACGACCCTCTTTTTAAAAGATCACCGCTGGGTCGAGGGTTTTTCAGTATTCGGCATTATGCTGATGGTAATGGTGCCCCTTCTCGGAAGCGGAGGTATCCGTGGTTCTATCGCAGGAAAACTCCTCGGAATCAGGGCTTTTCTCGTCTTCATTGCCATCGTTGCCGGGGCGTTCATCGGATGTTTTGCCATCGCACTGGGATCCAATGCCATCATCGGACTGCTCTGCTCACACGGAATCTTCCCGGGAGATATCTTCGCGATCTGCAACCGTACATAAAATCGGGGACGGTCGATATGCCGGTAGCGGGCAGGTCTCTACCGTATAAAATGTCATCTCAATAACCGCACCAGCAAAAGGACTCCGATAGCGAGCCCGATCACCACAATTGTCCACCGCAACAGGTCAGGGTTTATACGCCCTGCGAAACTTCCTCCCAATGCTCCTCCCGCGAGGGCTGCAACTGCCATCACGAGAACAATCGGCCACACAACTAGACCTGAGAAAAGGAAGAACACCGCAGCTGCCACATTTACACTAAGCGAGATGCATAACTTGAGAGCATTAAGGCGGGTCAGGCTATCATCAAAAAAGAGCCCCAGCACGGCAAGTACGATCACGCTCAGTCCTGCACCAAAGTACCCTCCGTAGACTGCAGCAAGACCCACCGGGAGGACTGTGCTCCTGATATCCTCTTTTTTCGAGGCGTTTCCTGCATGCCGTTTGATCCACTCCCGGACCCGGTTCTGTACAGCCAGCAGCACCGATGCCAGCAGGATAAGGAAGGGTACGATGAAGCGAAACAAGTCCGCAATTATGTACAGGAGCAGCATGCCCCCGGTAATGCCCCCGATGATTCCTGCCGGGAGTAAAAACCACAGGCGCCTTTCCTGCCCCTCAGTTCCTCCCGCTGGGCGATCGCGCCGCCAAGATACCCCGGGCATAATGCAACCGTGTTGGTTACATTCGCGGCAACCTCAGGTATTCCCAGCGCGACCAGCGCCGGAAAGGAGATGAGGGTCCCCCCTCCCGCAAGGGAATTAATAAAACCTGCTACAAGGGCAGCAAGACCTGCGAGAGCAATCTCAGATCCCGACAGCATGAGGAGAGGATCCTTTTTACCCGGGTGTTGAGAGGAACTCCCGGGTTTTCATAATCCTTACACCAATATTTGCCATATCCTGTACATTAGCATGGTGGATGGCATCGTTCCTGGCCCCGACAGCATCCTCTACCAGAGTCACCCGGTAATTGTAGGCGATTGCATCAAAAACCGTTGTCCGGATGCAGTTGGGGGTCTGGATCCCGGTCACGACAAGCTCGTTGATCGCGAGATTCCTGAGCATGAGATCAAGCTCAGTCCCGATGAATGCACTCATCCGTATCTTAGGAATTATGTATTCTCCCGGTGCAGGCATAAGGTCGTCCACGACCTGAGCACCGGGGGTACCTTCAACGGCAAAAGGGTGGGTCTTAAAGAGATCCTGCCGGATAATTTCGACATCGGAGCCGTCCTTACGGTGGACACGGAGCACATGAAAAACGGGCTGGCCCCTGTCCCGGAACTTCCCGAGGATTTCTAGGATCTTCGGGATTACTGTCTGTGCCTGTGCCACGCTGAGTGGTGCGCCCTCAAGGACGAAATCATTCTGCATATCGATGATGAGTAACGCTTGTTTCATACGGTCATTCCTATGTTAGACTGGCAGGGAAGGATAATAAAATAGTCTCTCCGGGGGTCGCAGGGCAACCTGTCGGTTCCGCGGACCCTGTTTACGAACTGACCGTGAATGCCATTTAACCGGTCCTTCAGGATTGCCCGGAGCACGGCCGTTTAATTAACCTGACCTCCAGAAAAGTGCTGTCCTGGAGATTAGGGATACAGGGTTCTGCGATCTTGAAAAATATACGAGGAAATTTTTTGTTGATCGCAGATTAAGCCCTGACCACCTGAATGTCTATAGTGTACGTAGTCTCATTACCGGTAACATTTTCCCATGAACGACGGTATAATGCAGAGAATTTCTGTTCACCGATATCCTTTGCCACGATGACCCATGTCCGGTGGCCCCCAACCCCGACCATACCTTCTGGTGCTTCGTCCTGACGATAGTCTGATGACAGGAGTTCAAGGCCGGCTGACAGCGTTGCATTCCACATAAAGCCGGTTGTGGGATTTTCTGAGAGCACAACAGCAAACCGGGTGTTTTGTGTAATGTTACCGCTCTTGCCATTCTCCGCTTCAGTGAATGTGAACATTTTCTTTCCTTCCGTTTCCGTAGGTTCCGCTGTTACTCCGGGTTTGCAGCCTTCACCACGGAAGAGCGCCCATTCTTCGCACGAGGTACCGTTCATGAAGGTGCACATACCATACTCATTTCCTAACGCATCCTTGCTGATCTCCAGAGCGCCACCGGACTGGACGCAGGAAACAGATGCCGGGTTTGCCATGCTGGTTGACGTCTGGGTTATAACGGGAGTTTGCGTGCCCGGCGCTGGTGTTGCCGGCTGGGTACAGCCTATGGCCAGAAGGAAAAGCGTCAGCATGATACCAAGCCCGATAATGCCTGAATAACGTAGTGTTAATTGCATACTACGTATTTTATATCCGGTCCTTTTTATTCCTGCCTTAGACTTCGAAAAATATCGCAGCTACGACCGAAATGCAGCCGTCTTCACACGTACTCCGCACTTTTGGAATTTCCGGCAATTAACGACCTGCGTGCCCGTGAGGGTCTTTACATCATGATTTCCTGTCTGAACTCCCGGCCCGGGAATTGCAGGATATTTTAAGATGTTAACCTGGACCGAAATTTACCGGATTTTGAATGGCAGATAAAAGAGGCAGATCACAACGAGACAGGAGCAAAAGTTCGGGAGAATCATCGCAGCCGGTGCAGTTTCCTGAGAACCCTTTTTTGACTGGTGACAAGGTGAAAAAGTATCTATGATAAGAAGTCCAGAAAAGAGTAGCATGGCGGAAAAAAAGAGATGCGAGTACTGTGAAAAAGAGGCTATCGGATACCAGGGATTTGCCTGCTGTTCAGCATATGTATGCCCCGACCATGCCGACAGTTTTGTTCTTGCTCTTAAGCCCGGGGAAAAACTGATTCCGGGGAATGTTATTTCGAGCGGTTTATCATCACGGATTGAATTTCGTCAGCGTATCTTCCGGTTTACTGGTATTCCTATGGCCCGCAGCGTGACAGGAAAAAATTCCTGTTGAACAGGTCCGACTGGAAAAGTATCATTATCTGTAGCCCGATTCTTATAAAAAAAAGTGATTTGGAGGGGAGGCATCTCTACGGGCAAACAAACTCCTGATGTCGGACGAGTGTTGGGATCCGTTTCATTACGGGGCAGACTGTACCGGTGTCAGCCCATTTCCGGCGAAGGATGCAACCGGCCCGGGCAGGTCAATATCCAATGCCACTTTGAGGACCTCATCGATGGTCTCAACGGTGACAAAGGTCATCTCGCTCCGGACATCCACGGGCACATCCTCAAGATCCCGCTCATTCTTTTTCGGAAGGATGACCTTTTTTATCCCTGCCCGGTGTGCAGCCAGCATCTTCTCCTTTATGCCGCCCACCGGGAGCACCGCACCGCTCAGGGTGATCTCACCGGTCATGGCAATCTTCGGATCAACGGTCTTGCCGGTGATCAGCGATGCCAGGGCAGTAAAGAGCGTTACCCCCGCTGAAGGCCCGTCCTTCGGGGTAGCACCTGACGGCACGTGGATATGAATATCGCTCTTAATGAAGTCAAAGCTGTTTCCCGTGAGGGCGAGCCGTGACCGGATCAGGCTCAGCGATATCGTGGCAGATTCTTTCATCACATCCCCGAGCTGGCCGGTCAGCGTGAGATTTCCTTTTCCGGGCATGAACGTTCCCTCGATGAAGAGGATATCTCCGCCAAAAGGTGTCCATGCAAGTCCGGTAACGACTCCCGGTACCTGCTCTTTCCTGGCCTCATCCTGGCGGATCACCTCTTTCCCGAGGATGGCATCGAGCATATCCGGTTTCACTATGAAGGGGAGGTCGGCCTTTCCGGATACGATCTTCTCTGATACATACCGTGCAGTTTTGTCAGACTGCTTCTTCAGCCAGCGGACGCCTGCCTCGCGGGTGTATTTTTCGATAATGACCTTCAATGCCTCATCCTCAATCGTCAGCCTGGCTGCATCGAGGCCATGCTCCTCCAAAGTCTTGGGGAGCAGGTGGTCCTTTGCTATGGCAAACTTCTCATTCTTCGTATATCCCGAGATCTCGATATGCTCCATCCGGTCAAGGAGCGGCGGCGGGATTGTTGCCAGCGAATTGGCGGTGGCGATGAACAATACATCCGACAGGTCATAGGGGACTTCCAGGTAGTGATCCGAGAAGGAATTGTTCTGTTCCGGGTCAAGGACCTCTAAGAGTGCACTTGCCGGGTCCCCTTGGTAGGAGGAGGCAATCTTGTCTACCTCGTCGAGGATAAAGACGGGATTTTTTGTCCCTGCCCTTTTTATGCCATTGATGATCCTCCCGGGCAGTGCCCCGACATAGGTCCTCCGGTGCCCGCGGATCTCGGCTTCATCCCGGACGCCGCCAAGACTTATACGGACATATTTCCTGCCAAGGGCATCGGCGATGCTCTTCCCAAGGCTTGTCTTACCGGTACCGGGCGGTCCGGAGAGAAGGAGGATCGAACCCTGTTTCTCCTGTTTTAACTTCATGACCGCCAGGTGCTGAACGATCCTTTCCTTGACCTTTTCGAGCCCATTATGGTTACTGTCAAGTACACCACGTGCATGAGCGATATCGATGCTCTTCTTTTCTTCGGTTACCCAGGGAAGTTCAAGCAGCAGGTCAAGGTAATTCCTGATAACAGGGCTTTCGTGATTCTGGCTGCCCCCTGACTCAAGTTTCTTCAGTTCGGATAACGCCTTTTTCCGTACCTCATCGGGCATCTTTGACTGCTCTATTTTCTCCCGGTAGCCCCCGTCTCCGGAACCGGCGCCGTCGCTCTCATTCAGTTCTTCCTGGATCACTTTGAGCTGTTCGCGCAGCATTGCCTCCCGGTTAGACTTGTGCACCTTATCGGAAACTTTCTTGGCCATTTCGATCCGTATGTTGATATTCTCTTTGAGCGTCATCAGGATCTCGAGGAATGCAAGATGGCGTCTCTCCAGGGAGACGATCTCCAGGAGGTCCTGCTTTTCTGAAAGGTCTATGGGCATGAAAGGCAGGATAAATCCCAGTATCTGGTCAATGGAATCCATCTTGTCAATAGGGCGGGTAAACTGTTCCGAACCCTGGAAATGACCGCTTATCTCATGAACGATCTTTTTTATCTCGGCAAGCATTCCTGCCTGGATATCTTCGGCAAGATCCGGCAGATCCATCACCGGTTCGGTCGTGGCATAGAATAACCCGTCTTTCCGGCTCAGGGAGACCGCTCGCACCCGGTGGATCGTCTTTGCTGCGACAAGATATCCGTCATCGTTGGGCTGCAGGCACATAATCCTGAGCAGGTTTCCGGTCGTGTACAAGGTATCTTCAGAAACTTCAGAAGGTTCTGTTCCGCTTTTTACGGTTAGGCCGACGGCAAATGCGGCTTCGGTATCCTTCATCTCAATAGCGAGTTTCTCCCCGGTGAGTTTCTCTACCCGGAATTTTGTCAGGCTGCCCGGGTAGAGGACGATTTCGAAGAGCGGTATTACCAGTTTTTCTGTGGTTTTGTCAGTTTGTGCTGATTGCATGGTTTCCTCAATAATTTAGTTCGATTTTACCTAACTAAAGTACAGGACAAAAAAATTACCTGACCTTCTGCAGGATCCCGATCAGGAGATCCAGACTCGTGTTCATCCAGCGAATTCACCATCCGTTCAATCACCCGGTGCAGGGCACATTGTTCGGCTTGTGCAATTTTCTTTCCTTTCTCGGTCAGGTGAATATACAGGATTCTTCCGTCATCGGGGCAGCGTTTTCGGGACACGCACTCCATTCGGACAAATTTGTTGATCATCTCGGTGATAGTAGGTTTTGAGTTCCTGGTGATCTCGGCAAGCCTGCTGAAGGTGACTTCTCCGTTTTCATCGATGGTTTTCAGATATCTGACCTGTCTGACGGTGATATCCGATAACCCGCATTCTGAGAAGATCTCACCGGAGCATTCGTTCTTGATTCTGATCAGGTTTTCAAAAACCACAAACAAATGCTCATTCTTCTCCTGCATACAGAGATCCTTCCCATTAGTTAGGGTTTACCTAATTATTAAGGTTGCGGTTGTATCGCCCGTCGCTCACCCTGACGATTCAGACATCGATTACCTGAAAAGCAGAAGAATCGGTTTGAAACGGAAGAACTGTGTGTGTCTGAAGCCGTTTATGTGAGCTCCTCCACGACCTCCTTCAGCCGGTTTAATGCCATAGTCCATCCCTGGACCGTTCTTTTATATCGTTCTTCTCCTTCTGCGACCGCTGCAAAATCCCCATCTGAGACCGAAACTATGGTCTCTCCTCTCTCTCCAGTGAGTTCATAGGTCACCGTGGTATAATTTTCTGGAATATCCGGATAGCCTGAATCCGGGTCAATGATGGTATACGACAGGAGCTTTTCGGGTTCCAGAGCAACAATCTTCCCTTTCAGTACTTTACTGCTACCTTCAAGCCGCCAGGTAAGCGTGCTCCCCGCCTTCCAGTCAGATATCGCCTCGCCACCGAACATAAATTTCTTTGTGAGGACCGGGCTGGTGAGGGCAGCCCAGACCTTTGCAGGTGGGGCGTTGATACGGATGGATTGCCGGAAAACCAGAGATTTTTTCATACAATTACGATTATTCGCCACGTCTCATTTTTATACTTTATTGCAATCATCATTGACCGGAGTCAGGATAAACATGATTTCCGAATGAGTCTCAACCTGGACCTTTGATGGCCTTCCTCCGGATGCCGTGTGGAGGCGGTTTGGAGGAGGACGGTGGAGGATTTGGCGGCCGGGTGCTGGGGGCGATAAAGCCGGGTAATCAACGGAAACATTATTTATCCCATATACTTTTTTAAACCTTATTACACCTCGTTGTTGCTCATAGAATGGTTTCTGGGATCTCTTGCCAAACCGGTTACCTTGTCGCCTTCATATACCGTCTCATCTTAGGGATCCTGAAACCTTTTTGTACAAAAAAATAAATTTTTTTACTGAGGTTTTTGTGTGTTCAAAAAACCCGGAACATTATGAGGATCCGGAAGTATCATCGGATCTTCATAATGGTTAATTGAATCACTGAGCGGTCACTCATTTTGGTTCTATACAAAATATTATTATCCTCCCAAACTTATTCCCCACCTGATCCGAGATGATCGCTTGACCCGGCGTTTGCTATTTCCTACGATATTCTGCCTTTCAGGAGTTCTAATGCTCATGCTTGCAGGCGGGTGTGTATCCCCTGCCGTTCCTGCTCCTTCGTCGCCCACCCCACCCGTTCAGGCAGAAGTACCCACGGGAGATATCCACTTTATAAAACACGTCATTATAATCATGCAGGAGAACCGTGCCTTCGACGAATACTTCGGAACCTATCCCGGTGCCGATGGCATCCCGATGAAGAATGGTGTTCCGACAGTCTGCGTGCCCGACCCGCAGGGCAATACCTGTGTGAGACCCTACCATGATCCTGATGACCGGAACGAAGGCGGACCCCATGGTGCTCAGAATGCAGTTTTTGATATCGATGGCGGGAAGATGGATGGGTTCATCCGGCAGCAGCTGGAAGGAAGGAAGCAGGCCTGTTCAAGTTCCGTTGACCCCGCGTGTACCAGGCCACTCGGAAAACCGGATGTGATGGGATATCATGATGCCCGGGAGATACCCAACTACTGGCGGTATGCGGATGAATTTGTGCTCCAGGATCGCATGTTCGAGCCGGTTGCGTCATGGAGCCTTCCAGCCCACCTCTTCATGGTCTCTGCCTGGTCGGCGAAATGTACCTCTTCTGACCCATTGAGCTGCAGGAACGAGCTGGCCAACCCGCAGTCACTGGAACTGCAGGTGAACAGGGCCGCAAAGGAGGTTCCTCCTGAGTATGCCTGGACCGATCTTACCTATCTCCTTCACGGGAAGAACGTGAGCTGGGCGTATTATGTGGACGAGGGGACCCAGCCGGACTGTGAGAACGATGCGATGTTTTGCGATCCCAAGCCCCAGACTGCCTCAGCCCCGGAGATCTGGAACCCCCTTCCCTGGTTCGAGACGGTGAAACAGGATAATCAACTCGGAAACATCCAGCCCCTTAATAATTTTTATTCAGCAGCGAAGGCAGGGACGCTACCGTCTGTAATCTGGATTGTGCCCAACCAGATGCACAGCGAACATCCCCCTGCTCTTGTCAGTGTCGGACAGGCACACACTACAAGCCTTATCAACGCCGCAATGGAGAGTCCTGAATGGAACAGTACCGCCATCTTCCTGGCATGGGATGACTGGGGTGGGTTCTATGACCATGTTGTTCCACCGGCAGTGGACATTAACGGATACGGGCTGAGGGTACCTGCACTCGTGATCAGCCCCTATGCGAAAAAAGGTTATATCGATCACCAGACCCTGAGCTTTGATGCCTACCTGAAGTTTATCGAGGACGATTTCCTGGGTGGAGAACGAATTGACCCGGCGACCGACAATCGTCCTGATCGTCGGCCAACGGTGCGGGAAAATGTCCCGCTGCTCGGGGATCTCAGGTCAGATTTCGATTTCACGCAGACACCCCGGCCGCCGGTGATCCTGCCCCTCTACCCGGTCAACGGGACCGGGCCCGGGTAATTTTTTTGATATTATTACCAACATTCCGCATTTTTCGTTTCAGTTATCAGTAAAGAGGTTTACAGGAATTCCGAGTCCGCGGTTTTGACTGACCGGTCCTGCCGGCAGGATGGTGGTAAATGGACCGGCCCCAATGGGTCGTTGTTCAATCTGGATGGATCGTCCTCCTGCCAGGGAGATCAACCGGTCCTTG
Organism: uncultured Methanoregulaceae archaeon; assembly: GCA_963829225.1. Lineage (GTDB taxonomy): Archaea > Halobacteriota > Methanomicrobia > Methanomicrobiales > Methanospirillaceae > Methanoregula. The sequence continues at coordinate 414,194 of CAWHHQ010000005.1, read as the reverse complement.
TTCCCGATATCATATCAAAATCTGAAAATCGAGAAAACCTATAAGAGCCCATGCAGATACTGCACTGCATGAAAGCCGTCACGGTCACGGCATGTACCTGCCTGCTCGTTCTGATCATCCTGGCCGGGTGCATCGGGCCTGCTCCTGCCGGCCGGCAGGAGACGACACCAGGGCCGGCCGCGACTGCCGTTTACGGCTCTTCTGCGCTGGCGCAGGGATCATCCCACTCAGTAACATCCCTGTCGGACCTGTCGGCACCAGCCTCAGGCCAGAATGAAGGTATTCATAAAATCCGGCACGTCATCATCATCATGCAGGAAAACCGGGCCTTTGACAATTATTTCGGTACCTACCCCGGGGCGGATGGGATCCCGATGAAAGATGGCGTTCCCTCCGTCTGCATTCCTGATCCGTTAGGCGGAGGATGTATACGTCCCTACCATGATACTAACGATTCCGATTATGGTGGTCCCCACGGAGAATACGATTCTATCAGCTGACATTGATAATGGGAAAATGGATGGTTTCCTCCGCCAGCAACAGGCCGGGATCCGGAACCAGTGCAATGGAACAATGAATTTCACGGCATGCACAGAACAGCTTGCGACAGTCGATGCAGTGGGCTACCATGACCGGCGCGAGCTCCCGAATTATTGGGCCTATGCGGATAGCTTTGTCCTCCAGGACCATATGTTCGCATCGGCAGCGACCTGGAGTCTCCCCGAACACCTTTTCATCGTCTCCGGCTGGTCAGCCCAGTGCAGCTCTGCCGACCCGATGAGCTGCGTCAACCAACTGCAGGCTCCTGCACGCCTTATCCTAGATAAGAACGGAACCCCGACCGCCATTCCCCTCTATGCCTGGACCGATATTACCTACCTGCTCCACGAACAAGAGGTCTCCTGGGCCTACTACCTTGACGAGGGCGATCAGCCGGACTGCGAGAACGATGCGATGTTCTGTGCAGCCCAGCCCCAGCGGGTCGGGGTACCGCAGATCTGGAACCCGCTCCCCTGGTTCGAGACGGTCCAGCAGAATAACCAGACGGGAAATGTCCAGTCGCTCGACAACTTCTTTGTGGCGGCGAAGTCAGGAAATCTCCCCGAAGTCTCGTGGATAGCCCCGAACAACCGGGACAGCGAACACCCCCCCAGTAATATTTCTACCGGGCAGGCATACGTGACGGCAATTATCAACGCAACCATGGAAAGCCCGGAATGGAATAGTACCGCTATCTTCCTGGCGTGGGACGACTGGGGCGGGTTCTATGACCATGTCATCCCGCCGGTGGTCGATCAGAACGGGTACGGGATCCGGGTCCCCGCCCTCGTCATAAGCCCCTACGCAAAGAAAGGATACATCGACCACCAGACTCTCAGCTTTGACGCATACCTGAAATTCATCGAGGATGATTTCCTCGGTAGCCAACGCATTGACCCTGCCACTGATGCCCGCCCCGACCTGCGGCCCAGCGTACGAGAGAATGTATCAGTTCTGGGAGACCTGAGAGAAGACTTTGATTTCAACCAGGAGCCTAACCCGCCGTTGATCCTTCCGGTCTATCCGGCAAGGGGAAAATAATAATGAAGACCGTTGACCGCAGCAATAGGGTTACCTGACGAATAAAGAAGAGGGATACTATGGGAGCTGAAATCGGAAAAACCATCATAATCGGAGTCGTTGTTGTCTGCATTTTTCTTGTCATCCTTGTATCAGGATGCTCGACACCATCTCCTCCAGGTCATTCGGGCCGATCCCCGGCAGTGACACCGCTCCCGACCATCACTATCCCGGCACCGCCTTCATCTCCCTCTCAACCTGCTCCCCGGGTCATTGTGACACCTCCTCCTGTGCCCCCGACAAACCCTCCGGGTCCATCTGTTTCAGCGGAAGGCATTCACAAGATCCAGCATGTCATTATTATCATGCAGGAAAACAGGGCATTTGATGAGTATTTCGGGACTTATCCGGGTGCAGACGGGATCCCCATGATGGATGGTGCCCCTTCGGTCTGCGTCCCGGACCGGCTACCGGGCAATGTGTCCAGCCCTACCATGATCCAAGGGATGTTAACTTTGGAGGGCCGCACAGCCAGTACGAGTCCGTGGCCGACATAAACGGAGGGAAGATGGACGGGTTCATCGGCCAGGCGGAGATTGCCATCAATAATACCTGTACCCGGACAGCTCATCCCGGGGTATGCATGGCTGAAATGGCAGAGATTGACGTTATGGGATACCATGACCGGCGAGAGATCCCCAATTACTGGACCTATGCAGACCAGTTTGTTCTCCAGGACCGTATGTTTGAGTCCGCTGCATCCTGGAGCCTCCCTTCCCACCTTTTTATCGTCTCAGCCTGGTCAGCAAAGTGCAGTCCCGGCGATCCGATGAGTTGTGTCGATGCACTGCAGGGCCCGGAGCGGCTCATCATTGATGCGAACGGCACCCCGACGGAAATTCCGGATTATGCCTGGACCGATATTACCTACCTCCTTCACAAAAACAATATATCATGGGCATACTACTTAGCCGAGGGTGACCAGCCGGACTGTGCAGATGATGCGATGTTCTGCGAATCCCAGTCCCAGAGCGTAACTGTCCCCGAGATCTGGAACCCGCTTCCCTGGTTTGAGACCGTCCGCGAGGATAACCAGGTCTCGAATATCCAGGCGGTCGACAACTATTATTCTGCAGCACGGAACGGCACGCTCCCCCAGGTTTCTTGGATCAATCCAAACCAGACGGTTAGCGAACACCCGCCGGCCCGGGTATCCGACGGCCAGGCCTTTACCACTTCACTGATCAACGCGGCGATGGCAGGGCCGGACTGGAACAACACGGCAATCTTCCTGACCTGGGACGACTGGGGCGGGTTCTATGACCATGTCATCCCGCCGGTGGTCGATCAGAACGGGTACGGGATCCGGGTCCCCGCCCTCGTCATAAGCCCCTACGCAAAGAAAGGATACATCGACCACCAGACTCTCAGCTTTGACGCATACTTGAAATTCATCGAGGATGATTTCCTCGGTAGCCAGCGCCTCGATCCTGCAACCGATGCCCGCCCCGATTCGAGACCAGACGTCCGTGAGATGGCTCCAGTACTCGGTGATCTGAGAGAGGATTTCGATTTCAACCAGGAGCTGCGGCCACCGGTCAACCTCCCTCTGCACCCGGTAATCCCCCGGTAATTGCCGGTTAAAAAAAATCCTTTTTTTTTTATTAATTTCCCTGCCCGATGCATATTCAGGAACGTTGCTGCTTCATCCAGTCATGAGAGTAGATCTCTGCATCACCGCTCAATATACCCCCAACGATCTTCTCCGCAACGAATTCAGCAGAATCTGCCGGATACGGCCCTGTTGGTTCTATCTCATCTTCGGGAACCGGGATTGCCCGGATCGTGTTTTTCTCGAACTCGGTGAGGGTAATGTAGGGATAAACAACAGAGACCACAATCTTGTCCTTATTTAGTTCCTCCCGCGCTGCAAGGCTGAACCCTGCCAGTGCCCGCTTGGAAGAGGCGTACGGACTCATCCCCGGGAGGTGCATTAATGCCGTGCCGGAACTGATGTTGATGATCGTACCTCCTCCCTGTCCTCTCATAACAGGGATAACCTGCTGCATGGCGATGACCGGACCGATGACATTCAGGTCATAAATATAGCGGAGTGTACTCAGGGCAATCTTTTCAACCGGGGCGTCATACCCCTGCCCGGCATTATTGACCAGGATATCGATTCTGCCAAAGTGATCCTGTACCTCCTTCACCATACTCTTGATCCGGGATATCTTCGTCATATCCGCGGGAAAAGCCCGTGAACCGGGCAGTTCACTGGAAAGTTTCTCAAGTTTTTCCTGGGACCGTGAAACCAGAGCAACCCTGGTCCCTTCCTGCGCAAGGCGTTGCGCTGTAGCACGTCCTATCCCGGAAGATGCGCCGGTCACGATCGCAACTTTGCCTGACAGAGCTGAATTGTTCATGTATTCATCACCATGTATCCCGCAATTGGGTTAAGGCGATATGTGCGGAGGAAGGGTAATAAAGGTATTGCGGTGTTTCAAAAACCAATGTATGTCGTTCATGGACAGGTAATTTCTCCGCTCCGGTTCTGCCCCTCTTCTTTTCAGGAAATAGAACCGGGAATCAGTATTATTAGGCCGGTTGTACGATCGTTATGCAGGCTGAGGTTATTGAAAATGAATGAACAGAAATTGCTGCCCTGCATAGTTCCGTGCCGGTGGCTGGTAACCGGGACGGTCATTATCATGGTACTGTGTACCTGCATTGCCGGGTGCACGGGAACCGGGTCCAAATCAGGGAGTCCACCGGGACCGGAAAAGACGGTCCCGGTCATCGTCTCTTCCGTCTCCCCGATCGTAGTGACGACCCCGTTAAACACGGTTGCGGGAGGTCCTGTCGTTACCATCGATCTGGTTGCCAGAGATATGGCGTTCAATGTATCAACTATCACGGTTCCTGCAGGGGCTTCCGTCACCGTTAACTTTCACAATCGTGAATCGCCGGGATCCTCCCAGGTTACCGGTATTGCTCATAATTTTGCTGTTTATGACTCACCGGCGGCTGGAGTAATGATTTTCAGGGGGGAGATCATTACCGGGGGCGGGGACGCGGTATACCGTTTCATCGCACCGGCAACACCGGGCACCTACTTCTTCCGGTGCGACGTCCACCCCGAACTCATGAAAGGGCAATTTATCGTGCAGTAGGTGAACAGGGATATTGATAGAGGATCAATCGGATAAAGGGAATGAAAAAAGCATGACTGAAGGAAATTTTAAGGAAACAGGTGAAAAACTAGCTACGGCGTTCCGGCTGTCAACCCGGCCCCTTGCCGTGTACGGATCAGAGACTCTGCCGGAAGGCACGGTCCATCTTCCGGAAGTAAACCGGTGTTTCGCCGTCTCCCTTTACCGGATGGCCACGGAAAAAGGGATTTCGGCAATCTATGTCAGTGCGGACTCGCGGGAAGGCTGTTGTCCCGGGGGTCTTGCTCATACGGGGTTTCAGCCGGAACCAGAGGATATCAGGTATTTCGTATCCACCGGGAAGAAAGAGGTGAGGGGCGGGGCGGCAGAATATCTGAAAGCAGGTCCGGATCTCGTAGTGAGCTGTTTTAAGGCCCTCGGCAAAGTCACTCCTCCGGGAAAATATCTTATCGTCCAGACATGTGAAACACTTCCGGAAAAAAATCCCGGTATCCGGTCCATCTGCTGTTTCGGGACGGCTGAACAGATCCGGAACATGGCTGCCCTCGTCCATTTCGACCGGGATGACCCGTTCTCTCCGGTAATTGTCCCGTGGGGGCCCTCCTGTTCGACATTCATCACCTACCCGGCAGGTATGGCTGAGAAATCACCAAAACATTCTGCATTCATGGGCCCCCAGGATCCGACCCAGAACCGGAACCTCCCGGCAGATATGATGGCAATCGGTATCCCGGCCAGTATGGCGGCGGATATGGCAACGAACCTGGATGCATCATTTGTGATACGGAGACCTCACGTGGCTTTTCCCCGGCACGAGACTGCGGATAAAACCTGACCCCTCTTTCTTTTCCGGCAGAGGAAACTAGATTGCCAGCTGCATGAACCGATCTGGTGCTTTTCCTCACCTCCAGTTTCATTGGATATCAGGAATTGTCCGGATTGTCATCAGGCCCCCTGAGCGCAGACACAATAATTGCGGGAACGGTCAGGATGCAGGACAGGAAGAAGACTGCTGTTATTCCGTGGGTGAAGGTGATCTGGGTAGCTACCGGCATGTTCATCCCTCCGACAACAAACATGTTCATTATCTGGTCGAGCGGGATAGTGCTGATCAGGAGAGGGAGGGCGAGGGTCATGGAGATGACCATCCCCGTATTATTGAAAAAAGCCCGCACCGCGGAAGCAGTCCCCCGACGATCAACAGGAACTGAAGCCATGATCGCGCTGGTATTGGGCGGCTGGAACAGTCCCGACCCAAAACCGTTCACAAACATTCCGAGTGCAATCATCCAATACGGAGTATCGTACTGCATCAGGGCAAGTCCAACGAGTCCTGCGAGTGAAATGAGAAGCCCGGCCGTGCTGATCAGGCGGGTGCCGTACTTGTCAGAAAGAATACCGCCAACAGGTCCGGTGATGACCAGCCCGATGGCGAGCGGGGCGATGAGGATGCTCGCGGTCAGGGGATCATATCCTTTGAGACCCTGAAAGAACAGGATTAGGAGCATCATCACTGCACCGCGTGCAATGGCGTTGATGAATGCACTCGATTGACCGTAACTGAACGCCCGAATCGAGAAGAGGGAGAGATCGATCAGGGGGTGAGGGGTGGTTTTTTCATGCCTGATAAACATGATGAGGGATGCCAGGCCGGCTGCAAGGGTCAGAAGCATCGGGACGGAGAAGAGCCCGAGCAAAAACCCGGCACTACCGTAAACGGTCAGCGTGATAAACGCGATGGCGAACAGGATCATGCCCCGGAGATCAAATGATTCTTCCGAGAAAAACTCTCCGACTTCACGGAGCCGGTAATGGGCGTAGATCGTTGCCGCAATCCCGATCGGAACGTTCAGAAAGAAGTTCAGCCGCCAGTCGATCATCGTCAGGAAACCCCCGATGATCGGGCCGACGACAAAAGTCCCTGCCATGATCATCGAGAGGATGCCCATAGCCTTGCCGAGCTCGTGCCGGGGGAAGGCATCGACAACGATGATGACACCATTGGCGATAATGATCGCACCCCCGATTGCCTGGATGACGCGAAACCCGATGAGCTGGGTGATATTTGCGGAAAATCCGCAGAAGAGCGAGCCGATGGTGAAGACGGCAAGTCCGATGATATAGATGTTCCGGCGCCCGTACATATCGGCAAGACGGCCGCAGGCCGGAGCCAGGATAGTAATGAGCAGCATATAGCTGATGAGGACCCAGGTGACCCCGACAAGATCGGTCCTGAGGTTCACCATCATCGTGGGGAGTGCGATGATGAGCGTACTTGCGTTCAGGATGCCGACAAGGGTACCAAATGAGGCAATCGTCAGGGCAACCCACTTGTACCCCGTGTCCATGATTTCAGGAGTTTTCTCAGGCACCATAAGAGATCGCTTCCTACAGGTTGGCCCACTATCTATGATTAAGTTATATCATTGACGGGGGGTGAATGGTCTTGCCATCCGGGTCAACTGAAGTGCAACCTCGGAAAATTAAGTCAACGGCAAGGGGATCGAAGACCTCATTATCATCAACGTGCAATCACTCACGAACGGGCAGGAATCCAGTATGATTTATCCCATGTCACCTCCAGTGCAGGAAAAGAACCCTGGACCCGTGGCGCGTTACCACAGCCTCCCGGAGAACGAGCTCCTTGCAGAACTCGGTTCCACGCCAGAAGGGCTGACCTCAGGAGAGGCAGAGGCCCGGATGGAGCGCTACGGGCCTAATGACATCTCCCGGATCCGGAGACGCCCGGTCTTGTTCCAGTTTCTCGGGCATTTCAGAAACCTGATGGTCATCATCCTGCTCATTGCCGCCCTAATATCCGTTTTTGTCCGGGAGATTACTTCCGCACTCATTATATTTTTTATCGTTCTTGCCAGTGTCACGCTGGACTTCTTCCAGGAGTATAAGGCCGAAAATGCGGCAGAACTGCTCAGACAGAAGATTATCACGACCGCTTCCGTGTTCAGGGATAGAGTACAGCAGGAACTGCCGATCACCGGACTGGTCCCGGGGGACATTATCATCCTTGCTGCCGGCGATATCGTTCCTGCCGACGCTCGCGTGCTGACCGCACGGGATTTCTTTATCAACCAGTCTGCCCTCACGGGGGAGCCGTACCCGGTTGAGAAGACTGCGGGCAATGAAGATCCGGCAAAACCGCTCACCGAGGCCGGCAACTATATCTTCCTCGGCACATCGGTTGTCAGCGGTACCGCGACAGCATTGGTGACAAGGACCGGTGCATCGACCGAGTTTGGGAAGGTGGCAAAGACTCTGGTCGAACGCCCCCCGGAAACCGAGTTCGAACGTGGCCTGAAACAATTCAGTTACCTGATGTCGAGGTTTGTCTTTTTTTTGGTCATCTTTGTATTCTTTATCAATGCACTCTTCCGGCACGGCATCCTGGAGTCGCTGCTCTTCTCCGTGGCACTTGCCGTCGGCATGACTCCCGAGCTGCTTCCCATGATTCTTTCCTTAAACCTTTCCAAGGGGTCCATTGCCATGTCGGAGAAGGGTGCGATCGTCAAGCACCCGGAATCAATCCAGAATTTCGGGAGCATGGATGTGCTCTGCACCGATAAGACCGGCACCCTCACCGAGAACAAGATTGTCCTCGTGCGACATCTGGACACGGAAGGAAAGGACAGCGAGAATGTGCTGCTCTGGTCGTACATCAACAGTCATTTTCATACCGGTATCAAAAGCCCCCTGGATGACGCCATTGTCAGTTTCCGTACCCTTGACGTGACTGAATACAGGAAAATAGATGAAATACCCTTTGATTTTATCCGAAAACGTGTTTCCATCATCGTTTCCCGGGGGTCCGGTTCATTCCTTATATCAAAAGGTGCGCCGGAGGAGATCTTCCACCTCTGTGTTTCTGCTGATCACGGGGGAGTTGTCGAACCGCTGACCGATGTTGTCAGGGAACGGATTACCGCGATCTACCAGGCCCAGAGTGCAGAAGGGTTCAGGACACTTGCGGTATGCTACCGTCCCGTGCCGGATGAACATGCACCATTCTCAGTCGCGGATGAAAAGGAGATGATTCTTGCCGGGCTGATCACGTTCATCGACCCTCCCAAGGAGAGTGCCCGCGATTCAGTCCAGCTGCTTGCCCGGTCCGGGATCGAACTGAAGATCCTGACGGGGGACAATGAACTGGTTGCACAGAAGACCTGTGAACTGATCGGCCTCCCGGTCAAAGGTGTCCTCGCCGGGGCTGCGATCGAACCCATGGACGTGGAAACCCTCTCGCGGGTTGTCGAGAACGTAACGATCTTCTCCCGGGTAACTCCGGTGCAAAAGAACCGGATCATGAATGCTCTGAAACACAACGGGCATGTCGTCGGTTTCATGGGGGACGGGATCAATGACGCTCCCTCAATCAGGCAGGCAGATGTCGGCATCTCGGTGGAAAATGCCGTCGATATTGCGCGGGAATCCGCAGACATCATCCTCCTGAAAAACGACCTGCGGATTCTCAACGACGGCGTGCTGGAAGGCCGGAGGACATTCGGGAACACTATGAAATACATCCTGATGGGGACCAGCTCCAATTTCGGGAACATGTTTTCGGTGGCCGGGGCATCGCTCTTCCTCCGGTTCCTGCCCATGCTCCCTATCCAGATCCTCTTAAACAACCTTCTTTACGATCTATCCGAGTCGACAATACCTTCGGATAACGTTGACGCTGCCTATATAAGCACACCGAAAAAATGGGATATCGATTTCATAAAAAAATTCATCATAATATTCGGGCCGGTCAGGCTCGGTCTTTGATTTTATCACGTTCTTTATCCTGTTGTTCATCTTCAGGGCAGATGCATCACTCTTCCAGACCGGGTGGTTCATCGAATCGATCTGCACCCAGACGCTCGTGATTTTTGTGATCAGGACCCGGGTTGTCCCCTTCTATAAGAGTAAACCAAGTCGTCTCCTTCTGGTAAGTTCATTCCTTATCGTGCTCGTTGCCTGCATCCTCCCGTTCACGGTCATCGGCACTATTTTCGGGTTTGTTCATCCCCCGGTCATATTCTTTGCAGTACTGGCAGGACTGGTGATCGGCTACCTGCTCATGGTTGAACTGGTAAAATGGTGGTTCTACCGGAGATATTCCTCGTTTATCGAGCGTAAGACAACGAAAACATTCAGCGTATAACCGTATTACCGGGATGAAATGCGAATGAGCCGATTAAATGATAATTCCTTCCTGCAAAGCTGGTTGTCGCCACTATTCTCAAGGACCCGGTTTATAGGTTTCTAATTGCAATAATCCGGAAATTCCGGGCATTAACCTAAAACTTGCCTCAACTCGGAATTATAGCCGGGTTGTTTATAGAACACAAAAAAGAATCATTCCGACTTCCTTACATCTTCTCAATAAATTGACACTCAGAGCAGTTTTTTAAGGTGATTTTCAGATTTCAACCGGCCAGGTACAGGAGGGGCGATTCACGAAACCGGGTTACCACGGCAGTGAAGTGCGGTCATCATGCCGGAAGAGCCCGGGGTTATCCGGTTCCCGGTTGTGAGCGGACACAACTGCTCATCCATTTCCTATGGTTGTATCCCGGATGATTACGATGATATTTTGCATGTGTCCGGAATTATTGCAAATCCTGCGGAGGTACGCGCTGCCGGAAAATCCTCTCCGCCGATTCGTTTAAAAAGTGGGTCGATCTCGTAATATCCGCCGGAATCCGTATTGCTCTGCAATACCGGGATATTAATGATTCTCCATAATAACCTTAACCGGTATGAAGATTTCCTGGCCGGGAATTGTACTGATCGTTCTGGGAATACTGATAGCCGTCGGACCATGGACCTTTGCGCCGGTCTGTGAAGTAAATGGAATATAGGCCCAACTCTCCCCAGGTAAAACGCTCCCCATGCCATGCGAATGGACTGCCCGGGCGGAGATTGGGCTCGGTGCCCTTCTTGTCGTCGCAGGTGGACTGCTCCTCATCGCGAAAACCAATGAGACAAAACGGATCATCGGCATTTTCGGCGCTGCCATTGGTCACGTTGTTATCCTGTTCCCGGCCTGTATTACAAAGATGTGTGCGACGGCTGAACATCCCTGCAATCTGGTGACAAAGCCGGTGTTGATCATTCTTGGTGTTCCTTGCCCTTCTCGTTTCTGCATATGTTGCCTATATGGCCCTGACAGATCAAATCATCGACGAAAACACCTGCCGGAATTGATTTGACCGAAACGAAGGGCCTTAGAGGGAATACAATCCGTCGCCGGTCGGATAATTCCTGAAAAAAAATACGGGGGCTTGCCGTCCCTGACGGAAAAACGATCAGATCTCCCATGATTCCCTTCTGAATTCCTTTACGATCAGCAAGGCATTTTAAGGAGAACATAAAAGTATCAATGAACCAGATCCCATGATCGCGGCGTACAACGGTTTTAATCTGCGGAGTCGTCACTACGCCTTCATTTATTCCCGGGAATTTCATTTATTCTTCATCCTGTTCTCTTTTGCCCTCCTGCTCATTCAGCCCGTTTCAGGTTTTGTTACCATTGAGTACTTTCACCAGGCAGGCTGTGTGAATTGTGAGCAGACGGATCCCTTAATCCGGAATATCAGCGAACATTACCTGGATCGTATATCAGTTAAGGATATTACCGTCGACAACCGGGAGGCGGTCCGGCTCCTCATCTCGTACGGCAGGACGGAGATCCCGGTTGTCGTAATTAATCATGTCAGGGTTATTGACTGGCCATATATTACCGAATCCCGGCTTGACGAAGAGATCCGTCTGGCAGAGGCGGGAGCCTATCCCGTGACTTATTCCGGAAATGAAAAAAATTCTCTGATACAGTCCGGGTACCTTGCGGTGATCTTTTCATTTTTCCTCGGCATCATGACCGGGGTCTCACCATGCCTTCTTGGGAGTCTTGTCGTTATGATCACCGCTACTGCAACCACTGCCGGTTCTGCAACAACCAGCCGGTATTATGCTACTGTCTTCGGCATGGGGCTGGTAACCGCATACGTTATTGGAGCGGCAGGGATTCTTTTTGCCGGGTTCCACCTCCCATCAGGTGCAGGACTCAGCACGACTTTCTATACTGTCGCCGGACTCGTTACCATCGGTTTCGGTATCCTCCAGTCGGGTTTATCAGGCTGCCGTTCCCTGCTGAGTCATGGATATCCCACCTCTTCTCCCGGTTTAATAACCTCAAAGGAGCTTTTTTTCTCGGCATTATATGTGCAGTCCTTCTTTCTCCCTGCGCCGGAGCGCCGTTCCTCGTCCTGATTGATATGTTCCTGATTCTCAGTTCGGCTCCTGCTTTGGGGATGGTGCTCGCATTCGGAGCCGGCGTTCTGACGCCATTCCTGCTCATTACAATAATCTCCGGTTCGATTCCTCAGGAGCGCCTCATCCGGTATAGCGGAGTGGTACAGAAGACGAGCGGGGTCCTTCTCATTGTTTTCGGGCTATGGTTGCTTATGGGGGTCTGACCATATGTTCCGGCAGATCCTGGGGATACCCCCGGAATGGTGGCCTTCATAAACCGGGTAGTGACGCCATTCGAACGCGTTTGGGATTGAATCGGTTACCTGGTTACTATCGAACTGCTGAGATGACATTTCCCGTAAATAGTTCTCAGTATCGGCAGTAACAGCAATGCCGGACAGACAGGGTGAATAATAAATGTTTTAGCAGGAATCTGCTATCCAAAAAAAGGATCCCGGTCCTTCCTAGGGATCTTATAAATCCAATAGCTCCCGTATCAAGGTACTATGCATGCGATTGAAGTCTCGCATCTTTCCAAGCGCTTTGGTACGCTGACTGCACTGGATGATGTCAGTTTTTCCGTAAATGAAGGCGAGACGTTCGGTTTTCTCGGCCCCAATGGTGCCGGAAAAACGACAACCATCCGTATCCTGACCGGCATCAGCGCACCGACCGGGGGGACAGCCACTATCTTCGGAAAGGATATTATCCGTCAGACCATTGCTACACGGAAAGAGTTAGGGATTGTTCACGAAACTTCGAACATCTACGACGATCTTACCGCATGGCAGAACCTGATGTTCACGGCCGAATTGTATACCGTGGGAAAACATGAGCGGGAAGTACGGGGACAGGAACTCCTCGAGCTCTTCGGGCTCTCCGAGCGGAAGAACAACAGAGTCCACGACTTTTCCAAGGGCATGAAGCGTCGTCTCACGCTGGCGATGGGGCTCATTAACAAGCCCCGCCTCCTGTTTCTCGATGAGCCCACCTCCGGGCTGGATGTGCAGAGCAACATTATCATCCGGGAAGTTATCCGCGATCTCAACTCGAAGGGAGTAACGGTATTCCTGACGACCCATAATATCGAAGAGGCCAACCTTGCCTGCGACAGGGTAGCGATCATCAACAAAGGGCGTATCGCCGCCATCGATTCTCCCGAACGGCTGAAAAAGACGATCCAGAGTGTCCAGTCGATCGAGGTCGCGTTCGATACGGTAGTCCCCGGCCGACTGAATGATTTACACCAAATCCCGAAGGTGAGCGAGGTCAGGAAAGAAGGGGATAAATTCCGGTTGTTCACCGAAGATCCCTCGTCGGTGATCGCCGCGATCATGGAGTACGCGAAGAGCGGCAACGCAAAGGTACTCAGTGTTTCCACGTTCGGCCCCAGTCTTGAGGACGTCTTCATCAAGCTGACCGGGCTGGAGATCCGGACAAAAGGGGTGATGTACCGTTGACTGAAGCGATCCGCGTGCATACCCAGCTCTATGCCGAACTGAACGCAGCATGGGCGATCGCAAAGAAAGATATCGCGATCTATTATCTCAAGCCGAACATCATCGTCTCCGGCGCTCTTTTCCCCCTCTTCATGTTCCTGGCATTTGCCGTAGGAAAACCCGCCGGGCCTTCCGTGATGATTCCCGGACTCATCGCGATCACGATCCTCTTCTCCGCATCATCCATCGAACCCGTGTCCATTCCCATCGAACGGCGGATGAAGACATTCGACCGGCTTGTCTCCGCACCGATATCACTGCATGCCGTGGTGCTTGGCGAGAGCCTGAGCGGGTTCCTCTACAGCAGTGGCATCGCGCTCGTACCGTTTATCGCCGGTCTCCTCATCTTCGGGACGCCAATCCTGAATTTTCTGCCCCTCATTATCGGGGTTATCCTTACCGCCTTCTGTTTTGCAACGATGGGGACCCTTTTTGCCTCCTACCCGACCGAAAGCCCCGGCGATATCATGTCCATGCTGAACATGGTCAGGCTCCCCCTCATTTTCATATCAGGCGTCTTTATCCCGATTGATTCGATCCCTTCTATTGGTAAGATCGCCGTTTACTTTTCACCCCTTACGTATGGAAACGATCTTATCCAGTCCGCCTACCAAGGAAGTGCCCACTTTAATCCGCTGATCGATATCGCAATGCTCTGCGTCTTCATCCTGGTCTTCCAGGTCGTTGCAAACCGGCTCTATAAGAGATTCAACGCGTGATCATTTCAAAAACGCCGATCCATCTTCCCGGGAGTGTTTTGTAGTTCCTGTCGAGCTCCCTGGAATCAGACAGGATCTTTATGGCTGACAGCATTGAACGGACCGGTCTGTCGAACCGGTAATCAAAAAAATATCGGGATAACCTGATTCTTCACATCAGGCCGAGCTGCTGCATCAGGGCGATCTTGTCATAGAAGAGTCTTTCCTCGAGGATTTCCCCGTTCCTCCAATGAGCGACCGAACAGAATTCAACATTGAACTTTTTCCCGTTGGGTGGGATCACCTTTCCGTCAGGAGTCGTCATCGGACCTTTGAACGTCCCGGTGAATTCGGCGACCGAACAGGTATAATACCCCTACCCAAAGAAGATCCTGTAGGGACGGTTTCCAACCTTATTATCCGGGAAGATCTTGAAAAACGCAATCGCTTTCTTCCTTGTGGGACGGGCGGCTATGGGTCGGCAATGCCTGACCCGGCCAGAATACATCAACATCTGGTGCGTGACGGTTCTCAAATGTTGCCCAGTCCTGAGTGTTCCAGGCATTATCCAGTGTCTGCATGAGGTGCATATTTTCCTTAACGGTTGACATTTCGATTCCTCCGATGTCCTGTATCTGCGATCGGGATCTCATATGCCGGATATCAAGGATTCGGATAAAGTCGAGAGATAATATAAGTGTATAGATTGAGGAAACGATGGCATATGTCTGTTTTGCCCTCCCGGCAGTTTGGCGAAGCCTTTCACTTCAGGGCTATCACTGACCCCCATCGGCAAAATAGGGTGGGTCAGCTGACATCCCTGCCCTGATCGTTATGGTCATCATCTAGGTCTAATCGAAATCAGCCTGCCGGCGATCCCGTTCGTCGGCATTATCCTGGTAATCCTGGTGCTCCCCGTCATCATTCCGTTCGCGACACCCTACATTACAAGTATCCAGGACAATACCGGTACGCCATAATCTTTTCCAGCCTGATTGCCGGTGAACGGATGGAAAATACGTATCTTAAGTTCATGATTCTTAATTACCAGCCGCCAACATACGTATTGACCGGTGAAAAAAACATGAATATTGACGCGGTTTCACAGTTTAAATCCGAGCTCAACAGCTTCTTTGTTCTCGTCCTCCTGAACATGGCATTCGGGGCATTGACTATGGCGTTTGGCATGCAGTTTATCGTAAGCTCGGTCCTGAGGGCTGCCGGCATGGCAGACGGGGATGGTAATCCGGGTTCTCGCCGGGATGCTCTCATTGGTATGTTTCGGGATCGGGTTTGCGTGGGTGCTTGCCAGTGCAAGGGTCCTGAAAGGGATAACTGCCGTTCGCAGGGAATATAGGAAAAAGATCCAACCGGTATCCGGGGAGATCCTTACCGGTTGGATCGTACGGATCATGGCCCACTACCGGAAGAACAAGGCGACTATCCGCTGTATGACGCTCATATGTGCCCTCGGAGGATGCATCTTTCTTGCTCTGGGTGTCCTGAATCTCGTCGAGGGTATAACCGCCGTGGGGGGAACTGGAAATCTATGGATTCTTGTGCTACCTTTTGTGGCTGCAGGGATCAACCTGACCATCGGATTTGCAAGCCTGAGCTTCTCCACATGGTTCAAAAAATATACGGCGGTGTGGGATCACCGGCTGGAGGAAACATCCCGTTCTGAAGATGCCCTGCGACGGTCACTGGCGGAACGCTGACCATGGCGGAGCGGCGTACCCAGTAGAAATTTACTGGGAGATCCTATTGTTCTGTAAAAAGGCACAGACATTTACCGCAATCATCAACCGGTGCGACCTCAATTCAAAGACCGGGCAGGAGTATATCGAATTTCTCTGTACAAAGGGATTCCTGTCAAAAATATCTGAAGGGGAAAGAACCCGGTATCTTGCGACGGCGCGGGCCGGTGAATATCTCTCCCTTTTTAGCGATCTTTACCAGAAATTGTTCGATAAATTTCCCGGGTTCCGGCTGTAGTAAGGAGTTTACGAATCACCAACACTTACCGGGGTGGTTATCGTTGCTAAAATTTTTCATTTATTGTATGTTCAACCCTGATTTTATCGGAAACGTCGGGGAACCGAGGATCGTTCCCCATGAGAAACCCGTCGGTTCAGAATTTTTTCGCTTTTGTGTCATTGACCGGCAAAGCTGATAAGCCGGTACGATCGTATCTTTCACAGAGAAAAAATCTATGGAGATCCTTCGGGGAATTCACGAGGTGGACGGGGTCAATAGCAACTGCTACATCCTCATACGGGACGGTCTGACGGTCATCGATACCGGACTACCGGGAAGCGGGAAGAAGATCCTTGCTTACATACGTGACCGGCTGCATCGCGAACCGGTTGAGATCAAGACGATCATCATCACCCATTTCCATCTCGACCATACCGGCGGTGTTGCAGCATTGAAGGCGGCATCACCGGCCGCAAAGGTGGCGGTGGGGAGCGGGGATAAGGGGTATGTTGACGGAACTCTTACCGAGCCGGGACCTTCCGGGCTGGTGGGGCTGCTGATGCGCTTTTACTCGCTCATCATGCGACCCGGACATTTCTCTCCGGATATCCTCCTTGAGGACGGTGACAGGATCGATGGGCTTCTCTGCCTCACCCTGCCCGGTCACACGCTGGGAAGTATTGGCCTGCTCGATGAAACAACAAAGTCCCTTTTTTGCGGGGATATTTTCCGGTCTGATGGTTCATCGGTATCCGGTGGCCCGCAGCAGTTTACGATGGACCCGGTCCGGGAACATAAATCCCGCCGGAAGATTGCAGCACGTGATTTCGATCTGCTGCTCCCGGGACACGGTATACCGCTCCAGCATGGTGCCTCGGCGAAGGTTCGTGCGTTCGTCGGAATCGAACCTGCCCCGGAATAACAATTTGATCGGATTTTCGGGCTCAGATGCAAGGGATGACCGAAAAAAATCGATATACCTATATCTCCTGAGTTTTCGTCATTTATAACGACAGGATTATAGCAAACCCCGGGCACCATCAATCAATTCAATGGTAAAACGGTGCGGGTAGTCACTTTTGGAAAATGCCAGCGTCCCCAGAATATAGAATCCAAAACCCGCTTTTCTGATGCGGTTACTGTATAGATAATTCAGAAATGCACTGATTGATCGGCAGGATTCACCCGTCAGGTGATGGTACTTTGCGATATCTCCGCGCGGTAACTTCAGCATGCCGGATATTTTTCTTGAGAAAATAATCGCATATGAGAGATGCGCAATCATATCTTTTTTTGGAATCCATGCGAATCTGCCCCATAAGTGTTTCCTCCTTTTTCACTACACCTTTCATTGTTGTCTGGAGCGATATAGTTGTGTATCGTTCTTCAATCAGAAAATATCCGGCAATCCTTTCCCGGAATTCCGCTCCATAGTTTTGGTTAACAGGAGGTTGGATTTGCTTGAAACCCGTGGTAGATCCATTCCCCCCATCCATCGTCATCCGTTCATCAACAGGAGCGATCTGCTTATTCAGGATCGCCGGAGATCTCATCCTTCATGACGATGGTCTGCCAGGAGACCCGTCCCTTGTCCATCCCATTTGTTGAGCGACTCTTCCCGTGAAAGCTTTCCTTTTCCCTTCTTTACTTCAACGAGAACGACGCTGAGGGTATCGCCTGTCTCATCTTTCCCCTTTGTATAGCCACCGAACATGACAAAATCAATAGGGTTGCCGATGAACCGGGCATCGGTCGGGGAATACGGGAATTCCGGGTGGAGCGGAGCCGCCTGCCCGGAAATCCTGCCCTTTAGCGTGGAGCGTGAGCGGTTGACGGAGTCCTTCCGGTCTCACGCGTGCATTCGATCTTCCAGCGTTCGGGATCGTTTTCCGCCCGTTCTTCGATCACGCCGGTCTGCTGGCGGAAGTACCGGTACGCAGCGATAACGCCGGTGAAAAATGCAAGGGCCATGATGAGGAGATCGAAGGTCGTCATGGTATGCGATCAGTATTGGCCTGGTGTGGAGATCTGGGAGTGCCCCTCGCCGGTATCCAGGATCGGCCTGTAGTGTGCCTTATCTTACCGGTGGATTTTTGCAGCGGGGCGTGGTTTATGACCGTGAAAGTGCCGTGCGAAGCATCAGCCGTGGACAGGATTGAATCGGCAAATCATTATCATAGTTAACGCGATGACCTCAGCTCCTCATCATCCAGTCCGGTATCCTGGTGTCAGTCTACGATTGCATCTGCCTGCAGGCAGAAATCTGCTCCCCCCTCCAGGTGCATTTACTCGATCAATCGGCTGCCGTTCCTTTTGGGGTTTTCTTTTTCCGGTCCTCTCATAATTATTTTGCATTACTGAGAACCGCACAATGGTTATCAAAAAACCATGTACATTTTTTCCGCGGCAGGAGATTTCGGTCAGCACCCCTTCGGTATTAACGGCAGTCCCGAATTTCACCGGACAAATCCTTCCCCGAATGTGTAATGACGAGGTGACTGCATCACAATGAATCTGGCCTGCAGAAAACGTGATTTTTTCTCCCATCATTCTATACGCACGGACGACATACTAGTAGTACCTCAAATGGTTTTGACACCAGGTCCGCGCCTACCAGGACCGCCGCACGAATAGCGGCCTTTCCCTCTTTCGAAACCTTTTTTGCAAACCGATTCCATGGCCCCCATGCCTTCCGCATGGTTGCACGCTTCATGAATAAAACCCTGAGAATGATTATTTCCATGACAAAAAACCCTTTAAAACCCGAGATTAATGGGACAAGAGCCGGATATGTGATCCGATACACCTGCCCTGCCTGTACCGGAGAAAATATCATCATCACAAAAACCGCAAAGGATCATTTTAAAGAGACTCATATCGCTTCATGCAAACAATGCAGGAGACGCCTGACGATTCTGACTCCGTCTGCACATCATATGATGAAGACTTCTCCCTCCTATGCATATCCGGGAAAATACATCGCGTGAAAAATGACTGATCGGTACTTCAGCGTCCAGACCTGATACGGCCGGTATGAAAGTAACATTGATGCCACGAACATGGTTATCCGGGTCCGGCGGTGAACTTGAAGACAACCGGAGGCGAAGGTATCACCGGTACCATCCGGACGGATCAGGGTTTTCCCCGTGACTTGAATGATTAAAAAAATCAGGAAATCCCTGAGCAGGCGTTCTCATAGTGTATTTCAGATTGGCAAACACCTTTTTTAAAAAAACGTAAGACTGGATAAGCGGGACTGGAACAGCATTCACGCACGGGGTCCTGAAGTCTGACCGGGGGAAATCAAATATTGAATGGTAGTACCGGTAGTCAGCCTGGAACGCCCTCTCAATCCACCAGTGACGTCGTCACAAAATATCCGGTGGGCCGCCCGCCTCGCAGAAGGTGTTCTGATTAATTATATTTATCATGTATCTGACACGACCCGTTGGTTGAAACCGGAATTTTCCTCCCGAAAACTGAATTCTGAAATCTGAAATCTGAAGGTATTCAAAATGTTTATTATATAAGAGGGGCGATGGATGGTTCATGAGGAACTTTTCTCATATACTGATTCTTCTTGCCATCGTTGCGATTGCCGCGACCATGGCAGGATGTACGGGGCCACAGGGAACGGTAGCACCAACACCCACTCCTGCCGGTGGCTCGGAACAGATCTTACCAACCAGAACTCTCCGGAAGCGGCAACCTTTACCACCTACCCCGCTCTGACAAAATTGCACACTCCGGCAGTGCCGGTTGGACTCAAATTCATTGCCGGCGGGTTCACCGCACCCATCACCATCGCGGATCCACATGACGGCAGCGGCAGGCTTTTCATGGTCGACCAGACCGGGTATGTGAAGATCTTTTTCATGAACGGCACGGTGTCAGCCCAGCCGTTCCTTGACCTCCGGGATCGTCTGGTAAAAATTGATCCGACGTATGACGAACGGGGGCTCCTGTCCATTGCATTCCATCCGCAGTTCGCCACCAACGGGAGGGTCTTTGTCTACTACAGCGCACCTCTCCGGGCTGGTGTCGATCCGAACTGGAGTGTACGAACCATCTCTCCGAGTTCCGGATCTCTGCCACCGACCCGAACACGGTGAACATATCGTCAGAGAAGATTCTCCTGCAGGTCGACAAACCCTACCAGAACCACAATGGCGGGACGCTCCTCTTTGGCCCGACTGACGGGTATCTCTATTTACCCCTCGGGGACGGAGGAAGGGCTGACGATACCGGGATGGGACACACTATCGGGACCGGAAATGCCCAGGACCTCACCAAGATCCTCGGTAAGGTGATCCGGATCGACATCGACCATACCAGCCCGGGCAAGCTCTACGCGATTCCACCGGATAACCCGTTCCTGTCGAATACCAGTGCAGCCCCGGAGATATACGCATATGGTTTCCGGAACCCGGCGTATGCCACCTTTGACTCCGGCGGGAGCCACAGGATGGTTATCGCGATGGCAGGCCAGCGACTCTTCGAGTCGGCGCTTATCGTCTACAAAGGTGGGGATTACCCCTGGAACCTCCGGGAAGGCACCCATTGCTTCAATCCGGCAAACGATTTTACACCCCCGGCAGGTTCCTGCCCTACCACCGGTTACAGCGGTCAGCCGTTAATCGGACCGATCGCCGAACTCGGTCATGATGTCGGTGACACGATCGTCGGCGGAGTTCTCTACCGGGGCTCTGCAATGCCGTCTCTCCAGGGCACTTATATCTATGGAACCTGGTCCGATGAAAGCCGGATCACTGGCAACGGGACGTTCCTCGTCTCGATGCCGCCCGCCGGCCTCGATCTTGCCACGCTCCCCGACGATGCCTCAAAACTGACCCCTGCACAGAATGCGATGTGGACAACCCGGGTAATAACCGTTGCGAACAACCAGAATGGGCGAATCAATGCTTTCATCCGGGGACTCTATGAGGATAATAATCACGAGGTCCTCGTCCTGATCAATCAGAACGGTGGCCCTGGCCTCACCCCCCAGAGTTCCGGTGAAATCTGGCAGATGGTGCCATCCTCAACCTCCGGACTGGTGAGCACGACCGCGAAACTCTCCCCGACGCCGACAACAATGCAGATGGGGGGAGGTCCCGCGATATCCGTCCAGCTGACCATCAAAGGGGACAAGTTCAACCCGTCAAGCCTCTCGGTCCCGGCAGGATCCCAGGTTGCCCTCACATATAATGATCAGGACCCCGACCCTCACAATTTCGCTGTCTATCCTTCCAAGGTTAGCTCCACCGCAATTTTCCGGAGCCCGGTCATCACCGGACCCGTCACGGCAACCTATACCTTCACCGCCCCGGCAATGGCCGGCGACTATTATTTCCGGAGCGATCCGAATACAGGATTAATCGGGAACTTTACCGTAACCTCTCCGACCGGTCCGGTCATGACAGCAACGACAGCCCAGCCGACCGGAGGAAAAACTGTTCCGGTAACGCTGACGGCGAAGAACATTGCCTTTGATAAGGGTACGATCAGCGTACCGGCTGGTTCCACGATTGTGATGACGTTTGTCAACAACGATGCAAATGTCCCGCACAACTTCGCTCTCTACACCGACAGCAAGGCAACTACCAAGATCTTTGCCGGCAACTTCGTGACCGGTGTGAAAACCGTGACCTATACGTTCACTGCACCGTCGAATCCCGGGAATTACTTCTTCCGTTGTGATACGCATCCGGAAATAATGACCGGCACGTTCATCGTAACATGAAACGGTAATCACCTTTTTTCATAATTTTATTCGTGATCCGTAGTGACCATCTCGGGAAAGAAACCGTGCAGAATCATCCGATCATGTCGTAATCTTTGCAGGAAAATCGACCGTTTGCCTACTTTTAAAAAAGTGAAACGCCATCCGGGGGGAATTTTCTTTCTGACGGCGGGAAAAAAAATACACCTGGTATTCTCAGATCCTCGCGATCAGTTCGCTCCGGGAAAATACGCGTATGCCGATCCAGATAAGACATGCATCGAGCGCGAATAAGGCCAGTCCTACCAGTACCGATACGAACGGGGAGAGGAACAGCAGACCGGTCGACTGTGCAACCATCAGGAAGATGATCAGGATGACGAGAACCCCGGAGGCCTGGTAGGCCTCCATAAAGGTCTTCACCCGGGTAGAGATGATGACGGTTGCTGAAACGCCGAAGAGTGCAATCGCCGGGACGACAACGATCATCAGGCCCCACCAGCTTGCCGTCGGGAACCATATCATGCCCATGATGGGGTACCCTCCGAGGTTTGCCACCAGGGCAAAAATGGCGAAATTCACCCAGGCATACACGATCCCCGGGACGAGGGCTGCAAGCACTTTTCCGAGGAAAAGTTCACCATCGGTCGCGGGTGTGTAAAGGAGGGCTTCAAGGGTTTTTCGTTCCTTCTCCCCGACAAACGCCTCCGCCGCGATGATGCAGGAAAGCATCAGCGGCAGGACAAGGAAAAGTGGTGCGATAAGGTACCCGAGGATGAGAACGATAGGCAACTGGTCAGGGGAAAGTGTTGCCAGCTGAGCCTGGAGATCCGGAGAAATACTTTTTGCGATTGCATCAAACGACTGCTGGTTGCTGCTGCCCTGTGCCAGAACAGGCAACTGGGTGATCAGGAGCGGGAGACCGACTGCGAAGGTCACGGATAACACGATGGCGACAGAGACGGCGATCCGGTTCTTCAGCACTTCTGCGAGGTCCTTCTCTGCGATCGCCCGGATGATCTGCCAGTTCATGATGGTATCCCTCCCTGCTCCTGCACGGCAAAATAGATCTCTTCCAGTGAATAATCCCGAGGGGTGACGCGAAAAATTTCACCGCCCTCCTGGACAGAGGCCTTGATCACTGACGGAACAAGGTCTTTCCGGGAGACCCGGAGAGTGAGGGTTTTTTCCTGTACATTTTCGATGGTGACACCGGTGATCGTCTGGATGGTCCGGATCAGTGTTTCCGGGGGCACGGTAAGGAACTCCATCTCGAGCGGCAGCGCTTTCCAGAGGTGTTCTGTGAGTTCATGAATACTGCCCAGCGCGAGGACTTTTCCTTTGTTGATCATCGCGACGCGGGAACAGAGATGCTGGGCCTCGTTGAGGTTATGAGTGCACAAAAAGATCGTCTTTCCTTTATCCGATGCCAGTTCGCGTATGATCCCGTCTACCTGTCGCGACGACTCCGGATCAAGGCCGGAGGTCGGTTCATCGAGAAAGATAACCTGGGGATCGTGGAGGAGAGCACGGGCGATGGCAAGGCGCTGCTTCATACCCCGGGAAAATCCCCCAACGGGCTCGTCAGCCCTGTCTGCAAGGTTCAGGAGTCTGAGGATCCGGTCAACCCGCACGGTCAGATCAGCATCGGGAATGCCGTAGAACCTGCCAAAGAATGAGAGGTTCTTCTTTGCCGTGAACCGTTCATAGAGAGACGGGGTTTCCGTGAGAACCCCGGTCCTGGCCCGGATGTATGCCCCCTCAGTGGTTACATCCCTGCCAAAAAGGGTTACCTTCCCCGACGTGGGAGCGAGAACCCCGTTCATGAGCCGGACGAGGGTAGTCTTCCCGGAGCCATTAGGCCCGAGGAGCCCGAAGACCTCCCCTTCCTCAACGGTGAAACTGATGCCGTTGATTGCACAGGTATTGCCAAACGAACGGGTGAGGTCCTGGAGTTGAATGATAGGTGTCATGGTATCAGCATATCCGTTATGTCGCATTTTGCTGGTTTTTTCCGTCTATACGTAGTGGATGATGTTAACAAAAAAAACTATCCGGTAGCTCGCAGCGGTCAGGTCATTGATACCTCCTCAGAAATTACGGATTGCAGGTATCTGAGTATTTTAGAGTCGTCCGGTGATGAACAGACGGTCAGCATATCGGATTCTGCATCGCGATGATGATACCATCTCACGTTCGACCAGCCTCTCCAGCCAGATAACAGGGAATCTGTTCTGATGGACCGCAATTACTATGGGTTAACCCGGAATTTTTCCCCGGTCCGTTGAGAATTTGATCGAAATCCTGTTTATTTTTCTCAGGTCTCTGAACAGATCGGTCCCGGTTCCTGTCTCCAATTTAAGACCCGCCGGTCAGTAAAAAATCATTCTGAAATTTGAAACCAATCGTTATATTTATCAGGTTTAGTAAGAGTGATTCACGGGATCAAAGGTGAAATTATGAAAACCACGACTGCATTTTTCCTGCTGCTTGTTGTTATGTCGACACTTTTCATTGCCGGCTGTACCCAGCAACCGGTACAACCCACCCCTCAGCCTACGGCAATTCCGACGTCAACATCAGCACCGGATACCGTTAAACTGATGGACACGACTCTTGGCAAAGTTCTGACCGATACCAACGGTTTGACCCTCTATTTCTTTATGACCGATGTTCCTGCCAGCGGAGCCAGTACCTGTTATGCCGCCGCTAACTGCACCCATTTCTGGCCGATCTTTAATGTCGCCACCATCCAGGTGTCCCCGCCGCTTGCAGCAGCGGACTTCTCCTCGATCACCCGAACGGACGGGACAAAACAGACCACGTACCGCGGGTGGCCGCTCTACTATTTCCTGAATGACAAAATTCCCGGAGATGTGAAGGGCGAAAACGTACTCAAGACCTGGTATGTAGCAAAACAGGACTACACCGTCATGATTGCAAGCATCCCCACGGCCGGGGCATTCCTGACCGACCCGTCGGGA
Source organism: uncultured Methanoregulaceae archaeon (assembly GCA_963829225.1). Taxonomy (GTDB): domain Archaea; phylum Halobacteriota; class Methanomicrobia; order Methanomicrobiales; family Methanospirillaceae; genus Methanoregula. The sequence goes on along the minus strand of CAWHHQ010000005.1, from coordinate 389,327 downwards.
AAGACGCTGTATACGTTCAACCAGGACACAACCGGGACGAGCACCTGCACGGGGGCCTGTATTACAAAATGGCCGCCATTCTCGGCCAGGTACCGTTGTTGCACCTTCGGTCCTCAGGTCTTCAGACTTCACGTCGGTGACCCGGGCTGATGGGGCGAAACAGTGGGCATTCATGGGAAAACCGCTTTACTACTATTCGGGTGACAGCGGCCCGGGTCTAACGGTCGGCCAGGGATTCGGCAACAAATGGTACGTTGCGAACATCACCGGATTCCTCCCCGCGGCACCACCCACAACGCCCCCCACGTCTCTCCCGACAACAACACGCACCATTGACACCAGCAGCGGCGGAGGTGGCGGGGGCTACTAAAAACCCGCTACCTTTTTTCAGGATAACACGACAGAATGGTTCGGGAGTCAGGGTCTTTTCTTAATCCCGCACCTAGTGGAGATAATGTCAGGTGATAACCTGGTATTCCGGTTAAATCTGCATATCCCCAATTATCCCAAGTCCCGGAAACGAACTATCTTAACGAAGATTCCCGATAAAACCGGGGTCCAGGTTCCCATCCCATAAACCCTACAAAGAAGGTGGATGGGAAGGACCGACGGTTCAGTGTGGTCGGTACAGTCCCTTGATTCTTCAATAACCGGGCAGCAGGAGGAAGAGATCCTCCCCGTGAATCCATCACGGTTCGTAAGGGACCCGAAAAGAGAAGAAAGCCTTCCGACCCATAAGGCTGGTTTGGGATGATCACCATGAACGGTATCAACTATCCGGTGGTGTTTTTCAGCACTTCTCTTCGCACGAGAGAATTTCAGCCGGATCTGCTCCTCCACATTTTCCGATACAGCTCCTGCAGGCGTCGAACTGCGGGGTCGTGACCAGCTGGCAGGTGTCATTAGCCTTACTGCAGCCGGCATATTGACGGCACTTGTCGCCGAGCTGGTAGATCGCGGTGCATGCCTGCGGGGGATTTGGCCCGCATGCAAGGTCGGGACCATGGCAGCTCGTAAACTCGCAGACAGGCGAGAGCGTCGGAGCCGGGGTTGTTTCAGCCACGGGTGTTTCACCCGTTGGCGTTATCGAAGGGACGGCCCCGCCGGGCGGGGGAGATGTGCAGCCGGCGATAAGCACAGCAAGAACGCACAGCGTTGATATAACTACGGGGATCTTCATATGACCTTCACCTTTGCTAACTACAACAGATACTTCTGATGATATTTATGGTTTTATCTGGGGGTAACTGAGGATCCGGGAAATCTTCCGCATAACACCAGGCCATCCGGGAAAAACCCGATCGGTCTGCTGTGATGGTTAACACCCATGAATTACTTCTGGACTTTGGAGCGGGTATCTGACCTGTTGTCGGCTGATCTCCGGGAATATTCCCGGAACTATTATCCAGATACCGGGTGAATAATGGATGGAGACGCATGGACGAGAATGCAACGGATGACGAGCCGTGTGAGCAGTGTGGGCTCTGCTGCCGGATATTCGGCCCGGGCATTACACCAACCGTGTCGAACCTGTATGTCTGGATGGATCAGGGTCGGACTGATATCCTGCGCTGGTTTATTGCGTTCATGGAGAACGGATCATGCGTAAACGGCGTCGATCTACGGGCTGAAGATCTCGGCAATGTCATCTCGGTCGAGATGACAAACCCCGAAACCGGGGATTTCGTCACGGTCTGCCCGTTCCTGCGCCGGGTAACCCGGACCCGGTACCTCTGTGGGATCCATCGTGTGAAACCCGAGATGTGCTGCACCTACCAGCCATGGGTCTGGGGTGAAACGTACTTCAACCGGTGCAAGGCTCTCAAAAAGAGCGAAAGTCCATCCCGGTGGTCGCTCTGATCGGCCTTGAGGCTAAAAATTCCTGCCTGTTGTTAATTGGTTTCCTCATATTTTCACCGGGATCGAATGCAGAATACCCCGTTGATGATATGAATCGTTCTATGGGTACGGAAAAAGGGAGGAAGACCACGGGCGAGGCTAATTTCCGAAGAATGCCCGTTTTCACCTTTGTGGTCATGCCTCCATTTTTGATGGGACAAGCCCACCGGGGATGATCTTCACCGACCGGGCCTCCTGAAAAGAGTTCATCTGCCTTGAACACCATATATCCGGATCAATTATGGAGCGCAGTAACCTGGATCCCGATCTTGTCGATGCGATGGAGAGGAATGTCCGCACATTCCTGCCCGTGGTTATCGGGGATCTCCGGGACCTCATCGCGGTGCCGTCGGTGGCCTTCCCGGGATATCCTCCGGAACCGGTCCTGCGGATGGCGGCAGAAACCGTAAACCTCCTGCAACGCTACGGGCTGGCAAATGCCCGCCTGCTCGAAATTCCCGGGGGCTACCCTGCGGTAACGGGCGATATTCCGGCCCCTTCGGGGGCACCGACGGTACTCATGTACGCCCATTACGATGTCCAGCCGGCACGGAAGGAAGACAGATGGGAGTCGGACCCGTGGACACCGGTCATCAAAGACGGGCGTCTCTATGGTCGGGGGGCAGCTGATAACAAATCAGGGATTGCCACTATTGCCGCGAGCATCCGGGCGCTTGCCGGCAAGTACCCGGTCGGCATCAAAGTTATCATCGAGGGGGAGGAGGAGACTGCGAGCCACCTTGAAGCGTTTGCCGATACCCACCCGGAACTGTTCCAGTGCGACCTGTTCATCATCACGGACATGGGGAAGATGGTAGCAGGCGAACCGGTCCTGAACACCACCCTCCGTGGCGAGGTCTCCTGTGTTGTTGCCGTAAAAACCCTCGACCACGCGGTCCATTCGGGTGAATTCGGCGGTCCGGCCCCCGATGCCCTGGTCGCCCTCATCCGGATGCTTGCCTCCCTGCAGGACGATCATGGCGATGTTGCTGTCGCTGGTCTCCATTCCTACCTCTGGACCGGGGCGGAGTTCTCTGAAGATCTGTACCGGCGGCTCTCGGGCCTGATCGATGGTGTCGACACGATCGGCTCAGGCACCATCAGTTCCCGGGTCTGGTCCCGCCCTTCCGTTACGGTCATCGGGATCGATGCCCCCGCAGTCCGGGACGCTTCAAACATCCTCATCCCGCAGGCACGTGCCCGGATCAGCATGCGTATCGCGCCGGGAGCAGACCCTCATCACGAACTCCGGCTCCTTGCAGACCACCTCCGGGCTCACAACCCTTGGCATGTCCAGGTGGATATCAGCGAATTTCACGCTTCATCAGGTTTCATCTGCCCCACGGGAGGGCAGGTCTATGAAACGGCCCGTAAGGTCATGGAGGCGGTCTATCGCCGCCCCGTCCGGGAGACCGGGGCCGGCGGTTCCATCCCTCTTCTGCATGAACTGAAACGTATCGCGCCGGGTGCGGAGTTTGTCCTCTGGGGATGCGAAGATAACGAACGTTCGCGGATCCATGGTGCGAACGAGAGTGTCGATCTCGGCGAACTGGAACGCATGATTGTCACCCAGGCACTGCTGTTGCAGGAACTGGGGAACCGGGTCCCCCGGACCCGATCTGAGCCGGTGGCTGACTGACAATTCCGGAACCCGACCCGGCCGGCGGGATTCCGGCAGGGATCTCGGTATCCTTATGAAACGGTGAGGTGTCTGCCAAAGAAGTTCCGGATGATCACCATGAGCCGCCGGTGGACTTCGGCCCGGTGAATGCCCGGCTTGTCTTTGCAGAGCGCGACGGTGTTTGCCTCTCTAGCCGTATGGCACACATCGAGGAAGATGAAATGCCCTTCACCATGGTCGAGCCGGGTCAGGGATGCTCCCGGGATCAGGCTCGCGTACCGCCCTGCATGGTGTTCGAAGGGCAGGAAGTCGTTCTGCACTGCCCCGATGATGTGGACCGGCACGGACACTGAAGAGAGCGAAGCAGCGTTATGACCGGGGCCCAGCGCAGGGTCGAGCGCAACGATTGCCCGGATCCGTTTGTCGTGACAGACGCTGCATACGACGCTCTCCTCTGGCCGGCCCGGTTCTTCACTCCGTGCATATCCACATCCCCGGTCGCTTTCCGTGGTATCCGATCTGCAATACTGCTGCATTGCGTCCGGGTCAAAGACCGCCCCCCCGAGAGCGATTGCAGTCGCGCCTCCCGAAGAATGCCCCAGCGCACCGATCCGGGAAGAATCGGCGATCTGCCGGAATTCCGACTGGCCGAGGAGGTAATCGAGTGCGAAGGTGCAGTCCTGCGGCCGGAGCCACGGCCGGATTGCGGATGCGGGGTCGACCGTCTCCGGGCCGTAGACCGGTGATTCCTTAAAGTGGGAAACGCCGGCGACGATATAGCCGTTCCCGGCGAGGTACTCTCCAATCCATGAATAGTTCCGTGCTGAGCCGAATGCTCCGTGCGACAGGACGATAACCGGCCGCAGGTCACCGGAGGCGGGCGGGGCACGTTCAGCAACATGGCCGCGGCCAAGCCCATAATCATGCGGGGTTTCACGGGCATCAAGCGTTGCCGGGTACCAGGTATCGATGATAACCGGCCGCCCGCGTGAAAGATCGTTGATATTCAGGATAGTGTACCCGACAGGATACGTATTCATTTTATTACCAGCTCCTGTATAATCGGGCATTATGGGTGTCCCGGGGGATAAGAGTTGCCAACGACCGGCCTGACCATCCTCTCCTTCTTCGCGAGACATACCAGTACGTTTCACTCGCCGGGCTGGTGCTGTGCCCGACAATTGATGGGAGGCGCCCCGGGACCGGATTCGGTTAAGGGGGGCAATCCTGTCATACCCCAATGGAGGAAGCATTTGTTTCTTTCAGCGGTTGATCCAGGCCTTCCCTTATCAGTTCTGGAGGTCTGCCCGAAATGGATCCCACCGAAACGCTCAAGTAACCCACGGGCAATGGACTGCATATGGTGTCACGGCGCAGGTATTTCAGGGAATGGGATATTCCAGTCCTGATTATTATCGTACTGGTCCTGGCCGGAACCGGATTAGTATCGGCGCATGCACCGCTCGGCGTGGGATCCAACGAGGATATTGCCAATGCAACCCTTATTGGCAATCCCGAAAAATCATTTGTTCTTTACACGGAACTCCACGACAGCGGGGAAGCCCAGTACTACCGTTTCCCGATGCACCGGGGGGAGATCCTGTTTGGCTCACTCCAGATTCCGGCCCCTGGTTCGATGATCCCGGATCTCGCGATTATCGGGCCGGGCATCGGGACGTCAGGGAAGGTTCCTTCTTTTGTGGAGATTCCCGCCGGTTCTGGTGCGATGCTGGTACCGGGAGAACCTCCGGGAAAACCTGCCTACGAGCCTTTTACCCCGCAGCCCATCTATGAAGCGTCGCATTTCAACATCACGGTCCCCCGTGATGGCGACTACTATATCGCAGTGTTTGGCCCCCAAGGAGGTAAATACAGCCTTGCACCCGGGTTCGTGGAACAGTTCACGGCATCGGAATGGCTGTCTATTCCCGTATCGGTACTCTCCATCTATCTGTGGGAAGGCCAGTCGATCATGGGAATCTTCGCACCGCTCGTAATTGTACTTATCGGGGGGCTGACACTTGTTTACCTTCACGGGAGGAGGGGGTTTACCCGGGATCCTGTCGGCTGGCTGGTGATCGTGTCCGGCCTCCTGTACGTGGGGGGTGCTGCAATAACTGCCATGCAGACAGTCCATTCGTTGCAGCTGACAGGATATTCACCGGAAGTTTTTCTGACACTCGTTTTCATTGCCGGACCGCTCATCCTTGGCATCTTCGCGATCAGGATTGGCATAAGGATGCGGGGGCCGGATTTTTTCCGGGCAGATGGGGTTAAGCTCGTGCTCATTGGGCTTATGGGTCTTGCGGGATGGGCCGGTCTCATTACGGGACCCGTGCTTGCTCTTGTCTGCGGGACTCTCATCCTTGCGAAACATACCAGGAAATCAGATCCTGCCAGACCGGACCCGTCCCCCGGGGTGTGAGAGCAGGGGATATCCCTGTCCTCCTCTTTCCGGAAAGAAATTTCCTTTCAGCGAAATCCGGGACCATGGTGAGGATGAGGGGTCCGTTTGCCCTGGCTGTATCTGACGATACTGCGGAAACCTCATGCCGTTATTTGAGCCGGTTATCCCCCAGGTTAACCGGATATCTCAAGGCATTCCCAGCTCCTATAACAAATCTTATCCCGGAAGATTCCGCCGATCTTATTTACTGACAATGATCATGTGGGCAGCCGTGTCTACTTTATAGGACTTCGGGCGATCGAGCAGGTCGAGGGCATTGATCCTCATGTCAACGAGCTCGGCGTAATTGAATGATTCGTATTTTTTCTCTCCCTTCTCATCAAAGAAAACCACAATGCCATTCTCCATCTTCTTGCTGCTCAGTATATCCTTCATACGCTCCAAATCGGGAGCCTGCGCTAATTAATGTTACGGTTAGGTCCTTTCTTAATCGATCATGATGGCAAATCCCGGGAATAGCAGGCCGGTGCAAAATACATGAAAAGAAGCCTTTGTTCTGGGGATTAGGCCCCCATCGAAAAAGTTTGGTCACATCTGACATAATGCATACCCGGATGAGCAGAGACGATGCTTCCGTCAACTCCCCGTAAAATCCGAGGCCCCGTGGATGTAACTGGAAGTCCTCTCTGCTTTTTTCCTGAGAGATGCCGGTACATCTCACCCGGATGAGCAGGAGGCAACCCTGAACAGTCAGATCGGGAGAGGGTTAATCCAGTAGGATGAGATCCTTAAAATTGTGGCCTGCAAACCAGAGAGAAAATATCCTATGCTCATGGTTCCGGCATGTATATTCCCATGTTCATAATCGTTCCCCGGAGCCGGAAACGCCGAAGTATATATTAACAGGGACGAGTACCCCATCGTATGAAAACTTTATTGCTTGTTGCACTTGCCTGTGCGATTGCATTTCTGCTGGTAACAGCCGGATGCACGCAGCAGGCCGCCCAGCCCACGCCGACACCTACCCCGGTGCCGACGCCCGTCCCGACACAAATCCCGACTACGGTTCCGACCCCGGTACCCCCCACCATGGTTCCGGTCACGACCACGATTGCTCCCGCAATACCACTTCCGACTACCATCAGAGATACGCAGCTTCTCTTTACCATTTCCGCACCGAACGGGTATGCCGGTGCGACCATTCGGGTGCCCACGGCCGATTACAGCAGTGTCTATAAAACGACCGTCTACAATCCGGCCGCTGGCGGGGCAAACCGGACCATCGACGACAACAGCGGCAACTACACCGAGCTTGCCGACTCCCTGACCATTTTCTCGTACTCCTCATCACTGAGTGTGGACCAGAATATCCGGAATCTCATTCGTAATTCCGGTGCAGTATTCAATGAATCCACCGTCGCGTACAACGGAATTGCCTACACCCGGTTCGATGCCAGCAGCAATCCATATGACGGGATGCCCGGTGAGACCGTAGTCTTTGTCGGCAATAAGGGCTCGGCAAACGAGAAGGGTTTTCTCCCGGTACTATTTTACACGCTGACCCTGGATGACACCGTGAGCCAGGCAACGTACGAAAACATGGTTATGTCCTTCCGGTATTATACCAGCAGGGATATCGGCAGCGCCACCGGTAAGGAGACCGAACGGCCCTCCTTCTACCAGTAATTTTTTTCCCTTTTCAGCAACCACAGGATCGGGCTATCCTGCAGGGAACCGGATAATACGGTCAGGATTGACGCCCCGAACGGCGTTCGTCATAGGAAATCTCACTGCTCTTTTTCTGGCGTGGCTTTTCCGGCAGGGATTCATCCACCGGGGTATCCCCATCCGGAATAACATCGATACGGGTATCTTCCCCTTTTTCTTCTCTCTCCGGACCGGAATCAGATGACATGCGTCTTTTGCCGGTGAATGCAAACCTGCTGCGAGCCGGAGATTCTCCGGATCCATGAGTGTTGTCCGTTTCACTATTCTGAAATGCGGCAGCAGCATCTTTTTCACTCCGTTCCGTGAACACGGTGAACTGCAGGAAGGATTCAGGCTCTCGGAATACCGATGCATCAATTCCTTCAAATAGTATCGTCCTGCTCGCCGGGCCGTCACCGCCCCGGTCCGTTCCGTTATCGTGTCATTGCCCGCTTCGAAGATATACACGCGTTCAATGTCGCCATCCCGTCCCCACGCGGTTTCGACGATACCATTACGATCGAAGGAATAGGTTTTGCCAACAGCCCCGTATTGACCTCCCTCCCTGACGGCAATCTGGCAGCCCCCGTTTTCATACCGGAAGGTACGTGGCCGCTGACCGAACGAGAAGGTCTCTTCAAGCATGCCGTTCTGATCGAAAATAAACCGCCGGAGAATCTGCTCTTTCCCGGCGATATCCCGTTCGGTCATCATGTCCGATGAAGGACCGAAGAAATAAAGCCGCTGCAGGTTTTTTCCGGCATCCAGCACCCGGACACCTTCCCGGCTGTACCTGGTAGTACCGGGTGACCGGTCCCTTCCGGGTTCCTGCATATTCAGTAATGACTGCATCTGCCATCTCAACCAACTCCCCCGTTGTCTTCAGGTTTTCTAACATTTTTCCCGGGGCGAGAAATACTTTGTTCCCGTCACGATTTGAAAAATCAGGGTTACGGATCATTGGAATCGTCGGGGAGGTGCTGTTAACGTATCAAAACAGGCTGCGTCAGGATTTTCCACAGGACAGGGTGAAAGGGTCATCCATTCAAAGCCGTGAGGGAAAATAGAGGGATGATGTAAAGTATGGCTCCGGGCCCGGACATCCGGGTTCCCGGTAATGTCACCCTGGTGAAGGGAGACTTCTGCCGATGCGCTACTGCATTTTCCTTCCCAGTTCTTCCATCAGTTCGAGCTGGATCTGCTGGATCTCCAGAAATCTTTGTCCCTGGTTGATGAGGAGATGATCGATCTTCTTATGCAACTGGTGAATCTCCATTTCGGAATGGATGCTCACGTCGTAATCTCGTTCGGCATGCAGACGGTCCCGTTCCTCCTGACGGTTCTGGCTCATGATGATGACGGGGGCCTGGATTGCGGCAAGAGCCGAAAGGACAAGGTTGAGGAAGATGAAGGGATACGGATCGAATGGCCTCACCACGAGGAGGATGGAGTTCATCGCTATCCACAGGAAAAATACCACGGTAAACAGTCCGATGAATCTCCAGCTGCCCGCAAAGTCGGCGAACTGATCGGCAAGACGGTCCCCAAAACTCAGACTGCTCGTCAAATTCGATATTGGTATTTTTCAGGAGGAGTTCATGGTCTTTCATGCTCAGGGCGACATCCTCCTCAAGCCGTGCAAGATCCTCTCTCTCTTTCACCAGGACCTTCCGGACGTAATCTGCCCTGAAACGATTGAGGTCAGCTCTGCAGATAGAGCAGCCGGGTGACCATGACGGGTATTCTTTCCGGATGAGGTCGATGATAGGAACAGGTACCTGTTCCGCAGATATGATATCGCTGTGGTCCAGGTATTTCCCACAGACCTGGCAGAGAAATGTCTCCGGATTTCCCATTTTTTCTCCTTCCGGAACATCAATGGGCAGACCATTCATATAAAGAGGAGAGGTACGATGGAACCAGGGGAAATTGTGTTATTCCAGAGATCCAAACCGTGTATCATATCCATGGGCAATTACTGACGCACCAAGAAGCGGTGCAAGGCCGGAAAGACTGCTTACGATCAACCTCGGCATCGGCAGATAACGATCAACATACCGTTCAATCAGGGGAATGATCAGGTCCTGGTTATTCAGAATAACTGAACCGTCAAGGACGATGATCTCGGGGTCGTAGGCAACAATGATGTCTGAAATCCCCCGGGCATTGATCCTGCCGAGTTCATGAATAAAATCGCTTTTGTCAGGGTCCTGTTGTTCCCGCAATGAGGTAAAAACTTCCCTGGCAGAGAGTTCCTGCTGATTTCCGGACATTATTCCATTTTTCTGCTGCCACGCGTGGTAGAACCGGGGCAGGAACCGGCCGGATGCATATCCTTCCCAGTGTCCCTTCCCCCCACACCCGCAGATCAGGTCATAACGGCTGTCCACGAACAGGTGACCTACCTCACCGGCATTTCCGGCCCGACCTGAAATGATAGTACCGTTTGCGAGTATCCCTGCCCCGATACCGGTCGAAATGGTTACATAGACAACATTTTTACACCTTTTTCCTTCGCCGAAATAGGCCTCCCCCAGGAGACCTGCGCTGCAGTCGTTGACCAGCCGTACCGGAAGATCGAACTCCGCGACGAGAGGATCTGAAAGCGGGATTATATCGAGAGGTATATTCGGGGGGTGCACGACCAACGTGTGGGATCGGTCAATGGGCCCCGCTGCCCCGATACCTATTCCCGCCGAAGTCTCGATTTCCCGGTCTGATACCAGCGAATGAATTGTCCGGATTATGAGATCGGTAATGATCCCTGCATCGGGCAAAACTTCAGGGATCCCGGACACGCTCAACCGCTCGATGCTTCCGGTCCGGGTTACGAGTCCGATTCGGAGATTGGTTGCCCCAAGATCGACGGCAATGGCAGTATCAGATCGTCCGGTTTTGTCATAAGGTGTCATGGTAAGCCTCCGCTTTTCCGGGGATCTCCCTGGACTGATTGATCAGTATTCTCCTCATTCAGGATAGATTCTACGGGGGAATTTTTCCCTATGCTCCATTTTATCATAGTTCTCTTCCTGAGAACATCTGCCCGGCAGCCTTTATGAATATTCAGAATTGAATACGTTATGAAAAACGGTACAATTGTTGGACGAAATCCATTATCATACCCATCCGGTTCGGGTCGCTCATAATCCTTATTTTCCTCCTGACACCATTACTGATGATACCCTTATGCAAAGCCAGCATTTTCCCCTCAATACGCGGTTCAAACCCTCGCCTTCGATGACGACCTGGTTCCGGGCAAATATCGCCATTGGCCTCTGCCTTGTCCTGCTCTTCTCGTACATACCGGTTGCGCTCTTCGCGGAAATGCCCGCGATCTTCTCCGCGGCGGTTCTCGGGCTTACCGCAGTCGTGTACATTCTCATGTGGATCTGGGTCGGCCTCTATTACGAAAGCATGTCGTACGAGCTCCGCGAGGACGAAATTAACTGGAAGCGGGGGATCTGGTTCCGGACGACCGGCATCGTTCCCTATAACCGGATCACCAACCTCGATGTCCGCCAGGGTCCCCTTATGCGGGCGCTGGGGATCTCCAGTCTCGCTATCCAGACTGCCGGTTATTCGGGACAGGCAGTACCCGAGATCCGGATCGAGGCGATCGAGCATGCCGAAGAACTCCGCGAGCTGATCCGCTCACAGGTACGGGGGACCGTTTCATATGATGACGGAACCGGAAGTGCAAAACCGTCATCCACCTCCTCCACTGAACCGACCGACCGGCAGATCCTCGCGGAATTACAACAGATCCGGTCCCTGCTCGAACAGCAGCGATAAGGGCAATCCTGGACTTTCTCTTTTCATTCACCGGTTATTATGCGGTTCTGACCTGTCTTTGCATTTTCGACCCACCGGAGAATATCTTTTTTGTGAGAGATGCCTGACGCATTCTTCCCGTGGCATGATTGCCGGGCCAGGGGATATGGCTGAATATGCCTGGAGGCTATAATGTGACATGCAGGGGGGTTTTGAATCTGCATGAATCGCTGGGGCAAAGGACGACCGGTAAACCGCCGGTCTTCTCTGACAGAGAGATGATGGCAGATAATTACCGCCGGACTGCTGACATCCTTCCACAAAACCTGATGAACAGGTATGAAGCCTCCAGGATACCGGGTCGTATGATTGTCACGTTCGGAAACGCATTAAACTCCCGGAGAAAACTCTTTTTAACCAATCATAAAACTGGTGATAATCCTACGAAAATAACACCTGTCATTATTGCACTTCTCATCATATCGGTCTGCGTAAATGTCTTCTTCCTCGCGTTCTACGTCCCTTCGGACCAGAACAGGCTTTCCGACATGAAGGTCCAGCTGACCGCACTCGGCACGGAAAATTCCCAACTCCATTCACAGGTTGACCAGGTCACCGAAGGATCGTCCCAGGATGAAAGCGGGGGCTTTGCTACCCTCCAGGCCCCGGCCGTCACCCAGTCGGTCCAGAACACGGTCCGCGGGAGGCATATCGCCCAGTCGGTGGTCCTTCATGGAGCGATCATGAACATCTCGGCAGAGCTTATCCCGGGCAAGGGAAGGGTCCTCGTCCAGACAAAACCCCTGATGGGGGTCGTGTTCCAGGATGCAGCGAACACCGCGGTCGCGGTCGCCCGTAACCAGACCGGGTTCGATCTCTCGAAAAGCGACGTGATATTCTCCATTGACTCCGCCAGCCGGATCGACGAAGTTGACGGCCCGAGTGCGGGGGCGCTGATGACTCTTCTTGCCGTCTCTGCGATCGAAAAGAAGCCCATCGACGGGTCCCTGACCCTGACCGGCACCATCAATATCGCCGGGCATGTCGGCGCGATTGGCGGGGTTGTCGAGAAGGCAACCGCTGCCAAGGAGAATGGAAAGACACTGTTCCTGATCCCGACGGAAAACCAGTTCATAACGCCGCCGTCTTCGACTACCGGTACCGGGATCTTATCAACATCCCTTCCGGGCCAGCAGGTATCCGCGAAGGACTATATCGAGAAAAACGTCGGTATCCGCGTCACCTATGTGAACACCATCGATGATGTCATCGCCGCAGCACTGAAGTAATCAACGGTGATATGCCCGGTCGGGAGGGATGAGAGTCCTCCTTATTCCCCGGATCCCTTTTTTTGTCGGATGGCTATGTTACCCGGGGTGCAGTCCGATCAGCATCCGAACCTGATGCCTGGTTCAAAACATTGCGTTCAGCTGATGATGCCCGGACGTTCGAGTCCGGCATCCGTTGGCTGGAATAATTACCGGGAAAAATCATTGTTCCATCATTAATGCCGGTGAACCCACCGGAAGTTGAATCCCTATCTGCTTACTACAAAAATAAATAATAAACCAACCGGGGGCGATCGTATATTTTCACGGATTGTGTATATCTTTTAAGAGGAAAAAAAATAAATCTGGACGATTTGAGAACCGATATTGCATCGAGGGGAAAAAGAGGATTACATTTTATTGTTGCCTCGGTAATTATCTGGTGCGTTGTAGGATTCGTGTGGTTTCTTCCCATAGAAAATATCCTGACGAAAAACTTATTGACATTCTGTTTGACGGCACTGCTTGTACCACTCGCGTATGGAATTTCAGGAATAATAAAAGCAGAATTTTCAACGAAGGATAACCCGCTCAGCAAATTAGGGCTTCTGTTCTCTCTTAATCAGTTTCTTTATATTTTAATTGCCATGTGGGTGTACCCGACCGTTCCGGGAAAGATGGTGATGGTCCTGGCGATTATCTTTGGAGCCCACCTGCTGCCTTTTGGATGGTTATACCAGTCGAAGGCCTATTCGGTGATGGCTGTGTTCATACCTCTTGCTGCGCTGGTAACCGGGATTATGTTCGATGCGGTGGCAGTTTCTTTCCTCATGGTGGCAGTTGGAATTATATTTTGCGGGTGGTTAATGACGGAAAATACATCAATAACAAAAAAAGACGAAGGTGGGCAGGAGTACATCTCCGGATATTGAACGATTTTTCTTGTGCTGCTCCCGGCAGTGCCGTTTTCCCCCCGCAGGCAATTATCGGGACTGATGGTGAATGCGTTGTATATCCCTTGCAGGTTCAGACGGTTCCCGCCAATACCGAAGAGTTGAACCCCCGATCAGGATATGGCTTCCGAGCGGGATGTTTCCAGCATTTATTGCCGGGTTTTGCCCGGACCTTTATAAAAAAGATGAGCCTGGTTAAGGATTTCTAAACTTTTTAAAAAACCCTTTGATGACAACAATTACTCCTACGATGAGAAAAACCCATCCAAGCAGGTCAATTATGAGCATGGATGATGCGAGGAGGAGTGCGGCCCCCAATAGCATTATTAACATGCCCTCGATTACTGTTACGATTTCTATCTTGTTTCCGTCCGTCATGCTTACCTTCATGGGTTGCTTTTATTCCTGAATACTATCTACGCAATCCCGCAAACTCTCAACCCCGGACACCGGAACAGCACAGGATGAGATGGTCATTGGTGCATTATGATCCCGGGTCTGATTTTCTTCGATCATCATGTTGTCAGACCCTTGAGCCTGGTTGCGCATCCCCTCAGGGACTTCATTATCTTACATCTGCTTATATTTATGAGCTATATAGGTTTGTTTACGAAAACCAATAAAATTCGTTCAACTCTCACCAAAGAGGTAACGGAAATGGATGAGTGAGAGGCCAATTATTTCCCCAAAAAAAATCCTGTTATCTCTTTCATATCGTGGTGCTTGCTTAACCAGAATTCTGTTCACCGTGACATGACCAATTCCGGATTATGGTTCAATGATGAATGAGCATCCGGTTCTATTTCAAAATCTGAAATTCCGACTCAAGTTTATCAATGATAAAACACATGAAGTTTTTATGACCAGAATGATACCCGTTGCGACTATCCCGCCCATCATTGCCATGGTCCCGGTGACAGGGGAATTCAGCAGACGGGAAGAACCGGATTACCCGTCTCTCCCCCCGGTTGTGGTTGGTGAGCCGGGCAACGCGATTATGCACAAGGCTGAACTGATTTATCAACCCCGGAACGTTCTTTTTTGGGGATGGTCAGCCTGAACCGGAGATCGGGTCACTTCCCGGTAATCGTGCGGAGGGGTGTGTGCCGGAATGCATGAGATAATAACAGATATCCGGGAACAGGTAAAAAAAGGTTCACCTGATCCCCGGCCAACCAGACAAAGCGGAGCATGAAGAATGGAAAAGCAAACGAAGATCCAGATCTATATCCTTCTTATCGGAGTCCTGATAGGTGCCGGAGGATACCTTGCAAACTCGCTCATCCTCTATAACAATTCACTGAACAAGGAAAAGAGTGACATCGCCGAAGGTCTCTACCTCGACATTTCATCGCTGAATGAATCTCTCGTTCTTGCAGATCAGGAATTCCAGCACCCCGAGGACGATTGTAACGCTGATATCTTTGTCCAGTCCAGTCCCCTCTATCCAGGTAATGGCCTGTACTATTCTTACCAGAGGGATATCCCTAAGCTGGACCGGACAATCGCCCGGCATACGTTTACCTTCTACAATCACCTGCTGTCGGCCGAGCGGGACCGGAGCCTGATCTTCGAGATCCAGCGGCAGGGGGACGTGCGGAATCTCACTGAAGCCGAGGTGAGACGGCAGGAAGTCCTGACCCAGAATGTGGCCAATGAAGTAAATGTTTCTGTGGGTCTCATGCCTGCGCTGAAACAGGAACTCGACGCCGCGACTCAACAAATATTCGCATGACGTTTCAACGGTAATCAATACCGGTATCGACGTACGGAAGAAGGAGGAAAGGGAGTGGCGGTTTTACACCTTTTGCATCCCCTGTCTACAGATAATGAAAAAATCACGGAATATCCTGCTGAAAGTTACTCGTTGATAAAATACCGGACGGCACTGCACTCATTCCCAGCTTCCATCAGCCCACGACTTAAGAATATCAAAATCCCGCATCATTGTCGCCCGGCTCAGTGCCCGTGCCCCGCTGAGCATCCTGTTCTGGATAAAATCATACTCGCAGAGGATTTTTGAATTCCGGAGCAGTGTTGCCCGGATCGGATGGTGCCGGTAAACGACACGTTCCTGCCCGCGGAAATGCCATTTTATCCTTTGGAAGGTCAGCCAGTCAAGTTTCATGGCGAGCGTAGCGTGGAACCTGAATGCATCGGCAGAATCCCGATCATAATCCCGCAATGAACAATACGGGGAGATTGCCTGGGACAACTGATATCGGAATTGTTTCAGGTTCTCGTCAGGCATGATTGTAACAAAAACAACCCTCGAATCGTCAAAAAATCCAAACCTCCCCACTTCATATCTTGGAATCTCCTGTTGTTCCGCACATATTCTTGTAAAATCTTCGACGAGTTTTTTTTCATCAGAAGTAGAAAAAGGCCCGGCCAGGGTGATATGCGGGATAACCCGTTTGTCCCCGAGGTTAAATTTTTCCTGTAAGTGATTGCTTACATGGCGAATCTGGTGTTTCACTGGACCCATTAGGCGGATATCGATCAGATAGTGAGTCATTTCTCACCTCCTGGTACACCTGCCCAATCCAATAACCTAATGGCAGAGTTCTGAAATCTATGGTGTTCCTGCACTCCCTGCTGTTTTTTGTACCTCCGGCACGAAATAATGTGAGTTGATCATTGTGCATCTCGTCAGGAGTACCGGTGAGATAAAAGTTTTACGGGAAGCCTCCCTTGGACCCAGTGTTTTTATAAGCCCCGGCATATTAACTCCCTTCAGGATAAACCATGGCACGTATCCTTGTAGCATACGCATCGAAGAAGGGATCAACCACAGAAATTGCCCGTGCGGTAGGAAAAGAACTGCAAACTGCAGGTCATGTCGTTGACGTTGGGGAAATGGGTACGGTGACATCAACTTCGGATTACGACGCGGTCATCATCGGGGCACCGATGTATATGGGGAAGATGATCGACACGGTGAAATTTGTCCGACGCCACCGTGAAGGACTGATGAAACTGCCGGTTGCCGCTTTTATCGTCAGCCTCGCACCGGTCGAAAAAGACCCGGTCCATATGGCGAACGCACAAAAGGCACTTCATGTATCGGTCAACCCGCTGCAGCCGGTAGCGGAGACCGTGTTTGCCGGCAGTCTGGACCTGAAAAAGCTCTCGTGGCTCCAGCGATGGATGACAGAATCGGTGAAGTCCCCGGTCGGCGACTTCCGCGACTGGAAAGCAATTGCTGCCTGGGCCCGGGATTTGCCCGGGAAGTTGGGAGTATGAGGGGCGCGGGAGACTTTCCCGGGTCAGCACCTGGACACAAAGGAAACATGGACTGCACCCGGACCTGCTGGAGGATGGGGGCCGGTGGCGCGGGCCTTCTCTATTCCCCGTAAACAAGTACCACGGTGATATTATCGTCAGAGCCTGCTTCAAGTGCCATTGTAACCAGGTCTTTGCATGACTTTTTCAGCTTATTACCGTTCGCCAACACAACTTCCTGGATCTTTTCTGTCTCGACAAAATCATGGAGACCATCGGAGGACAGGAGGAGGTAGGTATTGCGGAGGTTGAGCTCATAAAAATCGGGTTTTATCACACCTTCCGGATCGCCGACTGCCTGGCACAATACGTTCGACAGGGGGTGTCTCCATATATCCCCGGCTTGTATCTCACCCCGATCTACCATTTCGTTGACCAATGAGTGGTCTTTTGTTGTTGTTATTTCGTCAGCAGTGATGAAATGGGCACGGGAATCCCCTACATTGAGGACCGTGCAGTTGAGATCCTCATCCACCACCGCCGCGATGAGGGTCGTTGCCATCCCCCGTGATTCCGGGAATTTTTCCCCGTGAACGAGGATCTGGTTATCCGCTTCAGTGAAGGCTTCCCGGAGGGCATTCTGAGGATCGCCGCCGTTGAGTTTGAACGCGTTCCTCAGGCATTCAATGGCGATCGCGCTCGCCACCTCTCCTGCCGCGAGCCCGCCAAGACCATCAGCTACGCTAAAGACATAGTAATCGCCGATCTGTTCGGCACAGGAGCTGTCCTCATTGATCTCCCGGAGGCCAGGATCTGACCGGACAGAGAAGTTGAGCGTCACGATATGCTAAAAGGAGTGTCCGGGGAAATAGTGTTTTCGGTCGGGATCGGGCATTGATATAAACCGGGGAAACAGGATTTATTCTGATTCGGCAGGGAACGGAAATGTCACCCCCTTATGCATTTCGTTATTTTTTCAGAGATCACTGCCTTAGGGGCTCTTGTGATACGGCAGAAGAATGTACACGGGCGAAAACAATTATGGTACCCCTTGCCTTATTGATGACCGTAGCAAATCGTCAGCCTGATAATCAGACTGACGTGATAGGGTAATGGCAAGATTACGAAGTAATGAGGATGGTATGCATACAGTAACCTCAAAAGACGGTACTAACATCGCCTACGAAAAACACGGCCATGGCCCGGCGCTCATCATCGTTCCTGGTACACTATGCGACCACAATTGTGCCTGGATACCCCGGTTGGTGAAGTTGCTTGCCCAAGCCTTCACCGTTTACCACTACGATCGGCGTGGCAGGGGCGAGAGCGGCGACACACAACCGTATGCCGTGGAACGCGAGATTGAAGATATTGCTGCGTTAATAAACGAAGCCGGTGGTGAATCATATATATATGGCCATTCGTCTGGTGCAGCTCTTGCTCTCGAAACTGCCGCCCGGCTCGGTGACAAAGTACCCGAGCTGGCCGTGTATGAACCTCCGTACAACGATAATCCGGCAGCACAAAATGCCTGGAAGGAATACATCAAAGGACTTACTGAACTGCTGGCCGCCGGTCGCAACGGTGATGCCGTGGCGTTATTCATGCAATTCACCGGGATGCCCGCCGATCAGATCGAAGGTATGCGCCACGCCCCCTCTGGCCTGCGATCGAAGCAATGGCACATACGCTGGCGTACGATCACACCGCCATTCTGGGTGACACTGCAGCTATACCCACCAGAACCGCAGCGGGTGTAAAAGTACCGGTACTCGTCATGAGTGGTGCAGCCAGTTTCCCGGGTATGCCTCGGACAGCCGAAACGCTGAAAAGGACTATTCCCCACGCTCAGCTTCGTACACTGGAAGGCCAGACACATGACGTTAAACCTGAGGCACTTGCACCGGTGCTGATGGAATTCTTCGCGTAATGCCCCATAGGGCTGCACCAAAGACCGGTCACAGAGGGCGCCCGGGCTGGCGATTATCGCCATGCCCTGCCTGCTTTTTATTTGAGACCTGACACTATTGAACCTGGCAATACCCCCAAGTGCGACCGCTCTGAAACCCGGCAGTTCACCGCTGGAATGAATTTTTGATATCCCGGGATTCTTCACGGCAGCCGGTCTTAGTACGGTCAGAGGACCGGGTGACCACTTGACGGGAACCCCTTCTGCACTGCAGATTCTCCGGAAGAACCGATTAAATACTTCCGGAACATGGGGAGAATGGATGAGGATCGTAGTCGCGCTCGGGGGTAACGCCCTCCTGAAACGGGGCGAGCCGCTGACGGCAGACCGACAGCGGGTCAATGTCCGTGCGGCAGCCCGTGCGCTGGCACCGCTTGCAGGGAAGCATGAACTGGTGCTCTCGCACGGGAACGGGCCGCAGGTTGGGCTGCTCGCGTTGCAGGCTGCGGCATTTACGGGTGTCGAGCCCTACCCTCTTGATGTCCTTGATGCCCAGACGGAGGGTATGATCGGCTACATGATCGAGCAGGAACTCCGGAACCTGCTCCCCCCGGGCGTCCCGCTTGCCACCATCCTGACCATGGTGGAGGTTGATCCTGCCGACCCGGCCTTTACCCACCCGGCCAAGTTTGTGGGCCCCCAGTATGCAAAGACTGATGCGGACCGGATCGGGGCGGAGAAAGGCTGGTCGTTTCATAAGGATGGGGATCGCTGGCGGAGGGTGGTGCCTTCACCGCGGCCCCTGCGGATCTTTGAGATACGCCCGATCCGCTGGCTGCTCGGGCAGGGGGCTATTGTCATCTGTACCGGCGGGGGCGGTATCCCCGTCAGGTACCAGCCGGGAAACGAACACCCACTGACTGGCGTAGAGGCGGTCATCGACAAGGATTTTGCCAGCGGGCTTCTCGCTGAGGAGATCAACGCCGATCTCTTTGTGATGGCTACCGACGTGAATGGCGTGTACCTTGACTGGAGGAAAGCGTCAGCGAGCCTCCTCCGGGAGACGACGCCGGAGCAGCTTCCGGCGCCACACGTTCCCGGCCGGTTCCATGGGCCCGAAGGTGGAGGCTGCGTGTGTATTTGTAGAAAAGACCGGGAAGAGGGCCGCGATCGGGGCGCTTTCCCAGATCGAGGCGATCGTTGAGGGTGATGCCGGGACGACCGTATGCCCGGGCGGGTAAGGGAACATGACAGGATTCGGGGTATACTCAGAAGTGGGAAAACTGAGGAAGGTCATGGTGCACCAGCCGGACCTCAGTCTCCGGCGGCTTACGCCGTCCAACCATGACAGCTTCCTCTTTGATGATGTGCTCTGGGTTGACAAGGCGATCGAAGAGCACACCGCGTTTGTCCGCCTCATCCGCGATGAAGGCGTAAAGGTCTGCTACCTGCAGGACCTCCTCGCCGAGGCACTGTCCGCCGGTAACGAGGTCCGCCGGAAGGTGATCGAACGGGTGTCGGCCGGGATGTCGGTGGGGATCGCTGCCTCGGATGCAGTGAGGGTCTGCCTTATGGAGATGGAAGCGGTTCATCTTGCCCGGCACCTGATCGGGGGGCTCACGGTCGGCGAACTCGAATGCATCTACCTGAAAGGCCTGGCCCGCTCCTCGCTCACTGCTGCGGTTGCCGGGCCGGATGCCTTTATTCTCCCGCCGCTCCCCAATACGCTGTTTACCCGCGATTCCTCGAGCTGGATCTTTAACGGTGTCTCCATCAACTCGATGCACTGGCCTGCCCGCCGGCCGGAGTCGCTGAATGCCGCAACCATCTACCGGCATCACCCGATGTTCCGTGATGCAGACTTCAGGTTCTGGTTCACGCAGCAGGGAGATGAAAAATGGGGCGGGGGTAGGGACTATCCCCAATCCTCCCTGGAAGGCGGGGACGTCATGCCTATCGGGAACCGGACGGTCCTCGTCGGTATGGGCGAACGGACGCACAGCCAGATGATCGAGCAGCTGGCCCATTCCCTGTTTACCGCAAAATCGGCAGACCGGATCATTGTTGCACGGATGAGCCCGGACCGTGCACATATGCACCTTGATACGGTCTTTACGATGCTGGATGTGGACAAGGTCACCGTGTACCCGGAGGTCGTGAACAGGATGCAGGCATACAGCGTCCGCCCCGGTGACGGCCGGGAGATGTTCACCGTCACCCGGGAAGAGAACTTCCTTGGCGCAGTCGCCGATGCCCTTGAGGTCAATCACCTGGAAGTCATCCCCACCGGTGGTGATACCTATGAGGCGGCCCGCGAGCAGTGGGATGACGGGAATAATATCCTGGCACTCCGGCCCGGTCTTGTCATCGCGGCTGACCGGAACACCTCCACCAACCGGAATTTCCGTAAGGCCGGTATCGAGGTACTGGAATTTGAGGGGTCCGAGCTGAGCCACGGGCGGGGCGGTGGGCATTGCATGACCTGCCCCCTGCTCCGTGATCCGGTTTAAAAAAAAGTGCCGGGAATCCGGCTCACTGTTTTTCCGGCGGAATTTTCCTGAGGTGAATGTCGAGGACGCCGTTTTTATACGTGGATTTTGCCCCGGCAGTCGTGACATTGTCCGGGAGCAGGATGATACGGTGCACGGAAAACGATCGCCGGTCATTGTGCTCCATTATCTCCTCCTCCCGGTCGCAGGTGATTTTCAGCGAATCGGGACCGACCAGGTCAACGGATATCTTTGCCGCTTCGCACCCCGGTATCATGTCCACCGTCACCATCACTTCATCATCCTGCGCCGTGACTTCCGTGTTCAGGGTATGGGGATACAGGCACACGATGTCTGGTTGTTCTCCTTCAGGCAACATCGGATTGTCCACGGGTTCAAAAGCAAGCTGGAACAGGTAGTCCATGGATGCTTTTAGATCATCGAGTTCATCATAGATTGATCGGTGAAAACGTCGTACCATATGTCTACCTCCTTTTTTTGTTGCCCAGGTGCGATCTCACCCGGATATATGGACGGGTGTTGTTTATCCCCATATACGTATTGGTGTTCCCATCGAAAGAATCCAGATTCCATGACGGGTTCCATGACACTTTCAGGCTCCTGAGAATGAACGGGGAGGGTGAATGAAAAGCCGGCTGCCTGACTGTCGCCTTGCACGGGCTCGATGTCGGGCGCTGGTCTGCGGGAATCTCCTCCGGGTGAGGCTTGGGTCAGGAAAGGTGGATTACCTATCGGGACAGGAGGTGGATAAAAAAATGGCAAAGAACGTGCAGGCAAATACTTATCATGGTGCTTTCCGTATGTGCTCTCATGACATTCCCGTCCCGGAGCGTGATTCTCCCGGCCATCGTAATACTGCTGGTGATGACTGCCGGATGTGCCAGTACCTCTGACAATACCCCCCCTGCAGGGACAACCCCGGGAGGAACGGGTATCACTCCCGGATCGACCGCAGGCAGTCCGTCAGACCTGACCAACCAGTACTCCCCTCAGGCCGCGGTATTCCGTAACGGTGCATCGTATACCCCGTTTTCTCCCGGCCAGCCCCGTATCGGCCTGGAAAAGATCGGCGACGGCCTCTCCTCGCCTGTGATGATGGCTGTTCCCGATGACGGGAGCGGGCGGATCTTCGTGGTTGACCAGATAGGGCTTGTGAGGATCGTCACGGCAGATGGCAAACTTCTCGATGGTGCCTTCCTCGATCTGCGGGACCGCATGGCGAACCTCAACACCGGGTATGATGAACGGGGCCTTCTTTCGATTGCGTTCCACCCTGATTTCCGGAACAACAGCCGTGTCTTTGTCTATTACTCTGCCCCGTTGCGGGCAGGTGCGCCTTTTGGCTGGAGCTGGCACGAATCACCTCTCGGAGTTCCGGATCGCACCCGGTAACCCTGATACCGCTGATATGAGTTCAGAGAAGGTGCTGTTTTCAATCGACAAGCCGGCATCGAACCATAACGGCGGGCCGATCCTCTTCGGGCCGGACGACGGGTATCTCTATCTCGCGCTCGGCGACGGTGGCGGTGCAGATGATACCGGTGCCGGCCACACCCCCGGGAAGGGTAATGCCCAGGACATGACAACCCCGCTCGGCAAGATCCTCCGGATTGATGTCGATACGCCGGGTTCAGGAGGGACACCGTACCAGTCCCGCCGGATAACCCGTTCGTGGGTGCCGCCGGCATCCTCCCGGAGATTTATGCCTCGGGATTCCGGAACCCGGCATACCTGTCCTTTGATGCAGGTGCAGGGCACCACCTGACGACCGGAGTGGCCGGCCAGAACCTCTTCGAATCGGTCTTCATCGTCACCGGAGGGGGCAACTACGGGTGGCACATCCGGGAGGGGACCCATTGTTTCGATCCGGCGCATGATACAGCACCGCTTCCCCGCGGCTGTCCGCTCGTGGGATCCCGCGGGGAACCGTTGATCGGGCCGGTCATCGAACTCGGGCATGACGCGGGCGCTACCATCATCGGTGGTGCCATCTACCGCGGCAGGTCACTCCCCGCTCTCAACGGGTCCTATATTTTCGGTGATTGGTCAAAATCCTTCAGCGGCAGTGGCGATGGTTCCCTCCTGGTCTCGACACCGCCTGCCGGATCCGGCATCAGCGGATATCCGTCTGCGCTGAATGCAATCACCCCGCAGGATAACCAGATGTGGACCACACAGGAGTTCAGTATCACCACCAGCCCAAACGGGAGGGTGAATGCCTTTGTCCGGGGATTCGGGGAGGATGCTGACCACGAGATCTATGTCCTGACCAGCAGGAATGCGGGGCCGGACCCGTCGGTAACAAGCGGTGAGATCTGGAAACTTGTCCCTGCCTGAAGGGACCCTCTCTCTTTTCCCGGGGCTTGTTCATCGTCGATCCTGGAACCGGTTATTCAGAATTACGGTGAGATGCTCAATCCGGGGACGGATTTGCATCGTTGACGGCCGGTTAGGCATGGAATAACGATGGGTTCTCTCTCCGTTATTTTTGCACAGATGCACCGTGCCTCTATTGACTCTTCCCTTATACTTTCACGACAACAATGCCATGGATGAAATCAGGGCGTATTCAGGATTATGCCGGTATTCTTGCTTTATTGGATTTACCCGACGGACTGAGCCCAATGGATCCTTCCCCCTTTCCCGTATGTTACTCAGTCGCTTCCCGGATCCTTGTACCGGCAAGGGTGACATAGTCCGGGTTGAGCTCAATCCCCACGTACCTTCTCCTGAGGCGTTTGGCAACGATCCCGACGGTGCCTGAACCAAAGAACGGATCCAGCACAACATCATCCTCCAGGGATCCGGCCTGCATGCATCGAGCGACCAGCTGCTCGGGGAAGACGGCATAATTGATGGAAGGATTGTCCACCAGGGGGATCTCCCATACGGTTGTCCGTGCCGCATTTTCCCCGCTGTATCCATGGTATGCATACTGTTCCGACTTTGCAAAGAGGAAGACATAATCATGGCCGCGTGACGGGCGATCTCTGACCGGTTCGGGACGATGGTTGGGAACGGACCAGACAATGTCGGACCTGAGGTACCATCCATCGTCCTGCAGTGCCATCGCCAGCCGCCAGGGAATACCCATAAGGTCCTTGTGTTTGAACCTTTCCGGGATCGGGCGGGGATACTTCAGTTCCTTCTCCGGGACCCCCTCGCACATCGCAGACCACCGGGGATCATCGCCTGCGTAGGTATCGCCGATCACCAGCCAGAGCGTTCCGGCCGGGGTGAGGGTTCTCCGGACTTCCCGGAATGCCTGGACAAGGGCATGGATATAGTCACGATAATCCTCTTCGTAACCGAGCCGGTCGGCAAATCCGCGGTACCGGGTGTCCCAGTACGGGGGGCTGGTAATACAGCAGGCAAAATAATCGTCGGGGAGCGACGGGAGGATGGTCTGGGCATCCCCGCACAGGATCGCGTTGGGTTGCATCATAACCTGGCTGATATGACTGATATGGCGTCCGGTTGTTTTTGGCAATAAATTATCGCATAGGGAAGAGGGAACTTCATGGTGATTTACCGTTGGTTAATTCATATAATCAACGCCACAGGTTCTGTATTGGCGAAATTGCGTCCCCGTTCTCCCGCCAGTGAAGGCTGTGCAGACCAAATCATAATTAAAAAAAAAAGGAATAGTTCTATTTCAACCACCAAAATTGATCAGTGATAACGAGAGAGAAGTCACATAAAATATGTTTCCGGAACTGACGGGAAAAAAAGTTCAATTTTTTATGCTTTGCAGAAATTCTTTTTTCCAGTCACCAGGTTAATCTCTGCGGTAGCTATGAGGATAACCCCCTCTTTCCCCCAAGGGGGAGGCAACCCAAGGGGAGTACCCCCCTTGACCCCCACGTTCGAGGTATTTTCATCAACCTTCTGAGGGGCTATCACATTTTTGGGGATTCCCTGGTGGCGGGGGCGGAAGCACGATGTGCTGGAGCCTCCAAGAGCGATTTTTGAGGAAAATGTGTTCTATCTCTTCATAAAATTAGTCGCGAGAATGTGACTATACCTAAAAAAAATTAATATTTTTTCCGGAAATTTTCCGTTGAAATCCGAAATAAAAACATCGGGCACCCAAGGCTATTCAGCTGGGAATGCAGACGATGAGAGTGATTTTATGCAACAACCTGTTTTGTAGGGAACCGGGGCCGAATCTTTTCGGAAAAGTACTTTCCGATCCCGCTGGAATGCATCAGATCCGCATACACCTTTGCCGGAACACCGGAATACTGGTAAACAAGGCCGGTGTGAAATTCTATCTCCAGAATTTTTGTGCTGTCATCATATCCCACAGAACGAAGAATAACGGACTTGACGGACTTTCTCTCCATGATGTATCCCCAGTCTTTTACAAGGGCGCTGAATGGTTAATGGTTTTGATAAAAGTATTAAGCAGAGGTGCACCTAACTTCCGGATTCCCCCGGCAGGCAGGTACTGAAGGTGGGCGATACTTATCGCTCCCGCCGGTAATGATCAGGTTATTTCCCGCGATTTTCCTGAGAACCTCTTCATAAAATCAGAGATGACACCGCAGTTTTATTGTGTGCCGCTTATCTCTGATATCCATTATCCGGATTACGGGTTCAGGAAGGTATACTTTTTTGCAGGGAGACCTCCTGCCATGAGCCGGAAATGATCCCGGATTTACCACTTTTTTCCGTACTCATTGCCATACGAAAACGATTCGCTGTCCCTGCGCACTCTCAGATAGGGTGATTTTGTCACCGGGTACCCTAACCGTATCGCAAATGATATGGCCATATACTCCGGTATCTTCAGAATTTTCCTGAGATCCTTCTGCACAGGTCCGTTAAAAATACTCATGATCTGAAAACCAATATCCAGGTTCTGGGCCATGAGCCACATATTTTCCATTAAACAGCCAAGACTCAGGATTCCCAGCACATCTCCCTCGGATGCCGGGGCCCTTTTTCTTGTATCATACACTACAACGAGGATGGTCGGACTTCCTTTCAACGACTCGCTCAGTGTTCCGGGAGTCTTGTCGTTCATGGCCATCTTAAGTTGTGCCTTGTCCCGCCATGCCGGCGGAAACTGCATCCCCAGGATCCCGACCTTTTTCCGCAGTAACTCCTCTTCTGACATCGATAACTGCTCAAAATTTTCCCTGATAAAATCCGGTGACGGATGGGTCGTTATGGTTCCCACCTGGTGCAGGACCTTCCGGTCATCAATAACGATGATTGCAAAATTCTGCATATTATGAGCAGTTGGTGCCCACCTCCCTGCTTCCAGGATTTTTTTTATGTCACTTTTGGGCACCTGTTTTTTCGGATCAAAAAACGCCCGGGTCGAATGCCTCTCTTGTATAATCTTCAGGAGATTGTCCATGGTCCTTGCCTCATCGTATTCGTATAGCTCTGAACTGCACCTCTGCATTGAAAAATTTTTCTCCATAATTGTTTACGAAAAATCGTGTTCCCGAATTTTATCCCTCCTCACCCACAGGATCATCTGTTCGAATCCCAAAAAATTCAAGGGAGAGATGCTTTCTTTTTACGTTTGCATCCGTTGAATGTTCTCTTTTGTGACATTTTCCACAAAGAGTGATCAGATTGTTGAGGATATTATCTCCCCCCAGGTTAACGGGCTTTATATGATGGGCATTCAGAATATAATCTGCCCTTTTGGCACGGTTGTCGGACTTTTCCTTGATACCTGTCTCAGATTCCCTTAAATGCCGCAATTCTTCATCAGATTTTTTACATCCCCGGCAGGTATAATGATCCCGCCGGAAACACTCCGACTGGATTATTTCCCAGAAACGTGACGGCCTTTCTCCTTTTCTCTCCCGCTCTCTGGTAATAATCCGACCATGGTTATTGTCCCATTTTTTTACCCCGCATTCAGGAGAACAGGTGGTTAATCCGCTTTTTAATCTCTCTCCGGTCACCTGTTCCCCGCATACTTCGCAGAGCTCAAAAGAGAAGGTTTTGTGTACAATGCAGGATTCATAAGCATAATCATTATTTTTTTTATCCCATCCTTTAAACGCAGTTACTGACACCGGGATAGTTATTCCCCAGATTATTTTTGTCACATGTTCCATTACGGCAGATTATACAACAACCTAACGTCTGCAGAGTGAAAGTGGTAAATTAAAACCAACAGGAGAACCGGTTGCCCGGGAACCGGGACATTTTCCCGATCAACCAATCCCGCATCGCTGTCGGATCAGTGTTCGGGACCGCCATTCCCCAAAACGTGGACAACCGGGGGAGGTTCAGTGCCGGTGCCCCATATCAGCATGCTCAAAGGCAGCAGTACCGCACAGGGTATCAGTGCTCATGGCATCCGGCAGGCACGTCATCCGGGACATGGCCTCAGAAGACTAATATTTTTTAATGTTCTCATCAGACACAAAATCCGTCTCACGCCGGTCTGGTGTTTTTCCCTGAGGCTCAGACGAGGATGAAATTAAATGCCACGAGAGAGATTACGAGTAAGACACACGCGTGCTTGACCCCCGCAGCCAGCGATGATTCCCCCATCTGGCCGGCAATAAGCCCGGAGAAGAGTGCCTGGACAAGACAGGCGTGGTACAGGAGCCTCCCGAAGGTTGCTATCGGTATCGATCCGATGCCTGAAAGTGCTCCGGTTGCAGGAAGCCCCTGCGTCGAGATATTTGCCAGTACGGGGAGAAACTGCGTTGTCAGGACTCCCACGACGAAAAGGAACACGAAAAAAGAGAGATACACAATGGCGGTGTAAATAAACATCTCTGCGAGGCGCTCTTTTTTCAGGACCTCGGTCATTTTCGCATCGACGGATGCAATCGACAGGACTTCACCGATGTTTCCGCTCATCTCGCTTGCCTTGGTGATGAGCGTGACGGTCCGTGCGATTGAAGGGGCCCTGACCCGTTCCTCAAACCTCACCAGCGCCTCGGTAAAATTTGCACCCCAGTCCATATCCTTCTTAATTCTCCTTATTTCATAGCTGATCAGCCCGAGATTGGTGTTAATCATGATCGAAATTGCCTGGGCGATGGTCAGTCCGACCTGGTTGATCCCGGCCATCCGTTCAAGGAAATCCGGGATAAGTGCCTGGATGCCGAGAACCCGGTGAGCCCAGATCTCGTAAAAGACGGAATAGGGGATGAGTATAATCAGGAGTGCGATGACAACATGATCGTCGATGACACTGATAAATGTCTCACTGTTGGTATAATGAGGAATCTGGAGAAAAGCAAAAACAATATAGAATGTGGCGACCGGGATGGTAACATATAAGGTAAGATTGACGTTTTTTACGAAACTCTCCAGGGGATGACGAATAAAATACACAAAATTCCTGAGCTGGTCGTATTTCTTCAGTTGTTCAAACAGGGATTCTTCATCTTTTTTCCGGTAAATGTCAACATCCGAATAGGTCCGGAGCCATGTTGTCCTGATGAAGCGTTCCGTCTTCTCGGCATTGACCGAGATGAGATTGATAAACAGAATAAATACCAGGGATCCAACCGGGATGATCAGGTAGGTGACAAGCGTCAGCTGGAAAACTGCCGATCCACCCATCATCCCCATTACGACCATGATGATGATCAGAAAAAGCGGCCCCGCGACAAAGAGGGTGACATAGGATTCTGCGACAAGAGAAAGAAGGGTGAGGAACTGCTTCTGTTCGAAGCGGGCTTCCTCCTGGTACAGCCGCACCCGCATCGAGAGAAACTCTGCCATGTTCCCGCCGCTTTCGATCACGGAAAGAAGATCTTCCAGGAAATTCTTGAGCTTTTCCGAGGGGGTGGTATCCGCGAGATTGTGGATGGCGGTCACGATATCATAACCAAAAAAATCCGTATCCCGCACGATCTGGCGAAAATCAAGGGCAACCTCACCATAAATATCCGCACGTTCAGATAGGGAGCGGAAGATGGTCAACAGTTGGGCACCCCCCCTTCGCATCGCGTACATATACGCAACTGCATTGTGAAGGGTGAGGTTGATTTTGGTGGCACGGTTTCTTTTTTTGATACCGGGGATCCGTAAAAGAAGGGAGTATCCAATATACATTCCCAGGAAAAACGATACAACCACGGCAAGAATCTGAACTGATTCGATGCCGGGAGCAGTGCCCAGGACTGAGGTACCGGGATGTTGAACACATTATAGATACCGGCTTTCCCCGTCTGGAACTGCAGGGTCAGGGAGGTACTGACAAAATACCCGAGGAGAGCAGAAAAAAAGCCCACCAGAACAGAGAATTTAACCGATCGCCATAAGAACTGGTCGAGGGTCAGGCCGGTCCTTATCGATACCAGGTCTGCGTGCAGGCGGGAATAACGCAGTGGATCCCGGTGGATCCAGTTCCTGATATACTGTTGTGCATTCATTGGAGTACCTTACGCAGGTCGGCGATAGTGGCGAGGACCTTCCCGGCATCAATATTATAACTGTGGAAGAGGGATGCAACGGAAATATAATCTTTTATCCCCTGCTTTTGCATGGCCTTAAGAATAGTTGTACGGGTATCAATTTCAGATTCAAGTTGTGCCCTGCTCCATCCCCGTTTTTGCGCGATATCGGCATATATCTCAGATCGTCCGGTATAACTCAGCACATCACGGACCGGATCATACACAAAAACGTTATTAACCCGCACGTTGCCGGTGGAGGGATCGATTCCGGCAATTTCAACAATTTCCTGGACACGTCGGACCCTTTCTTTCCCTCGATAGATCAATGCCTGGACGCTGACGATATTCAATGCCTGGAGCATGTTTCGTGGGACATTCAGGGGTTCGCTTTCAAGACGATGAATCGCCGCATCGACGTTCCCCGCATGCATGGTTGAGAAGGTGGTATGTCCGGTATTCATTGCCTGGAAGAGCGTCTGTGCCTCGGGACCCCGCACTTCACCGACGAGGATGAACTCAGGACGCTGCCGCATGGCGGACCGTAACAGGTCAAACATGGTTATGGCATTTCCTCCTTCAGCCAGGGCTTCGCGGGTCACACTGGCGATCCAGTTGTCATGATAGAGCGTGATCTCGCGGGTGTCTTCGATACTCACGACCTTTGCGACCGGCGGGATGAAAAGAGAGACTGCATTTAACGAGCTGGTCTTTCCGGAGGCGGTGCCTCCAATGAAGATCAGGCTCCGGTTGTTTTCAATGGCAAGCCAGAAGTACACGAGGGACTCTGCACTGAATGTACCATTATCCATCAACTCGATGGGGGAGAACGGGTCTTCACGGAATTTCCTGATCGTAAACGAAGTTCCTCTCGTAGTAACTTCGGTACCAAGCGTGAGTTGCAGTCGTGACCCGTCGGGAAGGGTGGCATCAACCATGGGCGAGCCGGTTGAGATGTGCTTGCCCGAACGCTGTGCAAGAGCGATGGCGAGAGAAGAAAGGACGTCGGACTCAAAGGCGATGTTGGTCTTGATGTTGCGGTACGTGCGGTGGTAGAGGAACAGCGGAATCCTGTTACCGTCGCAGGAAATATCCTCGAGCGCTGGATCTTTCATCAGGGCATCAATGCGGGACCAGCCGATATAATTCCGGATCAGGTAATACTGGAGTTTGAACAGGGACAGGGGACCCAGTGTTGTTCCATACTCATTCATCAGAGTATTAATTTTATCAAGGAGAATCCGCCGGGGATCCTTTTTTATCTCATCCGAAGAGAGAATCAACACGTCACGAAGGTCCTCGTGCAAACGTTCAAGCAACTCATATTCAAAGGGAGAAAGCGCCGGTTCAGACAGGAGATACTCCACCTGGTCGGTCTTTTTGTTCAGGGCGATTATGACGAGCGAGCATCCTTTTTCGACCCAGTACCGGTCAATCTCGGTATAACCGGGCGGGAGCAGGGCATCAAGAAGGGTCCCGTCCCGTTCAAAATTGTATTCAACAACCGGGGTCTCCGTTCTTTTCAGCAGATGAAAATAGTGACGAAAGGTGGGGTCGGGGGTTTTTAAAGGTTTTTTCAGTTCCGGAGCGGGGACCAGTTCATTACCCATGCCGTGTCCGACGACTGGCAGTGCACCCGGATCCTGTTCCGTCGCCGCACCGTTTTGAGGTTCCTTATTGGTGTTAAATTCATCTTTATTCTGCATAAATAATCATTCCCCTCCCACCAGATTTGTTTAAATCTCCCGGATAATAATTCAGGAGATCCTCTATTTAATTATGCGTAATACCGGAGATTTCATTTCGTTTTTGAATTTGATTGGTTCCCCGTTCGTTGATTTTTAAAAAAACGACAGATATCTTTATCTTAAATCCTCACGAGAGTCTCTCTTGCGATGTCTGTTATGTTCATCATCGGGGATATCATATGCAGGAATTGAAGAAAGAAAGGATGCCGACCGGTATTGAATCTGTTGACCCGATCCTTGAAGGGGGGGTACCTGTCGGGTCTGTTATGCTCCTTATCGGTGACATCGGGGCAGGTAATTATGAGTTCGTGTACAGCTCGCTGGTGAATACCCTGAGAGCAAGGAAAGGCAGCGTCCCGGAGGGTATCCGTACCCCTCAGGAAGTGCGTTATGTATCCTTTACCCGGTTACAAGAGGATGTGAAGCAGGAGATCGTCAGTTCGTTGCACATCGAGGGCCTGCACGATCTCGTGGACACGATCCGGTTTGATGACCTTTCTGATCACTACTTTGATGACAGCATAGTTCCTGATGAATGGTATACGAGCGGCGATATCAAAACCCGGATGCAGATGCGGTCAGGGCATGAGAGCATTTTTGCCCGCCTCGCAAAAGTGATCGATACTGCATCACCGGAAAGCCTGGTTATCCTGGATTCTGTGACTGAAATTGCAACCCAGTGCACTACCCCGGCGCTCTGGAATAACCTGACCGGGTTCCTGCGGGGGGTGCAGCGCGTGTCAAAACAGAGGAGAATTACCTTTTATCTCCTCCTCAGCCGCGGCATCCTTGATTCCTCAAAGGAGAAGGAACTCGCTGATATTGCCGATGCCGTGCTTCTGTTCAAATGGGAGGAAAGTTCGGGTGCCCGCAGGCAGCGGGTAATGTATTTTGAAAAGTTCCGGGGAGTAATGCCCCATCTCGAAGAACGCGATCTGGTGAAGTTTGCGGTCCGCATCTCTACAGGCAGCGGGTTTGAGGTAAGCAACATACGGGTGGTCATATGAGCACAGAACGGGTAAAAATCGGGATTGAGGGGCTGGACGGTATGCTGGGTGGCGGGCTCATCCCCAAAAGTATCGGGGTGATTATCGGAACCTACGGTACGGGGAAGACAACTTTTTCTCTCAACTTTATCCGGGAAGGACTGGAAAAAAAGGAAAACGTCCTCTATATCAGTCTTGAAGAAAGCAAAGCCCGGATCCAGACATATATGGACCAGAAAGGCTGGAAACCCGAAGATTACCTTGACAAATCACTCCACATCCTCAAACTCGATCCAACCGATTTTAACCTGGCGAATAACCGGATAAAAAAAGAACTTCCCGGACTTATCGAGGAACTGAACGCAACGCGGGTGGTGATCGATCCCATTTCATTGTTTGAAGATCTCTTCACCTCGGATTCGGAACGGCGGCAGGAGATGTACCGGTTTGCTGAAGGGATCCGCGACAAACGGTGCACCGTCCTGATGACCTCAGAAACTCACCGGGACAATATGTTCTCAAGCCGTCACGGGCTCATTGAATACCTTGCTGATACGGTCATCCTGCTGCGCTACATCCGGCCGGATGACCAGACCAATGTTCATCTCGCTCTTGAAGTCGTAAAGATGAGAATGTCTTCGCACTCCCGGGAGATCAAACCCTATGATATTCTGCAGGACAAAATCAGCGTTTACTCCGAAGCAAGCGTCTTTTAATCAACTTTTTTTTTCGTAGTCGGTACTGCGTGAAAAAACAGGATATTTATTTAGATCATCCCCGTAACGTAATTCCCCAAATATTTATATATCAGCAACCTGCACCCTAATGAAAGCAGACCGGGGGAATTTATGACAGGAACATCAGGAGTATCATCTGAATGCGTCGAAGCGGGGATCATGGAAAATGCCCTGGTTATGATAGCAGTCCTCGACAAAAAAGGCACAATTTTTGCTTGGAACCATGCAGCAGAATCAATAACCGGCTTTACCAAGGCAGAAGTAATCGGGAATAACCGTATCTGGAAATCACTTTACCCGGACACTGATTACCGTCATGGGGTGACAGGAAAAATTGCAGAGACTCTTGCCACAAAAAATTATTTTGAAAACCTTGAAACAACGATAAAGACCAAATCCGGAGATCTTCACACCATCCTCTGGAATACCAAGGAAATTTTATGGGAAGGTGAAAAAAGGGTCGTCGCCGTAGGGATGGACATTACCCGCCAGAAAGAGATGGACGCATTCAGCAGGAGTGTCATTGACAATGCAAATGTCCTGATGGCTGTCATGGCCCATGGCAGGGTACTTCTCTGGAACAAAGGGGCAGAATCGATCACCGGGTATTCCAGCGATGAGGTTATCGGCAACAGCAGTGTGTGGAAACGCCTGTATCCTGATGCGGAGTACCGTCGCACCATCACACGACAGATAACCGGGATCATCACCGAACAACGATATTTTGAGAACCTGGTGACCATGATTGTCACCCGTTCCGGGGAACGACGGATCATCTCGTGGAATACAAAACAGATCGAAGCCAGTGACGGGTATCACGAGATTGCTATCGGGCGTGACATCACCGCACAGCGCCAGGCTGAAGAGGCACTGCTCGCGTATATATCGGAAATGGCGATGCGGTTAAAGCATCCGGTTGAAATCATCCGGGATAACCTGCAGGAAACAGCCGATCTCATCAAAGACGGAAAACTGAATAAGGAGGAGACCGTTACCGTCCTTGAAGGACAGGTACGCAACGCAACGCAGGTTGCGGCAAACGTACTGGAATTCCAGAAAGCTATCGCGGAAAAGAACAAAGAGATTCCTGAAGCATATCGGAAATTCCTCGAAGGGTGACCCCGTGGATCCGATAGTAAACCCCGAAGACCTTGAAAAGAAACAGATCTTTCTCATCCTTGTTTCAGCGGCGAACATGCGGCAGCGCAATATCGAGCTCATCAAAGAGATCTCTGCGCACGGGTACCATATGGTCGTCATTACCACGAATTTTCCCTACAGTGTCCTCACAAAATTATATTCCGACAGTGGTATCGCGCCGGAAACGGTGTCTTTCATTGATACCGTCACGCGGAATTCAATAGGAAGTGCCGAAAATATACCCCGTATCGTCCGCTACGTGAATAACCCGACGAACCTGACCGACATGGGTATCGCGGTCACCGAAGTACTGAAGGAAAATGCGGGAGAGAAGGTCTGTATCCTGTATGATTCCGTCAGTACCATGCTGATTTACCACTCGTCCCTGAATATTTCCAAGTTCATCCATTTTGTCACCAATAAACTCCGGCTTATGGATATCTCCGGGGTTTTTCTTGCAGCAGAAAAAGGGCTTGATCCGATGTTTGTCTCACAACTGACGACATTCGTCGACCAGGTTATTGACTCCGGCTGACTCTGACAGAATCAAATTTTTTTCGGATCCGGGATTTTTTCCGGAACGCGTAACCCGTGCGATGTTTTCATTATTTTGATGAACAACCTCTGACGCCGGACACGAGAGGATATTTTATATTTTTATCTCCCGGTTGCCGTTAAAAATTGATTGGGTAAAAAATTCCCGGCAGCCGACCAGGTTCGTCGTAAGGCACCGGGATTTATTGACTCCTGACGTTGTAAAACAATCCTTGAACCAGGCAAGTGGATCAAGAGAGAAATTGATCACTCATACCTCCCCGGTTACAGGTTTTTTATTTTGCATTTCTGAATCTCGGGTTATTTCCGGGGAGATTGAACCCGATACTATGACGAGGGGCACAATTCACGATTGTCGGAGGAGAAAACCTAAAGAACGCGTAGCGAGAAGAAACAGTTGAGATGAATATGGACCCATTACCCGCTTTGGAGGAATCTCTTCGTCAGTCGCAACAGATCATCCATTCCATCCTGGATACGATCCCGGTGCGAGTCTTCTGGAAGGATCGCGAACTGAAGTATCTCGGCTGCAACCGCCCGTTCGCAGAGGATGCCGGGTTTCATGAACCAAAAGATCTGGTCGGCAAGGATGATTATGCCATGGGATGGCGGGACCAGGCGGAGATCTACCGGGCTGATGATCGCAGTGTGATCGAAAGCGGAATTGCAAAGGTGATGATTGAAGAACCCCAGAAAACCCCTGATGGAAGGATTATCTGGCTCCTGACAAGCAAAGTCCCCCTTCGTGATGCAAAAGGGGAGATTTCCGGGGTTCTTGGGGCATACATGGACATTACCCAATACCGGAATGCGCAAGAATCCATCCGGGAAAGTGAAGAGAAATACCGGGCATTTTTTGCAACATCAAAGGATGTTGTTTTTATTACCTCAAAAGACGGGAGTTTTGTGGATTTCAATGACGAAGCCCCGGCATTTTTCGGATACCTTAACAGAGAAGAGTTCAGAACGGTCAACGTGAAGGATCTGTACTGCAATACCGACGAAAGACAGCACCATATCAAGGTAATCGAACGATCAGGATTCGTAAAAGATTATCCCGTCGATCTTCGTAAAAAAGACGGGAGCATCATCCACGCA
Source organism: uncultured Methanoregulaceae archaeon (assembly GCA_963829225.1). GTDB lineage: Archaea > Halobacteriota > Methanomicrobia > Methanomicrobiales > Methanospirillaceae > Methanoregula. The sequence goes on along the minus strand of CAWHHQ010000005.1, from coordinate 353,403 downwards.
CTGATCACTTCGATCGCACGAAAAGACCTCTCGGGAAACGTAGTCGGTTTTCAGGGAACAATCAAAGACATCACCGAACAAAAGAAGTCCCAGGAGGCACTTGGCGCAAGCGAAGAAAAGTTCAGGAGTATCTTCAATTCCATCAATGACGGAATACATCTCCATGAGATCGAATCCGATGGCATGCCCGGGAAATTCATTGACGTGAACGATGTAGCCTGCAGAATGCTGCAGTATTCCCGGGAGGATATGCTCTCGAAAAGCCCGCTTGATTTTGTCACCCGATTCCACGACCCTCCGGTTGAAGAAGTCAGCCGGGATCTCAGGACAAAAGGTCATGCATTTTTCGAAACCGGCCACATAAGAAGAGACGGGACCGTGGTGCCGGTTGAAATTAATGCGCATATTGTATCCTTTTCCGGAACAAATCTTGTTGTAGCGGTTATCCGGGATATCACAGAAAGAAAAAAGGCCGAAAATGCCCTTAAAGAGAACAATGAGAGGTATATCTCCTATATCAAGGAAGCTGCCATGCGGCTCAAGACTCCGGTTGAAGTGGTCGAGCGAAATATTACCTCTGTAATCAGGGATATCGACGCGGGAGACCTTGAGAAGGACCAGATCCTTCTCGAACTCCGGCTCCAGGTAAAAAATATGGAACAGATACGGCAGAATATCCTCGACCTCAATAAGACAATTGTCGACAGATACGGGGAGATATCACCGGCATCGAAGCAGTTCCTCACGGAATAAGGTGATGAATAGTGGAATTTTCTTTAAAGGACATGAAGGAACATGGGCTGTACCTTGTCATGTCATCACCTCAAGAAATCCGGAATAAAAATATCGAGCTGATAGGAAAGGTCGTTTCCGAAAATTATTTCATTCTTGTTGTCACGACAAACCAGCCCTACGATATTCTGAAAAAAATTTATGAAAAAAACGGCATACCTCTCGACAGGATCTATTTTGTTGATACTGTGACAAAATATGCAATGGGCAGGGATCCCCCGCCCGTAAATAACTGCCGTTTTGTCAACAATCCGGCCAACCTGACTGATATCGGGATAGCGGTCACCGGGGCATTAAAGGTTCTCGAAGGAAAGAAGGTCTGCCTCCTTTTCGATTCGGTCAGTTCAATGCTTATTTACCTGTCCTCCCAGAATATCACCAGGTTCATCCACTTTGTTACCAACAAGCTCCGGCTGTTGAATTTTGCCGGTATTTTTCTTGTTGTGGAAAAAGGACTGGACCCGGATGTGCTCGATCAGCTGACAACATTTGTGGATGTAGTTGTTGACGTAGATTAAACCCCGTGATGATCTTGATAAAAAGTAAGGGTTTAGTCCTGTTTCAACCACCAAAATTGATCAGTGATAACGATAGAAAAGTCGCATAAAATATGTTTCCGGAACTGACGGGAAAAAAGTTCAATTTTTTATCCTTTGCAGAAATTCTTTTTTCCTGTCACAGGTTAATCTATGCAGTAGTTATGAGGTAACCCCCTCTTCCCCTAAAGGGGGAGGCAACCCAAGGGGAGCACCCACTTGACCCTCCACGTTCGAGATATTTTCATCAACATTCTGAGGGCTATCACATTTTGGGGGATGCCCTGGCGGCGGGTGCGGAAGCACGATGTGCTGGAGCCCCAAGAGCGATTTTTGAGGAAAATGTGTTATATCTCTTCATAAAATTAGTCGCCAGAATGTGACGATACCCAAAGTAATTATGTCACGGGCATCACCGGGTTATAACTGATACCGGAGATTTTCTGATGGACCGGCCAGGCCACCGCTTTTTTAAGGAATAATCCTATTACCGGTAAAAGACTTCCTCATCTCATTCTCATCGATAAAGGAACCGGAGATGATCGATGAACCCGTTCTGTTCTTGTTGTTAATCAATCCGGATCCTGGACAAATTATCTGAGAACCCTTTAATCTGTCCGAGTCTTTGGCGACGCTCTTTATCGGCCGGATAATCCCATCCTGTAAAATATGCCCCCCCATGGATTACCCTGTTTTTTCATCCGTGGTTGTTATTGGGGAATCACTTTAATAAAAAAATTTGAGATACCCTGCCATTTCCTGGCTATGTTACCGTGAATTTGTTGGTACTTGTTACCGTTGAGCCATCCGTATTCGTGATGGTGATACTATACAGGCCGGTCGTTGCTCCTGCAGGTATCCCCAGGGTACCGGTAATCTGCGCTGGGCGAAACAACATTGACATTGGTCAGGGTTATGGTCGTCGGGGCCCGGGTATAGGTAACGGTGGCCCCGGGCTGGAACCCGGTACCGGTGATGGTCAGAGCCGGGGCAGCACCGCGGGCACCGGTAGCAGGTGCATTGCCGGTGAACGTGGGGGTTACTGCATTTACTGCAAATGCCAGGGTTCCGGATGACTGCCCGTCGGCATTGGTAACCACGATATTCCATGTGCCCGAGGTAATCCCGAGAAGGTTAACGGTGCAGGTGATCTGGGTAGGTGAAACAACCGTCACCCCGGTTGCAATGATGTCTGAATATCCTGCCCGCGTCATCTTCACGGTATGCTCCCGGCTGGAACCCTGTACCGGTAAGGGTGACAATGGCCGGCCATCCCCGGTTTGCGGAGGTCGGAGCCCTGACCGACAGGGCAGGGGCCGCACCGGTTACCGTAAATCCATTGGCAAGGATCCCGGGATTGGAATACAGGTTGGTTACGGTGACATTGCGTTTTGCTGCCGTTGCACCGGTCAGGTCAAAGGTGCAGGTGATCTGGGTTGACGATATCACGTTAACATTCGTTGCCACGATATCCGGACCGGCCGAACTATTGACCAGCCGGATGACTGCACCGGACAGGAAGTTTGTACCGCTGACACGCTCGATTACCGTCCAGCCACGAACCTGGGTAATGTTGGTAATGGCTGTCACTGTTGGGAGCGGGCTCTTTACTAAAAATCCACCCGCAAGACTATCGGACTGGCCATCGGTATTGGTGACAACAACATCCCAGAAACCCGGGGTATCCCCGACGAGATTGAACTGGCAGGTGATCAGATTCGGGGACACGACAACGACACTTGATCCGGTCTGGACGGGGCTGCCACTCATGACAAGGGTGACGTTCGCACCGTTCTGAAATCCGGATCCGGCGATCGTTATTGAAACAGGTGTAACCTGGAGTGAGGAAGTGGGCAGGATGGCAGTTATCGCAGGAGAAGTGGGGGGATTGACCGTGAATCCGTTGGCAAGGGATCCGGCCTGGTAATCCGGATTGGTGACAACAATATTCCACGAGCCGGTAGCCACACCGGTCAGATCAAAGGTGCAGCTGATCCGGGCGGGAGATACGACCACTACAGTGTCTGCCGTAATATTTGCATAACCCTGACGGGTCAGGTTTACCCGGGCGTTATTCTGGAATCCCTTTCCGGCGAGGTTGGTAACAGAAACTACGGTTCCCTGCGCTCCGGCGTTGGGTGAAATGCCGGTGATGACAGGGGCGATGGCGGTGATCGTAAATCCGTTGACCAGCATTCCTTCACTGCCATCGGTGTTGGTGACAACAACATTACGCGGTCCGGCCGGTGCAGCGGTGAGATCAAAAGCACCGGTGATCTGGTTCCGGTTTACCACAACGACAGAAGCAGCGGGAATATCAGGATATGCCGAGCTGTTCAGTCTGAAGGTTGCTGAAGGCGCAAAACCCGTACCGGCTAAATTCGTAACAGCAACGGAAGAATCCGGGACGCCGGAGTCCGGGATAATCCCGGTGACCGTCAGTCCCGGGTTGTTAACGTTAAAACCCTGTGAAAGAGTACCCTGACTGCCCGTCAGCATTTGTCACGGTGATATCCCATGATCCGGGAGATGTCCCGGCAGGGAGAGTAACGGTGCAGGTCAGGTTTGTGCTGTCAAGGACGTTCACATCTGATGCAAAGAGATCGGGATTTCCCAGGCGTGACAGTCTGACCGTCAGCTCCACTGGCAAAGTTCGTGCCGGTAAGGTTTCTGACAGGTACGGTACTGCCGCTGGTTCCGGAATTCGGCGTGATTTTCGTTACTGCTGGTGCAGGGCCGGCAGTAATGACACTGAGACCATGGGCGAGCGTCCCCGCCACACTGCCGGGGTTTGTTACGGTGACATCCCATGGACCTGTCGCAGCACCGTTCAGATTAAACCGACAGGTAATCTGGTTTCGGGATACCACGATGATATTTGTGGCAGTGATAACGGACGCCCCCTGAATAATCTGCACCGCAGCACCCTGTTCAAACCCGGAGCCGGCTATATTTGCGGAGATCGAAGATCCCGCTACCCCGACATTCGGGTTAATACCCGAAACCGTGGCTGCTGCACCTGTTGTTGGGATTGCCGTCGGGACAGAAGTAGGCATTCCGGCACTGAAATCTGCGGAAACAAGGACGGTCTGCGATGTCCCGCTGGTATAGAGTATCTGGACTTTTTCCGGCAGGGAACCGGAAATGAACTCAAGAGTATCCCCCGGCGACCATGATGTCCAATTTGAACCCCCCAGGGTAAAACCGGTTGTCCTGTCCACCCCATCCACAAGTATCGCTATTTCCCGGCTGGTGACGGTATCCCCGCCTCCATGATATATCCGGACGGTATCTTTGCCATTGGATGAAATGATCGCTTCGAGAGCGGGGAGCGTTTGCGGGGGTGGCTGGGAGGTAAGCACGACACCGATGATTGCAATCGCGGTCACAACGACCGAGATGAGCATCACCGACCCGATCACTTCTGAGACCGCTGCGTCAGTACGCTTTTTCCTTGTTCGTTCCTGCATTGTTGCCAGCCTTTTACTCAATCCCGTGCACCATTTACCCACTGTTGAGCGTTTTATCTCATTAGTCTATCTCATAAAACTGCGGGTTGGATCACTAATGAATTGAAATTTAAGGATTTCATTCGCTGATAATCTCTAGTGCAGAAATCTTGGGGTTCTCCTGCCCTTTGACAAAGTCGATATCGAGAATCCCGTCATCCACGGAAACATGGTAGGTCCCATCCGTCGCGGAATAAAGTCCTGCCGTTGAGTACAGGGAGAGGTTCGTGATTACCGGGTTTCCTTCCAGGGCTACGCTGAATATCCGGGGATTGCCGGGATTGATGCCATTATAGATCTCGGCAAATTTCAGGGTCACTTTGTAGTCTCCATCCGGGACGGTAAACCGGTACTGACCGTCCTGGCCCGAGAACCAGCTTTCAGACTGGTAGAGCAACGGATCTGACGTATTGGTAATACCGTTCCCTGCTGAATACGAATTCCTGCCGGCACCGTAGCCCCAGCCCCCGGTAGTATATGGCTGGTCAGCCAACCAGGAATTGTTTTTTGTGTCCGTATACGCACCATCCCCGCAATTCACCCTCAGGGTGAATACGGACATCCCCAGGGAAAGGATGACCTGCGGCGAAGTCCCGCTGGTGTACACGATCTGCAGGCTGTCCGGTACCGGCTGGTCCGCGGGAATGGTGTATACCAGGGCATCTCCAGCCTGCCAGCGCGACCAGGTGGTTCCATCCATGTTTTTAAATGAATTTTTCACATCCTTTCCGTTGATGATGAACGAAACGTCTTCGTTCCGGAGAGTATCCCCACCTTCATGGCGGAGAATGAGGGAATGATCCATCATGGTGAAATCAGCTTCAAGAGCGGGGGGTTTCTGGTACGTGGGATTCGAGAGCACGCTGACGCCCAGCAGGGCCACGCCGATACCAACGACCGCGACAAGCACAAGTGCACCAAGTGCATCGGAAAGGCCGCTCTCCTGGTACGTATTCCTCACGGTATGACTCCACCGGCACCGTAGATTGCTGTTGAATAGGTTCCCGTGGCTGCGATGACATTGATATCGTTCCAGCTGTCAGAAGTGTCGTACCCGTACAGGGTAATACTGCTTTCGTTACCCGCGATAACCGTATTGAAATTCGGAATACCGGCGTTGGTTGCGGTATAATCAAAGTAATTCTTCCACATCGTTCTTGACTGGTTGTTCGAGGTATTGACAGCAATTTTTATCCACTTGGTGTTGGCACTGCCGGGGACATAGGGAAGGTTGCTGATACGGTCAAGATGTGTTTTAACCTGGATTGAACTGCTGCCCCCGACGATTCCCCGGGTGTCGGGATCAAAGGTGAGCGCATTGATGTTCACGACAACAATTTTTTTCGTGACAACGGGGTCGTTGTTGTAGTTGAATGAGATTTCCGGCGGGAGCTTGTAGGTACTATTGCCGTCATTCTGGGAAAGGAAAACCCCCCCCATCTGGTAATAATACGTCTGGGGAATCCAGTAGTTGTTCTGTCCACGGAATTCCAGAGCACCGAGAGGGACGGGTTGAAGGGAATATATCATTTCCGTATAACCGTAGGTCACGTTCCCGTTTCCTTTGATATGGGGAGTTGCGTGAAGGGTATCAAACCTGTCCAGGGTCGGCGAAAGGAAAATATCATCGGGAACCCGGATCAAGGGTTTCAGGCCGTATGCGTCGTCCATCAAATCAACCGTATACGAACCTGGTGAAATTGTCTTGTAAACCGTAAGATCCTGAAGGGAAACCACGTTTCCTTTTACCAGGGTAACGCTGATGTCAGATCCGGTATAATTTGATGCGGGAGACGATACCAGGCAGGAAACTGTCCCGCCCGCATTCGTGCTGATCACCTGGCCGGACGGGCAGGAAGCTACCGACTGCACAACGCTGTACGAATCATAATAGGCGAAACGGGGCGTGAGGTTCACCATCGCCAGCCACCCTGACCCCTGTACCTGGACGCCGAAATACGTCTCCGGTGAGAGGTCATCCAGGGTGATTCCTGAAATATTCACATAGATATGTTTTGGAAGATCCTCAATCCGGGCGGGAAGATCCGCCGTATCGCCCAGCGTATCGTTGAGGATCCGGGACCGTGAGGTGATCGATAATGTTTCCGGATCTTTTGTCCGGTCGTTAATTGCTATAACCCCCGATGAAGGTACCGGGCTCATAAGGGGGATAAAGCTCAACACTCCCTGGGTATACCCCCCCACGGTGCCAAGGGTGAACGAATTGCTTACCGTTGTCCCGGCTTTATTGTTGTTGAAGAGCGAATCGAGACTGAGTTTGTATTCAACAAACTGATCCTTTACCTGGTTCATGTGGAGGATTTCATTGTCCCGTCCCTGCGCAGGAACGCCATACGTGAGGTACAGGGAAGCCACGACAACGATAAGGCCGATGATCAGCACAAACCCGATGACTTCGGACAGTCCTGCTTCGCAATCTCGATATACCCGGGAATTTTCATTCATTTCTTATGATTCCTTTGGTAATGTCTGCTATAAATGTTGTTTGTCAGAAATTTTTTTCTTCTACGATTCCCGTGAGCGACATTCGCAACCTCCGTTTCCGGTACCCGTTATGGATCAAACCCCCGTGAATCCTGATGATAACCGTAACGAGAAGCCAGGTAATCCAGGGAAGGCAACATTCGGAAAATCGAACGGCCCGGTGATGGTTGCCTCAGGTGGTATTCTGAAAGAAACGGAGGGGTCATGCAGCGAAGACCTGGAACCCCGTGAGATCGCCCGATGCTTTGAGGTCCTCACCTGTCATCAAGGGATTTTGCCCCTCCTATCCTCGCTCGCTTTGTAAGACCTTTCACGGATGAAACGGGCAATTCAGAACGCATGGGGAAGAAATAGGGGAATTGGGTCCCGGGACCGAATATCTTCCCTTTCGCAGAGTCCTGCCAGGGAGTACCTGGGGGATTTATTTTTCACCCGGCAAGAACTCTAAAGACGATTTTCACGCCGTACTATAAAGTAAACGTTCCCGGCATTCGCACACTACGACCAGCACATCCGGCACATGCCCTCCGGAATGCGGGAGGGTAAATCCCCGTTTCTCCCATGTTGTTGTCCATGGTAAAAAGAAGCGCACCTGCAAGGTGTCCTGCGGTAGTCTCCGGCATCAGCCCCATGCTCCTGTTCACCGCACGCTATCGTTCCACCCTTTTTCACGTCAGGATTCCTGCGTTTGTAAAGGAGGAGAATTCCCTCATCACGACTCTTCCTGTAATAACCTGGCAAAAATCAAGGTTTGTACTATGCCTGATACGGATGAGACAGGATAAAATAACCCGGTGCATTTTCCCGGCACTCCCGCCCCGTGAAAAGAGCTTCGGTACTTTCATGTGCAGCCCCGTTCCTGACAATCTTCTCTGTATCTTCTGGGAGCATGAGACATTCATTCACCACATGGGTGCGGAAACAGCAGTACCCGAAACGGTTCCGACAGGAGGTGGTGACAGGAGAAACGCATTCCGCGAGGACGTGATGATTCGGTGCAGCAGGAGATTCGGGGATTGCCAGGAAAATGGCATTAAGGTGGTGATGCGTAAGCATACTATGGCATCCTCACCACGGGGGATATAAAGGGCAACAACGTTAATCAGCAGGTGATGAGCAATGCACTCTTACCCTGCTGGTTTTATCCCCCCAGTTCAAAAATCCGGAGTGATAAGAAAAAATGCCAGAATCATTATCCGATACATTGCCTTCAGACCCGGGACTTAACAATATCCGTGAAAACGGTCCCGTCCGCGGATTAACGGAACTTCAGTGGCGCATTCTCATCTTATCAGGCATTATCCTCGTGACCCTCATTTCCATCTACTGTCTCTCCCACGGAATTACGATCGTTTTCATGCACCTGTACTATTTTCCGATCGTGCTGCTTGCCTACCGCTACAGGTACAAAGGACTTGTACTTGCCACGCTCCTGTCCCTTTCCTATTTCTCCCTCGTTGCACTGTATTATCCCGAACCCGCAGAATTGATCGGTGCCCTGGTCCGCGGGATCGTCTTTATCGGTGTCGCTGCTGTCGTTGCATATCTTTCGGAGAGACTGGTAACCGAACGATATAGCGAAAAAAAATTGGGAGACGACATCCTGCACCTCCAGCAATTCCAGGAGGGTGTGATAACCAATGCCAACATCTGGATCTCCGTGCTTGCTCCTGACAGTTCGATCCTGATCTGGAACAATGCCGCAGAAGCGATCAGCGGGTATAAAAAAGACGAAGTGATTGGAGGCAGGGCTGTCTGGACATGGTTGTACCCTGGAAAAGAGTACCGTAGAAAAATTACCACCGATATACAACGGATCATTGAACGAGATACGTACCTGGAGAACTTCGAGACAGAGATCCGGTGCGCCGACGGCACAACGAAAACGATCGTCTGGAACACCCGGGGTCTGCGGGACTCTTCCGGAACAGCACAGAGCTATATCGCGATTGGAAGGGACATCACGCGCCGGAAGGTGGCAGAGGAACAGGCCCGGCTGAGCACCGAGATCTATCACGAATTCTTCACCACCTCACAGGATTGCGTTTTTATTACATCCCCCGATGGGCGGTGGGTCGATTTCAATGAAACCGCGGTGGACCTGTTCGGGTACAAAAACCGGGAGGAACTTGCGAAGATCCCCATCCGGGAACTCTACCGGACTTCCGCAGATCGCGACGCATTGCTGGATCAGATCCGGCAAAACGGGTTTGTGAAAGAATACCCGGCTCAGCTGCGACGCAGAGATGGCACATTCATCGATACTCTCATAACAACCACCCCGCTTCACAATAATGACGGGTCTCTCCGGGCATATATCGGCACGATCCGTGATATCACACAACGAAAAAAATTCGAAGAGTCACTGAGCCGAAGCGAGGAGAAGTTCAGGACCATCTTCAATTCTATCAATGACGGAATCCATCTCCACGAGATCGAACCCGATGGCAGCCCGGGAAAATTTATTGATGTGAATGACGTAGCCTGCAGGATGCTGCAGTATTCCCGGGAGGACCTGCTCAGGAAGACCCCCCTTGACTTTGCTGTTCGTTTCCATAAACCCCCCATGGAAGAAGTCCTGCGGGATCTCCGGGTAAACGGTGACGCATTCTTTGAGACCGGCCATACGAGGAGAGACGGGATGATAATACCCGTCGAAATCCATGCACATGTGGTATCGTTTTCCGGAACAAAGCTCGTGGTTTCTGTTATCAGGGATATAACTGAAAGAAAAAAGATCGAGGAAGAGCTTCGCGAATCACACCAGCTCCTCCAGACCGTCCTCGATACCATTCCCATCGGTGTATTCTGGAAGGACGCGACGTTGCGGTATCTTGGTTGCAACAGGATCGCTGCGCGGGACGCCGGGCTTTCCCGGCCCGAGGACGTCATCGGGAAAAACGATTTTGATCTTGCATGGCGGTCTCTTGCAGGATCGTACCGTTCTGATGACACCCGGGTCATGAATTCCGGCACCCCAAAAATTAATTACGAAGAAACCGTTATTCAGCCGGATGGTCATGTGCAATGGGTCAGGACGAATAAAATTCCCTTATATGATATACATGGCACAATCTTTGGCGTGGTTGGTACCTATGAGGATATAACTACCCGTAAAGAGGCTGAAAAGAACCTCGCATCCAGCAATACAATCCTCAGGACTCAGCAGGAGACCTCCATCGACGGGATCCTCGTGGTCGATGAAAAAGGTAAGATACTCTCGTTCAACCGCAGGTTTGTGGAAATACTGGGGATCCCGGAAGATCTTGTCACCTCCCTGAATGACGAACCGGTCCTTGCATTTGTCACGGATCAAATGTCAAATCCCGAACAGTTCCTGGATCGGGTCAGGTATCTCTACGATCACTGGGAAGAGAAGAGCACTGAAGAGATCCATCTCAGGAGCGGAAGAGTCCTTGAGCGGTATTCTGCCCCGATGCTGGGTGAAGATAACCGCTACTTCGGGCGGGTCTGGTTTTTCCACGACATCACCGAACGAAAACAGGCAGAAGATGAACTGACCCGCCTCAACCGGAACCTCGACGATCTGGTACAGGAACGGACGCGGGCTCTGGAAGAAGAGATTGCCCAGCGAAAGAAGGCCGAAGAGATTGTCCGGGCTTCACTCGAGGAGAAGATTGTGCTCCTCCGGGAAGTTCATCACCGGGTAAAAAACAACCTCCAGATCCTCATCTCCCTCATGAACCTCCAGTCCCGGACCACCTCTGACCCGCAGGTGATTGCGGCGTTACAGGAAAGTACCCAGAGAATACGGGCGATGTCGATGGTCCACGAGAAACTCTACGGTGGAACAGATCTCTCGCATATTGAGGTGAGGAACTACTTCTCGTCACTGGTGAATTCCCAGGGTGTTTTCAACAAGCTGCGCCCGGGAAAAGTCACGGTGGAAATTGTCGCACAGGATATCCTGCTGGATATCAATACGGCGATCCCCCTCGGCCTGATCATCAACGAACTGATCGGCAACGCGATTAAATATGCATTTCCGGGAGACCGCCGGGGAACAATCCGGATTGATGCCCGGACCAACGGGAACCTGCTTGATATTACCGTTTCTGATAACGGAATTGGAATTCCCGGCGGGATCGACCTGAAGATGTCACCCTCGCTCGGCCTCCGGCTGGTTTCAGGCCTGGTCATCCAGCTCAAGGGAACAATCGAGCCTGGTTCAGATGGAAGGGACAACGTTCCACCTTTCGATCCCCCTCAGGGAGAATACCACATCCCCGGAGAACCCGGTGACGGGGAATTTCTGATTAAGGAACAAAAAAGACCTCATCCCGGGTAACCGGGTATCTTTATTACGACATGCCTCTGTCAGGTTTGCCTGAACATCGAATCTTGCGGGGGTTCATCATAGATTCCCGGATTCTTTTTCAGACCAATAGGTTTTATCTCTCAGGAATCATTGTATCGTTCATAGCATCCGGGCATCATTCCAGCTGCTGTGATCCAGGAGGGGAACCGGATTGTAGCTGTATCGAAAATACCTGGATAATGATGGGTAAACCGGAGTTTGTCCCGGTTAAAGGTGTTGAATGCCGGTCGAGAATGAACAACCAGTACCCGGGAAAGAACCGATCCCCGTACACCGTTTTCCGACACTACCCTTACCATTATCTTTGGTGCCATCGCCGCACTTCTTGGCGTATTCGGGATCGCCGGTCTGTTTTTTAATATCGTTTTTTTATCCGGTGTACTTCCCGGTTTTAAACCCATCGGGGTGTTGGCAGCACTCGCCTGGATCTTTTTCGGGCTTGTACTGGCGATCCATGCAAAAAAACCGCTGAAGGGTGTCAGGCTGTCGGTTATTACCGTACTTCTCGTCATGATTGCCATTACGGCCTCGCTCGAACTTCCCCAGAAACTTATGGGCAGGACCTTTCTTGTCGAGGATATGGTCAACAGTATTGCGGCCCGGTTCATGGCGGGGCAGATCACCCCGGTCTCTCCTGTTGCGACATTTTTTATCATTCTTTCTGCCGTTGCACTTTTCCTCGTGTTGCGTACAACGGAATTCCCCGGCAACCCCAGGGCCCGGGATATAACCGGTATTATCGGCTTTTTCCTCGTGCTCATGAGTTTCACCGTCCTGCTCAGCTATGGCTTCGGTGCACCATTTCTTTACAAAACCACGATAATCCCGATCGCATTCACATCGGCTCTTGCTGCATTCTTCCTCGGTCTTGGACTTATTACCACCGCTGGCTCTTCATCCGTGCCACTCCGGTATCTCACCGGGCCGACCATCCGGGCCCGTCTCCTCCGGTCATTCCTCCCCCTTATTGTGATTATTGTCCTTTCTCAGGGTCTGCTGCAGGCAACCCTTGTTTCTTTCTATCATGTTGATAATGCGATCCTTGTATCGACAGGGCTCATGATATTCTGCCTGATCACAGCATATGTGGTTGGCAAAACGGCCAACGAGGTTGGCCGGCTCCTTGACAACGAAGAGGAAAGACGCAGGAAGGCCGAGAGACTGCTGCACGAGAGTGAGAAGACATTCAGAGCTCTGGCCGAGAATGCCAACGATGGGATCCTGGTGGCCGTGGGCACGGGAGTCCATGTTTTTGCCAACAGGCGGGCGGCCGAAATAACCGGTTACAGCGTTGATGAACTGGTCGGGCTGCGCATCAAAGACCTGGCACATCCCGATGAATTTTCAAAAAGGGTGGAGGAAAGATATAAGAAAACCCTGGCCGGCGAGTCATTACCGAGTGAATATGAGACGACGATAGTCCGAAAAGATAAAAGAAATGTCCCGATAGAAGTCACTTCTGCAAAGACGGACTGGAAAGGACAGCCGGCCGATCTTGTTATCATCCGGGATATCTCTGTCCGCAAACAGACTGAAGATGCGCTCCGGGAGAATGAGCAGCGCCTGCGGAGGTTCTACGAGTCGGGCTTGTTCGGTGCGATATTCTGGACAACTGAAGGTAAAATCACCGATGCGAATGATACATTCCTCAGGATGGTCGGTTATACACGCGCCGATCTTATGTCTGGCATGATAGACTGGGTATCCATGACTCCCCCGGAGTTCCGTTATCTGGATGAACGATCCCTTGAGGAACTGAAGGCAACCGGGGTCAATAAAACGGCGTTCGAAAAAGAATATGTCCGCAAGGATGGGACCCGGATATCTGTTCTTATCGCTGGTGCAATGCTCGACGAAAAACGATCCAGGGGGATCGCCATCCTGCTGGATAACACCGAACGCAAGCGGGCAGAAGACGCGATGAGAGCGAGCGAGGAAAAATTCCGGGTCCTCTTCACAAGGATGATCGAGGGAAGCGCACTTCACGAGCTGGTGTATGACTCATATGGAAACCCCGTCGAATATCGCATCATCGACGTAAACCCGGCATTCGAGCGAATCATCGGGCTTAAACGCGTCGAAGTTATCGGAAAGACAAGCCGTGAGGCATACGGTGTCGATACCCCTCCTTACCTTGATATCTATGCACGGGTTGCTGCAACCGGTGAGCCCGAAGTGTTTGAAGTGTATTTTGCCCCCATGAAAAAACATTTTGCCATCTCGGTGTATTCTCCCAAAAAAGGGAGATTTGCTACGATATTTGATGATATCTCCGAACGCAGGCAGGCAGAAGAAAAGATAAAAATTTCCGAGACACGATACCGGCGCCTTTTCGAATCGGCAAAAGACGGGATCCTGATCCTGAACCGGGACAGCGGCGAGATCATCGATGCCAATCCGTTCATTGAAACCCTGCTCGGGTATGCCCCTCAGGATCTCCTCGGAAAACGTCTCTGGGAGATCGGGTTCTTCAAGGATCAGCTCGCTTCAAAAGTCGCTTTTGAGGAACTGCAGTCAAAGGAGTACCTCCGGTACGAAGACCTCCCGCTTGAGACAAAGAACGGGCAGAGGAAAGAGGTCGAATTTGTGAGTAATGTCTATTCTATTGACCACACATCCGTCATACAGTGCAACATCAGGGACATCACGGACCGGAAAATGATTGAGTACCATCGGGAGGTTCTCATCCTGGAGCTCGAGCAGAAGAACGCAGAGCTTGAACGGTTCAACTATACGATATCCCATGATCTCCGGAGCCCACTGATTACGATCCATGGTTTTGCCGGTCTCCTGGAGACAGATATTGCCAGTAAGGACGTTGCTGCAATCTCCCATGATCTGGACCGTATAAACACGGCAACGAACAAGATGGAAGAACTCCTCCACGATCTCCTCAACCTGTCAAGAATAGGGAGGATAGTCAATCTTCCCGAAGAGGTATCCTTCACGACTATCGGTAAGGAAGCAGTTGAGATGCTGGAAGGCGTGATCCGTGAACGAAAAACACATATCGTAATTGATCAGGATATGCCAATCGTAAATGTTGATCGGACCCGGTCCGGGAAGCAGTGATGAACCTTGTCGAGAATGCGGTCAAGTTCATGGGTGACCAGCAGCACCCGGAGATCAGGATTGGCGTGGAGGATAACAACAATCAGCCGACATTCTTTGTCAGGGACAACGGGATCGGGATCGATCCGAAGTATTTTGAAAAACTGTTCACCATATTTGAGAAACTGGATGCGAAGAAGGAAGGTTCCGGTATTGGTCTCGCAATTGTCAAACGCATCATTGAGGTCCACGGGGGCAGGATCTGGGTTGAGTCGGAGGGAGAAGGCAAGGGGAGCACGTTCAGGTTCACGTTGCCGGTAAAGCCCGTACCGATAAAGATATAATGGATAGATAGAGACAGAGATTCAATGGCTGAACTTCGCGGAGAACCCCTGCATATCCTTCTTGTTGAGGATAACGAATCCCATGCTGAGCTGGTGATCCGTAGCATGCGTGACCAGCAGGTTGCAAACCAGATGCACCACGTGACCGATGGCGAGAAAGCCCTTGATTATCTCTTTGGCCGGGGGAATTTTGCAGACCCGGTAAAAAATCCCCGGCCCAACCTTATCCTTCTCGATCTCAGGATCCCCCGGGTTGATGGGCTTGAAGTGCTCAAGACGATAAAAACAACGCCGGAACTCCTTCGCATTCCTGTGGTCATCCTTACGAGCTCTGATGCGGAAACCGATATTGCCAAATCGTATGATTACCATGCGAACAGTTATATCGTAAAACCCCTTGATTTCAAGACCTTCACCCGACTGATGAAGGATCTCGGGTTCTACTGGCTTGGCTGGAATACGAAGCCCTTAGAGGACTGAGCCCTGCAATCCGGGGACTGATACATGATATGGACACCGGGATGGGAACAACAATTTCCCACATTCTGATTCTTGAAGATGATACTTCCCACCGGGATCTCATCCTCCGGGCATTCGGGAAGGTTACCGACCGGTTCCGGGTATCATGTGCAGGTACGATACGTGACGCCCGGGATATAATCGGACGCGATTTTCCCGACCTGATTATTGCAGACTGGATGCTGCCCGACGGAAAAGGAATCGATATCCTGGAACGGAGGCACGGTATGGTGATGATCCCGCTTATCATCATGACCAGCCACGGTGATGAACAACTTGCTGTCGAGATCATGAAATCGCGGGGCGATCGATTATGTGGTCAAATCCGCAACGATGTTCCGGGACCTTCCCCATGTCGCCAGTCGTGCTCTGGGTGACTGGCATAATATCCAGGTCAGGGAACGAGCGGAAGAAGAGGCGCTGGACTCCCAGAAACGCCTTGCTGATATCCTCAGTTTCCTGCCGGATGCGGTGGTTGCGATTGACAATGGAGGACAGGTAATTGCATGGAATCACGCGATGGAACAGATGACCGGTGTTGCATCGGAAGACATGCTCGGAAAAGGCGACCATGAATACGGCCTCCCTTTTTATGGAGAACGACGCCCCATCCTTGTCGACCTCGTTCTTGAGAATAATTTACTGACAGAAAAAAAATATCTGTATATCCAACGTGATGGCCAGCGGATTACCTCCGAGATATTCATCCCGTCCCTCAATCGCGGTGAAGGAGCATTTCTCTGGGGAACGGCCTCTCCCCTGTTTGACAGGAAAGGGAATCGTATCGGTGCGATTGAAGTTATCCGGGACCTCACGGAACGGAAGCGTAACGAGGAGTTGCTGCGCGAGAGTGAGGCGGCTCTTGAAACTCTTTTCAATGCTACCCATGAAACTATTGCCCTCCTTGACCGTCAGGGTATGATTGTGAATATTAATGAGGAGGGTGCCCGGCGCCTTGGGGGTTCTGTAGGGAATATAACTGGAAAATGCGCCTATGATTTGTTACCACCCGGCATTGCAATAGCAAGAAAAGCCCACATTGATCTCGTCTTCGAGACCGGTAACCCGGTCCGGTTTGACGATTCACGGTCGGGCATGTGCATCCGCAATGAGATCTACCCGATTTTTAACCCGGAGCATACGGCAGTGGAACATATTGCAATATTTGCTGCTGATATCACTGACCGGAAACGAGCGGAATTAGCCCTGCAGGAGAGCGAGGCCCGGTTTAAGGATCTCTTCACCAGCATGAGTTCCGGCGCCGTAATCTACGAAGCGACCGCTGACGGTGAAGACTTCATAATTCGGGATATTAACCATGCAGTTGAAACGATAGAGAATGTCAGGAAAGACGAGGTTATCGGGAAGAGTGTTCTCGAAGTATTCCCCGGCGTCAGGGACTTCGGCCTGTTTGGTGTATTCCAGCGGGTGGCAAAGACCGGGATCGCGGAATCGTACCGGTTTCGATGTACCGGGACAAGAAGATCGAAGGCTGGCGTAAGAACTATGTCTATAATCTCCCGTCAGGAGAAATAATCGCGCTTTATGAGGATGTTACAGAACAAAAGCGTGCGGAAAAAAAGCTCAACGATCTGAGTGCTTATAACCGAAGCCTGATCGAAGCAAGTCTCGATCCACTCGTTACGATTGGGTTTGACGGAAGGATTCTTGATGTGAACGCCGCCACGGAAAGAGCGACGGGTGTTCGGAGAGATGACCTGATCGGGACTGATTTTTCGGAGTATTTCACCGAGCCGGAAAAGGCACGTGCCGGGTATCGCCGGGCCTTTTCTGAGGGAAAAGTTCTCGATTATCCCCTTGAAATCCGGCATCTCGACGGGCATACCTTAACTGTACTTTATAACGCAATAATATTTCACGACAGCGACGGGAATATCGGTGGAGTCTTTGCAGCCGCACGGGATATCACGGAGCGCACCCGGGCAGAAAATGCTTTGCAGAAAAGTGAAATGAGATACCGGGCTGTTATCGAACATGCAAATGAAGCGATTATTGTTGTGCAGGACGCGATCATTAAGTTTGCGAATCCAAAAGCCCAGGAAATAATCGGCAACACAGATACCAACATCGTGTCACGGCAGTTCACTGATTTTATTCATCCTGACGATATGGTACTTGTTCGTGACCGGTACCAGCGTCGCATGAGGGGTGAAAATCCGCCGGTCCATTATGATTTCCGGATAGTAAGTGAGGATAGCCTGATCAAATGGGTTCAGATCTCCGCGGTCCGGTTCGAATGGGAGGGCAGACCGGCAACACTCAATTTTCTCATTGATATTACCGAACGCAAACAAGCAGAAGAAGTATTGCGGGAGAGTGAAGAGAAATACCGGTTTCTGATAGATAACATAGAAGATATTATCTGGGAGGCGACACCGGATCTCCGGTTTACCTACCTGAGCCCTGCAACCGAGAAGCTGACCGGTTACCCCGTTCGTGAACTGATCGGGAAATCCCTTTTTTCTATCCTGACAGAAAACTCCATTATTGCCGTGAAAGAACGACTCAGCAACAGAATGCGGGAGTTAATTGACGGGAGAAAAGATCCGGCGATAGTTTTTGAAGTTGAACTGCTGAAAAAAGAAGGCGATATGGCATGGCTTGAAGTGATCTCAAAACCCCTGTTCGATCCCGGGAGAAACCTTAGGGGATTCCAGGGCACCAGCCGCGACATTACAGGACGCAAACAGGCAGAATATGCACTGCGGGAGAGCGAAGGAAAATTCCGGTCAATGGTGGACACGTCACCGGATATGATTTGGGAGATTGACAATCGGGGGAACTTTACGTACATAAGTTCCCAGTGTGAGGTGCAACTCGGGTATGAACCTCAGGATCTCATCGGAAAACCATTTTTCTCCCTCATCCAGCCAGAAGTGATTCCGGCGATAACAACCCAGTTCACTGCCCATGGTGAGGATGAAAATACTTTCAGAACACTTGAAGTTCCGGCAAGGCGCCGGGATGGAGGTCTGTGTATCATCGAGATCCGTTCGGTACGAATTACCGGAAACGACGGGCATCTCGAGGGGTTCCGTGGGATAGCCCGGGACATCACCGAACGCAAACTGGCAGATGAGATCCTCCAGGAGAACCAGGCCCGGCTCGCAACCGCGATGGACATAGCTGATCTGGTGAACTGGGAGTTCGATATTTCAACCGGCCTTTTCTCGTTCAATGACCGGTTTTACACGCTCTACGATACAACCGCGGAACGGGAAGGCGGCTATCTCATGCCGGCCGAAGTCTACATTAAGGAGTTTGTTCATCCGGCGGATATCCCGTATGTTACCCGGATTATCCGTGATGTGGCATCGGTTACCGATCCCGATTATTCCGTGGAGATGGAACACCGGATCATCCGGAGGGACGGGCAAATCAGGTATCTGGTCGTGCATTTCGGGGTGGTCATGGATTCGGCCGGGAAACTCATCAGGACCTACGGCGCAAACCAGGACATCACGGACCGGAAGCTGATGGAAGAGGAGATCCGTTCCCTTAACCAGGTGCTTGAGCAGAGGGTTGCCGACCGTACCGGGCAGCTCAACGCGATGCTCACGGAAAAGGAACTCCTCCTGCGGGAAATCCACCACCGGGTCAAGAACAACCTCCAGATCATCGTCAGCCTCTTCAATCTCCAGTCCCGTTATATTTCAGATCAAAAAGTCCTTGACGTGATCCGCGAGAGCCAGAGCCGGGTGCGCGCTATGGCACTGGTCCATGAACGCATTTACCGGTCGGAAAATGTCGCGTCGGTTGATTTGAAGGAATACCTCACGTTCCTCGGGGAACAGGTCTTCCATTATCATGGCGTGAAACCCTCCCAGATTAAACTCTGCCTCACCATGCCTGAAATCCGGCTGGATGTTGATACGGGAATACCGTTAGGTCTCATTGTGAACGAGCTCCTCTCCAATTCGCTCAAGCACGCATTCCCGGACGGCCGTAAAGGCACGATTTCAATCCTGTTCAGCACGTGTGATGAGAACATCTCCCTTGTGTTCAGTGATGACGGAGTCGGGTTTCCGGCAGGGTTGGACTGGAAGAATTCACCTTCACTCGGTCTTCGGCTCATCATCAGCCTGGTCAGACAACTGAACGGAACGATCGAGCTCGATCCATCACCCGGCACAACGTTTCGGATCACCGCCACCCGTCTTCAACCCGGAATAAAATGACGAAAGGAGCATTGCCGGACCCGGGTCTTCAAAAAGCACGATTCACTGTACCATTGATAGCGTGAAGGGAGGTCCATCGATCCTGATGACAGGCAAGGGTTATCATCATTCCATCATTTCAATCAGGATCTGAATTGAATTGTTGATTCTGTTGAGTGGATCCACACACTTTAGATATCTGACAGTTTAAAAAATCCAGGGAGTCCCTGATACGGAAAACCATGGAAGACAGGAGAGCTTCTTTGGTTTCACCTTGACTCCTCCTGTCGGAAAACCTGTTTCGTTTTTTGATTTCGGTAAGGGACTCATAGATTTCCTTATGATAGTTTCCTGTTACGATTCGTGGGGTACCTGCGAAGATCTGTCCCTGATGGGCCCGTTTAATGGTCACAAGAGGTGTCTGGCCCGACCGTACATGAAATCAGAATTTTTCCGGAAAACTGATGGCGAATTCGGTCCCGTTTTTACCTGATACCGTCATACTCCCCCCCAGTTGCCCGACAAGAACCCTGACAAGCTGCGTCCCGAGCGTCGTTGCGCTCCGGTTTGTGTAGTCGGACGGAAGCCCTACCCCGTCATCCTGAATGGTAAGATAATAGCGGTGATCGGCACCGGGGTGCATGCTGACCGTGATCAGGCCGGCATCGCGTCCCCGGAACGCATGTTTGAGGGAATTAGTAATAAGTTCATTGATTATCAGGCCCACCGGGATGGCCATATCAAGATTGATATTTATATGGTCTACCTCCACCCGGGTCTCGATACGGGTGTCAAGCTCGAGACGAATTCATCAGGTCGGCAACAAGACTGGTGATATAGTCTGCGGCGTCAATGAACTCGAGGCTCCGGCTCTGGTACAGGCGTTCATGGACCAGCGCCATGGTCTTGACACGCTGCTGGGCTTCTTCCATCATCTTTATCGATAGCGGGTCGGTAAGATACTGGGACTGGAGCAGAAGAAACCCCGAAATGACCTGCATGTTGTTCTTCACCCGGTGATGAACTTCTTTGATCACCACATCCTTTTCCCTCAGCGATGTCTCCAGGCGGGTTGTGGTCAGGCGTAGTTCGGTGACATCAAAGTGGATCCCCACCCATGAAGTGACCTTCCCGGCACTATCAAGGATCGGTGCCCCCCGGCTCAGAATATACCGTGGTTTCCCCGTTTCGTCGATGAGCCGGTACTCATAGTCCCAGAAACACCCGGTCCGGATACACTGCTTCCAGTCAGCAACCGTTCGATCCCGGTCCTGGGAGGGGAGGTGGGCGAACCAGCTTCTGGTTGCATATTCTTCATTTGACAGTCCCAGCAGGTCAATAAACGACTGTGAGAGGTAGGTAAAATTCCCGTGGACATCCGCCATCCAGACACCGAATGGGATCAGTTCCCCGATCTTCCGGTACCGGTCTTCGCTTGCCCGCAACGCCTCCTCGGCCTGTTTGCGCTGGGTGATATCGGTAAGTACGGTGAGTGTTGCAGGGGCACCATCAAACTGGATCAGGACCCCTTTGACAATGACGGTCCGTAACGAGTGGTCGGAAGAAACTATTTCAATCTCATACAACCCGACCGGCTCTCCTGAGACCCGCCGACTCATTGCATCAACGACACGGGGCATTGAGCCGGGTGAGATGAACCTGTCGATGGTCATTCCCGTGATCCCGGTCGGGTCGTATCCCAGCATATGTGCGGCAGCCGGATTGACATAAAGAAGGACACCGTTACGGTTGACGATGATATAATCCGGCAGCTGGTCTACCAGCGTGCGGTACCTCCTCTCGCTTTCGATAAGCGCGTCTTTTGCCTTCCTTCGTTCGGTAGTGTCTCTCAGAATGCTGATAATTGCCGTCCCGCTCCTGTACTGGATAGGGCGGCTGCTGATCTCGACCGGCAGGAGCCGACCGTCTTTCCGGGTGAAGACGGTCTCGACAAATGTTGTTACCGGTGTATGAATATCCCGGATTAATGCAGACTGGATGAGGGAGTACGCGTCCCGATCAAGATCAAAAAGGGTCATTGCTATAAGTTTTTCTCCGGGAATCCCGAAGATCCCGATGGCGGCCAGGTTTGCCTCGAAGATCCTGCCGTCAAGGTCATGGATCAGGATCGCGTCGCTCGCAAAGTCGAACAGGGTGCGGTACCGTATCTCGGACTCATCAAGAATATCCTTCATCCGTCTCCGTTCGGAGATATCGACGATCGAGCATACTACGGTAGTATCCTTTCCCTGCGAGGCGGTAACCAGGGCCCAGATGCTCGTTTGGTCTTTTTTGGAAAACTCCATCTCGGTATCGGATATCTGGTGCTCCCGGTCAAGGGTTGCAAAGAACTTTTCCTGTTCAGCTGCATCCGGCCAGATCAACGAGATCCCTGATGCGTGTAATTCATCCTGATTATACCCGAGCATCGCGGTACCTTTCTTGTTGATCTCGGTAATTTTTCCCGTTTCACGGTCAAGGGTAAAGATCCCGGCCTGGGAACCGGAGAAGATTTCGCGGTATTTGCGCTCCAGGTTCAGCTCCTCAATTTTGGATGAAAAAAGCACGCCTATCGTAACAAAGATATAGAACCATGCACTGCTCTCTGCAAAAAGGCGGATGTCAAATGTCCCGTATAGGTATACGAGAGCAAGATAGACCCACCCGAGAATGATGGTGAAATATACCGAGTAGCGGGGGAAAATATATGCGAGGAGGAGGATGGGCAGAATATAGAAGTACGGGAATATGCCCGGGTATCCGCTCTTTAAAGAAAAAATTGTTGTCAGGATTATTATCAGCGTAATCCCGAACGTCACCAGAAGCCATGAAATTTTTGACCGGGGAATTATTGTCATCGTACCTGTACCTCCTCAAGCCCTCAATATATCCGCACCAGCACGATCCGAACCGTGAGTGATCGCTGTAAGGTAATCTCATCGGAGGGGGATAATAAAGAGTACCCTCCCGGGGAACGTTCTTATCGGGGAAATTTTTGAAATTCTCCGGATAATCTTGTCTCCCAAGGCATGGAGTATATATAGGATTTCATCGTTATACCCTAGTATAGTGGATCAGCATCGGGCTGATCCGAAACAGGGTGACGGATGACAGGAATTCAGTCAACGAAGGTACTGATTGTCGAGGATGAAGGCGTAGTCGCACTCTCCATTCAGGCAGTCCTTAAAAAAATGGGTTATACGGTAGTCGGCATGGCATATACCGGAAAGGAAGCGATCCGGATGGCTTCCGAATTCAGGCCGGATATAATCCTGATGGATATCCACCTGAAAGGGGATATGGATGGTATTCAGGCGACAGAAAAGATCAACGAAACTGCTGATATTCCGGTCATATACCTGACCGCCTATGCCGATGATGAGACGGTGAAACGTGCGTTGAAAACCCGGTCTCACAGTTACCTGGTCAAACCCTATAATCCCCGGGAACTCTATTCCAATATCGAGCTCGCCATCTATAAAAGACGCCTTCGGGACAGGGTCGGCACCAACCGGGAGAATCTTGAGCTGGCCCTGACCAGGTTTGGGGAAACGGGTATCATCATTGACATCAGGAGTATTGTCGTGTATGCGAATCCTGCTTCGGAGCTCCTGACAGGATGGAAGGTTGAAGAGTTACAAGGGAACAATATTTTTCACGTTCTCGATATCAACCCCTCGAGTATCGGCGGTGTAACCGATGAGAATCTCACCCAGGTCCTGTCCCTTAACGGGGTCAGTTACCTGCCTGCCCTGGCTGCGATCAAGACAAAAAGCGGGAGACTCAGGACAATTGATCATTAAAACTGCTCTTATCAAGGATGATTCCGATGAGCAAAGGTATATTCTCCTGGTGATGCGCGAGCATGCTGCTCCTGCCCTGGAAAAAGAGTAAATAACAATTTTCAGACGGGGGTTAACCCCTCCCCTAATTTCCCTGATGCCGTTTAAAATAATTCCGGATTTTTTCCGATTCCAGAAATCCCTGGTCAAGCTGGTTGATGATCCTGTCGATCTCAGAGACCTGTGTCAGGATCTTACGGTTGGGAGGCGTTTCCTCCATACTCGCAATCATGGTGATCACCGAGAGAGGGTTCCGGATCTGATCGTTGAGGATGGCAAACTGCTGCAGGTTGCATTCAATACGGATGAAACTTTCCTTCAGGATTCGTTCATTCTCCTTGCGTCCGGTGATATCGGTTATAACTGCCTGGAACTGGTCGACCTGACTATTTTTATCAAAAAAAGCACGGACGTTCCAGTACAGCCATCGCACCGAACCATCAGGGATCTGAATCCGTACCTCAATACCGTTATTCGGGTTATTCCGGGTCAGGTTGTCGATAAAGTTCCTGAATCTACCTTCCTCGTCTGCCCGGATTTGCGGCCGGAATATAAACCCGATGATATCGTTTTTCGTGAGGGAAAAATAGGTAAGGAAGGCATCGTTGGCAAAGATGACCGTCCAGTCAGGGCGGAACCGGAGAATAAGCTCGGTCTGGTCCTGTACCACCTCCCTGAACCGCTGCTCGCTCTCTGCCAGATTTTCTTCCGCCCTTATCTGGTCAGTAATGTCCAGCATCACCCCAATCAGGCCTGCAGTTGAGCCGTCGGTGTTCCTGAATGTTGCCCGCTTGAAGATAATATCGCGGAACGTCATGTCCGCATGCAGGTATTTCGCCTGGTAGACCTGAATACCCCCGTTTTTGATCAGGTACCGGTCTTTCTGCTGAGAAGTTGCAGCGAGTTCCGGCGGGAGGAGTGCAGTATCGCTCCTGCCTATGATCTCCTGCCGGGTTTTGCCGGAATAAGCCTCAAACCCGGCGTTGCATCCGAGATAATAACCCTCAGTATTCTTATAAAAAACCGGGCTGGGGATGGTGTCGATGAGTTGCTGGAGGAACTGAATTTGATCATTAAGTGTCTGGGTCCGTTCTTCTACCCGCTTTTCCAGTTCCGCGTTCAGGCGAACAAGGGACAACTCTGCAACTTTGCGGTCTGTTATGTCGTAGCGTGCTCCCTGGATATATCCGGGACTGGCGTCGGTTCCGGGCGTGAACTGCCCAATCTCAAGCAACCAGCGTACATTGCCGTCATTCCGGTGTATCCGGTATTCGTAGCTGAAGGCTGTCCCCTGCTCGCAGGATAGCTCACGGTTCCTGAGGACCACCTCCTTGTCCCCTAGATGAATGATTCCGTCCCAAGCGGGGGTTCCCTGTAAAAATTCCTGTTCGGTATATCCCGTGATTTTTTCGACGGCACCGTGAAGAAAGACGGGCTGGAAATTGTCAGTCATCCGGAATGCAATCCCCAGGAAATTCTGAACGAACCCCCGGTAGCGTTCCTCACTTTCCTTCAGCTTCCGGTCAAGACTGGACTTATACAATGCGATCTCAATTGAGGTTTTCAGCTCCCGTTCGTCAAACGGTTTGAGGATGTAGCCATACGGCTGAATAACTTTTGCCCGCTCAACGATCCGGGCATCCGCGAAAGCAGTCAGGAAGATAATCGGGATCTCCTGTTTCCGGATAATTCTCTCTGCCGCATCGATCCCATTCATAGGACCCGAGAGAGATATGTCCATTAAGATCAGGTCAGGTGAGTGCGTCGCAGCGGCACGAATGGCAGATTCCCCGGTACTCTCTATTGAACAGACCGTGTACCCCATGTGCCGGAGACTTTCGCCGATATCTTCTGCGACAATCTGTTCATCTTCAACAATCAGGATAGATTCATCGCTCATTATTCACCCCTGAGGATCCACAGGGCACCGAGTTATAGATGGCATATAATACTGGGCATTCTTATATGTTTCCGGTCATGAGGGTTCCGGCAGTCTCACGGACCATTCTGGTAATCGTTTAAAGAAAACAAGGAAGGGTAACAGCGAAATGTTTCGCGTGATCCTGCAAACTTTTTTGGTATCAGCATGATATATCCTTCAGCGGTCAAGAGATCCAGAGGGATATTTTTCGGCCAACAGGAGGGGTAGAGCATGGAATCGGTACTGATTGTTGATGATAATGCGGACCTGCGGGAACTCTATTCCCTCGTGCTGGGGAAGAGCGGGTACGAAATCTTCACGGCACCGGGAGGAAACGAGTGCATTTCCTTCCTTTCCAAAAAACAGCCGGATCTGGTCCTCCTTGATATCATGATGGAACCCATGGACGGGTGGGAAACCCTCGAGCTCATCAGGTCCGGTCAGAAAACCCGCGAACTCCCCGTCATTATGGTAACGGGAAAACAACCCACACGGGAAGAGATCCACCAGCACTTCTGCACCATCGATGGGTATGTAATCAAACCGGTAACGATTCACGAACTGACCGAGATGGTCAAAACATTTTTCCAGCGCAGGCAACGTATCAACAGGGTAGTACAGGCATTCCGTGAGTCGGGAGCAAATGAAATTCTGGCAGCAGAATACCTGCAACTCTGCCGTGTCCTGGCTGCAGACTCTTCTCTTTCGAAGATTATGCCAGAGTTACGACAGGATATTGATCACATCATGAAAAAGGCACGGGACCGGCTCGATATTATCCATCACGATTGTCATTTTGAAGAGCAGGTGGATGTTTCAGATGCCTGTCGGCAGTTATAAGCCGGGCTGTATCATCGACGGCAAAAACCGATGAGGCGACTGAACCGTACCTGCGCGCCTTGTTGATAACAGTCCAGCGGAATTGTGTGAATTTTTCTCCGATTTTTTGACGGCAGGTAACGGTAATTCCCGGACTATCTTACCTGAGTTCGGCTGACACATATCGGGGAGGGAGGGGCACGCTGAGGTGACGTATGTTTCCGGAGCAGGGCAGGATTGTGAAGGCCGGCCCTGCTCGCAGGTCTTCCTGATTCAAAAGTTTTTTGTCGCCTCAATGCGGGCCGGCAGGGTAATAACCGCAAGAGTCCGTTGAATTCATCTTTCTGGGGGGGCATGATCACTGAAGAAGTTAAAACCATGACTGCTGTTTTCATCAGCCCACAATCTAAGAATATCACGATCACGCATTCAGCGTCGCCCTGCTCAGTGCCTGTGCCCGGCTCAGCATCCTGTTCTGGATAAAATCATATTCGCAGACGATCCGGGAATCCCGGAGCAGGTTGCCCGGATCGGGTGGTGGCGGTATACGAGGGGTTCCTGTTTCCTGAAATACCATTTTATCCTCTGGAAGGTGAGCCAGTCAAGTTTCATGGCGAGCGTGGCGTGGAACCTGAAGGTGTCGGCAGAATCCCGATCGTAGGCACGCAGGGAACAATACGGCGAGATTGCCCGGGACAGCTGATAACGGAATTGTTTCAGGTTCCCGTCAGGAGTTATGGTAACAAAAACTGCCTTCGAATCGTCAAAAAATCCGTACCCGCCAACCTCGTATCGGGGAATATCTTCCTGGTTTGAACATATTTTTGTGAAATCTTCGATAAGTTTCGTTTCATTCCGGGTCGAAAAAGGCCCGGCCAGGGTGATATGGGGGACAACCAGGGCATCGCCGAGATTAAATTTCTCCTGCAGATGGTTGCTTACCGTGCGGATCTGTTGTTTCACCGAACCCATCAGGCGGATATCTATCAGATAGCGGGTCATTCTTCCTCACCCCCTGTGTACAATTCTCATCCGGCAACCTCTATCAGAGTTCAGGTAATTTTCCCCGATCAAATACACTGTACTCTGGTTTGCATCTCTGAGAAGAAATCATGAGAGATGATTCAGGACAGGAAACCGGGGGTCCTGGATATTCCGGACAATGGGGCGGATTATTCCCCGGACAATTTCATTGTCCGGAGGTAAAACCAGACCTGCGCTTCCCGACATGTATCCGTCAGAGAACCAGCCACTTTTTTTAACAATGTATTGCCTGGAGCCAATCATTTAATGTGGTATAACGAGCAGTTTTTATCTCAGTACGGCAATTTCTGCATAAAAAAAAAGAGAGAGGGAGGAAGAGTAAGCGTGAGTAAACCTAAAAAAGCCGGAGAAAAATCCGCCACGAAAGGAAAGAGTTCGATAACCGGAACAAAGACGCTGACCCTTGCCATCGGGGCAATCGTCGTTGTGGCAATCGTGGCAGTTGTCGCATATATTCTTCTTGTGCCGGGTTCGGGCAGTTCACCGACCGGTACTTCGGGAATCACCGGGACTGGTACCGGTCCGGCAGCGTTGATTGGGGATTCGGTCTCGGTATATTATACCGGTATGTTTGCCAACGGGACGGTATTCGATTCGAATGTCAACGGGACCCCGATTACGTTCACGATCGGATCCCACCAGGTCATTCCGGGCTTTGAGAATGCACTCGTTGGCATGATGGCCGGCCAGACAAAGACCGTACATATTCCCGTCGACCAGGCATACGGACTCTACAACCCGGCATATATTTATGTCATGAACCGGACCGGCAACCTTGCCACGATGAACCTTACCCTAGGAGGTATGCTCACCTACAGTGACCCATCAACCAATTCGATGCG
This sequence comes from uncultured Methanoregulaceae archaeon, assembly GCA_963829225.1. Taxonomy (GTDB): domain Archaea; phylum Halobacteriota; class Methanomicrobia; order Methanomicrobiales; family Methanospirillaceae; genus Methanoregula. Next base: position 325,162 of record CAWHHQ010000005.1, on the reverse strand, counting down.
TGCGGTTACGGTTTTGAATTTTACTCCGGAGACGGTGACCATCGATGCGAACAGTCCCCTGGCGGGGGAGGCCCTGACATTTACCATCCAGCTGATATCCATCAATGAGGATACCGGCTGAATTCTTTTTGCAGACTACGATGAGGAATTGCCGGAAAGCTATACCTTTTTCAGCCAGAGCAGGATAACCAGGAAAAAGAGATCCGTGATCTCTCTGATCGCATCCCCGTAGCTGAGGGAGCAATTTTTATTTCTACCGGTACTGGATACGTTTTTGATACACATTGCAGCAGGTGGATTTGCCTGTTATGGGGTTCCATCCGGTAGTGTCTGGTTTGCCCGGAACGTTAAAAAAAAGAAGTATCGTTGGTTCAGGGATTTCTGAACTGTTTAAAAACCCCTTTATGACAACAACCACCCCCACTATGAGGAAAACAAACCCAAGCAATTCAACGATAAGCATAGGTGACCCGAGAAGGAGGGCAGCACCAAATATCATTATTAATGCGCCCTCCAGTCGGGGATCTGTCCCGATGAGATCTGCTTTTGGTTCTGAGCTATATAGCATTGTTTACGGAAAACCGGCAAAATCCGGGAGATTACCACTGAATTCCAAAAATGAGGTGAGATGGACGTCGTTCATATAACCATGCCTACTTTCCCTTGACAATAATTCTTACCGGGGTCGATGATACATCCCCGTTACCTTTTTTTCAGGTTCTCCAGGTTTGGGAGCAACCCGGTTTTTACCATATCCTCTGATCTGATCCAAAAGGGAGCAGGAGAAATAATTACACCGGGGAACAGATAATCAACCATCATTCATAAGAGAACGAGTCGGGACCGGAACCCGTCCAATGATCAGATAGTTCAGATGGTGGAATCCGTATGATACTTGTTGATGCCTGTTGTACCATTGTGCCGGAACGGCACAGCGATTTTATCCGTGAAGTTCAGGAAATTATCCCGACCGTTCGCAAGGAGGCCGGGTGTATCCGGTATGAACTGGTCGCTGATGTTCATGCTCCGGGAGTATTTCATTTCATTGAGGAGTGGGAAAGCCAGAAACAGACTCGATGAACACCTCGTGCGACCCCACATGAAGTCTTATTTTGAAAAAACTGCACGATGGCATTCGGCACCGACCGGATTGAAAATCTATGAGATTCGGTCATCGCGATCGATCACGATGGGTGAATGAAACGGAACAGGTGTTTATCACCCTCGACCCCCACCTTCAGGACAGCATGGACAGACCTGCACAAAAAGGTGGGGCTTCAGGGAAGATTGATGGAACCAGTGCTGGACGCGGGGGGACTACGAGAAGGAAGGTGAATAAACGCGCTTCAGACAATATCCAATGGTTTACCTATAAACAATCCGTACCTGTCCGCTGCTGAAGCGACCGCAACCTGCTCTTTGCCATCAGGTGGATCGAAATACTTCAGGGAGAGCACGATCTTCTTTGTTCCCGTCGTTCGTTTCCAGGATCCCCGTACACGGCCATTGATAACGATGGGGGAGGCCAGGCCGTTGATGAGATTGATCTTTCCCGTATCCGCGGGATCAATCGCGTGCGTGCGATCCCGGTAACCAAGCAGATATTCATCATAGGCAGGCAGCAGGAACGCGGTTTGAGCAGCCTGATGCACCGGTGGAACCGTTGACGGATTCCAATAGGTCCGGTCTCCGGACTGTTCCCGGTGAATGTCCGGGCCAGCGGTGACAAGCGCGGCACGTGCATCGGCCGCTGACAGGCCCGACCACCAGAGAAAATCCTGCAGTGTTGCCGGTCCATGACTGGTGATGAAGCGCCGGGCAAGATCTGCACGTGCCGTATCCCGGTCCGGAGCCGGGGTTGGAGGGATCCATTCATCAAGAAGCACAAACCTCTGCTGCCGGTCCGACCTGGGCCCGAAACAGATCACGCCGTCCAGACCTGCCCGCCCCAGCAGGTGGTACCCCCGCTGGCCGTCAGTAGATATACCTGTACCCTCCAGAACCCCGAGCAGGTCTTTGCGTGTCCGTTGCCGGCCACCCCTGAGTTCATCCTCCAGGGCCTGGTTGCTGGCGTCAAATGTCTTCTCGTCCAGTCCGAGCTGGCGGTACCTTGCCGCACCTTTCGCAATTATGCCCGGTGCAAGAAGTGCAAGCATCCAGTGAATATCCTGTGCGGCCACAAGATGCAGCGTACCTCGCAGGACCCAGGATATAAGGATGGTTTTCCGGGCAATTGCATTTTCGATATCCCTTGAAGTACTGCCCGGCAGCCGGAGACCGATCGACCATAGTCCGCCGGCATAGTCCTGGGCCTGGACAGCACCCAGCCATGCCACGATCTCTTCCGGCAGTGTCAGCCGGGTACCGGAAATCGCCTGGTTCCGGAGCCGATCGGAAGCAAGATCAGGACGGTTCATATACATTGCAGATTCTCCCTGTCGGATTACTATCTTTTTGTTCCTTATTTCATGGTTAAGGATCGCGTTCGCAAACCGTATTAATAAAAAAAGCAAGACTTTGCTCCACTGCTGCGGAAAATGCCCGGGATTTTCCGGCCTGTTTCGATCGATCCCCGCCAGATGCGTACGAAAAAAAAATAAACCGCAATCATTTTGCGTTGTTGAGAATTAACGAGGGACATGACAACCTGCTCATCGCGATCCCCGTTAAGAGTCCTGCATACAACCCCGCCCGGGATTGGCCAGCGGTGATTAAACAGGCCCTGCACCGGGTCTGACGGGCTGCAATTGCTGATTGGGACCAGGCTCCGGCACAGCTAGAAGGGCCCCGATCCGTGTGAGCGCGAAAGGGAACGGGAAAGACGATATTTATCTGATGACGGGGAAGATATTCTCTCCAGAAACCGGGCCTGAATTTTGCAGATTAAAAATGGTCACTCCACGATGAACGTCACTATCCAACAAAAATGAGTGTCCTTTGGCGGTATTTAAAGCCACAGCGGGGGCTTATTTTCGTCGCTCTCGTCCTGGCAGGCATCAGTCAGTTATTGAACCTTGTCGATCCGCTTATTTTCGGGAAGATTATCGATGATTATGCCTTAAATCCGTTGAACAGCCCGGAAGACGCACTGGTCCGGGGGGTTCTGTTCTGGCTTGGCGTGGCGGTCTCCGTCGCCGCGCTTGCCCAGGTTACCAAGGCGTTCCAGGATTATTTTACCCGGCTGGCAGTAAAAAAATTCGGCATGCAGATTTTCAATGACGGCCTGCAGCAGACACTTCGTTTGTCCTTTGATGAGTTCGAGGAACAACGGAGCGGTGAGACGTTATCGGTACTGCAGAAGGTAAAGGAAGATACCCAGATATTCATGAATTTGTTCATCACGGTTGTCTTCTCTTCCATCGTCGGTATTGCGTTTCTTATCGGATATTCGCTGACCAGAAACTGGCTGTTAATACCGGTTTTTGTGATCGGTATTGTAGTGCTCGGTTCGCTCACCGGATTATTAAGCAGGCAGATCAAGGTAACGCAACGATCGATAAACCGTGAAACGTATAAAATATCGGGGGTAATAACCGAGTCCCTCCGGAACATCGAGCTCGTAAAGAGTCTTGGCCTGACCTTTCCCGAAATACGAAGATTACGGGAGCAGAACCTGAAGATCTTCAACCTGGAGATGACGAAGGTAAAGAGGATCCGCCTGCTGACCTTCCTGCAGGGAACAACGCTCAGCATCCTCAAGCAGTCGATATTGTTCATCCTCCTCTGGTTAATTTTCCGGAAAGCCCTTACCACCGGAGAATTGATCTCGATGCAGTTCATCTCCACCATCATTTTCGGACCGTTGCAGGACCTTGGCAGCATCATTATCAGTTATCACGAGGTGGAAGCTTCCGTCAGTAACTTCGATCAACTGATGCAGAAACCCGTTGAACAAAATGTGGAAAACCCGATCGAGATCGACGAGCTGCATGATATCCGGTTTGAGAATGTCGTGTTTCACCACAAGACTGCACATTATAATGCCGTCGACGGGATTTCATTTGAGGTGAAGACCGGTGAGACGATCGCCTTTGTCGGCCCTTCCGGTGCCGGCAAGTCGACGCTGGTTAAGCTCCTGCTGGGATTATACAGCCCGGTGAGCGGGGAGATCTGGTTCAATGGTCACCCGTCCTCCCAGATCCGGTATAACCCGTTACGGAGGCAGATCGGGTTCGTTTCACAGGACGCCCAGCTGTTTCGCCGGTTCAATCAGGGAAAACCTCCTGTTCGTCCAGCCGGACGCAACGGATGAGCAGATCATGGATGCACTGCACAAGGCCGCCTGTGATAACCTGGTGAACAGTTCTCCTCATGGCATTGATACGATTATCGGGGAAAGCGGCATGAATTTATCAGGCGGCGAGAAGCAGCGTATTTCCATTGCCCGGGCGTTACTGCGTCATCCCCGCCTGTTGATCTTTGATGAGGCGACCTCAGCCCTTGATTCGTTAACCGAGAAGGATATCACGAATACTATCCGGGATATTTCCCTGAGCAGGGACCAGATCTCCCTCCTGATAGCTCACCGGTTATCCACGATCATGCACGCGGATGTGATCTATGTGCTGGAGCAGGGCAAGATCGTTGAGACCGGTTCTCACGCAGGTCTTCTCGACCAGAAGGGTTTGTATTACGCCATGTGGCGCCAGCAGGTGGGTGAACGCAGGAATCCAGCCCCACCCGCACCTCTTCCGGAGACTTCTCTTCCGGAAGAACACCTCCCGTAACACCTTTGAAAAGTTTTTGATTACTCTAGTGGGGGAAATTTATCAGATCTGCCTGTTTTGGTATTGGTTTTCGAAAGCGATGATCTCCTTTATTCTCCTTGATTGGGAAGGGACCGTAAAGAAGGCAAGCATGCACGATGGCGGAGGTACGCTTAGCGTTTTTGCCTATGCAATGCGGTTATTCATTTCTTCCGTATTCTTTTCATGTTTTATGTCTTCACAACGGCTTTACCGCATGTCGTGCAGAACGTTGCATCCGGATCATTTGGTGCTTATTCGGGGGAAAATTCAGACGATGAGAAAAATTCAAATTCAACGATTCATCAGAGAATAAATTCAGAGGATTTTTATTCTGGATTACTACAATTATTTGCACCTCAACGTCATTTTTTATTTCTTTTGGATAATTACCGTATCATTAATATGTCCCCAGTAAAGAAAAACCACATTCAAAAAACAGGCTCTTTGTATCAATAGAGAAATAACCTTCTTCAATCCACGGAGAGAGAAATGTGGCGTTCCGGATTAAGATATTTGTCCCTTATTTGTCGTTCTCCAAAAAAAAACGGGAATTTAAACTAACTTGATGCTGAACCCGGCGAAGTTGTGTCCGGCAGAGATTTGGAGAGATACTTCGAATCGATCTGGCCAGCTTTATTCTGATCGGCAAGTGCTTCATTATGATTTCCGAGATATTCAAGAGCTACAGCCTTCGACCACCAAGCATCGGCATAATCCGGATTTTTGGCAAGGGTCTTATCGCATTCGATTATCGCACCGGCGTAATTTCCCTGGGCGATCATCAGTTTACCTTTATGGGTATATGTCTCGAAACGTGCAGGATTGAGATTGATTGCTGTATTATAGGCTGACATTGCTTCATCGTACCGTTTCACATGATATAATGCGCTTCCCTTTCCATCCCACCCTTGAGCTTGAAGCTTGTTGTCCCCGCCAATCCGTAATGCGTTTTCAAATGCATCAAGCATTTCGTTCCATTTTTCCATTTTCTCATAAACCCACCCTTTATCAGTCCAGGCATAGCCATAGTCTGGTTTCAAGGCGATCGTTTTGTCAATCAATGCGATGGCTTCGGTATAGTTGCCCTGCCTGCTGTAAATTATTCCTATCTGCGAGTAAGATTCAACGTAATCCGGATCCAGTTGAAGGGCCTTGTTGAATGCATTTACGGCTTCATCGTACTTACCGAGGTTTCTTAACGCCTGTCCTTTTCCATACCAGCTGTATTTAGTCATCGTAACATTGGGTTCCAGCCTGACTGCAGTGTCGAACGCATCGGCCCCCTCCTGATAACGTCCGAGATCCTGATAAGCCCACCCCTTCTGGGACCAGGCAGCTCGAATAATTGGGATCGACTTTGAGCACCTGATCAAATACGAGCAGCGATTTTTCAAGATCACCATTCATCCGGAGAAGCCAGCCCCTTCAGGTACAGTACATTCTTATTATTTGGATTAGAAGCCAAAATCTCGTCTGCCTTGTTAATTGCCTGAATAGTACTCTTTTTGCTGATAAAGGTTGGACAATTCCGCAAGATTCTGATTTGAAGGATTCGTTCCCGAACCTGATGTACGCGGGGAATTGTTTGTCATGGTGGCAAAATATGAATTTGAGAATAAAACACCTAATAATACTATCACAACAACTGCGATGGTTGCACCAAGATAGGTCCATTTCCGCGAAGGAGCAGGAGGGGCAACAGGGACAGGGGATGTTTCATGAGCAGCCTGGATTTCACGGGATACCGGAATTTCTTTTCCGACCGTTTGCCTGGCTGCAGGATAATCCTCCGAATGGTTGGGGAATGGATCAGACTTTTTTTCCTGAAACATCCAGCACCAGGGACAGTTGGCACTATGATCAGAATACCAGTGATGCGGGTTTCCTGTACATCGCTTCAGTCGTATCATTCAAATCAGGTTTGATTTACGATGTAATTTTTTTAATCATCATACAGTTGCAGAGAATCATAATGAGATTTCGAGATTAACTGTTACCTTATTACCTTTAATGCCAATTTCATAGTGCCCTTCTTTCAAAATAGTTATTGCTTTGTTGGATTCTAACGAGTTACGTTTTTCCATATCCGTCTTCAGTTACTACACCTCCATTCACAAGATCCCGGATAACGATTTCCCAATATGCATTTTCATCCGGCCTGGTTACTTCCACACTTGTACCGGGTCATCGGTTCCCGTAAAAAATACTTTTTTATCTGTTATCTTTTCCGGGTCTGTCTTCATAGTAATATGCACGGGAACTTTATCGGACTGGAAGGATCGGGTAACGGTGCCATAGTTCAGCGGAATTATCTCTCGAAAGGGGAGGGTGATTTCTGCATTTTTTCCGAGGGTTGGGACGAGGGTCGGGACGGGGATATTAACCGGTTGGGGTTCAGGGGTAGGAATAAAAGTTGGTTGCGACGTGGGGGGATCAGAAATCACGGGTTTGCTTTGTACAGATGGAAGTGCGAAGATAACAGCAATAATGAATATGCTGATTACCAGAATAGCAATAAATCTCATTGCATAAGTTTTGGGCTGTTGTTGGGGAAGATCCAGGGGATTTGGAAACTCAACCGTTTCATGAACATCTTGCAGATTTACGGGATTATTCAGAAATGGATAATAATCGTGTCCTTGTTCATGAAAAATTCTGCACCACGGACAATCGTTGGAATGCAATGAATACCAGTGATTGGGGTTGATCGTACATTGCCCGAGTTTCATCATAGATAAACTCACCGGTTTTAGTAAAAAATCTCTTTTTCTGAATACGATTCCGAGAGAATTAATACTATCGAATTTATTTTCTAAAGGAAAAAAATGGTTAGGTTTTTTTTCAACACGCTCCTTGGGGGTTTTGGTATTTATTCTTCGTTCGACTACTTGGGAGTTTACGAATGATGAGATATCTTAGACCATCAGAAACTAAATTTTGAAATAATCCGGTTGGAAAAAAAATATCTCTGGTCCATGTTATGTTACAATGATTTCCATCCTGCAAAGACAAATGATAATAATTTAAAACCAGAGAGAGAACCAGATCCGTCACAATTGTGAAAACGGTTGTAAGCCATATGATTTCAAAAAATCTAAAATAATGTCGGAAACAAATCAAATTTCCTTGATTTCATGACAAGAATTTTTATGACCAGACAAGTCCATTGTGCAATGTAATCCAGGATTACAACAACACTTCCAGTATTTTCAATAATATTCATAAACACACAGAGGATATGAACAATTGAAAAAAGTATTAAATAAAGAATAATACTGCAATTAATTAAGATATCTCATTTACCGGCGTTTTTATCGAGCCACGAGGTAATGCAGTCCCGTGGGTAATGCATTATTCTGAATCATTTATTATAATTTCTCCATTGGTATTGCAGCGGGTCATGGAAATCCGCTTATTTATTATCGACTTTTCCGTCAATATTCCCCGTCGCCAGTCCTTTAATTATCGCATATGCACCAATTGCTCCCAGGATCGGCGGGTAGAAAAATATCCATCCGACTGCAAGGGCACCAAAAAACCAAACTACAGCAACTATTACCATAATGCATCCACCATAAACTCCCTTATTGATGCCCTTTCGTTCAAGGGAGAAAAAACCGGTTTCTTCCTTTTTTGTATCGCTTTGAATGGGTAGATTTTGCGCTGAAAGATTCTTCTGTCCACTCGCAGATTCTATCCGGGGTTCATTCTGTTTTTTTACCGGTGATAAAATAGAAGAGAGTTTTGACCCACATGATGTACAATACTGTGCATCAGTCTCATTATTCACCCCGCAATCTGAACAGAACATAAAAAGGAATTCCGTAAAAATACTATTTATAAATTATGAAATAATATTGGAAAATAATGCAGTCTAGTTCTTAATAATGCTATCAATAAATTACTGTGATGAAATACCATTGACTTGTCTGTCAGGATGTTTGAAACACGATTTCTAATCGTTCCCGGGTCTGATGTACATCAAGAAATTACGCTGGAATAATGAAAGATACAGGGAGAGAAAATTTTAGCGGGAAAAAAATCATTTTTATCTTTTTTTTTAATCATATTATCCAGAATAAAAAGAAATTCTTAGGGTGAAAAATACATTCCTCCGGTAAATTCCACTCATTTGTATCAACGTAAACTCTGTCAGGCTAGACAAAAATCTGATACCGACGGATCAATTATCTGTTGGTAAAATAGACAATCAGGCCCGCTCCTCCAACAATAACCATTAAAAATCCAACAAAACCTTGTGCCTCCGCGTTGTTTTTCAGCCCCATTGCGGTAAAAAAGCAGACTAAGGCAAAAAAAAGCATATATGTTCCATATTTTTTGTAACGAAGACGTTTTTGTTCGTTCTCGTTCAGGTTGACAGGGGTATCCGGTGCCCTCTGTTTTTCACCACAATGAATGCAGAAAGACGAATTATTTTCCATTTCTTTACCACAGTTCCGACAGAACATAAGATGTTATTTTTTAAGGCCGGCATAAAAAATTTATCATTTTAAATTTATCAGTTGATCCGTGGATTTAATAGGCATATGAGATGAATATTTGAAAAAGCAGTCCTCGTAATACCATTTTACGATTCTATTCCCGACGACAAAAGTCCCGTTAGATCATTAAATATAAATTCTCTTTTTCTTTCACTCCTTTTCCGCCAAGATTTTATATATCCTAATAGCGGATAAAATTATATGACCTATTGTCCTTATTGTGGTAATCCATTACAATTCCGGGAGGCAGAAATATGCCCAAAATGTGGGATGCGAATCAATGAACAACCAATTCCTCGTCCGGATGGTCCTTTCGGAGCAGCAGCAGCATATATTGGATTTTGGACGCGTCTCGGTGCTTATTTAATAGATTTTGTAATTCTCGTCTGCATCGCGATAGTGGTTCTGATTGTTCTTACTCCATCCTTTCCCGGATATTACGGTGGAATATCACCGCAAGGATATAATATCTTTTTATTCTTAGCTCTTTTGATTGAATGGGTCTATTTCACGTTGCAGGAAAGCAGTTCTGTCCAGGCTACAATCGGAAAACGTGCAGTAAAAATAAAAGTTGTCGATAGTACCGGAAATAAAATTTCTTTTGGACAGGCTGCAGTAAGAAACATTTTAAGAGTTATCCCCTTTATTGGTTTTTTTTGCGTGATTGTGATTGGGTTTTCTGAAAAGAAGCAAGGTTTGCATGATATGGCTGCTAATACGTATGTAGTGCCGGTTTAGGTTTTATCTTATTTTTTGAGGAAATTAAATTTCATAATATAATAATTTTCATACGGCTGAGTGATATGCTGGAAACCGGCATATCCATATGGTCCCGTCTCTTTATTGTAGTATATGATCAGGGGCAATCAATACTTCATTTTCTGCATCTGTTTTGCTCGAAATCTACATATTATCCAATTTCCCTGAACTGAAATAATTAGGGAATACCCTTTCCCTCCCCGGAACGGCATTTTCTGGCTTAAAAAAAACGAGCGATTAAAATCGGAATGACCTTTTGAAAAAATAATTTCTAAAAAAAAAGTTTGACTCGAATGTGAGGTTATCTTATGCATGTCGATCTGTGATAACCATCTTATATCCTATAATACTTTATCAGGATCAAATTCAAAAAAATCAGCCGTACAGTTTGTTTTCACAGGACAGATGATATACAAATTGTTTTGTCTAAAAAAAAGTTTTCAATTCCCTCTATATCTGGTACCGCCGATACCGGGACCAAAATTTGTATTAATGTGACTTATATAACTTGGACTGATACCAGTACCACTCGAGGTCCAGAAACTGGGATTGTTGAAACGGCTGATTGGTATTGTGTTGATTTGGGGTTTAACTCCTATTATTCCATCCATCTGAGTCCCTTGATTAAATGGCTTACTCCAATCAGTATACGGTTGGCCAAAGGCGTTCAGTATTTTTGGGGGTTCAAGGGGACTATTGAATGATTTGGTGTTAGTGAGGAATTCATGGCTTCCAGGCAGAATACGACGGATCATATATCGAATTGGATACTTTGAAGTTAGTCAGTGAAGGATCTGGCTTCCAGGCAGAATACGGAACAGTAACCTGATCATATATCGAGTTGGAAACTTTGAAGTCAGTTAGTGAAGTATCCGGTTTCCACTGTTGGTATTTGATTGCGAAGTCGCTGGATTATCAAGCGTGGCTGGAGGTAGTTTTGAAGGAGTTAGTGAAGGATCTGGCTTCCACTGTTGGTATTTGATTGCTGAAGTCGCTGGATTATCAAATGTGGCGGGAGGTAGTTTTGAAGGAGTTAGTGAAGGATTTGGTTTCCACTGTTGGTATTTGATTGCTGAAGTCGCTGGATTATCAAACGTGGCTGGAGGTAGTTTTGAAGGAGTTAGTGAAGGATCTGGTTTCCACTGTTGGTATTTGATTGCTGAAGTCGCTGGATTATCAAACGTGGCTGGAGGTAGTTTTGAAGGAGTTAGTGAAGATTTCTCTAGTTGAGAGAAGATAGTTATTTTTTTCCAATCTTCTGCATGTACCGGCATACAAATGATAATTAAAAATATCAAAAGCACAAAAATCTGTGTTTTTAATTTCATTCTTCCTCCTTTTCCCTTTTATGATAGTATTCCTTCTAATATTATAAATATATCGAAAATATTCAAGATTTATTCCTGTTTTTTACCGCAGTTGACACAATGCATATCCTCAAAAGATAACTTCGTAAGGCAATAAGGGCAGATTTTGGATTCTGGGTGGGCGGGAATTCTATTTTCTGAATTCTCTGTCGAATGTGATTCTAATGGACGTTCGGTTCGTGATTGGATTTTATGATGCCTGATTTTGATCAGATCGGATATACCTTTTACGAAAAAAAACAAACCAATCGCAATCATAACGCCGAAAAAGAACAACCCTACGAAAGTGAAGGGATTTAACTGGTCATGTCCCTCCACAAAAATCTGTGCCGTAAAGAATGCAAAAATCAGGAATGCCAGCCCTATCACCAGATTAATGATTGATAATACGACTGAATCCCCGAGAAGTTTAATTGCCTGCCAGATAATATATCCACTAACACATGCGATGATGATAACATACGCAAGACGGATAATCCATGACGGATCAAAACTGCTGAATCCAAAAATGAAATAAAATGATGAAATATATGCATAATATATCATCAGAAGACCGATTACAAAAACAATTATCCCGATAATGTTCAGATAGGTCAGATGATTTTTAAAAGTTTCCTTGTTCACTTCGCCTTGATCTCATTTAATTTGCGATTTGATGTCGTGTGACAGGATGGTTTTCATTAAATCATCACTTTTAAATGCGTATACCCATCCGACATTTTAATTTTTCATAATAGTAATGATTATATAATTAATGAGATATTATCAAAAAAAGCGTGAAAATATTTAAAAGGTGTGTTGTTAGATTGTTTTTATGTTTCAATTTTATCGCTTAAATATTGCATAACCTGTTTACAACCTGATTTTTAAAAAAAAATATAATATTACTTTACATTAATTCTACTTTCCTGTCTTTGATTTTTTCTTGAAACATTCGGATACGAATTACCACTGAAAAAAGAACATTTTAGGTATTTTTATATTTTGGAATCAGAGATAATAAATTATGATTATTAATAAAAATCGTATGGCACCTTTAATAGCGATGAGTTTTTTAATAGGATTTTTATTGATATGTGGATGTTCTGGGTCCCTTAAAACTGGTTCCCCTGAAACTGCCAATAATGTGATAAAAGTAGATACTGATTACACTGTCCAAAACAATTTGAGTGCGTCGACGAAAATATATACCGTACATGGAACATTTTCCAATTCTGGAACGATTCCCCATAGATTTTTTGGCGGGGTAACCATTTTTGAAGGAGATAATAATCCATTGACATATAAAGGTGAATCCATGACATTGAGACCCGGACAAAAATAGGACGATTGAAAGTAAATTTGAAGTAGATTCCAGTTTCAGTTTCAAGGGTATCGGAGTATTCCCGATTATTGACCTCCAGCAATAGAATAAAAATCGATTTTAAAAATTTTGACAGATGATTTGGATTTTTTCACTTGAACCTCCTCAAATTTGGAATTTTTTTTAAATTCTGTCGCACTTTACTGAAAGTGGGATCAAGATTAAAAATATTTTGTTTTATTCGTCACAGGGCGTTATTGAAAAAAAATCAGATTTATTGCCAGGAAATTGCAAAACCTCCCTTCGATGTGAACAACCAAAAAAAATTTTTCATTAATATTTGGTAAAACTGGGAATTTTGGGGATGCTGCTGGGCCGGTTGATATTGCTTATTCCCGGATTGACCTGAACATTTATTTTCAGACTTTGCTGAATATTCCGTGTTCCTACATCAGTTGCAGGATCATACCCGATCGTCGGAAAATTGGTAGTAAGACGGGAATCTATCCAACCGCCGATTCCGGGTTTCAGCGGCGTATAAAAGGAACTTGTTTCAATACGGGATCCACTTATGGTGGTACCGGGGGAATATGGCAGGGCAAAATCATTAAAATTTGTCTTTTGTGTATAAAAATGACTGATGCTGTTTCCTGGAGTATAAAATTCATCAGATGTTACCTTTGAAATATGATCAGTCTCTATTTTGTCAATTGCCCTGGTCTGACCTCCGTATATGCCGAAGGGGCCGAAATTTTCCGTTTTATATTTCAGGGGATCGATGGCAGGTGGGCTGAGTATCTGGGTCGAATATCCAACCCGGTCATACGTGCTGTCAGCCAGTGAATACACTGTTTTCAGGGAACTATAGGGGATTCCTATAGTACCTGGGGTAAGATCCCACCGGTGCTCAAAATAATCTATAGTGTTATGTTCCAAATCCTGTTGTTGCTGTTCCAACGGAGATGGAGCGAACGTACCCATGATCTGGTTATACGAATCCGTTTCCACCTTATCCCCATAAGTGGAAATTAACCTGTTGGAGGTTGAAATATCCGTGGTGTATTTCATCTGGCGCATCTGGTCATTCAGATACGAATCGTATACCGTGGTACTGGGCATTGGTTCGATATAATTCGTTACCGGTACGATGGTATTAAATGGGTTTGTCGGGGGAATGCTGAAAGAACTGGAGGGTTGGGTAAATGTGGGACTGAAAGGGTCATTTAGACTGCCGGAAGTCATAGACACGGAGTCCATACCGGAAATTTTTTGGATGGAACTTAATTTTTCGAATTGTTTCAAATCATCGAATGGATTGGCAGAAACGGGAACCATGCCGGGAAACACGGTTACCAGAACCAGAAAAATGATAATAAATTTATACCTCATTCCCATCCCTCAGGATATGAGGTATTATCTACTGCATTGGATAAATGTTTGGATCAGGAGTAAGAATTGTTGGTTCTGACAGGTTTTCTAAAATAGATGAATTGCTGGAATGATTGCGGAATTTGGGGGTATCATACCGGAGAGATTTGATATCTTTTGTAAAAAATGGCAGTCGGGAAAACAGCCCAAAGAGTTTATTTTTCCGATGCGGTTCCCTGTAATGTTCCACAATGGATGCAATGGACATCTTCCAGGCGACAATTTTGAAAGGCATTTGGGGCAGATCCTGTATTCTGGTTTCACAACCGTATTTTCCCACTCTCTTCTGTTATGAACAACAGGTTCTTCCTGCATAACAGTATTCTGAATTTTTTCCGGCTGTTTTTTTCTTTTTCTTTCGATTTGATAAAAAAAGAGATTCCTTTTATCGTAGTAAACAGGAATATAGAGACCATGATGCCGAAGAATAATGTTCCGATAAGAACGAAAAGAGTGAGCTGATAATACGATTCAATAAATACCTGGCAGTACGAAAATCACCAGAAGGAATCCCAATCCGAAAAATAAAAAGATCGTTGCGAGGATCCGTGAAAAGCCTATCACCCTTATCCCTGTGCTGACCAGAAAGCCTCCGATGCACGCAAGAAAGAGCAGATAAATAAACCTGATAATCCAGGTTTCACTGATATAGATTATTCCAATGACAAGACCCAGCGACGATTCGAATGCATAAACAGGCAGCAACAACCCAATGACAAGGATAATCGAACCAACGATATTTGCATAGGTCAGATGGCCGAGGATAGTTTTCCCGTCAATTTTTGTCGGCAATTTAATGGAATCCCACAGGGAACGGATATTCATTATATCTTTTCATTTCCTGTTCCTTCTAATTAATTTTGCCAAACTATTCAGATTATGCTGATATTCGTGAATATCTACCCCGATGTCGGTGAAAAGCCCGAGGGTTTTCCTCCTATTATTTCCTATATCAGTAGGAGGGAAAAAGAGATGACGATTTATCCTCTTTCGAACCGTCATCTATCTCACAGGGAAAAGAGAAAATCCGTATATAAAAACAGAATCCCTTTAAAACCTTTGACCTCAATCTTTTGTTCATCGGAGAACACGTATCAGGCCGGTAAATAATAATCCATCTGAAAATATGCAGCAGTAATCCAAACCATTGGTATTCGGATCACACCTATTGAGTGTCCCTGGTGCCGGGGATACTTCCAGTGGTTCCCGGCAGGGATATTTACCTCCCCCGGAATCAAACCCCGGGATTTGTTCGGCATTTCCAATCACAACAACAATCCGGGTTTGTTAAATCAGGATCCTGAAGTTTCTCTGCCACCGATTAATTCTCCCTCACCGTTCACAAAGATTCCTTGCGATAACCCTGGTAGGAATTATCGGGGTGATTGTCATCTTTATTGTCCTGTATGCAAGCGTATCTGCATCTCCCGGGGAGTGGTCCACAGACTCCTGTGACTCCTCCCCCCACCCCCGTGAGTTGCCGGCCCCGGTTAACTGCCCTGCCGACAATCATCCCCCAGACGAGTTCGGTGAATACCCGGATCCCAAAAACGGTATGCTGACGTACCACCGATCAGCAATACAACTATGCTATGGATTAGCCTGCTTGCTTCTGGAACGTGAATCAGCGCCGGTAAATTGTATCCTTCTCACATTTTCAGGATACCGGGTCTTACAGGTTAGCCCCGCTCAGAAATCGGGCAGTCTGCAGGATTATTTTCTCTAGCAGAGCCTGAAGATCCAGGCTGACCCTGATGCCAGCATCACCAATCATGATTTTAAAACTATGTTGGGCTACAGAATTGATTACGTTATCAAGCAGAAAGGTCAATATTTACACAACGAAAGTGACGTAAATATTTACGGGGGGACATTCCCAGATCGCAGATTTTTATTATTTCCTTACCGGGGGATTGGATGACAACTATGACCAAATCTCGGGGAAGCTTTGACACTATCGATTACCGGACATTCCGCCTGATATAATGACGGATCTCAAATAATTCCCATTTTTCGAAAATAATATTATTTCTTTGGGTCTGGAGTTACATTCTCTGGATATTGGATAAAATGGTGGGGGATTATCGGGGGTATTTACCAAAAAAAATCTTAAAAAAAATTTTGATGGCCCGAGGGATTTCTGAGGGTTGCTCACCAGAGGAAAACCGAAGGCCGTTTTTCAGACCGCCTGCTTCATCACGTTAAACCACTCTTCTGCTGATGTTGGCCGTGCCAGGGGATCGGCATGGCCTGTGACAAAACAGCGGTGGAAAAGATCCCGCATTTTTACGGGGGAGTCCAGCTCGTAGGGGGGCAAACCAACCGAGTGGCAGGACACCACTTATTTTTCCCTCAAACGCGAAATATCCCTTGGTTATCTTATGGCTCTGCTCCGGTGCATCCTCCACAAGCGGTCCTCGTGATGCAAAAGGATGGAACCCGTTCATCAGCAATTTAAAAATAATTATCCCAAGGGCGAAAAAGATCTGAATGATAGCGATTGACATCCTGGCTTTTGAAATTGACATTCATAATTACCGGGGGGAGGTATACCGGTGTCCCGACACGGCAGTAATAAATTTTTTCCGTCTGGTTATCAAAAACCTGGAACGAATCGGTATCCAGAAGCGTAACAAGGCTTTCCGGGGATATGAAAATATTGGTTTCCCGCATATCACCGACGCAGTGACCTTTCTGATGAAGGGCGTGGCAGGCGCTCGTAGATGTTCTGAAAGAGCGGTGGTAATAAATGCCTCCATGTAATGCACCAGCCAAAACGTTTTATCCGTTCACTCGGACTGTAATATTTAAACCCAGCCTGGAACCTGCTGGTATCGATAAAGGGCATCAGATAACCAGGTCGATTGAGAGTCTGCGATGCATCCTTGTAGAGTAATGGAGTAAAGGCGAGTAAAGAAATAGATTGTTAATAAACTTTGAGAGTGTGGGATCGACGGGAGGATTTCTGACCATC
Source organism: uncultured Methanoregulaceae archaeon (assembly GCA_963829225.1). GTDB lineage: Archaea > Halobacteriota > Methanomicrobia > Methanomicrobiales > Methanospirillaceae > Methanoregula. The sequence continues at coordinate 308,081 of CAWHHQ010000005.1, read as the reverse complement.
GATCTGATACTTTCCTGCAATTCCCCGGTAATTTTCGCCTCATGGAAAATTTTGGCGCATTCATCAGACTTGGCACTGTTCCTGAAAATTTCTCCTTCACCACCGGATTTTCCCGTAGTGACAAGATCCGCAACCAGTCCCTGATCCGAATAAAGTTTCATACATTCTCCTTTTCCACATCTGTGTTTAAAACTGAAATCACCAGTGTCATATCATCATCTGAACTTCCACGGACTTTTTCTGACATCAGGAGATCGCTGATATCGGTTTCGGCGATTGCTACGTCATCAACTTTTATGGCATAAGAAAAAAGAGGGTTAAAAAAACCATCAAACGGTTTATATCCAGCATTCACTTTCTGAAGCGCTGCATTCTGCAGGCCATCGGTGAAGGCTGCTACACATTCAACAGGTTCAGTGCACAGCAGTAAATTCGCAATGCTTCTTCCAACTCATCACTCGTCAGAGGTACAGCGGCATTTGACATATTCAGAATTTTGTGGTTCAGATAAAATTCTGACAGAGATCTCTGATCCTTTAATGACGACAGCCCCATCACCCACATGGGCAACGGCTATACCCTCTCTGGATGCGATGATAAGCAGCATCGTGCAGGCAAGATCGCACACCTGACAGATTTCTCTCACTGCTTTTTCGAAGATTGCCATGCGTGCACTCGCAATGCCTTTCTGCAGGAGCAGCTTGGAGTTAAGTAAGTCCATGAGTCCATAAGACAGGAAACAGTATTTACCGCCGATTCGACAGCGCATTGTGCACCGAGATCACTGCGGGATGCAAATCCCAGGCCATCTGCAATGGCGATTATAAGGTGCAAAGGGTTACAGCTCTTTCGGAGGCGTATGCATCCTGACAGGGAATTTTTTTTATGCGGTGTCCCGGCCCGGCCATCTTTCGAACCAAAAACATAGGGGGGGGGATGATGTCATTTGAAAAAAAACCCCTGGTCATCACCGTATGGTCTTTTTATATGAACCATCTCATCACACAAAGTGAAGGAAAACGGTTTTTCCGAAAATAATGAATAGTTCATTTTTCCGGAATCTCGCCCCACCCGGTTTGTACTTCAGAATTTTAACCATTTCGCCCGGGGCCAATGTCTGATTTGACAATCTTTTCCTGGCTGTTACTGGCCCACTGGAACATCTCACGGAAGTTTCCCTCCCGCGAGTTAGATCAATCCCCTGCTTGGAGGCATAATATCATTGAGGAGATCCATGTTGGCAGGTTCCGGACACAGACCGAGAAGAACAGGAGTTTTCCATTTTTTTCACAGTCCGCAATTGTTTCTTTAACCATAATCCATTTCTGGTCTCCCTTCTTCATGTCGGTTGGCTCACCATCTGTTATCATGAATATCCAGCCCGGTAATAGTTCACGCCATGGTCACGATAAATCTTTTTTCTCATTTCTATGAGATCAATCCCCTGCAGAATTGCCTCACCCATTGGTGTGTCGCCGTTTGCATTCAGCAAGGGTGGCTGAAAGTCCTGAATTGATGTGAACGGGTGAACCGCTTTCACGGCCCCATCCCCGAATGTAACAACGGCAATATCTACCCGGCTGCTGGCAAGTTCATCCTTAAGAATCTCATCTTTAAGAAAACGCATCCCTTCATTCAACTGATACAATTGTTATTTTTCTTATTACCATTGACCGGATGTATCAAGCAGGGAGAAGGGTAGCGCAATGAGGCTGTTCAGGAGCCGCAATTTCTATCTGGGATAAAAGGTCTTTTGCGGATCCTCCTGATGTGATATTTGTCGGGGTAAACTGATGTGATGAAGAAACGGCTGCCGCTGATTTTTGCTTTATTGTAGATCCACAGTTTCTGCAAAATACTGCCCCGGGAGGATTTACCTCCCCGCAGACTGGAACCGCTATTATAACACGGGTGTAAAAATATACAGCTTCGGGGGAGGATTACTCGTTAAATGGAATCCACATTTTTTACAAAACTTGGCAGTTGAACTATTTTGCATATACAACTGGGACATTTCATGAAAAACACCGTTTTATTGATATTAATGGTTGTCTCTCGATAAAGGTTATAAATTCTTCTATTATTAGTTGCGGTAAAAAATGTTCTGATAAAAATTATAATTCAACGAAAACATAAAAAAAGACGGAAATCCTGTAATATCATGATGATTATCGATTTTTTTACGGGATTACCAAATTTCCAAATCATAGTCGAAGCCTGCCGCGGTATAAACGCACGATCAATCATCTGAAATGAAACCAAATGCATCCGTAATAAATCCCACCACCTTTATGCAGGATCAGGGAAGAATATCTACCAGAGTCTCTGGCCGGGGAAATCGTGATCCGCTTAAAGCAGTGTACTGATAAATCCAAATCATTGGTATTCGGGGCATTCTTCGGACTGCCCGTGGTGTGTGATGGATCGGCAGCAATTGCCAAACTCTTTTCCCCGCCGGTACAGACACAGGTAACTTCAGCAATCTCCCATAAAAAGCCGGTTATTCCGCATAAACCCTTGGAACGGTGGTACGAGCATACGCAGATCGGTACCAACCAGATCTGGGTTTTTGCTTTTTACGTGATATTCCTGCTTGTTTTAGTGCCCTTCGAGGGGTGGATTGTTCTGGTTCTTATCATCATCCCTATCATACAAACCGCTTTACGCGGCACACTGACCGTCACGGTCAGCGATGATGCGCTCTCTATCCGGTTTGGCCCCCTTCCCTGGTACAAAAAAACCTGGTCAATTCGGGAGATAACTTCTGTTTCTGTGGTAAAGTTCCCGTTCAATCATTTCTTTGGGATGGGGCTTTTTTTTGGTGGAGAGATCTACAATACCTCAGGAGTGGATGGCGTTGAGATCCGGATGCTGAATGGAAAAACGATCGGGATAGGAACTGATGAACCGGAAGAGGTTCGGCAGGCTATCGAAAAATCCCGGATCAACAGGTAAATTTTCCTGAGTTGATGAATTACCTCTCATAAATATTTTTTCACAAAAAGAATTGATCCTTTCCTTAAAGTTTTTTAATTGACGACCTGATGATACAATAATTTCAAAGAGCGAATTTGATTATGCAGGTTTGTGGTCTGCCCCTTGCAGATTCGGGTAATTACCACCGTTTCATGTCACAGAAATTCCGATATTTAAGGTGGAGATTGACGGAGTACGCTCGAGGACTTGCCGGTTCGAGCATCTTTTCGGGAGGAGTTGGGCTGTTATGATCCACTGCCGTCACGGTCAGTTCCTGACACGATCAGTTTAATATCAGAACAGGCATTTTCTCGTTATTTCAGCCAACCGGATATTCGAAATTTTTTTCCTTGTTTTCGATATCGACCGACTTCAGTGAGTGTGGGCAAATAGAGAGACGGGTTATCTGAGAGAAGGTATATCCCGGTGAAAAAAATTTTCGATAGGTTTTCTTATCGACACAATATTCCCTGTTTCAAAACCATTCGGCAAAACGCGTCGTACTTGCAGGGATATGATTACAATCCATAATAAAATCCGGTACTTTTCCATAAAAAAATACTTGTTTATTATTTGTACAAACACGATCATACGGGTATTTTATCAATACCCCCCAGGAAAATTAATCAGATTTGTAGTGGAACTGAAATGATCGACACAATAATATTTTTTCGAAGGCAAGCCGGGAAATACCAGTATTTTCTGGTTCATAATCTGACACGTTAACATAACTATTATCATTAGGCGACCATTTCCGGAAGATTTATTTTACCGTATTTTTTTATTAATAATTTTTTTTGCGATCCACACCGCAGGAGTTACGATAAGTAACCGGCTTATGAACTGCAGATGTGTATGGTGCCGGATAATATCTGCAAAGAATGGCCCGGTTTTTTCGTAACAGGTATTACAGATTCTGCCCCATCCCCTCCGGATCAGCCAGGTGTTACGGAACGTCTGCAGCAACAGGACATTCGGATGACGACGGTCTCCCATCGTTGCTGTGATGACAAAACATGAGGACGTGGACCTTGTATTCGGGTTGCTGGAAATCAGCCCTTTTCTGAGAAGAGACGCATAAAGATACGAATCAATAAGAATAATCAGGATGTCTTCCTCATATTGTCCCTCAAATGTTTTTTTTGCGGCTTCAAGAATACTGTTCCTGAACGCGTCCAGTACCTGAAAATTCTGGATAGTTAACGCAAAGTCGATCCGGGCGGGAATATCATTGAGTATGTTGTCAATTGCATCTTTATTAAAATTGAACAGGCTGAAGTTCCCTTGTATAAGAGATACAGTATATTCAAAACCTTTTTTTGCCTCCTCATTTTTGTTTGTGTTAAAGGCGTCCATCGCCAGTTTATAATTCTCGATCTGCAAGTCCCGTAACACAGACTTTTTTCCGAATCTATGAGCACATTATTCAAATTCTGATTTTTATTCAACGACTCCTGGAATTCTATCGTTTGCAATGCTTCGGAAAACTGTTTCTGTTTGAGATTTTCATCAATCGGATCTAAAACAAGTGAATTATTCTTCATCTCCTGTATCTGTCGGATATCACTATCCAGAGTGCTGCTTAAACTTGACGTTCCGCAGATATCTTTTGCTGTATTCATTAATTCAAGAGCAGATTCGAGGTTATTCCAGTCATTATGAATTTTGATGCCGATCCCCCGAACCGTTTCTGCAGCCTGATCCCGGTTGGTTTTCACCTGGCTGTCCTCATCAAGGCCAAATCGGGACAATACATCGATCTCGTCCAGGATTTTTTCAATGATTTCATCAATTTTTCGGAGAATAGCAGGGTTATTTTTATTATTTGAGGATATCTCCAGTGCTTTTCACCTCTCCAACACAGGCATGGATTTTTTGTAACCACCGGATCTAAAACATCTTTTTCGGTGTTTTTACCAATAACCGAAAAACGTTCCTTGTATTCAAGGAGATAATCCGGATCATTCAGCCGCTGGCTTATTTCTGAAAAAAGATCAGACAATTTCGAGAGGGCCTGGTTTTTAAATTCTTTCTTTATTTCTCTGTCAAGGTTAAAACCTGTTTTTTCTGAGTAGAACGAAAGAAAGTATCCCAGTATTTATCCGTATCGAAAAGATTTTTCCATAACACCAACGAGGGAATTAAACAAAATTTGTAATTTCTGTTATTGAGAAGAATTGAATAGAAAACAGCGAGATTTCTCTTTTCAGAAAATGAACTCTCATCTGCATAATTCAGCTGATTTTTTTAGAATCGGGAACATCTACCGGTAATCAGAATTTTTCATCAACTCCTGCAGTTCCTGACCATAGGAACCTGAACTGAAATCCAACCAGAAATAATATTCCCCGATACTGCCTTTCGGGGAATTTATTTTTTGCAGCGCTTCCCTGACCGAAAACTCCGGTACAAAGACACACGGTTTTTGGATCTCTAAGTCATAGTGGGGGAGATCATCAATTTTCAGACGGGTGGTAATTTCCTTCACTCGTTTTTGAACCATTTTGGAATCTGCACCGGTATCAAGCCCGAGGACATGGAACGCGTTGGTTCGGAATAATGTCGGCAGTGAAAGAGTTCCTTGATTATCCGGCAGGTTTATCTCGTAATTTGGGGTAAGTGCACTTCGTTCCAAAGGAGATCCGCAATTATCACAAAAAAGGAGATCATACCGGCACCACTGAACCACAATGCGTACAAAACATTTTACCTTCCGATCAGCGTGAACATTCTTTTTTGGCATATGAAAAAAGTTTTTATTTTATTTTTAAACACAAAAAACGGTTGAAAAAAATACCCACACCCGGATAAAAAACGAGAGCGGGTAATACGATAAGTATTGATATATTGAGTATTGTTTTTTATTTTTTTTGCACAGTATCCATGAATGCCTCAAGATAACACGGTTTATCAATTCTTCCCGGAAAAGGAGATCGGGATATTAACAGTAACAAACTGCTTCTCCCCTTCCATTATACTGTAAACCTTCTTTGATCGGCGAAGAAGAATAGATTATCGCAGATTGTCTGGCAGTCAGCACCCTTGGCATCCACCAGGAACTGGAATCTCGTTGTTTGTCCATTGGGAATTTGAAAAATAATTACGTAAAACCCTACGGGAAAAATAGTTGACAATCGCCAAATCCAGTTTGAAAGTACCATCTGCTGAAGGAGAGAAACTTCTTGAAATGACCGGATTGCTGTAATCGTTTTTATTTTTTATATCTTCAAACGTGTAAACCGAATAGGTTATTGGGCCGGTCGTGCCCGATACTGCACCGGTCATGGTGCAGATATCCCCGACGACTATCTCCATATTATGACTGTCTATAGAAGCATTTATCCAGGAATTATCCTGCTGTGTGGTAACAGCGGTAATTTTTATCGTTGTATCACCAGGATATACTCCATTCACAGTATCCGTATTTTTTTTTGTTGCGACAAAACCGGCACCTGATCCTGCATAAAATAATACTATTGTTATGATTATTGCTAAAACAATTACACCGACAATACCCACAAATACATATTTCCGCAATTTCACCGGGCTGGAGGTTCCCGGCCCCGGTTTATTATCTTTTTCTTTATCCCAGGAAATCCTTGATGCATCAGGATTGAGTTGGGGATTACCACATTTATCACAAAATTTGGCAGTATCCGGTAAATTGTTTCCACATTTCTCACAGAACATCGCGATCATACATGAAAACGAAGGTAAAATAAAAGAATATTTCTGTGGAGAAATGTTGTCCACAACGGTAAAAATAGCTGATTTGCGTGTTTCTGGACAGGAGGGTTCACAGATTTTGATGACAAACTCGGAGGATTATCTCATAATGTCATTTCGAAAATCAATAATAAAATCATAAATTATTCTTTGACATGTATTGTCCTCATTGCGGCACAGAAATTGAGGAAAACACACGATTTTGCACTGGTTGCGGGACTTCTTTATCCGATAGCACAAAACCCGATCGAAACCAGAATATTCCCGGACCATTACCTCACCAGCAATCAGGTCGGATAACACTTCGGAATCCGTTCCACAGATCCGCCCATGGGTCCGTTTCTTTGCCCGGTTTATTGATATTGGTCTCGCCTATTTCCTTCTCCTTTTTGTTGTTGGTATAGGCTCACTTATCCTCCCTCCTGTAGCAGGGGCCGTGGCATTTCTTGCAAGTAACCCGGCACTTGACATTGTGTTTTCCTCGATGGCAACAATCCTGGTTGTCGCATTGTTTGAACCTTTCTTCATCACCAATTATGGACAGACCCCGGGAAAATGGCTGTTGGGGACCAAGGTTCTCAATTCTGATGGAGGACGCCTGACACCCTCCCAGGCTGCAACACGAAGTTTCGAAGTGTATAGTTACGGATACCTTCTCGGCATCCCTTTTATCTTTTTTATCACTCTTTTAATCGAATCATCACGACTGGAAAAAGAGGGTAAGACCTCATGGGATCGCCGGGGTGGATTTATTGTCCGGCATGAAAAAATTGGAGCCTTGCGCGTGATTATAGCGGTTCTGATCTTCATTTTTATCAGGGCTATCCAGTTGTGGAGTTTGAAATCCAACTGATTTTTCAGGATTAAGTATGCACTTCGGAAAATCGGAAAAAAGGTGAAAAAAGGACAGTCCGCCATCATGTAGTTGTTTAAAATAATAAAAATCATAGGTCAAAGTGCAAATCCCTCCGGGTTTTTCTTGAATTTTCAGGATATGGGGTATGGAGGGGCAATTCTCTCTTTCCCGGGCCATCATCCCCAGTATCCCCGCCTGGTTACTGACACCTCCTGGATAAAAAATATTCCCCGGGCAAATATCTTCAGAAAAAAAAACAGATGAATATTTATTTCAGCGGTTAAAACCACCGCGTGTCTGTTGAGGATTCTGGATATTTCCGGTAAAAAAGGACGTTATTCAAAATCAGGTTTGTGCAGGGTGTAGTCTTAGCATAAAAACAAGAAAGGAGCAATGGTTAATGGGTATTCCGGATAGTACATTCCTGATAACTGCCTGCTCCTCGGGAGGAAGAACTGAAGGAGGTTGAGTACACAATTCCGAGTCCCTCCGCATCTCCGGCAGTAATACAGGTATTTCCTTTTCCAATATAGTAGTTCGCCTCGTTAACGTTGGTAAATGTGGTATTTCCTTCCGTTATCTGTTTAAACTGGTGCACCCAGGCGCCCGGATGGGAATAATAAACCCTTCTCCCCAAATCAAGGATCTGCTCGTTGACACCGATCAGGAGAAACTTATCTCGTCCCTGAATAGCATGTTCCCCCTCATTTTTGGGCTCGGCCGGTTCATCGAGATCCCGTTTCTTATTCTGTTCCAGTCCGATTTCTCTAATCATTGTCCCGACCTCTCCCGTTCGTTCCCCGAATAATTTAATCAACTGTGGCAGTTCTTTTTCTTTTTCAAGTCTGTCCAGCAGTACTTTGAGGTCCTTAAGATTCTTGCTGGCTTTACGTTTTTCATCTTCGTCAGATGAAGCATTTCTTAAACTTTTCTCAATAGAATTTATGGTATCGTGAAGGGTACTTCTTTCGTCACCAGAACAGTCACAGTCGACTTTTGCATCTCGTTCTATTTCAGACCTGAACTCCCTCTCAACCACATGGTAATCGATGGTTTCAGCAAGGATAGAACCTCTTGCCGATAGTGTCTTGTCAATAAGGGGAATATATACTTCCAGATTCACAACACGGGATTCATCGACTTTGAGAACCAGTTCCACATCAGTATTTTCCTGAAGGTCATACGGCAATTCTCTTCCCTTTATCTTCACATCGCAGATGAAAGTATTTCTGTCAGGAATTTCCGATTCACCCTCGTATACTTTGATCGGGAGATTATTATCCTCTCCCTTTATGAGAGTTTTTAACGTACAGTATTTCCGGGGTTCGGAGATCAGGGGAAGAGAATTTCCCTTCTCAAAGAAGGGTTCAAATATTTCTGTCAGTAACCCCCCTTTCCTGAAATCTTTTTTTGCAACAGCAACCCCGATTGAATGGGGGATCGGGGGTCCACTCACCGACAGCCCGTGAGTAATCGAAAATGAGTTTGGGGATATCTGCACGGGATTTCCCGTTTTATCAAACAAATAGAGCCGGTATACATTCGTCCGGTTGGGAACAAGGGAAAGGGTATCAAAAAATTTGCCATGCCTGAGGGGAACCCTCGCACTCGTGTAATGTCCGCTGTCACTCTGGATCTGAATAAAATATTCCTCATGGGCATCTGCCAGATCAGGGATACTTCCGGATATTGTTTCTTCAGTTTCTGCAGTCAGCGAACTGAAATGCAAAATAATATCCAATTCGCCGGGTTTTTTAATATCTGCATTCGTTTTGAGATCGTCGGGAATCGGCTGACCTATCGCAAAAATACTCGCTCCCCGGGCTACAACGGTTAAGGGATCGGCCGATGTATCAAGAGGAATTTTCAGGTCTTTTTCAAGACGCTGCCTGATATAAGGGATCTGGGTGGGCCCTCCTACAAGCAGGATCTTATTGACAGACGTTGCATTGATGCCGGATTCCCTGATGGTATTCTGAGCGAGAATGATGGTCCTGTCAACGATAGGTTTGATCAATTGTTCAAACTGATCCCGGGTAATTTCTACAGATACGAGGATTTCTCTTCCTGAATCATCATTTCCCAGACCATCGATATCTATTGTTGTTTTGACATACTGTGAAAGATCGATCTTGGCATTCTCGGCCAGATATTTCAGTTTTGCGAATGTCGACCTGCATTTTGCATTCTTCTCCTCAAATTGAGCAAGCGAATAGCGTTTTTTTATTTCCGGGACAAGAATATCGTTCATAATCAGCTTATCGAAATCCTTTCCCCCCATAAAATTATCACCGTTATGTCCCAGTACGGTCAGTGAACCTCCCTTGGAGGAGATAAGAGCAACATCAAATGTGCCCCCACCAAAATCGTACACCATAAGGTTTTCATTCCTCGAGTTCATGTACCCGTATGCGATTGCGGCAGCGATCGGTTCCTGCAACAGGATTACATGATTGAAACCGGCAAGATTACCGGCTCGTTTCGTCACCTTCGGGCCTGAGTTGTATCAAAGGATGCAGGAGTGGTGATTACCGCAGAATTGACGTGGATATGTGGATATTTACGTAAAACATCTTCTTTTAAACTTTTCAGGATTTCCGCCGAAATCTCTTCAGGAGTAAGATATCGGTCTATTCGGGAAAAATATACTTTTTCAGGAGTTCCAATAATTCGCTTGACCTCGGCACGGCAATTTTTTATATCTTCTTCCGAAGTATCCTTGAAGAGTTTTTCATAAGCTTTTTTACCGACCATTACATTTTTTGTTTTGTCAAATCCGATAACAGAAGGGGTATATTCGCTGCCATAGATATTTTTTATAATTTCGATGGAACCCTCGTGATTTATTGCAATCTCAGAATTTGTTGTGCCAAGATCTATGCCAATTTGAATATTCTGATTATCCATATTTTTTTTAATTATTCTCTACAACGATAACTTTACCTCTTTTAATTATCGTACCCTGAAAGAGGATGGAAGGTTCGATCATTTCCCGGATAAATGGCTTGTTCACTGAAGGATCTTTTTCTATCGATAGAATATCTACATTTAATCCTTTATTGTATACCTGGCCTGAGTAATCCAGTATCTCAATATCGCATCTGGAGAGAGTTCGTTTTAATCTTGCGACAGAATTTTCAAAGGCTTTTATTTGAGGTTCCTGAACGCTGGTTGTTATTGATGCGATTTTCTTCTCTATCCTCCAGATATCGGTTGCTATTTCTGCCAGGTTTTTCGAGCTTTGAGAATATTCTACAAATTTCGGTTGGACAGCATTATTGATATCCTCTTTAATGTCCAGGGTAACTTCTGTAATATACTTATATATAGGATCGAAAAACCCAAAAGTCGCAATATCACTTATGATTAAAGCAAGGCCGGCAGCATACAAAAGTGCAAGTCCATCTACGGAGAGATTTGCGGCAAAAACGTAGAAAAAGATACTAATTCCAGAGATGCCGCCTCCAACTATACCCGTTGATGACAGATCTGATTTAACAGAGAAATCCAGACCCAGTAATAAAAATACCAGACCGAATCCACTTACAATTTTGATGTCATGAGGTTGCCAGTTATATATCCTGAGAAGAGAGAATATAACCAAGAAAAACCCAAAAAAAAGTAATATATGAAAAAAAATAGGATTATATATCTCTTTTTTTGATATTTTCTTCAAATCCGGAAATTTCATAAAACTAGACACATTTTTTCGTTTATATGTTTTTTTATTTCGCTCTGAACCCATTATGTCCTGCATGCAATGATATCACCGATGCCGTATTCCTCCATCCATGATCTAACAGGTATCTCTTCAATAACCGCCCCATACCGCAAAAATTATTCCTCAAGGGACTTCAATAAGTGATTAATGCTTGAACTCCTGGTTCTCGCGATAGCGCCTGCAATTATTATTCTCTGGTTTATGTACAAAAAGGACCGCTACAAGCCCGAACCCATACAGTTGGTACTCACCGTATTCCTTCTTGGCGCACTGGCCACCTTTCCTGCCCGGTTTCCTCGAAGGGTTAGTCGACGAATTTCTATTTTCTTCCGATATGGTCATGTCATCGGTTGTTGCACCGGTTGTTGAGGAAGGCCTGAAATTTTCCGTTGTCTTTTTTTTCGTGTACCATAACCCTGAATTTGATAAACCCATGGACGGGATTGTGTATGCTGCAGCTCGCCGGATTGGGGTTTGCCACCATCGAGAATATCGGTTATGTCCTTGCTGGAGGGATTGGCGTCGGGCTGTTCAGGGCAATTGCCACGGTCCCCGGACATGTTATTTTCTCATGCATATGGGGCTTTGCGTTGGGTACGGCAAAATTCCGCCCTGAATCAACCCGTCGGGGTATTATTGTCGCTGGTATTGCCGGTGCAATGATGCTCCATGGGATTTTCAACTTCACCCTTGGATTATTTGAGGGCATTGGGGTCTTGCTGACCCTGATAGTAATAATCCCGACAGGGTGGTGGATAACCATGCGGAACATCGGTCTGGCGCACGCCGATCCTGCCTCCATACTCTCAGCGATGAAGCAGTTTTCCCGAAGGGGGACCGGAACTCCTTCAGTCGAAAAAACAAAAATCGAGACAGGGGCCGTACCGTTCCCGGAACTTCAGGGCAGTCAAAATGGTTCAACGAATACCAACCAGTCCTATGAAGAAAGCCAGGATGTCCTGTTTTGCAATCATTGCGGTATATCGTTTTTACGGTGATTCAAAATTTTGTGATAATTGTGGAAAAGAACGATGATCCTGAAATCACGGGTTCTGATTTCATCATGAGATCCGCTGATACTATTTTTTGCATGGTTAAAAAACATCACCTGATTATTTTTCAGAACTATAATACCATTTTACGGCAATCTGTCAGTTATTGAATATTATTGCAATAATATTATATTGAACGAAAGAACGTGAAAAAATTAATTTTTGTCTGGTTATGTATGAGTGATATTTTTTGCATATTTTTTCCCCCGGCGCTGAGCGGACTCACGTCCGAAATCCTATTCGGATGCAAGTCAATTTCTATCAGGTATCCCCCGTCGGTTTTCCGAGTTGGAAGGCTGGCGTTGTGCTCTCTTTGATCGACAATAATTATCAGGCATGGCATCAATGCCTTGCATATTACTTTAAATCTTGATTGGATATGTAACAATTACATGACTGGCTGGAGCTGAGAGATTGACAGAAAAGAATTACCGCAGATGGAATTATCGTAAGGTGAAAAATGCAATTCAGGCACGTGCGCCGCAATATTTTTTACTCATTCTTGCGCTTTGTACCGTTGCCATTTGTATCCCTGCAACTTCAGCACTGCCGCCCGCCCCCTACTTTCCGACAGGACCAGATCACGGCCAGCACATACATACAACGTATACACCATCAGGTTTGATCTCTTCATACCAGGCTGGTACCGATGTGACGAATGGCGGGGGAGCGGGTAATGTCTTCTATACTGTTTCCGGGAACTCCTTATCGCTCAAATCAAAAATTTTCCCCATGGAATCCGGTGAAACGGTAACAGTATGGGTGGAACTGTGTGAGACTTTCTGTACCTATATCCCCCCCCAGAATCTCCACTCGGAAGTACGGGCATCCCAACCGGGCGATTCTGATGTTGGTTCTTTAACCGTAACGCCTTATACTCCCCCAAACCATGGCTTCTCCGGTACTCCGACGTCCGGTCCAGCACCATTAACCGTCAAATTCACTGACACTTCAGACGGTTCATGGACATCATGGTCATGGACTTTCGGTGATGGGGGTAACCAGTACACTCCAGAACCCCAGTCACACCTATACAAGTCCCGGTACCTACAATGTCTTTCTCAATGCGTACATCCCGGGTAATTCCAGTACGAGCTACACCCGGAATAATTACATCACGGTCACCGGTGTGACCACTCCCGTAGCCAATACGGGCGTTTACCGGCCCGGAGCCGGGTTCTATCTCAAGATGGACAATTCCAACACCTGGACTCCATCGACTGATAGATTCCTGGCATGGGATAATGCTGCCGATGACCTCCCGATTGCGGGTGACTGGAATGCTGACACGACAACCGAGACCGGGGTATACCGGCCGGGAGCAGGGTTCTATCTGAAGATGGACAATTCCAACACCTGGAACCCGTCAACAGATGCATTCCGCGGATGGGATAATGCGCCTCAAGACCGCCCGATTGCCGGTGACTGGAATAACGACGGGAGAACCGAGACCGGCGTTTACCGGCCCGGTGCCGGGTTCTATCTGAAGATGGACGGTGGCAGCTCCTGGAATCCATCGACTGATATGTATCTTGTCTGGGACAATGCAGCTAACGACCGCCCGATTGCCGGTGACTGGAATAATGACGGGATAACCGAGACTGGGGTGTACCGACCGGAGCCGGGTTCTATCTGAAGATGGACAGCAGCAGCTCCTGGAATCCATTAACTGATGTATTTCTTGCCTGGGATAATGCGGCTAATGACCGCCAGATTGCCGGTGACTGGAATAACGACGGGATAACCGAGACCGGGGTTTACCGGCCCAGTGCCGGGTTCTATCTGAAGATGGACGGTGGCAGCTCCTGGAATCCATCGACCGATGTATTTCTTGCATGGGACAATGCGAACGGGGATGTTCCGGTTGCAGGTAAATTTGTCTGATAGTAAAATATTCACAACTATTTTTTTTGGATCATACATTTTGATCCAGATTTAAGATTCCAATTTAATATCCCCACGATCGCATACTCTGCAAAATTCCAAAAAAAAGAGTGTCCCGCTATGATCCCGGGGAGTCCAAGGGGATTGGATCACGCTCATGAAGGGTAGCGATTGTGTAAAGATTGCAAAATATTCGAGGTTTTTATTTATTTTATAAGTGTCTGGGATTTCGAAGAATAACTGTTGTCATAATAATTCAGAATATTTATCATCCTGTAAAATTACCTAATTGTTTGATACAAATGTTCTGTACAGCATGTGGAAAGGAGATTTCTGATGCTAACAAATTTTGTCCAGAATGTGGCGAATCTCAAAAAAATAGTATTCAGGATACCCCACGGACGACGATTAATGATGAAATATATCTCGGGGGGACCGCAAGTATTCATTTAAGAAAAGGGAAACTAGGAACGAAAGGTTATGGAGTATATGCAACGAATAAAAGAATATTCGGTACCAGGAATATGGATATTATTTTAAAATCTCATGTGACAGCCTTTTTAGGTGGTACAATCGGGCATCTTGTTTTAGACAAGACGACAAGGAGTTTAATTGACGAATCTATAAAACCCATTGAAGAGTTAGAGAGGAATGCAGATTTTGAAGTAAAAAAAGAAGATATTGCTCTCATTGAGTGGAAAAAAGTTAACTTGTGGGACGGCGGACGTCTTTTAATTAAGACAAAATCTAAAGAAGAATTCTTCGTCGGTGGGGATGGTAAACAGGAATTTGAATATCTTCTATCACTCATGCAAAAATTTTACCCGGAAGTATTAAGGATATAGCATTTTTACGACGGTATACACACGAGTCTACGATAACCGGGGAGGCAAAAGTCAAGGGTGATGCGGTAAAATAGAATACTCAGAACAGAACCCTGTCAAAGAAAGTGAATTGAATCCTGTTTACATCGGATAACGAGGTGAATCCGCGTCTGACATCTGACCTATTCCCTCTTCATGCTAAAAGTCCTGGGGGAACTTACTAAAATAAGGAGTTGCCGGAGCTAAAACGGGGGTTCAATTTGGAATTTTTTTTGGATATTTTGAGGAAATGGAAACTTCCGTGTGCCTGGATTCGGGAATTTGTGAAATGCGAGAGGGTAGGTTAAGGCAGCAAGAGAGCTGCGTCGACTGCAAAATAAATTTTCCATTTTTTGCCGAAAAAAATTTCATCGAAATCTGGCTGTGTACCTGGAAATCTTATCGATGAAATATGTTTGATCTTTTTTTTAGGTTTTATGATAGATTATCATTCGAAAACTAAGGTGAGGTGGGAGATCCACAAGAAGTACAAAATTTTTGATCGGATGTCACTGAACTGCCACAGGTGGTACAGAATTTTTTCGGCACTTTTTTCGCTGGTTTATCATAACCCGGGCTGAGGCCTGCAGATTTGTCCAGCTTGAGCAAGGTGAGAAATTCAGAATAGGAAACAGAAGAAAATATGTTATTATGAGGCGTAAATTGTTTTAATAACTGGTAGATGTAGTCATATTCATCCTTTTTATCTATCCAGAAAAACATCATATGTCCATTTTTTAATTTGAAAATTAAGCGTCCACCGGCTAATGATCCATATCGGGATTTTATTTCCCCAATATCTCCCGGGGTAATTACGAAATCTTTTAGGTCATCCAATTCTCGGAATGCTTTGCCTAAATCTTCGTCAGAGAGAATTTCGCTATGTTCCGTAAGAAATTTTCCTAAAAAATTTCCTGATATCCCGCCAAGTACCCAACCTGAAGTAAGGATCTTCCTCGTTGTAGACGGATCTATCTGAATGCCAAAGATCCGTTTATTGGTGAAAATAATTTTATAACCATGTTCAGTCCCAATACCATTTTCCCGCTTATTGATGGTTGTACCTTGAGATCCCCCCAAGGATTGTTTCTCTATCATTATTGCTGATCATAGCCGGTAATCACCATGAAAAACGAATAACTTTTCGATTGATATTCCCAGACAAGATGAGTACCTGGCTAAAGCAGGGCACAGACTTACCGGGATCCTACGGGACGATAAAGTGCAGGCTGTGTTTCATTCGGCGTGAAACCGGAAAAACAATTGAAAAGACCTATTATCCATCCGCACACCTCACTCAAGCATGCTTAGTCAGATAAAAGACACGATACCGGATACGGTGGAGAACCGGCAAATTCGCAGGAAATACTGCACGATATGCCAGAACTCCAAGCGTCATTCCCTTGAAAAATATCAGGCCCCCCGAACTCTTTTGCGGATGCGGGACGTCATCAGTCCCGTCCATGAAAGAGACAGGCTGCTTCTGTCCGGCCTGTGAGCTCTTCGCAAAGCACCACCTCCGCGGCGGGTACTTCTGCGTCAGGCACTAGACTTTTTTTTAATCTTTTGAGTATTCCTTAGTCTTTACCGGAACTATTCGCGAAAAAGGACGAATGCTTGGGGGATTCCTCTTTTTGTCCGCCCATTCGGCCGTCTGGGGCTGATCCGGAGATTAAAACGGCCGTATTAGCAGCAGTTTGGTAAACTTGTGAAAGTCGGTCAGGAGGATGGGGAAGGGAAAGAAAAGAAGACTGTTATGGGGACTGGATTTAAGAAATGTTATGCGATAGAGGGGTAATTCTATCAGAGTACAATTTGATAAGCGTTTTAGTTTTTTCATGAAAATTCATACCATCGGAGGTGGATTGCAGGAAGGCAAGAAGTGAGTTCACGGATAAATTAAGAGCAAAAAAACTCTAAAAATTTTATCTCACTATCTTTGAGGGAATGGGGATGTTGATCGATCAGACGTTTTGAAAGTATGCTTTTGCCGGCTTACATCAACGATATCCCTGTTATTCAAAGACCGGCAAGATATTTTTTTTACCCATTCTTCATTCTCATATTCCCGGATATGATCCCTGCAGGGTAGAATTCTCGTCATCAAATCGCAGCGATCCTCCAGGAGATCCACCCTTTTGCACTAACTGATTCAATTCTTTGAGGGGGATGCCTGAGGGAACCACTCATTTTCAAACCCGACAGAAATTGACGAGCCAGGCTTTTTTTGTTTCTGTCAGCATTTCATCTGCCAAATCAGAAGTTTTTTTCATTTCCCGACTCAGGCAGGGAATTGCAGGTCCTTGCATCAATAATTCGTTACTACGAATGATAAAAATGAACGAAGAGCAAGAGAGAGTGGATCCTGTTACAACCCGACACGCACTCCCGGCAACCGGCAATGCACTCTTTGCCGCATCAACACTGCAAAAAAATATTTTCCTGTTTACCGGACGCTTTCGAGCTTCTGTTCGAGGATGTCGAGCCCCTTCCTGACGTCTTCAAGGTTCCTGCCACCCGTGAGAATGATCTTTCCTGAAGAGAAGATAAGAACGACGATCCTGGGATCCTTGATCCGATAGACCAGCCCGGGAAACTGTTCGGGTTCGTACTCAATATTTTCGAGATTGAGGGTGACGGTTAACTTGTTGATATTGATGTATTTGCCGAGATCGTAGGAACAGACCATATTGGTGATGGCAACTTTTGGCTCTTTGAGGGGTTCAATTCCTACCGCTTTTAACGATTTGATGACGATAGCAAGCCCGTCTGCAAGTGCCTTCTGGTTACGAATGCCGGTGAGTACTATCTTGCCGGACGAAAAGATCAGGCACGCAATCTTGGGATCCTGGATCCGGTATACCGCACCGGGGAACCGTTTCTTGTTGAGTTCGCAGTTTACGGTATTTTCTGAAAACTTAACAAGATCTATGGATCCGGCGACCACACCGGATGCTACGATATTCTCAATCTTCAGTGATTCATACTTTTTATCAGCCATGCTGGTATCCAATGATGTCCCCCGGAGCATAAGACTAATGGACACGACATGTCCATTTTGTTCGTTCCGGCGGTTTATGCCCCGGTACCGGTCGGAAAAGGATGCCGGTACTCCACTCCACCGCCGTCGCGACCGTCTCAAAAATTCTCATGGATGATACGATCGGGATTATCGATGATCGACATGCCGTCGGGTGCAGTGGTGTCATAAGACGGGTTTTCATGTTCCAGAAGGTAGGATCCCCCAGGAACACCTCCTCATGATCCTGCCCCTTAATTACGTGCAACTTTTGACGTATCTTCACCGTCAGGTCAGATCAGGGGGTCCTGGTCACCCTTGGCAGGTGTGCCATTCGTGGTGAACTATATCCCGAGGATGAGTCGGTCTGGTTCCGGTCCCCGCGCCGGACCTCGAGTTTCATCGTGCCATCGGATTGCATGATCCGGACCATTGCGGGTTCTGCCGTGGTGGCAGGGGCATCCGGCTGGCGTGCTCCTTGGGGGCGGATGACGGTGCTGCTCTCAAGGGGGGCGGCAACCGGCAGGGCCGGGGATGGTTCCACCGGCGCCTCAGATGATGAGTCCTGCACGATCGGCCCGGGCTCAGGATCCTGACGGCTGCGTTCCCCGGTCTCCCGGGACATCATCCTGGCGATCGACTTGAGGTCGAGCAGCTCCTGGATCAGTCCCCTGACCAGCGCTTCCATCTCCCGCGCCTTGTATTCCAGTGCCGCGATCCGGTCTTCTGGTACACCGGTTATTGAAGTTTCCATATTCTTAATCAGTTTCTCCTGGTGATCGTGCTGGTGCCCCGGAAATGGGATCTTTGCATCAGACTGTGTTCCACTGAACACTACTGGTAGCCCTGACATGTTATAATGAGGAGTACGTTATCCTCAAATGTCCACAAAATCAGGTATCTCACCTGACGGGATGGAGGCCGGGTATCGGGTTGATGGGGAAAGGAAAGGATCGTCTCTCTCTCCCCCCTCCGTCGTATCCACACACCATGAGAGACTTCATCTTTCTCCCTCCAATCCGGGACTTCTTAAGGCCCCTGTCTGCCATTCCGGGCTATTAATTTCCGGGTATGTGGCAAAAAATTTTCCAGGATTTGATAGTAAAAAAGGTTTCCGGGATTTCTTTTCGCAGAAAAATTTTCCTCAAAAACAGTGGGAGAAGAGTGGGTCGGGGGGGGGAATAATTTGGTTTTGTGAACTCTTTGTTAAAAAAGGTCGCGCCGTATCATGGAGGAAATTGTGAGGATTATCCTGCCAACGACCCAAAAGGATCCCAGGGTGGAAGAACAACGGGTTCGGTGGTGAGAACTTGAATGAGCTCTTCAGAGAGATATTTTTTACTGACAATTATTTCGAACACGTACTGGTCGAACCATTCATCCATCATGTACATATACCCTTTTTCCCCGATGTCGGTCCCCCAGCTGTTTTCCACCCGCCATTTTCCCGGTTTGCCTTTTTCATCAAGATCGACGCCGGTTAACAGCATGGCATGGGTCATCTCGCTGTCCCGGTATTCCAGTCTTCCGGCCTTGTCCAGCCTGAAATCTGTCCCGTAGACGGTGTCATAATCATAGATGTTCAGGTCCATGGCACCCTTCTCCGTCTGCAGCATCCGCCCGACATCACAGCCAAACCACACCGCATGGTTGTCCTTTATCATTTCGACGGCGGCTTTCTTCAGCGTCTTCATATCAACATTCAGGTACGTAACGGGACGCCCGTCGATGACGTTCCCAAGATACTGCACCGTGTAGATC
Source organism: uncultured Methanoregulaceae archaeon (assembly GCA_963829225.1). GTDB lineage: Archaea > Halobacteriota > Methanomicrobia > Methanomicrobiales > Methanospirillaceae > Methanoregula. The sequence continues at coordinate 288,223 of CAWHHQ010000005.1, read as the reverse complement.
GTATTAGAGGGTTTGTCCTTCATGGGAGCGTTTATCAGGCTGCCCATATCATCCAGGTCAAGGCCCACATACTTCCGGTAGAACTCGCAGGGTGACAGGTCACCATCCCGTGGAATACCTTGTCCTTGTCCCGCCACTCCCAGGAGAAGGTGACGGGTGGTTTCCCCAGGTGAATGGCAAGCATCCGGTAGAACTCCTCAAGGAACGGGTACTTTGACGCCCGCAATTCCCCGACCGGAGACCCCCGGGCATCCATATCCCTTATCTCCTTTGCATATTCCCTCAGCTTCGAGACGAGCAGCGTATTCATGGCATTCGAGTCGCTGCTGCTGACGGTCTCGGGCATCCGGGACTTTGGCACAACCCCGTATTTTACTACAAGGTTTACAAACATGTTCCATTGGCCGCCGTCAGAGAGGGGATCGGAGAGAAGCGCCTGGACTATCCGGCTGTCCAGCGGTTCAGCCCGGGTCCCGATGATGTTCTCGAGAAAATAATTCGCCTTCTCCAGTTTGTCCCAGAACATCTGGTAAACCTCGGAGAGTTCGAACGTCTTGAGGTTCAGCTTTTTCATGGCCTCCAGGCTCAGGAGACTCAGGCCGGAAAATAACCAGCATCTCCCTGAATTTTCCTGGTTGGCAGCCTCCGGTGAATCGATAACATTACTGAAGGTGAAATTTATCCGATCGACTTCTTTGCGGCTTAACGCCACATCGGCTATACCATTCTGGGTCACCGCATTCAGGGCAAGAAGATTCCTGGGATCACCATCAAAAGATGCTTTGAACCGTTTGATATCCGCACTGGTAACATTTTTCCTCATGAACTTTCCCTGCCGAACCATCTGGTTTCTCTTCGATCTTGGTTTCTCCGGGAACATAGGTATTACGTTCCGGCCCGGGAACATTTATGTGATTACTTTCCTGACAGAGGGTCTGCCGGTTCCCGGCCGTGCTGACTATAGGCAAGGTTCGAGAGCAGGTCGGCCTCCGTATTCTGTTCCCGCGGTATCCAGACAAATCTCGTTTTCCTGCCTTCCAGCAGCCTGCGGATCTCGGGGACAAACTTTTTTGAAGTTTCTGATTTTATCTGCCAGGTACCGATCATCTGATGGATGACCAGCTGGGAATCACCTTTGATCACGATCTCGTTATCGATGCAATGGTGGCGTACCCATTCCGCCGCATGGTTCAATGCAGAATATTCCGCAACATTGTTCGTCATCCCGGCCCCGGAGCCAACCACTCCTTTCCCGCTTTTCACGTTTTTCCCGTCCTGGTAAATCACGTATCCATAGGTTGCCACGCCACCGGGATTTTTCGGCCTGCACAACCCGTCAAAATACAGGGTGATCATATTCAGTAACCATCTCCGGAATAATTCGGACATTCTGTAACACAGAGACTGCACCTTATCGTTGCCATCCGGGCGATCCATGGTGCAAGGGGGGCCATGCATTTCTGAAAAAACGTCCGTTCCAGCGTCCACTTCACCGCCGGGACCAGAACAGGGGGAACCCAGGCACTGACCGTCCGGCACCGGAACGCATCGACACCTTCCGGCCCAATTGCTCCCCCCGGGCATACACTGACACAGCGTCCGCATCCATTGCATACCGCTCCTGTTTTTTCAGAAGAAGGTTCAGCGTGCCGGGAATCCCCGGCACTGCGTCCGGTCAGGACACCACTCAACAACAGTCGCGGCCCGAACCGGGGATGGAGGAGGACGGTATTCATGCCCAGCGACCCGAGCCCCCCGGCCGCGGCGACCTGCTTCAGCCGGACAACTCCCTGTACTTTTCCATCAGCAATTCTGATGGGCAGATACAGCGGAACGGGTTTGGCCGGGACCAGCTCCTCGTTAAGGCGGGCAGCAAGCATTACCGCAGTGTTGTCCAGCTCCTCTGCAATCCGGAGCATCCCACGGGTCTTTTCCTTCGGTGGCAAACGGTACACCGGGACCGGAACTTCCCTGCCAAAAACGATCACCGACCGGGCGGCCGGGAAAAATTGCACCACTGAGGACCTGTCCTCATCTGATAGGGTATCGAGGCTGACTTCGGAAAAGACATCAATTCCCTGCTCCTGGAAGAATGATTTAAGATCCAATCTACTACTCCTTTCCGATTCTGTTCATTCCTTATAGATGAATATAGTAAATGGGGATTATCATGCATATTCCCTTTTCTTTTCAATATTCAAGCTGGATCCTGGTGAAAAGTATTATGCATCTGAAAAAATTCTCATCACATAAAAAAAATGCAACGCAGGATCTCAGAGATCGTGAAAATTTTCCCATAATGGGGTGATGGTGGGGAAGGGATGTTCCGGTAGTGCAGGAATTTCCCGTCTCATGAGCCATTACGTTATCTGTTCACAATTTTTGCAGATACCGGTGCATATTTCCTGGTCATTTCCACAACAACCGGGAAATTTTCCTCCGTACAGGTACAGGGCAATAGGGCTGATAAGGTATGGTGAACGAAAAACGATCATCTTGAGACCCGTATGAATGGTGATGTACCTTATATTCTCCCAGAAAAGCGCATTTGCTTCTCCGGAGATCGCCAGCAGACCTGAACCGGTCCCGGCCGCAGACCCCATTGCCAGGGATCCCACCATTGAAACCCTGTTGAGGAGCTCCGTTCCTTTCCCCGCCTTGTATGCCACGCCTTCATAACTGATGTAAAAGAAGGTGGTGAGCCCGCCATGTGCACCCAGCTGGAGGAGGGTCATGATTACCAGCCCGAGGACAAAGATGCCGGCCGCAATCGCGAGGAATAACAGGAGCATCATTGCATCCCCAAGGATAAGGGTAAAAAGGACCCCGGCAAGGACAGCCGGTATGAACAGGACAAGGAAGAGATCCTTTACCACCACGGAATTGGTGATAAGGGGGACCACGCGACTCCATGCAAGGGCATTCTCCGGTATTTTTACCACTCCTTCTGAAGGCGGGGTCATCTTTGCACCCCACGAAGTGCAGAAGATTGTGCCATCTTCACGATAGTACCGCAATTCTGACATACCAGCATTTTGATGTTCTCCGTATCGTAGTTCATATCAGCGTGCGCCGGATGGGATGATAATATTTAAGGATTTGAGGGGCAGGTCTGCATGGCCGGGCCGACTGTTCGAAGGGGGTACGGGAAAGAAAAAATTATTATGGGTCACTTAAGGATACGGTCTGACGGATATAGGAACTCCCGTCAGCTCCTTCACAGTCCAGATGAAGATCACTTCCCCCCACACCATCCCAGGGAAGGTCATCACGGGAGCCCACCCCGTAACAATAGTCGGACTGCACCCCATTTTCCCAGCGGAATGCCGTCACGATATTGCCGGCATAGTCATACGTGATAGCCCAGCCATCCGGCTGGGGCGAGGTGTAGGGGTTACCATTCCCATCGGTTTGTGTAACCACCCGGTAAGTAAATTCACTTCTCAATCCATTCCGGTATCCGGAGGTATCCACGCACTGCGAGGCTACCTGCCCGCAGGTCCCGTCCCATCCGGCTCCGGTACATCTGCTGTCTGCATAGTATGTCCACGAGCTGCAGACAGGAGAATATTGCATACTGTCGAGAATTGCCCACCGGTACGCAGCATTCCCGGTTGCGGCAACCGTCGGGGTTGCTTTCTGGCTGTCAGGGATAAACACCGGTTCATCGGAGAACGTAAGGGATATATCCATAGGCGGCGGGTCGGTGAAAAAATCCAGGACGCTGCTGATGCCGGGAAGAGCTGCCCATTTGGAGCACTGGACGACCCCGAATTCATCATAGCACCGTCCATTGCACAGTCCGTGGCAGTGACCGAACACGACTGAGTTGTCCCCCGCTTTTTCCGTGCAGTAATCATAACAGGCATCATGATCAATGCAGCCCTTGTGGGCCGGGCACACTATTACATTTTTATAGGTGCATGTACCCCCGTTCACCGGGATCTGCACATCGCCACGGTTTACGCACCGGCTCTCAGGACAGTCCATGCCGCAGGCCCCCCGGCACTCTGCCCCCGATGATAACCCGGTCTGGCGCAACTGGGGGGCTCCACCGGTACCTATCGGGCAGGCGCCGGTATAGGATCCCCGGTTTGCCGGATTATCCGTGATGTACGGGGGCTGGGGGAGAAGAAGGCGATCCCGGTCGGCGTTGGTGGTCCTGACTTCATCGATACTCCGGGCCCAGAGATTGGTATCGCGTGTCGCAGCTGCTGCCGGCATTATCAGGAAAGAGCAGGCGATACCGGAGATCATCACTGCCGCAATGATGCAGGCGACAGCATACCCGAGTGAGGCTTGTTTTTTCATGGATGATCACCCTTCCAGATAAATACCATGGAATAATCTTCAAAATACATCGTTCCTGCAATGGGATCCAAACGCAGGACCGGGTATTCCCTGCCTGAGGGGGATCGGAGCCGGTATCTGCCATCCGATATCTTCTCCCATGAACCCGTGTCGTAGTCACCTGTTTTGGGGTCCTGCAGGGTAGCCACACCATCCGCACTGAACTGCATCTGCATATCAGATGACTGGATGCCCCAGATCCCGATAATGAGATCATCCGGTGAGGTGCTGCTGCTGCCCTGGACCGGTTCTGAAACGCTCTGAGTTGCCGTTGCCGTGGACGCGGATCCCGGGTTCTCTGTTCCTGCAGGGGACGCCGTTGAACTGGTCTGTTGGTACACGATTTGTGACATCCCGGCACCCCCGGTCTGGGAATTCTGGCTCCAGGTAGACGGGTTTGAATCTATAATGCGGTACGTCCCAGACGGAATCGTTATTCCGGGTTCGGTTTGCCAGTATACGTTTGGTACTCCGCCCTGACCCGCGAGTCCATAGGTTGCGAAGGGTCCGTAGAGTTCGTTGGTATCCACATTCTGGATCGCGATTGTGCCCGGTGGGTCTCCCATCCCGTTGTTCCAGTGGTAATCATACACCGAGACAATCTCGACGGATGTGGAAAAGGTGAAACGGGGCTCGCTGGTTGCGCCGTTATTCACGCCACCGGTATTCATGTTTTCCACCACCAGCCGGGGGTCGTTCCCGGTCGGTGTTGGTTGTACGGTTGTACCCGGTGCGGTTCTCCCGGCGTTATCATTACTACCGCTTGCGCATCCCGCAGAAAAGACGAGGATTGCCAGAATCCCGGTAACGAGAATTGCGGTACATGGTAAAACATTTTTTGACATTGTTAACCTTTTACTCCTGAAAAGGTACGAGAGGGGAATATAATAATCCGCTGAAATTATTCCACCTTACGTACAACAGAAAAGTGAGGGGGGTATTATTCAATTCCGGATTACGAAAATCTGAAAAAATCCGGTACAGCCCCGGGCATCATGGAGACCATTTCCACGATTTCCGGGCTCTTTTTTCTGTACAATTTCCCTGTAAGACTTTCCGGAAAAACCGGAAATGGTGTCCATAGTGTCCAAAAACCGGATTTGTTCCCGGGCACTCCGGGCACTTTGACAGCAGTTTCCGGGATCTTTTTCTGTACAATTTTGACATATAAGAGATCCCGGAAATAAGGGTACATCTGCCCGGAGTACCCAGTACCGGAGATATACCACGGAATACCTGGCAAACATGAAGACAAAGACGGTGACTCGTTTCAAAACGGATATGCCCGGCGGGACAGGGTCCATCTCACGTGATGGTTCAGAAATTATCATGTTCCGGAACGGGACTGTGCTGTATACGTTCAGGAGTTGTTAATCTTCCCGCATCCTGATGAGGAAATGGCTTGGCCCGGGGCGGATTTTATAAGAATCAGGCGGTCCAGTGCAGCACGTTCCGCACGACCGACCAGCGGGGTTCGGCCAATCCCGGGATCTTGCCAAGAACCCAGTAATCGTATTTTTTCTGGAGCAGCCCGTAATCGTTCTCCATCCTGATCCAGTAGTCAAGCGCAAGGAGGTAGGACTCGCTGCTGTTTTTTGCAACGGGGTAAGCATACATCATCTGGTACGTATCGTAGGGCCTGATGATTGCCACATCGAAGAACGGGTACTGCAGGGTCAGGGTATACCCTTCCTCTGCGGGGATGAGGAGGGCATCTGCCTTTCCCTCCTCGAAGAACTCCTCCTTTGAGTCGATCGGGACGATGGTTGCCCGGGGAAGCAGCTCCTTTGCTACCAGGATAAGTGCCGTATTGTTGTACACGGCCACTCTCAGGCCATTGATCTTTTTCACGTCATTGATCTGCGTGAAACTGTCCTTCTTACCATCCGGGACCACGAATGCAAGGTGAACGGTGACCGTCGGGTCGGTAAATTTCATCTCGTCGAGCCTCTCCGCATTCACGGCGACTGCAGACATGACGATGTCACAATAGCCGCTGTCCAGGGATTCGGCAAGGTTGGTCCCGGTAATGGGGACGAACTCTATCCGGGAGACATTCAGGCTCCGGGCAAGGTCGTAGGCCATCTCGACATCGTACCCCACAAGTTCGCCCTTTCCGTTGAAGAATACGAACGGGATATTGTTACTGTTGTACCCGACCCGCAGCACTCCCCTTTCCCGGATTTCGCGGATCTCATCTCTCGTTCCCGGTAGAGCGGGGGCGGATGCCGGCACCTCTTCCCGGGAGTGGTAGACCGTCGCGTTCACAACACGGTCCAGCCGGTTTCCCGCTGGATCGGACGGCATTCCGATCCCGGAGATCTGCTCATCCCCGTGATAGGTCCCGGCAAGCAGGTACGAAAAGCCCGTATGCAGTCCGGCGATCAGGATAGCTGCCAGCAGGACAACCGCGACAATTGACAGGATCGCCCTCTTCCACCGGAACCTGGCACGGTTCGTGGTGAGGGCAATGGTAATAGTCGAGAATGAGAAGATCGAAATGACACTTAATGGTGCCACGAAAGCCTGGCGCAGGATCCCCGAGCTGATGTACAGGTTGAACGCGTCTTCGGGGAGGCGCATCAGGTCCAGGAGCGATAACACCGAGAGCTCTGGATGAACCGAAGAAGCTCGGGATCCCCACTACGACGAGCTGAACCTGTTCGTAGAGATTCAGCGGGTTCTTGTACAGCCAGGCAACGAAGAGGATAAAGAGAAAAGGAACGAGCCCGCCGAGCAGCGGGAAGGTATACGCGACCGGCACCAGGATCTCGCTGTAAGACCGTATATCTTCCCGGCCCGGATCCTCTTTTCCCTTCCTGGCCTGATCCGCATCGGTCGCAGTGTGGGTATCGGGATCCCAGCCCTTTCTCCGGAAGAGCTTCTCCACCCCTTCGGAGATCAGCGGCAGGGTGATGAATTCCGTGCCGGTCGAGAATGCGAGGAGCATCGCCCTCGAGGCAGCGGCAAGGATGTCCCGGTAGCTGAAGGTTGTGAAGCAGGTGATCAGGAGTGGCATGACGACGAGACCGAGCAGGATCGCGGCTGCGGCAAGGGTGATGAGGAATACCTGGAGCTCGATGAAACCCTCGACGGTCAGGGTCCCGGCCGTTACTGCGGTGATGACAAAGATGCCGACCGGAAAGGTTTTTGCAATGATATGCGTCATCCTGTCGAACGCCTGCAGCAGGACCCGGAGAAAATTCACGACCGGGCCGCTCCCGTCGTCCAGCATGAGGGCAAAGCCCAGGAACAGGCAGAAGAGCACGGTCGCAGGAATAATCCCGTCGGCGAGCGACGTGAACGGATTTGCCGGGATGAACTGGTCGATGAGGTTGATGGGTGTTGTCCCGGCCAGCTGCTGGGTGCTGAAAAACGAGGCTTCCACCCGGGGGGGAAATGCCAGCTGGAACGAAAAATATCCTATGACACAGATTATCCAGAACAGCAGCAGGACCAGGAACGCCTTGAGGGCGATGGCTTTTGCGGTGTCCCGCTTCAGGCTCCCGATCCCGACGATAAGGGAGAGGGCAACGGACGGAAGGATCGTGATCTGCCAGATCTTGATGAAAGCATCGCTGAAGGGTTTCATCAACGCGACAAGATCCCCGAATACCAGCCCGGTGACGATCCCGAGGATGAACCCCAGCAGTATCCAGGCAGTGAGGTTCAGGCGGGGCAGTCTCATGATACTTTCTCTCCAGCCCGGAGCCACGTGTGCACGGTCGGCACGGGTCGGCATTCACCGCACGTGACACACCCTGCCGGGGAGATAGTGATAATGTTCCCCGGCACTCATGACACATCCGGCGTTGACAGAAGCTGGGCTATAGCGTTACCGGATATTACCTTCGTCATTATTTAACGGTACCGGAGTTGATCGGCTTCAGACGTTTCATTTTAGGTTACTGATTGACCGGTGAGAACCGTTCCGCTGCCGTACGTGAACCGCAAAATCGGCTCTATCTCGTGAAAAAACCATACCATTATTTCCGGATAATCCCATAACGTATCCAGTTTTACTGATCAGAGCCTGAACAGGAGCTGAAAATGACCGCAAACAGCATCTAAGGGAGGCAAAACCGGAGGGGGAGGGGGTAACACGGTCAAAATGAAAGGAAGGGCTGTTTTGGGAATCGGATTTCCGGCCCAGAGTCTCCGGAAAACCTACACTTTTACCCATATCATTTCACCGTCGGAGACTTCCCCTGCCATGGAATTGCCGACCCCAGAATCGGCACTCATTCGTGAAAAACGCGCACTATTATTTCCTGATAGTCCCCCAGCGTGCCCTGTTTTACTATCCGGGACTGAATAGAAGCTGAAAATGGCCGCTAATAGCACCTATTGGGAGCCAAAAGTCAGGATCGATGGGCTGGGATAGGGTCACCTTCAACAGAACCACGTTAAGGAGCATTTTACCGAATCGCCATCTCCACGTCGGAGCGTGGCATTTCTCGTCGACGGATATGTACGTTTCGGGGAGCCCCCGTCACAGATACTCTTCCGGACCCCTTCTTCATACAATATATCCAGGAGTTTTCGATCAAACAAGGGGTTGTCGGATCCTGTGTAGGGGTCAATCTGGGCTTTGTTTTGCCATTTTCAGGAAACGGGGGCTGAAATAAGCCTGAATTGGATGTTTTGTCAGATAGAAAAAATAGGATTTGGGTGAGGTTGAACATTTTTAGATGAGGTTTAATGGCGACTTTAAAACTAGGAATATCTAGAAGGCATCGGTAAGAGTGTAAGAATATTCTGAAAAATTCCGGTACAATCCGGGCACCATGGACACCATCTTCCCTATTTCCGGGATCTTTTTTCTGTACAATTTTCTCGTAAGACTTTCCGGAAAAACCGGAAATGGTGTCCATGGTGTCCAAAAACAGATTTGTTCCCGGGCACTCCGGGCACTTTGATAGCAGTTTCCGGGATCTTTTTTCTGTACAATTTTCTCGTAAGACTTTACTGAAATTAAGGTACATCTGCCCGGAGTGCCCGGAAATATAGCACGGAATTAAAAATTTCCGGCTGCCGGAAACCTGCTCTTTCCCAAATTTTCATTGAATTCGGAATCTCATACTCAAGTTATATTGGCAGATGAAAAGCGAGTTGGTATTATACCCTCGCGTCTGAAAAAAGGATTTCGCACTTCAGCCATGCTTGGAGGGCGTGCGTTAGGAGCTGGAGTTGGAATTGTTTGGATTCATTTTCATGATTATACTTGGTGCAGTCGGAGGATTCATTGGCGGTGCAATCCTCGCTTTCATCTATAATATTGTGCTGGGAGCCATCGGTGGCATCGAAATGGATCTGGAAACCAAAACGTAATAATTATCTTTTTGACTAATCTTTTTTTCATCGTCTATAAGACTAGTCACGGATAACTAAGGGCATTCAAAAGAAAACTTCAGAGGTGCTGGAAGATCCTGATGACTACCTTTGGTTTGTGGCAATCTGAACGTGCATTATATTATCCCGACCGTCTATCCCGGATCTTCCTGTAGTTTACCTATCCTCATAAAAATAATATGTTTCGCTCGAAAAACAAATTTTGAAACGTTAGTACAAATCGAGGAGGAACTGACCTGTTTAAAAGAGGTAGACAATTCAGAATAGCGCCGTTCTTTATTGATTTATTAAATTCTGCCATATCGACATAACTATTGGTATCTTATCATTTTTTTAACAGATAGTATATTACCATTGAATGAATAGCGAGACCCTGAAAGGAGTTGAATTTCCTACAGGTGGACGGCCCAGAAGTAATGGTACCATTCCAACCCAAGCCCATTGACAATATGAAAGATATTCATAGTTATCCAGAAGGATTTTTCAACCTCCGTTTTTTTTTAATAATCTGTGTCGGGCTCTTTTTTATTCCGTGTATTGCCGTGACTGCAGTTGCAGATACAGCACTAGCACCGGCATCAACAGTTGCGAGATTTGCTGGAACTCCAGCATCCGGTTCCGCCCCTCTTGCAGTTCAGTTTACCGATACTTCCATCAATTTTCCCACATCATGGTCATGGGATTTCGGTGATGGGAATACCAGTTCAGCACAGAACCCCGTACATACGTATCCGGCTGCGGGAAGTTATACCGTGTCGCTCACTGCAACCAGTACGGCTCACGGCAGCAACACTGCCATCCGGACCCGGTACATCACCGTAAATAACGCACCGGTTACCTCATTTTATGTATCAGAAACGTCCGGTACTCGCCCGTTAATTGTTCAGTTTACCGACACTTCAACCAACTCTCCAACATCCTGGTCGTGGGATTTTGGCGATAATGAGATGAGTGCTGAACAAAACCCTTCGCATACCTACACGAAACCTGGTACGTATTCCGTATCACTGATAGCGAGAAACTCTGCGGGAATCAACCAGTCAATACAGTCTGAGTACATTACGGTGAGCACCACCCCGGTCGCGGGAGGGACAATGACACCCACCGCCAAACCGACTCCAGTAGCCACATTCCCTACCTTTTCATTTAGTGGGACGCCCACGACCGGAACTGCCCCTCTTACCGTACAATTCACCATAACGACTTCTGGGGCGCCAACCTCGTGGTTATGGGATTTCGGTGACGGAGGTACCGGTACGGAACGCAATCCCTCCTATACGTACGTAATTCCCGGTACCTATACCGTAATTCTGACTGCGAACCATCCGGCGGGGAGTAAACCGGTAAAAAAGTTGTCTTATATCACCGTGAATGCGGGATCAGGCTCTGTCAGTTCTCCGATTTCCCCCCTGGTTCCACTAGGTGCGATCGGGATTATAGCGATGGTCTCCCACCTAGTATTGAGCCCAAAACGGTATTGAGGGATACCACCTGCCCTTTTTATTTTTTATTTCGAAGAAAAATTGTCAAAATATCGTGACATTGATGTAATAAAACGGGGCTCTTTCCTTTGATATATAAAATATCAATATACACTGATGGGAGGTGTCAAGTGGATTATCAGAAGATTTCGGGAGAGAATACGGGGAAGTTGTGGGGAGGTGGAACGGGATTTTTCGGAATACATTTGTTTGATAACCTGGCAAAAATTTCCGGGCAGGATTTAATCGATAAAAAACAAATGACATCATTGTGCCACTGAAGGCGATTGTTGATGGAGAAACAATTATCGGCCCGGACCTGTCCGAAGAAGAATGGACAAATCTAAAACTACAGCACAGGAAAGGACTCCCCATCACGATGAGTTGTTGCGGAGCACCGGGACATCTGAGGATATCAAAAACCGGGACGCAGCACTTCTATCACGCGGTTGATGCCGGGTGCAATTATGAACAGGAGTCCAGAGAGCACCTGGAAATCAAATATCAGATATACCGGATCTGCAAATCCGAACAATGGGAGACATACGTCGAATTTCCGGCATCGGACCGGACATGGATCTCGGATGTATACGCAATCAAGGATGGCAGGAAAATTGTTTTTGAAGTCCAGATAAGTACCATTTCTCCCGATGATCTGGAAGACAGGGATACAAAATACCGGAACGAAGGGATCGAATCGTACTGGTTACTGGATAATTTTTTGGAACGATCAAAGGATTTTGCATCCTGGTATGAATCTCATCTTAACGAAGAAGACGATCGACGTGGAGAAACAATCCCCTATATCGATTATTCGCTATTTGATACCGGCCCGGAAAATCATATTTTCATCACGAAGGGCATCCGGAGTATCGGGTTGCTGGCAAAAAAACAGACGCTTTTCACCACAAATAATCCGGAAATTCCCCTCGCGATCTGGGTCCGGGAGGTCCTGAAGGGAAATTACCAGAAATATCTTGAAGAAACTGCCGCTGCCTATAATAAAAAGCGCCAGTTAAAAATCCTGGCAGCCCCTGTGCTTCTTCAGTTCAGGGAATTTTATCAAAAAATTATCCGCGATGAAACGTACAGGAAAAAGGTTGATCACTATTATCGGATTTTCAAAACTGATACATCATTACGAAAAGAGCCAGCATTCCAAAAAAAGTTTTGATGAGATAAATTCCGAACTAGACTGGCTGGGTAACGAGTATCGTTCTTGTATTTCTGATAGTTATGGATTATTTACGTGGAAAAAAATCCCGGATCATGAAACGCCAAGACTATTTTTCCGGCTCGAATCGGAGTTTAAAATAAAAAAATTACAGGAATGCGTACAGAAGTTCATGCAATGGGAAGCGTCTTTTACTAGTGCCTTAAGCACTTTAGGCAGGAATATTCCTCTGGTAAAAAGACGATTTAAAGAATGAAATTCAAATCTCATTTTAATACCTTGTGTCCGATTATAGTCTTGGAACCAGGGGAAAAGAAAAGCTGTTTTAGGGCAAACATCCAGAAACAATCCGACCGTCACTGTATTGATTTGCTTTTACACAAAATGTATAGGATGGAAGAAATTCTCATATCAGTTAATAACTGATTATAGTTCTTAAATATCCTTTTTTTGGCTTGCACTACAAGGATCTGCAAACATTATATTTTAGAATAAACATTGCATATACCAAATCGCTCGGCTCATTTTGTTTTAATATTCGACACTTTGCACTTTTTTGCACCCTTAAAGGCATGAATTAATTCAACACTTTTAAGAACGTAACGGATTAAAAATAAAAATCAATTTATGTTTTCGCATATTTTCAATATTTCGGTTGCCCATTGATTTGCCTCAATTTCATCATCAAAACTGATATCTTGGAATTCAAGATATTCCATAATTTCTTCAATTTTTTTATTGCGGCCTGACAACATATATCCTAAATACCAGATGGAGTGCCCACGTACAAGTCGGTTCAGTTCTTGTCTCTTTAACAAATTTTGTTATACGCTCTTCATTTTCAATTAATTTCTTTTCTAAGTCATCAATTGTTGTAATTTTAAAATATTCGCAAATTTTTATTGTAATATCAATCATACCCAGATATGATTCATTTTCATCTGATATATCTGGATATTCGCTTATTCCAATCTTTGAATCAATTCTATGAACCGTTACGACTTTTAAAATAGTCATTTATGGATATTTTATCAATTAGAATATTTTTATATGATTCTGATATTTTATCTTCGATGTTGGTTGTATATTCCCTAATATCATTTTTAATCGTAACAAATTGTTCATCTGCAAGTTCTAATAAACCCGCTTGTAGCGAAAATTTTCGTCGAATTTCTTTTGGAATTCCTTATCTAGATTTATTAGCCGAAAGTCGTGCTCAATTTCAGCCCATGCATGCTGTAATATCGATCGAATTTGAATTTCACAAATCAATCCCTTAAATCTTTTATATTCTCGTAAATTGATTCGTTCATCCTGGCATTTCAACTATATAATGAAGAGATAAATATCCAAACCTATCTGGATCTAATATTTCCCGTTTATCAATAGAAAACTTAGGACTAATTTTAAAATTATTTCTAATTATTTCGGCTACTCTATCAACATCATCAGAAAAAAAACAAATTATTCGAATACCAGATAAATCGGTTATTCCATCTAATTTATCGTATTGTTTTCCTGTTTTTCTTATTTTTCTAACAAAGGACTCTTCACTTTTAGTTCGTGAGTAATTGAGTGCACTTTAAATTGCTCTTCTTTTAAAATATCTGATATTAGATACCCCATTTTTTCAGTAAAATATTGATATAAAGGTCGTTTTTCATGAAATTGATGTAATAATTGATCAGGACGAAGTTTTGCCGCTTTTTTCATATGATTCTCTTACACGAGACTATATATTAATTATTCATATTACTTGAATGATCGAATCTTGGATAATTATAAGTTAGGGAGAAATAAGAATTCAATCTGATAAAATGTCCTCATTTTCTGAACGTTACAAGATTAATCCAAAGAAAATTATTCAAATTGAGGAGATTGATAGAGAATCAGAGCCTGGTTATGAAATGTTTTATATAAATATTACAATCGACCTAAGGCTACCGATTATAATTTTGAATCAGATCTAATACCTAGTGATGATGACCTATGGGACTTATTGGAATTAATATGGAGTGATTTTTTAAAAAAGGGCAATTGATAGAACGGATTCTATCCAAGATCACTTGTAAGTTTAAAAAAAGGATTTTTAAGCGGTAATTTCACTGCATCGCATCCTTTTGAATGGGATTGGAAGTGGTGGAAAGTTTATGATTTATTGGAGTTTATAGTAAAAAAAGATAGGAATTTGGAACGGAAAACAAAATTTCAAGATGAATGTAATGAAACGATGGAAAGAACGATCATTGGGTATAGATTTATTGGCAATCTAATTACACCCATAACATCGAAAGAGGAAATAGAAGAAATAGAGCACGCAATTGGAAATTCGACAAAAGAAGTTCAAATTCATTTGGAACAATCATTATCTCTATTGTCGAATCGTGTAGAGCCCGATTTTCGAAATTCAATCAAGGAATCAATCTCAAGGAGTGGAAGCCCAATGTAAATTAATTACTAAAGAATAGTACTACGACATTGGGAAAACATTAGATGTAATTGAAAAGAACAGAAAAATCCATATTCATCCTTTTTTGAAAGAGGCTTTTCAAAAAATATATGGTTGGACGAACGACGATGAAGGTATAAGGCACTGCCTCAAGGATAAACCTACAGTTGATCGAGAAGATGCGCAATTCATGCTTATCACATGTTCAGCATTTATTAATTATTTACAAGTAAAGAAAATGAAAGCAGGATTAAAGGAATAATCCGATTTGAGAGAATGATATCTGATTTGCTCAAGTTATAAGATTCCAAGATTGTTACCATTTCGGCAACTTAAAAATCGTTTTATCTCAAATTAGCACTTTCTGCTGCTTCCTCTTTCTCTAATTCTACAACACGTTTAAGATTTCCTTGTGTTTGGGCAAGTAGAATTTTTAAATAATAGGGGATCAGATTTTTCAATTTCATCAGCATTTTCTAAAATTAAGTCATCCAATTCATCATCCCAACCAAGTTCTTGTAGTGCTCTAACTTGTAAATGAAGATTCTTCCTTTCTTTCGCATATTTAAATGCGCATATAAAAAGTTCATCTACTAATCCTTCTTTAAAAAATTCTTTAAGATAAAAGCTGCGGTAAAAATAAACTCTTTGTTATGAATTACTTCGTGGATACCATCAATATAATCGATTGCCGCTTGTTCATAATTTTTTAATTCATGATGAACTCTCGCTCTTTGAAGAAAATCTTTATCTTTTGTTTTTCGTTTCAATTCTCTTTTAATAACTTCATCAGGTATTAATTCGATTTTATCTTGAAGAGATCGGAAATAAATTATACTTGCGTCGGAAGGATTGTTTTCTAAGGCTAATTCTATGTATTTATCACGTAATTCATTATTGATTCCATCATATAACATTGCTAATTCGTCATAATCACTATTTTCTTTGTAAATATCCGCAATAGATGTAATATATTCGATTTGATCTTTATTTTCAGGATTGATAATGATTGGATCTGTTATCGCTCGCTGTTGGGCAACTAATCGATGCCAATCATCCCGATACAGTTTGATTTGATCCGAATCCAATTTTCTACTAAAACCGCCTTGAATTTGAGTATCATCATGACATTCTAAACAGAGAATAGCTAAATTATTTAGATTGTGATCTGTCTGGATTTCCATCAATATGATGAATTATAATAGGTTTTTCACGAATTCTACAAACACAACACATTCGATCTGATAAAAATTGAATTTTTGCAGCAGTTTCTAGAGGTACAGGAGATTTAGGTTTTTTTTGCTTTTTTTGTCATATCCAGATAAACCAATTGTATTTTTTCTTTTATGATGTATTTATACGCACTTGACTAATAGGAAAATAACGATTTTATCCAATCTTGAAAAAATGATCAGGACGCTTACCAATCCTGATGTGTTCTCCCGACCGGCGTTACCCGCTGCTTTCTGGAACGGCTCATCTACCCGTACCTTGTCTATGATGCGGAGCGGTCCTCGCTGTTTACAAAAAAGATAAAGACTGCCTTCATCTACACGGCCGGGGCAACGGATGAGATGGTGCAGGAGATGGGTATTGACCGGAACGTCAAAGGTACTGAAATGGTAATGGAGAGGATCTTCGGGTCGTGCGAATCCTTCTTTGTCACCGATACGCTCCAGTTCAATGATTATTCCAAATATGTTGCCCCCCGGTTCGATCCGGAAGCAAAGAAGGAACGGCACAGGGAGCAGTTCCCGCTGGAGTGTAAGAAGGCGTACGAACTCGGGGCCCGGCTGGTCTGGCAGGGGGAGTAATTTTCCCGGAAAAGACCCGGTACCTTCTGCCGGTCACATGAAAAAAAGGTTCGGACAAAAATAAAATGCGATTATAAATAGACGGATGCCCTTATCCAGCGAAAACAAAAAAATTAATCAATCTTCCAGTATGCAAGTTTGATGCTATCGGAGACGTTCCCAAAATCATAATATAGCACTAAATTTTTTGCCGGTAAGGGGACCTCAAAATAAATTGACCTGCTGAGAGTCTGATTTTTGTCGAGGTCCGTCAGATAACTCCCGCTGGCATTCCAGGCTCCATGATTCATTAAGGGATCAAATCTGTTGCCTTCAGAATCCCTGATACTGAAATCCCCGCTTGATACCGTTATGGTGCCGGGGCCGATATTTTTCACACTGGTACTGACAAAGACGAACGTATATCCGGTCTTTGCAAATTCAGCACGTGTCCACGCGATTTTCCCACTCACCCCACCCCATTTAAACGCAATCCCTTTTGAAGCTGAATATACCGTTACCTGTTTTTCAGAGTTTTGGGCAGTACCAGGGAGAGGTACCTTCACGGGTGAGGGAACGACCGATGGTGCAGGAGGAATTACCT
The DNA here is from genome assembly GCA_963829225.1 of uncultured Methanoregulaceae archaeon. Taxonomy (GTDB): domain Archaea; phylum Halobacteriota; class Methanomicrobia; order Methanomicrobiales; family Methanospirillaceae; genus Methanoregula. The sequence continues at coordinate 271,020 of CAWHHQ010000005.1, read as the reverse complement.
TAAACCTCGTCCATCCTTCATCGAGCAACGGCTGCATCTCGCTCGCATTCACGGTGAGCCCGAAACGGTAGGTCTCCAGGCAGACATCGCAGGCCTGGCATGCCACCCCGCCGAGCTGGACCTTCTTCACGTCCCTGACATCGATGGTGTAGACGGACTGGTAGTAGTTCCTGATTATCTCCTCATCGGTCGGGGCCCGGATGTATACCCTTCCGGAGTTCTCCTCCCAGACCTGCCACGGCGTCTTCTCGCACATCTTTGGGCTGGTAGGAGAGGGTCAGTTCAGAGCCGATCAGGAACTGGCCGATCTCGTCCCACTTCCCATCGATCACTGCTGTGTCTACGTTGCCGTCGATTATTACGACCTGTATCGTATGCCCCGTGATCACCTGGGCTGTTACCTGGGCTGACCGGTTGCCATAGCCGGCATGGCTGCTCGTGAAATTGTATATGAGGACGTGCCGGACAGGGAATGACTCCTGCTGGACGTAACTGACGAACCTGAGGTCTGAGCCGTCGTATGCGTAGGTTGGTGCTCCCTTGATCCAGGACTCTGCGAGCGCCCTGATCTGGCTCTCGTCAAGGGTCTTCGTGAATTCGAAGGTCTCCTGGAGTTTCTCGCGGATCGTTACCAGGCCGATGGCAGGTATTTGACGTTGTACGTCGTTACGGTCTTGGTCTTCCCGTTCGCTGCGAAGGTTATGTCCGTGAAACCGACGTCGGTCACGTGGTTCTGGCCCTCATCATACCGGTCACTGTAGGAGGTGAAGTTGTTGTCAGAGAACACCTTCACAATTGCGTTGAACTGCTCCGGGGTCAGGTTCTTTTCGTACCGCTGGGTAATGTTACCATCGGCTGCACTGATGGTCAGGGTGGCTTATCCTTCGTTACTACCAGTTCCTGTATCGCGTATGCCGGCATGACAAATCCTCCATAGAATTTGTAGGTTATCACGGTGTTGCTGTTGTCAGGCTGCTGGACCTGGGTGCATGCCGTGATCATCGCCAAGGCTATGATCAGCAATGCGAATAGTCCCATTATTTCAGATTTTTTCATGGTGTTCACATCTCCTTTAGATCGATATTTTTGGTATGTTATGTAATTCCGGGTTATTCATAAACTCTCTTTTTGATGCAAATCATCAATAGTGCCACGGTAGCAATTTGTCGAACACCTTCATGATTCGAAATATTGATCTCCCGTTGGAAAAGACACCGTTCTAAATGCAATTATTCTTCATCCCAATGATATTGAATTTACTGCAGGATATAATTCGGTATATTTAATTCGATCGATGTATTTAAAAAAGATATGAAGTTCAAATCCACAGTCTCTATTTTTGTGGTTTTTCTTTTACTCATTATATTTTCCGGTACACAGGTTTCTCCATTTTTTTCAAAGACCGCACAAGTAATACTAAGGAAATGACACCTATTCCACTATCTGAACAACAGTATCATAACAAAACCCGGATATCATCAACTGGTGAATGATATAGCGCCCTCATAGGTAGCGAGGGATAGTGGCGGTGCATGCATTTATTTTAAAATCCGATCTTCCGATGTTGTGTTCGACGGCATGGGGCATGTCATGGACGGAAGCAAAATAAAAACCCTGTACCTATGCATATGCCTTGTTCCTGCGAGACAAAGGTGGGTTGGAGTCCCATACACTAATATCCTTATCAGGAATGTGACGTTATTAAACTGAACAGATGGAGTTATGTTATACAGAGCAACCAATGTTCGCCTCGAAAATACGGAAATAAAAGGGAATAAGCACGGTGTTGAAGTTGCTGAATCATCAAACATTATTCTGGTGATCAGCTCCTTAATTGGAAACACGTGGTTCGGCATTGTTAGTATGGACAGTGAAAATATCGTCATATCCAATAACACCATCGCGAACAATTCCTTTCATGGTATCAATATCATGGGGCGGGCAGTGATAAAACACGCCCCGATCGAATATACTATTTTTGGGTACAATCTTCGTGTTTACCCTCGTGAATTTTGGTATCTGCAACAACGAACATCCGCTGGGGATACATCATTTCCGAAAATGAGATCAAAAATAACACAAATGAGGGTATTCTTCTCAGTGATTCAAAGACAAATATTATCCAAGAGAATATCATTACAGCCAACGGTAGAAATGGTATATTTTTAGAGGCGATAGAGAATTCTATTATAAGAAACAACACGATTAACGATAACCGTGAAGCAGGAATTCGTTCAGACAGTCGAGAAATAAATCTGGTCTTTGAAAATAATACATTCTCCGGTAACATAAGATACGATAAAAAATCGGCATTCCACGACTCTTAGTTTTCCTGAGTCCGCTATGATCGGTACGATACTGGTTTTTCTGCTCTCTCTGCTGGGTGGCACTTCAAAGGTCGCTCAAAAGGTCGGAGCAAATATAGGAATTAAACGATTCTCAGAGAAATTCAAACCTATCGAAGAAAAAATTTCAAATGCGATTGACAACTTGAAAATATCATCTCTCCTTAAAAATAATATCGCAGTCTCTCTTGTCGGTGCAATAATATTTGGTCTTGCATACACGTTCAAATCCCCCTCATCGTCTAGTCAAATCATCCAAGTGTTTGCAATTTTGACATTCATTGGAGGAGTAGTGATAACTGTTCCCAAAGGAATCCAGTATCTTGCAGCAAGCAAAGTCGGGATGGCTGCAGAATACCGGGTATGGTGGGGAGGAGTGCTGATCATTTTCCTTACCACACTGGTTACAGGGACATTACTGGGGAACATATTCGGTCAGCCCGTGAAAACGGCAATCGAACGGGAACAGGACTATGAAAAGAAAAAACTTGCTCTCGTAATGTTGATTGGACCTCTTATGAGTTTGGTCCTTTCAGCGAGAGCTTCTTCCTACTCTACATAATGGGAGGAACGTATGCCTCCCTGGCATGGACCGGATTGAATATGAGCCTGTTAACCGCCGTTGTATCATTTATTCCCCTCTTCCCCATGGAAGGAGAACGAGTGTATAAATGGAATAAACTTGTCTGGCTTATGGTATTCATTCCGATTGCCTTGGCGTATGGTTATATTGTAATATTACAATAAATTTTATCGCCATATACAGGATTTCCCCTTTCGATGTCGTAGTACTTGCGTATAGTACAGATTTGTCCTGGAATAACTTGGAATAAAACACGCAGCAATGGGTATAGGCGATACTTTACACTTCAGTTAAATTGCGGGAAATGCGGAACCAGTGGCTTGATAGGTATCCGGTACCAAAATGAAACCGTTGTCCAGTGCCCACAATGCAAGACAACGTATAAAATCGATAGTGGGAATTTTTCAGTGGCATTATTATAAGGAAAAACGCTGTTATTCAGGATATCTAAAATAGAATATCTCAATTCTGTTTTTTATTGCAGCTATATCTGGGATTTTTTGCTAGTTGTGTCGCACCCCGTTCTACCCCCCCGTTATCCGGAAAATGTCCAGACAAAGACTCAAATTGAGCCAATGTTGGGACCCACCAACTCTATGTATTATCGAAACTCCCGGTATGTTTTCAATTTCAGTTATAGCCACTCAGTATGTTATTACGACCGGTGTGTGCAAAATGCAAGGCTTATCTGAACTTCAAACTATGTTTTTATTACGAATATTGGTCTTTAGGCACTATAGTACCGCATTTTGGACAGGTTGGTATTCTGGTTCCTTTTTTATTACCTTCAATTTTAGCGCAGTGAAAACAAAAAACCGAGTTACATCCAAGGCAAACACATTTTAAGGAAAGAAATTCTTTAATCGAATCCTTTACATCATCATAGGAATTAACCCTGTTCAGATTTCCTTTTCCCTCATGTAATTTTTTCCCACAGACGTCACAATAATATACAGTAATATTTTTTGGTTTCCCCAGCAAATTATCAAAAAATCCCATAAGAACAAATCAATACTTAAAACATTAAATTTTTGTTATTTTTATTTCCCAGATCAAGTCCGAATTTTCTGACGGTTTTTCAAAAAAATAATTGAATTTTTATTATGAATGAAATTGATAAAATATGTCCACTTTGTGGTTCGAGGTTAATTTCCGTTACCGATCAGGATTTGGATTCTATTTCATATCCACGTTAACAATTGATCGAAATCTCTTCTTTTTAAGAAAAACAAGACTATTCCATTAAAAAGTTGGTCGTGTCATAACAAGTTTATCAAAACTGTAAAACCAAAGATTGGTTTATTTAGTAATTAGGATATTTTTTTTACTTCTTCTATTATCATAGAATTCAATCGGTTGCAATTTTTCATTGCATCCTCAATAAAATTGTTTTTAGCATTCCTAAAATTATTCTCATCAATTTTAAGACTAACTTCTTGTATCATCTTGACATCTGGATGATCAATTTCTTTAAATTTCTTTGCAATTTCGAGGAAAGCTTTTAACATTGTGAAAGTCATTACAGCGCAATAAGTGATCGCAGCCGTTCTCGCTGGCAAGCAGCATCTCTTCAATACTATCAGTATGAGTTTTGTCCATAACACCTTTAATCGCTAGAATCGAAAGACATTTATGCCGATATTCTCGAAGGGTTGGATAATCCTCTATAAGGTCGTTAATTGTTGATGGTTTATCACGGCTTTTGCTGGAACTTTGTGAATTATTCCCCTTCAATCCAAAAAAATTTGAGAGTAATCCCATAAGTATACACAATTGTATGAAGTTTCCTATACTTGATAAACATTTCACTATGCGACGCCACAAAAAAATAGGAAATTTTAGACTATATAATTCCTCAATAAGAAGAAGGAAGGATAAGTCGAGATCATTTTTGAGATATTGTAGAGAATGATTTTGATCTCTTTAATCTGAAGTCGATATTTTTTGTTTTGAGAACTTCACTGAACTTTTTTTTTATGACTGAGATAACTGTTTCGATTTTGACTCCCAGATGTTATTTCTCGTATCGAATAGCATAACAAGTAAGGAGGCACCATATCTTCGGATCTCTGGTCAATCAGATCAATGCTATATGTGTTCTAAAAAGAATGGAATTTATCAGTAATTATCATAGTTGATAATTTGAACAGCATTTTTGCTAAAACGTCCACATTCAGGACATACAGTCTTCTGGAGGAACTGTCACTATTTTACCTCATCTAGAACACATAACTCGTACACTAACAAGTGGGTCAATTGCTGAATCATTAATAAAATATTCGAAATCACATTGAGGACAGGGATATTTTAGTGAAAGAGGCGGACTGGCATCCATATCGCAATACCAAAGAACCCCGGCCTCATAGTATATGAACGATGACCGGCCCAGCCGAGCCCCAGCGGGCAACCTTTGCCGCGGGCTGTTTCTTTGATACTGAGGCTGCCTTCCGGCGTATTGAGGGTGTGATCGAAACGGTCGTGGGATACACCGGGGGATCGCTTCCCGGGCCGACCTATGAGCAGGTCGGGACCGGCACTACCGGGCATGTGGAAGCGGTGGGGATCGTGTATGACCCCGCCGTTATCATGTACGACCGGCTGCTGGAAATCTTCTGGACTATGCATGACCCGACCCGTACTGACGGGCAGGGCGACTATTCCGGCACGCAGTACCGGTCGGTGATCTTCTACCATGATGAGGAACAGGAGGATGCGGCGCTCATTTCTCGGGACCGTCTGGCAACAAGAAAAATCTATGGCGACCGTCCGGTCGTCACGGAGATCGTGCCTGCATCCCGGTTCTGGCCGGCCGAGGAGTGCCACCAGCGGTTTTACGAGAAGTGTGCCCAGGGATTCTGCACGAGCCGGCTGTGCGATGAGTAAACCTGGATGGGGTCGTGAAGCTGAACCCTGGTGAGCAAACCCCGGTTCAACGGCGACATAACCTGCCTGCTACCAAAAACGCATCGGGTTGTAACCCATTCCCTGCCAAAAAATGTCGATTTTACCTGTCACAAACCTTCTGCATGTGGAGTATAATCTTTCAGTTACGGTGCCATCTCCTTTTGTGCATCGTAAATGATCCAGCATGACACCGCGATGGCTACGACGCCGAGAATTACCAGTACAGGTTTTGTCACGAGATTACAGGGATGGCTCGCCATGCCACACATTCCCGTGATATAGAGCGGGAACAGGATCGCAAGGACGCCGAGGCCAAGACCGAAAAGTCCGATAATCCGTTTTGTTTCAGCAGACTTTGAAAAAACGAGGAGTGCCCCGGCCAGTATTGTAAGGGCACCTATCCCCACTTCAGCCCGGGCGGTCCACCCGCAGGGCATCGGGAGGGTCTTACCGCTCGCAAGCTGTGCATACATGCCGTTTACTTCGCAGACCGGGGCAAATGTCCACGGCCCGACAACAAGAAGAAATCCGACGATAATCAGAATAATTGCTGGCAAAGAAATTTTCATAGCTTGATTGCTCACTGAATTCTATTTATATTTTTTTAAAATTGCCTGTCAAAAAATCGAGTTAGTAAAAAAATCAGGTAGTATTCGTATTGGGACAAAAAAGGCAATCATCTTCGTGCTGCCAAAGGGGGAACCATCCATTTTGACGCACACAGAAAAACGAAAATGGTGTCTTAGGGGTTTACGGACAATGAGGGGGATCTCTACGGCGGTATTCATGGAGACCGGCGATTTCACAAATACAAAGTGGCAGTATGTCCGGTCCCGGGCCATGGATCCCCGTATCATGTGCTCCCCAGGAGCGATTGAACGGTTTTTCTTACGCACTCATACTGCTGCCGACAGGATCAGCCATACCCCGAGCACGAGGAGGAGAAGCCCTCCGGTTTTCTGAACGATGACTGCATACCTGAGCAGCCGTTCTTCCGGGATAATGTTCTGGATCACCGTGAGGATGAGAAACAGCGTAAGGATGCCCGCAGAGAATGCGAGGATCATGAATACCGGCGCGAGGCTGTTGGTGATGAGGATGGTCTCGATCAGGATCAGGAACGGTGCTATGGCGCAGGGGGCAAACAGGACGGCGAAGATGAGCCCCAGAAAAAAAATCCCCGGGAGGCTCTGGAAGCGGGATACCAGTGCCGAAGCACGACGATTCACCCGATCGGGGAGGGAGAAGAAACCCAGCTGGAGCAGACCGACGACGATCGCGAATAGGCCGGCAATTCCCCAGATTACCAGCCGGGAGTTGTCATCCGGGCGAAACGCAACGCCTGCTCCGAGGATACAAGCAGCGGCGAGCAGGTACGCGGTAACGATCCCGGCACCAAAGATGAGGGGATAATACCGCCCGCCCTTTCCGGCTGCAGCCGGTCCTCCGGCAGCAGCGATGAGTACGACAAGGCTCCCGAGCAGGCAGGGGGAGAATCCGGTCATCAGACCGAGGACGAAGGCGAAGAGTATCGAAGGAAAACTGTCACCATCGAAGATACTTCTCCTCTTTTCGGGGATGGGATATGCACCGGATTCGGCAAGCCGTATTTCCTCATCGAGCCGTACGGGAGTTATCTCGTTAAACGTCAGGACCTTGTTCCGGTTGATGACCACGACGGGGATCTCCGTGACGCCATAGGACATGAGAAGCCTGACACCTGCCCTGGTGTCGATTTCGATGCTTTCGACCGCCACCCGGTTCCCGTACTGGGTCCGGAGGGTGTCGATGAGGGGATCGACTTTCTCGCAGTTGATGCATCCCTGCTGATGGAAATATTCGATGACGACGAGGCCGGAAACCGGCTGGGCAACGAGGAGAACAAGGAGAAACGGGATGAGAAATAATGAAAAACTCCACGTATTGCAGAAATATGGCACACGAGTTTTCTCCGGATACGTGATATTTCCGGGTTTCCTGATACGCATGAATCGTCCCCGCTGAATAGGAATTGAGCCGAAGAATATTTTCCTGATGTCCTAAAGGCTGTACCATTCTCTTCACTCTGGATAATTACTAGTTATCGATAGTTCAGGAGAAGGGTTCGTCATCCCGACCTTACCAACTTGAAGATAAAAGTCCTTTCGGCATACTTTTGAACACAGTTCACTTCTCCGGTTTCTCATCCTTCCTCTGCGCCGGAGGGCGTATCGCCCGCATGATCCAGTAAATCAGAAATGCAACGAGAATATCGGTGATGATCTCCCCTGCGTAGATCTCCCCATTGGATACCGGCGCAGGAAAATAAAAGTCAGGGTTTGTCGGAAGGCCGGATGTAGTAAATACGATGAGGAGAAGCACACCGCATAGGGAAACGGGAAAATAGCAGATAACAATCCGCAGGAGCCGGGACCATGGATCGAGTTTGGGATCCAGAAGATCGGGGATAGCAAAGGGCGGGATCAGCGCGGCCACCGGCCCGACGAATAATAATGCCGCCATGATCACAAATGAGGGATTGGCCGGCATCAACAGGTAGTACCCGAGCAGGAGCACCAGGCAAGGGATTACCAGTCGGAGAATGCGATGCGGCAGTCTCCTCATGATCTCGTTGAGCACAAGAAGCACCGGCAGGCCAAAGATGGCCAGGAGAACCGCAGCAATAAAAACAAGGTACATGAAACCTTCCGTGTTGGTCATGCAGGTCCTACCGGTAAATTTGTAGGTACAGTGCCAGATATAGTATATTGATCTGATTTTTCCCGAAAGGACTCATTTTCACTCCTGGAGAGGTTCGTCGGAACCGACAATGAGAAGAATTCGTCAGAATTCTTCGAAAATGCATAGGTGAGACAGTATTCAGTTTCACTCCCTCTCCCCTCTTCTTATATTCCATGAAAATCCATTAAGGAATATACGATGCACCTCATCCACATCGCCGATACCCACTTAGGCTTAGCCGCGTTCAACCGCCTCGATCCCGAGAGCGGGATGAACCTCCGCGAGAAGCAGATCTATGACAACTTCCTGTCAGCGATAGATATCATCATAAAACAAAAACCCGACGTACTCGTCCATGCAGGTGACCTCTTCGATGTTGTAAAACCCAAGACCCGGGCCTATACCACCGTACTCGAAGCCCTCGACCGCCTCCACGCTGCCAGGATCCCGTTCATCGTGATTGCGGGAAACCACAGCATGGTAAAAATGCCTTACAGTACATGGACATAAAAATATTCCAAAGACTCATTGCCGAAATCAGATGCGAATGTATATCGTAACCCTCCCCGACAAAAACATATGCCAGATCTCGACCCATTCTTTTTCACAATAAATTCCTGGTCCTTCACCAAACACCGGGTCTGGAACCGTTGCCAGCGCCAGTACTATTTTGAATATATTGCTCCGTACGTCAAATCCAATTCAGTCGTAAATCCCGAAAAAATCCGTTGGCTCAAAAATTTCAAATCAAAATTTGTCGTCCAGGGGTCACTTGTCCACGATATCATCGACCAGCAGATCCAGATTCACTGCGAGAACAAACCGCTAGACCTGAACGAAGCAATGAATGCGTTTTCGAAGAAAGTCTCGCTTTATAAAAATATCGGGGGCGAGACCTTCACGGAATACCACAATGGCGAAAAAATCCCGAATTCATTTTATGATTATATAGAAGAGAATGGGAAGACCTGCCTGCACACATTCTTCGGGGAATGGTCGGACTACAAGAGCCGTGAATGTCTGCGGCACGAGGAATTCGATCATTTCAGCATCGGCGATGTTGAAGTAACGGTCAAGGTAGATTTTATCGGGAAAATGCCGGACGACACCTTCATCCTCACCGACTGGAAGACCGGGCAGGGACGATGACGAGTACGAAACAGAACTCCAGATGGCGGCGTATGTGCTCTGGGCAAAGGAGTATTACAATATGAATGCCGACGAGATCAGCACCGAGCTGGTGTTCTTAAAGACTGGCGCAACGAAGCGCTATGCTTTCTTCGAAGAGCAGTTTCGCGAGGTGAAGGAGATGATCCCCCGGGAATTTGCGGCGATGAATGCGAGTTATGAGTATGATGATTTTCCGGCGAGACCTTCGCAACGCAAGTGTTTGAGTTGCAGGTTTGCTGAGATTTGTCCGGAAAGAAAAATGTAAAAAAAACTGATTTTTTTTCAGGATTTGAATCAATTCAAACCTGAAGCCGTTTAGATTTTCACGCGAACCGGATCTTTAATTTTTGAAAAATCCCGATCGAATGTTGCAATCTTCGGAATTGAATGTTCCCTGCATGTGGCGACAATCAAAGCATCGTTGGGAAGAAGAGCATAGGTGCGGGCAATTTCTGTGATAGCGGAAAGATTCGAAGAGTCGGCAACGATCGCGAGCCCGGAGAATACATCATTCAGGTTGCGGATGAATTCGTCAGCAAACCCATAGCCTTTGTTGAGAATGTGCTCTTTTAGTTTCGCTGTACCGGTAATCCCGAATTCATCTTCCGCAATGATCCGAAGCCCTACAAAGAAGGATTCTTCATAAACCGACATGCTCACTGCACAGGTGCCGGAGAATGAAGAGAGAAAATCCCGGGCTCTCCGGGTTGTTTCAGTTTCAATGATCAGCGGGATGATAAAAGAGGTGTCTAAGAAGAGGTCCATGAATCATCCGTAAGAGCGCTGATGCGGTCCGAGGTAAGTTTCTTCTTTAACTGTATGGGCTTGAAGCAGAGCTTCTTCTCGATGGTCACCCGGATTCGTTCTCCCTCACGAAGCTGGATCTTGCCAACCGGTTTGAGAACATTATCCTCATAGATGCATTCAATTGCCTTGCCCATCAGTTCACCTCTTTTGTGTACTGGGATATAGGTCGGGGATTATTATAGGGTTTGTGTACGGTCCGGTACTGGCTTGTTCTGGCGGGGCGGGCAATTACCGGGTCTCCTGGTAGGGGAAGGGGTTGTGTATGCCTGCCTCTCTACGAATATCAACGTGTGGAAATTCCCCATTATTTTCTCTCTGCACTCCCCTCCTCTTATATTCCCCCACACCATAATAAAAATCAGACACAATGAAACTCATCCACATCGCCGACACCCACTTAGGCTTAGCCGCGTTCAACCGCCTCGACCCCGAGAGCGGGATGAACCTCCGCGAGAAGCAGATCTATGACAATTTCCTGTCTGCGATAGATGTCATCATCAAACAAAAACCGGATGTCCTCGTCCATGCCGGGGACCTCTTCGACCAGGTGAAGCCCAAGACCCGGGCCTATACCACCGTGCTCGAAGCCCTCGACCGGCTCCAGGCAGCCGGGATCCCGTTCATCGTTATTGCCGGGAACCATAGCATGGTCAAGACCCGGTACACCACCTCGCCTTACGAAGTGCTCACCTACCACCCGTCCCGCATCACTGCTGCCTACAAATTCCGGTACGAGAAGGTGGAGATCGGGGATACGGTCTTCCACCTGATCCCCAACATGCTCCGCCCGGAGGATTACCGCACGGCCTTTGACCAAGCTCGAATTCTCGGCGGGCTGCAATAACGTACTGGTGACGCACGGGCTGGCGACCGCGATTAAAGACAAGCGGCTGGCGACGGTGGCCGAGCATGAACTGGACGGGACCATCCTCTCGGACCGGTTCGATTATATCGCCCTCGGCCATTACCACAACCAGTGCCGGATCACGGACAATGCCTGGTACATCGGGATCGACGGAATACCTCACCTACGGGGAGATAGGGGATGAGAAGGGCGGCCTGGTGGTCGATTCGTCCCGGCACGAGGTCTGCCACCTTGCACTGCCCTGCACCCTGATGGTCGATCTCGGCAGCATCCCGTGCGAGGGTGTGCACCCGAAGGATATTACCGGGGAGATCGTCGCCCGTATCACGCGGATGCAGGTCCCTGCCCAGTCAATGGTGCAGGTGACCCTTGACGGGATGTCCCGGGAGCATGGCAAAGGGATCGATATGAAGGACCTGTCCTGTGTGCGGGAGCAGCTCCTCGACCTGAAGATCCGGGTGAAAGGCAAGGACGAGGAGTCTCCCGTCCCGCTCCAGCAGGACATCAGGACCGTCGATTACCTGCAGGAGTTCACCTCCTTCATCGGCAAGCAGCAGCTCTCGGCCCGGAGAAGGCGTTTGTCGCGGAGCACGGGCTTGATGTCCTGCGGACGGTCATGGAACAGCACCGGGAGGGCGGGGAATGATCCTTGACCGGCTGGTGCTGAAGAACTTCAAGCGGTTCCGGGATCAGGAGATCCGGTTCCATGACGGGATCACCGGCATCCTCGGGAATAACGGGACCGGCAAGTCCAGCATCGTGCAGGCCATCTTCTTTGCCCTCTATGGGGTGCAGGCAACCGGTATCGCCCCGGACTATATCGTATCATCGTTCGCCTCGCCCAAAGAGCGGTGCGAGGTACGGCTCGACTTCAGTGTCGAAGGGGCAGCGTATACAGTTGTCCGCACCTTTAAGAAAGGCAAGGCCGTCCAGCACGATGCCACCTTCCATAAGGACGGGCAGCTCCGGGCGACCGGGGTGAGCCAGGTGGAGACGGAGGTGAGGAGGACGCTGGGGATGGGCCCGGTGGATTTCCGGAACACCATCTACGCCGCCCAGAAGGACCTCCTCACCCTGCTCGAAACGACGCCGGGCAAGCGCAAGGAATGGTTCCTCCGGGCACTCGGGATCGATTACCTGAACACCGAGAGCCAGAAGATCCTGAAAGAACAGATCGATGAGAAGAGTGCCGGGCTCCAGCGGATGGAGGGAACCCTCGAGGCCCTTGCACGGGGGCTGAACGCGGAGGAGTTTGCCGCACTGCAGGCTTCGGTGACCGAATTCAACCACACATTGGGGCTGCTGAAAAACCAGCACACCGATCTCAGCGGGAAAAAAACGAGACTGGATGAAGAATTCCGGCTCTTCCAGGACCAGAGGGCGAAGTACACGGAGCTCACGACCCGGCAGACCGCCCTTTCACAGGAACAGGACGGCCTCAAAAAACAGCGGGATCTCACGAAATCGAGCCTCACCGGTCTTGTCCGGCTGGAACTGGAATACCACACGCTAAAGGAACGGGTAGCTGCCTTCCCGGAGAAGCGACTGGCATTCGAGACCCTGAGAAAACGTAAAGACGAGCACGACCAGGCCCGGGCCGGGGTGCAGTCCGCTGAACGGGAATGCAGGGAGGCAAAGAAGCGGGCTGAACTGGCACAGGCACGGATCGTGTCGCTCGACCAGGATGCCGGGAATCGGGCGGTGCTTATCGGGAGGGTCCGTGATGCCCTGAAGATCCGGCCGGAGACCGGGGACCATGATCTGGAACCCCATATCGCCTCGGCCGGCGAAGAGATCACCCACGCGATCGGGACTCTGTTTGCGGAGTTGAAAAGCCTGGATCACGAGAAGAAAAAACTGCTGGCAGACCGTGATACGATCCGGAACGCCGGCGCTGAAGGCATCTGTCCGCTCTGTCGCCAGAAACTTGGCAGTCATTACACCAGCATTGACGGGCGAGTTCAGGTTCCAGCTCCAGCGGATCGATCGCGAGACTGCAGCGGCAGCCGAAAAACAAAAGATGGCCTCATCAGCAAAGGATGCCATCAGTGCCCAGAGGCCGGTCCTCTCGGAGATACGTTCCCTTACCGAAAAACTCACGATGAGGGTCTCCTTTGAGGCCGAACTCAGGGACGTGCTCTCCCAATTGCAGGCAAAGGAGGCTGCGTGTTCTGCTCTCGAGCAAATAATCCGGGATCTCCGGTTCGGGGAAGAAAGTTATGCCAAGGCTGAACAGGAGGTTGCCGGGCTGGAAAAGATCCAGGCCCGGTTCACCGATCTCCGGGGAGAACTGGCAAAGGCCGACGTCCTGAAAAAACAGGTCACGGAACTCGAGAGTCAGATCACCCAAAAACAGTCGGAGATTGCCCGGGTCGTATCGGAGATTGAGCGATCGTCATTTGATCCAAAGAAGAGCGTGATACTCGAGCAGGAACGGGCAGAGATCGAGTCAGGTGTGCGGGACACGTGCAGAAAAGATCACCCGGGCCACTGAACGACTGAAGTATGCTGAAGAGAAGATCGCAGACTACCGGCGCACCGAGGCACTGGTGAAGGATCTGCAGAAGCAGTCGGAAGCACTGAAGGTGGAGATCGAGCTCCTGAAACTGACCCGCTCCGTCATCGCGGACTACGTGATCTACCTCATGCAGGTCGTGCGGAGCCGGCTTGAAGGGGAGGTCAGCCGGATCATCAGCGAGATCACCGGGGGGCGCTACGAACAGGTGCTGCTTGACGAGGACTTCAACCTCCTCGTGCGGGACGTTGACGATGATTACGCCATCGACCGGTTCAGCGGGGGGGAACAGGACGACATCGCCGTTGCCCTGCGGATTGCCCTGTCACGGTACCTTGCCGAGCTCCATAACGTCCACGAGAGCACGCTGCTGATCTTCGACGAGATCTTCGGGAGCCAGGACGAGGAGCGGAGAACGAACCTCCTCACCAGCCTGCGGACCCAGGAGTCGCGGTTCCCCCAGATCATCCTGATCTCCCACATTGCCGAGATGCAGGGGGAGTTTTCCCATACCCTTGTCGTTGAGATGGGGAGCGACATGGTGAGCCGGGTCCGGGAGGTGGGCGAATGACCTCCCCGGTATCCTACGAGGAGTCGGTGAAGCGGGCACTCCGGCGGATCGCCGGACACATTCCTGAAGATCTTGTGGAAAAGTTTGCCGATGAAAGCGGGATCACGACCAACGATATTCACCCGATTCCCCCGGGCCCTTCCGGCACGGTGTGCGCAATCGACGGGAGCAACACCATGATTGCCGAAGGGGGGAGCATCACCCTCGCCGCGATCCGGGCAGGGCGGACAACATTTGCCGGAAACCTCCGTTCCGGCCGCTCCATCACGCCCATCACGCTCGTCACCATCGGCCCCGGCCACCGGAACCTGGACTTTGACGAGATATACCAGGACTGTTTCGGCATCCTGCCCCACAAAGGACTGGACAATGCGGACCCGGAACGGGCCTCTGCCATCCTCCGCGACACGCTCGAATACTGGGTCGCCCTGCAGACGGCAAAGACCCTGCCGGAAGGAGCCCTGCTCCTCCTCGACGGGGCGCTGCGGGTCTCCAGCCAGAACCATGAACCGGTGCTTTCGGATATCATCCGGACGGCACAGGAACGCCACCTTCTCCTCGCGGCCGTGGCAAAGCGGACCAGCGCGACCTGGGGGGGCGGGCACCCGCTTCTCCCGGCGATAGCGGGTCTTGCCGAACAGCTCGGTATTACGGGCCCCTGGTGGACGAAGATCGATGAGCACCTCCCGGATCATGCCGGGTACAGCCCGGGACGGCACGGGGAGCTGTACATCGCCTCGCTCCACCCGCAGTTCCGCAGGCCGCTGAAGATGGAGCTGCCGAAGGGAACGGACGAGCAGGCAGCAGCGGCAACGATGCAGGCCCTCGCCGCCTGTGCCGGAGACGGGAGGATCCCCGGGTACCCCTACCCGCTCCTCGACGCACACCGCTCGGTCGTCATCGACGGACCGCTGGCGGTGCAGATCCTGCAGGACATCAAGGCCGGCCTTGCGAACCTGGGAATGCAGAACAGGAGCTTTGAGGACCTTTTTGGTGATTTACATGGTGACTTTGAACGATATTGATAACATGGACACAACGAAATACCGGCTGACCGGCAGGAGCGTACTCTCCTATCGCTTCATCGCCCCTCACAGCGAGACGCTCTACATCGGGGACATCAAAAAGATCGTTGACACAACCAAGGGCCTGACCTTCTTTGCCAAGATCACCGATCTCTCGCACGACAGCAACTTTGCCGACCCTAAGTGGGACACCCGTCCGTTCAGCGAGCAGTTCTACGGCCTCGGGGAGGATGTTTTTATCACCGTCGATGCCGTCCCGCTCGGGTTTGTAGACGCCGGCGGGAAATTCCACAAGGCCCGCACCATCCCCTCCAAGTTCTCCACTGTCGAGGACCCGACCGCCGACGACTTTATGTTCCTCACCCGCCAGATGGGGGAGATAGAGGTCGGCCTGATGCGGAGCGGCCAGGACGTTATCAAAGACGTCGCCGTACGTATCCCCGCAAAGGTCCTCCCGCAGCACATGGGTGTCTTTGCGACCACCGGCATGGGCAAGAGCAACTTCATGAAGACCTTCTGTGCCTCCTGCATGAAGGAGAAGAAGTTTGGCCTCCTCATTGTCGACCCGCACGGGGAGTACGTGAACGGCGGCAAGTCCTCCACCGGTGAGCCGACCAAAGGGCTCATCCACTACACAAACGGCAGGGACGGTCTTTCCGTCTTCACGATCCGCGGCGAGGCCGACCGGAAGAAGTACGGCATGAACAAGCTCTACCTCGACTACGATGACTTCCGGATCAGCGATCTCTCCATCCTCCATGACCTGAGCCAGCCGCAGTACCGATATTATCGAGGCACTTTCCCGTGCGGGCGGGAAGGAGATCATCGAGTTCTTCGAAAACGTGGACCCGGAGATCTTCCCCATCAAAGACACCGGAAACCAGCCGGTACGGGAAAACACGCTTACCTACCAGATCCGTAACTCCATGGCCGGTCCGGTCCGGGTCATCAAGCGGCACATCGAGAACCTTGTCAACGGCAACAAAGCCTTCTTCCGCCCGCAGGGCTCCTCCATGCAGGAGATCATCACCGATCTCCATGACAACAATGTCGTCCTTATCGACATCCCGGACATGGGCGAGCGGAGCGAGCTCTTCGTCCTCTCGGTCATCACCCGGATGATCATGGCAAAGCACCGTTCCGAGGCCCGTGGGTATGGGATTGACGAGCACCAGGAATCGTCCCACCAGATCCTGATCACCATTGAAGAGGCGCAGCGGGTCCTTTCCGCGGGCGGCTCCTCCACCCAGATCTTCCGGGAATGTGCCATGGAAGGCAGGAAGTTCGGTGTGGGCCTCTGCGTCATCACCCAGCAGCCGAAGAACGTGGATCCCAAGGTGCTCGCCCAGATCAACACCTTTGTCGTCATGGGACTCGGTGACCGGGGCGACCGGGAGATCATCATGGGCAGCGCAAAACAGGATTTATCAAAGATGGAGATCGAGATCCAGACCCTCGACCGGGGCGAGGCGATCATCTCCACCATCGGCATCCCGTTCCCGGTCAGCACCCGGATCCACCGGTTCGAGGATTATATTCACGAGCTCAACCTGGAGAAGAAGACGAAGATCACCGACGGGCTTGCCCGGCGGGTTTTCTTAAAAAAAATGGCCTGTTGAAATCCTCATACTATTTTTCTCAACACTCTTGGGGGCTACGGCACGGAATGCCTCCGCTCCCGCCGCTATGGCATCCCCCTGGAGCGATAATTCCAGAGAAGGTAATACAACACTATCGCAAAAGCGCAGGGGCGGTTCGGGCGGACAGGCACTGTCCCCTCCGATAATAGGTTATTCGCAATTTATTGAAAACTTAGGATTTCAAAAGAGTCAAAAAATTCTCCCTCAGTGCTCCACATCCGCAGCAGAATTCAGGCCGACAATTATTAAGGCAAAAAAACCTACAGGGAACCGTATCTTGAGAGAAGGTGAAATGAAATGGATTATGGAAACATGCTGAGCGAATCATTCGAATACGCGCGGGAAGGACTTGTCGGAAAATGGACGAAGTGGCTGCTGTTGCTGCTCGCGACGATCCTGCTCGCGATCCCTCTCCTTGGATATGAACTGAAGATCCTTCGCGGGGAGAAACCCTCCCCCGAGGTCGCGGATTGGGGGACCCTGATCGTGGACGGGATCAAGTACCTGGTTATTGGGATCGTCTATTGTATTCCACTGGCTATTATTGCGATCATCAGCATTGCTCCGCTGGTAATAGCAGTCTTCACACTGAATGCGGCAGCAATCCTTGCGGCGGTCGGGGCATTGCTTGCCGGTCTGGTTATTTTCCTGATTGTTGCGATTATCATTGAACTGATTGCAACGATCGGGATCATCAGGTTTGCCCGTACAGGGAGTATAAGCGAGGCATTTAACTTCAGTGCGATCCTCGCAACGATTGGCAGGATCGGCTGGATCAACTACATCCTCGCCCTCATCATCATGGGCGTTATCGTCGGGGTTATTGAAGGTATTCTCATGGCCATCCCGTTTATCGGCGGGCTGATCGTATTTATCCTGTTCCCGTTCTTTGTCCTGTTCGAAGCACGGTACCTGTGCCAGGTCTACGACAGTGCAGGACCGGTATAATCTTTTTGGGTATAGTCACATTTCAACCACCAAAATTGATCAGTGATAACGAGAGATAAATCGCGTAAAATATATTTCCGGAACTGACGGGAAAAAAAGTCCAATTTTTTATGCTTTGCAGAAATTCTTTTTTCCTCTCCAGGTTAATCTCTGCGGTAGATATGAGGGTAACCCCCTCTCTCCCCATAAGGGGGAGGCAACCCAAGGGGAGCACCCCCCTTGACCCCCACGTTCGAGGTATTTTCATCAACCTTCCGAGGGGCTATCACATTTTGGGGGATGCCCTGGCGGCGGGGACGGAAGCATAATATGCTGGATCCCCCAAGAGCGATTTTTGAGGAAAATGTGTTATATCTCTTCATAAGATGAGTCGCTAGAATGTGACTATACCCATCTTTTTTTTTAATCTCCTGCGGGGACAGGGGATCAACAACAAAACATTATATGCCAGATCGGTGCCTATAAAAAATAACACCCCCACACGGATGGAGTGTCCGGAGCTCGCCGCAATGTTTGAACGTGTTCTGATCCCTACCGACCTCACGGAAGGGTCCGGTAAGCTCGTCGCTTACGCCGGCACCTTGAAAGATGTTCAGGAAATCCTTCTTCTTCACGTCGTGGATGGGAAAGAACAAGGCAGGGGAAGACGGGATACCGGAAAGGGACCGGTTCCCGATGACAGTATCGCATGGGAAAAACTCGATCACCAGCGGGGACTGGTCCCGGGCAACGCCATTACGGTCAGGCTCATTCTCGAAGGGAACAGCGGCTGCACTATCCCCGAGTCCATCCTGAAAACCGCCGAGTCCGAACGTCCCTCGTTGATCATCATGGGGGCACGAAAAGGGTTGCTCTCGGGCAGTCTCCTTGGCAGCGGAGGCACCGCAGTTCTCACCCGTGGGCGGACGCATATTCTTGTGATGCGTTTTCCCGAACACGGCCTCCTTTCCCCAGCCGTTCCTGAAGAGCCGGCACTCTTTACAAAAATTCTTTTTCCTCTCGATTTTTCAAAACCCGCAAAGGACGCCCTGGCCTACCTTGAGACGCTTGAGGGTCTTTCTGAGGTAATCCTCCTTCACGTGATCCGGAAAATCGAACGACAGGAGAGCATGAACCTCCGCGTCAGGGAAGTGGAAAAACGTCTCTCTGAGACACGGGAAACCCTGAGGAAAAACCACCCGGATCTCCGGGTAAAGCTGATGATTCGCTTCGGCAGCCCGTTCCAGCAGATCTGCCGGGTTTCTTCAGAAGAGCAGGTATCCCTTATCATGATGTCCCGGTTCGGGAAGATGGATTACCTGCAGAAGATCCCGCTGGGTATCACCACCGCCAAAGTGGCACGGGAAGCAAAGAAACCGGTGCTGGTCATCTACACCGATATTTCCCTGAATGTCCACGAGCAGGAGCTGACCACCGCCGAGTTTTATTTTGCAGAAAAAATCTGGATTGACTACCACCAGACCAAATCCGACCCGGTTACGGATCGCATATTCTGTGTCTTTGTCGAGGATACCCCGGTGAGCGTGGCACGCTGCAAACGTCATCCGGATGGCTATGAAATCGATGGTATCTTCACCTGGAAAGAGTTTCGCGGGAACGGGTACGCCCGAAGGGCCATCGGGGCACTCATCGACGCGTGCGGCACTGAAACCCTGTATATGTATGCCGTAGCATCCCTCGTGAATTTCTATGCCTCGTTCGGGTTTGAACCGATCCGGGAACAGGAGCTTCCCGCCACCATCCGTGAACGGTATTCCTGGGCCATGGGCGACATGAACGCTGCCGGAGTCTGCCCGATGAAGCGGGTCAACTCCATAACGAGATAAAAAAATCCGGTGATCCGGGAGTTGCCGGGCTGTCGCGCCTCTTTATCTATGAGTTATGGTCCGGAAAGATTCATGCCGTGAGTGCCGTAAAAAGCCATTACCCTTCCGTGAGAAGTTTCTGGGCAAACGGCTGGGATACCAGCAGGTGGGGACGGTCCCGTTCGGATGCCGTCCATGCAACGCTGTACAGCAGGAGGAGGGCATTGTCAAGGATCGTATCAAATTCCTTATCGGCCCCGGGAGGGACGGGACCCGGTTTTGCCAGCTGCCCCGCATCTTCCGGGGAGAAGGTCAGGAAGGTGTGTGGCCGGGGCGATGACGTATCCAGGAGTGCTGCATGGTCCCTGACAATCGTAAAGGCGCGGACCAGGCAGGAGGACATCCCGTCATTCTCCAGCTGCCCGGCAGCTGAGCCGGCAACCCGGGCGGCTTCGTCGTAATTTCCCTCGGCAAACCGGACAAATGCAAGGGTAGCCCGGTGCGCTGTTTCCGGACTGATACCCGTGCAGGTGGCCTCTGTCTGTTCGACGTAGGTCCTGAGTGGTTCTGCAAGATCCTTACGGTCGGAGAGGGCGGTCCCGGGACTGCCAAACCGGTACTTCAGGCGGACGAGCAAGAGGGTAAGACTGATAGCATATAATAATTCAAGGACGACCGATGAGGAGATGTCGGTCGGGACCGCGATGAAGATAAACGAGTAGATGGGGGTTGTCAGGGCAACGATATCTTTCCGGGGCCGGATCCATGCGAGGTAGGCAAGCACCCAGGAAGCAAGGATGCACCCAAGGATAGAAACCCTGAAGTCTGCCGTGATCCCGGTGACGCTGAAAAGGATCCCCAGCAGTGCCCCGCCAAACGAGAGCAGGGGGACCGCCAGCTCCAGCCACCGGTATCTATTTTTATCACTATGTCGTTCCTGGTGTGGATCTTCGGGGGAGACGGGTGCCATGTAAACAAATCCTGGGTTGGAGATTTTTCAGGAGTATGATGTATCAATACCCCGGAATAACGGGGATCATGATTTTTTTATTTTCCGGATCGATACACAGTTGATCACCGGATCGCCGACAACAATATACCGGCGGATGACCTGCCCGAGAACCTCGACCAGGTCGTTCACCTTCACATCCTCATCGGGGCTGGTGAACATCTTGACCGAGATCGCACCGGAACGATCGGCAACAATGTACTGGGGGCGGTTCAGGAACTGGAAATGAACCCGTTCAACGATACCCTGGACCCGTACGGGCTTTCCCACCATGCTCTCGTTGATCAGTCTGATCCGCACCGTCTTTGCCTGTGCCTCATAGACCGGGGTAATATCTGCATACTGGCTGCGGCTCATGTAATTGAGAGCCGTCGGGATGACCAGGAGCATGAACAATGCCGGAACAAGCCAGATCAACTGCGACCTGACTTCAGGGCTGTTTAACGATGCAATAAATAAAAAAATAGTAAAGATTACAAACACCGCAACGGCGATGATTGAGACCTTCACTTCGACGTTTCCGATCTTCATCGGAAAGATTATTGGAGGTTAATCTACTTCAGTGCTGCGATCTCTTTGCGGAACGCAACCCAGTAGATGACACCGACGAAGAATAATCCGCCGACAATATTACCGAGCGTGACCGGAATAATATTCGCGGTCCACATATTGACCCAGTTTACCGTAGTTGCCGTTTTTGTCACTCCAGCAGTTAAGATAGCAGCGGGAATGAAATACATGTTGGCAACCGAGTGTTCAAGACCACTTGAAACGAAGGCCATGATCGGGAACCAGATACCAAAGAACTTACCGACCGCATCATCAGCACAAATACCGAGAAGGATGGCAAGGTTGACGAGCCAGTTACAGCCGATTCCCTTGAGGAAAGCTGAATATATGCCCATCATGCCGACGTAACTGGTCTTTGCAGCACCAATGGCGAGGGCCCTCGTACCGAACGCGGTAATCGTACCGACACCAGCCGCGTCGAAGGTTACAAACGGACCGTTGGCCATGATGTATGCCCAGACAATGGACCCGATAAGGTTTCCTATATAGACAAAGACCCACAGGGTCAGGACCTGGGCCCAGGTAATCTTGTGGATAAATGCTGCCATCGGGGCAAGCATCGCGTCACCGGTGAAGAGCTCAGCACCCGTAAGCACGGTGATAATAAGCCCAACAGGGAACACGGCTCCCAGAACAAGCTGTGCCATACCAGCTGATGCGAAACCACCTGGCTGAGCAAGAGTCATGCCTGCGGCAATCTGTGCTGGCGTTAATGTTGCTGCATACGCAATTCCTGTGCTGCACACTGTTGCAAGGGCCCCACCCATGGCGATGTATGCACCGGACATGAATCCACGAAGGACCATGTTCCATGCGGGCAGACCTACTTTGTACTTACCGGCATCACCTGCTTTTGCAGTGATTGCTACCGGAGGATGAAACACCATTCTCTTAAACACCTCTGAAACGTTTCAACCTATACCAGCAACGTATTAAATCACTTTTCGTATAGGTCATTGTAGAGCTCTTTTGCAGGGATATTAATAATTTTCGAATTGTTAGCCAATCAGAGCCGTATAGCAGGATTCAGGAATTTGGGTAACTTGAGGAGGTTAATTGATTATAGTTAAAAAATAAAAATTTTAATCTCATTTAGGCACTATTTCTTCATCATATCCTTTCTGGTAGTACCACATGCCCATAACGCGCAAGTATGTACAGATAATCTCTATACATACGGGAAAAAATGCCTGTTTTCAATTGATCTGAAGGAAAAATATCCGGATTCCTGTGACTTATAAAAAAATTTCAGTCAGCAGGCAAATATCGGCAGAAGATTTTCCAGCAGAACCAGCCTGACGGGACGGTAGATTTGGGGGTTTTCCGGTGAGGCTTCCGGGAGAAATCGTATCGGTTTCCCGGCAAAATTCCCGGATGTAACAACAAACCGTTAAACAAAAAAGGTTGCGGGGACAAGTCAATCCTATGGAAAGAAATATCACCCTTCTGCTTGTCCTTGGTTCCCTCATCACCCTGATCCTGCTCTTTGTCAATATTTATCTCGCAGGAATTGTCCTCATTATCCTCATCACGCTCCTGATGTCGCTCATGATAATGCAGGATACGAAGGGTCACCCGGATATCGCGGTACAACTCAGGGATGATGCGAAGGGCATCATCCTCACCAACAAAGGGAATGCACGGGCCGAGGCCATACACGGCGCCCTCGTACCCATGAACATCGAGTTTGACATTCCTTCCCTTGACGCTGATGCAACCTATGAATATCCTTTCCCCGCCATGGTTGAAGAGGTAAAAGTCGCCATAACGTATAAAAATGAGGCAGGAAACCAGTTTTCGAAGACGGCGAAACTCTCATCGCTGGAAGAGGAGCCGGATCTCTTGAAACCGATGATTCCCGTCTTTAAATGGAAAAAGTAGTACCATCTCCTGTGTCTGAAATCTCAAAGGTCAACTCATTTTTCCGGATTTTGCCTGGGGATATTTACGGAGAAACGAGCAGGGTGGGGAGTATCCATCCTACCATTTATATTTGAACATTTGCGAGAGTTCCCCGCCTCAGGGCCTCTCCGAGGCACGGCGGGGCGGGAAAGATTTTTGCAGAATTTGATCTCCCGATGATTTTGTCACTAATCCGCCGCGGGGGCGCCCCGTCGGGGGCGGCGGCATTCATCGCACTTGGGGGGGTATGGGGGTCTCAACCCCCATAATTGACAAATGAGCACTTTTGATTTCGGTGGGAGATCCAGGCACTGTCCATTTTTTATTATATTTTGAGGAGCACACGAGGATGGCTCCTCTCTCTGAGAAAAGGAGGAAACGATCTGATTGGGATTTACTTGATCTTTTCTCACCACCCCCTCCTGTTTCCCGGGAACATTTCTTGTCAGCGTGAGAGGGGTTGCCGCGTCACAGGGATGCGCCGACGGTGGGAGGGGGGCCATGATTGATAGAGCCCAGGATAGAGGATCAGAACAACTATTCGTATCGAATCTAACTACCGAAAAAAGAGGGGTATTATTTTGGTGTGAACGGCTGGAACACGTTCTCGTAGATCATATCGCTGCCGGTGTTGTGCAGGCGGCCGCGTTCCTCCTTCTCCTCGACCATCGCGAGAAGCGGAAGTTCCATGTTTACACCGGGCACATGACCAAACATCTTCTCGAGTTCAGTCTGCTGGGCGTGCATGAAGAGAGCGTTCGGGATATCTGCCGGGCAGAGTTCCTCGCACTGGCCACAGTTCACGCAGGAGTCCGCGATATGCGCGAACCGGATGAGGTGGAACATGAAGTTGGGCGGGAGCTGACCGGGAGTGACATAGGCAGGGTTCTTGGTCGTGCAGTCCACGCAGTAACAGATGGGGCAGGCGCTGATGCAGGAGTAGCACTTGATGCAGCGTGCTGTCTCCGTCATGATCTTCTTCAGACGCTCCTTGCCATCGCCAAGTGCCTCAAAGTCTTTCTTCCGCCACTTGTCGCCGAGTTTCAGCATAGCTCCTTCGACTTTGCCCCGGATCTCAAGACCCTTGGGATTGGCGGCCTCGGTTGCGAGGATACCGGATTTTACTGCGCCATTGAGAAGGTTTGCACCCTTCTCGCTGCAGACTTCCACGAAGGTTGCCTTGCCGGCCTTCTCACCGATGACGCCCCAGTTTCCGCAGGCAAGATCTGCCTGGCGGGGGACCTTCATCTTGCAGCGGCGGCAGTTGGCCCTGCGGCCATAGCCGTGCTCCTCGAGCTCGTCCATGGATATGCCCTTGTGTCCGCCTTCGTACTCGATGATGAACTGGCCTTTGTCAATCTCTTCCTTGTGGACCGTGTCCGGGTCGACCCCGAACTTGTCGGCGATCATCTTGCGGGCAAGGATCGGGCTGACCGAACCCCCGCAGTTGACACCGATCAGGACAACGTTGTCAAGATCAATCTGTTTTCGCTTGGCAAGTTCGTAAAATGCCATCGCATCACAGCCTTTGACCGTGACACCGATCTTCATGGTTGCCGCACCGTCAAGGTATTTCTTGACGAGTTTGGGCAGCAGGAGGGTCCCGCAATGGAGGGATCCGGCAGTCTGGGCAAGGTCCTTCGGGTCAGTGATCAATACCGGCTGGGCATCGTACAGGTCAGTACCCTTCCGTACCGCAAAGACCGCATCAACCATTTTGGATTCGAGAGCGTGCTTCCAGAGTGCGGTCACGGCACCGCCGAGTTCAGCCTTCTTCTTGATCTCTGCATCATTTGTCCATGCATAGAGCATGTCGCCTTTCTTTGCCATGTTACTTCGCCTCCGCGATCTTTTCTATCCTGACGGCACAGGCCTTGAACTCCGGAATTGATGCGACAGGGTCAAGGGCATTGTTGGTGAGCACGTTTGCGGCGCATTCGGCATAGTGGAACGGCATGAAGACAACGCCTTTCTTGATATCCTTGGTGACCCGTGCGCCGATCTGGATTTCTCCTCTGCGGGAGACTGCCCTGACCATCTCCTTGTTCTTGATACCGAGGGCTTGTGCATCCTCCGGGTTGATCTCGACCCAGCCCGTGGGCTCCTCACGCTCAAGACTCTCCGAACGGCGGGTCATTGAGCCGGTATGCCACTGCCAGATGCAGCGACCGGTGGTCAGGATGAGCGGGTAGTCCTTGTCCGGGACTTCTGCCGGGGGTTTCCACTCGATCGGGGTAAAAATACCCAGCCCGTCCGGATGCGTAAACTTCTCCTTGTGCAGGATCGGGGTTCCCGGGTGCTCCTTGGTCGGGCAGGGCCAGCAGAGTGCTTCGGGCTTTTCCAGGCGCGTGTAGTCCATGCCGCCATAGGACGGGGTGACTTTTGCCACCTCGGTGAAGATCTCCTCTGCGCTCTTGTACGGGAACTGCTTGGCAAATCCCATCTCTCCCGCCAGCTCGCTGATAATCTGCCAGTCCGCCTTTGCCTTGCCGGGCGGATCCTGTGCCTTTCTCCACTTCTGGACACGGCGTTCTGTGGAGGTCTGGGTGCCGTCGCGTTCTGCGAAGCATGCACCGGGAAGAACGACATGGGCAAGCTGTGCGGTCTCGGTCAGGAAGATATCCTGCACGACGAGGAAGTCAACGTTCTTTAAACCCTTCTCCACGTGGTGAAGATCGGGGTCGGAGATCATCGGGTTCTCGCCCATGATGTACACGGACTTGACCTTTCCGGGCTCGTCGGCAAGGACATTAATCAGCTTGGTGACGGTCAGGCCGACCTTGCCTTCGGCAATATCGCAGCCCCATGCGGTTTCCATCTTCTTCTTCATGTCGGGAACGATGACCGACTGGTACCCGGAGTACACGTTTGCGAGGGCTCCCATGTCGCAGGCACCCTGCACGTTGTTCTGGCCACGCAGTGCACAGATACCCGTACCGGGTCTCCCCAGGTTGCCGGTCAGCATCTGGAGGTTTGCTACCGACTTGACGTTGTCGACACCGGTCGTGTGCTGGGTAATACCCATTGAGTAAAGGATTGCAGATTGTCCGGACGTGCAGAACCACTCGGCCGCCGTGATGATGTCTTTTGCGGGAATCCCGGTGATCTTTGCAACGTTCTCAGGGCTGTAGGCATCCTTCGTCACGATCTCCTTGACCTTCTCGAAATCCTTGGTCCGCTTGGCGATGAAGTCTTTTGCCTCCCAGCCGTTCTTGAGGGCCTGGTGCATGAAGCAGTTCAGGAGTGCCACATCGGTACCGGAGTAGAACTGCAGGTGCAGGTCCGCCTGCTTCCCGGTCGGCGTAAGCCGCGGGTCGGCGTAAATGATCTTGGCACCGTTCTTTTTTGCCTGCATAATGCGGCGCCCGATTAAGGGGTGCTGCTCGAAGGTATTGGTTCCGATGACGAGAAGGCACTTTGATTCTGCAATGTCTGCGATTGACTGGGTCATTGCACCGGATCCAAATGCCCCGGCAAGACCTACGACCGTTGATGCGTGGCAAAGCCGGGCGCAGTGGTCGATGTTCGGTGTCTTTAACACCGCACGGGCGAACTTCTGCATCAGGTAGTTTTCCTCGTTGGAGACACGGGCTGAAGAAAGGCATGCCATCTCCTCGGGCTTGTATGACTTCCACTTGGATGCAATCAGTTTGTACGCTTCATCCCAGCTGGCCTCGACAAATTTCCCGTCCTTCCTGATGAGCGGGGTTGTCAGCCGGTCCGGGCTGTTGACAAATTCCCATGCGTAGTTTCCCTTGGGGCAGAGCTTTCCCTCGTTAACAGGGTTGCGGTGCCAGGGGGAAACACCCACGACCTTCTTGTCTTTTACGACAAGGTT
This sequence comes from uncultured Methanoregulaceae archaeon, assembly GCA_963829225.1. Taxonomy (GTDB): domain Archaea; phylum Halobacteriota; class Methanomicrobia; order Methanomicrobiales; family Methanospirillaceae; genus Methanoregula. The sequence goes on along the minus strand of CAWHHQ010000005.1, from coordinate 243,802 downwards.
GAATCCACACCCGGTTCCACAGTACGGGCATGTGGTTGGTACGTATTTCAGTTCCATGTGTTCTAACCTCGAACAAAAAAAATTTGGTTTGACGATATTTAAGGGTACTGAAACGAACACAAAAAGTGATTAATAGATGGGGGTCGATATTTTCCTGTACTCCGGAAGATCACTATCCGGTTGTTAACCTGGATGAAGAATAAAGAAGTAATGATTGATGCCGGCAGACCGGATTCCAGGACACGCGCAGACCATGAAACAACTCCGCATTCCCCCCCTCCTCGTTGATCTTGTCCAGAGCAGTATCCTCCTGTTTGACCGGATGGTCTTTGACCAGCGGAACCGTTGTCCTGCGTGCGGGGGGCCGTTGTCCGGGTACGACACCCGGGCGAGACAGTTCGCGGTGATGCTCAGGGAGGGCACACCTTACCCCGTCCACGTATTCATAAAACGGTTCACCTGCCGTGAATGCGGGATCCTCTGTTCTGCCGATGAGCCGTTCTACCCGGACACCCGCAGTGGATCCCTCGTCGTTGATCTCTGCAGGACCCTCGCAGAGACGATGCCTTTTCACCGTACTGCTGTGTACCTGGCGCAGATGGGAATCCTCGTCGACCGCGGTACTGTACGGAAATATACCCGCCAGTCATTGCCGGAAATTCCCATGACCGATCTCTTCGGGATCCGTCTCCCCCTCTCAGTTGTTTCGCTTGCCTCCCTCGCCACCAGTGCCGGGGAGGGGAGTCCCGTCGCAGGGGCAGAAGCGCTCGCTGCCGGTGGTTTCCCGTCCGCATACCGGGCAGCGTCTCACTTCCCGTTGTTTCCCGAAAAACGGGATGAACGGTATGAACAGGAAGGCGATGAAGAACGGCAATCCAAGTATCCAGAAGATCGCGGACAGGAGCAGTGAACCTGCCAGGAGACCTGCAGAAAGCATCCAGTTCCTTTTCATGGATCCACAACAGGGCCAGACATTTCAGAATGCTGAATCACGCAGTGCCACTTCCCGGACGGCATACGCAGGCAGGGCATCCGCGGCTTTTCCAATCCTGCCGGAAAGGTCAGTCCCGCCAAGTTCCCGTGCAAAAAGGGAAGATCCTATGCCTGCTGTCAGCAGGGATGCTGAGCAGGACGCTTCCATGACATTCCCAATCTGGCTCCGGATGAGTTCCCTCTGGAGATCCCAGAACTGGCCGGCAATCTGGCGTGCCCCGCCTTCACCAATCTCATCGGGATCGGCGCATACGACCCGGGCCAGCCGGCGAAGTGAGGCCGTTTCAGTTTTTTCTTTTTTATCCGGTGTATCGCTGGTATACTGCGAGGACGTAATGTGACCCAGTACAAAGTGAACATCCGCAGCTGATGCAAAATACTCGGAACTTACCGGCGTATCCACCCCCCCGAGCAGGACCGACCTGAGCAGGGTTGCGACATTCCCCCGGAGCAATCCGGTATATACCAGATACCCTTTCTGGAGCCGCAAAAGATCGGTAAGACCCTTTAACGATGCAAACCTGTTGAGGGGGATGATATCAGCAGTCGTGCTGCCGATGTCGAGAAGAACGGCATCAGGATACTCCTTCCGCAGGAAATCTGCCGAAGCAAGCCAGTTAGCCGCCGCCAGCTGGGGGACTGCCGACCTGTGGAACTGCCCGTCCGTGCCATAAAAACCGGCATCAGGAAACGCTTTCTTCACCGCATTCACGATAAAGGAGATACCCTCTTCCTTACTCTGGAAACAGTCTGCCAGTTCCCCGCTCATTACCACCGCTGCCGGTTCTCCGGGATCGGTGGTGTACTGGTCCAGCACCGCGGTGACGGGAGCACCCTCCCAGAGCGGGCAGTAGTGGATATGAGCACCTGTATCATCGACAATTTTAAGGTTCGCCCCGCCCACATCGATGCCAATCATACCCGCGTGACCCTCCCAGCCATATCAAAACGGACGCTTCCGTTCAGGTGCACCTGGTCAGGACCCTGCCCTTTCGATGCCGCAACCAGGATGTCGCCGATCTCCTCGTGCATACAGGCAGCGATCCCGACGAGACTGGTCGTGATCCGCGGGTTCACATCAACGACATAGACCTGATCGGCAACGACCATGTCAACACCGCAGTATCCCTGGCACCCGAGCACTCCCGCAGTCTTTTTCGCCACCTCAATCATCTCCGCTTCCCGTTCCGGGTGCACCGGGGTCTCACCGCCACAATAACTGAATCTCCCGTCCGGGTCGATATCAATATGCTGCCGGTTCACGGCCAGGACGAGCGGGGGCTTCCCCGAAAAATACAGGCACGCATCACCCACGACCCGGTTTGCCACGAGGCTGACCGAAAAGTGTTCTCCCTCGATATACTGCTGGGAGAATTCGTCCTTCTCAGTCGGACCGTCCGATAATCTCACCCCCCGGGCCCCGCAGCCTTTCACCGGTTTGATCACCCTTCGTCCTGATGATGCCTCTGCCGGTACCGGTATTGCATGCAGATGCAGGATCCTTTCTGACTGGACCTTGTTGGCACAAAGAGCTACCGTCATGAAGCCGCACCCGAGATTATGAGTATGCTGCTCAAGGATCTGCGTGTAGCGGGCAAGCAGGTGATCCGGGGCGATTACGAGACCCATATCGCATGCCGGGGCGATGCAGGCAATTTCCTCGCCGAAATCGCCATTACCCGGCAGGACGACCTCGTACCCGCAGCGTTCGAAACTGTGCTTCAGCACACTGAGCATTGCAGCGCCTTCGGGCGCAAGAAGAGGATCATGGGAGGTAGTATACTCGGCAAGCAGGACTTTCATCACTTTTTTTTTGTTCTGAAAGGAAATGACCCTATCCGATCGGTGAACTATTTGTACGGAGCGGTTCAAACGTGAATGCGATGAAACCCTCGATCCTGCTGACCAATGATGACGGCGTGAGTTCTGTCGGCCTCTGGGCTGCCTATGAAGCACTTGCCCCGATAGCGGATATTACCGTGGTCGCACCGGCCACCCAGCAGAGCGCCGTCGGCAGATCGATCTCGATTTTCGAGCCGTTGCGGGCGACAAGGATCCTGATGAATGATATCCCGGCATGGTCGGTGGCCGGTAAACCCACGGATGCCGTCATCATTGGCCTGTATGCCCTCAACCTCAACCCGGATCTTGTTGTGAGCGGGATCAATATCGGGGAGAACCTCTCCTTTGAATCCATCATGACCTCCGGCACCGTCGGCGCAGCCCTGGAAGCCTCCAACCAGGGAACAAAGAGCATCGCATTCTCGCTCCAGGTCGAGGATCAGGGTGACAAATTCGATGACCCGCGGTACAATGGGCAGAATTTTGTCGCCGCAAAACGTATCGTCCGGGATGTTGTTTCCCGGGTCCTGACGTCCGGGTTCTGTCCCCATGCGGACGTGATCAATGTCAATATCCCCTCTGAGGTGAAGGGAGGGTATGAAATAACCCGGCTTGCGCGAAAACTGTTCAGGACCGGTGTCGAGAAACGGTTTGACCCGAGGGGTCGCCCCTATTTCTGGATCAACGGTCCGCTCCTTGAGGATGCCGAAGAAGGGACCGACGTGCATGCCATCCGGGAGGGGAATATCTCGATCACCCCGGTCACGCTCGACTGCACAGCCTACGCGGCAGAGGATGAGGCAAAAAAAATATTCCTGGGATAAACCGTCTTTCAGGATGCTCCGGATAAAAATTTTCTTCGGGTTGCAGGGTTTTCCCGGCGTCTCCGGATCGGACCAGGTAAAGACCGGACGGGACTATTTTTTCCGGGGGTGAAACCCGTTCATCATCAGTATTAATAATTGTCAACTGATATCTATCAGATAGATGGATGATACAGCACAGGCTCTCACCGCAGAAAAACGTGCGGCAGGTTACCGGGCAGCAGACATGGCAGAAGACGGGATGATCCTCGGGCTTGGTACCGGCTCGACCGTCCTCTATGCACTTGAACGGTTATCCTGCCGGGTCCGCGAAGGCCTGCGGGTTCGCGGGATACCGACGTCCTACCAGACCGCACGACGTGCTTATGAATGGGGCATCCCGCTCACCACGCTCGACGAGGAACCGGTGCCGGATCTTGTCATCGATGGCGCAGACCAGGTCGACCGCCGCCTCCACCTTATCAAAGGCCGCGGAGCGGCGCTGACCCGGGAGAAATGCGTTGCGGCTGCCGGAACGCGACTGGTGATTGTCATCGATAACCAGAAGCTGGTTGAGACCCTTTCCGGTACGGTTCCGGTTGAAGTCCTGCCATTTGCGGTCCGCCCGGTCATGACCCGGCTGGAAGGCCTCGGATGCGTGCCCGTACTGAGGGATGGCATACGAAAGGACGGCCCGGTCATCACCGACAACGGGAATTTCATTGTCGACTGTGGATTTGGCAGGGTGGATAATCCCGGAGAGACCGAATCCGCGATCGCGGGAATCCCGGGTGTCATCGAAAGCGGATTGTTCTGCAGTTTTGCACAAAAGACAACTGTTATCGTCGGCAACCAAAAAAAGTGCAGGATAATTACGTCAGCGGATGTAATCCCGTAGTTTTTGAACGAGGGCGAGCTGGTTGGTCGCCTCCTTCTTTTTCTCTTTCTCGATGCTGTCCATGATCTCATGGATGGGCCGGGACAACTCGTAGATCTTGACCGGGCGTCCCTTGCTCTCTGCTTTGCTTTCCCGGCTCGTTATCCAGCTTTGTTCGATGAGGTACCGCATGGCGATGCTGACCTCCGGCTGCCGGAGATCCGTGCCCCGTTCTATTGCCCGTGAGGTAGCCTCGGGGGTATTTGCCAGAAATACCAGTACCTTTGCGACATTCCTCTTGGTTCCAATCTCGATAAGGAGATTTGCGAACTCCTCCTCTTTTTCGGTGAAATACATCACATTCTCGGTTCTCATGCATCACATCCGGTATATAACGGAAAATTATAACCAAAATATCTAATTCTTCGTATAAAGGCTCTCGTATTGTTACGCAATAAGGATAGATTTTATATATTATTAATAATAAAAAACGTCATGAAATAAGAAAATACTATTATATAAAATCACATATGTTAACAGCACCCGGGGAAAGAGGGGGGAAATCAGATTAACCCCAGGCTGCGAAGATCAGAGAGAATTTTGACCACCGCTTTCTTCGCATCATCGGGTTCCTTGCCACCGGTAATGATCAGTTTGCCGGATCCGAATAACAGCACCACCACTTTCGGGACGTCAAGGCGGTAGACGAGTCCCGGGAACTGTTCCGGTTCATACTCGATCTTATCAAGGTTGAACCCGACGGCGATCTTATTCAGGTTGATCGGCGTTGCCAGATCGGCAGATGTGACAATATTCTGGATCTTGTACTCGAGTTTCTTGGGGATATCGATACCGAGTGCCCGCAGCTTGTCGCCGAGGATGTTGAGTCCCTTGCTCAGACTGTCGATGCTTTTGGCGCCGGTGAGCACCACTTTTCCTGAACCGAAAACGAGCGCGGCGATCTTGGGGTCCTGCATACGGAGCACGACCCCGGGGAATCTCTTCTTATTATATTCGGCACCCGCAATCTTCGATGCGATCTCGGGCAGGTCCAGGTAATCAGTCACCTTTGCGGAGGCCACAATGTTTTCGATCTTGAGGGAATCCTCGGGTCTGACCTTCATATTTATAAATGCCACAAAACAGTATTTAAAAAGTTGGGTAACCTTTTCCGCGGTTTACTCTTCAAGAGTCGACAGGTCCCCGGGGTCCATCCCGAGTTCCCTGGCCTTGAGAACCCGTCGCATGATCTTTCCGCTCCGGGTCTTGGGCAGGGATGGGACAAATTCGATTTCTGACGGCATGGCAATCGGGCCGAGGGTGATCCTGACATGGTAAATAGGCTCATTTTTCAGCCGGTCGCTCGGCTCGTGGGTGAGACGGAGGATGACAAATGCCTTGATGACATTGCCTTTCATTGCATCGGGTTTCCCGATCACTGCCGCCTCGGCTACTGCCTTATGGGATACCAGCGCGCTCTCGACCTCCGCGGTCCCGATATTATGTCCCGCGACAACGATCAGGTCATCGGCCCGCCCGAGCACCATGATATAGCCGTCAGCATTTTTCACGGCAAGATCTCCTACGGCATAGCAGCCAGGGATGGTATTCCAGTATTTACGGTAGCGCTCGTCGTCGTTGTACACCGTCCGGAGCATGGAGGGCCAGGGTTCACGGATCACCAGAAAACCACCGGTACCCGGCGGGACCGGTTTCCCGTCTTTGTTCACTACGTCAGCGATGACGCCGGGAATTCCCTTTCCGGCAAACCCTGGTAACATCGGTTCCCCCGGCAGGGTAGTTACCATATGCATCCCGGTTTCTGTCTGCCACCATGTATCCACGATCGGACAGCGCCCCTTACCGATAACCCGGTAATACCATTCAAAAGCTTCGGGATTGAGGGGTTCACCGACCGATCCGAGAATGCGCAACGAACTCAGGTTGCACTTATCCGGCCATTCCTCGCCCAGCTTCATGAACATCCGGATCGCCGTCGGCGCGGTGTAGAGAATGGAAACCCCGAACTCCTCCACCATCCGCCACCAGACAGACGGGTCCGGAAAATCGGGGGTGCCTTCCGTGATGACGATGGTCGCACCCATCGCGAGCGGGCCATACACAACATACGAATGTCCGGTGATCCAGCCGGGGTCTGCCGTACACCAGTAGACATCATTTTCCCGGATATCGAAGACATGTTTTGTGGTATAATACGTTCCCACCATGTAACCCCCGCAGGTATGGACAATGCCCTTCGGGGCGCCGGTAGAACCGCTCGTATAGAGGATGAAAAGCGGGTCTTCTGCATCCATTACGACCGGCTCGCACTCGCGGCTGACATCCCTGATCAGGTCATAGTAATCGACCTCCATTTCATGGTGGATCTCGACCGGCTGGGTGAGCTCCCGGCGCAGGACAACGACATGTTCGACGGTTGGCGCATTGATGATCGCTTCTTCGATGATGTGTTTGAGCGGGATGGATTTGCCCCGCCGGAAAGTAACATCGGCGGTGATGACGAGCTTCGCTTCGGCACCATTTATCCTGCTGTTCAGGGCGGCAGCACCAAAACCCCCGAAAACAACGCTGTGAACCGCCCCGATGCGTGCGCATGCGAGCATCGCGATGATCTGCTCGGGCACCATCGGCATATAGATACATACCCGGTCGCCCCTGGTGATCCCGAGTTTCTTCAACCCGTTTGCCACCTGCATCACGGCCCGGTACAACTGCCGGTACGTAAAGATACGCTCGGTATCATCCTCCCCTTTCCAGATAAGCGCGACCTTGTTCCGGCGTGAATTTATTACGTGGCGATCCAGGCAGTTGTACGTAATATTCATTTTTCCGCCGGTAAACCAGCGGGCGTACGGGTAATTCCACTCCCTGACTTTTGCATAGGGGGAGAACCAGTGGAGTTCCCGGGCGATATGGTCCCAGAACCCTTCGGGATCCTGTAAGAAGTCATCGTACGCCTTCTGGTAATCTCCCAGCCAGCTGTTCTGCCGGAAGGAGGGATCCGGCAGGTAATACTTTTCGGAGAGTTTTACGTCAAAATTTGCTGCCATGAAAAACCCCAAATTAACATTATTAATGATGATTATCCGCATTTGAAGGTTACCCTTTTCCGCAGGCGGCGGATGAACGGGTCAAAAATTCTCTATCCTGAAGAAAATCGGCCGGGTACTTTTCCCCGTATGTCCATAGTTCTCCCGGCAACAACACCCTCCGCTCATCATCCACGGAGTTCTTTGTCTGCGCAGTGAAAAAAAGAGCCGGATAACTGCCAACAGAACGTTCTCCGACAAAGTTTTTCCGGACATTATTCAGAATGTATGAGTCCCCCTGTCTCAGGCCCTCTCACCCGGGATGGCGGGGCGGGGGAGGATTGTTAATTTCGGCTGAGGACGAAATCAAGGAGAAATTATTCTGACCCTTTCCGTGGGCAGAGATAATCGTTTTGGTGGGGAGAATAATTTTTAACACGAAAATCTTCGTTTTTACGTTGTCGCCCGCCTCAGGGCCTCTCCGGGGCACGGCGGGACATACAGGGTCTTCTGATAATTCCCAATACCTGGAAAATTGAGGACATTTCATGGGCTGTGATATTCGTTCATGAGATTGACGAAGAGTGAGGAAACAGGAGAAAATGGCGGTGATAAACGCCGGGGGGTTAAGGGTTGCCCCCCATGGACTGCTCTCCCTCCGGGAGGGAGAGGGGTCACCCTCATATAATCTTCGGTAAACAAAAAAATGGATACCAGATTTCCCCGGATCCGGTTTTTCGGGTTTCAGCATTCATCAGGACTACCTGATTCCCCCGTATGGCCGAAAGCGTTGCGGGCAGGTTATTCCTCCCGTCAGTGAAAGGAAAGAAAAAAACCGGAAGACCTCACGGGTGTCTTATTCTGATGAGGTGGTCTGGAGGTCTTCCTCATTCATTGCCGGATGTTGAGAGTATTAATGCCTTGCAAGGCACTGATGCCATGCAAGAAAAGATTTGTGTCCGGGTTTTTTTCGCGATCAACGACAGGACACCGATACCCTGGCTCACATCTTCCACCCCCTGATTCGTCTAATAGTCCTCCTTGGGCTTGGAGGTAACTACGTCTTCAACCTCGGGTACCAGGAGCCACAGTGCCTCACGCACCTTCTTTTGCACCAGCGGGTCCTTGTGATTCTGTATCTGGTCAAGCCGGTCAATGACGCCGCCGTTAATGAGTGCCTCTCCCTCGCCGGCTGCTGCGGTGGCAATGATGATATCGAGTGCGGACACAACAATATGGATTTTCTTATCATGGAGAAGGGTTGCGATAATGTCAATCCCGCCCTGCTCGATCAATTCGTTCGGTCTCCAGTCCTCATCCCCGGTCACTCACCGCGAGAGCTTCCACAGCACCTTCACGCACCGCCGGCGATGGGCTGATGATGCGGTTGAGGAGGTCCCGGGTGATATCATGTCGTATTTGTAGATCTTCTGTCATTGATTCCTCCAGCCGGATCTTCGCATCAAAACCGGCGGGGCCGGATGAGACTATATCCCCAGAGCTAAAAAAATTTTCCTGATATCCTGATTGCGAGCCGCCTGATCTCAGTCGGCTTTAGTTCTCCCAGGAGACAAGCATTTTTTTCAACTGCTGCGTCGTCACCCAGGTAAAGGAAGGATAAGAAAGGGGCCGGCCGGTCATATCTTTACCAGAGACCGGAACAGACAGCAGGATGGTCGGATGTATGAACATGATCATAATCCTGCACAATCCGGAAATCCCTGATAGGCCACTGCACTATTACACCCTCCGATGAAAGAACATGACAAAATTGTGGGAAAATTGCGATTATAAAAATCAATAAGATGTTTCAGGGGGAAAAACATCGCAAATGGGGAAATGACCGGGAAAAACCTCAGTTAGTTTCACACCGTGCATACCTTCATACTATCTTCAGTAAATCAGAATACCGTACCATGGAAACAACCTCATGGTGTACGAAAGGGAATGTCATACACGGAAAACAAAGATTACCCGGTTGGACACCCGCCCTGGTGCCGTGTATCGGTTCAGGCTGCGATAGATGGGATGACGGGAACTGTGGTCTGATGGATACCGTGGTGAGGTAAAGGCACTGAATACGTCCTGCCGGCCGGGTCGTATTTGATCAATGTCTTCCGGGTTACTGATCACCTGCAGGAGAGATCCAGCCAGGGGAAATAAAACGAGAATCTACCCATCTCTACGATCGCTGCATGTCAGGATTACCTGATGGATGCTTAATATCTGGTTTGACAGAGGGAAAAACTCGCCCAAAGTAATCGAAAATGGAAATCGGGGATTATCAGGCAAACAGGTATACCCGTTCGAGCATCGGTCAGTCGGTACTGCCGCCAGGTATGGTCACATTTGGTGCAGCGGAAGAACCGGACTTCGCTCTCATCGGCCGCCCGGAGCTGGCGAAGCCACCATATTGCCAGATTATTCTCGCACTTAGGGCATTTGATCTGGATGGTGGGCATGGTCTTTGCCTGGCCTTCCTCTTCAACGATCACGATCTCATTTTCACTGCGCGCCACACTGCGCTTCATCTGATCGGTATCATCAATCTTCCGGATATAACCACACTTCCGGCATTTCAACTGGCCCCCCGACGAAATAAGCATGCTCTTGCATTCAGGACAGAACATCGGTATAATAATCCGTGAGCAGAGAAGATTAACCCTTTTATCGTGAGAAACCAAAAAAACAGGAAATATCCGTTCCTGAAAAAAACTACGGTCTCTCCGACCTTCCACGCAGGCTGATGACCATATGCTCCATCAGAATCCTTTTTTGGTTTCGGGTGAATAATTCTATAATGTTTGAGGATCTGGTGCTGATCGAGTATTATTTTGTATTGATCTCCTGCATCGGGTTCCTCGCGTCCCTCGTACCTGGCCGCCACCGGAAATATGCCGGCATCATCGGGTGGACGTTCATCGTCCTGTTCCTGTTTGCGGAGCTCCCCTACTACTTTTCGCTTAACAATTTCCTGTACCCGATCATGGCAGTTTTATCGGTGCCCTTCCTGTTCATTACCTCAAAGTACCTCATGGCCGAAGACGACCGGGTCATGCACCTTACCCGGGCAGCCGCTGTCGCATTCCTGATATATGCACCGTTTCAATATATTCCGGAGCTGGGCAACTGGCTTATCGGTGTCGTTGTCGGACAGGTGATCGGGATCCTCGATGCTCTCCAGTTCCCGGTGATCCTTGCCGACTGGAACATCATCTCCCGGAATTCATTCCGTGTCGAAATTATCCTTGCCTGCACCGGTATCCAGAGCATCGCCATCATGCTCGGTGTAGCAGCAGCGGTCCCGACAACCGCCCGCCAGAAGATCGTGGCCTTCCTCCTGGTCGTCCCGACCATCTACATCCTGAACCTGCTGCGGAATGTCTTTGTTATAATGGCCTACACCGAACAATGGTTTCCCTTCTACCCGTCTATCGCCAGCAATGGTGAGTTCGGCTACGAGAGTTTCTTCTGGGCACATAATGTGATCGCGGAACTGCTTGCCCTCGTCTGTCTGGTGCTTATTGCGTATGCTCTTTTCATCATCGTGCCCAGACTGGGATCTTTTGCCGATGATATTTACCAGATCTATTTCGGGGAGATCAGGCGAGCGTTCGGTAGAGGTACATAATCCGCTGGATTGCTGACAGGTTCGTGCATACCGCGATAATGATCACGGAAATACCGATGAACCCGGTCACACCGCCTAGGATAAGGACGAGGAATGTTTCCGGCCGCCCGAAAAATCCTATACCTTCAAGCGGGTCATCAATCTTCCCCTCTACCTTCTCCCGGTAGCCAATCTCTGCGTAGACCACCGGCTTGATGAACGTGTTCATCAGGGACCCGATGATGGCGAAGGCCACGAACGCAAAGTCGGTATAAGGCGGCACGGTACTATAACGGCTGACGATTGCTATGCCGGATAACCCCACACCCAGCAGGGCAAGGGCGTCAACGTATTTATCGACAATCCAGTCAAAAACTGCCCCGAAGTTTGAATGAGCATTGGTCTTCCTGGCCACGCTCCCGTCTACAAGGTCAAATATTGCCGAGAGAATAAGTGCCAGGCTCCCCCAGAGAAACTGGCGCTGGAAGAAAAGACCGGCACACGCTAACCCGGCAAGGAGGGCTAACAGCGAGATCTGGTTAGGGGTGATGCGGAGCCTGACAAAAACATCTGCCACCGGTTCAAGATACCTGATAAATCTTGGGCGGAGTGCAGTAATATTCATAAACTAATTCATGCGCCTGCAGGCCATTAATAGTTGTTGTTTTACGTCGTATATGTGGGGCCGTACCTCTTCTCCGGCACCCGGAATTTCCGGTCTTCCCGTAATGCCATCGTCAGCTTCTTTACAGTTCCCGCCAACATGTACGCGGAGACAAAGAGTGGCGATGACCGATAAGAAAGACCGTCCGCACGTGTTGATGATGTCGGAGATCACTGCTGACGGCAAACTCACCCTGAAGAAAGGAGCTTCTTCAAAAATTCTGATGAAATATATGGCACCCGAGACCGAGACGCTCCTTCATACAACACGTGCCGGGTATGATGCGATCATGGTCGGGGCCAACACCATCCGGATCGATAACTCATTTCTCACCGTCCGTCTGGTCCCCGGCAAAAGCCCCCTGCGGGTTATACCCTGCAGCATGGCAGATATTCCCCTGGATGCAAACGTACTGGGTCCGGACGCACCGACCGCGATCGCTGTCAGCGAGGCGGCACCTGAGGACCGCATTGAGGCCATCAGGAAGAAAGGTGCCCATATCATCGTCGCCGGGAAGACCCATGTTGAGCTCCCGCTTCTCCTGAGGATCCTGAAGGAAAAATTCCGCGTCAATAAGCTGATGATAGAGGGCGGCCCAACCCTGAACTGGCATATGCTCCACGATAAACTTGTCGACGAGATCCGGCTCATCCACCTGCCGTTCATTGTCGGGGGTTCCGATACCCCTTCGCTGGTCGGGGGAATGCATATCAATACCGAGGACGAGATGATCCGTCTCACCCTGAAGAACTATTATATGTGCGGAAGCAACCTCGTATCAGAATTTGACATTCTTTATCCCGGGGCGTAGCGATGAATGGGACTATGGGGCCTTCCGGGACGGTACATCCAAAACCCAACCCGGCAAGGAAGTGGTTTTTGTTCATCCTCTTCGGGCTCATTTTCGTGACCGGCGTGATCATCGCGGCCTATTATCTCTCGCACGGAGAAAAAGCAGGAGTAAGAGTCATCCGGATGGAAGGAACCCTGGTGACGGGCCTTGCATCTGATGGAAACACCATCGGAAGCGAAGTGGTGGGCGGTGAGCTCCGCGATGCTGCCGATGACCCCATGATCGAGGCCATTGTCCTGCGGGTCAACAGCCCGGGAGGCACACCGGCGGCTGCACAGGAGATCGTCCGCGACATGGAATACGCCCGATCAAAGAAGCCGGTGGTTGTCTCCATGGGTGACCTGGCAACCTCGGCTGCATACTACGTAAGTGTTCACGCCGACAGGATCTATGCCAACCCCGACACCTTTACCGCCGGGGTCGGCGTGATCTGGACCTTCTCAGATATCAGCCGCTTTAATGAAAAGGAAGGTTACAATATCAGTATCATCAAATCCGGCAGTAAGAAGGATATGGGTTCTACCTCACGCCCGATCTCCGCGGATGAAGAGGCCTACGCCCAGAAGATCGTCAACGAGAGTTTCGAGAACTTTATCGGCGATGTCACCGCCCACCGGGCAATCGCACGCTCGGAGATAGATGATGGTCGGGTGATCCGCGGGGCCGATGCCATCGGGTTGAATGTCGTGGATGAACTGGGAAATTTAAATGATGCGATTAAAGGCGCAAAAAAACTGGCCGGATCGCGCCATTAGACCATACAGACCGGGTCTGCCTTCATAAACTCCCGGCAGACCGTGGTGGCATAATGACCGGGCGGCAGTGAGAATTTCAGCTGCACATCATTCTTTGTTATTGAGGCCCCGATATCGGTCCTGAGGGCTATCGATCGCCACGCACCGTCAAATTTTGTCCGGACGAATACCGATGCCCGTTCAAAGTCCTGTGCGGTGATGCCCGACTCGGCAAGGAGAGCTTCGGTGGCACGCTCCCCTTCACCCGTTGTGTCGAACCGGCCTTTGCCCGGCATAAACAGGGCGATGCTGCACCGCCCGCGCCGGATATGGAGGGAGACCGCACTGATATTGGTTGCCGTGACGGTGTCCGTGCGTCCGTTGGCGAAGATGAGCCGGTCGCCGGTAAGCGGATCGGTAAGGGTATGACCGTCGTCAATCCTCCGGCTCAGGGCACCGTTGAAGAGGTACGACTGGTATGCCGAGACGAACATTGACAGGAGCTTTGGCGGCAGCTCCTGGAGCGCACCCCGGTAATCCTCCGGGTGCGAGTACAGGTAATGGAGCATCGCCCGCTCGTACGACATCTGGGGGGGGAGATCAGACAGTGCTGCCGGTATATCACGGGTCTCTGAAAACGCCGTCCGGATCACCCTGACCGCTTCGGGTTCTCCCGGGAATGCCTGGCCAACATACGCCATCACTGCCTGTTCAAAATCACCCCGCAGGATCCATTCCCCGACGAGATGGGTTACCGGTCGTGTCGCCCCGAATCGCTGGAGACCGAAATAGTTGGGTACCGCACGACAGACGGTCTCGCTGATTGCCTGAACCCGGTGTTCCAGGTCAGCAGGCTGGCTGTCCCGGATCGTGATATCGAATCTGTTGCCGAGCAGGTCGCCTAACGAGAGACCTTCGTTCGACTGGCCGACCGGTTCAAGGATAATATCCTTCAGGTGGATTCCGGCAATCTGACCGTCGGTAATATTGTACAGGGATATTAACTGCCGGGTGATCGCGTTGCGGTCCTTGGTGCCAGCCCACCCGATACGACGGTGACTGATCCCGAGACGTTTTGCGATCTCCTTTATTGCATGCTGCAGCTCCCAGTTTGTTTTCGTAAGCCGGCAGATGAGGTACGGACCACTGGTGCCGCCTTTTTTTTCCAGCGGGATCTCTTCGACCATAAAATCTGCCGGGTCCGTGCGGAGCCTTCCTCCAATCCCCTCGGTGTCACTCGCGTAATACTTCATCCCCAGAAGGAGTTCGAGGGGGTAGGTGCTCGGTTTCATAGCAACGGGAGGGTGCCGGTAATTTTATCCAGCTCCTCGCTTTTTGCGGGTCCCAGCCCCAGTGCGGTGATGGTCCCGGGCGGGATCTCGGTCATGCCGGCATCCTGGATCAGGGATGAGGAGATGCCCACCCGCTCGGCGATAACCTTAAGCTCGGTACAGGGTCCGTTCATCATTCGCCTTGAGTACAACCTTCTTCTGCCCTTCAGAAATCCAGGACTTCTGGAGGGATTTGTCCGCATTATTGTAGGCGCCGATCGATGCATGGGCAGCCTGTGCGCACCGCTTGCCACAGGACATTTTTACGTCATTACGGATGATGAGGCACTGTTTGTACCGGAAATTAATTTCGGGCTTCGCCATGGTCTTGTCTTCGAACGTTTTTGGCATTGTCAGCAATCTCTTTGTATTTTTGCCCGAATAACCTTGCTGGTGGCGAAAATGGTGTACAATTCTGAAAAGCCCCGGTAAAGAAAATCAATCACTTCTGGCACCAAACCCTGCAGATTCTCGTTGCACATTTTACCGGGACACCATCACATTATCCAGCGTTTTCTTTGAGTGAATGGGGGGGTAACGATTTTTGTTACCAGGGCAAAAGAAATTCAAATCCGGGTAGCTGTCAGAAAATATTTTTTATATCCTTTTGCACGCATTATCGGCCCCGGGTGAGCATCGCGTGTCCTGTGCGTGAAAATTACTGGAGGCTCACACTATATTTCCGTTCATGTCAATGAACCCGGTGACTCAGGGATACTACCGATATCCGTCTTCTGGTCACCATCCTGACTCAGGATATCCCGGTGAATCCGGACCAGAAAACTGATATCATCTGATCATAATCATCCAGAATAGTGTATTCCCTTATACGGGGGGGGTCAGGTATTTTTAATCCGCCTCCGACCTGAAAGCGATAACTTCCGGAAAGGTAATACCCCCATCACCACTCAGCGGAGGGGCGGTTCGGGGGGACAGGCACGGTCCCCTCCGTTTATCCTGCGATTCAAAAATCTGACCGTAAAAAAAGAAAAAGATAGGTAGTTCAGATAAACTTACCTGCAATGGGCAAGTCCCCAATGGCATTGTCCCATGCAAGGTAGACATCGGTCGTCGGGTTCCAGGTGCTGCCGTTGTCCATCTTCAGATAGAACCCGGCTCCGGGACGGTAGACGCCGGTCTCGGTCCGACCGTCACGGTTCCAGTCTCCGGCTACCGGGAGGTCAATGCCCGCATTGTCCCATGCAAGGTATGCATCGGTCGTCGGGTTCCAGGTGCTGCCGTTGTCCATCTTCAGATAGAACCCGGCTCCGGGACGGTAAACGCCCGTCTCGGTCCGACCGTCGCTGTTCCAGTCTCCGGCTACCGGGAGGTCAATGCCCGCATTGTCCCATGCAAGGTATGCATCGGTCGTCGGGTTCCAGGTGCTGCCGTTGTCCATCTTCAGATAGAACCCGGCTCCGGGACGGTAAACGCCCGTCTCGGTCCGACCGTCGCTGTTCCAGTCTCCGGCTACCGGGAGGTCAATGCCCGCATTGTCCCATGCAAGGTATGCATCGGTCGTCGGGTTCCAGGTGCTGCCGTTGTCCATCTTCAGATAGAACCCGGCTCCGGGACGGTAAACGCCCGTCTCGGTCCGACCGTCGCTGTTCCAGTCTCCGGCTACCGGGAGGTCAATGCCCGCATTGTCCCATGCAAGGTAGACATCGGTTGTCGGGTTCCAGGTGCTGCCGTTGTCCATCTTCAGATAGAACCCGGCTCCGGGACGGTATACACCGGTTGTGTACGAAGCATTCACTGCAGTGCTCGTGACGTTGATGAACGTAACCTGGGTTGAGATACCACTGCCTGCACTGTTGCTCGCGTTCAGCACGATCTGGAAGTTACCCACGCCAAACGTCTGGGTGGCATTCTGTGCCGTACTCCACCATACCTGCGTGTTGTTCCCTGTCACGTTCCTGAATGACCAGTTCCATGCAGTCGGAACATTGGATGAGGTATCGTTGAATTGTACCGACAGCGGAGCCGTACCGGATGTAACATTTGTCGTGAAACTGGCGACTGGTGCAGCGGTAGCCGCGGTGACGTTGATGAACGTAACCTGGGTTGAGATACCACTGCCTGCACTGTTGCTTGCGTTCAGCACGATCTGGAAGTTACCCACACCAAACGTCTGGGTGGCATTCTGCGCCGTACTCCACCATACCTGCGTGTTGTTGCCTGTCACGTTCCTATACGACCAGTTCCATGCAGTCGGAACATTGGATGAGGTATCGTTGAACTGTACCGACAGCGGAGCAACGCCGGAGGTGGTATTTGCCGTGAAACTGGCAACCGGGGCCAGGTTAAAGGTCTCGGTCCCGATGGCGGTCAGGTTAGTGTTGCCTTCTCCCCCACCGATATAGACTACACCGTTCGCCACCGCGGGACTGGAGAAAACCCCAAAGGACGCATTGAAGAGCCCCGTGTCGTATTCCCAGATTTTTGTCCCGTTCGTATCGATGCTGTATACCTTGTGATCATAGCTTCCCGCATACACCCTGCCATTCGCTACAGCCGGGCTTGAGTAAACCGCACCGCCGGTGGTGAAGTTCCAGATTTTAGCGCCGGTTGTCGCATTGAGAGCATACACATTTCTGTCGTTGTTTCCGATGTAGACGACGCCGTCGGCAACCGCGGGACTGGATTTATACTGGGAATTTGCCTGGTTAAAGGTCCAGATGAACGCACCGGATGCCGCATTTCTGGCGTATAACAAGCCGTCCTCACCACCAACATAGACAATATTATTTACAACAGCGGGACTTGAGTAAACGGCACCCGTCGTCGTGAAGTTCCAGATTTTAGCACCGGTCGTCGCATTAATGGCGAACGTGTCGTTGGAGTCACTGCCGACATAGACAACACCATTAACCACCGCGGGACTCGAGTGAACCACGCCGCCGGTGGAGAATGGGGTAAATCCCGGGAGGGGACTGCCGTTCGATTCCTGGAAGGCATAAATATTCCCGTTATCACTGCCGACATAGACAACACCATTTACCACGGCGGGACTTGAGTGACTGGGAGCCCCGATGCTGGAATTCCAGGATTCAACACCAGTAACAGCGTTGACGGCATATGTTTTATTATCGTAATTGGAAAAATAGACATTCCCGTTCACTACTGCCGGACTGGAATGGATATCACCATTGGTCATGAAGTCCCAGAGTTTCACGCCGGTCGTCGCATTGAAGGCAGCCATGTTGTTACCCAGACTACCCACGTAGACCACATTGTTCACCACTGCGGGACTTGAGTAAACGCTGTCATCGACACCGGGGCCGTAAGTTCCGAAACTATAGTTCCACTTAAGGAGATTATTCGGTCGTGTTCCCCCGTCATTAAACACACCGGTATGGGCTGTGTCATTATGGAACATAAAAGCACTAACCCCGACGGGGAGCATCATGCAGAGCACTACCGGAATGATCATAAGGCGCCAGGAGCCGCTCAGGATGCCGAGCGGCGAGCGCTTTGTTGAATTGTCAGAACGTTACTATCATAGACCTCTCTTCCTATCATTTTTCTGAGCCGCAGAATCTTCATTCTGAAACTCTCTGCAATAACCTGCTTGACTATTGATGATATTATATTATTATGTTTTTTTAATGATATATGAAGTACGGCATGACCCGGTAGTTGAGAATTTTGATTTTTTTAGAATTCCATCGCCGTATCTGCTTTTGATTCATCCGATATAATGAATTATCCTTAGAGTATTTTCACGTTTTTTTACCGTTCCCGATGAACGATCAGAAGTGCCTTTTGATAAATTGTTTATATATTCTCTGTTATGATTAGTACAACCGTATATCTTCATATTCCGGGAAATGCTGTGGGTGATATGTCTGGCCCCAGCATTTTTGCCCACAATCCAGGCGGGCACGGATTAATAAATCAAGGGGACCAGTATGCCGGATACGCAGCAAAAAAACGTCGAAATTATCATCAGCGTTGAAAACCTGGAGCATTCCTACAAGGATTTCAAGGCAGTGGACGGGATAAGTTTCTCGGTAAAAAAGGGCGAGATCTTTTCATTTCTCGGTCCCAACGGTGCGGGAAAAAGTACCGTCATCAATATCCTCATCACCCTGCTTGCAAAGCAAAAGGGTACCGCAACGGTTGCCGGCTTCGACGTCACCCGGGATCCCCAGAAAGTCCGCGAATCGATTGGTATCGTCTTTCAGGATATCACCCTCGACCGTGACATGACGGTCTGGGAGATTCTCGAGTTCCACGGCAGGTTGTATAACATGCCGCTCGATGAGCGCAGGAAACGGATAGAGGAACTGTTGGACCTTGTCGAGCTGGCGGGGAAACGAAATGAACGGACAAAACATCTGAGCGGGGGGATGAAACGGCGTCTTGAGATTGCCCGCGGGCTGATGACACGCCCCCGGGTGCTCTTTCTGGATGAACCCACCATCGGGCTCGACCCGCAGACCCGGTTGAAGATGTGGGATTACATCAAGGGTGTCAACAGCGAAGGAACCACGATCTTCCTCACCACCCATTATATGGACGAGGCAGACCAGCTCTCAGACCGGATAAGTATCATTGATCACGGCAGGATCGTCATATCCGGCAGACCCTGGGAACTCAAGAACACGCTCGGCCGGGACCTGATCTACCTTGAGACGAATAATAACGATGAGGCAGTCCGGGCCCTGGAAGGTCTCCCCAGCATTCGGGACGTGAAGGTCAAATCAAAAGGGTTTGTCCTCATGGTGAACGAAGACGGGTCCAAGACACTCCCCCTGATCATCGACACCCTGCGCAATGCCGGTATCGCGATCTCAACCATTAACCTGAAGAAACCGTCCATGGACGATGTTTTCGTCTTCTATACCGGAAGAGAGTTCCGCGATGAGAGCCCGGCGAAGGCCTCGTTCCTGCGGGCCGGGGGACATTAGCATGCAGCACGGATTTATCACGATATACTGGCGGGACATGATCAGGTTTGTCCGGTTCAAGACCCTGCTGGTCTCCTCCCTCCTCCAGCCGGCACTCTGGCTGGCTTTCTTTGGCATTGCGATGTCGAGCAGTTTCGATACGCTGATCGCAGGAATACCGGTAATCCCCGGCGTGCACACAATCGGCTACCTGACTTTCATGGGTGCCGGCATCATTGCCATGACGACATTGTTCACCAGTCTCTTTGGGGGGATCGTGATCCTTTTTGACAAGAACTGGGGGCTGATGCGCGAGATCCTCGCGAGCCCCATGAACAGGAATCATATCATCTTCGGGATCGGTCTCTCGGGTGTCACCAAGTCGTTTATCCAGGCGATCATCATCATGGCCTTTGGGATCCTGATCGGGGCTGCATTTTTCAGCGGGTTCACGGTGATGCAGACCATCATCGGGGTCGTTGGCATCCTTGCATTTGTCGGGATGTTTGCACTCGGGTTCCTCTTCCTATCGGCCGCCATTGCCATCTCCATGGAGAGCCCCGAGGGGCTCCAGGGGGTCATCACACTCCTGACAATGCCGATATTTTTTGCCAGCAACGCCCTGTACCCGATCGATGCATTTCCGGAGATCTTAAAAATACTCTCGATCTATAACCCCATGACCCTGCTGATCACCGGCATACGGTATTTTGCGATCGGCCCGGATTTCATTGCTCTCGGAAAGCACTACCAGTACACCCAGTCTGATATCCTCACGGCCTATCTCGGACTCATGGTTTTTGCTGCCCTCACGTTCGGGCTGGCCTGGTGGCGGTTCCAAAAGGCGGTTGTCACCTAGGCGGATGGTGCTGATGAAAAGATGGCGCAGGACCACCTTAGCCCCGTTATATCCAGGCAATGATCTAAAGGAAAATCATGATTCAACAATGTACAGTCCTTTGAATATCCATGGGGATGATCTTAACCCATATCATGGAGGTGATAGATGTCACGCGTACTGGTCTCGCCACTGAACTGGGGGCTGGGCCATGCAACCCGGGATATACCGGTCATTAAAAACCTGCTCGATCACAACCACGAGGTAACAATCGCCGCATGCGGGAATGCCCGGTCTGTCCTGGAGCAGGAGTTCCCCGGCTGCCGGAGTATTGAGTTTCCCGATTATCCCATCTCCTTCAGCGCAAACAGGTTTTTCCTCCCGAAATTTGTCGCTTCCCTGCCCCTTATCCTCAAGGCAATCTCTGATGAGCGAAAGAACCTGGAACGCATCCTTGCCAAAGACGCCTATGACCTGATCATCAGCGACAACCGGCTGGGTGTCTATTCCCCAGAGATTCCTTCCGTCTTCATCACCCACCAGCTCCATTACCATCTTCCGCTCGTCTTCTGGCCGGCTGAACTCGTTGCGGTGGCATTAAACGGGTTCCACCATGGGAAATACCGCCATATCATTGTACCGGATACTCTGCCGGGACAGGACGCACTTGCCGGTAAGCTGTCCCGTCCGGGAACCGATGCGACCAAGAAGCGGGTATTCTTCTCCGGCATCCTGAGCAGCATGCACAAACGCGACAGAAAAGAAGATCTCGATTACCTGGTGATGGTCTCCGGACCCGAACCCCAGCGGACCAGTCTTGAGAAGATACTGCTGGACCAGATCCCCGGGATTGAAGGAAGGTGTGTGATATTGCTTGGCAGCCCGGGAAATCATGCCCTTCAGGAGCAGTCCGACGACACGTGCAGGATCATTCCCTTTGCATCGACCGGCGATAAAGAAAACCTCATGAATCGTGCGAAATTTATTATCTGTCGCTCAGGGTACACGTCGATGATGGAGATTGCCGAGCTCGGCAAACGCCACGCCCTTTTCATCCCGACTCCCGGGCAGACGGAGCAGGAGTACCTCTCGTGGTACTACGAGAAGAAAGGCTGGTTCCCATCAAAAAGCCAGTACAGCCTCAACCTCCCTGACGATATCCGGACTGCTCGTCAGGCCCGCTACACGGGATTTCCCGAAATGCCAAAGACCGGAGAAAATGTAACGAAGCTCTACGATCAGGTTTTTGCGCAGTATCTTGAGCGATAGGGAGTATCCCCAGAGATCCCAAGCAGTTTATACCCGGAGATACCCACCATTCTCCATGGATGATCTGGTCGTCACGGGAGCTCTCGGCCTTATCGGGCTCTATCTTGCGGCGGCAGTTCTTCTTTTTGTGATATATTCTGTCATCCGGCTGATGTACAGTTCACTCAGGGCCGGAAATTTCGGGGTGGTCCTTTACGGTATCATGGGGATAGTGATCGTAATCTCCCTCTATATGGCGATCGGTTTCTGGCTGCGAAAAACGGATCGGATCTGAACTTTTTACGTTTTTTATGTACCCCTCATTAAGATTGGTTTTGTTTTTTGCGGTGGATCGTTTCTGGCCAAAAGCCCGTTTACATCACGACAATTATCATGAAAAATTGGGACAAGTATACCAGATGTGCGACGAAACCCGCTATCCCCGACAGGGTCATCCCTTCAGCGGATCAGGAACGGGAAAAAGCTAATGCCATCCTGGTTGACCATGCCCGGGAGAGACCCTGAGGCGGGTGACCCTCGTCCTTTCTATGATTTCCCCATAACTGCCACGAAATATCCGTTGTTCCTGCGATGCCATGGTATTAGGGTTTCCAGCACACCAGCGTGTCTGTCTCCTCATGGATGCGGCTGTGCTTCATCCCGTAGAGCAGGTAGATTGCCAGACCAATGATAAGCCAGATCACAAACCGGAGGTGGGTCACGGTCGGGAGCATGAAAATAAGGACACAGCAGGATGCGATGCAGAGAAGAGGGACAGCCGGGACAAACGGACAGCGGAAAGGACGGTCAAGTTCCGGTCGTGTGCGGCGCAGCATGATCACGCCAAGGGAGACGATGATAAATGCAGCGAGCGTCCCGATATTGACGAGTTCGGCGATGGTCTGGAGTGGCAGGAGGCTTGCGATGATCGCCGTTACCGAACCTACGAGCAGGGTGACTTTCACCGGCGTACGGAAGACCGGATGAAGTTCTCGGAATACCCCGGGAAGAAGCCCGTCCCGGGACATGGCAAAAAAGATCCGGGATTGACCGTAAAGCAACACGATGAGAACTGAGGTGATTCCGCAGATCGCGCCCACGGAAACAAGGGCCGATCCCCACCCGATCCCTATCTCGCCCAGGGCAAATGCAACCGGAGCGCTGGTATTCTTAAAGAACGTATAAGGAACGATTCCGGTAAGGACCGCCGATACGGCAATATAGAGAACAGTTGCGATCACCAGCGATCCAAGGATCCCGACCGGCAGATTCTTCTGAGGATCTTTCACCTCCTCCGCCGCTGTCGAGACCGCATCGAACCCGATATAGGCAAAAAATACGATTGCTGCACCGGTGAGGACCCCGCTCCAGCCGAAGGGCATGAACGGTGTCCAGTTCACCGGATTGATGTGTCCGAACGCAAGGACCAGGAAGAGAAAGATGACGCCAATCTTGACAAACACGATTACATTATTTACCCGGGCACTCTCCTTCACCCCGACAATAAGGAGGAGGGTCACAAGAGCAATGATCAGGATTGCGGGAAGATTGATGATACCCCCATTCATGCCAGGAGGATTAATGACTGCCGGCGGAAGGGTAATGCCCGCCCCGTTAAGGAGGTTAACCATGTAACCGGACCAGCCGACGGCGACCGCCGCGCTGGAGACCGAATATTCCAGGATAAGATCCCAGCCGATGATCCAGGCCCAGAGCTCGCCCAGCGAAGCATAGCCGTACGTGTAGGCACTCCCTGCTACCGGGACCATTGCAGCAAATTCTGCGTAACTCAGAGCGGCAAAGGCACAGACGATCCCTGCTATGATGAACGAGACCACCAGTGCAGGTCCGGAATAATCTGCTGCAACTACACCGGTGATAACAAAAATACCCGTCCCGATGATCGCACCCACGCCCAGCAGGGTAAGTTCAATCGGGGTCAGCACTTTTTTCAATCCGTGCTCGCCTCTCGTGCACTCCATCAGTTTGCTTATCGGTTTTGTCTGGAAGAGGTTCTGGTGGCGTTGCAGAAACGATCGGAATCCCATGGCAGGTACGAACAGTTAATCGATTGTTGTCAATTAAAGGCCGCGTATTTTGTTCATGTACGATACTGAACGAGTCTGCTGAAATCCGGTACTCCTCCGGTGGGATGATGGCATGGTCACGGGAGTGAAAAACGTGCTGCTGCGGAGCATTGTATCCATCACAGCTCTGATGAGATCCTGCTTTGAACACTCGATGCCAGGGAAGGAACCGGTCTTTAAGGGGGATATCATTTACGCAGGATATCCCCGGATGACTGGTCACACTGGTGATCCCAGCTGCCACCCGGTGTTTTTTCCGGAATTTTCGGGAAGAGTCGTGCCACGAGGGCGGCAAGGATGAAGAAACAGATAGTAACCAGGACAACTGACCCGCCCGGCGCGAGGTCATACATGAATGATAACTGCAACCCGGCAACAACCGAGAAGACTGCGACACCGCACGCGGCGAGGACGGTCTGCCTGAATGGCATCTTCAGTTGTATCATCGCGGATGCC
This sequence comes from uncultured Methanoregulaceae archaeon, assembly GCA_963829225.1. Classification (GTDB taxonomy): domain Archaea; phylum Halobacteriota; class Methanomicrobia; order Methanomicrobiales; family Methanospirillaceae; genus Methanoregula. The sequence goes on along the minus strand of CAWHHQ010000005.1, from coordinate 219,524 downwards.
GGGATTACGATCAGACTTGATACCAGGAGCATGCCAACGAGCCGCATTGCAACGACAACCGTTAAACCGGTCAGTATCGTGAAAACAAGTTCCAGTGCCGGCACCGGCAGGCCGGAGACTCTTGCAAACTCCGCATCAATGGTGATCCCGACCCATTCCTTCCAGAACAGTAGCAGAATACCAATAACGGTTACCCCGAGAGCTGCTGCAAGGTAGAGGTCGGTCTGGTTTATTCCGAGAATTGTCCCGAAAAGGAACGACAGGACATCAACCGCCACATTCTGCGTGATACTTATCAGTATAATGCCGATTGCGAGCCCGCCCGCAAACATAATCGCGATTGCCGCATCCGATGCCACCCGTAATTTTCCGAGACCATGAATACCCAGTGACCCGAGTACCACCCCGACGACAGCCGTATATAACGGGTAAATTCCCGTGAATAATCCAAGAGCAATCCCGCCAAAGGCCACGTGGCTCAGCCCGTCTGCGATAAGGGAAAGCCTTCGGAGGACAAGGAACACCCCGAGACTCGAGCAGGTGACCGCTACGATGAGCCCCCCAATCAGGGCGCGGACGCCGAACTGGTAGGATAAAAACTCGAGGACCATGGTCTGCTCTCAGGTGATGGTGCCCGCCTTAACCATCAGGTTCCACAGGCCTTCGGCATTAAGGTTCGCAGAGGGACCGTCATAGATCACCTTCCGCTGCAGGAATATGACCCGTTCAACATGCGCCGCCAGATCCGGCAGATCATGCAGGATCATCAGGACGGTGATCCGGTGCACCTTGTTCAGGTGACTCACCAGGGTATAGAATTCCTGCTTGCTCCGTGCATCGACACCATTTGTGGGTTCATCGAGTGCGATGATATGGGGGCTGCCGACAAGTGCACGGGCAATCAGGGTTCTCTGCTGCTGTCCTCCGGAGAGGTCGGAAAACAACTCGTGCTGCACATTATCGAGCCCTGCTTCTGCGATTGCATTATCCACTGCCTTCCGGGAATCGGAATTCATACGTCTGAACAGTCCGATCTGGCCAAAGGTTCCCATTTCCACGATCTCACGGGCAGTAACCGGAAACCGTTCCTGCCGGATGATCGGGTTCTGGGGAACATAGCCGATGCAGGGCCGGCACGGGGTCATCCCCTCGCATTCACCAATATGGCAGGTAAATGAAACCGTCCCCTTATCGGGTTTCAGGAGCCCGACCATGATTTTCATGAGGGTGGATTTTCCCGAACCGTTTGGCCCGGCAATTCCCACGATCTCCTCCTGGCGGATCGAAAGAGATACATCCTCAAGAACAGGATTTGCCCCATAAGCAAACCAGACATTATTCATGGTGAGACAGACCTGCTCACGCTTCGGAGCTATCACGGGCATTGCATTGCCTTCCTCATTTCCTGCAGGTTATTCTCCATGATCGCCACGTAATCGGTATCGCCCGATGTCAGGGGACCCCCGGGGAGTACCCTCCATCGTTGTGAATGAATACACGGGAAGATTGAGTTCTGCGGCGAGGGCTTTGCCCAGGTCTTCTGCTTCCTGTGGTTCCACGATGATGCCCCGTACATTATGTGCCTTAGCCTCTTCAACAATCGCCGACATCTGTTTCATGGACGGCTGGGCATCAGGGCTCATCCCGGCAATGGAAATCGGTGTCAGGTTATATGCCGCTGCTGTATAATCGAGGAAGGCATGCGAGCTGAGAAATGTCCTTGTGGTACAGTTTGAAAACCCTGCAGAATAGTCGGAATCGAGTTGCTCCAGTCGTTTTTCAAATAGTGCAGCATTTTCCTGGTAATCGGATGCATTTTGAGGGTCTGTTTCGGATAACCGGCGCGCCACGTAGGCAACATAGTATTCTGTCAGCTGCGGGGATAACCAGAGGTGCGGGTCCTGGGTCATATTCGGGAAATCCGCGTACCGGCTTTTCATCGTATCATAGGCAGGTCCGGGGATGGCGTCGGCAAAGGTCACCAGCTGGATGTCAGGGTTTGACGAGGCGGCAAGATCTGCTGCCCAAGGTTCGAGAAAAGGCCCGTCATAGAAGAATATCCTTCCGTTTTTAAGAGCCACAGCATCATTTGGCGTGGGTTCGTAATCGTGAGGATCTGCCCCGGGGGGGAGTATCTGGGTAATGGTTACGTGATCTCCACCAACAGGTCCGACCAGGAGCGTGAACGGCCGAAAGGATGTGACGAGCCTGAACCTTGGCCCCCTGACCGGTATTTGCCGGTGACAATGAAACGGTTACGCCGGTATATGAGGGGGATCCCGGGGTCAGGTCAGCAGGGGTATCGCCAGGTTGCCGGCCCTCCGGTGAGTTAGTCAGGCAACCGGTTATTGCAACCGCTGCAAGAACAATTAACCCGAACGCGATCAGCAGGATCGTTGTATAAGGTCTTGGTATAATCCGGATCACCAACCCTCCCTGACATGGCAGGTTTTTTGAGCAAATCTAATTCGCGGGTTCCGCATATAATACTTATCAGAAGTTTGGAGCACCCCCAAATTTTACTTCAGGAATAAATTCCGGACGAAAATTATCTCCCTATGTTTTCAGCTTGTCACCAAAAGAATAACCGGGCCGGGAAGATGGTTTTTTTCAACGGGCAGGGTCTTTTGTTCCCGGCTCATGCCTCAAGGCAGCTGTCATCATGCGTAATATCCCCGCATACTCCCTTTTTCGGGTGTCCCATTGCCCGGCACATCTGATCTATCGCATCCTTTGAGACAAAACTCTCAAATCGGGAAACCTCCAGGCACGCCTGTTCATGGGAAAGACCAAAATGAGTCAGGGCCAGGGCGAGTATCCGGTGTCTTTTAACCAGGAATTGTGCCGTAATTTTTCCGTGTGCCGAAAGAGACACCCCGTAGTAAGGCTGGTAAACCAGAAGCCCCTCATCAGCAAGTTCAACAATCGTTTTTGTAATGGTTGACGGGTCCACGCCAAACCCGGCAGCGATGGTGTTTGTCTTTACCGGACCGCTTTTCCCGTTTATGAATTTGAGATATTCAACTTTCCTTGGCGAAAGTTCAATCCCGGTATCCATGCTCATACAGACAATGTTAATGGGTAACCCAAAAAAAGTTTGCTGTCACGCCAAAAATCCTCAGCCTGCCGGATTTGTGCAGCTCGGGATATCAAATTCGTGACTCCTTTTTAGAGACATGAGCCTGATTCTGCATCAGGCCAGTGATATCAGGGAAATATGTTCCATGATTGCCCTTTGTCATGGTTCCCGGGCGTGAAACCGTTTCAGGGGACCTGCACCGTCCGGTCACTCAACAGACCGTCAGTTTGTGGGAAATTGCTGACTATGTCGAATAAAAAAACTTTTTCGTGGAGGTTGTCCGGTTCACCGGATGCAGGGTGTAATTAATCCATTGTCAACGGGGGATTTATAAAAAAACGGAGAACAGGGTATCGTTCATTTTTTTATGCAGGCCGGTAACCAAGCGCCTGGACAAGGGCGATCATCTCATTTACCTGATCTTCCTGTTCCCGGGTCAGCCGCCGGTTTTTCTGGATAAGCCGACCCATCCGGAGGATCTGTGACCGCTGTTCACGGGTGAGTGCTTCAGAGTGGTGCGCCCACTTGATCAGACTTAACCACTGCCTGCGGTTAAACGAGAATGCCGGAGCCGGGATCGGCCGGCTGATGTCATCCGGAACCCCGCTGCCCTGGTCTGGTTCCTCCGGTTCAGTCTCGTCATATTCAGCAGGTTCATCTCCACCCTCTTCCTCCCCGGCTTCGGGGACGGGAGGTACCGGTGAAAGTTCCGCCTCGCTGCTGCCTTCGTTTAATCCGGTATCGCCGACGGGCTGGATTGAGGGTTCATCTTCCTCAAAGAGGTCCTCAATTTCCGAAAAATTCATATTCCTCAGGACGCTCTCCGGGATCTCCCCTTCAGGTTCGGGTGACGGCTCATAAGAGGTCTGTCCTCCTTCTGAAACGGGGGGTTCGCCGGGAGGTGTTACCAGTTCCAGTGAATGGGAAGCCGGGTCTATTATCACCGGCAGATCCGGTTCCTTTGCGATAATTTCCTGAACTTTCTCTGTTCCTGTCCCTGACGGATCCGGCCGTGAAAGGGACTGTTGCAACCGCTGTCGTTCCAGAACAGCAGCAGCAAGCTGCTCATCGGTGGTCATATGATCCACCCATTCGTCAGCAAGTGCGGTTCTCGCCTGTTCAAGTTCCGAAGTGAGAGCCTGGACCTTCTGCTCTGCCTTTAATTTTTCCTGGTTAAGGATACTCACCTCTTCTTCCAGGGATTTCTGCAGGTCGCAGACAGTTTCGAGATCCTTTTTCAGCGTCTGGATCTTCAGTGCCCGGTCCTGTTCCTGGTGACCGTGCTCTTCGGTAACTGCACGAAGTTCTTCTTTGAGACGTTGCTCTTCCCGAGCCACCGCGGTTGACTTTTCTTCGGCCATCAGCCGTAGCTTCCGTTCGTTTTCAAGTTGCGCTTCCAGAGATTTTTGCGCATCCGCAGCACTGCGGAGGTCCTGTTCGAAACGCTGCCGTTCCAGCTCGGTTGCTTCCCGGTTCTCATGGGTGGTCCGGTGCAGCCTCTGCTCGGTATCCAGGTCTGTCTTCACCCGTTCAAGTTCGTCGGCCAGCATGCGAATTTTTTGTACGGACTGCTCTTTATTCCGGATTGCCAGGGCCAGTTCTTCGGCATACGCTGAATTCTGTATTTTGGATGATGCAAGATCTTTTTCAAGCGTCCTGCGGCTTGCAAGCGTCTCATCAAGATCACGTTTCAGCCGTATAAACGTCGTCTTGTACGACTCCAGGTCTGTTTTGACCCTCGTTTCGGTATTTTCTTTTTCACGGATGGCATCGGCGAGATTTTCCCTGAGGGTTGCGATCAGACTCTCATACTTCCCGAGGGTTTCTTTTACCTGCTCCATTTCGCCGGAAAGGGAATGTACCTGCTGCCCATAGTGCTCGTTGTCGCGTGTTGCCTGAACCAACCCATCCGCGTATTCCAGGTTCTGTTTTTTTGCTGCTGCAAGATCCGCTTCAAGTGCCGCACGAATTTCGGTTGCCTCAGCGAGCCCCTGGTTCAGCCGGGTGAGTGTCGTATCGTACAAAACCTGGTTTGCCCGGATATTTTCCTCGGTTTTTTCCCGGTCAGCAACCGATTCCCCGAGCTTCTTCTCCAGGGATCGCAGTATGGATTCCCTGTTTTCAAGCGCAGAAGAGGCGCTTGTGTATTCTTCCTCGAGCGCGCTAAGCTGCCCGCGGAGCTCCCCGATTGCAGCCTGCAGCGATATTTCTGATTGTTCTTTTTCCTGCGTGAGGGATCTCACCAGCTCTTCTCCCGATATCCGCTCCTTTTTTTCTGCATTCAGCTCTTCTTTAAGCAGGGTCAGGTCTGCATCCCGCTGGTGTAAAGCCTGGTCGAGCCCACTGATTTTCAAAAGGAGATCCTGTTCGGCCTGTGTTTTATCCTGCGTTATCAGCTGGATCTCCTGCTCCGCGGAGACTGCCCGGTCCGTCTCCGCCTTGAACGCAGATTTCGACTGCTCGTGTTCAGGTTCGAGGGTACGGAGGGTCTGCTCTGCCTGGTCTTTCTGCGCAACAACCTCCCGGAGACTGCCTTCAAGGATAACACGATGCGTCTTTTCCTCCTCAAACGCTGATTTCGACTGTTCGTGTTCAGGTTCGAGGGTACGGAGGGTCTGCTCTGCCTGGTCTTTCTGCGCAACAACCTCCCGGAGGCTGCCTTCAAGGGAAACACGATGCGTCTTTTCCTTCTCAAACGCTGATTTCAGCTGTTCGTGTTCAGGTTCGAGGGTACGGAGGGTCTGCTCTGCCTGGTCTTTCTGCACAACAACCTCCCGGAATCTGCTTTCAAGGGAAATACGATGCGTCTTTTCCTCCTCAAACGCTGATTTCGAGCTGTTCGTGTTCAGGTTCGAGGGTACGGAGGGTCTGCTCTGCCTGGTCTTTCTGTGCAACAACCTCCCGGAGGCTGCCTTCAAGGGAGAGACCGTGAGTTTTTTCTTCCTCAAACTCGGTCTGAACAGCGACGAGTCTCGCCTGAGCGGTTTCGATTTGGGTTACCAGGCCGGCGACCTGCTGCCCGGAGAGCGTCCATCTCCGAACAGTGAAATGATTCAATCTCTTCTTTCTCCCGGATCATCGAGCGGATCTTCTCGTTACCGGCGGCAGAAAGGGCTTTTTCCGCGTCAAGTTCCAATGCAAGCCGGCGGATCTCTTCGGTCTTCTGGGCGAGGACACGTGCCTTCTCAGCCCCTTCGCCGGTCAATGCGGCAATCTTCTGTTCCTTCTGCTTGATGGACGCATTGAGGAGATCGATGACACAGGTATGTTCGGCAACACTTTCCCCGAGTGTTTCAGCCGATTCGGTCAGCCTCTGGATTTCCCGTTTCAGGTCAGACAGGTCTGATGACTTATTGACCGCAATCTCAAACGAGGAGAGGAGGAGCTCAAGGATCTTCCGCCGGCTGGCGGCCACCACATAGATCCGGTCATCGTGATTGATCTTGAACTGCGTTTTGATCAGATCGGGAGTCTGCCTTTCAACAGGAGTGGTGAGCGTACTATCAATAAGTGAGAGGCGATAGGGAAGGTCGGAGGGATATGCAAGGAAATTGTCCGCATTGCAGTCAAGGACATTCAGAAAATCCGCGAGCGTGGACGCACCGGTAAAGATGAGAACCGGGATAACCCAGAGATCCGCGTCGGCTTTGATCCGGCGGCAGACCTCGAACCCGTCTTCTATGGTGGTGGTGTCGCAGATAAGGAGATTTGGCTTTCCTTCCCCGAGTATCTCGAACAGGTGTTTGCTGTCGGAAAAGACGGTGACATGGTATCCCTTGTCTTCCAGATGCTCCGTAAGCTGCGGGGCTAATGATTCACTGATACTTAAAACGAAAATATCAATAACACTTTCGGTTTTGTCCAACGGTGGTTCATTCATCGCGATCTCCCTTACTCGATTAAAACGTCATGAAATTATATACTTGTTTATATGTTCTTAGATACACAATTATAGCATTTCTGGTCAGATAAGACGCTCCCGTGACTAAAATGCCGCGACAAATGAAATTCATACAGAGATCATAAAAAAGGAGAAACCCGGTTTTTTTACCGGAAAACGTGGTTGCATTGAAGGTTTCCCCTTTCATGAGTCAGGGGGGTTGATCCATTCTGGTCCCGGATTTTTATAATCCCCTTTGCGGTGAATGACCGTAACCCCGCCGGGGCACCAGCGACGCCGCATCATGACGCAAAAACTCTCGCATTAACCTCCCCTGCCCGAGAGGCTGTGAGCACGGAAATCCTCGTAAACCTCCTGATTTTCATGGTTAGGGTATGAACTCCCCTCACATGCTCCCGGGGATTCTCATGTAAAACGTCAGAAAAAAAAAGATCCTCTTATATCAGAGGGCTTGGCTGGTTATCGCCCAGGGCAGGGAGCCGGGTAGGTTTGACCAGCACCGGGTCATCTGACTGGCGGATCTTTTCAAGTATCAGGAATTTTCCTTTCGGTGTCATGGCAAAAATCGGAACGGTGACACCTGCCTGGAGAAGTGCCCCGGCTCCGGCAATCTCACGGATCGTCGCCGATGCACAGGAAGTCACCAGGTCTGAGACGGATGCCAGCAGTTCGGCTTCGTCACGGGAGAGGCCGGTCACATGGACAGCAAAGATGAATGTATCAGGATGTACCATACGAATAGACTCAGCAATCCCGGGAATGGCAACCGTGACGGCGATGTTCCGGTAGCCTTCAGCAACAGCGAGAGCTACGCCGGCCAGCTGATCGATCCGGGCATGTTCCCGATCGAGCACGATCCCTCCACCCTTTTCAATCCGGTTGATAACCGCAATGTGGGGGGATGTTTTCACAAGTCCCGACATCCTGCCGCCAATGCCCTGGGCCATTTCAGGCTTTGTTACAATAACCGTTCCGGCACCATCGCACGCAAGTACCGCGGCGTCGATAAGACCGGCGTAAAGTCCGAAACTTAACAGCTCCGATGCCCCGAAACCGACAAATTCACGGGTATCGCATACTTCCCGGTCCGGCGTGCACATACCGAATGCCTGCATCCGGTGCTCTATGTTTGCTTTAATTGCGTCTTTAGTTATTGCCGGAACCGGGAAAGCGAATCGTTTTGCCAGGGGACAGTCAGAGATCTGCGGCTCTCCGACTTCAACAACCTTTCCATCCCTGATGACAACACGACTCCGTCCGATCGCCTCAATGATATGTTCATCACCCCGTTTAACCATAAGCATCTATCCTCTGAATATCGCTTGCAGGAGTACTATTGATGCACCGGTTTAAGGAATATCGCAAACCGGCAATGAAGGAGCGACGGGCCGGGCAGTCCAAACAGATATGAAAGAACAACGACGATAACTGTACATGGATACGGCATCCCGGTACCACGAGATTGATATGGTCCGCGGTATCGCGATCCTCATGATGGTACTCTTTCACACGCTCTTCGATCTCAATTATTTCCGGATCTTTTCCCTTGAGGTTTATAACGGATTCTGGCATTATTTTGCGTTTGCGACCGCTTCATTATTTCTCCTCATTGTCGGGATATCGCTCACCATCAGCCGGGCACGGGCACAATCGCACTCCTCCGGTCTCCGGCTTGCCAGCAAATTTGTCTACCGGGGGGCCGGCATCCTTCTCCTCGGTCTCCTTGTCACATTAGCCACCTGGTGGTATCTGGGACAGGGTTTCATTGTATTCGGGATCCTTCACCTGATTGGTGTCTCCGTCATGATCTCACCACTCTTCTTCCGGTTTAGAACCGGGAACATAGCCCTGGGCATTCTTTTCATCGTGATCGGTTACTTCCTGTCGACGATCAGCGGCCCGGTCTGGCTCCTTCCTCTCGGCATTCATCCGCCAGGCTTCTGGTCGGTGGATTACGAACCGCTTTTTCCGTGGATGGGCATGGTTTTACTGGGCATGGGGCTTGGCGAGAATCTGTACCGGGGGGCCTGAGAAGGTTCACTCTCCCGGTGATTCCCCGGGTTGTTATGCAACCCCTCGCATTTCTGGGGAGACATTCTCTGGTCGTGTACCTGGTGCACCAGCCGGTTATTATTCTCCTGCTCGCTGCCGTTTTCGGCATTACGGTTCTCTGAAACGGTCACCGGAATTTCATGATGAAATTATGGGGGTAATAACAATGAGCGGGTCGGGATCGGCCTGAGATCGGCAATGGCCCCTGACGTCTCCAGCCTGTCCGGTTAATGGCAGTCTGTCGATGCGATTATCAGTAATTTTCTTTCAGGTTAATCCCATCGGACATCCTTTGTTGTTAAATTTCCCGGTGAATAGTTGCCAGGAATTTTCTGTTACCGGTTAAAGGACAGATCAGAATGATTCGGGGTTACGGGCTGTTGAAGACCGGGACCGGATCCCGGGTGGCCAGTAAAATTGCGGGTTTCCCTGAATCCCGGTACGGATTTAAATGAGGGATTGCACTTCGCTCTCTTTGAAACGATGACCTCTGCCACCCTTACCGGGACGTCCGGCGACAGATCAGTAACTAAATGAAAATTCTAAAAAAACTCCCTGCCCCGCCGTTCCCTGGGGAGCCTCCGAATCGGGAACGTTTGTTCCTGCCCGAATCCATTGAGCACGTATTTTCCGGGTTCCGGGAGGGAAAACCGGAGGAAGGAGACCAACGCTTTCATTGTGCATTATGACGGTCATTCTCCTTCAAACAAGGGAACGTCGCGGGATTGTACAACATCAAACAATCCACGGTTCGTGATCCTCAACGCCGGTATAACCGTAAGGGCAAGGAAGGAGAGATACATGAAGGGATCGCTGATGCTTTCCATCTTTTCTGTCACATGACGCAGGTCCTGCAACCTCTCCACCACCTTCCGGTACGGCAGGGTTGACATCAGTCCGCCGCAATCGAGCGGTAGTATCGCCGTTGATTCCTCCGTGACGGCGACCATCGCGCCCCTTGCGCGGATGACTTCCCGGATCGCCTCCACGATCTCCCGGTCATCTGCCCCGACCGCGATGATATTATGTGCGTCATGAGAGATGCTGGAGGCAATTGCTCCCCGTTCCAGTGAGAACCCGTGGACAAGACCGACGCCGCAGGCAGTATCATGGTACCGGTTACAGACCACCACTTTCAGGAGGTCACGCCCGCAATCAGGTATATCTTCTGCAGCAACCGGATATCTCAGAAATGTGGTGATGATTTGGTGAGGGACAAGACCGATTACGCGGGCGTTGCCGCTTCCGTTAATACGGATATCGTCCTCAGAAGGAACCCGGCCTGGGAACGGGGAAAAAAACGGACAGGGTTGATCCCGGGTTGGCTCAACCACCTCGTTCCCTGATACAAAGACCCGCGATATCCGGAGGGTTTGAAGGTCATCTACGACACAGAGATCTGCCCTCCGTCCCGGGGTCAGCGCTCCGCGATCTGATAGTCCGAACCGCTCTGCGGCCGAGAGCGTCGCCATCCGCAGGGCAAGCGCCGGCTTGAGCCCACACTCGACGGCACGCCGTACGCACCGGTCGATATGTCCGTATTCAGCGATCAGGTCCGCATGACAATCATCCGTGGCAAAACAACAACGGGAGACATTTTCCGGGGTTACCATGCCGATAAGATCGGCAATATTCCGTTCGGTTGAACCTTCCCGGATGAAGATATACATCCCGCGCCGGAGCTTCTCTTCCGCCTCATCCCGACGGGTACATTCATGGTCGCTCTGGAAGCCGGCGAGGATATATGCATTGAGATCATTGCCGGTGAGCCGGGGGGCGTGACCGTCACGGATCGGGCAGAGCTGGATCTTCTCCAGTACGGACGGATCCGCGTTGAGGACGCCGGGAACATCCATCATCTCGCCGAGCCCCGTGATCCCGCAGCGACCGATATACGGCCTGAGGTCCGAAGCGTCGAGGAGGGCTCCACCCACGTCATCCGGCGTCGCAGGCACACAGGAAGGAAGCAGGTACCGGATGTCGATCACCGCACCCTCCCGTTGGGAAAGCATGAAATCAATTCCCCGGGTACCGGCGACGTTTGCCAGCTCATGCGGATCGGCGATCACCGTGGTCGTGCCGTGGCGGGCGACCAGGCGGGCAAACTCACGGGGTGTAAGGAGGGAGGACTCGATATGGACGTGAGCGTCTATCAGTCCGGGAATGATATACGAACCTTTGAGATTGTATTCTCTCGTTCCTGAATAATCACCAACACCCAGGATCACCCCGTCTTTGATGGCGAGGTCGCCCTGCTCCCAGCCACCGGTAAAGGGATTGAATATCGGGGCATTTCTGAATACTGCATCTGCCGGAGCCAGACCCCGGGCTGCTTTCAGCAGGTTCCTGAGGCGGGTGTCCGGCACTTATACCACAATATCCCGGATAACCGCGGTTTTACGTTCGTTATTCTGGATAAGATACATTTTAAGTTTGTAGGTCCCGGGTCCGAGGGCCACCGGGATCAGGACCGTATTATCACCGGTCAGAAGTTTTGCCGGTGCCATAATGACAGAATGTTCCTGCTGGGTCAGGCCGGTTACCTGATATATCGTGACCTGGACGAACGCATCGGAAGGTCCATCCGGATTATTAATCATTGCCGTAATTCCGCCATTTGCGTACCTTACGTCACCAAAACTTGTTGATATACAGCCGCACAGAACGATAAAAAGGATAAGGACAGCTCCTTCGCAGGCAATTATCCTGACAGGTGCGACCATTAATCAAATGTAAATTCACCGGGATTTAAACTTTGGTATAGCGGGAATAGCGGGATTATTCTTTTACATATCACCTGCTACTTTCCGGGAAGACGATGAAAAATGGTAATTTCATCAGTAACGATTCCTGGTAGCAGAATTCACTGTGTGCGATTGAGTGTGACACTAATCTGCCGGAAAATCAGATCCGTTGGAATCCTTTGGTAAATCATTTTTTCTTTTATACGATAACAATACAAAAACTTTGAGGGTGACCCCCTCTCTCCCCCAACGGGGGAGGCAATCCAAAGGGGAGCATCCCCTTGACCCCCCATCACGCCAGTTTTTCAGAAAATTTCCCGTCAATCTTCTTACGAGTAGTATAGTTGGGAGGACCCTTAACAGAATAAGAATGATTTCCGGCGATCGGACCAAACTTTCCCTCAACCCTACTGCCCCGCCGTGCCTCGGAGAGGCCCTGAGGCGGGTTACCTCGTTCTTTCTATGATTTCAGGGAAATTTACGTCTGCCATTACCTGAAATATTTCCGGTAAGCCCGGATCGATAAAAAAACCGGATAATCCCGGATGGATATCTTGAAAAATGATCGTTTAACAGTCTTAGATCTTTTCTACGGTAACCCGGACCCGATCACCGGCTTTCAGGACGTGGCCTTTCGGAATATCAATGTTAAACCACAGGGCATTCGGATTATCCTGGGTCGGGTCCTGGGACATAAGGCAGTCCTTGTATTCATTGATATCAGCGATAAATTCTATCTCTGATTCAAACTCAAGAAGTTTTGCCATGAGAAAAAAGAGATGATGGGCTTATATTGCCCTCGGCGTGACCATCCACGTCGTGCTGTTCGAATAACTCCAACGAATTATGTCGAGTTCCTTGCAGATGTCCGCAAGGATCGCCATATTTGTTCCGACCTCTTTGGGGGATAAGCCAAGCTCCTTTGCAATATATTTTGATTTGAAGTAGTGCTTTCCCTTGGTTATACCGGAATTGAGGTATTGAACAATTTTGTGCTGGGTCTCGTTATAGGTTTCACGTAATTTTTTGGTTGTTGACATGGTGTGCCTCAGCATTTTAAAACTCATTTAAATCATTTCCTATATATATATATCGGATCCTTCAGGTTATGGACAGGTCATTTTTGCTCAGCTGGACGCATATAAAGGCAGGAAAGAATGTACCTGTCACGCAGGTTACCCTGAATTCCGGGAACCCGATGATTATGCATTCCGGGCATTTTGCTGTATGTTTCAGCATGCTTTTTCAAAAAAAAGGACAGATTTCTCATTTTTGTATCTGTGCTTCCCCGATTTTGCTGATGAGTGCTTCAAGCACCACTTCACGCATTCCTTCAACAAATTTGATGCTGCCCACCACCAGGTGACCTCCTCCGCTGATGCCCCCCCCGGGTATCTCATTTCTGAGTTCCCGTACCATCCGGGGAATATTCATCAGGACGCCCCGGGACCGGAGCACCGCAAAGTCCGGACCAAACCCGATGGTCACCACGGGTTTTCCTGCGTTCTGTTTACAGAGCCGGTCGTGCACTTCACCGGAAGTCTTGCCGGGAGGGGGAAAGGTGAACTTGTGGGCATGGATCTCCACATCGATGAGAAAAAGATGTGCTTCGTTCTGGAGAATCCTCGGAACGACATGCGGCATACAGGCGCTCATCTGGTCTTCGATCATGGTATTTGCCCCCTCAACCAGGAGTGCCACAAGGTTCCGGTGGCGTTCAGGATTCCCGGTCAGGTTCAGGATATCCTTGACGATCTCCCTGCCGTCATTGAACCGGAGCCAGAACTGCTCATAATCAAGGGCAAGTGCGATATCCCTGCATGCCTGTTCAGGGTACTGGTCGCTGACGAGAGCAAGGAAGAGAGCCCGTTCCGGAGCTTCGCTCGGTCACCGACTCCGGCGACTGCCGGGAGATGACGGATAAGAGGTTCGATCTTCGGATTGATCAGCCGGGCAACTTCCGTACCGAGCATCCCGGCGGTAATGCCAAAGTCTCCGCCGACGTGGTAAGGATTTACATGTGCCTTGAGATATTTATCAATGGTCGCATCGGGATGGTGGTGATCGATCACCACGAACGGGATGTCGTAGACGCTGGCGATCTTGTACGCGGGTTCATCTTCCTCGGTGGATCCGTTATCGGTCAGGAGGACCAGGGGCATCTTCTGGCCGTACCGGATATGATCCTTCAAGGAGAAATCGAGGTCGCGGGTAATATCTTCAATCTCGTAGAACGGGGCTTTTGACGGGGCTCGTTTGAAGAGGAAGTAATCCGCGTCAAAGTCACCCCCGCTCTCCTTTATCAGGGAAACAACCGCCTGCTCTATTGCCACCGCCGAACAGATCCCGTCGGCATCGGCATGATGGCGCAGTATGATCGGCTGCGACGTGAAGATCGCCTTTCTTAGTATCTTTGCGACCTTTTTCATCTCAGGACGGAGTTTTTCCATGACCTCGCTCTGCACGAGAAGAGGGATATTCTCCGGCTCGGAGCGTGCATCCAGCGCCTTTTCTATCCGTATTTTCACCGCGGCCGCGTCTTCGTCCCTCAGGACAGAAAGCGAATCGACTTCTATCTGCAGCTGGTTATTGCGCATCATCACTTCACCGATGACTTTGACGATGTCGTCCAGCACGGCTTCCGGATATGCCCGGACCCCGGCCTCGACAAAGGCTGCCGCATTCTGGGTCCCGGTCTCATCGACGATGGTGAAGATTGTCGGGCCGCTTGTCTGTTTGATCTGGGCGATCTCCCCTTCGATTGCCACGGTCTTTCCCACTTTATTGGACAGATCATTGATGTTGACCGTCGTGGACTTGCGGTCAACCGTCTGAACCTGGTATACCTGGACTAAAACTTCTTCAAGATCAATATTCCCGTTTGGCCGGATCTGGCGGACCCTGACGAGAACAGGATCGCGTTCCTTGTGTTCTGCCTTGATATTGCTCTTGTGAACAAGGCCTTTGATACGGTCATTGATCTGGGCAAACATCCCGAAGGTTGCAAAACCCTGGACTTTTGCCTGATATATCTTTCCTTCTTCGACATCGGAGAGGTCGCATCCGGCACCCAGCCGATAGACGATGACATCATTATTTTCCATTGTTTTTCTCACCACACACAGCGAAGCGTACCTGTCGCATGGCACTGCTGGCAGTATCGCATCCCGAGCAGTGCATGACGAACCAAGCTGATGGATGATATAGGGTGCACAGACGTTTAAGTGCATGGTATCAGGCATCAGACAGATGACAGAATACCCCGGGGGGTGTAAGATACCCCTGTAATCGGAAGGAACGGGGGCATCAGCCTTGAAAGGCATTCCCGGGATTTTTGAAGGGTAACCTCCGGGACATTTCAACTAGGGGACAACGGGACCGATACGGGCTTTCCGGCACCGGTCAGACCTCATCGCGGAAGCCGACCTCAATCATATCCAGGTCATTGGGTGCTATGACCGAACCGGAAAATTTTTTCGCTGCATCCCGTATGTGTGCCTGTGCATCCGGGTAGCGGGAACTGGTATGGACGAGGGCAAGGATCCGTGCATGCAGGAACGATGCCGCTTCGCCGGCCTGTGCGGCGGTTGCATGATAAAACTCCGCTCCCCGCTCTGCTTCAGACTCATCATAGGTGGCATCATGAATCAGCATATCCGCATCCCCGGCAATCGGGAGTAGAGCCGTATAATTAGCCCGGGTATCGCCGGTATAGACGATCTTGCGACCGGGCCGGGAAAGACCCATCACCTGTTCAGGACGGATCTCGCGGGCTCCATCACCGCTTCCCACACGGATAATCTCTCCCCGCTGCAGCCTCCCGAAAAGGGGGCCCGGGGGTACACCAAGCCCGATCGCCCGTTCACGGTCGAACCTTCCCGGGCGGGGGTCTTCTTCAAGGACATACCCCAGTGCAGGAAGGCCGTGTTTTGCCGCAAAGGCCGTAACTGTATAGCCATCAAACCGTACCCAGGAGCCCGGGGCCAGCTCGACGGATTCAAGGGTGAATTTCAGATTGAACCGTGCCACCTGCCGGAGTATCGTGACATATTCATGCACCCATTCGGGGCCGTAAATGGTGAGTGGTTCGGTCCTCCCGTTGAACGACATGGTCTGGACAAGACCGAAGAGACCGAGAAAATGGTCCGCATGCCAATGCGAGATGAACACTGCATCGACGACAAACCCGCACCGCGAACGCATCATCTGCTGCTGGGCACCCTCCCCGCAGTCAAAAAGAAGCGTATCGGAACCCCGCCGTATCATGATACAGGGGGGGTTACGCACGGGAGTCGGAAGCGCCCCGGCCGTGCCGAGGAAGTAAACATGAAGCGTTTCTCCGCTCATAAAAAACATCTCCTGAAAACCGCAAGGCTTTTCCGGGCTTCTTCAAGTGAGCGTCCTTCAATAACCACAACCCCGTTGTACCGGGTGGCAACCGTCTTTCCTACGGCAGACCAGGGAATGGTCCCGTCTCCCAGTGCGAGATGCTCATCCGACATGCCGTTATTGTCGTGAATATGCAGGTGATGGGCCTTGTTTACCTGACCGAGAAAATCATTCACTTTTCCGATGGTGTTCGCATGCCCGAAATCAAAGGTCATGCCAATACCCTCTATTCCCTCGGTCATCCCGATGAGCTCATCGGGAAGCCGGCAGAGGAACTCCTTCATGCCGATCATGTTCTCGAGGCACGCTAGGACCGAGTGCTCCCGTGCACATTTCCCGATCTGCCGGAGCGCTTCCTTCTGGAGATCCCAGACCTTCTGGGGCATCAGTTTACCGACCGGGGACAGGTAACCGGGGTGGATGGTAACCCGGTCGGTAAGCGCCGATGCATGTTCGATACAGGTGCAGATCTGCCGGATCGATTCACGCCAGATGGGATCATTCAGGGTCGCAAGGTTCAGGTCACCATAGGGTGCATGAACCGTTATCCCCAGCCGGGTGCCCGCGACCATCTCTTCAATCCGTGAAAAGCAGGCAGGATTGTCGAGCCGGTAGTTGCCATCACCTACGATCTCCCAGCCCTCGTATCCCGCCTCTTCGATACCATACACCCACGAGATATCTTCCCAGACTTTTGCAGAAGAGGAAAAATAGGGTTTGAGGGTCATGGATCACGTCCAAGCGATGCCAGCAGAATTTTGACGTCCGATGCAAATGCTGCAAGGCTGCCGTCGTTGGATACATGAATATCCGCTTCCCGCAGCGCATTGCCAAGACCCCAGCCAAGTTCCCGGGTATCCCTCCGGTGGACTCGCCGGCCGATGCAAAATCGTCAGAACGCCCCCGTACCTGGATCCGTGCCAGCCGCGTTTCGAACGAGGAATCGATACCTATCAGGGTAAACCCCGGGAAAATTCTGCGGAAGGTTGCGACTTCAGCGTCTCCCCGGATGCCATCAACGAGGATGAGCGGCGCAGTCTGGCGAAGTATTTCCGGTACACAGAGACGGGCGATGGCATCCATCCCCCGTTCCGCCCGGAGCCGGTTCGCCGTTGCTCCGAGATTTGTATCAGAAGGGTTCATCCCAACGCCTTTCACGGCACTCCGGATCATGTCGCCCATAACTATTACCGGAATACCCATCGCTGCTGCGATCTTTGAGAACTCTCCCTTACCGCTTGCGGGAAGCCCGACGACGCCGACGACCTTCATAGGTTACCTCTCCCATCTCCCGGGTCCTGATGCGCAGGGTCCGTTCCAGTTTACCGGCAAGTTCTTTGATCTCATCAAAGGTCAGGGGGGGATGTCTTTCCTGTTGTATTCGTTTTCTGCAGATATATTCCCCTTGGGTCATCTCCGGTGTTGCCTCACCCATCATCGCAATCTTGTGCTCTCCCTGCTGAAGGACGAGAGGAACGTTGCCGATCTTTCTGGAGATATCCAGGATATATGCCTGGTTCTCATAAAAAATGGTAAATACTACCTCAAATTCGCCCAGTTTTTTCTTCCCGAACGCCTCGTTGCAGATATCAATGGAGGTCAAGACCGTTTTCTCATAGTTTTCTTTGACGGCAGGGTAATAGCCTTCTGAGGCGCCCGAATATCCTTCCCACGTCGTTTTGTAATCGATGGCAATTTTATCCACCAGGTCATTCGAGAGCAATGCGTCAAGGGTATGGGGATAAAACCCGTTCGTTTGTATTCCGACCGCCAGCTTCAGGTTTTTTGCGTACTGGGCCAGGGCAATCAATCCCTCCTCCTGCATGGTCGGTTCTCCCCCGGAGAAGACAACACCGCTGATAAATTTTGCAGAGGAACGGATCATCGCAAAAACCTCTTCGATCTCCCGGTAGTCCTCCCCATCCTGGATCGCCTCGTTCTGACAGTAGGAGCAGCGGAGAGGACAGCCCCGTAAAAAAACCGTGCAGACCGATCTGCCCCGCCAGTCGATCGTGGAAAGCGGGACGAATCCCCCAAAATTCAGTTTGATAGGATCACCGTGCCTGATTATTTGAGACCGTGATTATATGATGATATTGACCAGATGTCCCCCTGGCAGGCAGACAGGTACGCCGCAGCCGGTCACGAACCCCTGCCGTCCGCATCCCGAGGGAAATTTTGCAGGTTGAATTTCGTACCTGTACAAAAACCGGAAAAAAGTGATATCCTGTCTTAAAACTGGAAATACCGGTTGACGATTTTTATTGCGCAATAGTCACCGCACATGGTACACCCATCGGTATCGGCCGGCATACGCTCATGCCGGATTGCCCGTGCCCGGGCGGGGTTCATGGCGACGGCAAACTGGCGCTCCCAGTCGAGTTCCCTCCGTGCATGCCCCATCTCAAGGTCTGCCTGACGGGTCTTCTTCAGTTTGATCATATCCCCGACATGGGCAGCAATCCGTGAGCTCATGACCCCTTCGTAGACCTCTTCAGGCGTCGGGAGGGCAAGATGCTCGGCCGGCGTCACGTAACAGATAAAATCCGCACCTAATGAAGAGGAGATCGCTGCACCGATGGCAGCGACACGGTCGTCATACCCGGGGGCTATATCCGTCACGATGGGGCCGAGCATGTAGAATGGCTTGTTGTTGGTGACACGTTTCATGAGCGTGACATTTGCGGCAATCTCATCGATCGGAACGTGGCCCGGGCCTTCGACAATCACCTGGACACCCTCGTTATGCGCCTTGTCGGCAAGTTCGGCATTGATGAGAAGTTCCTGCACTGCGGCACGATCGGTCGCGTCATGAACCGCTCCGGCCCGCATACCGTTTCCCATCGAAAGTGTCACCTCGTGTTCCTTCATTATCTCGAGGAGGTAATCAAATTCTGAATACAGCGGGTTCTCTTTTTCATTATGCAGCATCCATGCGGTCATGAACGCCCCGCCGCGGGACACGAGCCCCGCATGCCGACCCTGGTTCCGGAGACGCTTGACGGTCTCCCAGTTGATGCCGGTATGGATTGCCATGAAGTTGGTGCCGAGCTTTGCCTGTTCAGCGGTGATCCGGAACAGGTCGTCCTCTTTCATATTGACGACAGCACCATCCTTCTGTGCCGCCTCGATGAATGCCTGGTACAGGGGAACACACCCTACGGACAGGTTCGTGGCTGCAATAACCTGTTTCCGGATCTCGATGAAATCCCCGCCGGTCGAAAGTTCCATCAGGGTATCAGCCCCGGCACGTTCTGCCTGGCGGGCCTTCTCCAGTTCCTGGGGAATATCAACGATATCCGTAGATGTACCAATGGATGCGTTGACCTTGGTCCGCAGTCCTTCGCCAATGCCGCATATCCTGACCTTCCGATACGGGGAAACGGGGATGACGATATGTCCTTCTGCTACCCCGCGCCGGACAAAGTCTTCCGTGACTCCTTCCTGTGCTGCGACGATCTTCATCTCTTCGGTGACGATACCATTTCGGGCATCTGTAACAATACTCATATCATACCCGTTGCCGTAAAGACAAGATAAAGGCTCGGTTTTTTAATTCTGGACTAAATCTGGCTTGTTAAGTAAACAAGTAAAGTTGATTTGGGTTAATGAAAAAAGATTTGAGTGCACTGAATTTACCCCGGACCTCATGAAATGCCCTGATTTCAGGTGCATGTTCCGGGCTGGCACATAATCCTGAATGATGTCCATGAAAACCATCCTGTTTGGGTAAGGAATTAACGGCTCCGTAGAAATCCTAATTTTAATGAAAAGATCCGACCTGTTTGACCAAAAGATCTAAGGTACAGTATCTCCTTACCGTAATGTGTGCACAAGAAGTAAAGAGACAAAAATAGTATTGATAAACCGGTATATCAGGTTTGTTGAAATATCTTCCAGATTGATCAAAGAATCCAGAATTCCCCTCTATTCATCCAAATTTTCGAAAAAGACCTACAATCAGCACCAATTGTTAACCCTGATTCTGTTGAAGGAGTACTCTGTCAGAAGATTACCGGGATACTGTTGACCTCGTAGATCTCATGAACGAGATCAAACAGAAAATCAATCTCGATTCGATACCTCATTTTACGACACTCCATAAATTCTCACAAAGAATCAGTTCGTTTACTTTCACCCGGTTACTGAACCGGCTCATAAATATGTTCTACAACGGGGGAGAGAGAATTCCATGTACCGCTATTGATTCATCCGGATTTGCCAGTTCTTATGCCAGCTCGTATTATTCCTGGAGGACCGGAAAAACACGAAAGAGATTCCTGAAAACATCTATTTCCATCGATACTGATCGTCAGATTGTAACTGGCTTCAAAATCTCACAACATCCAGTTCATGATATTTCTCACGCTGAAAAACTTCTCGTTCAATGTCATCGAACCAGAAAATCTGACTCATTCGTGCTCGATAAAGGATACGATTCTGAAGATATTCACAAATTGATCCGGGATGACCTGAAGGCATATTCTCTTATCGTCAGAACCAGACAAAGAAAACGGATCTCTGGATTCTATCGACGTGAACTCTCATGTTCATTCGATCTGACTCTCTATCACCGAAGAAACTTGGTCGAAACGGTTTTCTCCGTCTTCAAAATAAAGTTTGGGAAGCTTTGAAAGCGAGAAAATATTCTGGACAGATCAAAGAACTCAAGATCAAATTGATCCTCTACAACATCTCAAAAATTATTCTCGCTAACTTGATCTGTATCAGCTCCTGAGGAATTCTACAGACTGAATTAACCATATTTTATATACTAATTGAAGACTGACTTATGGTAAACCTGACCTGTCAGGAGAATTTCCGATGACCGAGAATGATTTTGCAGAAGTTACGGTAAAAGAAGCAACTCATGAAGATGCTGGGAAGGGCATTGCACGGGTAAGTGTAGAGGTGATGAAGAAACTCGCGCTCGTTTCCGGCGATATTATCGAAATCCAGGGAAAAAGAAAGCCGCTGCTATTGTCTGGCCAGGCTTTCAGCACGATACCGGCTACGCTATTCTTCAGTATCGACGGGAATATTCGTGGCAACTTGAACACCGGGATTGATGAAAAAGTCAGGATTAAAAAATCCACCGCAGAATATGCAAGAAAGGTGGTGATCCAACCTACACAGCCGATACGTCTGGTCGGAGGAGAACAATATCTTTCAAGACTCCTGCGCGGGCGGGCGGTTTTTGAAGGCCAGACGCAGCGGATTGATGTGATAGGGAATTCGATCACCCTGATTATAGCAAAAGTCCTGCCAAAGGGAATTGCAATTGTTACAGATACCACCGAAATTGAATTGAAAGAAGAGCCATACAATCCCGAGGAAGGCAAAACAGAAGTTTCCGATATTCATTACGAGGATATCGGAGGCCTTGAATGGGAACTCCAGCTTGTACGTGAGATGATTGACTCCCATTGCGTCATCCGGAAATTTTTGAAAGATTGGGAATTAAACCCCCAAAAGGCGTTTTATTCTCTGGTCCTCCCGGGACTGGTAAAACCTTGATCGCTAGAGCGGTTGCAAGTGAAGTGGATGCTTATTTCATCACTATCTCTGGACCTGAAATAATGAGCAAATACTATGGAGATAGTGAGAAAGCTTTGAGAGAAAAATTTTGTGAAGCTGAAACAAATGCCCCTTCCATTATTTTTATTGATGAAATTGATTCTATAGCCCCAAAACGAACGGAGGTTCATGGTGAAGTAGAAAGGCGGGTCGTTGCTCAGCTTCTTGCTCTCATGGATGGTTTAAAGGAGCGGGGTCAGGTAATTGTAATCGCAGCAACGAATCTTCCAGATTTAATTGATCCTGCATTGCGACGCGGAGGACGCTTTGATAGAGAGATACCGATTGGCATTCCGGACAAAAAAGGAAGATTTGAGATCCTCCAGGTACATACGAGAGGAGTGCCTCTCGCAGACGATATTAATTTGGATTATTTTGCTGAAACAACATTCGGTTTTGTTGGAGCAGATATTGCCCTCCTTGTGAAGGAAGCAGCAATGAATGCGATACGTAAAATTATACCCTTGATCGATATTGAAAAAGAAATACCCAATGAAATTATTGAACAGCTAAAAATTACCAAAATCGATTTTGAATCAGCCCGGAAAATTGTTGAACCAAGTGCATTACGGGAAGTTCTTATTGAAATACCCGATATTCCTTGGGAAAATGTCGCAGGTTTAGATTCGATAAAGGATGAATTAATAAAAATTATTGAGGGAAATATAAAATATCCAAAAATATTTGAAAAGTTAAAATACAAGCCTCCAAAAGGAATCTTGTTATTTGGCCCACCTGGCACCGGGAAAACCTTAATTGTAAGGGCGATAGCAAGTAAAAGACAAATGAATTTTATATCAGTCAAGGGTCCTGAACTCTTGTCAAAAGGTGTTGGAGATTCGGAAAAGCATGTTCGTGAAGCATTTCGAAAAGCAAGGCAAGCCGCACCTACAATCTTATTTTTTGATGAGATTGATTCATTAGTTCCCAAGCGTGGGTCATTTGCAGACTCCACGCATGTCACGGAAAGCGTCATGAGTCAATTTTTAACGGAAATGGATGGTATAGAAGAATTGAAGGATGTTATTGTTATCGCAGCAACAAACCGACCAGATTTACTCGATCCCGCAATACTTCGTCCGGGAAGATTAGACAAACATATCTACCTGTCCGCTCCTGATGAAAAATCAAGAAAAGCTATCCTCCACACATATCTCAAAGACGTTGAAGATATTCTTGATTCTGACATTGACATCGATGAATTAGCAAAAAACACTCAATATTTTGTTGGAGCGGACTTAGAGGCACTCGTCAGAGAAATCAAGTATGCAGTAATCGATGAACACACTCAAAACAACTCTTTAGTAATAAGTGATGAATCGTTACCTGACAAATTAAGAATTTCAAAAAGGCATGTCGAACTTTCACTTTCCAGAATGAAAGGATCTTTGGATAACGTTGACTTTGAAGGATATGAGCAAAAGTCCTGGAATCTTTTGTATACAAAAGAACAAAGGGAGATCTTATTCCAGTCAGTGAATCTTATCAATCAGATCGAATATCTGAAAAAAAAAGGGCTGGTACATTTGGAAATTGAAAAATTCAGTGACGATCTGAAAAATCAAATTTATTGGGAAAAAAAATCGTTTGATGCGATTAAAAAGAATGCGAACGAGCTTCGTCAAATATTATCTCATCTTTCAAAGGAAAATTCCCCGCAATAATTCATTTTTCCATTTATTGTTACTAACAGATATTTTATATACAATTTAATCCTAACTTTAAGTAAATTATGAATTTCGACAAATACACCATCCCATCACAGAAAGCCGTCCAGAAAGCAATGGAAATTGCAACGGCACGCCAGAACCAGGCCATCGAGACTTCGCATGTCCTGAAGGGGATGCTTTTGGTTGACGAGGATGTCATCCCATATCTGCTGAAGAAACTGAATGTGAACCTCGATGTCGTCACCCCCGCACTCGACAGGATCCTCGATTCCTATCCCAAAGTCAGTGGCGGGGAGCAGCACTTCTCAAATAATGCCTAAAAGCCCTAGAGAAAGCCACCGTTATTTCCCAGGAATTCAAGGATGAATTTGTCTCCCTGGAGATCTTTCTCCTGGGCATTCTTTTCGGTGAACGACAGCACCTCACGGCTATTGAAGGAGAATGGGGTTACGGAAAAAGACTTAAGAACTGCCATCCGCGAGTTACGGAAAGGTGAAACCGTGAACAGCCAGAACGCAGAAGATACCTATAATTCCCTGAACAAATATGCCCGGAACCTGAACGATCTTGCCCGTACCGGGAAACTCGATCCGGTCATTGGTCGTGACGAAGAAATCCGGAGGGTGCTGCAGATCCTTTCGAGAAGAACGAAAAACAACCCGATCCTCATCGGGGAACCAGGTGTGGGAAAAACAGCCATTGCAGAAGGTCTTGCTCACCGGATTATTGACGGGGATGTACCGGATAACCTGAAAAGCAAGCAAATCCACTCCCTTGATATGGGCGCCCTGATCGCCGGGGCGAAATTCAAGGGCGAATTTGAAGAAAGGCTGAAAAGCGTGGTTAAGGAAGTGATATCCGCGAACGGGGAAATCATCCTGTTCATTGACGAGATTCATACCCTGGTCGGGGCCGGCGCCAGTGAGGGCGCCATGGACGCCGCCAATATCCTTAAACCCGCACTTTCACGGGGGGAACTCCATGTCATTGGCGCGACGACCCTGAAGGAATACCAGAAATATTTTGAAAAGGACAAGGCACTCGAGCGACGCTTTCAGCCCGTGATGGTGAATGAGCCCGATACGCTGGATGCCATTTCCATCCTTCGTGGAATCAAGGAGAAATACGAAACCCATCACCATGTAAGAATCAAGGATGAGGCGATCATTGCCGCCGTTGAACTTTCGCAGCGATATATCTCCGACCGTTTCCTTCCCGACAAGGCTATCGATTTGATTGACGAGGCTGCATCAAAACTCCGGCTCGAGATCAACTCGAAACCGGAAGAACTGGAAATCATTGAACGGAAGATCCGGCAACTGGAGATTGAACGGGAAGCCATCAAACGGGAGAAAGACCAGGAGAAGCTGAAGGGCCTGAACGAGGAGATCGCGAACCTGACCGAGGAACGGGACCGGCTGAATGCAAAATGGCAATCGGAGAAAGATCTTGTTGAACAGATCCAGTCACGGAAAACCGATATCGAGAACCTGAAATTCGAGAACGAAGGTGCGCTGCGCAGCGGCGACCTCGAGAAGGTGGCAAAGATCCGCTATAAAGACATCCCGGAGATCGAAAAGTCCATCGAGGGACTGAACGGAAAAACTGACCGTGCTGCAAAAGGATTCCGCAATGGTGAACGAGGAGGTGGATGCGGAGGAAATTGCCGAAGTGGTCTCGCGCTGGACCGGGATTCCCGTGAGCAGGATGCTCCAGAGCGAGAAACAAAAACTGCTGAGCCTCGAGACCGAACTGCACAAGCGTGTCGTAGGCCAGGATGAAGCCATCGCGGCAGTTTCCGATGCGATCCGGCGAAGTCGCGCCGGTCTGCAGGATACAAAACGCCCGATAGGTTCCTTCATCTTCCTGGGGACGACCGGTGTAGGAAAGACGGAACTGGCAAAAGCCCTGGCGGAATTCCTGTTCAACAACGAGAACAGTATGGTGCGGATCGATATGTCGGAATACCAGGAACGGCATACCGTTTCGAGGCTGGTCGGAGCACCTCCGGGTTACGTGGGATATGAAGAAAGCGGGCAGCTGACCGAAGCGGTCCGGAGAAAGCCCTACTCCGTGGTATTGCTGGACGAGATCGAAAAAGCCCACCCGGATGTATTCAACATCCTGTTGCAGGTCCTCGACGACGGCCGTTTGACCGACAACAAGGGCCGCACGGTGGATTTCAAGAATACCATTATCATTATGACATCGAACATCGGGTCACACCTCATCCAGGAAAACCTGCAGAATGTCACCGACAAAAAACCGGGACCAGGTATTCGACCGCACCCGGGAACAGGTGTTCGACCTGCTGAAAAAGACCATCCGGCCTGAATTCCTCAACCGGATCGATGAGATCATTATGTTCCGCCCGCTCACCAGGGATGAGATCCTGACGGTTGTTGAGCTCCAGGTGGGGATCATCCAGAAGATGCTCGGGAAAACCGATATCCGGCTCAGGGCAACAAAGAAAGCCATCCAGTTTATCGCCACCCTGGGTTTTGATCCGCAATTCGGTGCACGACCGATCAAACGGGTAATCCAGAAAAACCTGCTGAATGAATTGTCAAAAATGATCCTGGAAGGAAAAGTCCAGAAAGACAAGGAGATCGTTGTTGATGAGAACGAGGGAAAGCTGGTGTTCAGGAATTCCTGATCCTGAACCCGGCAAACTGTTTTTGGGTATAGTCCTATTTCAACCACCAAAATTGATCCGTGATAACGAGAGAAGAGCCGCATAAAATATATTTCCGGAACTGACGGGAAAAAAGTTCAATTTTTCATGCTTTGCAGAAATTCTTTTTTCCTGTCACCAGGTTAATCTCTGCGGTAGCTATGAGGGTAACCCCCTCTCCCCAAAAGGGGGAGGCACCCCAAGGGGAGCACCCCCCTTGACCCCCACTTTCGAGGTATTTCCATCAACCTTCCGAGGGGCTATCACATTTTTGGGGATGCCCTGGCGGCGGGGGCGGAAGCACGATGTGCTGGAGCCCCCAAGAGCGATTTTTGAGGAAAATGTATTCTATCTCTCCATAAAATTAGTCGCTGGAATGTGACTATACCCCTGTTTTTTTATGCTTTTCTTGTTCCAGGATAAATTCGTGTTCCGGGTGTTCCGGGCAGTTGGATTGACTGCCCCTGCCCGGAGAAGAGTGTCGGAACGATTTTGCCATGATCTTTACGGAAAATCGTCTTTTGCCCGTCCGGTAATTGCGATGGTCAGGGCACCCATATCCCTTTTCATGATGAACAACGGGGTCCCCTGCCGGGGCGTATCCACGGGTGGTTGAGGCCTCAATCAAAGCGGGTAAACCACCTTACTCCGCCATGCCTCTGACAGGCCCTGCGGGGGGTTCCTTCGTAAATATTCAAATTTTTCATGGTACCGCGTGAACTCCCCTCCTCCAGGGTTTCTTCAAAGCCGGGAAAACATGCCTCCGTGAAAAAAAATCCGAAGGTCCCGGGTAATAGCGGTATCCTGCGTTAAGAGTCCCGACCAGGAGTGCACACTTTTTTGGTGGCCTGCCGGACTGCAGGTAAAGGATAATAATCCTGATAAACCTCGGGATCAAACGACTACACTAACTTAAAAATAAACCGCTGAATTCGCGGGGTTGAAACCCGTTTGCGGAAGAGGAGGGAGAAAAAAATGATACTGAAAGATTTTCTTGTCAGTTCGGGAACCGATGAAGGCCTGGCGGAATTGATTCTCTTTTTGAGCACGCAGGCCCGGCTGGTGAAAAGAGGGTTCCTTGCCACGTGCATGAAAACGCCGTCCGATGACTGCACCAAAAACGTCTACGGCGAAGAGCAGATGCCGCTTGACAAATACGCCGATCAGGTCTTCATTTCAGGACTGAAAACGACACGCCTCGCCCGTTATATCGCTACGGAAGAGCAGGAGCAGATCATTGAGATAGATCGTCCAAAACACAATTTTGGAGTTGTCATCGATCCCCTTGACGGATCCTCGCTTATTGATGTGAACCTCTGCACCGGATCGATCATCGGCATCTATCCCGGGCAGGTGCTCGAGAAGGGGTCAGCCATGGTTGCCGCCCTGTACATCCTGTACGGGCCGCTTACGGTCCTGACCTTAACCACCGGAAAAGGGGTGCATGAGTTTGTCATGCAGGATTCCGGCGAATTCGTCCTGAAAGATAAAGACATCAGGATTCCCGAAGGGAAGATCTATGCACCCGGTGCCCTGAGGAGAGATTACCTCCCGGCGCATGCCCAATGGATCGGGCACCTCGAGCAGGCGGGATACAGACTCCGCTTCAGCGGCTGTTTTGTCGCCGACGTCCACCAGATCCTCCATAAGGGGGGAGTCTTCACGTACCCGGGGTTCAAGGGAAAGGAGAAGGGAAAGTTGCGATTATTATACGAGGCAAATCCTATGGGAAAGATCATCCATGAGGCCGGCGGGGCGATCAGCAACGGGAAGACCGATATCCTCGGGATCAGACCGGAGACCATCGATCAGATCACCCCCATTTACGTGGGTGGCAAAAAAGAGATCCGGCTGATTGAAAAGTTTATGGCTGAAGCGTTATAAGAGAGAAGTGATGTGTCTATGAAGGAACAAGCGTATGGTCCGATCCCCGGTTCAACGATCTTTCGAGCTATTACCGGCCAGAAAACAATCGTGATGGCAGCGAATACGCGTATCGCGACGGTGGCAAAGGGCATTTTCCAGGCGGCAAAAGACACCGATTCGGCAGTATTTATGGAACTTGCCCGCTCGGAATGTGACCTGACGGGAGGTTATACGGGATTAACCCCGGGGGATTTTTCCGGGAAGATGAGAGAAGCGGCGAGCGCCGTACAGTTCGACATCTGGGCTCTCCATGCAGACCATATTACGGTAAAGACCGGGTCACCCGAGGAGATGGATCAGACAAAACTGTTGATCGATGCCCAGATAGAGGCCGGATATACCTCGTTTGCCATCGATGCCTCGCATCTCTTTAATTTTGAAGGGAAGACCGTCCGGGAAGAGCTGGAGCCGAATATCATAGCTACGACTGAGCTGGCCCTTTTTATTAAAAACAGGATGAAAGGAAAGGATTTCGGGCTGGAGGTGGAAGTAGGCGAGATCGGAAGAAAAGACGGTCACGGGCTGATCCTGACAAAGCCGGCGGAGGCGGTTGCATTCATCAGCGCCCTTCACGAGAATGGCATTCAGCCGCAGGTGCTTGCCATCGCCAACGGGAGCACGCACGGTCATTCCTATGATGAAAACGGCAATGTCGTTGCACAACTCTCCATCGATATCCCCCAGACCAAGGCAATCGCGCAGGCTCTCCGGGATAACAAGCTGCATGTCGGCATCGCCCAGCATGGTATCACCGGGACTCCCCGGGACCTGATCAACCTGCATTTTCCCAAGGGGGACATCATCAAAGGCAATGTCGGTACCTTCTGGCAGGATGTGGTGTTCACCTCCCTCAAGGTATACGAACCGGCATTATACAAGGAGATCCAGGAATGGACTCTGGCAAAATACCGCCCCGCAAATCCCGGCAAAAAAGACGGCCAGATTTTCGACAGCAACTGCAAGTTTGCCATAAAGGAATTTTTTAAAGACCTGTACGCGGTTGACGAAGACACCGAGAAAGCGATCCAGGCGATGGCATATGCCGAAAGCCTCGTCTTTTTCAAAGCATTTGGTTCGTACGGGTCAGCATCCCGGGTGAGAAAAAATATCTGAAAATACTCTCTCTACAATTTAATGCAAAAGATATATTCGCAGGGTAAATTTTTATGCCAAAGACGACGATTTCTGTCATAAAAGCTGATGTCGGAAGTTTCCCGGGACATTCCCGCACCCATCCGAAACTCCTGGAAAAGGCATCAACGATGCTCAGGGAACAGGAGGGCCGGCTCCTTGTCGATTCTTTTGTCACGCACTGCGGCGACGATCTCGAATTGATCATGACCCATACCCGGGGGGTTGACAACGAGGAGATCCACCGGTTTGCCGGGGAGGTATTCCTGGAGTGCACGGCGATTGCAAAGAGCCTGAAACTCCATGGGGCGGGACAGGATATGCCTGCCACTGCCTTTTCCGGCAATGTCACCGGGATGGGACCTGGAGTGGCAGAGATGGAGTTTGAGGAGCGGGGCAGCGATCCCGTCCTTGTATTCATGGCAGACAAGACCAGGCAGGGATCATGGAACTTCTTCCTCTACAAGATCTTTGCCGACCCGTTCAACACGCCCGGTCTTGTCATCGACCCTTCAATGCACCGGGGTTTTGTCTTTGAGGTCCACGATCTGGTCAAAAAACGCCGGATCATGTTCACCTGCCCCGAAGAGATATACATCCTGCTGGCGTATATCGGGACGCCGTCACGCTACGTGATCAAACACGTGTTCAGGCGTGAGGGCGACATTGCTGCCTCCACCAGCACCCGGCGCCTGAGCCTTTTGGAAGGAAGATCTGCAGGTAACGAGGACCCTGTCATGATCGTGCGCTGCCAGAGTGGTTTTCCCGCTGTCGGTGAAGCGATCGAACCATTCTGCACGCCGGTACTTGTTGCCGGATGGATGCGGGGATCTCACCATGGCCCGTTCATGCCGGTCGGGTTGTGCGATGCGAACTGCACCCGGTTTGACGGCCCCCCGCGTGTCATATGCATGGGTTTCCAGGTAAGCAACGGGAAACTGGTAGGCCCTGCCGATATGTTTGACGATATCGGGTTCGACAGGGTTCGCGTACGATGCAACGAGATTGCGGATCTCATTCGTGCCCAGGGACCGTTCGAACCCCACCGGCTCCCGTCCGATGAGATGGAATATCCCACCCTTCCCGGAGTTGAAAAAGAGCTGGCACACCGCTGGGAGCCGCTTCCCTCAGAATAACATATTTTCCGGTCCGGTTCCGTCACCCCGGTCATTTTTGGAAGGGAACAGGCATATTGTGGAGAGGCCGTTTGCGGGGGAATATGCCTATGGGCAAACTTTAATTATCTTACATCCCAAATTAGGGCAGATGGTTAACGGAATTGTTTTGCCGATAAAAAAAGTGTTTGGCCTTGTGGATGCAAAGATATCTGTCGAGATCAAAGACGAGAACAAGAAACTGCAGGGGCGCCTTGTAGCCGTGGACGAGTACCTGAATATTCATATGGACGAGACGATTGAGTTTGTCGATAACCAGCGGGGAAGAAGCCTCGGCACCGTAGTAATCAGGGGCAATAATATCCTCACTATCGCGCCGGTCATCTGATGAGCGCAAAGGTGGTCACCGTGGCAGATCCCGTTGATGAAGCGCTGAAACTGATCCAGTCAAAACCCGAAGGAGTGCTCCAGAGCGAACTCTGGAAAGAGCTGGGGGTGGACAGCCGCAAATGTTCGCGGATTGTCAAGAAGCTCGAGGAAGGCGGACTCATCGAGAGGTCGGAGTTCAAGAAAGAAGGGATCAAAACCTTCCTCCTGCGTGCCCGTCAGATGCCGGTGAATCCGTGCGACCTGCTCGCCGGGGATGAGTTGATCCCCTGTATCAACTGCGAACTCGAGTGTATCGTTGAGGAATGTCACCCGCTCATGGACTGGATGTATCAGCTGGCGATCATCCAGCATACCGAATAATTTTTCCCTTTCAGGTTTTTTTCAGATTCACCATGGTAATGAGATAATCATTCCGATATACTCAATACGCAAATCAACAAATTCTTATCCTGTTTATTATGAACCGATACAGGATTCCGCTCATACTTCAGATCCTCGTTTTTATTATTCCGATTAACATTTACGTTATTGGCGACTGGTTGGGTACCGGTGTCCAATGGGCATTTCTCCGTTACCAGCAGACGTACCTGGGAAACAGCCTGATCCTCATCACAAGAGATATCACTTATGTCCTTACCGGTGTGATAAGTGGGCGGAGTGGGATCTCGTATATTCTCTGGGCAGCTGGGGTTGTTCTTTTCATCATTGCAACGATCCTGGTAATTCTTGCTAACACCAACGAGAACTTTGCCTGGATTCGGAAGGCCTCTCTTGTTACGATAACCGGGGCAGTTCTCCTCATTGGATCTGTCATCATGCAATACGGTATTTTCTTCAGCAGTCAGTCGGGTTTTGCCATTCCTGTCGGTATACCAGTGATCCTGGTCATCGGCTGGTGGATGTACCAGGAAAAATTTGAACCCGATACAGCGGATGATGAATCCGGAGAGGAAAAAGCAGTACCGCCTGAGTGATCTTCGTCCATTTTTTCTATGAATGGCGGGGCCCTGAGCAATCCTCCTGTTGTTATCGATTTTTTGTTTTTTCGTTAAGAAATTGTGAGGGTGACCCCCTCTCTCCCCCAGAGGGGGAGGCAGCCCAAGGGGTGCGTCCCCTTGACCCCCTCTTTTACCCGCACTCTGTTTCCTCTTTCCTTCCGTTTCCTAATTCCTCATCAAATATCATGACGTTATCGAGTCCGTGAAACATCCTGCAATTTTTTTTAGTAATTGAGAATATCAGAAGAATCTTTATGCCCCGCCGTGCCTCGAAGAGGCCCTGAGGCGGGTGACCATCGTAGATTCGATGATTTTCAAGGTTAGATATCGTCAGTATTACTCCCAATATTTGCCGTAACCAGCGAAGACTGGTTAAAGCCCAATGTTCCCATATTCCCCTATACGAAAAAATTTATAAGACCGGTTATAACCCGGTTCTCCGATTCAGATAATAATTGCCGGCCAGTACCCGGATTCTCAACAACTATTTATCGCACGCCCTTCCACCTCATATGAGTGGATAGCACGCGATCTCCCCCGGGATATTCTCTATGATCTCTGTCTTGTTTGTCGATGATAATACCGATCTTTTCGGGCAGATCCGCTCATATCTGGAGAAGGCCGGTGATATCCGGCTCGACAACGCCCGTTCGATAAAACAGGCGATCGAGAAGATCAAGGGCCGTACCTACGATGTTATCCTTTCCTACGAACAGATCCCTGAAGTGAACGGGATCGAATTTGTTTCCGACATGAATGGGATCGAATTTTTAAAATATCTCAAATCATCGGGAAATCCGACACCGGTGATCCTGATCTGCCGGAGAGGGCCTCAAAAAATTGCCGTCGAGGAGGTCACCATCGGAACGGAGATCAATATCCCGAAGAACGGGGACATCCGCCCCCAGCTTCTCGAGATGGTCACCCTCATCAAACAGACGATGCTGCGCAGAAAGGCCGAGCGCGAAGTCAAGGTGCAGAACGACCAGCTCACCGCCATCCTCTCCGCAACACCCCTGGGGATATTCCAGGTCCGCAACCAGATCATCAGCTGGGTGAATCCGCAGTTTGCGGAGATGCTCGGCTATGAAGACCCGTATCTTGTCGGTAAGGAACTCCGCAGTTTCTTTAAAACGCCGGAAGACTTAGACCGCACGGTCCAGGAACTCCGGATAGCCCGTACCTCCCGGGGTTTTGGCATGGCAGAATGCAGCCTTCTCAGGAAAGATCGCACGTTCCTCGTATGTCAGCTGCAGGTACAGGCAGCCGACCCCGGTGATGTCAACAAAGGCGGGACATTTATCGTTACGGATGTCTCGGAAAAACGAAAGACGGCCGACGCATTGAAGGAGAGCGAGGCGAGATACCGGGAGGTGCTCCTGAACACCCAGAGCATCATCATCCGGATGGATACCCTGGGGATTATTACTTTTTTTAATAATTTCGCCCTCTCGTTTTTCGATTATACCAGCGACGATGTTATCGGCAAAAACGTAGTCGGCACCATCGTCCCGCAGAAGGCCCGGGGCGGACATGACCTTTCCATGATGGCAAATGACCTTGGGTTCAATGCGGAAGGATATGCGGTCAATGTTAACGAGAATATACGCCGGAATGGTGATCGGGTCTGGATCGCCTGGATCAATAAGGCGATCCGCGATGAACAGGGCCATATTATTGAGATCCTCTGCATCGGCAACGATATCACCGACCGGAAACGAAGCGGTGAAGTCCGTATCAGCACCGATACATGGAAGGACATCGTGGTGGCGGAAACCGATGTAAAAGAGGAGGTATTTGATGCGGTCTTCCATATCAGCACGGAAATATCGATTGAGGGAAGGGAAGGGAAGTCGGTCGGCACCACCTTCCTTATCGGGGATGCCGATAATGTCATGGCAAAATCCCGGCAGATATCGCTCAATGCATTTGAAGGCCAGAAACCCGAGTCACGGATGATCACCAACCAGGATATCAAGGAGAACATCAAGGAATTTGCGCAGCTGGACGGGGCGTTTGTGATTGACGGCACCGGGTATATACGGGCCCAGAGCCGTTATATCACCGTCGATACCAGCACGGTATCCCTTCCCAAAGGTATGGGTACCCGCCACAATTCCGTGGCCGCAATGACGCAGGTCACCAATGCAGTAGGTATTGTCGTATCCCAGAGCGGCGGGGGAATTACGATCTTCAAGAATGGACTGATACTCAAGAAGATCACGCTCTGATCCTTTGTTTTCACCGGCAAAATCCGATCCCGGAGCCCTTCTCGGGCAGTGTCGTGTTTGGTGAAAGCAGCCTGAAACATCCTGCAGACCCTGAAATATCCATAATCCAGGATTTTTTTCGATAAAAGAAACACTCCCTCCCTTTTTTCGATCGGGCAATCACCGGCTCCGGGAGGGGTTCACGGGGTTGTCCCGGGCTGCATCGTTTATCCCTGAAGTCCTCTTTTACCCTGCAGGATACATGAGAAAATAATACTAATTTTTTTCTGATAAATCGATGTCGTCCCACGGTCTCAGCAACTTCCCCTTATGCAGTTTCAAAAAGGCCTTCGAGACATAATCGTCTGAAGATTTCATCGCATCCGTGATTGCCGGGTCATCCAGGGCTTCATCGGGGGGAGCTTTCAAGGGTATATCAGACGGGATGGGCAACTCATCCTCCCGCAGCGGCGGCATCAGTACGGGTCTGGCCTGTTCCTCAACCTCCTCCAGGGTAGGAGTATCGTGCAGAGCTCTGACCACATTCTTCTCTTCTTCAGATAAGCGGTCAACCTTCAGAACCTGTGCAGGCGGATTGTCCCGGTCTTCATCCTCCATGAATACCAATAAAGCCGGAAGATATTAATGAATTCCCTGCTCGGTCCTGATAAGACAGGCCTTCTTGCGGTTTCGAAAGATGAAGACACAGGGAGGGAATTTTGTGAAAAACCAGGATACTTTTTAAGGGCAGTGAATGTGATCACGGCTATCCGGAATTATCCGGGCATTTTCCCTTTTCACCCTACGACAAGTCCGGGCAGTTCCGGCAGTCCCGGCAGCCTGCAGCAGGTATGCAGCTCCTTCGACTCTCTATTTATGCAGGCCTGCAGGTTCTTCCGTGGTATTCTTCCCAGCACAGGTGACGGCAGATATTTCCTACCGCCTTGAATGCGTCTTCAAGATCCGGGAAATTCGGGATCCCGGAATCATGGAGTATCCGCAACGGAGTTTTCATGGAATCCCCGCCAATCATGCACCCCACGATCATCTTGTGAGTATTTTTTGAGAACCGGACCAGCTCGTTTGCTACCCGTATCGGATCGGATATTGCTGAGGGTACCGCAATAACAAAGGCAATATCCCAGAGCTCCTGGTTTTTTATCATGACATCGAAGGTGCGGGCAAAACGGTCAGCAGAGGCATCCCCGACCATATCGATCGGGTTGCGCCGGTTCCAGTCGGCAGGGAGAATAGTGTCAAGCTCTGCAAGGATTTCCGGAGGAAAATCGACCAGCTCTATCCCGAAGCGTTCCGCATAATCCGACGACAGGACCGCAAATCCTCCGGCATTACTGATAACAATGGCACGGATTCCCTTTGGATATCCCTCAGATGCCAGAAGCTCTGCGGTCTGGAATGCTTCCCTCATGGATCTGACAGGAATTATACCCGACTCCCAGAATGCGGTCATATATACTTCATAACTGCCGGAGAGTGAACCGGTATGGGACGCTGCTGTCATCTGTCCCAGCCGGGAAGACCCTGACTTGATGGCGACAACGGGCTTTTTCCGGGTAACCTCACGGGCAATCTCCATGAACCGTTTTCCCTCCCGGATCTCTTCAATATAAAGGATGACCGCTTTGGTAAGGGGATCATCCCGGGCATACAGAAGGAAATCCTCAAACGAGAGATCGACCTGGTTTCCGATGCTGATCACCGCAGAAAATCCTATCTCCTCCGGCAGGCTCCAGTCTACAATGGTCGAGATAATTGCACCGCTCTGCGAGATAAACGCAATAGTACCGGGCGGGGGAGAGACCGGGTCAAAGGTTGTATTGATACCCTGGTGGGGGAGCATAAGCCCCAGGCAGTTCGGGCCCATAATGCGTATGCCATACTGCGCAGCAACGTCCAGTACCTGGAATTCAAGGTCGGACCCGGCTTTTCCGGACTCACGGAAACCGGAAGAAATGATGATGACGAGAGGAATACCTTTTTCCCCGGCCTCCCTCACGACCTGAGGAACGAAGCGGGCAGGGACCACAACGACGGCAACGCTGACCGGATCGGGAATCGATGCCAGCGACGGCCAGACATCACGTCCAAGAATTTTTGTATGTTTTGGGTTTACCGGGTAGAGTTTTCCCGGGAAGGTGAGCAGATTTCTCAGGACCGCATACCCGACCTTATTGGGTTCCGGGGTGGCACCGATTACGGCAATTGATTTCGCATTGAACAGGTCGGGAGGTAAAGGTTGTTTTAGCACTCTTACCGGTGCGGGGCCATCGTCCGTAACATAGATCCGGGCATCGACAACCGACACTCCTTTTTCATATAAAAAAACCGGGTTGAGATCGAATTCCACGACATCCGGACTCTCCAGAAAAAAGTGTGCCACCGTATCGATAAGTGCGATAAGACCGTCCTTGTCCCGGGGCGGTTCATGGCGAAATCCCTTGATCAGAGGATATCCCCGCAGTTCCTGGATCATGGCACCGATATCCTCGGCACTGACCGGAAGTATCCGCAGGGTGACGTCCCGTATCAGCTCGACCAGGGTCCCCCCCATGCCGACGGTGATCACTTTACCAAAGGTCGGATCAGTTCTCCCCCCGATGAGGATCTCGAGCCCTTGTGGTTTCTGCTGTTCGATGATAATGCCGGCAATGGTGGCAGTTGGATCAAATGCTTTCACATCATGCAGGATGGTATCAAACGCATGTTCAGCATCAGCATTTGAGGAGATACCGGTCACAACACCTCCCGCATCGCTTTTGTGGATGATCTGGGGAGAGATAACCTTCATGACCAGGGGGTACCCGATTTTTTCTGCGGCTCCGGCAACCTCCCCGCGGGATCTGACAAGGGAAAATGCAGGTACCGGTAACCCATAGTTTTTCAGGAGAGCATATCCATCCGGTTCGGCAAGCATCCTGTTCGTCATCGCAGTAAATCCGTGAAGATATTACGGTTGCGGGGATAATGAGGTTTTGTACCGGGTAATAAGCCATCGTAGAGAGAGCATAAGAAATCCTGAAATCGGTCTACAACGCGATTGTTGCCGTCAGGTAAAATTTAAAATCAACGGCACCTTATACAAAATCCGGGGCCTTTAGAATACTGTCGCACTATATAACGGGTAGTTTTTGTCCGGCTCTGGTCCATATCTGTTTTTTCCGGGCGGTGCTGATCGGACGGTACGGGGAACTCATCGGATATGCGAGGGTTACCCGCCTCAGGGCCTCTCCGAGGCACGGCGGGGCATGGACGTTTTTTCTGACATTTTTTAGTTACTGATCCACAGAAAGAGCATGCTCTGAACCTAATAACCCTCATGCGGCCGGCGAGGAATTCTCTGAGAAACAGGAGGAAATAACGTAAGGTAACGTTCAGGGAGTCAAGGGGGTGCCCCCTTGGGCTGCCTCCCCCTCTGGGGGAGAGAGGGGGTCACCCTCATAATTTCTTCACTACGCCGGTTACCGGAATGCGGCTGCCGATAGCACCAGGAGATATTATAATGATTGCGAAAAAGGGAATTCGATGACATTGGCGTGAATTGTGCTATCCGCTCCAGTAATTAACACCGGACTGCTGACGCAGTATTCCGGATCATACCCCAGGTACTATCTCATACCGGAAAATACCTGTCGTCCATGCAATGGCGAGGGGGCGAGGAATCAACGGCATCTCATTAAAACAAGAACTCGGGAAGGGGGATTTTATTTTCCATCAGAGTCCGTGTCTTCCCAGGAAATAGACGCCGATACAGATAACACATATCGACACCGCCATGGCAAGCATATCGATGGATGTGGTGAACGTCATGGAGAGAATCCGCTGGAAGAAGGTCACGATCAACACCATGATGATGACCTTGATGATCTTGTTTTTAAGGTCGTCAAGGTTCCTTGATATCCAGGAGATTTCCAAATCCGCCCTCGATCCGTGCGATATCGATATCCGAGATGAAAAGCTCGTAAATACCGAAGCTGAAGATAATCAGGACGAGCCCGATAAGGTAAAAATCCACCGCCCCGATAATTCCAATCAGGATCTCCTCGTGAGTGAGTGTGTGCTCCCCTGCCAGCAGGTAACCGGCAACGATGTGGTATATCTCTGTCGAGCCCGGCAATAAACAGGACAATTGCCGAAAGTGCACCAAAAAGAACACCGAGGAGCACGATAAACCGCACGTTCCAGAGGGCCCGTTCGAAGATATTCTCAACGATATGCTGGTCAGCAGGAGCCTTTTTGCCTTTTGACAGGTTTTCGGATGTTTCTGGTTTTTCCATGCGGGTACCCTTGTGCTGCATCAGCTATTGTCATCAGGGAATAACATTTTTTCCCAGGATTATACAATCCCGGACGACCCGGTGTTGAGAGACCCCCTGTCAGCGCCGGGCATCCCGGCGACCAGGCTGATAGGGAGTGTTCATCTCAAGGCACATCGCCATGTCGGAGAGAATGGGAATGATCTCCCGCTCCTCTTCATAGCGCCGGCCGATGCATTCCGCAAGACTTCCCTGCCCGATTCGTTGCCCGATGACCGGGAGGTACTGCCGCTCATCGTCCGTCGCATGCTTCCATGCCGCGTCGTACAGACGGTCCAGTTCCGGCCGGAGTTCCTGTGTTCCCTTCTGTATCGCATGATCGGTGAGTTCAAGCAGCGCGGACTGGTCGGACTCGAGCGGGAGTGCGGGGCTCCGCAGCAGGGACCGCACAAAAGCACAGACTGCCATATCCGAGCGGATGCATTCCTGTTCGTCAAGCGCCTTGATCTCAAGACAGGTACGGGAGAAACGGACGATGAGCCCGCTTGAGTTTACCCATTCTTCACAGAGGATTTCCGCGTCACGCTGACGAAGTTCGGCAAAGACCTCTGCCTGGGTCGCACGATAATCAGCAAGGGAACGTATCTTCTCCGGTATAATCCGGTTACAGATACGGGGGATCTCTTTCTGGTTCTCCCGGTAATAGACAAGCCGGTTATCGGCAACACCCGTGAGATGCCCCTCCACCATCGGCGAAGATGCAGTAACCGCTATGAGGTACGGGAGGAGAGAGCGGAGCCGGTTATAGGTTGCGACCAGTTCCTGTTCATGGGCATAGGAAAGATTGATCTGCAATGCCTGGATATTCAGCCAGCCATGCTGGCGGATGTTAAAAAGACGGTTATAGGCATCATAATATTCTCTTTCATCATGATCCCAGACCGCTGTACGGTCCAGCGTCAGGGTAGGATGCATACCCAGCCCCAGCAGCCGGTACCGTTCCCGGAAGATATGGTAGAATTTCCGGATCCCGTTCATCAGCTGATCTTCAAGGGAAGCGAGATCGTCGACAGGAACACGGGGGACAATCTCAAGTACCGTTTTTTGCAGTTCCTTGCCGAGTTTCACATCGCCAAAGAGGATTTCGCTCTCGGTTGATCCGCAGATAGACCTGATTATCCGGTCGGAGATGGGCAGGGGGTTGAACCGGTGGTCATTGATGGAGTATTCATGCTCGGTGCCAATCGTCATACGATCCCTGGATTCCCCCGGGGGACTTCCGAAACCTTCTCCGTCTCCGGCTCTTCGATACGGCAGATTGCGTCCAGTTCATCCTGCGTAAGATTGGCGACAAGATGGGTGATACTCTTTACCGCAAGATCATACTGAACCCGGTACGCCTCCGGAGTTGCTTTCAGCAGGGTTACGAGAGGGCAGATACCAGGAAGCTTCAGGTATATCTCAATAACCTCGCCTTTTACATCGAACGTGAACGGCCCTGCCCGGCAGGTCTCGGGTTTTATCGCGTGAATCACGCACGTGCCGTCCTTTAAAAGGATGCAGATGCCATTTTCGCGGGCTTTCAGGCGCCTGTACCCTGCATCCTCAAACAGGTCCGGGGATAAACCGGCGGCGGTCAGACGCTGGCAACAGGATCGCGATACCGGGGGATGGGCATCAACACAACAATGACCCCCGCAATGCAGACAAATCTCTTCAGCACGGCACAACCAGTCTTCAGGCACTACGATCACATCGCAAAAAGGGTAGAGACAATCTGTTCGAATACGCAGGGGTAACAGTCATCCTCCCCGCTCTCGATCGAGGGGTTGTCATTCACCTCAATAACGTACGCATCCCCATTATTATTTTTAATATCGACCCCATAGAGCCCCCTGCCGATGGCGTTCGCCGCATCGATCCCGAGGCTGATCACGTGAGGGGGGACCTTGTCCGGGGAAACACTCTCCACCCCGCAGTAGACAAGATGACCATTGACCGAGGCCTGGATCTTGAAGGTATCGGAGGGGATCGTATATTTGCAGGCATAGAGCAGCTTCCCATCCAGCACACCCACCCGCCAGTCATATCTGCTTTCGATATACTGCTGGACGACGATCCAGTCAGAGAGCCTGATGAACCTGCGGGCGACCCGGAAAAACTCTGCGATATCGTTAACCTTTTCGACCCGGAGTGAGAACGACGTGGACGGTTCTTTGAGGATGAGGGGGGTACCGAGTTCGTCGAAAAGGCGGGTCACCTGCCCGACCGTGAGATTATTTTTTGACAGGAAAACGGTTTTTGGCATCGAGATATCTTTCCGGATCAGGTGCGAGTACATGTTGACCTTGTCAGAGCAGACCTGGATCGACCGGGGGTCATCAAGAACCGGTATCCCGTGAAAGCTCGCCATTCGTGCTGCCACATAGGTCACGTTCAGCGGGTCGGTGCGGGCACGGATAAAAAGTGCCTCCATTTTCGGTATCTTGTTGATATCCACCGGAAAGATGAAGTCCACGTCATGCCCCATTCCTTCAGCGACATCCCGGCACCGGATCAGCGCATTGAGCTGCTCGGAGTTCGAGAGCGTCTTCCGGTCGACAAAGATACCCAGCCGGCTCATAGGAACTCCTGGTGGGAGAGGTATGCGGCAAGCAGGGTACGTTCATCGGCGGTGAGCTGCGAGTACCGGGTAGGGGCAAGGGAGGACAGCATATACTCCTCACCTATCTTCACAAAGACCATGGTCACCAGCGGTATCGAAAAGCATTCGTACACCTGCTCCGCAAGACGGCTCAGAGAAGAACCGGACCCGGACGCTTTTCCAAAAATCCCCACACAGGAATGGATAGTCGCACCGTCGCCCAGTTTCTGGTAACAGAAGGGATATTTACCATTGTTGGTTATGTGTTTTATCACTTCTTTTGCCCTGTCGTTGTCATGAACAACAAAGAAATCCGATGTCGTGGCAAAGTAATTCAGTCCATAGAGGATTGACGGGAGCGGGACATAGCCCTGGGAAATCCCCCATTCACCTACCGGGATGCCCCCGAGTTTTGCGCGTTCAAGACAGATCGGCACCACGTATGCATCGAGGATCGCACGGCTGGAAGGCCTGACCGTCTTACCTTCCAGTTCCTGGGACAGGATGGCATAATAGGTCTCCGTTTTATAGGAGTAATTTTCGCTGATGATGTGGCAGATCTCATCGCGCCTGATAGTATACAGCGAGTCTTTCAGGAAATTCTGTTCGCGCCGGGTAGTTGCTTTACCCGGTATTTTCCGGAGCGGTTGTCCGGTGTCGCACAACACTACCTCCTCACTATCGGCTCCGGGGACAAGTGCTGGCGCTGTACCAGCCAATGATCGGGTGTTTTTTGCCGGAACACCATCGGATCCTTTGGGATTCATCCGGCAATCAGCCCGTTATGCTTCCCCGGTGTTCCTTTCCCGGAAAAGATCTTCAGGTACTGATCGCCAGCTGATATCGGATCACAACAAGGTCCGGGAAGGATCGGTATCGTTTGCATCCATGCGTTGGCTGAAGAAGGGCAGTTCGTGGTAAAAAAACGGGAAAAGGACCACCGATGGGCCTCTTCATCGTCGTCATCGTTATCAAGGCACTCGTTCATGTTCAACACTAATCCAACATCTTCTTCATTGGATTATCGTTGATAGCTATTGGCACCGATCTTTAAAGTATTTTGCAGGAACCTCGGGAAAAACGACCCGGATTCATATCCGGAACCTTCGTGCTGACTGCCATTCCGGACCGGAAGAGCTGGTAGATCGCCGGTAAAGCATCATGAAAACTTGAGGTGAAAAAGCATAACGTTGATATTCGTATATCACCATCAGTAATGACCATGCATATTCCCACTCCGGAAGAACTCCGTGCACGCCGTGAAGCACTTGGTATAAAACAGACGGAGCTCGCAAAGCGCGCCGGGATCAGCCAGTCAATGGTCGCACGGATCGAGGCGGGAAATGTCGACCCCCGGATAAGTACCCTGTTCCAAGATCATTCTGGTTCTGAACAGTGCAGAACCCCGGAAAATACGGGCAACGCAGATCATGCATACCCCGGTCCTGTCTGTCCAGCCCCAGGATGCAATTACCCGGGCGGTCGAGATCTTTGAAAAGAATAATATCTCTCACTCCCGGTCATTGAACGGGGGGTACCGGTCGGCTGCATCTCAGAGACGGTTATC
Source organism: uncultured Methanoregulaceae archaeon (assembly GCA_963829225.1). Taxonomy (GTDB): domain Archaea; phylum Halobacteriota; class Methanomicrobia; order Methanomicrobiales; family Methanospirillaceae; genus Methanoregula. The sequence goes on along the minus strand of CAWHHQ010000005.1, from coordinate 177,183 downwards.
GTCAAGGCGATCGAACAGCAGCGACTGCATAAAACCCACCTCTTTTTTGTCCGCGACTTCATGGAGCCCGGTTTCCCCACGGTCCCGCCGGATATGGATGTAGAAACGGTGATCAATATCCTGCAGCAGAACCATGCAGTCCTGGTAGTCGAAGGCAGGATGGTCCGGGGCGTGATCACCAAGCATGATCTCATCTCTTTGATCGTGTAGCGGAGAGGATTGTGCGTTCCAATAAAATTATTCATCTGCGAGAGTTGCCCGCCTCAGGGCCTCTCCGAGGCACGGCGGGGCATATGTTTTTTTCAAAATTTTTAGTTACTAATCCGCCGCGGGGGCGTCCCTTCGGGGGCGGCGGCGTTCATCATTACGCCGATAAAAACAAGGAATTTCTTTGATGGATTATCATTGGACTTCTGAAATACTTACGGGTAATCGGGTGCATCGGGCAGCAGAAACGTACAGGAAAGATCTCAGGAAGTCGAAGATAGTTTGTTTAGCTGAAAATCGTAGTTAATATGAGGGTTCCCGCCTCAGGTCCTCTCCGAGGCACGGCGGGGCAGGGAATTTTTTTTGATAGGCACTGATCCGCAGGGAGAGCCCCCCACTCTTGGAAGCGACGTTCATAATTCACAGAGACGGGGAGGTACCCCACCCTCATCTGTCTTAATAATCCGATTCCGGAGCTCTGAAGAAATTGTTAAGAGATTGTATTCTGAAGATTTTGGAGGCTGAACATTCAATAAAGGTGACAACCCTCTCAAAAGACAAGAATTCTCTAGAAAACAAGGAGAAATGCAGAGGGGGTCAGGGGGATGCTCCCCTTGGGCTGCCTCCCCCTCTGGGGGAGAGAGGGGGTCACTCTCATTTCCCCTAAAAATATAATAAAAAAACGGAGTTATCCAGAGACCGGTTTCATAATCCGGTTTGAAACGGGTTATTCATGCGAGCTTCCCTCACATTTTTTCTTCTAGAACTTCGAGACGAGGTCCCGCAGCACGGTTGCCGGCTCCTGTGCCTTAACCACGCTGGACGCGAGCAATACGCCATCGGTTCCGAGATCGATGGCGATCTTTACGCAGTCACCCGACTGGATACCGGCCCCGGTCAGCACCTTCACCCGGGGATTCACCGCATGGACCGCGGCCACCGATCTCCGGATAATCTCCGGGTTGGCTTTTGACACCGATATGCCGCTCCCGATCAGTTCCGGGGGTTCGATTGCAACATATTCCGGGGCCAGGGCCGCTGCACCGGCACTGGTGGCTTCATTATTCGAGCAGACAACCGAAATCAGTTTTTGTGCCTGGAGTGCCCGGATCGATGTCTCGATATCGGCAAGGGACAGGCGCCTCTCCGAATGATTGATCAGCGAACCTGCGGCTCCAGCCATTTTGAGTGCATCAGCGGTAATCTGGCCCGTATGTGCACCGGGTTCAAAGCCGTCCACATGCTGTGCATAAACCGGAATGGCGAAATGATGACTGATCGGGTGGAGATCGATATAGGACGGGGCGATCCCGATGGCCACCCCGCTTTCATGCGCGACAAGCTGCGCAGCATTCGCGATCATATGGGCACGGTTGCCCATTCCTTCTTTGAATGTCTTGAGGTTTACCAGAATAAATGGTGAAGGCATAGCAACTCCTCATCCTTTCTCCCCACTTGGGCTTAATTACAGCATTTCAATTCCATTGTGATGAATATTTGTACATGATACCGGCATCAGGATCTTCTATGATTCTTTCAGTCCGCGGATGAAGTGACCGGTGGTAATGCCTCCGAGGGACCGGCGTCTGGCCTCGTCTTTCAGGTGATTGAACCGGGGATCGTCATGACGGATGCCCTTCTTTTCCAGCGTGATGGCCTCGTGGTACATCCGGGTCATGTCCCTGGCATAGGTCCCGGTCCTGCCCCGTGCGTCGATCACCACTTCATCGATCCCGGACTCCACAAGCGACGGGAGATGATCGATCAGGCAGAGCTCTGCGGCATTGTAAATATGCGTCCGGCATTCACCATCGATCCGTACCGGGAAGATATGGCCGGTCGTGTCCATGATACCGGTGAACGCCCGCATGCGGGGATCACGATCGTTCCCGGAACATGGTAACCATGGCTGAAGAAGACAGTCTTCGGAGACCATCGTTTCACCGGATCCCTGCACGATGAGAGCAAACCGGGTCGCAAGTCCCCGGGACCGGGCCGCATGGATCAGGATCCGGATCTCATCCCGGGAAAGTTCCGGGGAGAGGGTAAGGAGCCCAGCGGTAAGGGAGAGTGCCAGTACGGCCTGGTGATTGAAGATATTGAGCCCGCCGGCACCTGCTATGGCAGGCTTCTGATCCGAGTGAAGGAGCGCATATGCTGCCCCGCAATTTTCCACCAGATACTCGTTTATACCCTGTTCAGCAAGGCGGGGCATCACCGGGAGGAATGCGTCAAAAAAGGTATCGGTCGTAATTTTTGGCAGTTTGCAGATGAACCGCACACCTTTGTCACAACATATTGCCGCCGCGGCACGGATCTGTGTTTCCAGGGACTCCGGACGATCAAGCGCACAGCAGGAGGAGGAAGGATGGGCGAATGCCGGCTCAAAACAGACGGCATCACACCCTCCTTCAATCACTCCCCGCACGTTTTCTGCGGAATCCGTATAGACAGAAAGAACCAGTGAGGATGGCAGGGAACTGCCCGCCATCACGGAAGTCTGAAGGGCAACTGAAGGCTTCCGATCATCCCACCGCCGGAATGCCTCCTCAGCACGTTCGGGCGAAGGGAGGAAAGATGCTGCCAGGACCTCTTCAGCCTGTGCAAGGAACTGCCGCCGGGCCTGGTTCAGCCCGGCAAGAGGAGCAAACATATCCCCGGTGTACGTAAGGGTCACCTGCTGTACCGAAAACAGGGAACCACCTGTTTTTTTCAGCTGCTGCCCGATCTGGTCCCGGGTGACCGGGTGGGTCCGTGCCGGTACCAGGCAGAGATCCGATCGGTACGTGACCGGGAGATTTGTTCCTTTTCTCGTATGGATGAGGCCATTCAGTACCAGCCTTCCACCCGGTTCCACCGTGGCAGCAAGATCGAGGGGAACCGGGTGCCGGAGGGTGGAGGAGGGATGAGCCACGATCTCCCGTGCACGATGGGCGATGTCGGCAGACGAGGTGATATATACCATCGATCCGGGTTCTGCCGGGGATGGGACGTGGAGGACGATCTCTCCCTTCTTATGCCGGGGGACCGTATTGAGGGAAAACCCCGACTCCCGGGAGGGATCGTCGGGATGAATAATATGGAGCCCGTCTCCCGGGCGGGGAATTATCCCACCGACTAATGTGATCGTCGCGCTCCTGGATCGTTTGTCATACTCCTTTACCACGCCGATACCTATACCCCGGTTATCCGCTGCATCCCTTCCCATAAACGCCCCGTGCCGATCGCCAAGAAGATAGCCGGAGGTAAACCCGCGGTTGAACGCGAGGAGGAGATCCTGCTGTGCCGCCATCGCTGCACCGGGAATACCGGCAGCAAGATCATCGAGGGCCTTCCGGGTACGTTGAGACCACAATTGAGACGTATTCCGCGGATCTCATGCGCCCTTCGATCTTCAGGGATACAATCGGGGAGCTGACAAGACCGGGGAGACTCGCAAAGGTACAGAGATCCTTGGGAGAGAGCAGGTAGCGCCCGGGCAGGGGGACTTCCTGGAGTCCGGTCGGCCTGCCGAATTCATCCCTCGCTCCGGTCACCAGAGAGTACGGTTTTCTGCACGGCTGGGCACACATGCCGCGGTTCCCGCTTCTCCCTCCAATCATGGAGGAGAGGAGGCACTGGCCCGAGAAGGAATAGCAGAGTGCGCCATGAGCGAACACCTCAAGACCGACCCCGGAACCTCCGGTCTCCCTTGCGATGCGGGTTATTGCTTCGAGCGAGAGCTCACGGGCAAGGACGACACGCGAAAAGCCCCGCTCTGCTGCCCAGCGGACACCATCCGCGGTATGGATCGTCATCTGGGTTGAGGCATGAAGGGGGAGGCCGGGAACAATGTCGCGGGCGAGGGCGGCAACGCCGGTATCCTGCACGAGGACTGCATCCACGCCGATCGAATACAGCCACAGGAGATATTCTGCAACACCCGCGAGTTCCCGGTCGTGGATGAGGGTGTTGATGGTGACATAGACACCGACATCCCGGCGATGAGCGTAGCCGACCGCCTCTTCAAGTTCTGCGTCGGTAAAATTCGGGGCGAATCTCCGGGCGCCAAACCGCTTCCCGCTCAGGTACACCGCATCCGCACCGGCAGCAACCGCCGCCCGGAAGGATTCCGGTGAGCCGGCAGGTGCGAGCAGCTCCGGGAGAGATCCAACCTTCCGAAATTCGTTTGACTGTAGTATTGACACCCCGATCACCTCAAAAAACCAGCCTCAACATGCCGATCGTCGCCAGCAGCATCAGGACAGAGGCAGATATATATCCCACCATCGTAAGCAGGATCGAGAGATCCCGGCGCCATCCCAGCACCCGGGATACCGCCGGGCAGACATAAAATCCAAGGATGAACACGCAGGGGATCAGGCCAAAAATCCCGTATTTTTTCAGGATTGCCGAGCGATGAGCCCGTTCTTCTGACTTTTTCAGGAACCCCGATACCCGCGGGGAGTATTCCCCCAGACGGTCGAACATATCGAACATGGTCAGGATCACTCCCCATGCCACGCAGACGAGCACATACAGGATATACACCGGGGGCAGGCCAAGACCAATACCAACGGCGGCTGCCCCATATTCGATGACAAGGGTGCTGGCAACAAGAGCCAGGCTGGATGAGACGGGGATATCAAACAGGAATGCAGGGACCAGCGGGAAGACAACAGCCAGCAGAAGACCCCGGGTAATCGTGCCGCAAAGGCTGCGCAGGAAATGATGGGGAAGAGCGCTTTCCATTTCTGTGATAGAAAATAGGGTATACCACGAGATAAACTGGTCTTTTGCAGCTCCCGCACCGGGAAAGGCAGAAATAGCGCAGGGAGCCAGGGGGGTTCCCGGGGACGACAGCCCGGACCGGACAACCTTCCAACCCTTCTTTTGACCTGCATGATTCAACACCCCCGCCGTACATGGATCGCGATCGGCCTTGCGTTGAATGTCTGAATGGCGTGAAAGACTGCTTCGGATCACCTTCTTGTGTTCTGCCGGGCCGTTACGATACCGAGCCTGTCAGAGATGTAATCCGGTATCCGGTCCCCGGGGGAAGAGTCGGTTTGTCGGGTTAAGGAACGGGGAAGACCCAACTTTTTTTTATGCTCCCCGCCAAGATGAGTGAGTACATGAAGATAGTCGCCGCGCTCACGGACCCTGCCGATGCCTCCCGTGCACAGGAATCCGGGGCTGATATGGTCGAGCTCAGGTTCGATCTGATGGAGGGGGATCCGCTGGCATGTGTCCGTATATGCAGGGATGCATCTTCCCTACCCATAATCGGCACGATCCGCTCGGCGCAGGAAGGAGGACAGTTTTTCGGGGATGCGGCAGCATGGTATGAGAAGATATGCCCGGTGATCCCCCTTGTCGATTATATCGATATCGAGCAGCGGTTTGCCTCCTGTGCCCCCCGGATACACGACTCGGGAACGGCGATCATCGCCTCGTACCACTCCGGGACGATGCTCACCCTTCCTGAACTTTTCGCGCGGGAACGGGACCTGAGGGGATACGGGGACATCGTAAAGATCATCGTCACACCGGAAAACGAAGAAGATATCCTTGAACTGATCGCATTCACCCATGCGGTAAAAAAACCGGTCTGCACCGGCGTAATGGGCTCGAAGTTCAGGTATGCCCGGGTGATACTGCCGCTCTTTGGGTCCTGGCTGGCATATTGTCATACCGGCACCAGAACAGCAGAAGGACAGTATTCGGTGCAGGAATTTATCTCCCTCATGAAAATGCTGAAGAACGGCTAGAAGGTTTTTTTCACGGCGGTGAATCCTGACACCCGTTCTGATCCCGGTCGTTCCACAAAATGTATTGAGACGCAACAATTATTATCTTCTATAAAGAAGTGCAGTTGTCTGTCCCGGATGGTCCGGGTCGTTTAAAGGTGACAGAGATGGAAAAAACATATCCGTACGGAAAGGGAGACGGCACTATCCGGTGGGTCTCGGGAGACTGGCTCGAAGGCCACCTGCAGGATAAAGGTCTTATCCTCATTGACTGCCAGCCTAATATTCACGAATATATCCAGGATCACATACCCGGAACGCTGTATGCCCACGAGAACCTGTTCCGGATCCATGACGGCGCAATCCCGACCCGCTGGATCCCTCCCGACGCTGCCGAGATTCTCCTGAGGACGCTGGGGCTTGAACCGGAGAAACCGGTCGTGGTATACTCGAGCAGCGGGCCCCTGACAACCTGTGCCAACTTCATTGGAGACGGACTCGAACAGACCATGGTTGCCTATACGCTCGCCCGCTATGGTCACCGGAATGTGTACGTGCTTGACGGGGGTTTCGAGAAATGGAAGGAGGAGAAACGTCCCCTCACCCGGCAGTTCGATGTGGCAAAACCTTCCTCGTTCACGCTGAATCTCCAGAAGGACTTTTTTGTGGACTACTACGAATTTTTACACCTCAGGGAAAAACCCGGCGTTGTCCTGCTGGACGCCCGTCCGTCCGCGGTCTATGAAGGACAGGGACCATGGATAAAACCCGGCCATATCCCCGGCGCGGTGAGCCTGCCCTGGAAGAGCCTGATGGACGACAGGAACAAAAAACTCCTGAAACCCGATGACCAGATCCAGACCCTTGTCAACGGGGCAGGTGCCACGCCGGATAAGACCATCATCTGTTCCTGCGGGACCGGCCGCGAAGCAACCAATGAGTTCCTGCTCTTCAAATATTACCTGGGTTACAAAAATGTGGTTCTTTATGAAGGCGGGTTTACCGAATGGTCATCCTATCCGAATAATCCGGTCGTGACCGGGAAGAACCCGCGGTAATCCTGTTTTTTCAATTTTTTTCTTTTTTTCTTAGATAGTTCCCTAATGAGAATCTGATGTATCTCAAAGTGCGATAAACGCCGCCGCCCCGAAGGTACTCCCCCGCGGCGGATCTTGAGCTAATAATTTCAGGTCCAAAGGAAACTCTGAATTCTATAATTTTAAAATAAATAATCGGAGGGGACAGTGCCTGTCCCCCCCGAACCGCCCCTGCGCATTGCGATGACGGGCGCATTACCTTTTCAGGGTGATGAACTTTTTTACGGTGCGGTAAACGGCGGGGGGCGGATTTATAAGAAATGCCCGGACGCCTCAAGAGAGGAATAAAATTGTTCTGATGATCAGGTGCCAAAGAGTTAAAAAATGTCCCTGCCCCGCCGTGCCTCGGAGAGACCCTGAAGCGGGGGACTCTCGTAAATACAAAGGGTTTTGATAAGAAGGTTCCATCTAAGGAAGGAAATAAGGAAGGAAAAAAGGAAAAAACACTTCTTTTCCCTTCCAACATCAGGAGGGGGCAGATTCCTTTTATCACGGGTACTTCTTTTGTTCCAGCATGCAATCCATCAGTACCAGCGCCAGCATCGCCTCGGCAACCGGCACGATACGCGGGACGATGCAGGGATCGTGCCTCCCACCCACGGAGATCTCAACACCGTTGCCGTGGATGTCCCGGGTCTGCTGGGTCTTTGCAATCGACGGTGTCGGCTTCACCGCTACCCGTACGATAATGTCCTGCCCCGAGGAGATACCGCCAAGAATCCCGCCGGCATGGTTGCTGGCAAAGCCGCTTTCGGTCATCGGGTCATTGTTCTCGCTCCCGAACCTGACCGCAACCGCAAAGCCATCGCCGATCTCGACTCCCTTGACGGCACCGACGCCCATCATGGCCCCGGCGATCAGGGCATCGAGCTTCCCGAAGACCGGGTCGCCAAGCCCGGCCGGGCAGCCCTTTGCCATGATCTCAACAATACCCCCGACCGAGTCTCCCGCTGCTTTTGCAGCAAGGATCTCAGCCTCGATCTCATCGGCTGTCGTCCTCCCGTGAACCGAGACGATCCTGCCGGTGACGGTTATCCCGTTCAGGCCGAGGTATTTGAGGGCGAGGGCACCGGCTGCCACGCGGCCGACCGTCTCCCGCCCCGAACTCCTCCCTCCGCCCCGGTGGTCGCGGATACCATACTTCTGCTGGTACGTCACATCCGCATGGCCGGGCCGGAATACGTCGCGGAGGGCTTCGTAATCCTGTGAATGGGTATCGTTGTTCCGGACGATCATCGCGATGGGCGTGCCGGTGGTCTTTCCCTCGAAGATGCCGGAGAGGATCTCGACCCTGTCGGCTTCCTGCCGGGGCGATGTGAGGGGAGATGTTCCCGGGCGGCGGCGGTCCAGGAGCACCTGGATGTCAGCTTCCTCTAAGGGGATGCCTTGCGGGCACCCGTCGATGACGGCTCCTACCGCCTTCCCGTGGCTCTCGCCGAATGTCGTGATGCGGAAATTCCTGCCAAATGTGTTCATACAGTCTCCCGGATCTTATCTGCCGGTACGTCGATACCGAAGAACAGGTAGAATTGTTCTTTCGCCTGCCCGATAAACATCTCGGTCCCGGTGATGGTCGTGCACCCTGCCTGACGGGCTGCCTCGATCAGCGGCGTGACGGGAGGGGTATAGACAAGGTCGAAGATGGTCATCCCCGCGTGCAGCTGGTCGTCGCGGAGCGGGCTCATATCGCCAGGTTTCATGCCAAGCGGCGTCGAGTTGACCACGACGTCCGGCTTAAGGCTGTCGAAATCCTCAAGCCCGCCCCATTTGCTCCCGAACCGTTCCGCAAGCACGTGTGCTTTTTCCGGTGTGCGGTTCAGGATGGTCACGTCCATATCAAGATCGGTCAGGGCAAAGGCGGCGCCTGCCGCAGCCCCACCGGCCCCGAGCAGGACAGCCTTCAGATCCCTTCAGCCCAACGAGAGGCTTGCGCACGCCGATCCAGTCCGTATTGTAGCCCCGGGCGGTCCCGCACGAGAACACAACCGTGTTCACGGCCCCGATCTGTGTTGCAGCATGCTCGTCGATTTCGTCAAGGAACGGGATCACGTCCTGCTTGAACGGGATCGTGACCGAGAGTCCCTTGCAGTCGAGGTGGCGGGCGGTCTTCATGATCTCGCCGAGGTCAGGGTGCTCGAACCAGGTATAGTGGTAATTGAGCCCGTACTCCGCAAAAAGGGGATTGAAGAGGTACGGCCCCCGGCTGTGGGCGCAGGGGTAGCCCGCGACACCCATGATATGGGTGAAGGGATCTTCCGGTGCAGGTCCGAGGATCTTCTCGAGCCGGGCAAAGCACTGAAGCGGGATCCTTCCGGAGCGGAAGAACGCGAGGGCCGGCGTCCGCTCTTTTGCCGGGACGCTGCCTTCACGGATCAGGGTGATGACTTTCGTGGCAGCCGCATCGGGTGTCGTGTCGCTTGTATCGACGCAGCAGTCAGCGGCGGCCTGGTAGTGCTGGCGGCGGCGGTCCAGCATCTCGGCGATCTCTTCCCGGAGGGGGAGCCCGGTCAGGGGCGGCCGGGGTTTCCGTGACAGCCGCTCTTCGATCGTATCGATATCCGCGTGCAGCACGACCACCACACTCTCCCGCCGGAGGTGTTCCATATTCGCAGGGTCAACGACGACCCCGCCCCCGGTGCTGATAACCGCATCTGCTGCCGGCAGCTCCGCGATCACCCCCCGTTCAACCTCCCGGAACCGCTCTTCGCCGTCTTCGTGGAAGATGTCAGGGATGGACCTTCCGGTCTTCTGCTCGATCAGCTGGTCCGTGTCGAGGAAAGGGAGTCCCATGCGTCCGGCCACAATCTTCCCGATCCCGGTCTTGCCGGTACCGCGGAACCCGCAGAAGACGATCCGTTTCATACCGGAACTCCTGCGTGCCGCAGCGTATCCCAGAATTCAGGGAACGACTTGCTCACGCATTCTGCATCGGTTATTGTAATACCGCCGGTACCAAGGCCCAGCACCGCAAAACTCATCGCTGTGCGGTGATCGTTGGCCGGGTCGATGGTGCCGCCGTGCAGCGATGCCGGGCTGATGGTGATGGAATCGTTCCCTGCCGTGACCCGCGATCCGAGCGACTGCAGGCGTTTAGCCGTGCCATTGATCCGGTCGCTCTCCTTGAACTTCAGGTGGGCGATGCCCGTGATAGTTGTCGGTGAGCGGGCAACGGCTGCGACCATGCAGAGGGTCTGGACCGTATCGGGCGAGGTTGCCATATCGAACATGATGCCGTCCAGGTCCCCGGATCGTTCCACGGTCACCGAATCATGTGATGAGGTTACGGTGCACCCCATGGCCGAGAGCGCTTCAAGGAACCTGCGGTCACCCTGCACAGAATCCGTTTTCAGGTTGCTGACGGTTACCCTGCCACCGCAGATGGCAGCGATGGCAAAGAAGTACGAGGCTGAGGAGTAATCGCCCTCAACGGCGTAGCTCCGGCTGGTGTAGTGGTGTTTGTTGCTTACCGTAAACCGCTCGTATTTCTCCCGGGTAACTGCTGCCCCGAAATCTTTCATGATACCGAGGGTGATATCCAGGTACGAGGCCGATGCCGTGGGTGAAGGGATCACCACCTCCACCTCGTCCTCTGCATAAGGTGCTGCTATCAGGATTGACGAGATGAACTGGCTGCTGATGGAGCCGTCGATACTGACTTTGCCTCCTTTCAGGTGACCTCCCACCTGCAGGGGCGGGTACCCGTTCTTCTTCAGGAACGTAACGGTTCCTCCCAGTGCCTGCAGGGCCTCGGCAAGCGGCCCCATCGGGCGCTCCTGCATGCGGGCGCTGCCGGTCAGGGTCACCGGGTGGTCCGCGAGCAGGGCGAGCGAGGTGAGAAGGCGTAAGCTTGTACCGGAGTTATTCAGGTCGAGCGTTACCGCCTCCCCGACCGGGATGCTGCCATCGCACCCCCGTATGATGACCCGGTCTCCTTTCTTCCCGATGGCGATCCCGAGGGTACGGAGTGCCGCGATGGTGAGCACGGTGTCCTCTGCCCTGAGCGGGTTGACAACCGTCGAGGTCCCGGATGCCAGGGCCCCGGCGATCAGGGCACGGTGGGTGTAACTCTTCGAAGGGGGAGCGGCCAGGACAAGGTCCACGTCCCGGATCCGTTGCGGGGTGAGGATCATGGTCCGACCTCGATCTTCCGGTAACAGCCCAGCTCCTTTACCGTGGTGATTTCCTTCAGCTCCTGTAAGACTTCCGGAGCCTCCGGCGTCCAGGCATAATCAAGAAAGAAGACATACTCGCCCATCTTCCTCTTGGACGGGCGGGACTCGATCCGGTTCAGGTTGATCCGGCGCTGTGCAAACGCCCCGAGCAGGTCCGAGAGCAGCCCGGGCCGGTCCTCGTGCGGGTCGATCAGCACGCTGCACTTCCCGGGCCGCGGGTCCTGCGAGGGAGTCCTGGAGATCCGCACAAACCGCGTGGTGTTCCCGGCATTGTTCTCCGTTGCCCGGACGATGATCGGCAGCTTGTAGATATCTGCCGCTGCCTCCGAGAGGAGAGCACCGGCATTGGGGACCCGGCGCGCCTCCTGTGCGCTCGCGGCATTGGAGGTCGTGTGGATGACGGGGATGCCCCATTCCTCGATCCGGTCGCTGCACTGCTCGTGGGTCTGGGGGTGGGCGAAGATGACCCGGATATCTTTCAACGGGACGGTCGAGGCAAGGTTGTGGTGGACCAGGAGGTATATTTCCCCGGTGATGTAGAGCGGGTATTTCGAAAGCCCGTCAAGCGTCTCCCCTACGCCCCCGGCCTCCGAGTTCTCCAGGGGAACGACCCCGTCCCCCTCACCACGGGCAACGGCTGCCATGATGGCGTGGATGGTGGGAAGAAAGACCAGCGATGTGCATTTCAGTTTCAGTGCAACCTCGTGGGAGAAGGTGCCCTCGGGCCCGAGCGTGATGGTAGTCATCGGTTCACCATGCACTCGATCAGGGCATCGATCATCTCCTGTCCATTCTCACAGTAGCTGCCAAGGTGGCGGCTGTTCTCCCTGAAGAAGGCACTGAACACCTCCGGGTCCCCGGAACCGATAACCGAGCGGAGGTCTTCTGCCGACGAACAGCAGGCCTCAAGGACTTCCGGCACGAACGGGTTCTGCTGGAGGATGTCCGCGTAGAGAGCCGGGTCCTGCGAGAGGAGCCTGCCCATCAGCGAGAGCTCGATCTGGTAGACCGGGCTCGTGAAGGCTTCCGTTGACCCGATCCTGACCCCGAGCCGCCGGACGGTATCGGCCATGCAGAGCGTGACGAAGTGGGTGAGCCCCTGCACGACCGCCATCATCCTGTCATGCTCTTCGGGGGTCGTGGTGGTGCACCGTGCCCCCTCTGCCGCGAAGATGCTGACAAGGCTCTTCAGCAGGTGTTCCTCCACCCGGACCGGGCAGACGATGATCGTCTGGTTTTTGAGCGAACCGACCGTCGGCCCGAACATCGGGTGGAGCCCGACCACGTTTGCCTTCGATTTCAGCATGGCCTCCACCGGCCGGACCTTGATCGAGGTGAAGTCGCAGAGGAGCTGGTTCCGTGCGAGGAGCGGGGCGATCTCTTCGATGATCCGGACCGTGTCGCGGATAGGGACCGAGACGATCACCAGGTCGCAGGACTGTGCAATATCCTGTGCCGTCACTGCCGTGGATCGCCCCGCGACCGTGACCTCGTACCCTGCCCGTTCGAAGACCGGGACAAAGAGCCGTCCCATCTTCCCCGTCCCACCTATGATGCCTGCTTTCATGGTCACTTCTCGCGGATGGTCTCTTTGACCGCCATCCCGAAATGCCTGCCGCCTTCAAGGAGGCAGCCCATGATGGTGTCGCCCGGGGCGAGGTGCACGACCGAGATGGCGCTCCCGTCTTCCCGCACGAGGCGGATCGTCTCGGCGTTCTGGAGGACGAGGCTGACGTTCTCCTTCCCGGCCGCTGCTTCGACGAGCAGGAGCGGGCGGCGTTCGATCTTGGTCCTGCCGATGGTGACGGTATGGGCCGTGCCCTTCGCGTCGGTCACGAGAACATTGCCGCCGATGGCGAGGTCCGACAGGTAGGCTGTCTTCCCGTCCGGGAGGAGGATGTAGGCATGGACGGCGCCGGCATTGACCCGGAACGGGCGGGGTGCCACGTAGGGGTTCTCCAGCGTCTCGGCATGGACAAGGAGCATGGCGGAGGAGGTGTTCCCCATCAGCATGCCTTCCCCGTCGCTCAGCATCGAGCAGGTATCCACGCAGACCCGGTCGCCCATGCCAACCGGCTGGATCTTTGTTACGGTAAAGGGAATGAGCCCGACCTTACCGGTTGACGCTTTTACCAGTGATGCCACGGCTTTGACCATGGCCGGGTCTGTTGTCTTCAGCAGGATCCCACAGGCTCCCTTCTCCAGCACGTGGAGGGCCAGCTCCGCCTCGCAGGAATCCTTGACGCTCGCGATGATCCGGTCCGACTGGGCGACAAGGTTCTCGAGCGGGATGACCGTCCAGTCGCTCGTGGTCACGATGACGTACGTGTTTTTTGCCTGCGGCAGCGGCATTCTCGCTCGCCTTGTCGGTGATGGTGACTTCGATTACATCGGTTCCGGGTTTTATGTCGCCGTCCGGGGCAATGGTAGTTATCCTCCCGAGCCGTTTGACATCCTCTGCCCGGTAGGCCACCAGCGCATCCGCACCGCTCTCAATGGCTGTTGTTGCTATCTCCTTGTTCCAGGGACGGCAGTCCACCCAGAACTGTTTCATGGGCGGATCCCCGCTGTTCTCTGTTCCATCGATTCATGGCCGTGCCGGCCTCCTGCTTTGTTATTTCCCCTGGCATCTCTTGTTCCCGTTTCATACTTTTCTTCCGTTCGGCTCTGGTGAAATCATTCTCGTATCGCACCTCTGGGGAATTTGCGAGGGTGACCCCCTCTCTCCCCCAAAGGGGGAGGCAACCCAAGGGGGCATGCCCCCTTGACCCCCATGTTAGTGAAATTCTCAAATACGGCGTGCTCCACGGGGCGAGCCCCGACGAGGCGGCGAGCGCCCGTGGCTCCATCGCTACGTATCGAAGACTTGTCAGCATTCCTGCAGAGCATTGCGTTCTTCATTCCTTTCCTACTTTTCTTCCCCAGCGCCTTCTCCGGGGCCACGTTCTCGTGCACGACCTGCGTGAGCGCCTTGACAAAGGCGGTGGTGTCTTCGCGCTGGAAGGCGTTCCTGCCGACGCAGACCCCGGCACCCCCGACGCCGACCGAGTCCCGGATGATCTGCAGGGATTCGAGGTCCCCGCACTTCTCCCCGCCGGCGATGAAGACCGGCACCGAGCAGGCCTTCACGATCTTCCGGAATGCCTCGGGATCGCCCGGGTAGTTCGTCTTGATCATATCGGCGCCGAGCTCTTCTGCGACCCGGACCGCGTGCCCGACCGACTGCGCCGAGAAGGAGTCGATCCCCTTGCCCCGCGGGTAGCACATGGTCAGGAGCGGCATGCCCCAGCGGGTGCAGTCCCGGGCAACGTTCGCCCCGATCTCCAGCATCTTGGATTCGTTCGGTGCACCGAGGTTGATGTGGATCGAGACCGCATCGGCCCCGAGCGCGATCGCCTCTTCCACCGTGCAGACCTGGACCTTGTCGTTCGGGTCCGGGTTGAGCGAGGTCGACCCCGAGAGGTGGATGATGAGCCCGATGTCCCGGCCGTGCTTCCGGTGCCCGCGCTTGACGAGGCCCTTGTGGAGCACGATGGCGTTTGCGCCCCCGTCGCTCACGTCCGAGATGACTTTGGTCATGTCCAGCAGGCCTTCGATCTGTCCCATCGAGAACCCGTGGTCCATCGGTACGATAACTGCCCGGTTCGTGTTCCGGTTCATGATCCGTTCGATTCTGATATCCTTGCCAATCATGGTCATCACTCCAGTATTTCCAGTGCCTCGTCGACACTCTTGTTCGCATGCACGATACAGGCCGCTGCCCGCACGAACTTTGCCGGGCTCCGGTGCTGGAAGGCGTTCCGGCCGATCGAGATCCCGGCAGCCCCGCCCGCCATTGCCCCTTCTATCAGTTCAAGGGTTGTGCGGTCATCCGTCTTTGAACCTCCGGCCACCACCACCGGCACCGGGCAGCCGCGGGTCACCTCGCGGAAGGACTCCGGGTCGCCGGTATAGACGGTCTTGACGATATCGGCGCCAAGCTCGGCAGCAACGCGGGCCGCGAGTTTGACCTGGTCGAGATCGTTGTTGGTCTTGATGTTCTTGCCCCGCGGGTACATCATCGCAAGGAGCGGCATCCCCCATTCCATGCACTCCACCGCAACGGCCCCGAGGTCCTGCAGCATCCGGGCCTCGGACTCTGCCCCGATGTTCACGTGCATCGATACCGCCGTCCGCCCCCATCTTCAGGGCGTTCTGCACCGTATTGACGAGCACCTTCCCGTTCGGGTCCGGCGCAAGCTTCGTGCTCGCCGACAGGTGCAGGATCAGGCCGATGTCCCGCCCGCCCTGCCGGTGGCCGTGCAGCGCGAGCCCCACGTGGCCGATCACGCAGTTCGCCCCGCCGTCCGCCACCAGGTTCACGGTCTGCCCCATATCGATCAGGCCCGGGATCGGCCCGTCCGAGACCCCGTGGTCCATCGGCACGATGATGGTCTTCTTCGTATTGCGGTTCATGATCCTTTCCAGACGAATTTCCTTTCCTCTCATAACAACAACTCCAACAACCTCCCCCTGCATTCACACGAATTTTTGTGCAAAACCAGAGGGCTTACTCAATACCAGAAATAATAGCCGAAAATAGCCAAAAAAGCGATACGCGAACGTAGCGTTTGGAAGTGGCGTTTCAGAAATGCCTGGGTTTATGCAACGGACGGAGGCCTGTTTTTCAGAGATAAAGACATTCACGGGCAAAAAAACCCTCATGAATGCGGTGGCACTCTTCCTGCATGTTCTATTTGTATTGGAGTAATTGTATTTAAGGGTGCGTGCTAGAGTGTAGCACGGTCGGGGACATACACCAATATCCCCAATCCGCGTCTCGTTCCCTCCCAATCCATGGTTATAATCCCCGGATTTCCCGTCTAGAAATTTTTTCAGCCAAGCCCATTTCATTTGGCAGTCTTATACATTCTGTCGAACGATGAACCAAGGCAAAGAGCAGAACCGCTAATCAGGAAAATTAGAACGAAAAATCCACAGGGAAGGAACATTTTATGTACCTCAAAACAGAGTGAGGTCCATGACCCGATTCGTTCGGAACGCTCCCAATTCTCTCCGTTTCCTTCAAAAATCCGGTTATAATAAAAGCCCTTTAACTACCCCAACCAATGCTGCTCCTCGTCACTGGGCCCGATGACGCTAAATGAAAAAACGAAAATGAGGTAAACACACCATGAAAACACCAACGAACAATAAGATTAAAACGAGGCACCCCCCATGACCCGCGGCCCCCGCCCGCACCGGGCGCTGGCCGAAGCGATCCCGATTGTCAAGGCACGTGGCATCGTCCAGCTGGCACTGAGCGGGCCGGAGCGGGTCTTCGACATCGCCATCATTTCGAAGGTCCCGGTCACGTTCGCCTGGGTCATGTTCGCGCCGGAAATCCTCGCGACCACCCGGCAGTTTGCCGATGATTTCAAAGAAGAGATCGCCCAGCTCCGGATCATCGCCCGGGACGCGGCCATCACGGCCGAGGCTCTGGCTCCGGTCAATGCACGAGACGTGGCGTTTCTTCCTGGTAACGCCGAACACCCTGGTCGAGATCGATCGCGATGGCAAACGAGTCGAATCGGGACAGACGCTCGTCTGACCGGCCGGAAATATTCCAGACTTTTTCCATCGCGGATTTTTTTGAAATTTTTTTCCGGAGAATTTTTCCGGGAGGATTGCACCCGGGCCGGAATGTTTCCGGCAAGCGGTCCGGTTGCAGCAGGCCGGTAACAGAATGAATGGACCGGATATTCTGATCAGAGACGGAAGACCTGGCTCATGATCCCGTTACACTCCCCGATAAGAGTGCCGGATACTTCCCCTATCTCTCCTTCAACCAGATCGCGGGAGACGGTTGCGACCTTATCGAACCGGATTACTGATGACACTTTGAGACCGGTAGCGGGAAAATCCGGATGATCCGGGTGGACAACGAGTTCCGTTAAGGAAATCCGGAGCGGGGCCCGTGATGAGATGAACGCGGCAACAATGTCGTCGCGGTTCGCGTGAATGACCAGTGCCGGCCGGAGTTTGGCTGCGGTCAGGTCCGTGAAGGGGAACCGGACCAGGACAATTTTTCCTTTCATCGGTACCTGATTCTTACATCTGCAACAGAATAGAGGTCGGGCTCGTCTTCCAGAAAACCGGAAAGCGACTGCTCAGCCACCGTGTACAGCATTTCCCGTTTTCCCTTTTTTCCCGCCGGCCTGCCGGACGGTTTTTTTCCGGGATTCTCTTTTGGCACCCGGGCTGCTGCTTCGGCTGTCATTACCAGAGTGTTGCATTCTGCATCAATAAGGGTTGTGGTACCGGGAGGTGGAGGGGTTTCGTTTGCATAATAAGCCCGTTCCGGGAGGCGGAACATGCCCGCGATACTGTGAGAGGAGGAAGTTATCCCCCCATGAAACCCCCGTGAGAATTCTGGTACAACGGACCCCGCAGCAGGCCCGGTTGTATCTCTTTTCCCTCAACCCCCTGTTTTTGGAGGTCATAATCCGGAAAAATGCGGAACCGGGCAGGAACAATTCAGCGGTCTCCGGTGGGAATGGGTGAGGTCGTATAGAGCGATGTTAAAATGGCCAAAGGCTGGAGGAGATGTAGTTTGGGATGTGGGCTGGCACCGGCAGGGGGTGTTTCCGGATTCGGGGCCGGGCAAATCTTTCTCCTGTTGTTTGTTGTCACGCAGTTGAGGAGAAATGTTCCCTGCACGTCCTGCAATCTTTTTTTCCGGTGATGTTACCCTGCGCTCAAGTTTTTTGAGATCTTCTTCCGGCGGGAGGGTTTCAGGCCGGATTCCCCGCTTCAGGAGCAGATCGCGGACATCCTGGTTATTCTGGACATGGTCGACGGTGATGGGGTCTTCCCCCTGCATATCTTCTTTGGAAACATTGAAGTTCGTGATCTCTATTGCAGGATTCTTTGGGTAATTGTCACGGTCGGGAGGAAATCTGCGAGGGGCCGGTTTCTAAAGAGTCGGAAAGCCGTTGGCACGAAAATCTGAAAAAATATTCAGGACGAGCGGTGCCAGGTAGAGCAGAACAACGAATGCTGCCCCCACCACGGCTTTGCCCCGCGACAGGGTATGGGTTTTTTCCATTGCAACTGCCCAGAGCCATCCGCTCCAGAAGATCGAAAGAAATGAGATTATTCCCACCACGAGTAAAACCTCAGTAAGGAGCATGGATGTAGTGCCAATACTCCCTGCAAGGACAATACCATTGATGATCACAATCGGGGAGAGTATTGTCTGCGGGAGATATCCATACCCGCAATTCTGCAGCGTTGCGGGAAATGATCCTGTTCCTGAAAAGAACCGGCTGAAAACGTAAAGAATTCCTGCAACCAGGAACCATAAAATAAACGGGAGAACCAGAAAAAAAATCAGCTGCAGAAGGTTCCATAATAAAATTACTGAGATCTCCGCCGTCGATAATTGCTCGTTGTGTCAAGGGTGTAATAAAACTCACCATACCGCCGATCCCGACAATGATCGCCGGAATCACCAGACGTATTTCCTCATGTTGTTTCCTGGAGAAAAAAACATCGGGGTGAAAGAGGAGTTCTATGATACCATGGAACATACACGGTTTCCGTTGTCTGTGTGTATAAAATGAGCGAAAATGTACAGAGAGAATATCCTGCATTTGCTGGTGAAACAACACCAAATTAAAACAATCTTCGGAGACCCGGATATGCTGCTGTATCGTTGCTAAATAGGGATATTTCCGGGCGTGATTTGAGTATCAGACCAGCAATCCGGGTCTGGAATCATCATCTCCTAAAATCAGGGTGCTGTTTTATGCAGTAAGGTCGCAGTTCAGGCACAGAAAAGAGGCAATCGGATGCGGAAATGACCCCGGATGGGTACGGGTCTCCCCGGATTCTCAATGGAGGGAATTTCCGACATCCGACAGTCATCAGACCTGGAGAAGGTGAATAAAACATTCAGATCCTTTGGTCATCCCACCAGCCGCTCCTGCCCTCCGCGATTACTGCCCGATCGCACAACGTCCGGGTAACCTGGCGATGAAGAGTGTGCATAGCGAAAGAGGGGAATACCATTTTTCTGGCGTTAGCAACATGATACAAAAAAGATCAATCACGGTTTTTTTCTACACCGCGTTTCTTTTGCTCAATCTTTTTTGAAATGTTCTCAAATTCCCTGTCTGAAGCAGCAGTATCTTCAGAAATCCTTTGCCGGGAAAATTTTTCATATTCTTTCAATGCGAGATGCTGGGCAACTTCCATGGAAACCTTCCCGGCATCTTCAAGAATTTCCCGTTCATTGAATTTCAGGAAATTATCCAGTTTTTCTTTCCATTCAATCATGTGGACGGGTTGTTTTCGTTCAGCCTGCATTTCTGCATAATCGAGATACATAGTGATGATGCGATTGAGTTGCGAGATCTCAGTTCCGTCAAGGTAATTTTTCGCAACGGTGACATCCCCCTTCCTCACCTTCGCCCCTTTCTAGGCAGTGAGCCCCATATTCGGCCTTGATGCATCTGCCCGTTCTGCGATGATCTCTGCAGCAGTGTGACCGGTGATGGCCCAGTGCAGCTTGTTCTGCACGATTCTGAAAAAATCGAGTGTTGTTTCTGCGTTCGGATCGTAATCGATCGCGAGGGTGTAGATATCCTTGATCTTCTGGTAGAACCGTTTCTCGGAAGCCCGGATATCCCGAATGCGTTCGAGCAGTTCATCGAAATAATCCGCACCGATGCTCTTTCCTTCCCGGAGCCGCTCATCATCGAGTACGAATCCTTTGATGAGGTATTCGCTCAACCGTTCCGTCGCCCACCTGCGGAACTGTGTTCCCCGGTGGGAACGGACGCGGTAGCCGATGGCGAGGATCAAGTCAAGGTTATAGTAGAGGGTCCGGTAATTCTTCCCATCAGCAGCAGTTGTCAAGTATTCCTTGACAACTGATCCTTCCTCCAGTTCCGTGTCATGGAAAATATTCCTGATATGGAGGCTGACATTCTGTTTGGTTATCTGGTAGAGTTCCGCAATGAGTGCTTGGTTGAGCCAGACTGTCCCTTCTTCGAGCCGGACCTCAATGCGGCTTGTCCCGTTTTCGGACTGGTAAAAGAGGATCTGGGAACGGGTTACTGTTTCCGGAACTGGGTTATCGTTCAATCGTTCATCACCATTGCTTACTTAGTCTTAACCGGATGTTTGGCCTTTTATAGTGTGTTACCTTGGGGTGAAAATAATGGTATGATCGATTTGTTGGTATCAACAAAATGATCTGAAATCGGGTTGTTTGCAGTTTTGGAGGATTCGTCTTTTTCCGGCCCAAACGCGATTTATTCCCTTTTGCTGTACAGTAACTGCAGCAGCCGTCCGGGCAGGAGAGCAATTCCTGCGAGGGAAAAAATAATGAAAAGCAAAACGCAATCTACTTCCCTTCCATAATACCCTTTTATCTGGTTCAGTTGCCGACGAATACATGGTGTGCCGGGATATTCCCTGCCATTATGGCATCTTAAGGAGTAAAATAGACCATGCGGAATTTCCTGGTACCCTGGATACTTGTCCTTGCGATGATTAGTGTGGCCGGGTGCACGGGGGGAACTATGTCGTCCCCTGTACCCTCCAGAACAAACGCACTACCCGCAGAAACCCTTATGTCACCGGACAATCCGCAGCAATCCCTTCCTTATGACAACGGTACCGTGACGGTTGAATGTACACTTCCTCCCAAAGGTGAGACCTTAACCTATCGCGCCAACATCACGGATATGAATAAAAATCCCCTGACCCGTGAGCAGTTTCTTGCGGTGAACCGGGAATACCTGTCTTACCTTGCAAAAGAGATCGGGCAGGAGAAGGCAGAAAAGATGGTGAATGACGAATATACCCGCTCAATAGGGCCATCCCTGCTGGACCCGTCATCGGGCAACGACACGCTTATCTCGATTACCATTGACCCGTGGGAGACCACGTTGCCGGCGAGATCTTCAATATCACGGGTTCTACCAATCTCCCCCCCGGCAGTGAGCTGACCCTTGCGGTTTTCCGGGGAAATTATGAACGTCCGATCCCCCCGTGTGAAGACGCATGGCGCGATCCGGTCCTGCGGACAGCGGTTGTGCAGGCGGGCATGTCACCGGAAAACACCTGGTCGTACCGTATGGATACCACCGGGATGGCCGGGGATGATTACCTCATCTATGTCAGGGAAAGCCGGAAGGATACATTCTCTACCAATACCCTGTTCCACCTGTTTTCACGCGAAGGTACGTGACCTGCCGGTGAACCGGCAATGACCTCACATTACCTCGCGGCGGAGGGATCGCACATCTATCCCCTCTCCCGGGCCCTGGCAGGAGGTTATCGTCGGTGGGGGAGGTTATTGCCCTACAAAAAAACCCCGTGAGAATTCTTGTCCAACGGACCCCGCTGAGGGCCCGGTTGTACCTCTTTTCCCTCACCCCCCGGATTTCAGGGGTCATAATTCACAAAAATGCGGAATCGGGGCCGGAACAATTCAGTGTTTTCCGGTGGGAACCGGTACGGTCACATTTAGCGATGTTACCGTGATCATTGGGTAGAGGGGATGGGGTTTGGGACCATACCGGAACGGCAGGGGGGGTTCCACTGCCATCCCAAAAACCGGTCGGGCTCACAAAACCGATTCCAGATTCAGGCAAACGGTCGTAATCTCCTGCCTGCTCATCCGTTCGTACCGCTCCCGTACGGCATCAAGTTCCGGAATTTTGAGGATGACATTTTTCAGGAAGGGAAATTGTGAAACCTGCGTTCCCAGAGTTTCCAGATCGATCTCCCTGCCTCCTGAACCGGGATCAATCAAGGCAAGAATATCTGCACAGTCTTTCACCATTTTTCCTCGTTCCCATTGGTCATCAAACGATGTTGCATGATCAATTCTATATCCGCGATCCCAGGCAGCCTTGAGTTTTAAAAGAAGGAGAATAGCACGGTTGGGAACAGCAACTGCAGTCCTCCCGCGGACATGTCTCATTACACTATTTCCCGCAAGAATATCGAGCGTGAAAGGGATATCCGGGTGACCTTCAAAAGGATATGAGGTTTCCCGTGTTTCGAAGTCAAGGATAATGGCGCCATGCGGAGGGACTTCCCGGTACACGGTCTTCCCAAGAGGAAACTGGCTTTGATACCGGTAACCTTCACGGGTCTGGAGATGGTGCATCAATCGTTTTTTCGTTCTGCTGTTCGTAACAATGTCAATATCTACCGAACCAAGGTACGGGTTATACGTGTCAACAGCCCATCCCCCGACAAGGACGGTTTTCGGTGCAGCGGGATCCTCCTCCCGGCTCTGTAACCAGGAAACAATTTTCCCAAGCTCGGTGAGAGAAAGCTCAATAATTCCCGGGCAGGGATTATAGATCGGCATACTTCTCCACCATCACTCTCGTGAGATCCATTGCGCTGAATCCAAGACCGGCGAGATCCAGCAGGGTCTGGGCGGGCGATGTGATGACGACTGATTCTCTCTCCTGGCCATCGGTGAATACATCCCGATCCGGAGTATAAATAACGGCACGGATACTGTTCTCTTCGTGCGAACCAAAATTTTCCTTAAACTGGCCGATCGCTTCTTTTTCGAGATAGAGATAGATCGCGTCCTGCCGTATCGCGTACGATGTGGTACAGTCCTCCGGAAGTGTACGCTGTGAACGCGAATTTTATTTCCTGTTTCTGAAGAGCTCTGGTGATTTCCTGTGCTGCTGTATGAGTACCGGAAAATGTTACCGGGAACTCGCCAACTTGTAAATTTCTCATCGGGCGTTCCCATGCCACACCGTTGAGGAGATTTTTTATATCGGAAACCGTTACGTATCCCCCATCACTTTTCACCACATTCTGCTCCCGTAATATTTCAATGACTTTGTGTGTCCAGGCGTACGATACTCCCTCCTTTATTGATAGTTGCCGGATGAAGTACTTTTTTCCCTGAGCAGACGCGTAATAATTTTCCAGGATTTCTGGGAACTGATGCGAATTTTCGTTGACTTATATTCCAGCCCCTTTGGGGTGGTAAGAGCCCAAGGGAGTTTTATGATAATGATGTCAGACTCCTTTGCAAGAATTTCCTCCCGGGAATTGATTGTCTTTGCGGCAAGTACCAGACGGACTTCCCGGTTGGTTCTTTTATGCAGGATTTCTCTTTGGAGGTTCATCCGTGCTATGGTATCAAGAGTAACCGTGGAATTCCTGATTTCGACAAAAAATAATTCACTGTTATTCCTGAACACGATATCCGGCCGCAATGGTTGGGCAACATCTAATGAATCATAGAGGGTTAAGAGATCGACATCTTTTGATTCCGGTGGAAGTCCCAGATGGTTCCGGATGAAATCTTCGGCTTTCACCGTGATTTCGGATTCATGCATAGCTATCACTTATAAGTGATACCTATTTAATCCTATCACTGATATGTATCACTTTAGAGTGATATGCGTAGTAAGATATCAGTGATAGGGTATGGCGATAACAGACAAACAATTCGTCAGATAATACATGGCACCAGCATCTTCGTCCCTCTCATGTACACCCGGGTACTCCCCGTCGAACTTCTCCACCAGCGCCTTCTCCTCCACATTTATCCGGTAAGCGTACACAATAATTGAAGCCAGTAAAAGCACAAGCACGGCTCCCCACGACAGGATAGCATGTCCGATGCCATATAAAGATCATAATTGCTCCGGTATAGGACGAGAGGCGGACGTACCGGAACGGGCCTTTCCTGATGAGGTCTGACGTTGGATGAGCCATATTTCTCTCCAGTTCCCATTTTTGCCTTTTTCAATTCCTATTATCTCGCCCCGTTCCCTCTACAAGTTTGCAAAATCCCCGGTTTTCACTTTTCCGATTTATTCAGGTACGCAAATATCCCCACTATCCAGAATAGTTCTGTCAAAGGGCCCCGCGACACAGGAAACAAACAAAGGAGGTAACAATCGCATGAGAATTTCAATCAACCATAAAACCGGAACCGGGACGCTGGCTGGGCAGCCCTCGCCCGATTCCGGTACAACAAAGTCCAGGACGGTGCCGCTATGAGCCGCGGCCCCCGTCCCCACAAGGCGATCGCGGAGGCGATCCCGATCGCGAGAGGCCCGGGGCGTTGTCCAGCTCGCGATGTGCGGGCCGGAACGGGTCTACGACATCTCGATCATCTCGAAGGTCCCGGTCACGTTCGCCCGGATCATGTTCGCGCCGGAGATTCTCGCGACCATCCAGCAGCTTGCGAAGGATTTCAACGAGGAGATCGCCCAGCTCCGGATTATTGCCCGGGACGTGGCAATCACGGCAGAGCTCTGGCTCCGGTCGAAGCACGGGACATGGCGGTTCTTTCTCGTCACCCCGTCCGCGCTGGTGGAGATCGACCGCGGGGGGAACCGTCTCGTGGCTGGACAGACACTCATGTGACCGGCCGGAAATATTCCAGACTTTTTTCCATTGCGGATTTTTTTAAAATTTTTTTACGGACACGTTTCCAGAGGATTGCACCTGGGTCAGAATTTTTCCGGTAACAGGTTCAATCGTTCCTGGATCGGGATTTTTTCCACCGGAATTTCCTGCTGCCAGATCTGCATGAAGACCCTGGTACTTGCACCTCTCCCGGGTCATGGAAGGAGATTATCGTCGGAGGGGAGGTTATTACCACCCAGAAACCCCCTGTGAGAATTCTTGTCAACGGACCCCACTATGGGCCTGGTTGTACCTCTTTTCCCCCAACCCCCGTTTTTCCGGGGTCATAATTCGCAAAAATGCGGAACCGTGCCGGGATAATTCCGTGCTTTATGGCGGGAATGGGTGAGGTCATATTTAGCGATGTTACCGTCATCGCTCGGTGGAGCGGATAGGGTTTGGGCCGAGACTGGAACCGGGAATGGGGATTCCCGGACCTTTTTCAAACTAACTCATAGTTATTTAGTAACCGTAAGTTATAATATGACCCGGAGTAGAACATTCTTGAGGGAAATTCCATGGTAACACTGACACAGGAAATCAAAGAATCGCTCCAGGGAACGAAGACCGCATTCCTTGCAACATCGTCAAAAAAAGGCATTCCCAATGTTGTCCCGATCGCGGCGTTCAAGGTACTGGATGACGGGACGATGCTCATCTCGGATCAGTACTTCAACAAGACACTGCAGAATATGAAGGAGAACCCGGCGATCGCCCTGTCGTGGTGGGGGGACAAAGGCGGTTTCCAGATCAAGGGTACCGTCACTCTCCATACGAATGACGAAATCTTCCGGCAGAACGTTGCCTGGATGAAGGAGGGCTGGCCCAAATTTGTGCCCAAGTCTGCGGTACTCGTGAAGATCACTGATGTGTACATCGTTAAACCGGGCCCCGAACCGGGAAAGAAGATCCTGTAATAACAGGAGGCTTGAAACACGCCCGGCCTTCAGCAGGAATGAAAACCCTGAATTCTCTTTTCGCCCCGTCCCCGGATATCAGACACTTAGAACGGATGAAAAAAGATTGAAAAAACCGAACAGTCGTCAGCGCTGAAGAGGAACATCCCGGGAAAAATCCGGCGACTTCAATGGAGGACATCTCATGAAAATACCATCACTGAAACTGGTATATTTCTCACCAACAGGAACAACAAAAAAAGTTGTCCAGGAAATTGCACGCGGAATACAATCCCAGGCACCATGGAAGAGCTGGATATTACCCGGCCGGGTGCGAGAATACAACCACTCACGAACATCGGAAAAAGAATTACTCATTGTTGGTGTGCCGGTGTATATGGGAAGGGTACCGGCACTTTCAGGCGAATGGCTGCATACGATACAGGCGCATAATACGCCCGCAGTTGGCGTTGTCGTGTATGGCAATCGGGCGTATGACGATGCCCTGCTCGAGCTGAATGATATCCTGGCTCAGCGTGGATGCAAACCGATCGCCGGTGCAGCGTTTATCGGGGAACACTCCTTTTCCGATGCCGAAACACCAACCGCTCAGGGTCGTCCTGATGCAGGTGACCTGAAACACGCAGAATTGTTCGGGCAAAAAATACGGGAAAAACTTCAGTCTGTACCATCCGCCGACCAGATTCCTGAAGTAAATATCCCCGGCTGTCATCCTTACCGGGGAGAGCCGTGTCATCCTTACCGGAGAGGTACGGTGTTCTGGAATGTTGATTTTATTGCGGTCAGCGATGCGTGTGTCCAGTGTGGAGCCTGTGCAGAAGGATGTCCTGTCGGTGCTGTCGATCCGGAAAACAGCAGGGTGATCGATACGGAAAAATGCATCACGTGTTGTGCCTGCATCAAACACTGCCCCAAACATGCGAGAACGGTGAAACCCGGCCTGGTCAGGGAGGCTTCGTTGCGTTTACATACATTGTATAAAGAGCGAAAGGAACCGGAATACTTTTTATAATGAATAAATTCATGGTGGGTCAGACGGTGGGGAACAATGGGAATCTCCGACAGAAGACAACGGGAAAAGGAACAGCGGAAGACGGAGATCATCGATGCAGCCGAGCGTCTCTTTTTTTCCCGGAGGTACGAAAATGTTTCCATGGATGATATCGCCCGGGAGGTCGAACTGAATAAGGCTACCATCTACCTGTATTTTGAAAATAAGGAGACACTTTTCGCCACTATTGTTCTCCGGGGTATCCGGATCCTTAAGGAAAAATACCGGGAATGCATGGAAAAACAGGTTCCCGGCATGGTCAAAGTAGCCCTGATGGGCCAGGCCTATTACCAGTTTTCATTGGAATACCCGGATTATCTCCGGCTGATCCACTTTTTTGGATCCGAACGTTTTTCCGGAGAAAACCCCTATACCGCAGAGATTGGAAAGGGGTATGGTACCTGCCGCATGATCCTGCGGGATGCGATCCAGGAGGGCATCGATGACGGGACAATCCGGGCCGATCTCGATCCATTCCTGACCTCGATGTATCTTATGATATCCTTTATGGGTATCCTCTCCATGGAAAATAAATGGAAACTCGTGATCGCGGCGGAGGGATTCAGCTGACGAGCAGTACACCCGTGAATTCTTCCGGTTTATTATTCCTGCAATTTCTTCCGGTGAGAATTCTCACAAGATGGATGTCAGGGATTTTGAATCATCCGGGTTCTTATTAACCGAACCTGTGGTGCCTGGGAAGAGAAAGAGAGAGAAATCTTAATTTTGAGATATCAGGGTGCGCTTAACATGCAGTTGCGGTCATCTCCCCATAAGGATTTAATTATTGCCCCGTGCGGTATGAACTGTGGAATATGCATGGCATATCTCAGGGATAAAAACAAATGTCCCGGTTGCCGGGGAGAAGATACCGGTAAATCAAAAAGTTGCCTGAATTGTAACATTAAAAACTGCGAAGAACTGAAAAATAACCATCTGGAATACTGTTTTTCATGTGCCCAGTTCCCGTGTGCCGGAATAAAACATTTAGATAAAAGATATCGCATGAAATACGCGATGAGCATGATAGAAAATCTTGAAAATATCAATATACTGGGCATACGAAAATTTATCAAAAATGAAAAAGCACGATGGACTTGTTCTGAATGCGGGGGCACTTTTTGTGTGCACAAAGGATATTGCTCTGCCTGTGGTAAAAAGAAATAGCTCATTATTATTAGTTTTTGAGGTTTGAAAAAAAATCGTCCGGTTCCTGGTTTGCCAGGATTTCCCCGTGGCGTATCCCTCCCTCCCGCACGATAAGGTTTCGACCTCTCCACCAGGCCGTGACCAAAAATGATTTTCGATGGTGATCACCATCGCTCTTGAGCTGCTGATCTGCCCTGACAAGGGTGACAGGACCATTTATCATGCAGATAATCATATATCAGAAAATATGGCCGATATCGCTGTATTCGTTGATTCACGAGGAGGGAATACCAGAAAAGTGGCGGATGCCATAGCCGAAGAGCTGGGCGTCAGGGTGGGAGACCTCATGACACCCCTGCCGGGAGATGCAAAAGTTCTTTTCCTGGGAAGCGGGACCTATGGCGGTGCACCGGGAACAGAGATGATGAAATTTGTGACGGATAATGTATTTACAGGTCGCAAAGTCGCCCTGTTCGGCACTTCGATGTCTTCCGCGGGGGCCCAGAAAATGATTGCTGTAATTGAGGATGCCCTGAAAAGGAAGGGTGCCACGGTCCTGGGAAGGTATCACTGCAAGGGCAAATTCCTGTTATTTAACCGGGGCCGGCCCAATACGGAAGACCTGGATAATGCAAAAAAATTTGCACGGGAGATGCTCAAGGTAAGCTGAACCACTTCCTGAAAAATATATCAAAGCAGCCCTTCCTTTCCTCATGGCCGTGCTACCTGTGCCGCCACCCTCTTTTCCGCCTCCCATCAGGGAACAATAGCATTTTACCGTGCCATGGAAAAAGCCCCGTTAGGCGTGAGTCCTGTTATACGGGCATTTCTGAAAAAAATGGAAAAATCTGTACCTTTTTTTGCCCGTAATTCCGGAAAACGGGTGTCCGGAAGGGTAATCCGGGCTCGTAGCGGGACCGGAACAGGGGATAGGGGAAGGTGGTGTTCCACCCTATTTCACCGATGATACCGACGTAATTTTCTCCCAAATCACCCTGTATATTAGTGTAAATCCAGGATCCCTGCGGGAACACCAACAAAATCACTGGCCCGTCCAAATCACATGACCGGTTACCGGTAGCATACCCGTCACCGGTTAAAATTCGTCATTTTTTCATCCAATAGAGAAAAATTACCTCCCGCGGAGAGAGATCATGGACGGAGAAACGGGATGAGTTGATAGTTGGTCTGCAATTGTTCGGGGATTTGATGATCCCGGAGAATAAAAAATATATTCTGGACCATAATTATTTGATCTTGAAAAAATCGTGCTATTTTTTCGCTTTTTCCTTCCTGATGATCGTAAGATCCCCAAGAGTAGACGCAAGTTTCCCCGGCACCTTCTTCTCCATTTCCGTGACCGGTGCATTGATCAGCCGGATTTCCAGGACCTTCTCCAGTTTCTTCCGGACCGCCTCCTCAGGCATCAGTTCGCTGTTCTCAATTTTTTTGAGGAGATGTTCACGTTCTTTGATCTGCAAAGCCAGATCTTTTGTCGTAAGGCCCTTCTCCATCCGGGCTTTTCGGATCCGTACCGCATAATCATCGACTATCTCTCCTTCCATGTAATCGAACAGGTCCCGTTTCCGCCGTTCGACGGGAACCGCTGATGGTGGCGGTGCCTGGCCCTGCCGGGGGGCCGCTGAGGCGGGGCGTCCCACATCCTTACGCCGTACCTGCTGCACTTCGGTGCCGAACTTCTCGCACTTCATGCAGACCTGCAGTTCAGCGCCCTCCACCCGGACTAACTTGGGAGTACCCCGGATCGTCTCTCCACACATTTCACACTGCATAATCTCACAAACACTTTATATGCAGTTTCCCTATATAGCTAATTGAGAAACGAGATGAGTGATATCCTCCGTCAGGGCCCGGATCCCCAGACTCCCGAAGAACTCTACCGGTTGTACCGTACCTTATCGGAACAGCTTCGCGAGCAGCTGAGGCAGATTGAGACCGACAAACACGAACTCGAGGTGCAGATGCTGGAGCGGGTCGGAAACCTTGAATCCCGTAACCTTGAACTCCGCGAGCAGCTTCGGCAGGTGGAGGCGGACAAGAGGTATATCGAGACCCAGAAGATCCGGTACGAACGGGAAGTGCGAAGACTCAAGAGCGAGAGCGAGCAGCTCCGCAGTCCCCCGTTGATAATCGGTACGATTACCGATATTGTCGATGCCACCCGCGTCATCGTGAGGAGCAGTGCAGGTCCACGGTTCATGGTGCGGAGTTCCCCTTCGATAAATGCAGAGGACCTCAAAGCCGGTGTCCGGTGCACGCTCAACCAGCAGTCGCTCGCCATCGTCGAGCTCCTCCCCACCAGCTTCGATGCACAGATCTATGGCATGGAACTGGTGGATTCCCCGCAGGAGATGTACGCAGACATCGGGGGCCTGGACGCCCAGATCAACGAAATAAAGGAAGCGGTCGAGCTCCCGCTGAAACGCCCTGAACTCTTCCTGAGGATCGGGATCGACCCGCCCAAAGGGGTATTGCTCCACGGGCCGCCGGGGACGGGAAAGACGCTTCTGGCAAAAGCGGTCGCTCATGAGACCAACGCCCACTTCATGCGGGTTGTCGGGTCAGAACTCGTCCAGAAGTATATCGGGGAAGGCGCACGACTCGTCCGCGAGCTCTTCGATCTTGCCAAAAAGAAGGCCCCGACAATAATTTTCATCGATGAGATCGATGCCGTCGGCGCATCCCGCACCGAAGCAAACACCTCCGGGGACCGTGAAGTACAGCGTACGCTCATGCAGCTCCTGGCCGGCATGGACGGGTTCGAGAACCGGGGTGATGTGAAGATCATCGGCGCAACAAACCGGATAGATATTCTTGACCGGGCATTGCTCCGGCCGGGAAGATTTGACCGGATCATTGAGATCCCGTTACCGGATGAAACCGGGCGCCTCTCTATCCTGAAGGTTCACTGCCGGGCACTGACCATCGATGACGATGTTGATCTCTGCGAGGTCGCACGACAGACCGAAGGCAAGAATGGTGCCGACCTCCGGGCAATCTGCATGGAAGCAGGTATGTTTGCGATCCGCAAGGAGCGCCCGACCATCACCCAGGAAGATTTCCTTGCCGCCATCACCAAAATACGCCTCGACTTTAACCGTGGCCCGGGTGAAGTCGAGGGCGCAATGTTTGCGTAAAGAACTCATTTTTTTCTCAGGAGAGTCCCTTTTGGCAGATTTCGCTCGGAGGAATTCAACGACAACGGGAACCACCATCAGATTCTCATAGCGTGATTTTTGGTGATGTTTTTCGTAAAAATTAACGTATGTACGAGAGTTCCCCGCCTCAGGGCCTCTCCGAGGCACGGCGGGGCATAAAGTTCATTCTGATATTTTTTGTTACTGGTCCGCCACGGGGGTAACCCGTTGGCGACGAGGGGCTTATTATATAAGACAATAAAGACAGGGGACTTCTTCGAATGACTCTTATCTGCCATAAGATGACCGTCGCCTCGGTAAAGGTTCCAAGGGCAGCCGGGGATTCCAACCTGGGACAAAAAGCCCTGAGGCGTATCGGGAAACAAATGATGATTGGTCCAAAAAAATCACGAAATATGCGGGAGTTCCCCGCCTCCCGGTCCTTCCGGTGCATGGAGGGAATCGAAAGTTTTTCTGATTTTTTTGTTGTTGATCCGCCGCGGGGGCGCCCCGTCGGGGCGGCGGGGTTCATCGTAAATACTTAAGAAATTGTAACCATTCTTTTTTAATTTTCATCAATAGTATGAAGGTACTTTCACACCTTCAACCAAAACGCTCCCCCTCCAGAAAATAAAGAAGATTTCCCTGATGGGATATTCAAAGAAGAGCCTTAAAAAAACGTTAAAAAATCCCTATTTTTTTCCCCAGCCGAGATTGTCGAGAAGGGTTTCCGTCTCATCCTGAGCCTCATTCCCGGGGGTGCGAGGCTGGACCACGAGAGTTATTGCATTTTTTAACGGAATATTCTTCCCTTTCTCCTTACACAGGACGGCGTTTCCGTTGAAGCGCCCGAGGGCCTTTTCAAATGCATCAAGAATTCTTCTCCGGCTTTTCAGATCGCTTTTCTTGAGTTTCATCAGGTGCTCAAAAATGGATACGTCGATAAGCGTGCTTGCCATCCAGCCGATTTCACAGGTATACCCGAAGATCCAGGCGATATGCGAATTATTTGTCGTGGAGATGAAATCGTCAATATTGTTTCCCACGGCGCAGGAGCCGATGAGCACTCCTTCGATATTGGAATAGTTGGCGGCACTCTGCACCGCCCTGAACATTGCCGGGAGTTTCATCCCGGTCTTTGATTTTAAGCCGCCAATGCGTTTCCCGGTGCCGTGGGCGGCGACATACAGGAAGAGGCGGTCTTCACGGGTGTTGGTCAGGTCGTCCTCAAGAGCCCGCCGGAACCCGGTTTTTTCATAAAAGTTTGCATAATAGATATTGAAATCGCCCCGGTAACTTTCGAGTCCTTCCAAAAAGAGCAACACGGACGGGCGTTTGGGTCTCTGCTCCGGAGTCCACCAGAGCCCTTCGATGACAAGGAGTGCTGTGCTTGACATGGGATCACCCAGCTGTACCTGCAAACAGGAGAGTGCCCTGATAAGCCTAAACCTTTTTGGTCAGGTTCCTTCTCCCGGAAAATGTGGTTTTTTTCCGTAAGATGCGATACCGGAAGATTAACGGATGATACTGAGAGAACGGAAATTTTTTTTTCTGGAAAAGTCCCAACGTGTATTTTTCGGATCACCGCGGAAACGACGAAAAATTATGGCGGATCAATGGTAATTCCTTTTAGGTAAATACCCGTCCATCAATTCCGGATACTGCCTGATACACAACATTTTTTATGATTCCGGGTTGTTTTAGCTACCATCTGACGTGAGGATAATCCGATGCCGCACCCCGATGATACCTGCAACCCGCCCGGCGATGGACCGGGAGGGGACGATCCCGGGATACCGGCAGGACTGACCCTTGAGAATATCATCGATCTGACCGAAGAATTCGACCATCTGAACGAACTGGTCATGCTCCAGATGCAAAAAGACGGAGGCCTCATCTGCCCGGAATCATATTTCAAAGCGGTGCACCCCATCCTTGACCTTCTTGAAGTCGGGATCCGGATACGGTTCCATGCCGGTATGGGTAAACAGGAAATGAAACTGCTCATCCAGGACTGGATAGATGAAGAGATCTCGGTCCTGAAATCCGGGAGAAAAAGGTAGGTTTGGTCCCCGGGGCTACATCCAGCCGGTCGCAAATACCCACATATTGTGCAGACCCGACGTGATCACGATGCGCGGGTCGATACCGAGTACCGGGAAGATGAGGATGAAGTAGATGAACGTACCGAGGAGGCTCCCGAGATTTGCCAGCGCCGCTACCAGCACGACGCGGAAAAGCGGAATTTTTGCCATCGCGGTCAGGGTCTCGGCCTCATAGATCTTCCGGAAATCTGATACCGGCGGTTTCCTGACCCTCGCTTCGACATATGCCCCGATCCAGCCGGCGTGGATCATGGGGTTGAGGGAGGTAAACCAGGCCACGCAGAAACAGGTCAGTGCCGTATACGGGTGCCCTCCGGCGAGGAGGGTGAAGAGGGCTGCCAGCGACCCGTGAATGATCACCCAGAAGATGAACGCGTAGAGCAGCACGTTCAGGCCAACGCCGGAGAAGGCGATAGATAATAAAAGCAGGATGAAAATCGCCGTTACGCCAAACCCGAAGACCTTGCCCCAGGGAAATGATTTTGGTTCCTGCGTAAGCGGATCGAACGGGGGAAGGGTCTGCGGTTTGTCAAGGTAATCCACTATTCCCTGCCGGTGCCCTGCACCGACTACGGCGAGGATACGCCCTTCCGGCCTCTGGGCCTTCAGCAGGACGAGCTGGTGGGCGATATATGCGTCGCGCTCATCGATAAGGGCCCGGGCACCATTGGGGGAGAACTTCCGGAATTCTTCCATGACGGCATCGATGACATTCTGCTCCTTGAGGGACTCGATGTCGATCTCCTGGCCACCGTCGACCTCCGCGATCGAGACGACCAGCGCCCAGAACATCCTGATCTTCTCGATAATGCCGAGCGAGGACCAGAACCGCAGGAGCGTAAGGCGGATATCCCGGTCGACCAGGGCGATGGGAATGGCCCGCTTCTCCGCCTCCTCAATCGCGATCTTCATCTCGGCGCCGGGTTCCACCCCGACGTCGATGCCGATCTTGCGCTGGAGATAGGCGAGCAGCCACTGGACAAGCAGCGAATTGAAGTTCCTGACTTCAAGTACGTCGCTCACCGAGGGATCCTTGCCCTGTTTCTTGAGCGCGGCAAATCGTGCCGGATCGAGTTCAATCGCAACGACTTCCGGCCTGAAATCCTCGATTGCTGCCCGTACTTCGTCGACACTCTGCTGCGATACATGTGCCGTCCCGACAATTTTGATCTCTGCCATTGAACTCCAGTATTCCACACTATTCGCGCTGCATCCTCATTAAGAATGAGGTGAGATACCATCAGAACGGAGGTCCGGTGATGCGGGTGCAAGGGGAAACCCGGACGGGAAAAACGGGGCATTAAGAAATCCGCAATGAATAAGGAAAGAAAATCCGGCTGCTGATGCGCCGGTGATAGGCAATTCCTGCCGTTCTGTCTCTCCGGAAGTGATGATCGCCGCGGTCCCCGGGAACGTCCCGCGGCGGATTCGGGACAATAACAATCCTCTAAAATTATTGCCGCCTGTGCCCCCGGAGAGGCCCGGGGGCGGATAACACTCCGGAACTTTATGATCTTCCGGAAGAAGCATCAGTATCTGGTGAACGTCCCTTTCAGATGAGGATCGGTCTGTCATCGTCCTGATAAACGATTAACTCCTCCGACCAGCCTTTAGTCCGGATAAGGAGATTTTTGTGATCCGAATCCACAGCAAAAAAGGGATGAGTTCCCCCCACTTCCCTAATACTGGTCGTGGTGATCGTACACGAGAGGAGCGGGCTTCTGCTTGGTGATATCCTCTTCAATTCCCTTGGCAAGGCCCATGACAATGATGACCACCGGGACGATCTCGAGTCTCCCCAGCCACATCAGCAGGATAAAGATCCATTTGATCGAGAGCGGGCTTGCGGCCGAGATGAACCCGACGGTGAGCCCGGCATTGCTCAGTGCAGAGACCAGTTCAAAGATCACCTCGTCGAGCGCAAAGGAGGTTATGTACAGGTGCAGCGAGACGATGGTGGCTACGAATATCGTCAGGACATAGACCACGATGACGAGCAGGTTCCGGGAGATCGCCATCTCCGAAATCTCTTTGGAGAGGATCCGCCTGCCGAACCGCAGGGGCACGAGCACATGGCTGCTCACAAAGAAACGCCGGAACCACCATCTGACCCCTTCATACGCAAGCATCACCCGGTTTACCTTGACCCCCCCGGCAGCACTTCCCATGGCCCCGCCGATGAACATCATCATCCCGACCACGGCGATCGGGATCGCCACCCAGGTATGCGGGTCCGAGTTCTGCAGGCCGCAGGTGCAGAGGCCCGATACGGCCGTAAAAACACCCTGGCGGAAGGCGGTACCGATCGGCAGGTTGCCAAAGATAAAGAGATCCCACGAGGTGATGAACGAGCCGGCGAGGGCGATCACGAGCAGCATCTTTAACGTCTGGTCACGGAACATTTCGCGGAGTTTGCCGTTATAGAGGAAGAAGAAGAGCTTGAAGGGAATTGCCCCGGCGAGCATCACGGGTATCAGCAGGGCTTCGAGGAGCGGGTTGTTATAGTAGGCAAGCCCGGCGGTGTGAATCGTGAAGCCCCCGGTGGCCAGTGCAACCATCACGAGGTTCAGCGCATCCCACAGGGGTATTCCCGCGATCATGATCATACCGGTGAACGCAAAGGTCAGCACAAGGTAGATCATCCACATCCGCCGGCTGGTAGTCGTGGAGGCGGAGACCAGTTCTTCTTCCCGTCCTTCGGCACGGTATAACCGGAAGAGCGAGACCCGGGTCTTCCGGCGCAGGGAAATGCCGAACGCGATGATGCCGATCCCGCCGATCCACTGGGTGAATGAGCGCCAGAAGAGGAGCGTTTTTGGCGTGGAGTCAAGGGAGGTGATCATCGTAAAGCCGGTGCCGGTCCAGCCCGACATCGCCTCAAAGACACCGTCCGTATAGGTCATATGCAGCCCGAGGACAAAGGGAAGGGCACCGATGAGGGCGATGGCAAACCACGAGAAGGCGACCGCGATCAGGGTGCCGGAGAAGGAGGGCTCGAGATCCTCGTAGGAGAGGTGGGAGAGCACCGCACCCAGGACAAAGAAGATGATCGGGGCGGAGGCAACCGGGAGGATCATATCCCATTCGCGGAAGATAACGAGGACAAGAAACGGCAGCAGTGAAGCGATGCC
Source organism: uncultured Methanoregulaceae archaeon (assembly GCA_963829225.1). Lineage (GTDB taxonomy): Archaea > Halobacteriota > Methanomicrobia > Methanomicrobiales > Methanospirillaceae > Methanoregula. Next base: position 141,012 of record CAWHHQ010000005.1, on the reverse strand, counting down.
CAGGAACTCAAAGATGAGACCCATGTCGTGCGCGATCATGGCGATATGCTCGATGCGCTTCATCTGGTAACCAAGATGATTGGACTTTTAATATTGTTATGGGTATCGCTTCCCCTGATCCGGGAGATAACAACCCCCCGCTTGCTCGTTAGCAACTACGGGAGGATTGTTTCTTACACCTCGGGTTTGGCTTCGGTGATGTTAATCTCCGGAATATCGGTAAACAAAAAATATCCTAACGTTAAAATCATCGTATTTACGAGAGTCACCCGCCTCAGGGCCTCTCCGGGGCACGGCGGGGCATAAAGGGTCATCTGACCATTATTAGTTGCTTATCTGCGGATGAAGTACCCCCACCTTAAAGGCGATAACCCTCGTGAGGCCTGAATGAAAATTCTTTCGAGAAATGAGGAGAAACAGAGACAGGACTGAATTGAGAGGGAACGTGTGGGGGGTCAAGGGGATGCTCCCTTGGGCTGCCTCCCCCCTGGGTGAGAGAGGGGGTCACCATCGTAGTTTTTGGTTTAAACGGTGAAAAATAAACGCCCTCAGGATTTCTCCTTCCCGGCCAACCAATCTATTAATTTCCGATTGGTACAATAGGTATTCAACCATGAACCAGCGCCGTACCGATCTCTTTCCGTTCGTGCTGATCCTCGTTCTCTCCCTGCTGGCATTCCTGGTATTCCTCTCGATCATCGATATGGTACTCATCGGGGGGTCCGTTGCCATGGTACTTATGCCCCTGCATCACCGGATCATGAATCACCTGAAGGCTACGGTATCTGCTGCGGTCGTGACCATGGGCGTCTTCATTACGGTAAGCGTAGTCGTCATCGTCTCCTACCTTATCTTTGCCTCCAACATCCAGGGACTTCTGGGAATGTTCGATACGATCGGTACCTGGCTGAACAACCCCTCGACCAATCCCCTTGACTTTGGGATCCCGGTGACCAAGGCAACGCTCTCGGGACTTCTCGACAAGGGGACGGCACTTTTTGTCAACTACCAGCAGACCCTCCTCGATAACCTGACGCTCATCGCCTTCAAAACATTTGTTTTATTCTTCTCGCTCTTCTCCCTGCTCCTCTGGGGAGAGGAACTCAAATTAAAACTCGCCAGCCACGTGCCGGAAATGTTCGATGAATACATAAAGACACTCTCCGGCGTATCGGCAGACACCCTGTACGCAATTTATATCGTCCAGATCGCCATAGCGGTCCTCACCTTCTTTATTTCATTGCCGGTATTCTACCTTCTCGGGTACGGGAACATCGTCTTTTTTTCGTTCCTTGCTGCATTCTGCGAACTGATCCCCATCCTTGGGGCATCGGTCGCATTTCTCCTGATCGGGACGTATGCGTTCGCCCTGGGAGATACCCGGGGGGTGTTCATCCTCTTCTTCCTCGGGTATATCGTCGTATCGTGCCTGCCGGAGATCTATATCCGCCCGGTGCTGGTGGGCAGGCGGGTGAAGGTCCATGCGGTGATCATGTTCATCGGCATCATCGGGGGTCTCCTGACGATGGGGCTCGCCGGGTTTGTCCTTGGCCCGCTCATAATCGTCCTGCTCATCACCAGTTACCGGCTCTATGTCCGGGACAGAAAGGATCGGGCCGGCCCGCCGCTTCCGTCCTCCTGATGACTCCTGCCGGTTTCTTTTGCGTAAAAGAGAAAGGATTATACCTTATTTATTCCGACTGGTACTGAAGAAATGCTTAAGAATAATTTTGCGCTCCAGGGAATTGTAAAGTCGATGGGACTGGTCTTTGGGGATATCGGGACGAGCCCCATCTACACCCTGACCGCGATCTTTCTCCTCATTCCTCCGACACCGGAGAATATCATGGGCATCCTCTCGCTCATCATCTGGACGCTCACCATCCTCGTCACCGTGCAGTATACCTTTCTTGCCATGCACCTCGGCAAAAAAGGTGAAGGCGGCACGATCGTGCTGAAGGAGATCCTCCTGCCGATGTTAAAATCCGGCAACCAGGTGGCATTCATCTCCCTGCTGGCGATCGTCGGGATCTCCCTGTTCATCGGCGACAGCGTGATCACGCCGGCCATCAGCATTCTTTCAGCGGTGGAAGGTATCCTGCTCATCCCGGGTTTTGCGTTGACATCGCAGGTTACGCTTATGATCCTCGCCGGCCTTATCGCCGTGGTGCTCTTCTCCATCCAGGTACGGGGAACCGAGAAGGTGGCATGGGCATTCGGGCCGGTCATGGTCCTCTGGTTCATTGCGCTTGCCGGCGCCGGGCTCATCGCCCTGGTCGCTTCGCCCGGGGTACTCTTTGCGATCTCCCCGCTGTATGGAATACACTATCTCCTCGGCAACGGGCTGGCAGGGTTCCTCATCCTCTCATCGGTGATACTCTGTGCGACCGGTGGCGAAGCCCTCTATGCGGACATGGGGCACCTGGGCCGGGAACCGATTGTCCGTGCATGGTACCTTGTTTTCATCGCACTTGCGATAAATTATCTCGGCCAGGGAGCATTCCTGATGACCCACCCGGGGGCGAAGAATGTTCTCTTCGAGATGATCTTTTCCGAGATGCGGATGCTGTATATCCCGTTCCTCCTGCTGTCCATCGCGGCAACGATCATCGCATCCCAGGCGATGATCTCGGGGATCTTTTCCATCGTCTACCAGGGGATCACCACCCGCATCATGCCCCTGATGCATATTGAATACACCTCCCCCCAGCTCCGTTCCCAGATCTATATCGATGTGGTAAACTGGCTCCTGCTCCTTGCGGTCCTGCTGATCATCGCGATTTTCAGGAGTTCCAATAACCTGACGCACGCGTACGGGCTTGCCGTCAGCGGGACCATGGCGATCACCGGGATCATGATCGTCTGGATCCTGATCCTCCGCGGAGAACTGGTAAAGACCGTGATCGCCGCCGGGGTGTTCTTTGTTACCTGTGTATTCCTGGTCTCGAACCTCAACAAGATCCCGTACGGGGGATACTGGTCCCTTATCATCGCGTTCATCCCGTTATGTGTCATCCTGATTTACGTGTACGGCCAGAGAAAACTCACCGTTGCCCTCCTGCCGGTCCCCCTCGATACCTTCCTGAGGCAGTTCAATGAAGTGTACCCGTCCCTCAACCGGATCTCCGGGTCCGCCCTCTTCTTTGCCCGCGACTTCCGCCGCCTGCCCCAGTACATCCCCCGCATCATGTTCACCAACAACATCATCTACGATGATAATATCATCGTCTCTATCATCAGGACGGAACAGCCGTTCGGGGTGACCTGGGGGGTAACCCGCGAGATAGCCCCCGGGCTCTCCATCTTCGAGATTTACCTGGGATACATGGAGATCGTCGATATCGGGACAATCCTGAAGGAGGCGGAGATCGAGGAGAAGACCATCTTCTATGGCATGGAGGATATCGTGACCAGCCACCCGGTCTGGCGGATCTTCGCCATCATCAAGCGTCTCACCCCATCGATGGTCCAGTTCTACAAGCTGCCGTCCGACAAGATCCACGGGGTCGTGACCCGGGTGGATTTGTAATCCGGCGGAGATGATCCTTTCCTCTTCATTTTTTTAGAAAGGAATGCAATTTTATTCGGACGTTCTTCAGATTGCCTTGATCTTCATCCTTGGTTTCTCGCAAAAGAATAGAAATTATTTTTTTCTTTAATATCATGAAAAGTATTGAATTAGCGAGGGAACCCGCCTCAGGGCCTCTCCGAGGCACGGCGGGGCAGGGAGGCTTTCAGGAAACTGATCCACCTTATGGGTGCCCCATCGGAGATGACGATACTCTCGTGCCGGCGACTTTAAACCGGATTCGAATATCGTTCACATAAGTTACCGGAGCATTGGTCGTATTTGCAAGGATGGTCCATTTTAGGGCTCTTCGGGGAACGGTGGAACAGAGAGGTTTGTGAGAATTAGTTGTTCCTGATCCGCTGCGGGGGCGCCCCGTCGGGGGCAGCGGCGTTCATCGTTCCGTGGATCGACTGCCTCATTCTCCGAAAGTTCGATATATGCCGTGAGAGAACAGGTTTCGCCCAACCGGCTTTTGGACACTCATCTTTCCGACCACTCGTGGTCCCATGGACTTTCTCTGTCTCCGGCATGGTCTCAAAAAACATTACCAGGGATTTCACCTGACCATACACTGGGGTTGGGGCTAACCCGGCCAGGATGGTCGATATGCTCATATTTTCACCGCACCTATATACCCGGCACGGGAAGGCAGGCATATGCAGATCTCCCGCAGGGCGTGGGTATCCGAGTCAGGTCAAAAGAACGGGATCTCTGATCATAGAGGAAACTTCACGCAAATCCGTAAAACCACAAAAAAAGGCGCGAGGATCGCCGAGCCAGGTCAAAGGCGATGGATTTAGGGTCCATTCCCGCAGGGGTTCGCCGGTTCGAATCCGGCTCCTCGCATAATTCCCAAGGGTTTATAGGTAACTCAAAAAAATGCAACTCTCTTTACGCTTCTTCAAAAAATATTACTCTTTTTAAAAAAATTTGTTTTTAATCAGTAACCATTATCGATCCGGTAGTTTCTGGCTGGAATGTTGTTTCGTAATTGAATGTACCGACCGTGTCGAAGGTGACCTCGTACGTCTTATTGTACGGTATTTGCACACCGGTCGAACCCCCAAAATATTTTGCTCCCTGAACGTCAACGGCTGCGATACCGTGAGGCTTGAAAGGATCATCGTTCTTCCAGATTACCCTGCCCCCGACCGGGATGGATACGTTTGTACCGGGCATAATAGTCAAATCCGGGGTAAATGTAATAGTAGCAGATGGCTGTTGCAGCGGGCCCGCCCAATTTCCTGCAATCGGTAAGTCACTGTAATCGTTATCCCAGGCGAGATTGACATCAGTTAACGGAGTCCAGGTGCTGCTATTGTCCATCTTGAGATAGAACCCGGACCCCGGCCGGTATACGCCGGTCTCGGTTATCCCATCCCGGTTCCAGTCACCGGCAAGTGGTAAGATCACCTGGCGGCATTATCCCAGGCGAGAGAGACATCTGTCGACGGAGTCCAGGTGCTCCTATTGTCCATCTTGAGATAGAACCCGGACCCCGGCCGGTATACGCCGGTCTCGGTTATCCCGTCCCTGTTCCAGTCACCGGCTAGTGGGAGGTCAGTGGCCGCATTGTCCCATGCCAGATTGACATCAGTCGACGGAGACCAGGTGCTGCTATTGTCCATCTTCAGATAGAACCCGGCTCCCGGCCGGTATACCCCGGTCTCGGTTCTCCCATCCCGGTTCCAGTCACCGGCTAGTGGGAGGTCAGTGGCCGCATTGTCCCAGGCGAGAGAGACATCAGTTGATGGAGTCCAGGTGCTCCCATTGTCCATCTTGAGATAGAACCCGGACCCCGGCCGGTATACGCCGGTCTCGGTTCTCCCATCCCTGTTCCAGTCACCGGCTAGTGGGAGGTCAGTGGCCGCATTATCCCAGGTGAGAGAGACATCTGTCGACGGAGTCCAGGCACTATTCGTGTCCATCTTGAGATAAAACCCAATACCGGTCGAAACACACCGGTCAATGTCGGAATAGATGTATTGATAACCTGAGCGGTTTGTTCAACCTGGGTACTGTTGACAATTTTCCCATTTCCATCATATTCGGTGATCCTGATCAACGTCTTATTCGTGGTCTGGGTTACCGGAGGAGCAGTTCCTTCCCCGGTAATCAGGACAGACACCTGATCAGACGGGTGGTAATTCAGCTCAAATCCGGATATCGTGAGAGTGTGCCCCCCCATAACAGGACGCAGATTTTCAATACCATTTACGAGAATAGTATAGGTCCAGTGGGGGTTGTCAAGGTCAGTGAAAAACTGTATCTCGCCAGCTGCGGGAAATACTCCGGAAATCTCAACCCTGGATTGAATCGTTACGGGAGTTCCTGAAGTCAATGACCCCAAAGGATTAACGGTTAGTGAGGGAACAGAGATCAAAGCAGACACGGTATAATTACACACTATGAGTAACAGTAACGGCAGAGTCCATTTTATTAATCCCACCATTTTCATGATATCACTCTGGTTGTGTTTCCTTAAGTTTTCTGGGTAATTAAAGATATGACACTTAAGAAACCGAAGTGACATGAGGGTGCAGAAACTAAAGTCTGATATCACCTATGATTTGTTCCAAAAAAGTGGATATCTGTAACCCCGCATAATTTCCGGGGAACGGTATCTCCGGAAAAAATTTTGAAGCGATGCACCGGTGCGTTGCAACCATTTATCAGGAATCATGCATGAGCGATGAATAGCGATGAGTTGCTCGATACAAGATACTATCCAATCGATATACACGATGGTGAGAAAATATCATCGCCACGCTCTCTGGGTTATTCTGGGATTTTTATTTGGTCTGGATATTATCACAACGAGTATCAGCCTGCAACAGGGGAATTCTGAACAAAATCCCTTTATGATTCCCTTTGTTACCAACCCGCTCCTCCATGGGATTGTAAAAATTATTGCTTATATAATTCTTTTTATCGTCGTTGAAAAAGCGGTGATGTTCATCCATGAAAAAAGATCGGAAAATCCGCCGTTGTTGACCCGACTGAATTTCCAGATTTTATACGGGATAATAATTTTTATCCTGGTTTATTTAATCTGGCTGTATCTCCATGTTGTTACCAGCAATATACGGCTGATTTCTTAAGAGATTTTTTTTAACCTGAAAAACATATTCGGTTATTGTCAGCCCTGGAACCTCCGCTGGGTTCTGAAAAAAAACTGCATATGTCAGCCGGACATGTTCTCTTCCCTCACGGCACCGTTCTCCTGAATTTCAGCACCATGAAAAAAAGGAGACATATCTGAGATACGTTATGGCCCTCCAATGGACCCGGGCTGAGTAAGTCCCGGGAAAAAGCGATTCGCGAGGACGTTCTTTTTTGTCAGCTATCATCGGGATATCCGGCATCTCCCCGGAGAAACGACATTCTCTTCATCTGGGTGAAAATTATTATATTAAACCAGTTGAGATGGATGCGATGGTACTAGGAAACAGTAACAAACCCGGGTTCAGCTACCGTGAATACGAACTCCTTGTCCCGGGCTATGTAACGAGGGATACCCGTGTGTCGGCCGGACCCGGGGAGAACCGGGGATCTTCCCTGATGAATGAGGAATTGCCGTGACAACCCTGTTTTCCCCTTATAATCTGGGCGATCTGGTACTCCCGAACCGGATGGTAATGGCACCGATGACCCGGTGCCGCGCGGTCAACGGCGATGTCCCGGGCCCGTTATCGGTCACCTATTACACGCAACGGGCCTCGGCCGGCCTGATCGTCACCGAGGGCTCCCCGGTCAGCCCGCAGGGAATCGGGTTCGACCGCACCCCGGGGATCTCCACGCCGGACCAGGTTGCCGGCTGGAAGAAGGTGACCCGGGCGGTCCACGGGGCCGGCGGGAAGATTGTCCTCCAGCTCTGGCATGTCGGGCGCATGTCGCACCCGGACTTTCTTTCGGGCAACCTGCCGGTGGCACCGTCCGCCCTCCCGCTCAATGAAGAGATCCATACCCCGCTCGGGAAAAAGCCAATCCCGGTCCCCCGTGCCCTTGAGCCCGATGAAATCCCGTCGATCGTCCACCAGTTCGGGCAGGGGGCGAAGAATGCCCGGGATGCGGGTTTCGACGGCGTGGAGATCCACGGGGCAAACGGCTACCTGCTGGACCAGTTCCTGCGGGACGGCTCGAACCGGCGGACTGACCGGTATGGCGGGAGTCTTGAGAACCGGCTCCGTCTCCCCCTCGAGGTTGCCCGGGCGGTCGTCGCAGAATGGGATCCCGGGAGGGTAGGATACCGGTTATCCCCGCATTTTCTGGTCCACGCGATGTCCGATTCCGACCCCCGGGAAACCTTCTCCCGGTGCGCAGCGGAACTGGACCGGATCGGCATTGGCTTTATCCACCTGGTGGAACCGGTCGGCGGCAGGCTGGGAGCGACCGCACCTGAGGACCGGATTGCCCCGCTCATCCGCGAAAAATTCCGGGGACGCTGATGCTCAACGGGGGCTACAATGCCGCGAGCGGAAACGAGGCGGTTGCAGGAGGCAGCGCCGATCTTGTCTCGTTCGGGGTTCTCTTCCTTGCCAACCCGGATCTCCCGGAACGGTTCCGGCAGAATGCACCGTTGAATGAGGCGGATATGTCGACCTATTACGCCGGCGAAGAGAAAGGGTACACCGATTACCCGGCGATGGGAGCAGGCGGCGCGGAGAAGAAGACGGGGTGAGAATAAAACCCGTTTACCCGGGTGATACCCGGTTCTGCATATTTTGTATCCCCCCGGGTTACGTTCCCATTCTTTTGAAAAAACTGATCCCGCCCCGTTATCCCGGCAATGCCTCAGATCCGTGAGACCGTCCGGGTCCCGATGAGCAGGGTTACTCGTGAATCATCGTCAGCATCATCTTGAACCGCTGCCGGGCATGCAGGGCATGGGGTTTGTTTGCCGGGCATGATGATCATCTGGCCAGTCTGTGAGGACATACGGGTTCTTTTCAATGGAGACCTCGGCTTCCCCGTCAATGATCGAAGCGATCGCATCGAAGGGTGCGGTGTGTTCTGACAATCCTTCACCGGCATCGAAGGCAAAGAGCGTAATGGTCCCGCTCTTCTTGTACACGATCATCCGGCTCACGACCGAGCCTTCCTGGTAGGCGATAAGGTCGTTTGGGTTCAGGATCTTTTCCGCAAGATTTTCGGATTTATTTTCCGGCATGGTACTACCTGCAATGGTTTTTGTTGCCGGGTAGTCTTAAAGGCGATACTTCGGTTCCCTTTGTTTTTTTCTGAGAAGAGTATCCTGGCCAGGGTTCCTTATTGCGCATTCCCGGCGAGAGGCGGGAAGGAAGAATACCGGTGAATGCCATGCATCGGGAAAGACCGTTCCCGGAAATACACCCAGATCTCCCCGATTCGGGCTCCGTTTACCCATTCCTGATGGCTTTCCGGCACTAATTCGTGAAAAACGTGCACAATTATTTGGGGAATTGCCCGATTCATTGCCAGTTTGGCTATCCGGGGCAATAGCGGAGCTGAAAATGGCCGCTAATAGCACCTATTGGAAGGCAAATCTCGGGTTGGATCAATCAGTATTACCGATGAGGTAAAAGAACACCTGTTTTGACCATATCCGGATCCAGGAACCGGCAGGGATCGGGGAGGGATAATGTCTGACACCCAGGGACAAAAGAGGATTTTGACATGAGAAAACGTGTATCCTTTCCTGCGGAGATCCTACCAGATTCTCCGACGGTGGCCACTTTTTCTGCTGTCAGACAATGGGACCATTTTCCCGAATTTTGTGCAAAAAAGAGGGCATATTTACCCAAGATTTTGAATGGGGCCAGATTTGAGGATTTTCCTGCAAAAATACGGCGTATAATCGCTTGAAAAAATACCTTAATATACGCTTTTGGGAGGCGGATCTCATGGTTGATCAATCAGAACTACCGATTAGGGAAAAGAACCCCTGTTTTGACCCTTTGGAAGGTGCCTGGAAAATGATCATCTTTTTCGCAGTTGGCTGAAATATGTCGGAATGTTCATGTGATAATCAAGTGTTCCTGATCGAAGAAGGATTGAATGCACAAATCACTAGAAAAAATTTGAGAGAGTTGTGAACCATTTTGATGGATAAATCCGTAATATTAAAATTTCAAGTTACAAAACAAAAAAATCAATGCAAAATTTTTTGATTTAATTATTTTTTTCCTTGAGGAAAATTCAGAAGATAGTATTGAAACAAAAAAATAGAAGAAATCAGAAATAAGAGTCTGAGATAATCTGCTCAACTCCATCATTAAAATGACCAACGGCAAGGACCCGTTTTTTTCCCGCTGGCCAATCGGGAGCCGGGCTTAATTTCATCACTGCGCCAAGATTCGGTTTGGCAGGAGCCGGTGTAGATGCTGTATTGATAGTCAGGGCACCATCGGTGCTGCTGGTATACCATTGCAGTTCCATTGGGAGCAGTGATTGTGATCTTGTCGAGGGAAATGTCATCCGGTCCACCATGATAGGATAATAAAACAGTTCCTCCGTTTGTGTCTACCTGAATCGATGATCCCATCAGTTTGGCTTTCTGGATGTTTGTTGGCACACCGAATACAAATGCCCCGATAACTGCTGCGAGGATGACAGTAATGGCGACCATGAGTATCGTACCAATAACCGGTGAAACTGCATCTTCATGCTTGTTAAACACCATATTTTTTCGAGCACCCTTCCAACTACCCATGCTGGGTCTGACAATGTAATCTGGTATTATTACGTGCGTTGTATATTAATATTTCTTTTTATTTTATAATCGATTTTTATGACATAAAAATAAAATTTAAATCAAATATAAAAATTTTAGATTCAATTCTAGTAAATAATTTTAATTGCAAATTTTTGTTACATTGAAAAAAATGATAAATTAAACGAAAATATCTGAAAATAACTGATTACTCCATCGGTAAATGTCCCAACAACCATGGATATGCTTTTGACTGGCAGGCCAGCACGTGCACTGGATTCAATTTCATGACCGCACCAATATCCGGTTTTGCAAACGTGGATCCAGAATCTGTTAGTAAGTCCCTGTAGAATCTATTGGATGCCAAACGAGTTCCATTGGGTGCAGTGATCGGTATCGATGACAGTCGATTGATCATCCTGCCCACCCTGGTATATAATTACAATATCATCCAGAGTTTTCCAGTTGAGCTGTCACTAGCAACTACCTTGGTTTTCTACGTATATCTCGTGGCATGCCGAATACATATGAAGCGATAACCGCGCATATAATCACCGTTAATGCAGACCATTAAGATTGTACCTATAACCTGTGATACTGCATCTTCATTATTTCATTGATCATCATACATCAGATATCTTCTTGAAAAATCAGATTAGAATATTAATTCCTTACATTACTCTTAATAGTGAGTTATCAAAAAAAAGATGGATTTAGACGTAAGTATCGAGAGAACCTGCTTGGTCCATCAGTGAAAGCCTATGCACAACATGATCCTGACCATGAAGCATCCGTGCTGCGGTGAAAGTAACACTGATTCGAGACAGTAGCATGATGCTACCAGCATGTTCCGATTGTTATACGTAGGTAACACCATCGATGTAGCGTCGCACCAGTCTACAGTTACCATGAATTACCTACTAAAGCTTTGAGCATCCTGCCCACCTTGATAGGTAACACTATATGATTGAATCGGGTTGCTGAACTGTACTGCAACAACCTTTGTCTTGCTGATATTCCCGGACATGCCGAACACGAACGCAGCGATGACCGCTGCGAGGATCACCGTGATGGCGACCATCAGGATCACACCGATAACGGGTGATACTGCCTCATCATTCTTTCTTGTTAAAGCCATGATTTTAACCCGTTACACGTAGGTATCAAGAGAACCTGCTGGTCCATCAGTAAATAGCCTGCGGCGACAACATGATCCTTGCCAGCGAAGTTGCCAGTGACACTGATGTCGCAGTAACTGAGATGCCATATTGGTGCCAAGTATTCCGTTAGTGATTAACGATGGCAAGTACCAGTTGCAGTCGCGTCGCACCACCTTGATGCTGGTCACAGTTACATTACCTGCTGAAACTTTGATGCATCTTGACCACCTTGATAGGTAACACGATATGAGTTGCATCGGGTTGCTGAGCTGTCACTGCAACAACCTTCGTCTTGCTGATATTCCCGGACATACCGAACACGAATGCAGCGATGACCGCTGCAAGGATCACCGTGATAGCGACCATCAGGATCACACCGATAACGGGTGATACTGCCTCATCATTCTTTCTTGTGACCATAATTTCAAACACCTTTTAAAATGCTCCAGAGAGCAAGACAATGTAACACTGTTCTATTTTTTCTGTTTGTATATAAATATTTCTTTTTGGCCAATACGAATTTTCAGAACGATAAAACAAATTCCAATTCAAACAACAGGAAAATAAGGAATGTTGCAGAACACGATCCATCCATCACACTAAAAGTATTGTACAATTGATATAATATTTAGATCCGCGTGCCTCAGCAACCGACCTCAACCACTGTATAAAAAAATTTCATCGTCGTACATCATCGGTTGTGCGGGTATTTGATCAGGTGCTCTCCGCTACCCATAATGTATCACGGACACAGCCCATCGCCAAAAAAAAAACACCCGATATCACTCGCATTCATGGTGACCGAATCATCCCGGAGGAAATCGAGGCCTCCGTCCCCTACTTCTCCATATCCAGCGCCTTTGCCCAGGTCTCAATTGCCCAGCGGGCAAGGTCCTCGGGGATGCCGTGGTCCTCCATCAGCTGTTTCCGCAGCCGGGCCGAGGTATTGATCCAGTGAAATCCCTTGTGGGGCTTCAGGAACTCCTGCGGGATGTTGTCATGCAGCGCGAGGACCAGGATTTTGCGTTCATTTTTGTATTCGCCGTTGGAGAATTCTTCAAGGAGTGCGGATAATTTTTCCCGGTCTTCGAGGATGGGGAGCCCGTATTCATTCATTACGCGGCACAACGCAGCCAGGGTATACAGCTTGCTTTCTTCGGGGATGGTCCCGTAGGTGAGTTTCTCCTCCGGTTTCTCTCCCGCGATCACCAGTGGATGTTTTTCCCGTCCTGACTTTTTCCCGAACAGGTTCTGGGGTTTCATGTACCAGAATACGACCGCGGCGATGAGGATAACCATGAAGGCAAGCAACCCTGCGGCTGCCGGGTTGAGACCATTCTTTTTGGTGAGGGCAATTTCCCGGTTTTCCAGGGCAGTGGGGTGATTCGGCTGGAGGGCGAGCACCCGGTCGTACGAGGCGATGGCCTCGTCATACCGCCCGAGGTAGTCCAGGGCGACACCGCGGTTGAGCCAGGCCTCGGTATATTCCGGCCTGAGTGCTGTCGCTTTGTCATAGGAGGCGACGGCATCGGCATACCTGCCGAGCTTCCGCAACGCGATGCCGCGGTTGTTCCATGCTTCCGCATCGGTTGGCCGGAGAGCAAGGACCTTGTCGTACGATGCGACCGCTTCAGAAAACCGGCCAAGATTTTCCAGTACGACGCCGCGGTTCAGCCATGCGTCGGTGTAGCCCGGGCGGATGAAGACCGCCTTGTCATATGCGGCGAGGGCATCGGGATAATCGCCGTGGATACTGAAATTGATGCCGTCGCCATAATACCTGTCTGCCAGGTCGGCCGCTTCAACGAGGGAACACATACACAGTGCGGCAAGAATAATGCCCCCGGCTATGACGAATTTACGCAAAATCCTCCACAAAGTACGTATGGGCGATAGGGTTAATCATGATTTTGTTTCAGATTTGAAAAGGGTGCGACCGGTATGAAAAGATGGTCATCACCGGGGGTGACCTGTTGGGGAGCACTCCGAACATTTCAGGGCGGGAATCTCCCTTCTCTTCCGTTTTAGGATCTGATTTATTACATATAGCCACATAGAGGTATATCTATGCAGGCCGCAACCACAATTTATATCCGGGAGGATCTGAAAGGGAGGCTGAACAGCCTGAAAAGGAACCCCAAAGAATCCTACAACGACGTTATCGAACGCCTGATCTCTCTTGCCGTTGATGATGAACCCCTGAGCGATGATGCTATTCACGGCCTGGAAGAAGCCCTCGAAGAGATCCGGCAGGGAAACCTGATACCGGAAGACGTGATCCGGAAGAAGTACGGCGGTAATTGAACGTGTATACTATCAGGTATACCCCGCGATCAGATCGTGACCTTAGCAGACTCGATAAAGATACTGCACAAAAAGTTGTCCTTGCAATTCATGAACTGAGGGAATCTCCGTATAATTATATTAAAAAGCTGAAAGCATCGAACCCGAATCACCCGGTCTATTCTTTCAGGGCCCGGAGAGATATTCGTGTTCTCCTGTCAATCCACGATAATGTTCTGGTCATTCATGTCCTTGAAGTTGAACACCGGAAACATTCGTACAGGGATTATTAACGATTATTCTTTTTTTAATGTATCCGGGAACAGGGAAATTTTTCCCATGTGTCGTAGGGAGAGGTGATGAAATCAATGATATCGTATCAGGACCTTTTCAATTTCCGTGATGAAGAGGGAAAAGTCCCCGATATTCTCCGTGAGCAGACGAAATGCAAGATCATCATCTATTGTCCCGTACCGGTGCACAACGATATTCCGGAACCCTTTCATCTGGTGGATCTTCTCCTGCATGGCCGGACTGATAATTCCATTCCCGACCAGATGGACCAGAATATCCTCATCTTCACCAGGAACTCCAAGGGCGAGATCGGTGTTCATAATGGCACAGATATCAAATACATCTTCAATCGCAAATTCGATTTTCCTGTATATGCCATCCTTCACCAGACCGAGCTTCCGGAATTCCTCCGCAGTTGACGGCAGGTGCTGCTGTACGATCAGGACACCTTCAGCGATCTCTTGTACTTTGATCCGGATAATCGTCTCCCGTATCTGTTTTTTTATCATTGTATCAAAGCCTGGCCGGTATAATCATACAACCGGTGTTTGAAATCCTCAAAATCCCTGAGGGTCTCACCTGCCTTTTCATAGAGAAAACGGGGATCCCGGACAAAAACCAGAGTACCCCTGAGTACCTCAACCCTCACATACAGGGGCAGGGACTGAAAAATCTGAACATCATATCGTTTCCCGGGAAGTATGGACAGGATCCGGTGACGGAATCGTGCTGCCTCGACGGGATCGCCATCATAATATACACAGAGATCAATATCCGATTCCCCGGTCATCCGCTGTTCCTGAGCTGAACCAAAGAGAATAATAAACTGTACGTGCCCGTATCCTGCAAGCTGCCCGATATGGTTCAAGGCAACATCCACAAATCCCCGGGTCTTTTGATCCCTTATACGACTCCCGGGTCTGCTGGCACGACGTTCCCCCCGTATGAACAATTCTTCTCACATTCCTTTTAACCTTTCCTTACCGGGGAGGCACCGATCCCGGGACAAGGATGGTTCCGGGATTTGAATGATACCTGACCGACAGGAAAAAAAGATTGGTACAACCGTTGAACAGGTTGCCCTTCATCACGGTACATCCCGGGCCGGGTCGAGCAGTACCTCGTGGGGGAGCCCGGCAAGGGCAACCGCCCCCAGCGCTCCAATCACCCCGTTCCCGCCATGGAGCGTAATGCCGAACCGCTCCGCGGTCGCTTCGGCAACCGCCCGGGTGATCACCTGGTTCCGTACCTGTCTCCCGTACTCCCTCAGCCCTTCGGGGACCACAAGCCCGGAACGGATCGCAACTCCCCACTCCCGGGACATTGACTCCCCGGCCACGAACCGCAACGTCTTTGCCTCAAGGTCGGCGCAGTTCTCCGGGGCCACGGCCACTTCGATGAAGCTGGACGAGTTCCCGGCGGTCTTGATAAATACATCCGGGTAGAGCATCGCCACATGGTGGCTGATGGGCAGGACACCCCTGATACGGGTGACGTGCGACAGGAGCGCCAGGGCAAGGGCAAAGGTCGCACCGCCTTCCTTTGAATCGGTATCGTCAATGCCGATGGTCACGTGCACCAGCGCCCGGGTCCGCACGTCGCCTTCTACTATCGGGCCGGCGTGCCGGGTCCTTACCTGCATCACGCCTTCCGCACGTGCCATCATATCGGACAGCGAATAGGCCGGGCCCCCGATGCAGCGGATGTGCTGGACAACGGTCTCACCGTCCTGTTCGATACCGGTGACACCGACCGCCGGGAGCGGCGAGAGCCCGACCCTGACCGTCCTGGAGCCGATCCGGGCGCTTTCCCGCAGCAGGGTCCCGTCACGCTGGACGCTCACCAGAACGCCGCCGGCAAGGGCGTGGTGGTACCCGCAGAACGCGGCACAGGCCCCGCTCATGCAGTCATGGTATATCTCAACATTGTCCCCATCGATGGTCGTGAAGATCCGCCGGCAGGCACTCGACGGCATGGCACTGATCGCCACGTAGTGTGCCGCACTCCGCCCCCTTTTTGCGTCGCGGAGCAGCACACACCCCTCGCCGAGAAGCCGGTTGACCCAGTCCTGTGCGGTACTCCGGGGAAGGGCGGTCGCCTGCTGGATATCGGTGACCGTAAAGAACCCGTTGTCGAGGGTGAACTGCCGCATCAGCCGCAGGTACTCGCGCCGCCGTTCAAGTACGCCCGGCATAGCAATCCCGGATGAACAGCAGGTCGCCGATGATGGCGCTTGCCGTCTCGGTGGATCCGGCCCCCCTGCCGATCAGGGTAATCTCCTTTGCCAGATCCGTCTCGAGGGTAAGTGCGTTCAGCGTCCCGTCAACCACCAGGGGGTGGTTCTTCGGAAGGATCCGGGGCGAGACGCGGAGGATGTGTTTGCGGGGTATTGCCTCGGCGATCAGCCGGATGGTGGAACCTTCATCCTCGGCCAGCCGCAACGCGTCGGCGGTCAGGAGATCGATCCCCGTCCGGTCGACATCGCTCAGCCGGACCCCGTTCCCCCAGATGGTGTTGGCAAGGATCACGAGCTTGATCGCCGCATCGATGCCCTGCACGTCATAGGTGGGATCCGCTTCCGCATAGCCCATCTCGCGGGCCTCCATCAGGGCCTGCTCGTAGGTGAGTCCTTCATCCGCCATCCGGGTGAGGATATAGTTGCAGGTCCCGTTCAGCACCCCGTAGAGGGCAAGGATCTCGTTGCCCGCAAGCCCGTGCTCCAGCGTATGCATGACCGGGATTGCACCCGCGACCGTCGCTTCGTACCGCAGGGCGACACCGTTTTTCTGCGCCAGGGCATGGAGTTCCTTGTAGGCAAGGGCGATCGGCCCCTTGTTGGAGGTGACCACATGTTTCTTCCGCAGGATGGCCGTCTTGATATGCCCGATGGCCGGTTCCCCGGTGAGAGCATTGGTCGGGGTCACTTCGATGAGAGCATCGTAATCCGCTTTCTTTACCACGTCCATAGCGGAGATCTCCCGTTCCCCGCACAGGCCGTTCCTGCTCTTGCTGAGGAGAAGGTTTGCAATGTCAAGCCCGTCGGGATCCATGCAGCCGCTCTTCGAATCCGCGATCCCGGTGATCGTGATCCCGAGATCCTTTCGCGCGATCACCCCGGCGACGCCCCGGCCCACCGATCCCAGGCCCAGCAACGCGACCTTCATCATGCAATCTCCTCGAGAGGTTCGATCAGGAGCAGGGATTTCTGGACCGAGACACGGCGGAGAATCGCAAGCGCCGCCTCCATATCGTTCCTGCTGACCGCCTTAATGGTAATCCGGGAAGATGAGCGTTCCTGTATTGCCGGGCATGCTCATCGAGAGTTCGCACACCTCAGCAAAACCGGTGGAGTCGATCTGGTCGACGGTATCGGAGAAACCGGTATGCATAAGGTGCCCGATCAGGATGACCGTCCGTTTGTAGAGCAGCCGTTCCTCACCGATCCGCTGGATGTGGACCCCCTGTTCCTTGAGGAGCGCGACGAGCCGTTCCAGGCGCCCTTCCGGCAACTCAAGCACGATCTGCACGTTTAAGGTATCATCATCCAGATCGGGTTCACGCTGGTGAATGACCGCAATGATATTTCCGCCGACTTCAGACATGGGTTTGAGAGCAGCGACCAGCTGACCGGAGAATCCTTCATCTCAAGTTTCATGGAAACACGCACGAGACCACCTGTTCCAGTAGTAGATCGGCTTTCAAGATAAGTCTTTTATTTTGAAGATCCGGAGAACGTCCCGGTCCAATAATCCATTGAGTCAGGGTCAGGAAAGGTTATGAAGAGGAAGCACGTTGTGTGCAGGGATTTTTTTCACCGGGTTTTTTTCGTAGATACTCAAGTATAGTCACATTTGGGGTGACTGATCGCAGAGGTGGATCTCGTGTCGGAAACCTGAAAAAACCTCAGAGCATTTAACTTAATAGTAAAAATGATCGAATATACGAGGGTTCCCCGCCTCAGGGCCTCTCCGAGGCACGGCGGGGCGAGGAAGTTTTTTTTAGACCGACCGTGATCCGCTGCGGGGGCGCCCCGCGGGGGCAGCGGGGTTCATCGCACATATCGGGAGAAATATCCTTAATACTACCACCTATCCCAATCTTCATGATTCATTGCAGACGGGATATTCCGATATGCGTTCCTCCAATCTCGTGAAAGGAACGGGAAGTCAGGATGGTGATCTCCTGAAAAAGAAATATCGCGGGATACGGGATCACAGTTTCCGGAGTTTCTTATCCACCTTCTCAAAGAAATTCCGCTTCACATCGACAAAGAGGGCCGGGTACTCAGCCCGCTGTACCTTTATTGTCATCGTGGACCCGATGCTAATCGTCTTCTGGCCGTCGATGACGAGATGGGCAGGTTTGGCGCTGTCCAGGTTGATCTCAAGGTGCCGGTCGCTGCTGATCAGGTGGGGGCGGGAGGAGAGCATGTAGGGGGCGAGCGGGACCAGTAAAAATCCCTGGATCCGCGGGTCGACGATAGGTCCGCCTGCACTCATGGCATAAGCGGTAGAGCCGGTGGGTGTACTGATCAACATGCCGTCGGCACGGAACTGCTCGGCCGGAACACCGTCGACGATAACGGAGAATTTCAGCATCTTTGCCGGGCGGGCGGTCACGATCAGCGCCTCGTTCAGGGCGGTTCCCAGGAAGGTGTCATCGTGGGAGAGGGTGACCCTCATCCGTTCTTCGATGGAAAAACCCGAAGGCAGGTCTTTGATAAACTCCAGTGCACCGGCGGGTTCGAGATCCGCGAGAAAACCGACCTCCCCCCAGTTGACGCCAAGGACCGGCACGGGCCGGTCCATCTGCTGGATCGTGCGAAGGATCGTGCCATCTCCCCCGACGGCAATAACCACGTCGGGGTTTGCCTCGGCACAGGAACAGCCGGTCTTCCCCAGCGCCGCGGCGGTATCGCGGTCATATACCACATCGGAGCCTTCCTGTTCAAGAACCTCCCTGACCTTTTCCGTAAAGGCCCGGGCGTCCCTGCTGTCAATCCGTGAAACAAGCAGTATCCTCATGTGATTCACCGCAGGTATTCGATAACTTTGGAATGGAGTACCCCGTTGGTGGCAACGAGACACCGGCCGATGGTCACCTCGTTCGGGAACCGGATCCCCTTGCCCTCGAGATCGGAGACTTTCCCGCCGGCTTCGGTGCAGACAAGCATTCCGGCTGCCGCATCGGTGACCCTCAGCGTTCCCCGCAGATCGACAAAGCCGTCGATCCTCCCGCACCCGACGTAACAAAGTTCCAGGGCCGATGCCCCCAGCAGGCGCCACCGCCGTATCTTCTGCCCGAGCTGCATCATGCGGGTGGGA
Organism: uncultured Methanoregulaceae archaeon; assembly: GCA_963829225.1. Taxonomy (GTDB): domain Archaea; phylum Halobacteriota; class Methanomicrobia; order Methanomicrobiales; family Methanospirillaceae; genus Methanoregula. The sequence continues at coordinate 121,689 of CAWHHQ010000005.1, read as the reverse complement.
TCGAATTTCCGCCCGTAGACGCTCATCGCAGATTCATCCAGATGGGAGACATCCGATACCCGGATGGGTTTACCGTCGCACCGCGCGTATTCCCCTTTTACGGCCGTGAATGTCTCCCCGCTCGCCAGGTTGCGGACAAATGCCTGCTGCACCACTCCATGCTCTGCATAAGCTATGGACAGGGCATAGAAGGGAATCCCGGCGAGGGCGTTGAATGTCCCGTCCACCGGATCGAGAAAGATGGTGCCGCCGTTGCCGGGGAATTTCACCTTGCCGGCCTCTTCACTCACCAGGAGCGAGCAGAGGGGATCTTCCTGCAAATAGGCAATAATACAATCCTCGGCCACCTGGTCGATCTTCTTTGTCGGGGTGAGATCGGCACCCATCTTTACCGTCTCCGCTCCTTCAGGAGTTCCCGCAAGATCGCAGATATTTTCTTTGACCGTTTCTGCCATCTGATTGCATGCCAGAAGAAATTCCATGCCCCGGACTTCCTTTTTCTACGCTGTATTTATGTAATGCAATGGAGATAAATTACTACCGCGTTTACGATATGTGGTTATTTTAGGTGTGAATGAAATGAAAGAGCAGACCGAAATAGGGAAGATAAAAGAAGGGCGCTATATCGTCATCGAGGATGAACCATGCAAAGTGCTCGGCATTGCCACATCAAAGCCCGGGAAACACGGTGCGGCAAAGGCACGGATAGATGCGGTAGGAATCTTTGACGGCGTAAAACGGTCGATCGTCCAGCCGGTATCGGCAAAGGCATACATTCCGATCGTTGAGCGAAAGAGCGGCCAGGTGATCTCCATCGCCGGCAATACCGCCCAGCTGATGGATATGAAAGACTTTACAAACTTTGAAATCCCGATTCCCGAAGACAAAAAAGGCCATGTCGAAGTGGGCAAAGAGATCGTCTATATCGAGTCAATGGGAAAGAGAAAGATCGATTAAATACTCCGTCAGGCATCCGGGTAACCTCTTTTACTTCTTTTTTTTCGATAACTCTTCACAAGGCTGTCACTTGATAAGGGATGATACGGCAGCGGAAACAACGACAATGCTGTGCCGGATAATCTCACAGGATTGTCAGAATTATTTTTTCATCCTGTCTGCCGGGAGATCTCCTCCGGTGGATCATGTTCATTCACACTGTGGCCGTTCGGATTGGCATTGTAGTATAATTGTCATTTTTTGACATGTATGTTGATGATTAATCTGTCAGGGATAATCTTTGTCAGATCTCAAAAGGGTGTGTGGAGTGCCGGAATAATGTGCTCGATGAATTTTCTGGTGAATCTCTGATAATACGAGGGTTCCCCGCCTCAGGGCCTCTCCGAGGCACGGCGGGGCGAGAATTTTTTAAAAGAGATTTTTTTGTCACTGATCTATCATAGAGAAACTCCTTCAAGGCACGGCAAAGAACTGGCAGGGGAATCGAAAAACATTCAGGGTAACTAATGACTGAATTCCAGAAGATCGCAATTGTTCTGGAAGGATTCCCGCTTCAGGAAACCTCTGATGCACGACGGGGCGAGGAAGTTTTCGAAGAGATTTCGTTCATGATCCGCTGCGGGGGCGCCCCGCCCGGGGCAGCGGGGTTCATCGCACCGGGAGATGAGAAGGTTATTAACATTCATTTCAAAATAGTATGGTTTCAGAGTGCACTTTTTCCCTTTTTTTTTTGAGTTTATTTCGAACCGATATCCTGGACTGGCCCCGGAGATTCGAGGCCGCTGAAACCGATAAAAAAATTCGATCTTGCGCATTGAGTCTTATTACGGTTTAGTATCTGCCGATATATTGTGTCGGAACCCGGATATTAATAGTATACGAGTTGAGCAATGTCGATTTGATGATGAAATAATAACTCCTCTGCCCCTCGTAGAACTTTTCGGTCCAGGGGCGGGGGTCACCAGCAGCATTCCAGAGATCCTGGTTGATGCCCCCCGGGGGACTGAACGTCCGCACGGCACGATTGGGATCAGCGGCATCCACCACCTGGACGCTGAACTGGGGAATCACACCGGAATAAGAGCCGTATGCACCGCTGTGGGACACCCCCGTCCCGTTGGTCGAAACGACCTCGCTGGAGCCGGGCTCCGTTGCCGGCACGGGATCAACGGTGTATACCAGTTCCCATGAAGGAAAAGGAATAGTTACGATCTGGGTGGTCCCGCTGTATTTTCCGGTAATGTTTGCATAGGAGGTCGTGCTGGTGTTCGGCCCGGTGGTGTTAAACCGGGTCCCGTTCGGGAGCGGGGTATCCAGGGAGATGCCGTAGGATGACGGGTTGACGAAGCCGAGGGGGATGACATTGTTGTCCCATGGGGGAGCTGCAGTCGGGGGAGGAGTTGACAGGGAAACCTGCGGGACATTCAGGGGAGCCGGCGTGCCTGACGGTGACGTGGTCACCGGGAGTCTGGCTGCGGGAGTCGTGGCTACGGGAAGGCCGGTATTGAGGGGCTTGCCGGTTGCCATTGGTTTTACGACAAGGGCGATGACAAGGATGATGGCCAGTGCGCCCGCCGCATACATGACAGATTTTTTATCCATGGCCGGGGTGTACGAAAATAGTGGGGGTTCTTACCATAAATACCCGCATATCCGGTCGAGGCCAGGCCGGAAAAAAATTCATCCCTGAACAATGAATAGTGCACGTGGGAGAGGAATATTTGGTCGGCTCTTTTCCCATAATTCTGGAAATTTTCGCCAAAAAAACATTAAAATTCGGATCAAAAGAAGGCCTGCAAGAGAAATATATTTATATTACCAAATCATTTAAAGAAATAGGGACGTTGGATAGGCCAGTGTCCTTAGTGTACGAAGGTTAACCTATGAAATCCATGAAGCATAATGATGAAGGGTTCACCGGTCTCGAAGCGGCAATTGTGCTTATTGCATTCGTTGTCGTTGCGGCGGTGTTCTCGTATGTCGTACTCGGCGCCGGGTTCTTTACAACCCAGAAGGCCCAGGAGACCGTATATAAGGGTGTTGAACAGTCGACGGCAAACATCCAGATGATAGGCACGGTGTATGGGCTTGCCTCAGTTCCCGCATCAGGTATCGATCAGATCCAATTCTCTATCGGTCTTGCTCCCGGTGCATCGGCCATTGATCTGACCAAGATGAAAATTGTCTTCTCTACTTCATCTACTGCTCCGGTAACCCTGTCGCAGGGCACTGCTGCGTCTACCTCCGTTTTTGCCACTAAACTTGGTTCTGATGCAGTTACATCAATGAATCCTAATGACCAGGTCCAGGTTTCGTTCAACATAACAGCGGTACCGGCAAATACCAAGATGACCCTCGAGTTAAGGCCATCCGTCGGAGCTGCATTACCGTTCTCGAAGACAGCACCGGCAACGATCACCGCAACGAACGTGCTCTATTAATCTCACCTTTTTTTACTTTGCCGGTAAATTTACCGGATTCGTTCATGAAGAATTTATAAAACCATTCCAAGAGGATATGTTTATCCAACAAATTGTATCGTAATTACGGAACACACGTGTGTTCTGACTCGATATCCTTATAAGATTTCACTTTAAAAATTAATTATTCGGGAGATTTAATATCAATGGTAAAAAATTCAGATGCATTCACCGGTCTTGAAGCGGCGATCGTGCTCATTGCTTTTGTTGTCGTCGCCGCCGTGTTTGCCTACGTAGTCCTCGGCGCCGGGTTCTTCACGACCCAGAAAGCCCAGGAAACCGTCTATAAAAGTGTTGAACAATCGACATCGAACCTCCTGCTGATAGGAAACGTGTACGGGCTTGCATCCGATCCGGCAACGGGAATCGACGAAATCAAATTCTCCATCGGACTTGCCCCGGGTGCAGCGCCACTGGACCTGACAAAACTGAAAATTGCATTCTCTACACCAGGCACGTCACCCGTTATACTCCAGCAAGGGGACGATGCCACGACGGCGATATTTACCACAAAAGAAGCGGGCGCAGGATCCAGTCTCGACTCCCTGACCCAGAACCAGCAAATCGAAATTGATTTTATGGTAGAGCCCGTTCTTAAAAATACCCAGGTGAATATTGATATCAGGCCACCCGTCGGTGCCGCGTTGCCCTTTTCAAAGACCACCTCTGCGTTGATTACGAACACTACGGTTCTTTCCTGAATACGTTCTTTTTTTCCGGGACCCGTTAACAGCAGCACGGATATCCGGAAGTTTCCCAAAGGATTATCCAAAAAAAAATAGTGGTCCGGATTTGTCCGAAACCAAAGGATGATCAACCAAAACTATTGATCTCATTCCATGTTCGGAGAGGGTTTTGGTAAAGAGCCGTAATTATCCGAAGGACTGGTCTTGAGGTAAATCGTCTCAACTTTCCTTATCTTTGCGATCTCGGCGATGACCAGGTACATGTGGATGATGGCGAGCTCCACGTCCTCTTTCGACACATTTTCCCGCAGGCCTTTGGATTTTTCATGGCCATGCTCGGACTTTGCAAATACATATGCCATCTCCGACTCGATCAGGGAAATCGCCGGATCATTTTTGGAATTCTGTTCGATAAAGGAGAAGATCCGGTTCAGGTACTGGTCCGGTTCGACGCTCCGTTCCCTGCCTCTCCGGTCCAGGTAGACCTTTTCCCGTACCGGGACAATGGTATCGGCCACCGTGATCAGGATCTTCTGCACGGCGTGGATGGCCTGTGAAAAGGAGTCCGGGTCATAATATTTCATCCTCTCGTTGATCTCGAGGAGATGCTCTCCTGCCCGGGGGCAGTTCTCCCGGATAAATATGTCTGCCGCAAGCCGTGTATCTTCGAAAATATCCTCGGCAAAATCCCCGACCGAGAGGGAGATGTTGACCTCGGTAATGTAATTGTGGATGGCGGTTTTCAGGCGCTCAAAGTCATTCACCAGCTCATGGTGTTTGTTCAGGATCTGTATTTTCTGGCTCTCGTTTGCCCCAATCTTTGCCACCGACTCGATCTTCGTGGAATTGATATACGATTCCAGATGGGGAAGTCCGATGGAATGGGGACGCCGGGTTTTCTCATCCCGTATTACCGGGCGGTCACTGGTGTAATATTTCCTGCAGGAACCCAGTTCATCCGGATCAAATACCACCGGATAGCCCATAATTTCATAGTCCAGCCACCGCTGGGCATCAGAGTCATGCAGCATCCGTGCCAGCCGTTTGGCTTTCATCAGGATCTGCGATATGGGCAGCTGGTTGATCTCCAGATCGCCGAGAATGACATTGGACAATTCTTTTGCCATCCGCAGGTTGGAATTCTGATCCTCATCCATGACCATTGCAGGTACTTCTCCCCTCTCACGCCTCTTTGGCATTCCTGAATTCGTATAAATAGGATTTCTCTTTATCCGGCACTATAATACTATGGTTTGGCCTTCCATAAAAAAGGGATAACTGTTTTCACCCGGGACCACCTGCTCCGGATTTTGTTGCATGCCCGGGAATGCGCTTACCGGTCACTACGGGGTGCTATCTCCGTATAGGACCTATTCAGGGTAAAATTTTTTTTGCTTTTCCGCTATAATCTTCAATTATTGCTATTTACCTAACAAAACGTTTAATAGTCACGAATATAATATAAAAAGCAGATACACCATGGCGGTAAACCAGTCTCAGGTCGATCACATCATCACTGCGGCATCGGAAGATGATCCGGAGGTGAAGCTTCAGAACCTGGAGCGGGAAGTTGACCTCATCAAAACATCAATCAAGCGTCTCCTGATTGACATCCGGGAACGGATGAATGAACTGGAAAACCCGTTCACCCTGGTCGCCCCCGGAACTGCCGGAGCCCCGGCAGGCCCTTCAGCAGCGGACATTGAGGCAGAAACCGTAAAAAAGTCGGCCCTTGAAAAACGGGAAGCGGCTCTCAACGAACGTGAATCCCGGCTTGATGCTTCCCAGGCCAAAAGGGAGACCGTGACCAGAAAGGAAGAACTACCTGCCCAACCCGACCTGGTAACACCGTCGGCAGAAGACACCAAAAGAATCGTGGATGAGCAGATTCTTAAAATAATGCGATCCCAGCAGGGAATGCCCGCAAAACCGGTTTACATGCCTCCAACTGCGGCCGAACCGCCAGACGAGAAACTCCGGCTGCAGAAAGTCTACAAACTCTTCAAATGGACCCGGCAGGCGGTAAAGAAGGTCGGCCACGACCGGCTGGAGATCATAGTGGAGTCCTACCGGGCGATGGGATTTATCTCACGGGAATCCTGCGACGAGATCCGTGAGATCTCCCGCCTCATGCCGGCAAACCTCGGCGAAGATCACGAGATAGGCCCGGACGAGTTTATCACCGAACTCTATGCACTGAACAGGATTCTTACCCCGAACGATACCTCGATGGACCGCGATATGATCGAGGTACTGATGGAACAACGCCAGGAAGCGCCGGGCACTCAGGAAAGGAGCGGCGAGAGAACCCTTGATCTCCCCCGGATCTCGCTCGGAGGGAAAAAATCCCCGATCCAGAAAGAGAACGGTGAAGAATGGATGAATCTGCCCGACAGGATCTAACCGGATGTCTGCCGAGACGATTACCACAGCATTGTTCCTGATCACCGCGGTGGTTGCATCAGCTGTCCTGATAAATGCCGTCTACCCGGTCATATCCACTATGGCCGGAACGTTCTCTTCGACCACGCATGAATCCGATGTCCGGATCCGCACGGATTTTAAGATTATTGCCACCTATGCATCAGAATCTGCCGGGACCGGCCAGGTGTGGCTGAAAAATATCGGGAGCGAGCAGATACCGCTCCGGGATATCCAGCGGGCCGATGTCTTCGGCGGCGCAACCGGCAGTTTCGATCACCTTGCCCATGCAAACGGCACCCCCGGTGATAATCAATGGAGCGAGACCTTCACCAGCCCGGAGTACGATCTCAACGGCAACCAGTACCTGGGATACCGGAGAGACCGTGAAAGTGACCTTCAAAACAACCATACCTCCCCTCGGGAACAAGGTGTATTTCCAGTTTGCCCTGCCCGACGGTATCTGGAGATCCACCGAATTTACGGTGAGCTGATCGGACATGGCCGTCGCTGAAATTATCGGGGCTGCGATCGGGGTAGCGCTCCTCGTTATTGTTGCATACGTGATCGTGGGTGGCACCCTCTCCGCGGGCGAAACCATCGCCAATGCACAAAAAGATCTCTCGCAGATCACCGAAGCACGGATGAGAACCAGTATCAGCCTGAACAGGAGCGAGACCCGTCTTGCCGGGCAGGGACTGAACTTCAGTGTGACAAATACCGGTAACGAGATGATCGGTGATTTTACCCACATGGACATGCTCGTCCGCACCGGCGCAGAATCCGGAGGATACCAGTACCTGACTTATAACGGCAACGCCTGCGGGATTGACGGGACATGGTGCATCTACGGTGACCTGGTCCCCGATACCATCCATCCCCGTCAGCTGGATCCCGGCGAGAAGATGTGGGTCTGGGCAACGTTTACCGGCGGGAGCCCGGTCTGGTTCCAGGTGACGACAGGCAATGGGATTAATGCGCAGACAACCTATCCCTGATACTACCAAGGAGTCCTGATGGCAAACATTTCCGAACTGATGGGGGGCGAGGACCGGCAGATTATCTCGACCGGCAACACCGAGCTCGACAAGAAAATAGCCGACGGCCTGCCGCTTGAATCCCTTACCCTCATCGAAGGGGAAAATGATACCGGAAAAAGCGTGTTGACCCAGCAGATCATCTGGGGAGCCATGAAACAGGGAATGTCCGTCGATCTTTTCACCACCGAGAATACCAGCAAGAGTTTCATCAAGCAGATGGAGTCCATGAGCCTTGACATCTCGGACTATTTTGCCTGGGGCTACCTCAAAATCTTCCCGCTCCACGTCGTGGGTTTTGAGTGGAAGAAAGAGGAGATGGCAGGTATCCTCGCCCGCCTTATAAAGCATATCCAGAAAAGCAAATCCCAGGTGGTAATTGTCGATTCCCTCACGCTCTTTACCGAATATGCGGAGACCGACCATATCCTTACCTTCTTTACCAACTGCAAATCCCTTGTCGACAGCGGCAAGACGATCCTGGTAACCCTGCATACGTATGCATTTGAAGAAGATACCCTGGTCCGGATACGCTCGATCTGCGATGCCCACCTGAACATGAAGAAAGCCCTTGTCGGGAGCAAGTATGTCATGGTCATGGAAGTCATCAAGGTCCGCGGGGCACACAAAACGACCGGCAATGTTGTCAGTTTCGAGGTCCACCCGGGATATGGTATGAAGGTCATCCCCATGAGTTTTGCAAAGGTCTGATATGAGTAACCTCTCAGTTGCCATCAATCTCCCCTTCAAGCAGGAACCGGTTGATTCGACGGTTGATTTTTATAACGATATCGAATCGAGCCCGCTCTATAAGATGCTCCCGGCAAATGCCAAGGAGTATGTGAAATCCAGTCCCCATCTCCTTGAATACCTTCACACGTTCCCGGTGAACACCTACGGGATTCCCCTCTTTCTTTCGGAACTGAAAAAGGAACTCCGCACCATGGAGAGCCCCAACATCATTTATCCGGTCAACGATACCACCTTTATCCACATTCTCCCGGACCCGGATGATGTGCGGAATTTTTACATCCCCATCGAACCCTCGTTCCTCCACAGCGTGAACCAGCTCCTCCCGGAGATTGAGACCAAGCTCATCAACCTGATCGACGGGCTTGAAGATGACCCGGTCACCGACAAGGAGCGGGCTGAAGTGATCAGGAAGATGCTGGCTTCCGTTGCGGTTATCATGCCAAAAGGAACAGATATCGCCCAGCTCACCGGGAAAGGGGCCGGCCAGCAGGACATCAAATCCAAGATTACGACATTTCTCAACACCGACTTCACCGCACAGAAAAAGATGAAGGACACCAAAAAGAAGCACCAGGTCCCCCTCACTCCCGAAGGCAAGGTGATCCTCACCGATGAAGAATACCGGGCGATCGAGTATCTCCTGATCCGCGATAAGATCGATATGGGCGTCCTCAAACCCTTCCTTTCCGATCCCTATATTGAAGATATTTCCTGTGACGGTGTCGGCCCGATCTTCATCGAACACAAGATCTTCAAGGGGCTCAAATCGGTCATCGAGTTCAAGGTCTCCAGCGAGCTGGATGAATTTGTCGTCAAGGTGGCGGAACGGATCAAGCGTCCCATCACCTACCGGAGCCCGATCGTGGACGCCACGCTGCCGGATGGTTCCCGTATCAACATCGTGTACGGCACCGCCATCAGCCGGCACGGGAGTAACTTCAGCATCCGTAAAGTGAACGAGGTGCCGCTGAGCATCCTCAATATCATCGAGAGCAATGGCCTTGACTATCTTGCCGCCGCGTATATCTGGATCTGCGTGGAGTACGGCATGTCCCTCTTTGTCTCGGGCGAGACCGCAAGCGGCAAGACCACGCTCCTGAATGCCATTACCGGGTTTATTCCCCCCGAGAACAAGATCGTCACCATTGAGGATACGCCGGAACTGAATGTGCCGCACCGGAACTGGATCCGGGAAGTGGCACTTGCAAAGGGTAAAGGGGAGGGGACAGGAGGTTCTGCCGCGGGTGGGGAAGTGACCATGTTCGACCTGCTCAAGGCAGCCCTGCGCCAGCGCCCCAACCAGATCCTCGTGGGTGAGATCCGTGGGGTGGAAGGAAGCGTGGCGTTCGGTGCGATGCAGACCGGTCACCCGGTCATGAGCACCTTCCATGCAGCGTCCGTGGAAAAACTCATCCAGCGCCTGTGCGGGGACCCGATCAATATCCCCAAGACGTACGTGGACAACCTCAACCTGGTGATCATCCAGAGTGCGGTCAAACGGCCCGATGGCCAGCTTGTCAGAAGGATGATCAGCTGCAACGAACTGGTGGGTTTCAACGCAGAAACCCAGGGGTTTACCTTTGTCGAGATGTTCAGCTGGGAACCGATCACGGACACGTTCATCTGGTCGGGGAAGGGCAGCTCCTACCTGCTTGAAAATAAGATCGCAACCATGCTCGGCATGCCGGACAGCAAAAAGTCAGAGATCTATCTTGAAGTGGAGAAGCGTGCAAAGATCCTCGAGCGGCTCCACAAGGCCGGCTATACCAAGTTCTGGGACTTATTCAACATGATGACGAAGATCAAGAAGCAGGGGCTTTTGAAGATTGGTTCCTGATATGGCACCAGACACGCCGGATCCAGAGAAAAAACCCGAGGGATCTGCCCTCCCCTTCGCCTCGCATATCAGGGGACTGAAAGATAAGATCGCCCAGCTCACCGAAGACCGGAGGATGGGGGCTGACATGCTTTTTCTGAATACCTATATGGCATCGCTTGCCATTGCCAATGCCTCCCGCCCGGAGATCTTCGCCTATGCATCGAACCGGAAAGAGTACATCTCCGCCCGGTATATCACCAAGGTGGACATGTTTGTCAAACGATGGAATTACAGTCTACTCCGAAGCCCTGGGTATCGTCGCGGAACGGACGAAGAATACCATCCTCAGGAGCATGCTCAACCGGTATGCAAATGCCATCGACTCCGGTGTCCCCGATGACGATTTTCTGAAAAATGAACTTTCAACGGTCCGGAGCGTGTACCGCAGCCAGGTCGAGCAGGGACTGGAGATGCTCAAAAAATGGGGTGACGCGTATATTGCCATGCTCCTGTCCGGGACGGTGATCGCCGTCACCATCATGATCTCGATTGCCATCTATTCCCCGCAGGGCCTCGAGTCGACGCTGAACATGGCCTACGGTATAATCCTGGCCATCTGCGTCTTTGGCAACCTGCTGATGTACACCTCGGTTCCCGACGACCCGAAGTCCCACGGGCTTACGGTACGATCCTCAAAAGAGCAGCAGACGATCCATGCCATGGAACGGATCATCGTTCCTCTCACCCTGGCGGCAATCGTCATACTGGCGCTGCTTGGCGTCGGTGCCGGGTTCATCTTCCTGCTGGTGGGGATCCTGCTGGCACCCCTGGGCATCATCGGGTTTATCGACGATACCAATATCACGCTTCGTGACAATGATTTTTCAACCTTCATACGGAGCCTGGGGGCGATCATGGGAGGCCAGGGGACCACCGCGGTACACGCCCTTGGCACCATCGACAAGAAGTCGCTTACCGCTCTTGAGCCGCTCGTCAATTCGGTCTATTCCCAGATGAACCTCGGCCTTGATAACAAGCAGATCTGGGACAAGTTCATCGGCGATTCGGGCAGCAATCTCATCTACAAGTATCTCAATATCTATCTTGACACGGTTATCATGGGAGGGCCGCCGGAACCGATCGGTACCGTTGTCGGATCCTCGGTGCTCGAACAGACCCTCCTCCGGGAGAAGAAGGATATGCATGCCCGGAGTTTTATCGTGCTCCTTGCACCCATGCACATGGCAATGGTCGGCATCTTCGTTGTCCTCTTCCGTATCATGTTAACCCTGACCGGGTCGGTCTCTGCCATGATGGCAAAATTCGAGGCTACTGCTGCTGCTTCCGGGGCGGCGGCGGGGGCAGGTGGGGTCTCTGCGGGAAGTGCCCTGGGGGGGATGTCGATGTTCACCAACTTCCCGGAGAAGGAGATGGGCAACTTTGTGGTGATCACGCTGGCCATCATCACCATCTCCAATATCATCGCCGCACGGATCGTCGGGGGAGGGGACCGGTACATGTTTTATTTCTACGGCGCCCTGTTCTGTTCACTGACCGGCCTTATTCTCCTGGTAGCGCCCATAGGAGTAAACCTGTTCTTCAGCCCCGAGGGGCTCTCGAATATGGGGAAGACCGGGGCCACGGCACTGGGGATGTATCTTATATGAAGGAACGTCTTCGCAGGGTTATTCTCTTTACCGTGATAGTCATCACGGGTTCAGTCCTGATATTTTTCGACGTTCCCCTGGTCGTCCTGATCCCCTTCATCCTCGCGACCGGGGTTGTCGTGCTCGTGCTTCTTGGGGCGATCACCCCTTCCGATATACGCTCGGTGTTCAAACGGCCAAAATCCACCAACCTCAAAAAGACGGGTATCCTCAAGCGGCTGGATGAGATGAAATTCTTTGAAAAAAAGCCGGCGCAACCGGATAAAAAGCCGGCGCCGGTTCAGAAAAAAGGAGAGCCGGGCACAGGCCACGCCAAAAAGACCTCCCCCCTGCATTCGTTCCTCTCCTCGCTTGGTTCACTGGGAACGGTCCTCCGGGAGCGCAACCGGCAGAAAAAGAAAGTCGAGCATATCAACGACCTGCTCGATAAAACGGTCAGCGAAAAAGTCAAATTCTCTGCGCTTGCCGGCGCCGGCACGAGTACAGGGGATATTCCGGGCAGCAGCGGAGGAGGAAGCGGACCGGGCGACCGGGCGCAGGAGCAGGATCCGTTCATGTCCTTGTCCGGGGATGAATTTGATGTCAGCCTCCTCGACGGGCTCGAAGATACCGGGCCCACGCCGCTGCCAGCTCCCGGTCCGGGACCGATGATCCCGGAGCCCGATATCCCCCTGCCCTCGCCGGATTTCAGCACTGAAGCGGACAATATTCTCAAGGATAATGCGGGAGGCCTTGAGGAGTTCAGCGGGCTTGAGGGAGGAGAATCGCTCGACCAGGACTTCAGGGACCTGGACAAGCTCGATCTCGACGACATTGATCTCGATCCCGATCCGGGAGAAGAGACCCCGGCGACGACTTCACCGGCAGAAGAAAAGCCGGTACCTTCCCCGGCAGCCGCCACCGGACCGGCTCCCGTGAAAACGGCCTGGATACCCTCCGATGCCCCCGGGGATGCAGGTAACGCCGGAGATCAGGCCTCCATAACGGCAGACATGGCATCATTTTCAAAAGGGGCTTCCGGCAGCGATGAAGACCTGTTGAGTTCCCTTGCCTCAGATGTAAAAAAGGTAAAAAAAGAAAGAAACCTCAGCCTCATCCGGGATCTGAAAGACTTCAAGGCGCCGGCACAGGAGATTGAAGATGAGCTGAAAGAGACCTGCGAGAGGCTGAAGGTGCCGGGGAACCGGACAGAAACAGGCATGCCGCCGGCCAAAGGAATGAAATAACCATACGGATAATTATTCTCCTGAAAAATCCAGAATAACGTACGATAATCGGGGATGAGCATGAAGGAAGTTCCGGTAAAAATTCAGGTTAACAACGAATGGATAGTTGTTAAGATGGGGCTCGGGGAAGACCGGATCGTACTCCCTGCCCCCGTCAACAAAGAAATTCTCTTCAAAACCGTTGCCGATATTGCCGAAAAGAAAAATATCCTCATCATTACGGTAAAGACCGAAACCGAAACCGTGTACCGCATCCTCACCGTTGAGAAGGTCCTGCAGGTCCTGAAAAGGTTCATCCTCGCCACCTGCAACGCCTACCGGCTCATGGCCTACTTTATGTCACCGGCAATCCGGGGCGGCGTGATGATCAAGGATGCCCAGTGGGATAAAGGAAGTGTCGTCGTCGTACGGTCGGGGATTTGGTTCGTCTCGGCGACAAAACAGATCTGCGTCCCGGTCAACGACGTTGCAGAGATCGAACTCACCAAACGGGATGTGCAGGGCAAACCAACCGATGTCATAAAAATCGATCACCTTGAAGCGGGGGAGGTTTCCTCAAGTTTTGTGCTCTGCCCGCTCTCGACCCTCCAGGTACTCTACAATTACCTCCGGGACACGACAAAGAGCATGGATATGAAAGGCACCGAACTGGATGGCGTGGACCAGCAGGTTGCCATGCTGGTCTATTCCGGTATGGACTCGCATGCGATAGAGAATATGCTGAATATCCCCCACAAGCAACTCGATGCCATTTATGACAAAATCCTGAAACTCGGTCTTGGCGAGGTGGTTACCATACGCCGGGAGATCCAGCTTACGACAAAAGGTGTCCGGTACATCTCTGATGCGACAAAATCCCAGACGCCCTGAAATCCCCTGAATCATAATTCCCATACCTCTTTAAGGGATAATCTACCAATATTTTGATTGATCGTTAATGGGAAAAATTCTGATCGTGGATGACACGCTCTTCATGCGAACCCTTCTCAAAAATATTCTGTTCTCCGGCGGACATGTGATTGCCGGAGAAGCAGGAGACGGGGAGGATGGTGTTGCGAAATACAAGGAGCTGAAACCGGATCTCGTTACCATGGATATCGTCATGCCGAAGATGAACGGGATCGAGGCATTGAAAGCAATAAAGGAGTTTGATCCCGCAGCGAGGGTCATCATGTGCACCGCCGTCGGTCAGGAACAGATGGTGAAGCTTGCCATCAAGAGCGGTGCGAAAGGATACATTATCAAACCCTTCCAGGCTCCGAAAGTATTGGATGAAGTCAAGAGTGTCCTGGCATCCTGAACGTTATGATAAAAGTCCTCGTTGTTGATGATTCCGCGTTCATGCGTACGATCATCAGGGATATGCTGGCCGCTGACCCTTCCATTGAAGTAGCCGCCACCGCATCGGACGGGGTTGATGCCCTGGAAAAGATCCTTGCCTTCAACCCGGACGTCATCACCCTCGACATCGAGATGCCGAGGATGAACGGCCTTGATCTCCTGAGGGAACTCCGGAAGATACCGGGGCGCCCCAAAGTCCTGATGCTGTCCTCCCTCTCCTCGGCAGGTGCGGAGGCCACCGACGAGGCGATTCGTCTTGGCGCCGACGATTTCCTGGTAAAACCAAAGGATCTGCCGCATATACGCGAAATCGACCGGGAATTAATCTCCAAGGTCACCCATCTTGCCACGCTGCCTCCGGTGGTACATCCCCGCACCCGTTCGCGTCCCGCCAGCCCGGCGGACCGGATAGTGCTCATTGGATCCTCGGCCGGAGGACCCCCGCAGATCGATGTACTGCTTTCCATGTTGTCCCCCGTCCTCCCCGCGGCCATTCTCATAACCCAGCATATGCCCACCGGTTTCACCGCAGCCCTTGCCGAACGATTTGACAGGATAGCGCCGATGCCGGTCAGGGAGACCCGGAACGGGGACCGGCTCCTGACCGGAGAAATCCTGCTCTCCATGGCGGGTGTCCATACCCTGGTCTCCGGGGTGATGGAGAAAAACGGCAGGACCTCGGGGCGTATCGTCCATACCACCTCGCCCCCCCTCCATGGGGTAAGGCCGGCGGTGGATAAGACGTTTGAATCCGCAGCCCGCATCTACGGGAAAAACGCGGTCTCGATCATTTTAAGCGGTATGGGAAATGATGCCGGCGCGGGGGCATCCGCAATAAAACAGGCCGGCGGGGTAAGCCTCGTCTGCGATGAGAAGGATTGTCTTGTCTATGGCATGGCACGATCTGCGATCTCCCGGAACGCCGTTGACGAGATCCTTCCGTTGAAAAAACT
This sequence comes from uncultured Methanoregulaceae archaeon, assembly GCA_963829225.1. GTDB lineage: Archaea > Halobacteriota > Methanomicrobia > Methanomicrobiales > Methanospirillaceae > Methanoregula. Next base: position 106,349 of record CAWHHQ010000005.1, on the reverse strand, counting down.
CGCGGAATCGATCGAGCAGCATGTGCTGAGGATGGAGGGGGCCGCCTGTGTCTGAATTTGAGGCGTACCGCGGGCTGTTTGTGGCTGAATCCCGTGAGAACCATGAAAACCTGGTGTTGAACCTCCTGCTTCTCGAGAAGGGACCGGACAGGAATGCAATAGATGAGATCTTCCGCTCGGTCCACACGCTCAAGGGTGCATCCGCATCCATGGGTTTTTCCCGGATGGAACATCTCTGTCATGCGATGGAGGATGTTTTCTCCCTCGTCCGGAGCGGTGATGCCTCCGTTTCACCGGAACTGGGCAACATCCTGCTTGCATGTTCCGATATCATCGAACAGATGCTGGACGAGATCGAATCGGGAGGGGATTCCTCGTCAGGAAACCCTGATAACCAGGTCGCGGCACTGCGGCAATGGATTGAACGGTGCAACGCTACGCAGGCACCGGAAACGGTCATCCCGCCTGCCCGGTCAATGGCAGGGCCCCCGGCGGAATCACCCTGCCTGACCGGTGAGGACCATCTCCCGAAGTATGAGATGCGCATCACCGTCGCCGACGAATGCACGATGAAGGACGTGCGTGCACTGCTCGCCCTGGGAAACCTTGACGCACTGGGATCCATCCTCTCCGTCAACCCGACCCGTGAGGAGATTGACGAAGGGAAGTTTGAGGGTATCATCACGCTCGTGATCGCAAGCGATGCCGGGGAGCAGGCGCTCAGGACCGCCGCCTCGGGAACCGAGATCTCGGGAATCGAGATCTGTCCGGCGGAAAACCCGGGAGCCCTGACTCCGGATACGGTGCAGGAAGCCATCCCTCCCTCCCTGAAACCCGTAGATGCCGGGACAGAGCCCATAAAAACTCCCGCACCGGGAACCGTGGTACCGGATACCGGAACCGGCAGGACGGAAAAACTGCAGGTCCCGGATCCCATGGAAGGTGCCGGGGTGGCGGGAACCGCCGATGACGATAAAAAACAATTGTCACCCGCTGATAAAACCCGGGAGATCAAAAACCTCCGGGTCGATATCCACCAGCTCGACCATATCATGAACCTGATCGAAGATCTGGTCATCAACCGGGGACGGCTCAAACAGATCGCGGGCCAGCACAGGATAAAAGAGATGGACGAAGCGATCGGCATGGTCGACCGCTCGGTCTCTGAACTCCAGAGCCTGATGATGAATATCAGGATGGTCCCCTTAAACCATATCTTCAACCGGCTGCCAAGGGTTGTCCGCGATGTCGCCCAGTATGACGGCAAAGAGGTGGAGTTTGTCATCAGCGGGGGGGAAACAGAACTTGACCGGAGTGTCATGGATGGGCTCAACGACCCGCTCCTTCACCTTATCAGGAATGCCGTAAATCATGGGATCGAAAAGCCGGAAACCCGGAAAAACGCCGGAAAACCCGGGAAAGGATCGGTCAGGCTGTCTGCCCACCGTGACCAGGACAATGTGATTATCGAACTCATCGATGACGGCGCCGGGATCAATGTTGAAAAGGTCAAGAAAAAAGCCGTCGAAAAGGGATTGATCACTTCAGACGCAGCCGGATCGTTTACCACCGATCAGGCGATCGAGCTCCTGTTCCTGCCGGGTTTTTCCACCGCCGACAAAATATCTGATATCAGCGGCAGGGGGGTCGGGCTCGACGTGGTGAAAAGATCGATCGAAGCCCTGAATGGCACCATCCGGGTGGAAACCACTTCGGGGAAGGGAAGCCGTTTCGAACTGCTGCTCCCGCCCACCATGGCGATTGTCGACGTGATGATCGTCAGGATCAACGGGAAACGTTTCGGCATCCCGATAAGCAGTATTGTTGAAGTTGCAAATTTCCGGCGGGATGCCACCCACCATATCGGGAAAGGTGAGGCAATCCTGCTCCGTGACGAAGTGCTCCAGATCCTCCGGCTGGATGAGATGGCCGGAGTTTCCCTGGTATGTGAAATCCTCGTTGTCGTGCAGTACCAGAAACGGAAATGCTGTATCCCGGTGGATATGGTTGAAGGCAAGCAGGAAGTAGTAGTGAAACCTTTGAGCAGTTTTATCGGTGTTACCCGGGGCGTGAGTGGCGTCACCATCCTGGGTGACGGGACCATTATACCGGTACTTGATGTAAATACGATGGTGTGAGGAGGACGATAATGAAATTATCTGAAGTTCAGGCAGACGCAATCCAGGAGCTGGGAAATATCGGGGCTGCACATGCAGCGACCACCCTCTCCGTGATGCTGGGAAGCACGATCGAGATGAGCGTTCCCGCAATCAGGGTTGTGGATCTCTCTCAGCTGGGAGAGTACATGGGTGAAGAATCAGCGGCAATGGTGGCTTTTGAGCTTCAGGGAGAAATCCCCCACGGGGGATATATCCTGTTTTACATCACCCGGGAATCGGCGGTACGTCTGACCAATACGATGCTTGGCATGACGGAAATGAATCGTCCCTTCACCGAGATGGACGAGAGTGCCCTCCTCGAGGTAGGAAATATCATGGTCTCCGCCTTTCTCGATGCCACCGCCGAACTGCTCGGCTTTGTGATGCTCCCTTCGCCGCCGTCACTTACCATCGACATGGCCCATGCGGCCATGCAGTCCCTTATCGCCCAGATGCAGGAAGAGACCAATGAGGTGCTGCTCTTCTCCACGGAACTCGTCTGCGAAGAGCACCGGATAGACAGCGATATCATCATGATGCCGGAGACCAGCACGCTGGTGAGAATTGTCGGGCTTCTTGAGAACATGATGAAGGGATAAACGCCGGAGTCCATCCTGAACATGCCCGAACCCTCCCCGATCCGGACCGAACAGACGTCAATGATTGGTATCGGAGAATACCGTATCGGTTCATTCCCGATGATCACCATCGGCCTTGGTTCCTGCATCGGGCTTACCCTGTACGACCCGGCGCTCAGGCTGGGTGCCATGGTACATATCATGCTGCCGGAGAGCGGGGGAAGAGTGGACCGGCCGGGGAAATACGCGGATACCGCTGTCCCACTCCTGGTCAGGGAGTTGGAGGCCCTCGGGTGCAAGAACAGGTCTATTATCGCAAAGATGGTGGGCGGTGCATGCATGTTCGAGTATTTCGGCACCAGCCTGAACATCGGCGAAAGGAATGCGGCAAAAGTCAGGGTCCTTCTGGCAGAATGCCATATCCAGCTGGGTGCAGAGGATGTCGGCGGTAAGGTCGGGCGTTCGGTCACGTTCCTGCCGGTCTGACGGTGGCCGGGTATTGATCCGCAGGGCAGACGGCGCATCGAACAGCCTCTGATACGGGGATAGTCCCTGCCCGGAATGTTCAGGGTATAGTCCTATTTTAACCACCAAAATTGATCAGCGATAACGAGACAAAAATCGATAAAATATGTTTCCGGAATTGACGGGAAAAAAGTTCAATTTTTTTTGCTTTGCAGAAATTCTTTTTTCCTGTCACCAGGTTAATCTCAGCGGTAGTTATGAGGGTGACCCCCTCTCTCCCCCGGAGGGGGAGGCAACCCAGGGGGGCATCCCCTTGACCACCGCGTTCGAGATATTTTCATCAACCTTCTGAGGGCTATCACCTTTTTGGGGATGCCCTGGCGGCGGGGGGCGGAAGCACGATGTGCTGGAGCCCCCAGGAGCGATTTTTGAGGGAAATGTGTTATATCTCTTTATAAAATTAGTCGCCAGATTGTGACTACACCCCAGTTTTACCATCTGGAGAAATCCTTCTGCAATCAATTTTTTGTATATCTCCCGGAAAGGTCAGGAGGGTGAACCCCTTCTCTCTCCCGGAGGGGGAGGCAACCCAGGGGGAGCACCCCCCTTGACCCCCACGTTACTTTTCTCCGGTTTCTCAAGAGATTTCTTGTCCAGCCATCGGAGAAATTATCGAATTTTTTTGGGGTTGGTTCAACAACAGACATGGCTGAAATCAGACGGGTAAATTGTCTCGGCCCCGCCGTGCCTCGGAGAGGCCCTGAGGCGGGAAACCCTCGTTCTGGTGCGAACTCTTTTGTTCATTCGGGTTTCTCCCGGAACCTGACAGGTGCCCTCTGAGGAGTCAGGATAGGAATACCTATTGAAAAAACTGCAGGAGCACCCGACACAGGGAGGCTCCGAAAAAATCCGGCTATTCCTGTGTGCTTATGGCAGACAGCGGGCCTGTTTTTTTGAGCTCTTCAACACAGTACTGGTCAACGGAGTCGAGAAACGCTTTTTTTGCCTTTTTTGCCTGGGTCTCATCGGGGGAGAAGAAGTCATCGGCGAGGTACCTGAGGGTGGTGATATAATATTTCAGGGGGGGAAACTCCTTCTCAAACTCCGCGATACAGCTGAGTGCACTGGGTTTTTCCCGGTTGAGGAGATCGAAAGCCACGTCAAAGAGATAGACGATCGGGGCCGGCATGCCCTTTGAGTTTGCCAGCTTCCTGAAACTGTGATAGGTGATCTTCTTTTTTGTCAGGAGCGAGAACTTGAGCCCGAGATAGATCGGTTCGAGATCGTCAGGGTACTGCCGGACGAGGTGGTTCAGTACTCCTGCCGCCCCACCGGCGTCCCGGCTGTCAAGGTAATAGTAAAACATCACGCGGAGGAAGTGGATATCGTTGTAAAACCGCTCCGAACTGATATCCAGCAACCGCTTTCTCATCTCAGTATTATGCGTAAGCGTGGCATTCTCCAGCCCGGCCTCGATGAACCATCGCTCGCTCGGGAACCATTCGAGGCCTAAAAAGATCATCTGCCAGAAGATCCTTTCCAGAAACGTCGGGTCATCCAGTTCCAGTTGTTTTACCTGGTTTATTGGCGCCGGAGCGTGGGCAAGGGTGAGCAGCGTTTCCCGGGCCAGAAGCTCCATCTCGCCGGGCCGCTGACTTTCCACCGATGACCCGTTCTTCCTGAAATCCAGCAGGGAAAGGGCATAATAACTGTAAGCCAGTGCGGTGCCGATCTTGGAATCCAGCGTGCTGTATTTTTTCAAAAAATCGATCGCATGTGCATAATCCCCGATTTTTACCAGTTTCAGCCCGACAACAATATTGATCCCGGTCTCCGCATCTTTTCTCTTCTTATACCGGAGGGCGTTCTGGATAACCCGGCTGATATAGGTGAAATCACCGATGTTCCTGCTTGCGTTCAGCACCTCAAAGGTGATGAGATCGATGAACTCGTCATACGATTCGTCAAGGATGTCCGGAAAAGAATTTTCGAGCGCTGAGATCACATGCCCGTAAAAAACCGGAAGATTTGCGTCTACCTTTTCAGTATTATGCCCGATATATCCAACAAAATCTTTTTTCAACAGGTTCAGCTTCTCATAGACGATGGCGTCAGAAAGCTTCTCTCCCCGCATACAGGAAAAATGGCATGTTTAAATATAAAAAGTATGACAGGTGAATCGCGTGCTGCCGGAGACCGCCGGCCGGGAACTCCCGTGTATGTACCGGGATCTCCCCATCTGTTTTTGTTAAGGAAGGTGTCAGGCAGGGTGATACCGGTCGTAATAACTCCGGGGTGTTTCAAGACGCAGGTAAAAACGGTCGATATTCTCTGTGCTGATGATCATATACACGGGAGTGTTGGATGTCTGGATGATCCGGTAGGACCTTCCCTGGTTCAGGATCTCTTCTCCGTCGATGATACCCCCGCTGTCCCCATAACAGAGAGCCATACGGAAGATACCGTACTGGGGATGAGTGGTGGCGATGACGGTGCTGTTTATTACCCAGACCGGGTACGGAACAGAAAAAACCTCGGTGAGACCCCCCCGGGTACCTTCGATAACGGCAAACGGCACCCATTCCTGTGCCCGGGGGAGTATTTCGGAGGCCCCGAAGGTCTCCATATGTTCCGGTATCCTGTATGACGGATAGGAATAGGGTTTGTCGGTATAGACGATTCGGTCCGGGAGATCATGGGATCCCACGGTGATCGCCGCTGCATCCGCCACCCCGGGAAGCATTGTTCCGGTCGCGGCGGGGGCCGGGCTCTGCAGCTCTCCGGCAGCCGGCACGGCCGCCGGGACGAGCTTCCCCAGGGAGGCCAGGTACCCGGGGTTAGCCACTACGGCGACGATGACCACAATAATCATACCCGCGACAAGGGCAATACTGTCACCGGAATCCACACAGGTACCTGGATCCAGATGCTATAAAAACCCTGCATGAGGCTTGTTGTAAGGGAAAAAAATCCGGAAGCTGACAAAATCAGCAGGTCAGGTTCCGGATTTCATTGATAAGCCTGAAAAATTTTCCAAATTAAAAAAAAAGCCGAACCACAGTTCATGAGTAAGCGATAAGTATTTTATGGTGTATTTATAAATAAAAAAAATGAACCAGGTGGTATCATTACAATCATTACCTTTTCTCATCATAAAGGAGGGACCGGGAAAACGACATCCTGCCTGAATATCGCCGGCTTTTGTCACCAGATGGGACGAAAGGTGCTGGTTGTCGATTGCGATCCCCAGGCGAATGCAACCGCCGGCCTGGGTATCGATCCCAGCGCTTCCGGCAGGAATATGTACGATGTTTTTATGAGCGGGATTGACGGCTTCCCGACGGTTGATATTGAGGATATTGTTAAAAAAACTGTCTCCGGCATCGATCTTGCGCCTTCCCACCTTGATCTGGTCGGTGCCGAACCCTATCTGTACCACACGGCGTTCCCGACCGGCGTACTGAGCGAGGCTCTCGCCGGTGTGAAAAACCGGTATTCTTTTATCTTCATCGATACCCCTCCGAGTCTGGGCCAGATTGTGATCAACGGACTTTACGCGGCCGATCATGTCATTGTGACCCTCGATTCGGGATCGTTTGCCCTCAATGGGGTCACCACACTCTCGACCATCTTTGCTGATATCAAGGAGGATCTGGGCAGGGAGATCCATCCGGATATGGCTATTGTGAGCCGCTGGGACGAGGGATCCCGCCAGGAATGCGGGACCGCGGAGAGAAACGATCTTTTTACCCGTTTACGGAATATCTTTTATCCGCCACCTGAACCCTCTCTCAACGACCTGAAGGCCGCAGAAGAGCAGAAAAATGAACGCGATCGGCTGGTTGCGACTCTTGAAGAGATAAGGAAAAAATTCCCCAGTGTATATGTCGTTCCGTTCTCCCCGGCAATTTATGAAGCCCAGAAACGGGGTATGCCAATCTCTCATTTTGCACCGGACAGCAGTGCCGGGGTTGCATATAAAGCCATTGCAGATGAGGTCATGAAATGGACATAAACGAGCTTGAAACGTTCTTAAAGAAAACCAGTGCCGGCGATTTCTCTGTCCGTATTAATGAGAATACCGTGGAGACTGCATTGCAACCCATTGCGCAGATGCTGAACCGGACACTGGAAAAGGCTGCTGCGGCAAAGGAACTGAAGCACCGCGCCGATGTGATGATCCAGTATAATCCGATGGCAATTGCGATACTCGGAAGAGACCGGAACAGGATACACATCAACAAAGCCTATGAAACGGTCTGGCGCGGCAGCCGCGAAGAACTGTTGAAAAAGAGCCTCAAGGATTTCGATATTACGATCCTTTCCGGAGAACCGGTCTATGCCTGCTTTCAGACAAGGAAACTGGCGATATCCGAATGTCTTGTGAGGTTCCCTGACGGTGTCAGTAAATACCTGACGCTCAACGCCATCCCCATCCTGGATAAAAAAGGCGATGTCGACGGGGCGTTCTATGTCTGGATAGATTATACCGAACTTCACGCAAAGATGGACGCCGTGAAAAAGGTGGAACAGCGGGTGGACCGGATCATCCAGGAAAACCCGTTTCCGCTGTTCACCATCGACCTGGATCTTAACGTAAAAATTTCCAACCAGGCGTTCCTGAAACTCTCGGGGTATTCCCCGGAGAGGGCAGCATCCCTTTCCATGAAGGACTTCAAGTACCTCAAAAACAAGGGCGGGACGGTCGAGGATACGATAAAATCCCGGCGGCGGAGCCAGGGCGAGTCGACGATTGAATTTCCCGCCGGCACGTATACGCTTGAATGGTATTATATCCCCCTGCTCGATGCCGGGGGTAGAGCTGAAAGCCTGCTCGTGGTGTTGAACGATATCACCGACCGGCGAAAGAAAGAGAAAGAGGTCAGGCAGCTGGTCGAGGAATCGCAGAAAAAAGCGGAGGCGCTTTCAGCGAGTGCTGCCGTGCTGGAAGGCGGACTAGAACGGATCGCAAAGGGGGATCTTACGTTCCATGCGCCGATCCTTGAGGGAGATCCGTTAATCAAGCTGAAAAAGGATTACAACGGTTCCGTAGATTCTGTGAGGAAGGTTATCGAGGAACTGGAAAAATCCATACGTCAGATCGAGGTTACCACCCAGGAGACGAGCCGGGGCACAACGGAGATCTCCAAATCGACCGAACAGGTGGCGATCGGGACCCAGAGATCTGCCGATGGTACAAAACAACAGCTCGACGAGATAGAGAAGGTCGGCAAAGAAGTCTCTGATCTCTCCGCATCCATTGAAGAGATCGCCAGCACCTCTCAGGATCTTATGGAGCATGCCAAAAAGGCAGCGGCGGAAGGGAGCACGGCATCGGAACTGGGCAGGATCGCAACGGAAAAGATGACCATGGTGGAGAAGATTGCCGCCGAGAGCGTGCATGAGATCACCGCGCTTAACGAGCAGATGAAAGAGATATCCGGCATCGTGAGGATGATCGCCGACATTTCAAGCCAGACAAATCTCCTGGCCCTCAACGCGGCGATAGAAGCTGCACGGGCCGGTGAGCACGGCCGCGGATTTGCCGTCGTGGCGAGCGAAGTCCGGAACCTTGCCGGTGAGTCCAAGACGGCAACCAATGATATCGAAAATCGTATCAGTTCGATCCAGAACACCAGCGACAAAACCGCGGACGCAATCAAGAGTTCCTATGCCGAGATACAGGCAGGGATAGGCAGTGTGAACAAGACCATCGAGGCCCTGAACCGGATTATTGCCGAATCGAACGTGGTTGCCCGGGGAGTAAGCGATATCACGAGAGCGACCGGAGACCAGGCAGAAGCAACCAACCGGGTCGTTCATGGCATGGAACGATCCAATACCATCACCCGTGAAAACCAGGGCAGGATGGAGGAGATGGCGGCCCTTGCCCAGGAAACCAGTGCGTCCACCCAGGAGATAGCCAGTGCATCTGCCGAACTTGCGGAACTGGCAAACCGGTTAAAGATGATGATGGAAAAATTCAGGTTGAGGTAAAGAATGGATGCAACAGTCGATATCGTAGAATTTGTACTGGGGGGTGAACGTTACGCCCTTGATATCCAGCTCGCGCGGGAGATCGTCGAAATGATACCGATCACCCCGATCCCCCGGTCCCCTCCCTACATCTCGGGGGTCATCAACCTTCGGGGAGAAATAACCAATATCATGAACCTCACTACCCTCCTTGGATTACCCGGCCAGGAAATACGGGGTAACCAGAAGATCATCGGTACTGGTTCCGGAGGCGGCAGCGGGAAGTAATGTGGGGATCATCGTCGACGAAGTACTGGGAGTCCTGCAGGTTGCACGGGCAGATATTGAACATCTCGGCGAAGGACTCGCATCGGAAGTCTCCGGTTTTGTAAAAGGTATTATCAAACAGAAGAGCGACACGGCAGAAAAACCGGGCACCGGCCTGATCATCTGGATTGATATGCAGAAGATGCTGGAAGACGTTGCAAAGAAGTAAATTTCAGGGAAAAACCATGGCGAAAATGACCTATTCAGGAACATGGACGGGGGACCGGACATGACAGAACGACCAGGAAGAAGAGCATTATTTACCGGAGCACCTGCCCCGCTGCCGACGCAGGAAGAGACAGCAGCGATCGTGGCATACGAAGAGACCATCGCGGAACTTAAAAAACGCCTCGACGTCATGGTCAGCAATAATCCTGTCCCCATGCTCCTCACCACGCCGGCATTCACGATCATCGAGGCCAACGCCGCTTATATCCAGATGAGCGGTATCCGTGAACACGATCTCCTGAAGACAAGTCTGAAAGATTTCAGGATCACCAGCCAGAAGGGTGAGGGTGCGAAGGTCGCACTCCAGGAGAAACGACGCTCATTCGGGGAAGTTACCGTCGAACTGCCTTCCGGTGCGCACATTCTCGAACAGGTACTGCATTCCGGTGATGGACAATACCCGGACGGTCACCACCCTGCTCTTTGTGTATAACGATACTACGGCACAGAAGAAGAAGAATGACGAAAACGAGCAACTCCGCCAGCGCTCGGATACCATCGTCCAGCAGAACCCGATCCCCATGCTGATGACCGATGCCGGTTTTTCCGTTGTTGAAGCAAATGCCGCCTATGCGAAGATGAGCGGGATGCCGCGGGATCGCGTAATCGGCATGAGCCTCCGGGAAGTAAAGATCCTTGAACAAAAAGGCGAAGGTGCACGGGTCGCATTGGAAAAGAAACACCGTGCATTCGGGGAAGTTACCGTTGAACTTCCCAGCGGCACCCACATACTTGAACAGTATGTCATGCCGATTCTTGACACCAGCCATGAGATCACCAACCTCCTTTTTGTCTATAACGAGGTCACCGAGCAGCGCAGGAGCCAGCAGGAACTGCACACGAAGATGGACGAGGTTGCTCTCCTCAAACTTCGCTCTGACATTATTGTCAACCAGAACCCGATGCCCATCATGCTGATGACCACGGAGTTCAAAATTATCATGGTAAACGATGCCTACATATCCCTGACCGGTCTTGCCCGGGACCGGCTCATCGGCATGAGTGCGAAAGATTTCAAAATTCTCGAACAGCACGGTGAAGGACTGAAAAAAGTGCTGCAGGAAAAAAAGAGAAGTTCCGGCGAGATCAAAATTGAATTCCCTACCGGGGTCCGCATTCTCAGCCAGTACGGTATTCCGATGGTTGACCCGAAAGGAAATCTCCAGACCATCGTGTGCGTGTACAGCGATATCACGAAACAGCGCGAACAGGAACTGAAGATCACGGCGATGATGGACGAGGCACGGGCAAATGCCGAACTCCTTACCGCGAGTGCCGCCGAACTCCAGACCGCGTTGTCGAAGATTGCCGCAGGCGATCTCACCTACCGGGTGAGCGTCGATGAAGCTGATCCGCTGGTCAGGCTTAAAACGGATTATAATCTGGCCGCCGATTCGATCATGGCTGTCCTGTCCGAACTGACCCAGGCGATGTCAACGCTTGATGCTACGATCGGCGACACCATCAGGAGCACCGAAGAAATTGCCAAAGCAACCGAGCAGGTTGCCATATCGTCACAGAAAGCGGCGGATAATTCGAAACTGCAGCTCACGAACGTTGAGAAGATCTCGACGGACATCTCGGATATCTCTGCCTCGATCGAAGAGATTGCCGGTACATCTCACGATGTGATGTCCCATGCTGAAAAGGCATCCCGCGAGGGTGCACAGGCAGCGGAGATCGGCCGGCTTGCCACCACCAAGATGCAGAACGCAGAGAAGATCTCCAAGCAGAGCATGGACGACATCACCGCACTGAATGAACAGATGCGGGCGATCTCAAAGATTGTAAGCCTTATCACGGATATTGCCAACCAGACCAACCTCCTGGCACTCAACGCGGCGATCGAAGCCGCCAGGGCCGGCGAGCATGGGCGCGGCTTTGCCGTGGTCGCGGGCGAGGTCAAGAACCTTGCCGGTGAATCCAAGAAAGCGAGTTACCAGATCGAGGGCCTCATCAAAGGAATCCAGGCAAAGAGCGAACAGACGGCAGGTTCTATGAAAAATTCCTTTGCCGAGATCAAAACGGGCATCGACAGCGTCAACAGAACCGTCGAGTCGCTCAACCTGATCATTGCCGAGGCAACGATTGTGTCGCAGGGTGTGACCGAGATCACCCGGGCAACGGAAGACCAGGCAAAGGCCACGACAACGCTCATGAATGGTATAGACGCCGTCTCAACGCTGACCGGTGACAACCAGCAGCGGATGGAGGATATGGCAGCCCTTGCGCAGGAGACCAGCGCATCGACCCAGGAAATTGCCAGTGCGTCGGCAGAGCTTGCGGGGATGGCAGATCGCAGCCGTAAAATGATCGGGAAGTTCCACCTGCATTGACCGGGCGGACCGTTTTACTTCCCTGCTCTGCCCCCAGGAAAACTTCTCATTCTTTCGTACCTGTGCTCTCATAAACCCGAGGAAATCCGGAACGGTCATGGACGATTTTGCAGCCTTAAAACAGTTCATTGAACGGGAACTTGGCATACAATGTTCAAACTACAAAGAGGATTACATCAGGCGCCGGCTGCTCTCCCGGATGCGTTCGTCCGGCAGGGAAACCCATGAAGACTACCTCAGGTACCTGCAGGCGAATCCTGCTGAGCTGGAGAACCTGCGTAATGCCCTTACCATCAACGTTACTGAATTCTTCCGGGATACCGGGGTATATGAGTTTATAAAAAAGGATATACTGCCTTCACTGTTCAGCCAGAGAAAACGGCTGCGCATCTGGTGTGCCGGGTGCTCCACCGGTGAAGAACCCTACTCCCTCGCCATGATAATCTCCGAACTCATGGCACAGAACCCGGAACTGTCTGCCCATATCTTCGCAACCGATATCGATAAGCTGGTCCTTGCGCGGGCACGGGAGGGCATCTATACCCAGAAGGCGATGGTTAAGCTGTCCGAGGCGCAGACCCACCGCCATTTCACCCGGCTTCCCGACGGGAATTTCCAGGTGAAGCCCTATTTGAAAAACCTGATACGCTTTCAGCCCCATGACCTGATGAGCGGTGCACCCGTCTCACGCTGGCTCGACCTCATTATATGCCGGAATGTCACGATCTATTTTAACGAGAAACAGAAAGATGAACTGGCAAAAATATTCCATGATGCCCTGGTGCCGGGCGGGTTCTATGTAATGGGGAAGACCGAATATCTCGGGCGGGCGGCAGATGGCATGTACGTCCCCTATGACTCCTTCCAGAAAATTTTTAAAAGAAAGGATTAAAAGGGCCCTGAAGGCCCTTTTTAACGGGAATTCAATTCCCGAACTCTGAAAAAATCAAATTATTTATGGGGGTTCCCCGCTGATGGGCCTTTCCGATGAGAATCTGTTAATGACAGAGGTGATAAAAAAAAGGGTATAGTCACATTCCAGCGACTAATTTTATGAAGAGATAGAACATATTTTCCTCAAAAATCGCTCCTGGGGGCTCCAGCACATCGTGCTTCCGCCCCCGCCGCCAGGGCATCCCCCAAAATGTGATAGTCCCTCAGAAGGTTGATGAAAATACCTCGAACGTGGGGGTCAAGGGGGTGCTCCCCGTGGGTTGCCTCCCCCTTTGGGGGAGAGAGGGGGTTACCCTCATCGCTACCGCAGAGATTACCTGGTGACAGGAAAAAAGAATTTCTGCAAAGCATAAAAAATTGAACTTTTTTCCCGTCAGTTCCGGAAACATATTTTATGCGACTTTTCTCTCGTTATCACGGATCAATTTTGGTGGTTGAAATAGGACTATACCCAAAATTATTTCTTCGCGATCCCTTTCTCGTATTCGACGAGAACCGGAGCGATGGTCCGTGTACCAATGGATCGCCGGACAAGAATGGTGAGCCTGCGGCAGTAGTGAATATGAGCGATCTGGAAGGAAACAATCAGTCCAAAGCAGAACGCCGTGACACTGATCAAGCTGTAGCTGACGACATCAACCATATCCCACCTCCTTATGTTACGTCTCCCGGGCAAGTTCGTCAATGATGGGAATCACCGAATCGTCGTCAGAACACTGACGGGCGACTACCATGAACCGCCGTCCATAATGCATGGTCAGGAGCTGGTATCCAAGAATTGCCCCAATACCAAACGTCAGAATCCCGATACCGGTATAAATTAACAGATCTGTGAGCATATCAGCCATTACGCATCTCATTTCCTGTTACGATGTCAACCTGATAAATATATTGAATAAATTCCGGCCAGGCAAAAAACGGCGCAAAATACTATTCCGGCATTTTTTGCCACTACGGCAATCGTTACCGCCCGGCAACGGAACTTCCTTCCTCCTTACCTCGCAAAAGACCGGGAAAAGATACACCGTCTCATCAGCTGATATTAAGCTGCATCCCTCACATTGAACCGGCTTGATCCCGACCGGTTATACAAGCCCGGTTTTCCCGTGAATGATATGCGAACTGAAATGCCCCTCTCCAAACCCCTGCGGCTCCTTGTCAGCCAGGCAGAGGATCTGCTGGACACGGAAATTTCCCTCCTGCGAAATCCAGAGGCAGATCCGAACGGGACACTGGTAGACGTATACACCTATACGGTCGAGAAAAATTTCATCCTTCTCCCTGCCCATTACACCGGTCTTTTAAAAGATTTTATTATCGCACGGCATTGCATGCATCTTCTCATCAAAGGGGCGGCGGCAAAAAAATCCCGGTACCTGGTCTGTTCATTCACGGGAGATTCCCTGTACCGGGGACTCCGCCAGATCTATCTCGATGCTCTCAAGGACGAGGCAAAAAAGGCTGAGAAACTCCCCGTCATGAAACTCATCCAGATGCTCAGTATCCTCTATGCCAATTTTAATGATGATATCAACGAACTTCCCTGGAACCCGATCACCAATGCCCGTATCTATCACCGGATGCCCTCGTTAAGGGAGACCCAGCTCTACTATCTTATGAAGGAGGGAAAGATGGATATGGATGATATGATGGAGTATGAGAATATCATCCCGAGACGCTACTTTGTGCTCAATAAATCCATGTTTTATGCCCGTGACCAGTACCTGGCAAAGATCCTTCCGGCAGATCAGCTGATGCCGGTCGTCAACATCCCCCAGATGAAAAAGTTCAATCACCTCGAGGTAAAAGAAATGCTTACCACGCGATGGACAACCACTTCCTGGTACCAGTCCAAGATCTTTGGAGATACCATGCTTGAGATTATGGAGAAGTACCTGCAGAAGATCGACTGGAATGCAGAACCCAGCCTGGATTACTTCCATCATCTCTACCAGACCGGCGTGAACATGACGAACCATTTTATCTCATACATGTCGATGGACGGCTGGTTTGCCTGGGAACCTGCACACCATCTGCAGGAAGCCCGGGAGAAAAAAGCGGAATATGAATATGCGGCGCTGAAAAAGATCTTCGGTGACCTGATCGACCGATCATCCCTTGACGGGAAAACTGGTTGACGACAAACCCTGTACCTGAGCTGGGGAAGAATGTGTGACATCAAAAGAAGTTGAAGGGCTGGTAAAGAAGGGACGCGGGTATGCGGGTCGTACAAAATACCGGGAGGCGGTCGCATACTATGATAAGGCACTGGCCCTCGATCCTGACAATCCCGAAACCTGGTACCTGCGGGCTGGGGTATATATTGAGACCGGGAAGAACACCGAGGCACTTTCGGACTGCAGGCGTGCGCTTACCCTCGACCAGAACTATGCAGATGCCTGGGCCAAACAAGGACACGCCCTTTACAATCTCGGCCGGTTTGAGGATGCATTATCTGCCTGCACCCGGGCACTTGCCCTGAAGGGAAATGACGCCACGACTTGGTATATCAGGGGGGTATGCCTTGACGAACTGGGAAGAAACGATGAAGCCCGGGAAGCCTATGCCAAATCCCTGGAACTTGAAATTATCCTCGATATACAGAACGAGAAAAAAAGATCCGGATAATAGTACCGGAACACTCCCCGGTTCTGCTCCAGGTACTCTTTCTGTGAACCCGGGGAATGTCCTGAAGGGATAATCCGGCCGCCGGACATGCAGCCAGATCCAATGACCCGCCACCCGGTTCGGACGAGATGGTTTTGCCGGATATTTTATAAGGCGGTCAATTAATATGAGATCCACATGGAGATCCCCGATATTCGGACCTGGATCATGTTCTACCTGATCTCGTTTGTAGGACTTCTCTGGGCTGCGTTCCTTTCCGTCAGGGGAGTGATGCTCTGGGTGAGCCTGTTCCTCATCATCGTGATCGTCGGAATTAATTTCTTCACCGTCTACAACCAGATGAAACTGCGTGCCTCCCGAAAAGAGATGCTCCGGAACCTGGTACAGGGTTTTGAGCGGGGGACCCCCGAAGATGACAACAGGAAAACGCGATAATATTTTTTTGGGTATAATCACATTTCTACTACCAAAATTGATCCGTGATAACGAGAGAAAAGTCGCATAAAACATGTTTCCGGAACAGACGGGAAAAAAGTTCAATTTTTTATGCTTTCCAGAAATTCTTTTTTCCTGTCACCAGGTTAATCTCTGCGGTAACTATGAGGGTAACCCCCCTCTCTCCCCCAAAGGAGGAGGCAACCCAAGGGAGCATCCCCTTGACCCCCACGTTCGAGATATTTTCATCACCCTTCCGAGCGGCTATCACATTTTGGGGGATGCCCTGGCGGCGGGGGCGGAAGCACGATATGCTGGAGCCCCCAGGAGCGATTTTTGAGAAAAATGTGTTCTATCTCTTCATAAAATTAGTCGCCAGGATGTGACTATACCCAATTTTTTTTACGTGATGAAAAAATCCTGTCGCTGTCTGTTTTTGGTTTATAGAGAGAGAAAGCATCTGGGCGACACCCACTCTCCCCCGGGAGGAGGAAAACCCCGGGTGAATGTCCCCCTGCCCCTTTCGCTTTACCTCCCTGGCTTTCATTCCGGTTCTCCGAGAATTCCTCCCTGAACTCATGAAGGTTATTGCAGTCCGGAGGATTCTCCCGGTGAATCAGTATTAAAAATTGTCAGAAGAACATTCATGCCCCGCCATGCCCCGGAGAGGCCTGGGCGGGTAACCCTCGTTCAGATAGTTGAAACACAAGAACCAGGACTGGACAAAATATTTTAAGATATTCCCGTTAAAAAGAACCGGATGGTATGAAAGGACTATCCCGGCCGATGCTTTTTTAGTCGTCAGCCTGGTAGTAATAAAATTCTCCCCGCCCTTTTTGTTCCCGGTCCAGGAACGATTCGGGTTTGTTGATCCGCGGCCTTCCGCTCTGGTCCCGGCGGAAGGTGACCTCGAGCGCACGGAGGAACCGGTTCATCCCTTCCCGCATCCTGAAGGGTCCTGCTGCGGTGCCCTGCCTGCCCGGAACTCCTTCAAAGACGAGGATCCGTTCACTGATCATGTCGATAAGGTAGATGTCATGATCGATCACCATGATGCCGACCGGTTTTCCTTCAGCATGATGCTTGATCATCCTTGTCACCTTGACCCGCTGCTCAACATCAAGGTGGGCGCTGGGTTCGTCCAGTATGTAGAGATCGGCGTCCCGGGAAAGGCACCCGGCAATTGCCACCCGCTGGAGCTCTCCGCCGCTCAGGGTATCCACGGGAGACGGGAGGATGACCTCAAGCGAGAGCGACTCGATGATCTCATGCTGGTACATCGATGAATCGAATTTCGTTGTCTGCCGGCGGAGATACATCTCGACGCTATCGGACGTATCTGCCTTGACATACTGGGGTTTATACGAGATCCGGAGGGAGGTCTCAATCGCCCCCGCCGAAGGCGTTTCAACCCCGGCAAGGAGTTTTGCAAAGGTGCTCTTGCCCATCCCGTTGGCCCCGACGATCCCCAGTACCTCGCCGCTCCTGATGGTCCCCCCCGTAACCGTCAGGTGGAAGGTCTCGTACTCCTTGGTCATCGCCGGGATATCAAAGAGAGGCTCCCGTTCCGAGCCTTTGTCATGGGCCCGTTTCTCAAAGACCACCTGGGTATCCCGGAAACGGACATTCTCTTCGACAAGATACCCGTCCAGATACTGGTTGATACCGACCCGGACTCCCTTGGGGCGTGTAATGATACCAAAGACTGCCGGTTTCCCGTACCCTACATGTACCGTATCGGCGAGCATGTCAAGGATCGCCAGATCATGCTCTACGATCACCACCGGCCGCTCGGTGGCCAGGTCCCGGATTAGCCTGGCGGCGGCAATTCGCTGGTAAATATCCAGAAAAGGGGTTATTTCATCAAAAAAATAGAGACCGGCATCCCGTGCAAGGCAGGCTGCAATCGCGACCCTCTGCAACTCCCCGCCACTCAGCGTGGTTATGTCGTGATCGAGGATCGCATCGAGCTTCAGCACCGGAAGGATCTCGGCAAGTTTTTTGCGTTCGTCGGTGGTCGTCAGGAGTTTCCTGACCGTACCGGAGAAGACACTGGGGATATAATCGATATACTGGGGTTTTGACGCGATCTTTATGGTCTTTTTTGAGACCGTCTGGAGATAATCGAAGAGTTCGGTACCTGCATAGCGTTTCAGGATCTCTTCCCATGCGACTTCATTGTCGAAGTTCCCGAGGTTGGGGCGGAGCTGCCCGAAAGGATCTTGACGGCCGTGCTCTTACCGATACCGTTTGCCCCGAGGATCCCGGTCACCTTCCCTTCGGTCGGTATAGGCAGGCCATAGAGGGCAAACCCGTTCTTCCCGTACCGGTGAGTCGGGTGCTCGAGCTCCTCGGGGAGGCTGACGATGTCGATCGCGTCAAAAGGACACTTTTTTATGCAGATACCGCACCCGACACAGAGCTCTTCTGATATGAGTGCCTTGCCATCCTCGCCGATGATGATGGTTTCATCACCGGTCCTGACCCGGGGACAGTAGAGTATGCACTCGGTGCCGCACTTCTTTGCATGGCATCGGTCCTTGTGAACTATCGCGATTCTCATCAGGATCCCAAAAGAGGATGAATTATGGCAGTACCGGGGATAAGGAGGTCAAAAGGATCGTCCAGGTCATGAACCAGAAGGCAAACGTCATGAATCCCTGGTAGAACCAGTCTTTTGCTTTCAGTTTTGAGGTATCCATACCCATAAATATGAAGATATGCTTCTGGACCACGACGCCGGCAAGCATCAGCATGAATGCCAGAACACCGTTTGCCTGAATGCCGGCTGCATTGGGAATCCCCCCGGACCAGTACCAGAGAATGCCGGTAATGATCCCGATCACCGACGCCACAAGGGTCCGTTTGATACGGGCCACGTGTTCAGCCTGTTTCTCTGCCCGTGTCTTCTCTTTTTTTGTCAGGGCAGGCTTCTCCTCAACTGCTACTTCACTCATCCCGTTACACCAGTAGTCTTATTTTTTAGTGCGCAAGCCATATGTAATTTGGTACATCATGGCATCCGAACAGGGTATGAGCGGGATCGACGTCCGGGTAGTAACGTCGGAATTGTGCGAGAAACTGCCGCTCTGGATCGACAAGGTTTACCAGTTCGATTCCCGGACACTGGGGGTCCGGCTCAACGGGGAGAACAAGGCCCGTTACCAGATGATCATTGAATCGGGGAGGAGGGCTCACCTTGTCCGGGATATGCCGGAACCCCCGAAAAATCCCCCCCAGTTCGCCATGTTCCTCAGAAAATACATCTCCGGCGGGAAGGTGCTCGCCGTCCGGCAGCACGGGCTGGAGCGAATCCTTATCTTTGATGTCGGGAAAGGCCAGTCGGTATACCGCCTCATTATCGAACTCTTCGATGAGGGAAACGTCATACTGGCCGATGAACAGTATACCATCATCAAACCGCTGCGCCATCACCGCTTCCGGGAACGGGAGATTGTTCCCGGCGCCA
Organism: uncultured Methanoregulaceae archaeon; assembly: GCA_963829225.1. GTDB lineage: Archaea > Halobacteriota > Methanomicrobia > Methanomicrobiales > Methanospirillaceae > Methanoregula. The sequence goes on along the minus strand of CAWHHQ010000005.1, from coordinate 86,794 downwards.
CGTATACGCTGGGGGTCATTGATCCCACCTCATCGGAGGAGGCCATGGCTGCCCTGATCAAAACCGATGACCGCGACCTGGTCCGTTTCCTGGCCATTGGCTGTATGCTCGGAGGCACGTATGCGGAATATATATGCCGGAAAACGGGGCTTGACAAGACCTTCCCCGCCCGTTCGGCAGATCCGGCGATCATTTTTACAGCGGTCCGGGATCTGTTGTACCAGGTGGTGCATGCCCCGGAACCGGTCATTGCAAAAAAACACTGCGAACCCATCGATATCTGGGGCGGGGAGGACACGCTTCATTTCAGGAGTTTTTCAGAGGCCCTCGAAGCCTATTATCCGCTGACGAAGGCCGAAAGAAAGACCGCAGATGCACAACCAAAACTCAACAAGGAAGAACGGATCCTAAAATACCAGAGATCGGCGATAAAAAAATTTGAGGATAAGATCGAAAAGACAGAAGCCATCGTTGCGGCACTGTATGAAAATTATGCGTTCATTTCCACGATGATCGGCGCACTTGACGCCGCAAGTAAAACCCGCTCATGGCAGGAGATTGAAAAAATCATCCGTGAAAAGGATTCTGAGGAAGCAAAAAAGATTGTCGCATTCCACCCGGAAGAGGCAGCGGTTGAGATCGATATAGGGAGACGGGTGAAGATCTACGTGCATGAAGGGATCGAACAGAACGCCGGGCGCTACTATGATATCATAAAAAAATTCCGGAAGAAGAAGGAGGGTGCGCTCAGGGCGATGAAAACAACCCTGCCAAAGAGAAAAGTCCAGAAACGGGATTTTATCCCGATGAAGAAATTATGGTACCACCGTTTTCGCTGGTTTATCACCAGCGACGATGTCGTTGTGCTGGGCGGGCGGGATGCATCCCAGAACGAGGAACTGGTCAAAAAATATATGGGCGGCCAGGACCTGTTCGTGCATGCCGATGTCCATGGTGCGAGCGTCGTGATCGTCAAGGGCAGGACCGGGCATATGGAGGAGGTGGCGCAGTTTGCCGCTTCCTATTCAGGTGCCTGGCGGAGCGGGCACTTCTCCGCCGATGTCTACAGTGCCCTGCCCTCCCAGGTCAGCAAAACCCCGGAATCCGGTGAATTCATCTCGCGGGGCTCGTTCATTGTCCGGGGGGAACGCACGTATTACCGGAACGTACCGCTTTCGGTTGCAGTCGGGCTCATGCTCGAACCTCATGCTGCTGTGATCGGCGGCCCGCCGGTCTGCAATTCTGAGGAAAACGACAACCTGGGTCGGACTGAAACCGGGGCAGTTCGAACCCAACGATGTGGCAAAGAAAGTGCTTCGCCTCCTCAAACAGAAGGTTTCTGAAGAAGAAGGCAAGGCGCTCAAAGGCATCCTGAATACGGATCATGTCGCCGCGTTTGTACCTCCGGGCGGTTCAGATATCACAGGACCCCCATGAAAGCGGAATATGGAGAATTAAAGGACAGGTTTGGCGAGATCCGTTTGTTCCCGGAGAGCATCGATGATCTGTGGCATCTCCGTCACCTGATCAATCCGGGCGATCTCGTATTCGCGGCAACATTCCGGAGTGTCGATGCCGCTTCCGACAAGATCAGGCCGGAGAAAATGGAGAAACGGCTTGTCCGGCTCGGTATCAGGGCAGAGCGCGTAGAATTTTCAGAACACGGCATCCGGCTCCGGCTGACAGGTCTCATTGAACAGGGGGCAGATGCCGGTGCGTATCATACGATCAATATTGAGACCGGGTTTGAGATATCCGTGATCAAGGAGTGGCGCCCCCTCGATCTCGAACGGATAGAGCGGGCGGTAAAAGCCTCGGTGTACGGGGTCATTCATATCCTGACCCTTGAGGAGGGTGAGGCAGAACTCTTCCGGTTACGGCAGTATGGCCCGGAAAGTGTCATCACGATCACCGCCGGGAGCGGCAAGGGCGGGGAGTCCGATACCCGTGCAGGTTTTTTTGACCAGGTACTCCTGCCCCTTTCCACCCTCTCCGGCCCGCTGATCATCGCCGGCCCCGGTTTTATCAAGGATGATTTTATAAAATTTGCAAAGACCCGGTCCTGCCCTGCGGCGGACCGGGCAGTCGTCGTCGAGACGCGGCGGATCGGGAGGGGTGCGGTGCAGGAGATGATCGGCAAGGGGGCTCTCGAAACCCTTATGAACGATCTCCAGCTCTCCCGCGAGGTACGGCTGATGGACGAGGTGCTCCTCCGGATCTCCCGGGAAGGAGCCGTTGCGTACGGTCACCGGGAGGTCCAGGAAGCCGTTGAATCCGGTGCGGCTGACCAGGTCCTGGTGGCAGATACCCTCCTGCACAACAAAGAGATCCTGCAGCTCATCCAAAAAGCCGAGACCATCCGGGCGACCATCGTGGTACTCTCCTCAGGGTTTGAACCCGGGGAACGACTGATCGCGCTCGGCGGGATCGCCGCATTGCTGCGCTATCGTATCACCCGGTAATGGTGAAGAATTCCCGGACCTTCCCCCCGGATCAATCCCCATTCAATGGCGGCTGTTTTCAGGAAATCTGCTCATTCAGGGCAATTTATTGGGGATAGTCACATCCTGGCGACTTATTTTATGAAGAGATATAACACATTTTCCTCAAAAATCGCTCTTGGGGGCTCCAGCACATCGTGCTTCCGCCCCCGCCGCTAGGGCATCCCCAAAATGTGATAGCCCTCAGAAGGTTGATGAAAATACCTCGAACGTGGGGGGTCAAGGGGGTGCTCCCCTTGGGTTGCCTCCCCCGTGGGGGAGAGGGGGGGTTACCTTCATAACTACCGCAGAGATTAACCTGGTGACAGGAAAAAAGAATTTATGCAAAGCATAAAAAATTGAACTTTTTTTTCCCGTCAGTTCCGGAAACATTTTTTATGCGATTTTTCTAATCGTTATCACTGATTAATTTTGGTGGTTGAAATAGGACAATACCCTTATTTTTTTAAAAAAAAGTGAGCCCTATAGTCCTGCCCGGATCAGTTGCGGACAACAAATGCGTCAACCAGGGTACCGGTCGAATTGTCGGTATTGGCCAGGTTCAGTGTCCAGGTTCCCTGCGATAATGTGGGGATGGTGAAAAAACATCTCATCTGGGTCGTATCGGTCCGGGAGATCGTGGTTGCCGTGATGTCCGCGTTCCCGCTCTTGGTAAGCGTGGCAGTTATGCCGTTCTGGAAATTTGATCCGTAGACCGTGATCGGGATGTACGTATTGGAAGCGACAACGAACGTGGGATCGATACTGGTAATGCTGATTCCTCCGGTCGAGGTAACCGTCGCGGTAGGATTGGCCGTATTATGAATACTGAAGAGGTTGGTATAGACGCCATACTGTCCGTCCGGGTTGGTCACGACAACGTCCCATGAACCGGCAACCGCATCGGACGGGGGTGACAGGGTGCAGGTGAGCAGGGTCGGCGACTGTACATTGACATTGGTTGCCGTAATATTCGGACTTCCGCTCTTCACCAGCGCCACGGTTGCCCCGCTCTGGAAATTCGTGCCGGTCAGGCTCGGTAATGGATATCGCTGTGCCGGCATCTCCCACATCAGGAACGATGTTCTTGATGGATGGCTGGGCTCCCGTCGGTACTGTCGTGCTTGTCGTAGTCGCCGTCGATGTCGGTGCTACGGTCCGGGTTGTTGTCGTAATTGCCGGATTCCGCACCGGTATTGATGACGGGTCTTTATTGGTGATCTTCTCGGTATAGACTTTATCCATCAGCGTCCTGCTGTATTTTTCGTTATTCGAATTCAGACGGTAACCCCAGGAACCGTCGGTGTTGGGATAAATGAGTGCCCGCGAATACATATCGGTGGACGCGTCGTAACTGATGATCAGCCAGGCAACCTGGACATCAGATTTTGGATTTTTTACAATATCCCCGGCAACATAGGCAGGACCCGATCCCGGGACCGTCGTTCCGGTTGTCAATGTCGTTGTCGTGTTCGACGGGGCCGGGGTACTGGCACATCCGGCACAAAGTGCAAACAGGAGAAGGAACAGGAAAACCAGTGAAAATTTTTTTACGGTTTCGTTCATACACATACATCAATCCAGTCACTATAAATCGTTTTATCCAGCAGGATGATCCCGGGAGTAATGCAAAGTAATACCTGATCCCGATCCCTGGATACCTTCAGAAACGCTTTCCGGGAAAATCATGGTATTTACGAGTATCACCCGCCTCAGGGCCTCTCCGGGGCACGGCAAGCAAAGACATTTTTATGAGGATTTTCACGTTTAATATTCCATGGAGAACTTCGTAAGTTACCTACAAATAAAAAATACCGGAGTCCTCATAAGAGCGTCTGAATAATTTGCTCATTGAATCTCCAGGAAAATCCATAGTATTTGAGAGAGTCGCCTGCCTCGGGGCCTCCCAGAAACACGGTGGGACAAGGAATAGATTTTGAGGTTTTTTTAGAAGCGAATCCACCGAAGTTCAAATGCTGATAAAATAATACATCCTTCAAAAAACATAGTATTTGCGAGGGTTCCCGCCTCAGGGCCTCTCCGAGGCACGGCGGGGCAAGGACATATTTATGAGGATTTCTCATCGATAATCATCAGAAAATTTTTTTATTCCTTCCCGGGGACTCCCTTTTAGTCCAGTTCCATGGATAAAATAACAAAAACACTACCTCCTGAAAGGTAATACGCTCATCATCGCTTATCGCAGGGGCGGTTCGGGGGGACAGGCACTGTCCCCTCCGTTTTATCAGGTTTATCAAAATATTTTGTTGAAAACCAGCATTAATCCGGAGCCGATTTTTTTAGTCACTCATTAGTTTCGGAGATCCCGGTTGGTAGCAACGGTCCATCAAACATCAAAAGTGATATTTCAGGTGATATTTTTTCTAAGTCTTGATGAACATATATTCATCCGAATTTTCCAAAAACAGGAATTAATATAAAAAATGAATATTGAATTACCTGTTAAAAAAAAACAGTGGAGTGTTTATTCCTCTTTCTTCTCGGGTCGTTTGAAGGTTTCAATCATCGTGATTTCTGTTATATCCCTGATCAACTCGAACCCCTCGTGGATGATCCTGCCCCGCCAGAGAAGCCAGCGTCGGTCATAGTTGATCCCGGGGGGAGAGTGATCGTCACGTTACCGTCCTGGATGGCGATCTCCATCTCCCTGCCGGTGTACAGCCGGACCAGGCCTTTGATCTCTTCGAGAGGATCGGTGACGATCTCATCGATCGTATAATGGTAGGAGAGGGTCTGCCCGGCGAGCGGAGGGTTGAAATCCACGATCACCTTTGCGCCGATAACATCGACGACCGTTCCTTCTCCCATCTCTTCCATCTTCACCGGCATGCCGCGGACAGGTTTTTCCTTGAACTGGTTCTTCGGGAACGACTTGACGCGTTTGGGATCGTGCTCCCCGAATGCCTTCTCCGGGGTTACGATCACATCGCCCGATGCACCTGCTTCCTTCCCGACAAGTTCCTCGTCCAGGCCGAGGATGACATGTTTCTGCCCGACGCAGATCGTGACCGGGCCATATATCGCGTTCGGACTGTGGATACCTGCAGATTTTGCTTCTTCTGCATCCGTGGTATCAAAGATATTTCCATTTACGCTTCCCGAATAGCTCAGTTTGATAAAATCTCCATCTTGAATCGCCATGGTTCACCTGACTATATTAAATTGCAACGAAAACAGATAAACGTGTGGCACAGGCATGCTTGAAATTGAAATGAAAGTCAGGGTTGCTTCTCTTGATCCCATTCGCCGGCAGTTGACCGGGCGCCATGCCCGGTTTCTCGGCAGGATACATGAGCACGACGTTTACTATAATGCACCTCACCGGGATTTTGGCGAGACGGATGAAGCAGTCCGGGTCAGGTACACCGGCGATCACGCGGTAATTACCTACAAAGGGGCAAAGATTGAGGCATCCGGCCTCAAGGCCCGCGAAGAACTCAACACGGCAGTCGAATCCGGCGAAGTCTTTGAGGCGATCCTGGACCGGCTGGGGTTTACCCGGACCGCCGAAGTGAATAAATGGCGTGAAAACTACCAGCTTGGCAACACCGCGGTCTCCCTGGATTCAGTCGACGAACTGGGTACGTTTGTTGAGATTGAGGTGATGGCCGAGGGAAATGACACGGCGGCTTCGGGACAGATAGACGCTATTTCAAAAGAGATTGGTGTACAGGGCGAGCCGATCCTCGCCTCCTACCTTGAACTGCTCCTGGCTAAACGTTCAGGAGTTCTACCCTGATATCCCGCGCCTCTGTCCCGAAGTGGAGCATCGCACAGTAACCATCCATGGCAGGACCGGGATTAACGATTTTTACCCCGTCAACATCCATGACGCCCCGCTGTTCGTGGATATGGGCACAGCAGACAAGATCAAAAGACTTCATATGCCGCCGGATACTCTGGCTGCCCACATGTTCCCCGTTGATCTTATCGAGGGTTTCAAACGGCGGAGCATGAGCCAGAAGGACATTGTGAACGGTCTTCTCCATCTTTTTTATGGCACCATGCAGCACGTCGTCCATCTGCTTGTCGGTCATCTCAAACGGCGTACTGAAGGGTGTGGGATTTGATCCGCCGATACCTGCAATGGTTATCCTGCCCAGGTTAATGTGGGAGCCATGAAGACATACTGCGTCTGAGTGTTCGAGTGTTTCGATGATCTCCCGCGGGTCGCAGTTGCCGGGCACTGCAAAACACGGCACATCGATACGTGATAGCACGTCATCGACCGTGTCAACCGGACCCATATTGGTGATATCGCCTGCAATAAATACCGCTTCCGGACTCAAATCCAGAAATGAATCAATTTTACCGAATTGACCATGGAGATCTGCTATCAATAGCACATCTTTCATGGTATATCATTTGAAGGGGGTCTAAAAAACCTTATCTCAGGATCGTTCCAGGAACCGGTCAGTTTACCCGAATGCGCAAGTTTTCCGCAGATCTTTTCCGTTTCCGGCAGGAGTGATCGCGCGTTGGTACCGGCAAGCCGGGTACCGGGCAGGGGGACGAAGCGGTGGACATGCACCTTTCCGTACCGGGCCACCCACTGCAGGAGGTCAAGGGTCTTTTTCTGGTCTTCTCCGGTCTCGAACGGGAGCCCGACAATAAAATCTACCACCGGAGTAAGAGAAAAGTCGTTGCAGAGTTCCACCGCATGAATCACATCGTCGACGGTGTGACCACGACCAAGCCTCTCCAGCACAGCATTACTCCCCGATTGTGCCCCGAAATGGAGTTTAGTATTGGAACAATACCGGGTAATGAGTGAAAGTGATTCCCCGCAGACAAATTCCGGACGTACCTCGCTGGGAAATGTCCCGAAATATATCCTGTTCTTCAGCTTCCGGAAGAGGTGTTCGATTTTTTCCCAGCGGGGATGTATTCCGTCCGATCCATAGGCAAATGCATTCGGGGATACAAACCTCGCATGCTCGTACCGGTTCGCATAGCATGCGATCGCGTCCAGAGAACGATGCCGCATGCAATGTCCGAAGATGTGGGGTGTCTGGCAATACCCGCAGGAGAACGGGCAGCCCCGGCTGATCTCGACATATCCCTGCTGCCGGGAGAATGCCGGGTAGGCGTTGAGCCTGACGCAGGTATCCGCCGGTTCGTAATAATTCCCGGTAGCGACACCGGGTATCTTCCCGTCCCTGCCGGCCTCTATCTGATTGAGGAGCCGGGGAAGGGTAAATTCCCCTTCACCGGTAACAACAAAATCGGCATACTCAGCGGTCTCACGCGGGTATGCCGTTGCATGCGGACCACCCACGATGGTGATACAGCCTGCCGTAGCGATCTCGTCCCGGTACAGGGACGCATTTATCGAGTTGAGGCTGTAACAGGTCACGTCAGGTAACGGACGGTCGGTCGGGAGGAGAAGATATCCTTCCTGTTCGCATGCCGCAGAAAGGGCTGCGCAGGAGTTTTGTGCAGCATGAATTGACCGCCAGTGGACCTGCATATGTCAGAGTATTGTATTCATCCCGTTGAGGGGATGAAAAAGAAGAGTCGTATCTGAATACGGGGAGTTATCGGGTACGGTACTCACTCAGCTCATCATTCGTCTTATAGGTCTGGCCATTATCCATGGTAACCCAGACTTCAACCCGGTCAATTTGCCCTCTCAGGGATCCGGATCCCCGGTACCCTGGAGATCGACCTCATCCCCTTTTTTGATCCCGAGAGAGGCGGTCTGGACAGTCCCGTCAATCCGCGTGAGTTTTACATCGATGTTTTTCACATGGATCTGCCCCAGTCCTCCCTGGAAGATGACCGGGATGATGCCCAGATAGTCCTTCTCACCCACATCGATGGTGACCTGGTTATAAGCGGGTATCGCATCTGTCGGGACGGTTGTGAACGTCATTGCCGGAGAGGCTGAACCGGTCGGGTCCCGGTTCCCGTCCCGGGTCCCGGTGTTGGGGAAACAGGTGAAGTGACTGGTACAACCGGCAAAGGCAATGGCACCGCAGAGAAGTACGAGGAAGATTATAGAGATCCTGGAGTGCATGGTAAAAAATGCGAGCCCGGGTTATATCATGCTTGTGCTCTCACAGGAAGATTATAAGGTGGAACATCCTTTTCAAGACTTATTTTCTGCCAGTCAGAATCCGGGGAAAATACAACAAACCTGGAGTTCGTTTCCCCGAATCACGGATCTCCAAATATAATGAGAAATTTAAATCTCTCTCAATAAGACGACACCCGCCACCACTCCCGGTAGCCTCAGCGGCAAATGAGTGAAAAGAAAAATCGGTTCTGAAGAAAATCCGGTTTCTCAACAAATTTCTGAAAACATCCTTCCATCGGAGGGGACAGTGCCTGTCCCCCCGAACCGCCCCTGCGCTGAGCGATGATGGGCGTATTACCTTCTCATGAGATTTTTTTTGTTATCGTCGCGGAACGGGACTGATAAAGGAAGAACCCGGGAAGGACACAGGAAGGAGATAAAATTTTCTGATGATTACCGAAGAGGAAATTCTCAGAAAAATGTCCTTGCCCCGCCGTGCCTCGGAGAGGCCCTGAGGCGGGTGACACTCGTAAATAGTTTGAATTTTCTGGGAAGTACCGTTTTGAACATGGATGTTCGGATCGATTCCGCTCAGCCGGGAACTAACAAAAATGATGAACTTTTTTAACTTAAATTTTCGTCATGGATTCATCTGGGAATAAGAAATTAGATAAGACTTCATTACAGAAAATTGATGTTATCCCGGAATTTGATCCGGTATCCTTTTTCGAATACGACTTGAGTTTTATAACGTATCGATTACCGGTGGCTATATTCCATGAATTATATTTTACCGTCCCGAAGAAAACTTGATCTCCTTTGCGGGAACAGTATATAGGATGAACCCGGCAATTGTCGATTCGCTTGTCTACATCGGTATCGGAATTATTGCCGCTGGTATTATCTTCGTCATCTTCGTCTGGCTGAAAAAACGGGCGGCGATGACAGAAACAAAGATGGATGATCTGCTCGTGCATTCACTCGGAACGCCCCTGGTGATGCTGGCTTTTTTTATCCCGTTCTTTCTGGCTGTCCAGCATGCTCTCACGCTGTATCCCCAATACCAGTGGATCACGGATTCAAAAATACTGAGCTCCGGTTACATCCTTGTGGGGACCTGGATAATCGCCACATTCGTTGACGGTTTTTTACGGACGTACGGGATAGCGCTGGCAGAAAAGACCGAAACGGATATCGATGACCGTATCGTCGATATCCTCCAGAAGATCGCCAAATGGATCATCTGGTTTATCGGGCTGATGTACGTCTTTTCGACATTCAATGTCAATATCACTCCCCTGATAGCAGGAGCAGGTATCGTGGGTATCGCGATTGCTCTCGCCGCCCAGGACCTCTTCTCCAATTTTTTCGGCGGTGCGGTGATAATCACCGACCAGCCGTTCAAACTCGGGGACCGGGTCCTGATCAACGACGTATTAGGTGACGTAGTTCATATCGGTCCGCGAAGCACGAGAATAATTACCCTCGATTCCGATATCGTGACCATTCCCAACACCAAGATCGCCACCAGCGTGGTCCATAATTATTCCATGCCAAATCCCCAGGTCAGGATCCAGATCCCGGTCTCGGTCTCCTATGCGGCCGATATCGGACAGGTCAAGCGTGTTCTCCGGGAGATTACCGAAGAAGCAGTAAAGAACCGCTCCGATGTGATCGCCGGCGATCCCCATCCAACGGTGTACCTGATCAAGATGGAAAAATCCGTGATGACTTTTATGGTAACCGTGTATGCCTGCGGGTTTTTATACCATAATACTATCCAGGATTATCTGAACATCCAGATCATCGAGCGGTTCAGGAAAGAGGGCATCATTATCTCATGAATTTCCTTTTTGTGAGCAGCAGACCGGCGGGGGGAGATTGACCTTCACGTCTGCGGGGTTATCGGTTTCATTTCATAACCGGCCATCGTCATACGCCATGACCAACAACCATGTCTATCATACCATCACATTAACCATGAGAAGTAACCTGCATTCAGCAATCCCTCCTGGTTAGCACAACGAAAAGGTGTTTCATGCACAAAATACTACCCCTGCTTCTTCTTATTCCCCTTCTTGCCTGCGCAGGTATTCCCGCCTGCGGGTCTGCTGCGCCTGTAATCGAGCCGGGTTCCGGGTTCATCGTCGTGGCTTCTCCCCCATCCGCGGATTTTTATACCACAACGCAGTCGGGCAGCGTACCGTTACGGGTAACGTTTTTCGATCGCTCGGAGGGTACACTTCCCCTGCAGTATCTCTGGGACTTCGGGGATGGCACTACATCAACGGTGAAGGATCCGACCCACACCTTTGGGCCAGACGGGAACTACACGGTCAGCCTTACGGTCACCAACTCGTATGGGAAGGATACGAAGACCCGGCCGGGATATATTTCGGTAGGCGATCCCCCGAAGGTTAACTTTTCTGTCTCATCGGCGACCGGTATTCTGCCCCTGACGGTAGCCTTCACGGACAGGACCGGTGGTTCCCCGCGATCATGGCGATGGGATTTTGGTGACGGCACAACCTCGACCGAACAGAATCCAACCCATACCTACACAAAAACGGGCACCTACACCGTTACGTTATCTTCAGCCAACCAATTTGGGGCGGGGCAGATCATCAAATCGAGTCTCATCACCACAGGAAGGGTTCCCGGTGCCGAATTCGCCGTCGAACCACAGGCGGGTGATCCCCCGCTTACGGTAAGTTTCCATGATTTTTCCAGCGGCACTCCCCTTGCATGGCTGTGGGATTTCGGGGACGGATCAACCAGTACCGAGATGGATCCGGTCCATACCTACTCCGGCGCGGGAAGCTATCCGGTCACCCTGCATGTCGCAAATGCATTTGGAAGCGACGTACTCACGCGTCGCGATCTCGTACGGGTCGGGGAATCTGCACCTGCCGTAACCCCGGTACAAACGCAGACGGTATCACCATCCCCCGGGGAACGTCAACCTTCGGGGATCATCGGCATGATCCGGCAGGCCCGGGGGAACTCGGAGAAGAACCTCCCGACCAGGGGTTTGATTCCCCCGCAGTTTGTGGCCCTCGCAGCGGTGCTCACCAGTTGCCTGTTCATCCTGGTCAATCTCCTGATCAGCAATATCGGCGCCCTCTCCCAGGTCGGGCCAAAATTTGCAAAATTTTTTATGGACCTTGCAGGCGGTCATGCCGTGGAAAAGGTGAGCGCTGCCGAGATCGAACGGCGGGGGATAGCCGCCAGCCAGAGGCCGCATCATTTCCTGGGCCTTTCGGCTGCAGAGGTCATCATCATTGAAGCGGCGGTGATCATGGTAGCCCTTGCCTTTGTCCTTGCCGATCGCGTCGAGATCACGCTCGGAAATGTCCTTATTTACCTTCTGGTAGGAGCAATATCTGTCGTCCTGCATGATTTTGCACACCGCTACTTCGCGACAAAACACGGACATGACGCCGATACCCAGTTCTGGGGGCTCGGGACCGTCATTATGTTCATCACCGCATGGCTCTACGGCAACGCGTTCGCCCAGTCATACCGTAACCTGGTGAACAGGAAAGGCGAGGATACTACCCGGGAGATGGGAATTGAGATGGCAGCAGGTCCCTGTACCAGCATTATCCTGATGATCCTGTTCCTGGCCCTCACCGGCCTGGGCGGACTCTATGCAATTGCCGGGGGGGTCGGTTTTACCATCAACCTTATTACCGCCGTCTACAGCCTGATGCCCATCGAGACGATGGACGGTGGGGCGATCTGGAGATGGAACCGGTTTGTGTATCTGGTGCTCTTCGTGCCGATGATCGCATTTTACTTCTTTACCTTCATGATCGCGTGAAGATCCTCGCCGGGATACCCTATCCTCCTCCATTTTTCTGGCAGACAAGCGGGAAATTATGAGGGGCATACGGAAAATACAGTATCGTGCTATTTTTAGTACCGTGCTATTTTTTTTAATTTTCAGAGGATTATACCCATTTTCTCTCAATTTTCACGTTACCAGTTCCGGTCAAACGAGCAGGAGCAATCGTCCATCTTCGCTAGGAGGGACATCCGCCCCAGGGTCTCTCCGAGGCAAAGCGGACAGGGAGTTCTATTGAAAATTTTAACGTTCGATCATCCATGGAGAACTTCGTTACGTGACCTGCAATAATTTACCTGAGTCATTCGGAAGAGCATCAGAATATTTTGCTCATTGAATCTCCAGGAAAATCTCTAGTATTTACGAGGGTTGCCCGCCTCAGCTCCTTTCCGAGGCACGGCGGGCAGGGATGTTTTATTGAGAATTTTAACGCTTGATCATCCATGGAGAATTTCGATAAGGCATTTACAATAAATTACCGGAGTCCTCATAAAAGCGTCAGAATAATTTGCTCATTGAATCTCCCGGAAAATCTCTAGTATTTATGAGGGTCGCCCGCCTCAGGGCCTCTCCGAGGCACGGCGGGACAGGGACATTTTTCTGAGAACTTTCTGATCATAATTATCAAGAATAGTGTATTCCTGCGTCTGGGGGGTCAGGTATTTTCATTCTGTCCGCCTCCGCCGTTATGCCAACCCTGAAGGCGATAACTCCCGGAAAGGTAATACGCCAATCATCGCTCAGCGCAGGGGCGGTTCGGGGGGACAGGCACGGTCCCCTCCGTTTATCAGATGGGTAAAAAATTTGTTGAAAAGTATTTTTTTCCCTAATCCGGATTTTCTTGTCACCCATCTGCCACGGGGGCTATTCATCGGGCTAGCGGTGTAATCGTACGTCGTGAGATATCAATTCCGGAGTAATGTAAACAGGATAATTTTCACAACAAAATATTCCTGTTTACTGGTGACTGAATCTTTTGGGGTTTATTTCCTGGTACGATACCCGTCCCGGATGGTGAAAATACTCATAGTCGCAGGGACGTGGCGACAGATGATAAAATATATCCCCTGCCGGTAACACCCAAATCGGGCGCTCGTAAGATCATAACCTTAAAAAATTAAAAGGAATTCATTTATCCTCTGCCACATCCAAAATAAGGGGAAATGGTTCTGTTCACCCTCATTGACCTGATCCTCCACTTCGATAAATACCTGCCGGGAATTATTCAGGAATACGGCATCTGGACCTACCTGATCCTCTTTGCGATCATTTTCTGTGAGACGGGCCTGGTATTTCTGCCGTACCTCCCCGGGGATTCCCTCATCTTTATCGCCGGTGCCCTGGCAGGAGCCGGGTTCCTCAGCATCGAGATCCTTATCCTTATCCTTATCGTGGCCGCAGTTCTTGGCGATACGGTGAATTACTGGATCGGGCACACCATCGGGACAAAGGTGCTGGAGAAAAGGTATAGTTTTGTGAAAACAAAGCACCTGAAGAGCACTGAGGAATACTTCACCCGTTATGGCGGTAAAACAATTGTTATTGCACGCTTTATTCCCTTTATCCGCACCTTTGCCCCGTTCCTTGCCGGCATCGGGAAGATGCGGTACCGCTGGTTCATCACCTATAACCTGATCGGGGGCGTTCTGTGGGTCCTCGTTTTCGTGCTCGCGGGATATTTTTTTGGCGGCCTCCCGATCGTGAAGGAGAATTTCAATCTTATCGTCTATGCCATCATCGGGATCTCCCTTCTTGCCGTGGGATCCATTCTTATCAGCGTATTTCGTTCGGTCAAGCCAGGCCATGCCAGCGGTGAAGGTGATGAAAGGAGAAAGGAATAATCCTGGTTGCATTGCACGAACGGTGAACAGGTATCCCGGTATTTTGGGAGAACCTGTCCGGTAAGGGACGAATACCCGGTCATTACCGGGTTCTCCCGGTATTGTCGTTGATCCAAGGGTATATTTCAGGCGCCGGTAAAGTACATCTGCGATTTCAGAATCAGTGCACCATCGCGGGATCTTTTATCCGATGCTTCCCTTTGACAGTCTCAAGGACCTGGCCGGCACCAATGGGCTCCCGGCGTCCCGGGTTGACGAATTCCGAGAAAAATTCGGTGCCAACAGGCTGACCCCCCCGGCACGGGAGTCGATCTGGAAACAATACCTGAAAAATTTTGACGATCCCATCATCAGGATCCTTCTCTTTGCCGTAGCGGTATCCACGATCGTCTCGCTCATCCGTGGCAGTGGTTTTCTGGACATCATCGGGATCCTTATTGCGATTCTCCTCTCGACCGGGATCGCATTCTTCAACGAGTACCCGGAGCAGCCGGGAATTTGATGTGCTGAATGCGACCCGGGATGATATGGCAGTGAAGGTGATCCGTGACGGTCACCCCTCCTCGATCCCTTCGCGGGAGATCGTTGTCGGGGACCTGATCATCCTCGAAGCCGGAGACGCTATTCCCGCCGACAGCTGGGTGTACACTGCGGACGATATCTTCACCGATGAATCCGCGTTCACGGGCGAGAGCGAGCCGGTCCCGAAAAATTCCGGGGAACGTGTCCTGAAAGGAGCATTCGTCACCGCCGGGAAAGGACTGGTGATCGCCGCTGCGGTTGGCGATTCTGCGGAGATGGGGGTGATCGCCTCGGCGCTGGGGATCGATCACACGACCCGGACACCCCTTGAACAGAAACTCGAAGCTCTTGCCCATGTCATCAGCAAATTCGGGTATGCGATGGCGGTGCTCATTTCCGCAAGCCTGCTTATACGGGGGGTCCTGACCGGGGAGGTAACCGGCCTGAACATCGAAACGGCAAATCACCTCCTTCACTACCTGCTGCTTGCCGTTGTTGTGGTGGTTGCTGCAGTTCCCGAAGGACTTCCGATGAGCGTAGCCCTCTCGCTCTCGCTTGCCATGCGCAAGATGACACGGGCGAACTGCCTGGTCCGCCGTCTCATTGCCTGCGAAACGATCGGATCTGCCACGACCATATGCACCGATAAGACCGGGACCCTCACCAAGAACCAGATGGAGGTGGTCGCCTCATCGGCCGGTAACCCGGAGCACCGGGAAAATCTCCCGCAGACACCATCTGCATGGATCACCCTGAATGCCGCGGTCAATGGTACGGCGCACCTCGAAGAGCGGGAGGATCGCGTCCGGGTTATCGGGAACTCGACGGAAGGTGCTCTGCTCCGGTGGCTCCGGCACCATTCCTTCGATTATATGAATATCCGTGCGGAAACACACGTCACGAAACAGTACCTCTTCGACGGCAACCGGAAACGGATGTCGACCGTTGTGCATCTCGAGGGAAAGCCGTATCTCCTGGTCAAAGGTGCACCGGAGATCCTCGCTTCCCTCTGCACCGGCAAACCCGATCTCAGCGGGATCAGCACCCTTGCATCCCGGGCAATGCGGACCCTTGCCTTTGCCCATAAAGAGATCCGGGATGGCGACGAAAGCGAGACCGCCCTTGTATGGGACGGGTATGTCGGGATACGCGATCCCCTCCGGGACAACATTGCAGAATCCGTTGCAACCTGCCAGGGTGCCGGGATCCGGGTCCGGATGGTGACCGGTGATAACCCGGAGACGGCACGGGCCATCGGACTTGATGCCGGGATTCTCAAAGGCGGCACCGTGCTGACGGGATCGATGTTCCGTTCCCTTTCGCCCGATGAGCAGGTAAAGGCGGCACAGGAACTTGACATTATGGCACGTGCCGAACCCATGGACAAACTCCTTCTGGTGGAGGCACTCCAGAAAAGCGGCGAGGTAGTCGCGGTAACCGGCGACGGCACGAATGACGCCCCCGCACTCAAACATGCCGACGTGGGGCTTGCCATGGGAATTGCGGGAACCGAGGTGGCGCGGGAGGCCAGTGATATTATCCTGCTCGACGATTCGTTTTCGTCGATAACCAATGCCGTTTTATGGGGCAGATCCCTGTATGAGAATATCCAGAGGTTCATCCTCTTCCAGATCACGATTAACTTCTGCGCCTGTATCCTGATATTCCTCGCGCCGCTGCTGGGCTATCCGGAACCTTTCAGCATCATCCAGATTCTCTGGATCAACATCATCATGGATACCCTTGCTGCCTTTGCTCTCTGTTCGGAGGCCCCTCATGCCGGGCTTATGAACCGCCGTCCCGTCTCGCATGATGCGAAAATTATCACGCCGTTCATGTTGCTATCCATCGTCGCAACCGGGATATTCATCGTCGTCGCGGGCATGCTCCAGATCGCTACCGGGTTCCTTGGCGGCACTACAGCCGCTGAAGTAAGTACGGTTTTTTTTGCATCATTTATCCTGGTCGCGGTCTGGAACGGGATCAACTGCCGGGCTCTGGATGGAAAGATGCCCCCGTTCTTCAAGGGCAACCCGACATTTTTTGCCGTGATGGGGGGTATCATCCTCATCCAGATCCTCATCGTGCAGTACGGCGGTGAGGTCTTTGGCACGGTACCCCTTTCACCCGGGCAGTGGGCATGGATCATCCTGGTGACGGCATCTGTCCTTATCGTCGGGTTTGTCCTCCGCGTCTCCTACCGGATCCTGCATGAAGGGAAACAGGAGATCTCCCGGTAAAGAAATCCGGCTCCTCCAAAAAAATTATTCCCGCCTCATGTATCTTTTGAAATATCCGTTCCTCCTTCCGGATATCCCGGCAGCGATGAACATTTCAATCAGCATATATATTGTCTGATTTCATGATCATACGATGCTGCACCAGATAACGATCTTCGAAGCGCTTTTCCTGGGACTGGTCCAGGGATTCACCGAATGGCTGCCCGTTTCAAGTTCCGGGCACCTCGTTATCTTCCAGGCACTCCTGAATATTTCTGTCCCTTCGGAGTTCGATATCGTAATTATGGCGGGAACCATCGCCGCATTAATCCTGTATTTCCGCAAGAAGATTCTCTTCATTGGCTTGGGCATTATGTCCGGAGAGCCCGCCGCCGTTAACTACGCCGTCCTGATAATACTTTCCGGCATTCCCACCGGCATTATCGGTTTTGCCGGGAGACAGTTTTTTAAATCGTTATTCGGCCAGCCGGTGGTTGTCAGCATACTTCTTGTCATAACGGGTATTTTTCTCTTCATCGCATCATGGCCATGGAAAAAAAACCCGACTGAAAAAATAACCCTGAAAAGTGCCCTCCTTATCGGTATCGCCCAGGGAATTGCCGTTGCACCGGGTATTTCGCGTTCAGGTGCAACCATAGGGACGGCGGTTATTTTAGGGATAAAACCCCGGGATGCGGCCGAGTTCTCGTTTCTCATCGGGATCCCGGCGATGACGGTAGCGGCGGTCCTGACATTCCTGGACGCGCCGGCCTCCGGCACGGGGTTTGCGCCGCTGGTCGTTGCAATCATCGCTGCATTTATCGCCGGATATGCAAGTATTGGCATCTTCATGAAGATTTTCGAGGAGAACCGGCTGTACTATTTTGCCCCCTATTGTATCCTGGCAGGAACCACCTTTGCCGTTCTTGCTCATGTGGCAGGCTACTGAACCGCAGTGCTGGCTGCGTGGAAGGAGGTTGCACACTCACAGGTATCCCGTCCCCGAGGCCTGGGGGACGTTCAGACATCCCTGATATGCCTGGCTGTCCCTTTCAGGGTATTTTTACCCTGCAGTATCCGGAAAACTTCTGCGACACCCCCGGCGGAGATTCATCTCAGTAATGTTAAACATATTCATGAAAA
This sequence comes from uncultured Methanoregulaceae archaeon, assembly GCA_963829225.1. Taxonomy (GTDB): domain Archaea; phylum Halobacteriota; class Methanomicrobia; order Methanomicrobiales; family Methanospirillaceae; genus Methanoregula. Next base: position 68,702 of record CAWHHQ010000005.1, on the reverse strand, counting down.
GGCCAATTTGGACGCTGTTTAAGCAAATGCGCCGGAATTTTATTGATGCAACGCTTTTCTGACAGCCGGCAGCCCCAAAAACAAAAACAGGCCCGTCTGATACGAAATTATTATTAATCTTCGAACCGCTATCCATAAGCAGGAAGTCAATCGTGAAGATGAGCGACAACGGTCATCCTCACGCAATGGGGGCCGGGCACCACATTATGTAACGGGGAAATAAACGGGCGCGAAGGTGCATGCATGGATTTTGGATCGACCTTTTTTTATAAGTACCGGAGATTTATCAAGACCCTGAAAATTTACCTGCTCATTGCGGGACCGGGCCTCATTGTCATGCTTGCCGACAACGATGCCGGCGGCATCACCACCTATACCGTAACCGGGGCAAAATTCGGGTACGGGCTGATCTGGTTCCTGCTGCTGCTCCTCCCGGTCGCGTACGTCGTCCAGGAGATGACCGTCCGTCTCGGCGCGGTGACGAAACGCGGCCATGCAGAAGCAATCTTCGATGCATTCGGTTCCTTCTGGGGATGGTTCTCGTTTATTGACCTGGCACTGGTCAACTGGCTCACCCTTATCACGGAATTTATCGGCATGACGGCAGCCCTTGCCATTTTCGGTGTAAACCCGGTGATTACCGTTACTATCGTATCGATTGTCATGATGCTGATGGTGCTGCAGGGAAAATACTGGACCTGGGAGAAGATCGCACTCCTCTTTGCGGCGCTCAACGTTGTCTACATCCCTGCCGCCTTCCTCGTGCACCCTTCGGTCGGGGAAGTCCTCAAGGTGGGTCTCGTGCCTCATTTCCCGGGAGGATTTAACGGTACCCTCTTCTTCTTCCTGATGGCAAACATAGGAACTACGATTGCCCCCTGGATGATCTTCTTCCAGCAGAGCGCGGTTGTGGATAAGGGTATGAAAGAAAAGGATATCCCCTGGGGGCAGATGGATACCCTCATAGGATCGGCCTTCACTGTGCTCGTGGCAATATTCCTTGTCGTCGTGACCGGCACGGTGCTCTATGGTTCGGAGGTCGAGAGTGCCGCACAGGCCGCAAGTGTCCTGATGACGACCAGTCCCTGGCTCGGGACGTTCATCGCCATCGGGCTTTTTAATGCGGGATTCCTTGGGGCGATCTGCATCTCCCTTGCGAGTTCGTGGGCGTTTGGCGAGGTATTTGGCTGGGCCCATTCCCTCAACTTCAGGATCCGGGAGGCCCCGTGGTTCTACGCATGTTACCTGTTCGCCCTGGTCAGTGCCGGTGCCGTGGTGCTGATCCCGGATGCCCCGCTTGTCCTCATCACCCTGTTCGTGCAGGTCATCGCCGTGACCCTTCTCCCGGCTGCTCTGGTCTTCCTGATCCTGCTCCTGAACAACGACGAGATCATGGGAAAATACAAAAATACCAGATGGCAGAACATCGCCGGCATTACCATCGTCATCGCGATCATTGTCCTGTCTACCCTGTATGGTCTGACGACCCTCTTCCCGGAGCTGATGACATGATGGATGACGGGAGGTCACCGGCATGGTAACCCTGGACAGCATCCTTGGTATGAGGATCGGCAGTATAATACGCGGGGGAGCAGACAAGATCCGTGCGATCAATAAAAAATACGAAACGCCACGGATTACCATGTCACGGGGCGTCAGGATTGCGCTGCTGGGCCTCCGGCTCTATCTTATTCTGCTCGTCCTGCTGCTGGGGTATAAATTCTGGACACTGGTGAAGTGAAGGTGTGAAGATGGCTGGAGAGAACGATACCATGGCAACCAAACCCCGGAACCCTGACCGGAAGTTCCTCCTGAGCGAACTGCTCGGGATCAAAGTGATCCTCCACGATAAAAAAGTGGGATCGCTTTCGGACATTATCATCATCGAGACGGGAAAGTTCCCGGAGGTCAGGTATTTCGTGGTCTCCCGCCCGTTTGGCGATCCGAGTCTTCTGATACCCTGGGAATGCACCCTTGCCCTTGATCCGCCAAAACTTGTTATCACGGTCGATGACCTGAAAAAATTTGAAGGCTCTCCACCGGATGATGCCATTCTCCTGCGGGATCATATCCTCGATAAGAAGGTGCTGGATACGGAAGATGCCGAAGTTGAGGTGGTATATGATATCCGGCTCGTGGAGCGGAACACAAAACTGTATGTGACCGAGGTGGTGACCAGCAAATCCGCCCGTCTCCGCCGGCTTGGACTGGGCTTTCTTTCCGGCATATTTGCCCCGCAGGAGGACCCCCATGACAGCGGCGTTATTTCCTGGATATATGTCCAGCCGCTGCCGGCACATATCAGCAGTTTCCGGGGGGATGTGAAGCTGAAGGTGCTCAAGGAGACCCTTGCCGAGATCCACCCGGTCGATCTTGCGGACATTATCGAGGAGCTCGATCATGAGCAGAGGGTCATGGTCTTCTCATCGCTCGATACAGAACATGCTTCCGATACCCTTGAAGAGATCGAGCCGAACGTGCAGCGGGATATTATCTCCTCGCTGAGCCGGGAAAAAGTCGTCCAGCTGGTCAACGAGATGACTCCCGGCCAGGCGGCCGATATCCTGTCGGTGCTCCCGTCCTCAGAAGGAACCGTCATACTGGATGCCCTGAATAAGGAGAACGCGAAGAAGATCCGGGCCATCATCGGCAAACAGGAAGAAAAGGTGATCCATTACACTACCCAGAAGTTCCTGAAATTTTCCCCGGAAACCACCGTCGAATACGTCCAGAACGGCTACCCCCGGCTCGCCCGCGGGAAGGATGTGATCATGTATATCTACGTCGCCGATGACCGGGATACCCTGCTTGGCGTCATTGACCTGAAGGAGTTGCTGCAGGCCGATGACAAGGCATTGTTAAAAGATATTATGGCAGAAAACGTCATCAGCCTCCCGGCCGACAGCACCCTCAAAGAGGCTTCCCGGAGTTTTTCCCGGTACGACTTCAGGGCTCTGCCGGTGACGGACGAGGGGAATCACCTGGTGGGGGTCATCCCGTACCGGGACGTGATGAATCTCACACATCATTTCATCGAATAAATTTTTTTAACAGGGTATAGTCCTGTTTCAACCACCAAAATTGATCGGTGATAACGAGAGAAAAGTCGCATAAAATATGTTTCCGGAACTGAATGGAAAAAAAGGTCAATTTTTATGCATTGCAGAAATTTTTTTTCCGGTCACCAGGTTAATCTCTGCGGTAGTTATGAGGGTACCCCCTCTCTCCCCCAAAGGGGGAGGCAACCCGAGGGGAGCACCCCCCTGACCCCTAACGTTCGAGGTATTTTCATCAACCTTCCGAGGGCTGTCACCCTTTTGGGGGATGCCCTGGCGGCGGGGGCGGGAGCACGATGTGCCGGAGCCCCCAGGAGCGATTTTTTTAAGGAAATGTGTTATATCTCTTCATGAATTTGGTCGCTGGAATGTGATTATCCCCTTTAATAAACCCCCCTGACTCCGGGACCCTGCATGCGACGGCGGCATTCCGGATATTTCGGCCTTTGAATGCAGCAACATGCCTGTCCGGCCCCGAACCCGTTTCAGCAACCGGTCGTAGAGGAAAAAAGACTCTTTCTTTAAAAGAGGGTTTTATGGTCCGGCCGGTTGTGACGGTTTCTCACCGTCTTTGTTCTTTTCACCGAAGGTACAGAAGGACCCGCAGCGGTTACAGCCCCCTTCGGTGCAGGGCTCGGTATGAATGGTAATGACCGCCCGGGGGAACTCGGTGTTCAGGTCCGACTCAAGATGGTCCGAGAGATCATGGGACTGCAGGACGGTGGCGGTGCCGGACATGACCAGGTGGAATTCAATAAAGATATCCGGACCCGAACGTCGTGTCCTCAGGTCATGGAACCCGGCATAATCGCCCGAGTGTTCACAGATGATCGCCCGTATCCGATCCTCATCCACCGGAGGGATACTGTGGTCGATGAGGTCGGAAAATGACCGCCGGGTAAGATCATACGCGGCCTTCATGATCACCACCGCCACCCCTATGGCAAAAAGCGGGTCGAAGATGGCGATGCCGGTCAACCGTATCAGGATCAGCCCCGAAAATACCCCAAGCGAGGTATACACGTCGGTCCGGAGGTGCCAGGCATCGCTTTCAAGGGCAATGGACTCGGACTGTTTAGCCACCTTCATCAGCCGCTGGGAGACCAGCCAGTTCACCAGCGCAGACACTCCCATGACGGCGATACCAAAAATAAGCAATTCCGGTTTGAAGAGCTCCGACGAATCCCCGAGCAGCTTGAGCAGGGCTTCCCGGATGATCAGGATAGCAGCCACAAAGATGAGCAGGGCTTCGATTAACCCGGAAATATCCTCGAATTTCCCGTGCCCGAACTCGTGGTGGGCGTCGGGCGGTTCGGCCGATTTCCGTACCGAGAAGAACGCGATCACGGCAGCGATAAGATCCATCGACGAATGGATAGCCTCGGAGATGATACTGACCGACCCTATGGAAAACCCGATCACAAATTTCATCAGGACAAGCCCGGAATTGGAGATGACCGACAGACGTGCAGTCTTCTCCTTGAGATGGTCCAGGGTCGCTTTGTCCATGGCAGAAGATGTCATGAAATGCTGTATACCTATCGGCACCGGTTCACTTCAAGGTATAGGCTGGCCGCTCCTGAAAAAAAAAGATCACCTATCTCCGGGGAAATCCTGGTACTTCCCTTTTGTGGGTAGTTATAGAGGGGGGGCATGATCCCCGCTGTTCCCCGGGACAGGAAAATACCATCCCGCCGTACCGTGTGTCCCGTTCACCGTGCCAACCGGGGACTTCTGCCGTCCCGGTACTCATTTCCCCACCGGAGTGAACGGAAGCAGGTTAAAAATCCGTCCGGTAACGGAGGATAGCGCCTATCCCGCCGAATTCGACCAGGAATTGTGATCCCTCCTCGAAATTTTCAGCAATAATCTTTGTTTTTGCACCACCCTTATCGGCAAGGCGTGTCAGTTCTTCGGTAATATCCACTCCTTCGTCAACGATGACCGGGGCATCACATATCCGGCACGTGCGGGCGAGAATTCCCTGAACGTCCATCCCCGTTTCCAGCGGTATCGTCCGTTCATCGGTATGCCCGCATTTCTGGCAGGTGATCCGGCGGTGGGATCTCCGGAGACCTGAAGAGAGAAGAAGGGTCCCGACCGCACCGGCAGTGAGATTTTTACGGACCCGCTCTTCGCCGGATATGGCAAGCCCGTCGGATTTCGCACGTTCTTCCCTGAACCGTCCAAGAAGATACTTCTCGCTGGTGACATCCTCTGTGCTGATCGCGGCTTTTGCCTGTTCCGCAAGCTCCGCAAGACCTCTCGTGCCGGTTGTGGTCACGTCAAACAGGCCGATGACCCGCCGCTGGATCTCGTGATGCAGGAAGTGCCCGGCGAGAAATTCGTCTTTGGTCATGCCCGCTCCCCCAATCAGCACTCCCCGGAACCTGGAGAAAAAGTCTTTTTCGCTCATGAAGGCTTCGCTCGCATGGTTTCCGACGCGGGAATAGAATTCATTGATCGCGATCTCCCGCAGGCGCTGAAACCGGGCTGACGATTGCCCGCCCTTGCGCTGCTTTGGGGGAATACTGGATGTGCTGTTCCCGGCAGGTTCTGTCCGGTCTCCACGAAGGAACCCCCACCATGCCCCGCTCAGATCGAGGACCAGGAGACCGTAAAGGTTCTTTTCGTCCAGCATCTGCCGTAATGGTTCGAGTTCAAACTTCGTGCTGCGACGGAACAGGTAGGTCGTGACAGGTTCCGGGGGTTCGATAATGATGCAGCGGGGATCTTTTCCCGGCTCCTCCGGCCCGGCTCCACAAAAGAGTGCCAGGCCGTTCCCCGGCAGTTTATCATACTTTTTCAGCCCGTTGAGCATCGCAGAAAGGGCATGCTGTACCGGGCTGGTCTCCGCCCGGCTGAATTCGCTCCTCAGGTAGCCCGTCACCTCAGGCAGGGGTTTATCTGGGGGGATGAACAGGCTGATCAGTTCCTGATCGGCACCTTCCCCTGCCTCCAGGGTATGGAGGGTTGCGTACAATTCATTGCGGCTCTCATCATCTCCGGTCATGAAGGTTCTCCTGTCCGCTCATTTGATGCTTAACCCATAAATATCTCCTCATGGGGGAGGCAGGAGCAGTAAGGACCGGTTTTCAGATTGATACAGGAAATGGCAGAGTCTTTGATCACCTCTACAAAAACCGGGACCCCGGGCACAAGGTTGTCTGGTACTTCAACCAGGAGTCATTATGCTGATAGTCTGCGTGTGGAGTTTGGGATCTGAACTGCTGCTTTACGATTTGATTCTTCCGCAAGGCATCGGTGCATTGCAAGATTTTATTTTTATCCACCAGATATGATCAATCCTGGTAAAGAGAATACTAACTTTTTCGTAGCATATCGCTGATTTCTGGAGAATGAGAAAACGTGAGTGATTTAATCGTGCAGTTCGCAAACAGGATGATATCCAAACTATGCAGTGTAGTTATGACTATTGCAACCAGCATCGGCGAAATCTCAGGAAGTGAGCATAAAAGAAAAGGTTAGATGATACAGATCACAGCGAGCATTACACCGGCCACGAGCGTCGGGATGATCGAGACCATACTCTACGGCAATCCCCCGGATTGGCGGCGACGATCGTTGCCTTCTCCGCCGGAATTCTCGTACCCGTTTCCGCTCTACCCTGTTTCGTTCCTCAATTCCCAAGCAGCGGCTCCTGAAGTATGCGGGGATTACGAAGAATCTCGGGGAGTTCCTCCTGGTCGGGCTCAGGGATCTGACGATCCTGTTGGCATGATTCAAAGGATTGCTCCCCGGAAAGCCGGGAAAAAATTCACGAACAGGTCCTATGAAGGGGAAAGGAAAATCCCCGCATATTTCGTTCAGGAATCCCGCGTTGCGTGCATATACGCGAGATAAAGGGATGCTGCGCCCCCGATGGCAGCGGTCACGAGCAGTGCAAAAAGTGCACCCGACAGGAGCGGGACGGGGGCCGGCAGGGTAATCGTGACCTGGGTAGTCACGGAGAGCAGTCCCTGGCAGAGGACGAGGATGAGGGACGAGATCACTACCCCGATACATCCCCCTGCTGCCGCAATGACAAGCGACTCCCCCATGATGGTCACGAAAATCTTCCCCCGCGATGCCCCCTGCGCCCGGAGAATTTCGAACTCATTGCGGCGTTCATCCGTTGCCATCGCCAAGACCAGGGTAAACAGCGGGAAGGAGACAAGGATGGTGAGTATGGCTGCGAGAGCCAGCGTCCGGGTGACCGGTGCCAGCTGGTCGGAGACCTTCGCTGCGAGCCTGGCCGGGAGTGATAACCATGGTACCCGGCACCTGGTTGGGGATTGCGAGGGCAACTGTGTCCACGGTACCTGTCATTGCTCACCTTAACCAGGATCGCCGAGACGTTCCCCTCAGGCATCACCAGGGGGGCAGCAGCATTCTTTGCCGAATCTGCTGCCATCGCGCTGGCATCCTCCCTCCGTAGGAAAACAGATACATCCGTCCCGGTCGGCCCGAGTCGACCGGCAATGATAAACTGATGCCCGTAAAAAGTCAGGCTGTCGCCGATAGATCCCTCAATCCCGCTGCCAACAATGATCTCATCTTTTCCCGGCGGCTTCTGCCCGTTACCCCGGAGCCATTGCAGGGTGATGGAATCACCCGGGTTAATGGCAATCAACTGGACCGGTGCCGAACAACAATCAGCCCCCAGGGTGACAAGATAGATCCGGGGAGCTACCTGTCCGACACCATCCACCTTTGCCAGTGTGTCTGCAGTTACCGTATCGAAAAAGAATGTTGCCGGTATTCCCCTGAGAATCATGTCGAAACCCGGGGAGAGGTCCTGGGCCGGGACAACAATAACATCTGCTCCGAGGTTCGATAACGCGGATTTCATATTCTCCGGAGAAGAAGTACCGCGAACTGATGAAAGTGACCTGCACCGGTTGCCAGGTACCTGTATGCCCTGTCCTTCCGGGGTAAACATCCCGTTGTGTTTCGAGCATTACAACAACCTGTCCCTGGCTGACGATCCCAATGGGGAAAAGTTCATGTACGCTGCACGGCTGGGCGGCGCCGTCGCCCTCGGTACGCCGGAATTTGCATCCCTGTGCGTCCAGTGCGGGCAGTGCGCCGAAAAATGTCCCCAGCACATCGATATCCCGGCGGTTCTCGAATCCGTTGTGGAAGAACTCGAAGGGCCCGGTTTTGAGCAGAGGGTTGCCACCGCAAAACAGATGTTCAGGCTAACGTGACGGTGGGAACGATGAGAGGGGGTAAGAAGCGGGATCCGCGTCGACAACGGAAGGGGGGCAGTTTACGAAATTGTATTATTGACCGGGAATATGGTGGACCCTATGGCGAAATCAGATAATTCACCTGAACGGGTAATCTCTCGGAGAGGCGAAACAGTTACCAAGGACCATTTCATCGGGACCGCATGGCTTGAAATGCTGGTTCCTGATGCCCGGACATTCAACTGCCCGATTGGCAATGTAACGTTCGAACCAGGCGCACGGAATAACAGGCATAAACATCCCGGGGGCCTGATCCTGCAGGCACCCGTGGCACCGGATATTCCCCCGAAGAGGGCGGTAAGGCCACCTATAAGCCGGCGGTCTGGGACTGGTTGTATCACCTTAGTCAGATAATGAATTTACATGGCTCTGCCGCTCGAGGTGACCAAGTTCTTCTAGGATGAATGAAGAATATCTCTACTAAACCCGCCGGATAAAGAATCATGGAGCCGTCCAGGATACAATAAAAACAGGAGAATTTAATGTTCTCGGTCCTTTATGTAGATGACGAAGAGACATTGCTTGATATCGGTAAGATATTCCTGGAACGCTTTGGTGATTGCTCTGTAGATGTCGCCCTTTCCGCACGTGAAGGGTTAGAACAACTGGAAAAAAAGATCTATGATGCGATTGTCTCTGATTATCAGATGCCCGGGATGGACGGGATCGAATTTCTCAAAAAAATCCGTGAAACAAACACCATTCCATTTATCCTTTTTACCGGCAAAGGGCGTGAAGAAGTCGTTATCGAGGCTATAAACAGCGGAGCGGATTTCTATCTCCAGAAAGGCGGAGATCCAAAATCGCAGTTTGTGGAGCTTAAACATAAGATTGCACAGGCAGTGAACCGCAGGCGTACTGAAGATCAGCTGAAGAATAGTGAGTCAAGATATCGTGAGCTCGTTGATTTATTACCTCAGACCGTGTTCGAAATTGATCAAACGCTGACCATCACTTCCATTAATCCTGTCGCATTGAAATCCTTTGGCTATGCCCGTGAGGATCTGGAAAAGGGAGTCAATGTCTTTGAAGTATTTTCTCAAGTCGATCATCTGCGTTTAGCGGAGAATATCAAGAAAATCCTCAGGGGAGAAACGGCAGGGGCCTTTGAGTACACAGCAAAAAGGAAAGATGGGAGCACATTTCCGGTAATTACCTATTCAGTACCGATTTTGCAGGACAATAAACCTGTGGGACTCCGGGGAGTGCTGGTTGATATCACGGAGCGCAAAGCGGCAGAGCAGGCTACCCTTCAGGCATTTTCATTACTGGAAGCTACCCTTGAATCCACCGCTGACGGTATCCTGGTGATAGATCGTGCAGGGAAGATCGTGAACTATAATCAAAAATTTGCCGATATGTGGCATATACCCCCATCTGTTCTTGAGGCAGAAGACGATGCGTTAGCACTTAACCACGTCCTCAATCAACTTAGAGATCCCGATGATTTTCTCTCAAAAGTTCAGGAATTATACCAGAACCCGCTTGAGTTTAGTTTTGATGAGCTGAGATTTAAGGACGGGCGTATTTTTGAACGGTATTCACAACCGCAGAAACTCAGGAATACTGTGGTCGGCAGGGTATGGAGTTTCCGTGATATAACGGATCGCAAACAGGCAGAGAATGCCCTGAAGGAAAGTGAAATCCGGTACCGCACGATCTTCGAGAATACGGGCACCGCAATGGTGATTATTGAAGAGGATACTACGGTTGGTTTTGCCAATAATGAATTTTTCAGGCTGACCGGATATTCCCAGGATGATATTGACAGCAGGAAGTCATGGACAGAATTTGTTCACAAGGATGATCTCAACAGGATGAGAGAACAACATAAACTCCGACGGGAAGGGTCTGGTGATGTCCTCCGGCAATATGAGTTCCGGCTCCTCACAAAATCCGGGGAGATCCGTAATATTCTGCTCACCATTGAAATGTTCCCGGGGACACAAAGAAGCATAGCGTCGCTGATTGATATCACCGATCGAAAATCATCAGAATAGAACCTGCAGACCCCCAGGCACCGATGCCAGAGATCGTAGCCTTCATCCCCGGAAGAATCCGGAAACCGGAAGATTGTTGCGGATGATTTGATCGGGCAGTATGGTTGATGTTGAAACGGATTTAATGGCAGGGAGCTCTCCAAATCTCAATCATCATGAATATAACGTCAGGAATTTAAGAAAATAACAAGAAAAATGCGAGGGATGGGATTCGAACCCAAGAACTCCTACGAGACTAGGCCCTCAACCTAGCGCCTTTGACCTGGCTTGGCTACCCTCGCTTTTGTGCCATAACAAAGAGGTCGTCTATCTAATAAAATCTTATGCAAGTTGTTTTTCCGGTCCGGCTTCTGGAACACGACATCCCATCGCTGGTATAATAACGGTGCGTGGACTCCCGGAAACCGGCATCAATCCTGCTGATCAGGCCGTTATGATGATTTTCTGACCCCGGTGCTGCTGATGCATCATAGATGTATATTTATATGCGTCATACCCAGTGGTGAGTATGTGGTCAGACATCATCCAAGAGTTCTCCGACTCGCCTTCACAAAGCCGGGTGGTGCGATTCCTGCTCGAGAACGGTTTTGGCGTGACCGAAGACGGACCGGATCAGCTGTAATGGCATTGAAGTGCCGGCGACCGGTGTCGCCAAGGCGATAGGATCGGATCGCCGTGTCGTGGACTCCACCGCTCACAGTATCCTCAAACGCCCGGTTCTCCGGGATATCTTCCTGAATATGCGGGCGACGCCGGATCTTTCCAAAGTCGCGGAGTCATTGGGGTTTTCCGTGATAACGGTGCTGCCGAAAAATGCGAGCGAGCGGGGTATTGTCGGGGCGGTGGTCCAGGTCCTTGCCCGGCATGATGTCTCCATCCGGCAGATCTTTGTGACCGATCCGGAGTTTTCCGAGGAGCCAAGACTCGTGATCATCGTTGAAAAATCCATGCCGGTGGGAGTCATCGAACAGATCCATGCGCTCCCCCAGGTAAAACAGGTCATCATCTAGCGGGATGATCATAAAAGAATCAAAATAATCAACGGATGTTCCTTTTCTTGAGTTTTCTTGATTTGTTGAGAAATGAGAGTCTTATGCAAATTTCGCGTGTTCCATGATTTCAAATTTCGAAAAAACGCGAGTAACACAACAATGGTCCGTTTCGAACCGTGAAGAAACCAATTGTAAGAGTGATTTGCACAGGTCTTCACGAAACGAATATAGTATCTGCCCCCCCATTACAGGACACCCCCCTTGGTTTCTGAGATAAAAAATCCCCAAGATACACTGTCGTTGTTTATTTTCTATTGTTTGGATGAAAAAAGATAACGAGGGAGACCCCCTCTCTCCCCCAGAGGGGGAGGCAACCCAAGGGGAGCATCCCCTTGACCCCCCTTCCATTTCTCCCATTTCATAGTCGAATTTCCAATCTATCAATGAGGTGCATTGTCAGGAAAATTTTCCCATCATTTTTGAATAGACAAAATTCTCAAAAAACCTCCCCGCCCCGCCGTGCCTCGGAGAGGCCCTGAGGCGGGTGACCCTCGTTTATATCATTATTTTCAAAGGAATGTACCAATTTATTGGTCGGGGTCATTGAGTTTTTTTTAAGTTCTGTAACTGCATGTGCGGCACTGAAGAGTCCCGTCAGTTCAATTCTTTAAAAAATGCAGTGAGAATAATGAAAAAATCCGCGGAGCCGGTACCTCAGGAATCCCGGATTTCTGAATCAGGATGCGGGGTTAACACGGTCAACTTCATACCAGGCATATGATTTCCCCATATCCAAGAATAGCAAAGGAATCATACGAACGTTAAAAAAAACTAATCCTAATTCAGCTGCAGAGGAGCTCGACATCCCGGGCGAGATGATACATCCGCCGTCTCACCTTGCGGGGCAGGTGAATGGCCGAAGCGATACTTTCCTCGATAATCACCCTCCGTTTCCCTTCAATGAGGTTATCCGCGTGGGTGACGATCTTCTCTTCGGTGGTACGCGGCATGCAGTCGCGGGGGGAGAGCCGGAGCAGGGTGCATTCATCGGCCGTAAGCCCTGCCCCGGTGTGACATTCGACAATCCGGGCGATCTCTTCGCTGATCCCGTGGGCACGCAGGTAATCGGCTCCCTGTTGTGCATGCTGGATCGTGTGGGTCGTCCCCCTGCCGATGTCGTGGAGCATCGAACCTTCGGATACCCGATCAACCCGGACAAGGGAATTGCGTGCAGCATACCCGACTGCCACGTCGTGCACGGCGCGGCAATGGGCGATCACCTTTTCATTGCACCCTGCCTCCCGCAGCAGGTCCTCACAGGATTTATACGGCCGGTGTGGCATGACCCAGGGATTTTCTGATATCGCCAATCCGCTGTTTAAGCGATCGCAGGAGCATCTCGTTGTCAAAATGGGTCACTGCTTTTCCACAGCCCGGACAGTTGAAATCGCAGCCCATTGCCTGCGGGAAGGTGAAAAGGGTCTGGCAGTCCTTGCAGATAAAGAAGTCATTCTCTTCCTCGTACCTCTCCCGGCGTTCGAGTTTTTCCAGGACGAGGGCCATGTCTTCGCGTATCGCATCATAGATATGATCGATGCGGAGCTGCCAGAGATAGGTCAGCCACCCGGTCTCGTTATTTTTGATCCGGTGATACTCCGCCAGCCGTTTTTCATAGAGGGTATACAGGGTATGCCTCACCGAATTCAGGTTGATACCGGTCTTTGCCGCCAGATCTTCATCGCTGTGCTCACCCTCGCGCGGGAACCGTTCGATAAGGTTGAGTCCTTCATCCTTCACCATGCGGTGAATATAGGCGCGGAGTGCGGGATCTTTCAGCAGGTCGTCTATGGGGTCCATCACCGTATGTATTGTCGGACGGTGCTAATATGCTTATCCAGAAGAGAGAATGCGTCTTCCCGTGTCTCTCCCCAGCCGAACACGCTGATCATTGCCTGATCCTCTTCGAAAAATGTGCCTGGCCAGGGGATGTCAGCGACAAACGGTGCCAGGTGTTTGAGATCGGCGCTCATGGTACGATCCCGGTCGGCAAAGAGGATGCTGCGGACGGCCACCTGACGGGGGGACAGCGGGCCGGGAGGAAGTTGTCCCCTGCAGGCATCGACATGGTACCCGAACAGGTTACACCCGTATGCCATCTCAACCGTATCGATCGTCCCCTGGAACCGGGGGTTCACCTCGATTGCGCAGGCCGTTTCACTGCCGAGAACAAAATCGATCCCGATGGTACCGCTGCACCCGCTTGCTGCCGCGATCCGTTCGGCAAGGGCAATCATGGTTTCACGGAGCGGATGATCCAGGGGCGTTACCGAACCACAGAACCCGAACCGGGATTCCCCGTTTCCCTGCAGGAGCTGCTCGTTTGCCGCAATCGCCTGTGCCCGAACGCCGTCCGTTACGCAACAGACACTTGCCGGGATCCCCTCAACGATTTCCTGGCTGATATACGGTATCCCCGGATACGTCTTCTCCCATGCAGCAAGCCCGTCCGCATCGTTCACCATCGTATTCCGCCAGCCACCGGCACCCCGGCGCGGTTTGACCATGACGGGATATTCTCCGGGGGGTACGAGGCGGGGAACGGGGACACCCATATCTTCAAAAAAATGCTGGGTGTCAAGTTTGTCCAGAAAACGCCGGACGGCAGCGCGGGACCCCCCGCAGAGCGGAAGGGGGACGGAGAGATCCTCGGCACCGGACGTGGCAATGAAGAGATCAAACCGGTGGCGCTGGCACATCCTGTCTATGGCATCGGGGAGATCGGCAAGATCCTCGAATTTTTCCCGGTCTGAGGTATACCAGGAAAGATCCTGGTCACAGAAATGATCGACTGCGCACGCTTCATAACCCGCACCTGCAGCCGACCTGGCCACGTGCCGGGTGGAAAACCCCGCGACGAGCACCCTCCCCTTCACATCTCCTCCGTCTGCTTTCCTGCACGGGAGGGGACGATGCGAATATGGGCACCGGGGAATTCGTTCCCGAATTCCTGCCCGGAAAAAAGATGATCGAGAAAGAGGGCAAGACTCGATATCTCGGAATGCGGCTGGGAGGTGACCGCAATATTGTAATCAGCAAGCCCGTAGATCTCCCCGGGCACTTTCTCCGCACCCACAATCACCAGAATTTTCCCGTGAGCCGCCTTCACGTCACTGATTACCTCCGGCAGGTTGAGGCCATACATGGTGAGATGGACGACAATCCCTCCCTGGTCCTTCCAGTCACGGATACAGGAGCGCCATTTCACCGTGTCTTCGCAGAAGAAGGTGCCGCCCCAGCGATCGACGACATCGCGAATGCTCTGGACAACTCCTTTGTCCGGTGTGGCGAGGTACATTCCCCGGGCACCCAGCGCACGTGCCGTCAGACCGACATGGGTTGTCACCCGCTGATCGCGTTCAGGCCGGTGACCGATCCGGAGAATGACCACTTCATTTCCCGGCATGTCAGGTTCTTCTCTCCCTGATGACACCGTTTTCGATACAATAAGGGAGGTCCTTTGAGTTCTTTATCTGGCAGAGCAGGAGTGCCTCTCCGACAGCGAGCGCCCGCACCCGGCCGTCACCCTGTTCTATCAGGAGGCTTCGTTCGAGACGTTCAAGTGATTTTTCGACAGCAGACCGGTCGAGCCCGCTTGCCGAAACAAGTCCCTCTGCGGTCGAAGAAGGCTGCTGCGCCACGAGGTGATATATCAGCCAGTCCGCATCCTCATCTTTCATCTTTATGCATTCCCCGTGGTGGCGAATAAGGGTTATTGTCATCATCATGGGGAGATGATCCCGGTTCACCATTTTTTTATGTCCCTGCGACCAATGAGTGGCAATGAGTCCGGACAGCCCCCCCATCCCCTATCAAAAGCTCGCAGATATTGCCGACCATCTCTTCGCTGTATGCGAGGATGATGCCCGATGCCTTTCCCACAATATCGAGGCACTCGAACCGGCTGTACGGAACGAACTGCTGGTCTCTGACCTGCTGAATGCCTGGCAGGTATTCTATTACTTCTTCCGCCAGCAGCCGGATGAGCTGCTGCAGGAGCGTCTTGAACTGGAGCCTGCCTCGTCCCTTGTCCATGGCATAAAGATCGATGATATCGAGCCCCTTGAAATGATTTTTTCCGTGACGAACTTGGAGCCGGTGATCATCGTATCGGATGGGGAACGACCGCTCGCCACCTATAAGGGTAAGACGGCGTATGCCGAAGGGCTGAAGTTCATGGAAAATCCCCCGTATTAAATAAATTTCAAAGATTTTTCACAGGTCAGGATCAATTCGTATCCACGTTTTCATGCCGGGTGTAAAGCCAGGTTTTCTCAGGGAGAAGGTTGCAGGGAACCGGCGAATCCGTACCAGAAGATCCCTGAGTAACAGAACATTCTCCGTTTTTCATGAACCAGAGGAATCCTATCGTAGCGCTTGTCCGGATCAAATGCGTGCGCCGGCTCTGCTGCACGGCTGAAGAAATGGGACGGGAACTTGCCGCAGAGATTGCCCCGCTCCGGATCATCGCATCATTGCGCGAGATCTCCCGCGAACTCCGGCCCGGTTCGACCCGGTACGCGTGGCGCTTTTTCCGGGTCCTGGGCAGCTCGCCTGCTGAACTCGGGCGGGATGGCAACGGTCCTTCCGGTCACGGCTCCCGGAACGGGTTTGCACGGGACCGGCAAGGCGACAGCCGGGAAACCGTGGAGTGCACCGGCTTCATGAGATCCTTATACCGTATCCAGGTCTGTATTCTCTCCGTCGGAGAACACGTTCTTCCGGACCGTGATGATCTCATGGTCTGTCATTTTTTAAATCAGGCTCCGTTTGCCAAACAAGGTCAATTTAAAACGTCTTTCATGTGAGTTGTCTGACAAAAAACCGGGATAGGTGCGGAATTCGCGAAAAATGGAGGTAAATTCATCCGGATACGGCTGATATGAACCCGTTTTCCGGGAATAAGGACTGAACAGAAATGTGCACAATCGGGCTCAATCGGGAGGAGGATGGGTCATGAGATCACCGGATATCAGCGACAAGAGAAACAGATAGGAATTTTGATCCATTACACCATTCGCGGAAAAGGGAGGCCGTGCCGCCTTCGTTACACCTTCACGAAGTGTGGATTGAAATTGATGAGCCTTGAGCACCGCCGTATGGCTGTCAATGTCACACCATTCATGAGTGAGTTTCAACCCTTCAGCAACATTACCCCGCTTTGATATGAATCAGGATATGACAGTCCGGTCTTCATAGGAGATGTAGTGAGTACCGTCGCTGAGAGTGACTGGTCTGAAAAGGATCGTCTTGTTCTCTCCAGACTTACACCGCACCTCAAATGTCCTCGGCATGAACCGCCCGACACGGGTCTGACTGGCATCATGCTTCCATGCGACAATTGCCTCTTTTCGACGGTCCGGATCGGGAAATGCCCGGGTGAACCACTCCTTTCCAGAGGGAATTTCATCGATCAGATAGCCGAACATTTCGGTGAATTCCCGGTTTATCAGAAGGTATCTCCCTTCGCGGTTGATGACGGCGGTTGGTGAAGCAGCCAGTTCGACCAGGCTTTTGAACCGCTCCTCGCTTCGGCTGAGTTGCTCCCCGGTCATTCTCCGGGCAATTTCAATCGATGCCTGGCGGATGAACGATTCGATTGCCTGCTTATTCTCAAGCATCTCGTCGGGTCCAAGGCATATCCCCACAATACCGAAGAGCTGTTCCTGCCAGACGAGCCCCGTAAGAAACAATTTTCCAATGCTGAACCTGCGCACGATCTCCTCGCATGCCTCTCGGGAAAATTGATGGATGCAGACGTCGTAAAAAGAGATCTGTTCGTCCTCGAAGAACGGTCGGAAGTGCATCTCCCTCATGTCGCGAAGTGTTGAGGGAGATTCGAAGAACGGAGCAGCGAAAAAGAACTCCTGGATGGGGAACTTCATGCCAACGACATCCTGCCCCACTATCTCCGCCATTCCTTCCCGTATCTCCGGGCCGACCATCGCCCTGCAGAAGAATTGCCGGTTTACCTCATCATACGACTCGACGTAGCACCGCGGGGTCCCCGGTACAAGTTCTGCAACCCTGTCTGCAACATACCGGAAGATGTCGGTGTCTCCCGGGAGATTGACGAGCTCGATCGCGGTCCGCGCCAGGAACTCCATGTTCTGCACATACCGCTTCCGTTCGGTGATGTCCTCGAGGACGATGGTGAGTCCATGCTCTCCTCCCTCGAATCTAGTCGGGATCACCTCCATCTGGTAGAACAATTCATTACGACCGCTGTGGTGGCGGATATCAGTTATTACCTGCTCACTGGTGGTCGATTGTATCACCGCGAGTGCTTCAGGAGAGGAGATGATGGGAGGCGATGCTTCCAGAAGGTTTTTCCCGATCAGGTCTTTTTTTGCATAACCGGTTACTTTGAGGTACTGATCATTCGTCTGGACGATGTTCATGGCGGTGTCCAGGATCAGGATCATATTCTTCGTAAAACACAGAAATGCGGAAAGCGGGACGCGTTGGGTAACTGAATAGACCTTCGCCTGCCCTACACTACGAACCTCCACCTTTCCTTCCGCAGTGAGGATCTCGAGGTGCTTTGCCGTTAAATTCCGGTTGTATCCAAGTTTCTTCGCGACGTCGGTGACCGTCAGCCCTCGTGGATAGGGCTTGAGAATTTGGAAGATTGATGATGCCTCATTTCCCGCAGCCATGAGGTTGGGTATCTGTCTGGCCGATCATAAACTTTTCTTTTCCCCTTTCTCAGGCCATTTTGAGCACGGCTGTCACGAATGCTGTCAGGTATCGGCGGGGTTAATGAACGATGGCCTGACGCACAGGTTTAAGTTGCAAAAGGACAAATGGTACATTTAGCCAAAAAAGGAGGAAAGGATCATGGCAAAGAAGGGCAATCCTCTCACCGAGAAAGTGCTCGTTTCGACGGATACCAAACAAGCCCTGATGTCCATCAAGGAGCCGGGGGAACGGTACGGGGATGTGATTGAACGGGTATTGCGGGAGCGGAAGCGCCGGGACTTCATTGCATATCTGGATAAGATCGCAGAGGAAGGAGAATTCATCCCGCTTGACAGCGATCCCGAATGCACGGCACTGAAAAAAGAGATGCGTCGTGAAAGTAAACATCGACAAGCGGGCGCTGCAGTACATTAACAGCCTGCCGGAGAAGGATCGCAGGATCGTCAAGCAGCACCTGCTGAATCTTGAAGATCCCTATACTGCCCCGGACACGGAGCTGTTGCAGAACGGTCATTGCCGGATGCATATTGCTCATTCCTATACTGCATTCTTCGATGTTCTGCCCGGGGACATAGTCAACATTCTCAAAGTTATGACGATCGAGGAAGCGCATAAGCGGTACAAGCGGTTCGGGAGGTAACCGTACCGGGCAGGGATCCCCGCTTCCCTCATGAGTACTGACAATGATTCGGGATGGCGATTCGGATTCGTCCCTCGAAAATTTCCGGAAATTATTATTGGTACCCGATCACCTCTGCTCCCATGTCAGATCAAGCGAAAAATCCACACGGACAGGGTTGATCCTGAGACCCAAAACCAGGAATACTGTGCTATCACCGGTCTCCCGCACTGATCAGCTGCTCATCCACGACCGCGGGGACGACCGGTGGAAGAACTCCCCAGGTAACCAGAATTTTCCCCATAATAGCAAAAACGCCCGAAACCTCTGAGGGGTCGATCCGGTCGAGAACCGACCTGTCCTCCGGGCGGATCTGGTTGCATACCGCAGTTGCCCAGGCATCGGCAAGCGCGACATCGGAGGAGAAGATCGTCACCGCATCTGCCATGCCGAAGGAGACGGAAGGGCCGACGGTTGCCGATGAGGTGCAGATCCCCAGAATGTTCTTCTGCGGGGGGACCACAAAAGCGATCCGGTCGGAGAGCTGGGCTTCACCGGCGTGGACCCCGACCCGGACCGGGCGGTCGCTGGTGAGGGCAATATCCCCGCCGTTATCGATCACCCCGAATACCGCGCCGGCATCTGCCATCGCCTCAACGCCGGCCCAGGCAATCGCCCCCGCCACGGCTGCCATCGGCCCGACACCGGCTTTGCCTGTCGCTTCTGCCATCCGTCTTATGATCGTCTCATCGGAATCCGGCAGGTAGGGATCAAAGGTAACCGGGAAAAAAGGATCCCGGGCAATATACGCCTCGAGGACCTGCCGTGCCTCGAGCATGCCCTCCTTTGCCGCGGCAATATGCTCCGGTTCATCGGCGAGGATGGTGGCAAAGGTCTCCCGGAACCGGAACGGTGCCCGGATCATAGCGGAAGCGTAAGGGCCTGGTGCGGACATGCGTCGATGCACTTGCCGCAGAGAACGCATTTCTCCTCTTCCAGTCTGCAGCCGGAAGTCCTTGTCCAGCGAGAAGACCTCGCGGGGGCAGATACTGATGCATGCTCCGCAGTCCACGCATTCGCTCTCATTAACACTGATCCCGTGTTCAAGGATATGCACCGTTGCGCCGAGACGGATCATCGTGTCGCTGACCAGTTTGCACTGGTCGTCCGGAACATCGATGAGGGCCTCTCCCTCCGAGGAATCGATAACCGCCCGCTCCACGTTGATCAGGACGCCGGTGTCACGCACTGCCTGGGCGATGATCGGTTTTCTCCCCTTCTTGCGCGAGAAGGTCACCAGCAGTTTCATTTCAGCCACCTCCCGCCAAAGAGTTTCCCGAGATTCATGGCCGTGAGCATCGCAATCACATGGTGGCCGCCATCCACGACCGGCAGGGCGCTGATATTATTCTGTTCGAGTTTCTGCACGGCGATATCCACCGCTTCATCCTGCGTGGTCGTGATCACCTTCCTCTTCATGATATCCTTGACGAAATGCGCCTTACCGGGGTTTGCAACCGCCTTGGAGACGTCGAAGGTCGTAACGATACCCACCAGTACCCCGTTGCCATCGATCACCGGCAGGTGGTTGGTCTCGCCCTTGAGGAGTTTCTTTGCTGCGGTGGTGATCTCCTCGTCCTGGCCGATACTGACCACCTGCCGATCCATGATGTCGAGGACCCGCGGGCCCTTGATGCTCTGGTACATCGGCTTTGCCACCTTTTTTGGATCGATCGGCCGGGTGGGGAGGGTAAGTTGCATGCCGCCGCGCTCGACCCGGTGCTTCACTTCCTCGGCAACCTGTCGTGCCTTCCGGAAGCTGGAGAGGGACGAGGTCCTGACCTCCTCCCCACCCAGCTCGACCGTCCCGCTCCGCAACTCGGCATAGGTCACCTTCCTGAGCGCCGGGCGGCTCCTGCTCGGCACGCCGTAATCGAGGAGATCCACCGTGATATCCTCGTCGCGGACAGCGGTTGCACGCACCACGTCGATATCGAGCACCGGGAGGGGGATCCCCAGCCCGACATAGAGCGTGACGCCATAGCCGGTCATGGTCGCGGCCCGGAGATAGTCCTGGGACATCTCCTTTAAGTTCCCCGTCACCATCAGGGTCCCGTAGCCCCCGGCAGGTGAGTGCTGGGTCCCCTCGCCGATAACCATGCCCTGCGCCCCGCATAAAAAGATGGGGATTCCGCTCCCGATCAGACGGAAGCTGGGATCGTTGGAGATCGGGTTGAGCAGTCCTGCGCCGGAGAAGGAGATATTGGCACAGTTCGGCAGCAGGGTCCCCATGTAGGTATGCAGAACCCGGTCCGTCGAGTTGGTGGCAGCATTGTACCGCTGGTAGGCGTTGCGCGGATTGCACATGATCGCCTGGTTTAAATTTTCGAGCAGGAGATCGGTCGTTATCGTCCTGCGCGGGTAACAGTCGGTCCCCCGGGAACTCGCCCGGAGCTCGACCGATTTTCCTGCCACAAGATCCTCGATCACGTGCGCCCCGCCATACTCCTCCTCGCGGGTATCCGACTGCTGGGTCGCACCGATATACGTGTCGACGGCGGCAAGCCCGCCGTATGCTTCCACGTTGTTCAGCCAGATCCGCTCCATCCGGATGGGAGGTTCTGCATGACCGAAGTTGATGAACGCACCCGAAGAGCACATGGCCCCGAATGTTCCGGTGGTAACCACATCCACTTCCCTGAGCGCACCCTCCTCTCCCAGTTCGGCAACGATCAACGGCATCTCCTCGGCGGTGACAACGCGGGCCGAGCCGTCACGGATCCGCTCGTTGATCTGATCGATGGTCTTATGCATGACCAGAAATACGCTTTTATGAATATTTAAATTAATTGTTATTACCATCGGTAATATATGATATTTAAGTCCCGGTGACCATTCTTTCCTATGCATGTGCGTGCCTTCATTGCAGAGATGGAGCAGCTCGCTCCACCGGACCTTGCGGAGGATTTTGATACCGGAAAGATAGGACTCATCGTAGAAGGGAGACCGGATATCGTACGGGTGTGTTGCGCCCTGGATGCGACACCCGCTGTCGTGCAGCAGGCAATTACGGCTTCCGCAGATATGCTGGTGGTCCACCACACTCCGCTGTGGACGCCGCTTACCGCCCTGACCGGTCGGATTGCGGACCTGATGCGTGCCGTGCTATCTGCTGAAATGAATCTCTATGTCATGCATACCAACTTCGACCGGGCACCGGAGGGGGTCAATGATGCGCTCGCCGAACTCCTCTCGCTCGGGGATATCGAACCCCTGGCAATCGGATGTATCGGTACCTGCCCCCTCACCCCCGCAGAAATCTCACGGCGTCTTGGAGTCGGTCTCCGTATCTGGGGGGAACTGACAACCTGCAGGCGGCTTGCACTGGTGGCCGGCAGCGGGTTTGATCCCGTCCTCATCGGCGAAGCATACCGGAAGGGTGCCGATGCCTTCCTTTCAGCCGAGACCAAACACGCGGTTGCCCGCTCGTCCCCGCTTCCCTGCATTGAGGCGTCCCATTATGCTCTCGAGGCACCGGCCATGCGGCGCCTTGCCGCCCGCATGCACTGGCAGTATATCGATGACCCGCCCCTCCTGCATACCATCCCATGAGCGATCTCTGGCAACGTCTTGGTGCATCCGGGGTTCTCGATGCGGCCCTGCGCCTTGAAATTGAGGAGACCTTTGGCAACCGGGGGAAAAAAGCGCTCGCGGCCCTCGATGCCGGGAAAATTACAAAATACCTGGATTTTTTTGTTGTCGTCGGCCGGACCGCCGACTATGTGGTTGACGAGGATTTCTGCACCTGCGGGGATTTCATGTTCCGGAACCGGACCTGCTGGCATCTGCTGGCAGTCAGGATAGCGCAGCTGACCGGATTGCATGAAAGTGTCGACGGCTGGTACCAGGACCGGTGGAAAAAATAAGCGGCCAACCATACACTAATTACGGTTCGTAATCAAACTGTACTGACGATTACGTGATTCCGCATGCTCGAAGAAGAATACCAGCTCGAATATTTTAAGACACAGGGGCTGACGCGCAAGGTCTGTAAGAAATGTGGTTCTGCATTCTGGACGCGGGACAGCTCACGTGAAATCTGCGGGGACGCGCCATGCGAACCCTATAATTTTATCGGCAAACCGATCTTCAGGACCCATACGCTCGACAGTATGCGTGAGGCGTACCTCTCTTTTTTTGAGAGCCATGGCCACACCCGGGTAGGACGATACCCGGTGGTCGCACGCTGGCGGGACGATATCTACCTTACCATCGCATCGATCGCGGATTTCCAGCCGTTCGTTACCGGAGGGATCGTGCCACCCCCGGCAAACCCGCTCACGATATCCCAGCCCTGCATCCGGCTCAATGATCTTGACTCGGTCGGCAGGTCCGGACGGCATCTCACCACCTTCGAGATGATGGCCCACCATGCCTTCAACACCCCGTCCGAAGAGATCTACTGGAAAGACCGGACGGTCGAACTCTGCGACCAGTTCATCGCCTCCATCGGCGGGAACATCAACGACGTCACGTACAAGGAACATCCCTGGATCGGCGGCGGCAATGCCGGACCGAGCGTTGAAGTACTGATCGGCGGGCTCGAGATCGCGACGCTCGTCTTCATGAGCCTCGGGCGGCAGAAGACCCAGGGCCCGGGATACGAGCTGAACGGCGAGATGTACTACCCCATGAACCTCCGCATCGTCGATACCGGTTACGGGCTCGAACGGCTTGTCTGGGCTTCCAAAGGCTCGCCCACCATCTACGATGCCGTATTTCCCGAGATGGTCGGCAGGGTGATGGGTTCTGCCGGGCTCCTGCACCTGCTCGACAATAAGGATTATACCAAGATCCTTGCACTGAACGCAAAATTCGCCGGCCTCATGGATATCTCGGGTACGAACCTCTTCCAGCTGCGCAAGAAGGTGGCAGCGGCGATCGATGTCTCGCCGGAGAAACTCGACAAGATGATCACGCCGATCGAGAAGGTCTATGCCGTCGTCGATCATACCCGCTGCCTCGCCTACATGCTCGGTGACTGCATCGTACCCTCCAATGTCCGCGAAGGTTACCTGGCACGCCTCGTCATACGGAGAACGCTGCGGATGATGAACGAGCTGAACATCAGGGAACCTCTCGCCGATCTCATCGAAGAGCAGACGAAGATCATCGGCATGAATTCCTTTGAACAGGATATCTCCGTGGTCCGCGAGATCGTCGACCGGGAAACCGTGAAGTTCGCCTCGACCCTTGAACGGGGGACGCGGATTGTCCAGAAGCTGGCAAAGTCCTACAAGGCAAAGAGCCAGCGGGTCCCGCTCTCCGAGATCTTCACGCTCTACGATTCCCATGGCATCCAGCCGGAGATGGTGAGGGATATTGCCTCAAAGGAAGGTGCGGTGATCGACCTGCCCGACAACTTTTATTCGATGGTTGCGGATATGCATTCCGAATCGAAAAAAGAGCCGGCGGGGAGAAAACGACGGACTATTCCGGGCGGGTTTCGGGACTTCCTCCCACCAGGAAACTCTACTACGAGCAGTCATCCGATATCGAATTTGAGGCGGTCGTGCTGGATTTCTTTGACGGCTACGTGGTAACCGACCAGACCCTTTTCTACCCGGATGGCGGCGGTCAGCCTGCAGATACCGGCACCCTGGTCAGTTCCGACAGCATGGTGAGGGTGGACGGCGTCATCAAGATCGGCGAGGTGATACTGCACCATATCACCGGGGGTATCCTCCACCGCGGGGAGACGGGTGAAAGGGATGGTGGATGAGGAGCGGCGATGGTCCCTGATGCGCCACCACACGGCAACCCATATCCTCCTGCATGCGGCAAAAGATGTGCTGGGAGCCCACATCCACCAGGCTGGGGCACAGAAAGGAAGCGAAAGTTCGCGGATAGATCTCCGGCATTTCAAGCACATCACCCCCGATGAACTCCGGAACATCGAGACGAAGGCAAACCGGATGATCATGGAGAGCCTGCCGGTGGAGATCTCGGTTGAGGACCGCACAAAGGCCGAACAGAAATATGGTTTTTCCCTCTACCAGGGAGGCGTCCCGCCGGGAAGAGATATCCGGGTGGTCAAGGTTGCCGGCGATATCGAGGCCTGTGCCGGCACCCACTGCCGGAATACCGGCGAGGTCGGCGTCATCAAGATCATCCGGGTTGAACATATCCAGGACGGTATCGAGCGGATCGAATTTGCCGCGGGTGTGGCCGCAATCTTTTACATGCAGCACCTGGAACAGCATCGTGCATCCTCCTCGGATGTCCTGTCGGTGCAGCCGGAGAATCTCCCGTCAACGGTCACCCGGTTCTTTAACGAATGGAAGGAACAGAAGAAAGATATCGACCGGATGAGCGCCCGGCTCGTCGAGCTTGAAATACAGACCCTTGTCGCGGAAACGATCGGGGGTGTCGCGGTGGTCATCAAACGCATCGATCTCCCGGCAAAAGAGCTCGCCGCTCTCGCAACCTCGGTATCCGGGGAGGGGGGAGTCGCCCTTGTTGCCGGGACCGGCGATACCGTGCGGGTTGTGCTCACCTCGGGTGACGCACGGGTAAACGCCGGCGAGATCATCAGCCAGGTCTGCAGCCTTCTCGGGGGCAAGGGGGGCGGCAAACCTTCGATGGCCCAGGGTGGCGGACCGGATGCCGATCAACTGGATCTTGCCCTGAAAGTAGGACGCGAACGGATAATCGCTGCTCTCCATGGCTGACGAGATTGTAATCCTTGAACCGGGCGATGAGCGGGCCCAGAAGATCTCAAAAGCGATGGGGAGCCAGACCGCCAGCGATATCCTCCAGCTGCTGGCGGAGCACCAGAAGAGCCTGACGGAGATCACCGAACGGCTGGCTATCCCGCTCACGACGGCAAAATATCATATCGAGAACCTGCTGGAGGCCGGGCTGATCTCCGTTGCCGAGACCCGGTACAGCGTCAAAGGCCGGGAGATAAAGATCTACTCCCTGACAAACCAGCTCCTGATCGTCGCCCCCCGCACCTCCAATGTGCGTTCGCTGTTATTGAAATACGCATCCCTGTTCTGCATCGTCATCCTCGGAACGCTTGCCCTCTCCCTCGTCTCCCCGCTTCTGGGAAATGCCGGATACGGTATAAATGCCCCCGCTGCCCTTCAGTCCGAACGGGGGACCGGCATCACCACGAAAGCCGTCGCTGAATGCTGCCTCCCCAACGCGACGATGACGCCCGGGATAACCGTTGCCGGATCGAACGGGATCACCGATCTCGGGACCGCAAACCTCACCAACGCTCCATCCCCCCTGGCAACCCTTGCCCCAACCCTGCCGGTTACTCCTGCACCAACTCCTTTGGGTTACGGTGCCCCGGCAGCAGCAGGACTGGACCCGGTACTGGCATTTTTCCTGGGCGGTCTGCTGGTTATCCTCGTGCTGGTTGTCTATGAAGCATATCTCTGGAAGAAGAGAAGACCCTGAGAGGGTAGTCCAAACAACTCATTTTCAATTTTTCAGAGATTGGAAAACGTGTTCGAATAAGCAATCGTATGCACCTGAATTCCCCTTATGCTGTTTATTTTTTTGGCTCTGCTGGAAAATCACCAGAGGAAACGGGAGTTCGTATTTCTTACCTTAAAATCCGAATAGTTGGGAGGGTTCCCCGCCTCAGGGCCTCTCCGAGGCACGGCGGGGCAGGGACATTTTTTTTTGCATTTCTGCTCATGATCATCAGGAAATCGGATTCCTTTCGTGAGGGGGAGGTAAGGCATTTTTAATCCGCCCCCGGCGGAACGCTCCTCTGAAAGGCAATATCTCCTGAAAAGAGATAACTCCTGGAAAGGTAATACCCGCATCATCGCAAAAGCGCAGGGGCGGTTCGGGGGGACAGGCACTGTCCCCTCCGTTCATATATTTTAAAAATAAGGAACCCAGAGTGTTCTCCAGAATCAAAAAAAAATGCCTCTTTCATGGAACTTCTCCGCTTGATAAAAAAAAATTTCTAATGCTTACCTGCCCGGAACACTGCCAGCATCCCTATACACCGATCGCCGCCCCGGCAGGAAGAAGGGAGAGGGGTGACTTGGTAGTTGTCGGGAGCGGGGTAGGAGCCGTGGTTGTCGGACGTGATGTTATGACCGTGGTTTTCGGGACGGTCGTCGGTGAGGATGTCACGGTAGCAGCGACCGTGAATGTCTTCACGCCGATATAGCCGGTATGCATCCTTGAAGGAGACATCATAGTCCCCGGGCCCGGTCACCGTGACCTTCTGGGTAAATACTCCCGCCCCGGTTCTCAGGTCTAGTCGTGTCCCGATGTACCGGGGCCCGAAGACAACGCCATCCGGTCCCCTGACCTCAATATTGACACCGTCATTCCCGAGTTTGAGAATCGACCCTTCGATCCTGAGTGCTTCAGCGAGGGTCTGGGACACCGGTGAGGTGATGGTGATATCTGCTGAACGGTCCAGAAGTTTGGGGAGTTGCCAGGTCACCGAGTCGGATGACAGTTTGCTTTCCTCAAGACCGTTAAACTGGACCTCCACCTTGTATTGACCTCCCGGCAGCCCTTTCGTATCAAACAACTGATAGACGGTGGCATGATTGTCCTGGATCGTCATGGACACCCTGCTGATCGGTGTGGCCGTATACCCGGACTGGTACATCACCACGTCGAACGTGGTCCCGGCCGGGAAGTTGCTGTCAACGGAGCATTTCAGCGGGATCCCGACCTGTACCGTTTCCGGACAGCTCAGGAAAGCTGGTAAGCAGATGCCGTCCCCATAATGCCCATCAGACACAATGCGATGAGGATAATCCTTTTCATATCTACAGCATCGAATGGCCGAAATTAAAAGGTTTCTCTACAGCGGGACGTCAGGAAAAAGGGTTCGGACAGGGATGAGTGGGGGAGGATACCTTACACCATGCCGATGAAATTATTCAGGAGCCGGAGGCCGATCGCGCCGCTCTTCTCAGGATGGAACTGGACACCATACGCATGATCTCTGCCCACCGAAGAGGCAAAAGGACAGATATACTCGGTTGTCGTGAGCGTGTATTCCGGTGCGGTATCTGCATAAAAGGAGTGGACGAAATAGACATATTCCTCCCTCCCGAACCCGGCAAAGAGCGGGTTATCGGCCTGCCCGATGATGAGCGAGTTCCAGCCCATATGGGGGACTTTCCGGCCCGAACCACGGGGGAACCGCTTCACCTGTCCCGGGACGAGGCCCAGCCCCCGGTGAATCCCGTGTTCCTCGCTGGTATCCATCAGCATCTGCATTCCCAGGCAGATTCCCAGGAGGGGGACATCACGCGTTGCTTCCATGACCGTTTCCTTCAGGCTGCCCAGCTGGTCCATCCCTTCGTGAAAGGCGCCGACACCCGGGAGCACGAGGCCGTCGGCTGCTGCAATATCATCTTTTTCCGCGGTGATCATGGCATGGGCGCCGGCTTTTTCGAGCCCCCGGATCACGCTCCGCAGGTTTCCCAGCCCGTAATCAATAATGGCTATCTTTTTCATCGGTACACCCCTCCCGGAGCCGCCACCTGCCTTCGGTGATCCATGACAGAGGAAGATCATGCTTCTGTTGCCAGTCCTCAAGCTGTGCCTGCCAGCCTGCCCAGAGTACGGGATACTCCGCCTCGATCCCGTGAATCAATGCCATATCGCTTGACGGGCACATGAAACAACCGATCCGGTCCAGGTGGTGCTCGTACAGGATATTGTAGGGGGCCTGCTCCCTCATCAGGTAAAGCCAGACGTGGAGTGCGGTCCAGTTATGGATCGGTGCGGCCGAAAGCTGGGACCGGACGTTTGAATTCCGCCAGACCCGGTCGCTCTGTGCCCGGGACGCCGACTCGTATCGCCTCTGGCCGATGAAGGAAAGGCACTCTCCCCACCGGTCGCGGATCAGGTCCGCCACGGGAGTCAGCTTGCAGACCCTGCAGCACCAGCGGGCGTTCACGGCAGGAGGGCCCTGGTCATCGAACGTTTCCCGGAAGGTTGTTTCCCCGTTGGTGCGGATCACCTCCAGCCCGTACTGCCGGGAGACCTGTTCGATATTGGCATAGGTCTCGGGAAACTCCATACCGGTATCGGCAAAGAGCATCGGGACATTTCCCAGGGCTTTTAAGACCACCAGGAGCGTAGCAAGGCTGTCCTTGCCGCCGGAATAGGAGACGTTTGCAACAAGATGCGGGTTTTGTGCGGCAACCTCCTGCACAAATCTGACGGCGGATGATTCGGCAGAATCAAGCACACCGGCATTTGCCGTTACCGCGGTGTCCCAGCTCGAACTTCCCGGCACGATGGTCGAGGCTGATATTCCTGCGGGTCCTGACGATCGGGCCTTTTTTCATCTCCCGTGCGACCGCAGCATCGACCTTTGCCCTCCCGACACCGATGCACGATCCATCCCCCCCCAGAATGAAGACCTCGTCTCCTGCCCGCACCGCATCCTCGATAACAACGAGCCCGGGCGCGAGGACGCTCATGTGCTGGTCCCGGATGAAGGGGACCGCGTCATCGGCAACAACCACGAATCGTTTCCTGGGGGAGAACAGCTGGCAGGCTTCCGGACGGGGAACCGGCTCCCAGCGCCGCTCCTGCGGAAAGTACCGTATGATCCCCGCGATTCCCCCTCCGACCACGATCTCTTCCATCCGGTCCTGGTCCGGCACCTTGTTCAGGAGCGCGAGGTGCCCCTCCGGGATCAGGGGTGCGCCAAAATGCTCTTCATAGATCCGGTTGATACGTTCACGATCTGCCGGAAATGCGGGGCGGGCATCTCCCGGGGGCGTTACGGGGACTTCCCGTGTCGCGGCTCCACAGGCACAGACCGTTGCAAGCACCGGCGCATGGCAGTGATCGCACCAGCGCAGCAGGATCTTCCCCAGATATGACGGACGCATCTGCTCCAGTTGTTGGTTCTGCAGGAATAAAAATAGCGGGGAAGGCGCTCCTTTGCGCCGCAGGAACGAGTTACCGTGGGCGGGTTCATCCTCCCGTCCGGATCATGGTTCAGCGCAGGCCCGGCAAACGGAGCGGGAGAATTGATAACTACGATCCTCCCCACAGTACTCTCATGATCGACACCTGGCTTTTTGCCGCACTCTGCCTTCTTTTACTCGCGATAGGTGCAGTCCTGCGGATCATCATCCCGGGACCTTCTCCCGATGACCGGTTTGTCGCCATGAACACCGCCATCACCATCGCCGCCGCCTCAGCTCTCGGATTTGCCATCTCCACAGGAAATCTGCTTATGCTGAATATTTTCATCGTGATTATCGCTCTTTTGTATGCCGGGACGATCTACCTGGCGCGATCGGGGGATGGTGAGAAGGCGTGACCGCCCTGATCGTTGATGCAGGAATCATTATCCTTCTTGCCCTCAGCGTCGGGTTTGGCGGAATCGGGATAATCGGCCTTTTCGTCTTTCCCGACATCCGCAGCAGGATGTATACGGCAACGAGAGCGCCCGTCATTGGCATCGGCGCCATGGCACTTGCCGGCATACTGTACGCCCTTTCAATGTTCCCTGGCGGAGGCGGGGACCCATATCTCCTTCTCGGGATTGATTGTATGGTCCTCATCGGCATCGTCATCACGGCAAACCTGCTGATCTACCGGATGATCCTGAAGCGGACACCGACCGTAAACTCCTGTGAGTTATCCCAAACACCGGCCGTGAAGGAAGAATAACCAGGGGTATAGTCTATTTCAACCACCAAAATTGATCCGTGATAACGAGAGAAAAGTCGCATAAAATATGTTTCCGGAATAGACGGGAAAAAAGTTCAGTTTTTTATGCTTTGCAGAAATTTTTTTTTCCTGTCACCAGGTTAATCTCCATGGTAGTTATGAGGGTAACCCCCTCTCTCCCCCAAAGGGGGAGGCAACCCCGGGGGAGCACCCCCCTTGACCCCCGCGTCCGAGGTATTTTCATCAACCTTGAGGGGTTATCACATTTTTGGGATGCCCCGGCGGCGGGGGCGGAAGCACGATGTGCTGGGGGCCCCGGGAGCGGTTTTTGAGGGAAATGTGTTAAATCTCTTCATAAAACTAGTCGCAGGAATGTGACGATACCCTGACCAGGATTTTTTCATCCAGTAACGTTACGCGGGCACGCCCCGGACATCCGGTCTCCCTTCCGGGTGGATCCGGGCGAAATTTTATTGCCCGATTAACCGGTTTTTTGTAAATCGGGCGTATATTTAAAGGATTGCGCATTTCAATCATTATTCCTGAAAGAATTCGTTCTTGTTCTGATACTGACATTTTGCTGGGAAATAAGTGATGGTTGATAGGGATTCTATGCGCTAAAAGGGCGTTGTGACCAAAATATTTATTAATTTAGAGATTAATGAGTTTTATAACCCTTTCCGGTAGGAGGTGGAAAACACATGGCAGCAGCAAAGAAAGCAGCGGCAAAGAAGCCGGAAGCGAAAAAGCCAGTCAAAAAGGCGGCACCAAAGAAGAAATAATCTTCACATTACACCAAGACTTTTTTTAGCGCTATGCGCTGAGGTTTTTTTGATGACATGCTCTGCCGGGGCTATTCGGCCTGTTTTCGGGTTCTGAACCGTGCAGATGATGGAATCTTCACAGGATCCGAAGATAAAACCGGTGAGCAGCCCCGGATCGTTGAACGGCGACGCAGCGTCCCCGGGTCTTCCGGATCTTCCTGGCAGGACCTGTCCATCAGCCGGAGACATGACAGGTTGCATCAGGAACCGGAAGAATATGCATTTTACGCCAGAATACCCGTGAAATGAGGAGGGAATATCCGGATTGCCGGGTTCCCGATGGACAGTCCGGTCAACAGGAAGAAATGCGGATGAGGGGAAAGGCACGATCTTCCTGACGGCCTGATTTTTTTTACGATCGGTCGCATTAACGGCGTCCCGTTCCCGTCGGGGTGAGCACACGCAGGAGAGACCGGGTCACCACAGCCAGGTTAGCGCTCACCCTTCATGGCGGAGAAACACCGGTCAGGTATGTTTCCGGCGTGCCGGTGAAAACTCCCGGTGCGCACATTACCGGATGCCGGACAAGTATCGCAAATAATTTAATCCTGCCTGAATCATCTCATGCAATGCGTGTCACCTTAATTGTCAATTATTCGGAGAAACGGACAAGCGGTGGACCGCAGGGTGTGGCATACGATACCGTCGAGGGGCTGAAAAAGAATCACCGGAGGCTGGAAAAAGAAGATATCCATATCCATGTCATGTCATCGCTGGGATCCCGTCACCGTTCGGAGTTCCGGTCCGAGGAAAACCTGGGAAATATCAGCTATGAATATTTCAGTAAGATAGTACCGACTGCAGTATTTTCCGATCTCAATTATTACCTGCATATCAGAAAACATAAAAAAAGTACCGATCTCCTGCATTCTCACCCGATATCAGGAGCAACCGCCGGTTCTTTTCTCAAAATTCCCACCCTGTTCACCCTCCACGGGATGTACTGGAAGGAGATGCAGTATGATCCCGGTCTTTACTCGAAAATTGTGTACGGGGAACTGAATGTGAGGAGGTTCCGGTATGTCGCCCGCCATGTGAAAAAATTAATTGCCATTTCCCCCTATGTGATAAGCGAGGTCGGCCGGTTCTTAAAAACCGGGATCCCGCCGGGCGAAGTTATTGAAAACCCGGTCTCGGATAAATTCTTTGGCCAGAAAAAATGCGAGCAGGAAGGACTCATCATCTATCCGGCGAGTATCAGTCCCTTAAAAAACCAGTGCGCCCTCGTCGAGGCATTATACCGGCTGAAACAGGATACTATCCCGTTCCAGTGTATCCTGCCGGGACCGGTCGCAGATCCCGGGTATTTCAGGACCCTTGAGGCACTGATCCATAAACGGGGCCTTGAGAAGGAGGTTACCCTGCCGGGGCCGGCCTCCCTTGACCAGATGCTCGGACTGTACGCCAGGGCCAGTGTGATGGTCATGACCTCCCGCCAGGAAACAGCACCCCTTGTCATATCCGAGGCGATGGCGACGGCAACACCGGTCATCGCGTCGCGTATATCCGGTATTCCGTACATGGTTTCGGAAGGCAACTCGGGATTGCTGGTAAACCCCGATGACCCGGGAGCTATCGCGGGTTGCATCCGGACCGTGCTTGACGACGCATCCCTGAGGAAACGATGGGGAAAAGAGTCCGGGGCCATAGCGGCATCACGGTGGAAAAGCGATATTATCACCGGCAGGCTTCTCGATCTCTACCTGCGGCAGGAAAAAACGTGAGACCCGCGGTCTATCCTGAAAAATGCCGGGTAAAATTTTTCAGGTCCCTCATTTTTATTGACCAGTCAAGATGCTCCTCTGCATAGGCTCTCATAACCCGGGGATGTTCAGGGTCTGAGAAGGTGGCGTGGGCGAAGGCAAGCACCGTTTCGACGGGGACCGGGGTTTCATCGGCGGCCAGGTGCAGACACCAGGTAAAGGTATCGGGAAAATCCGGATCGGTGTTGGAGATCATACAGGGAATGCCCCGGGCGCAGTATTCACGCACCTTCAATGCAGATGCCTGTTCCATGCCATTGCGATGAATACCGAGGCTGCCAATGGCGATGTGGTACCGGTCAAACAGCGGATCCAGGTCCGACCCGCCAAGAAAACCATGGAAATGGACAGCAGACGTAATCGCAAGCCTGTCCGCCAGTCTTTTCAGGTTCTCCAGTTCATCGCCATCGCCGATGATATGCAGGTGTATCGCGACCGGGCCGGCATACTCTGCCATGCCCGTCATCATCCGGTCGAGGCCATGCCAGCGGCTGACATTTCCCACAAAAAGGATATGGAGATCCTGCGAAGGGCCGGGCGGCGGAGTTCGTACCGGTACGGAACCGACAGAAAACCCGTTGGGTATCGTGACGTGAGGGATGGACCGGTAAAAAAATCTTCGTGTCCAGTAGCGGGTGATCTCCCCGGTCACCCCGACAATGCCGTCAGATTGCCCGATAATGAAATTTCCCGCGATCAGGTTCCGGATAACTGCCAGGAAATCGCCCTCCAGCCGCAGTTCCCGCACCTCGATGCTGTTATGCTCCGAAATTACCCGGCATTTCCGGAACGGCCGGAAAAACGTGAGCGGAAAGTACGACAGCATCATGGACCCGAACGCCCGGTAATACAAAATGTCGCCCGGCCCCAGCGAGGTCACCTGGTCGCTGATGATATGCCGGATCTCCTTCGCACGCTGTAACCGTGCCCGGAGGGTTTTTTTTGCCGGTTTGTGGTACTGCACGATATGAACCGGGCCGGATACCTCCGGGTTTCTTACCTCCTGGGTTACGATGACCAGTTCTGCCTTCATGCCCAGCGCATTGAGGGCATCGACCTGGTAGCGGGCTTTTTTCAGGACCCCGCTCGCCGGGTGATCATCACTAACGATAAGATACCTGAACATTCTCACTACCAATGTAGGTTACCATCTTAAAAAAGCGGATCGGCGGGGAGATCCCGCTGCCGGCGGTTCCGTGATAAGTTCCGGAACATGGAGAAAGGATACCGGGTGCAGAGGATAATGCATACCGGAACAGCCCTTTTCCGGTGCGAGCCCCGCAATTCCCTGACGGGAACTGAACCGCCCGGGAGAAGACCGGCCAGGTCCAGCCTATCCACCGGACCCCCGCGATGACAGGTCCGGGTGGTGCCGTAGGGTCAGTATACTCCTGGTCGTACAGGATACTGACCTGACGGTTATCGTAGAGTTTCTGCGATGTGTCACTCATGGCAGAGAATTTCCCCAGGTTGTCCGGAGTTGGCAAAACAGTCTCGGCATAATCAAGGCTGACCGATTCAAATACCAGTCCGCTTCGTTCCAGTTCCTCCTCCCGGAGAATGAAATACCCGTCCTCATAGGTAACGGTATTCGCCATCCGGAGCCGGGACGTGGTGAAATACGAGGGGAGCCCCAGGGATTGTGTCCCGGAGAAGGTTTTCTTTTCAAACATCCGGGTTGAAAATTTATCGGATGAAATCGTGGAGTTGGATACCGCATACTGCGGGATGAAGGCAAAGGCATTCAGCTCGGGCTCCGTGAAGTAGACCCTGCTCTGGTTCGGGGAGAGATCCCGTGAATCCGATGCGTTTTCCCCCGTTAATGCCGAGAAACAGAGAGCTGAAAATACTATCACCCCCAGTACGATCGCAATTTTCCGGATGGGGGGAATCCGGTAAAAGGTGAACAACATCACCAAAAATCCGATGGCAAGGACAGCGGCGATAAACGGTGAAATGAGCAGGCCGAACCGGTCTATCCGGAAGGTAATCATGGCCATTGCCGAGGCGGTTAACGGGCTGGGAAAATAGAGAGGCGAGGCGACCAGCGCAAACAGTCCGATTACTGCCGGGTATTTCGATGTATATGCCCAGCAAAGATAACCGGCACCAAGGATGACAAAAAAAATCACTATTGCCGCGGGAATATTATTTTCGAGAAAAATATATTCATTGCCCGGGATAATCTGGGACATCGTTTCCGATAATTTCGGGACGGTTGCAGAATCCGCCGTCTCCAGCAGTACGGTTGTCAGGAAAAAAGAGGTATACAGCCAGTAGGTGGCGGCGGTGACAACGATGAAGGCAACGACCTTGGTTTTTATGACAAAATAATCCTGTACCAGCACCTCAAGGCAGACAAATATCACCAGTAAAAAGAGGATCTGGATGATCGACACCTGATGTACCAGGATCAGATAGAGGGAGAACAGGATGGTCAGGATGAAAAAAGAACGCCATTTTGACGTCTCGACCTGCTTGTGTGCCATCAGTAAAAAAAACATGAACGCGATAAACGCCATGACCCGGGTTATCACGTACGTGGAATAGGTGATCACGACCGGTGTCG
Organism: uncultured Methanoregulaceae archaeon; assembly: GCA_963829225.1. Classification (GTDB taxonomy): domain Archaea; phylum Halobacteriota; class Methanomicrobia; order Methanomicrobiales; family Methanospirillaceae; genus Methanoregula. Next base: position 33,174 of record CAWHHQ010000005.1, on the reverse strand, counting down.
TTGAAAAGAACAGGCAGATGAGCAGGGAGGTCTGGACGTTTTTGGTTATGTGATGGAACAGCAGGTAGACGACCCAGACCAGGACAATGAAGGAGAGCGAGGTAAGGAGGATAAAGGCGGTTTTTATATCGGTTCCCAGCAGGGAGGTTCCTTCCGCAAGGAAAATATGGTACAGGGGAAACCAGGCATAGCTGTAATCAAGGTCAACGGGAATGATATGACCCGAGAGGAGGGTGACCGTTGACAGGTACAGGTGCGGGATAATGTCGGTTAAACCAAAATAGAACGGGTACTTCAGCTGCAGGCCGAATATGAGATTACCCAGCACGCAGCTGATCTCGAAAAGGATAAGAGCGGGTTTTTGCGGGTCGCTCATGACCTGCAGGAAAATGATACAGAAAATTGCCGTGACCAGGACAAAATAATACCAGGGACGGGTTGAAGAAAAATACAGGGCAAGGATCGAGCAGGCAAACAGGACGACAAAAAGGATCTGGAAAAATCTCCGGTAGGGTTGCAGGAGGGTAAGGGTCCGGGGGTATTTTTCCCCGTGATGGTACGTATACAGTAAAAAGAGCACCGCAAGTATCCCCGGGACGATGTAAATCATTGCCCGGAACGGTATAGTCCAGCCGGTCCATGATGAGTGTCACCGCTACGCCGGCGACTATTGCCAGGATGATCAGGTAATGGAATTTTGTAGCAAGTACCCTGTACCAGGAACGAGCGAAGATCTGACAGACTCCTGCTTACATCCATACGCATTCCCTCACGATGGTTCTCCCGGATAAAAAATGGCAGGAGGAACAACGACCTGCCTGATGAAATGCACCAGGTGCCGTATACCCGGAACAGTACGTTGTACGGATCGTGTCCCGGAAAGCATATATCCTATATTTTAAGCCGGGCTATCGTATTAATTAGTGAGGTTCTCCGGCTCCCGGGCATTGCATAAAAAGTATTATCCGTCGTATATTTTCTGACCCCTCAACAACAGACAGTTTCTGGTTTTTTACACTATCCTCGTTTCAAAGAAGGGTGATGGTTATATCGGCCCGGGAAATCCTGGTGCTGTCCATTTTTTGTTTACCACTGACACTAGTAGGAGGGTGACCCCCTCTCTCCCCCGGAGGGGGAGGCAGCCCAGGGGGAGCACCCCCTTGACCCCCCTTTTCTCCTGACCACCATTTTCTCCTGTTTCAGTAATCAATTTCGTCCAACCCATAAGAGAAGATATTGCCGGAGAAAATTTGTTCCGGGAAAATGTTCTCCTTTTTCAAGATAATAAAAAATTCTGTAAAAAAATTCCTGCCCCGCCGTGCCTCGGAGAGGCCCGAGGCGGGAGACCCTCGTAATATCGATAATTTCTCCGGTAAAATATCATCTGGCTCCCGATACATCACGAGCCGCCAACTGCAGGGGCTCCAAAAGCCTCAGAACAATTTTCTGATGATCTCCCAAGAAAATATCAGGTGCTCTTTATAATTACCGGGATTGAGACTCCCATGCCCCCAATGCAGGATAAACGCCACTGCCCCCGATGGGGCGCCCCCGCAGCGGATCAGGAACCAAAAAAGAATAGCGAAGAAAAATCTCCCTGCCCCGCCGTGCCTCGGAGAGGCCCTGAGGCGGGAGACCCTCGTATATCAATAATTTTCTCCGTCGAAATATCACTTAACTGCCGATACATCACCGAGCCGGCAATTGCAAGGGATCCAAAAGCGTCAGAACATTTTTCCGACGATCTCCCCGGAAAATATCAGGGGCTCTTTTGTAATTATGGGGGTTGAGACCCCATACCCCCAACGCAGGATGAACGCCGCTGCCCCCGACGGGGCGCCCCCGCACGCGGATCAATATCGAAAAAAAGTTCCTGCCCCGCCGTGCCTCGGAGAGGCCCTGAGGCGGGAGACCCTCGTAATATCGATAATTTCTCCGGTAAAATATCATCTGGCTCCCGATACGTCACGAGCCGGCAATTGCAGGGGCTCCAGAAGCATCAGAACAATTTTCCCGGGGGTTCTCCAGGGCCGCTGATCATACCGCATTACCCGTTCCTGGAATACCCGGTACTTCCGGTATTCCAATCGTATCAATCCGCGCCGGTAACCGGAACTGCTTCAGGCCATCCCCTGCTTCCTCAGGTTTGCTATTATCTGCTCACCGCTGGTCATCCAGGCATCCTGTGCAGAACAATATTCCAGAATTTTTTTGTAGAAGGTTCTCTCCTCACCGGCAAGGGTCGTGTTATGCCAGAGCAGCGTAACCACCCCGTGACACCGGGCTACGGTGTCTATCAGCCGGCGGGTAAGATCCCATGCCGTTCCTGTATCCAGTCTCATATAGGCACCCGAGAGTGAATCGTCCATGATAACCAGGGGGATCTCAAGGATATCGATGCCGGTTCCCGTATTCAGGTTATAGGGCCGGAAGGGGTGGCACATCCCGTTCCGGAACCCCGCGCAATCCGCGTAGCCGAAGGAACAGTCATAGGTAAAACCGGCATTTTTCATGAGTTCCCAGCTGTCCGGCACAATAAAATTGAGGAAGTGGTTCCGGCACCCGGTGACCGGTTTACCGGTTACTTTTTCAAGCCTCTTTTTTTCGGCGATAAGTTTCGGGAGATCGCAGTATCCCTCCGGCCCCCCGTGAAGCCCGACCTCCCAGCCCCGGTCCTGGATCTCCCCGAGTTCGCCCGCCATATCGTGAACAGAATACTCGTAATCCCGGTCCCCGGGATCGAGCGCCATAAAATAAAACGAGGATTGCGCCTGATACTGCTCCTCTAATTTCATGATATCGTTAAAATTGGTATAGGGATGTTTTTTTGCATGGACCGTCTTTAACGAAGCGATCGACCGGTTAAACCTGCCATGGGCGGCCTGCTTCAGGACATCAACGCCCTTTTCCAGGACCGGTACATACACCATGTCGATGTCATGCGTCAGGCACACCGCAAAGGGTTTGCCCTCCGGGTATTCTGCATGGTACCCGTTGTCCACCAGGTATTCCGATACGACGGGCCTGAAGATGGTGCGGCAGGTACTGGCGTAATACGGAAACCGGTTGTTGGTATCGCGTAAGGATGGCTGGTACTCTTCTTTCCGGCAAAAATGATCCCAGAGGGCGGGATCTTTTTGTATTGATTCATGCATTTCCATCCTGGTCACCGTTCATGGATTTTTTCTTCGCGCTACTGACGTGGTCCTGCCCCCTTTTGATCAATGGTATCAGGAGGGTGAATTCAGCAATTTTCCTTAATCACCCGGGCGATCCGTTCCGCCGCATCTCCCTTCCCGAACACCGAATTATCCGCCCGGGTAGGGATATCTGTCGTTATGGCGGTGAGGATCCGGTGCGTATCGGCGCCGACAAGGACATTCCACCCCCCGGTCAGCGTCTCGACCCACTCGGTATTTTCCCGCAGCGTAATGCAGGGTATTCCCAGGACGTACGCCTCTTTCTGGATCCCCCCGGAATCGGTCAGGATTTTCCTGGCATGGCTCATAAGGTGGAGCATATCAAGATAGCCGAGAGGTTCGATGCACCGGATATTTTCCGGCAGTGAGTCATACAACCCGTATTCACGAAGATATTTCCTGGTGCGGGGATGGAGGGGGAACACCACCGGTTTTCCTGCTTTCCTGAAGGCGTCGATGATGGCAGCCAGATGGTTCCGGTCATCCGTATTGCCCGGACGATGCACGGTTGCCACATAATACTCTCCGTTCTGAAGACCCAGCATAGTGATGATACGGGATTTTTTTTCGGCGATCCCTGCATTGTGCCGGAGGGCATCAACCATCACGTCACCGACAACGTGAACGCCCCGGGATACTCCTTCCCTGGCAAGGTTGTCGGCAGCGGTCCGGGTGGGGCAGAGGAGGAGGTCGGAGATGTGGTCGGTAACCACCCGGTTGATCTCCTCGGGCATCGCACGGTCAAATCTCCGGAGCCCGGCCTCGATATGGGCGACCGGTACCTGGAGCTTGGCAGCGGCAAGTGCGCCGGCAAGGGTGGAATTGGTATCGCCATAGACGAGGACCAGGGCCGGCTGTTCCTTCAGGATGACCGATTCCACGCGTTCAAGGATGTCGCCGGTCTGTTTTCCATGGGTCCCCGAGCCGACATCGAGATGGTAATCGGGTTTTGGTATCATGAGTTCTTCAAAAAAAATTTCCGACATTTCCGGGTCATAATGCTGGCCGGTATGGACGAGGATCTCCTCATGCTCCTTTCGCAGCTCGGCCGAGACCGGGGCACATTTGATAAACTGCGGCCGGGCACCAACGATGGATACGATTTTCATAGGACAGCGGGGATATTTTTTTGATCATGACCGAATGACGAGGCCTGACCCGTTGAAAAAACATTGTAGTTAATGGTATTTATAGTCTTGAACGCATGAGGGCTTCACCGGGAGGGTGACCGGGAGGCCAGGATCAACCGGGTTCCCGGGCGGGGCCGGGAATCTCCCGCACCCGCACCCGGCCGTTCTCCGGTGATCTGGCCTGATTATGATCCTGCCGGATTATCTCCCTGTGCCTCAGGGCACTTTAGCCGCTCTCCCGGCGGGAGAGGACTGGGGGGGAAACGGAGGCCACCGGGATGTTGTCGTCCGTTTCATGAAGGTGCGCTGCGAAAAAAAGTAATATCTGACCGACCGGTGCTTCCGATCTTCTCAGGATCCCGGCCGGCCGTTCTCATCGGTTTTTCCGGTCGGCGAACCAGCGGATCGTCTCGGTAAGTCCCTGCTCCAGGGACCAGCCTGCCGTATACCCCAGCGCCCGGGTCACCGCGGAGATATCCGATACCGAATCCCGGATATCTCCCGCCCGCGGCTTCTCATGAACCGGGGACAGGTTAACCTTCAGGATGCCTGCAAGCTGTTGTGCAAGCATGTTCAGGTCGATCATCTGCCCGCTCCCGATGTTGAAGGTGCCGGTGACCGGGCTCTGCATGGCAAGGAGGTTTGCATGGACGACATCCCTGACGTACACGAAATCGCGGGTCTGATTCCCGTCACCGAAGATCAGCGGAGGCTGGTTGTCCAGGAGGCGGGCGATAAATTTCGGGATCACCGCCGCGTATTCTGCATGGGGGTCCTGCCGGGGGCCAAAGACATTGAAATACCGCAGGGACAGGGTCTTCAGGCCGAATAGACCTGAGAACACGTTACAATAGTACTCACCGGCCAGTTTGGACACCGCGTAGGGGGAAAGCGGGGCCGGCGGCATATCCTCACGTTTCGGCAGGGTGGGCTCATCGCCGTAGACTGCCGACGATGAGGAAAAAACCACCTTCTTTACCCCGCAGTCGCGTGCAGCAAGGAGGACATTCAGCGTGCCGGTAAGGTTGGTCTCGTGGGTGGCCACGGGATCATCAACCGATCGCGCAACAGAAGCGATGGCGGCGAGATGAAAGACCCCGTCCGCGTGCCGGAATGCATCAGTCAGCAACGGGAGATCGGTGATACTCCCCCGGATTACCTGGACGCGGCCCGGAAGATTGTCCAGGTTCTCCGGCTTCCCGGAAAAAAAGTTATCAACGACCACGACCTCATGCGTACCCGCCAGCGCCTCCACGATGTGCGAGCCGATAAACCCTGCTCCCCCGGTGACAATATACTTCATGGCACTATCAACCTGATGACCGTTCACACTATCGTGGAAATTACTCTCTCTTTAATGTGAGGTATTCATTCCTGATTTTTGATGGTTGCCGGTGCATGGTCTGAGAGCCGGTCTCTTCCCGGGATGATCCGGATCCGTCCGGGCGCAAACGAAAAGGTATCTCCACAACGATCCGCTGCCCTTCCGACTGAGAGTATACCCGGCGAAAAACCGTTTTTTTCCCGGGTTGAGCGTCGGGCAAACCGGGTGCCGTTGTGCTGGTTTTCCGGGAGGGGTGAAGATCAGGGACGCACTCCCGGCTCCGCTCTCCGTCCCATGAAACCGGGATAGGGATACCCGAAAAACCATCGGATTTTTTTTACATATTCCCGCCTGACCTCGCTGGACGGGTGCAAAACCGTTGGGAGGGATTCGTATAGCCAACTGGTTCTGTCATCAAACCTGCAGGGTTTTGTGAATATATAACCCCTCCAAATAACTTTTGAGATTGATGACGATGAAATCCAAATCTCGATTTTTTCTCCCAATGGCAGGAATTTTAATCCTGATCCTGCTGGGGCCTGGTTCCGTGTGCGCACAATCCGTGTCGCTTCCGACGGCTCAGTTCACCGCGAGTATCACGCAGGGGACGATCCCGCTGGTTGTCACGTTCACCGGCACCTCAATATCCTCCGGCACCACCTCCTACAAGTGGGAATTTATTAACACCGCGGGAGTGGTTACCAGTACCAGCGCGGCAAAAAACCCCGTGGTCACCTATACAACTACCGGAGATAAGACCGTTAAACTCACCGTGACCAACGCCTCCGGGAGTGACACCGAGATAAAAACGAATATTATTCATGTGGTGTCCAAATCAGAATCAACCCCCTCCTCGACCGTCGTCACGTCACCGGATACCACGGACTCGATGAAACGGTCAACATCATCTTCCTCAATCACCGTTACCTCTCCCATGGGCGGAGAGCTGTTGAAACGGGGCACGACGCAGACCATTACCTGGGACTACACCGGGCAGTGTCGGACCGAATGTGAAGATTGTGCTCTTAAAAGGAGGCACCAGTGCCGGTACCATCAAGAGCAGCTGGCCGATTGGCAGCAATGGAAAAGGTTCCTACTCCTGGCCGATGTCATCGTCCGGGACCGGGGGGACGGGCAGCGATTATACGGTCAGTGTCCAGAGTATCAACCAGCCCAGCGTACAGGATACCAGCAATAATTATTTCACCATTTCAGGCGCAAGCTCCATTACCAGCACCGTACCGGCGGCCCATTTCACCGCCAGCACGCTCCAGGGGCAGGCACCGCTGACCGTCCAGTTCAGTGACGCATCGGTTACCACAGGAACGACTTCCTATTCCTGGGATCTTGACGGTGACGGGGCCGTGGAATCCTCGAGCAGGAACCCGGGATACACCTATCGGACTCCCGGCACCTATACCGTAACAACTAACCGTTAAGAATTCCGCCGGGACCGACAGCGAGATCAAACCGGAGTATATCAGGGTAACGGCGGCCGGTACGACACCGACACCGACACCAACACCGGTCCCGACACCGGTTCCCACGCCCGTTCCAACCCAGGTCCCGACGCCGGTCCCGACTCCGGTAGTACAGGGAGGGGTATGTTACGGTGCAGACTGTAACCCCACCGGTAATCCCATCGGGGGCGGGGCAGGATACACCCGGATCGTGAGTTCGACCGGAGCGGCCGTGAAATATGTGGTTTCCTCAAAGGCAGAGCTGCTCACCGCCCTGAAGAGCGCGAAGGCCGGAGAAACCGTGTTTGTCAAAGGCGCCGCCGTCATCGACATGACCGGGACGCCCAGTGTCACGATCCCGGGCGGCGTAACGCTGGCCAGTGACCGCGGGCTTGCCGGATTGGCCGGAGGCCTGCTGAAACGCACCGAGAACCTGAATGGCGGCTGGGAAGAACCCATGCTGGTGGCGGGCGGGGATAATGTCCGGGTCACCGGCCTGCGTCTCCAGGGGGAGATGTACCCCCAGGACTATGGCAATGACGATGTGTATCCCGGTTCCATCAGCGAACAGTATTACCTGGTGGGCATCTTTGCCGAGAACAGGAGAGGGTTCGAGGTCGATAACTGCGAGTTATACGGCTGGGCATGGTCCAGCATATCATTACGGGGAAACAACATTGACCCCATCCCGTATATCCACCACAATTATATCCACAACAACCAGGCCCGCGGCGAGGGGTACGGTATAAACCTCTACGGGGGAAATGCCCTGATCGAGGCCAATACCTTCGATTATAACCGTCATGACGTGACCGGCGCCGGGATGGCCGGGGAGCAGGACGAGGCCCGGTACAACCATATTCTCGGCCACGGCAATGCCATCGGGGCAGCCCACTTCGATGTCCACCAGGACGAGGAGACCGGGACCGGAGCCGCCGGTGCGAAATTCATGATCCACCACAACACCATCGACACGGGTGTCGTGGCAACGGTGCACATCCGGGCAACGCCAACGCAGGGGGTCTATATCGACCACAATGTGATCAATGCCCGCGCAACCGATACCGGGGTACCGGGTGGCCTGCCCGTCTTTGAAACCAACAGCAACCGGAACATGTTCTGTACCAGCAACTACTGGATGGGCACCCTCTACCCGGGCAACGCCGGCATAATCTGGTACCAGTAAATTTCCCCCTTATTTTTTGGGTATAGTCACATTCTAGCGACTAATTTTACGCAGAGATAGAACACATTTTCCTCAAAAATCGCTCCTGGGGGCTCCAGCACATCGTGCTTCCGCCCCCGCCGCTAGGGCATCCCCCAAAAATGTGATAGCCCTCAGAAGGTTGATGAAAATACCTCGAACGCGGGGGTCAAGGGGGTGCTCCCCTTGGGTTGCCTCCCCCCTTGGGGGAGAGAGGGGGTTACCCTCATAACTACCGCAGAGATTAACCTGGTGACAGGAAAAAAAGAATTTCTGCAAAGCATAAAAAATTGAACTTTTTTTCCCGTCAGTTCCGGAAACATATTTTATGCGACTTTTCTCTCGCTATCACTGATCAATTTTGGTGGTTAAAATAGGAGTATCCCCATTTTTTTACGTTTTTATCCGGTTCTTTCCCCAGGGTATCCGGCAAAACCTCCGGTTTCTGGAACAATAATTTTATCCCTTTATCGGTTTTTTTATCCGTAATCTTCTTGAAAAACAGGTCCCTTACCCGGGATGCCTTCCGTTTCCGGTTCATCATTCCTCAGGTCCTTTTATCAGGTCTCATGTACGGGTCCTTTCAAATAAGGTTTATGTGAAATATGATGCATATCCTACTATAACACACCATGAAACTGCCTTTTCCCTATCCGGTTCTTGTAGCCGGGCTGATCGTGGTAGCAGGATTAATTCTTCTCCTGGTTTTTTCAGAAACCTTCGGGGCCGGCACGGACCCGGCGGGCAATCCCGTTGGGGGCGGGGCAGGATACTCACGGATCATCTCCGGTACAGAGGACAGCGTGAAATATGTGGTTTCCTCAAAGGCGGAGCTGCTCACCGCCCTGAAAGAGCGCAAGACCGGAGAAACCGTATTTGTCAAAGGCACCGCCGTCATCGATATGACCGGAACGCCCGGTGTCACGATCCCTGCCGGCGTGACGCTGGCCGGTGACCGCGGGCGGGGAGGATCGTCGGGGGGTTTGCTGAAGCGCACCCGGAACCTGAATGGCGGCTGGGAGGAACCCATGCTGGTTGCGGGCGGGGATAATGTCCGGGTCACCGGCCTGCGTCTCCAGGGGGAGATGTACCCCCAGGACTATGGCAACAAGGCCGGGGAAACCTCCGAGAAGGATTACCTGGTGGGCATCTTTGCCGAAAACCGGAAGGGGTTCGAGGTCGATAACTGCGAGATATACGGCTGGGCATGGTCAGGCATATCCCTGCGGGAGAATGGTGGTGCCCCCATCCCCTTTATCCACCACAATTACATCCACAACAACGAGGCCCGCGATGAGGGGTACGGGATCAACCTCTACGGGGGAAATGCCCTGATCGAGGCCAACCTCTTTGACTATAACCGTCATGATGTGACCGGTGCCGGGATGGCGGGGGAGCAGTACGAGGCCCGGTACAACCATATTCTCGGCAACGGCAATGCCATCGGGGCAGCGCATTTCGATGTCCACCAGGACGAGGAGACCGGGACCGGAGCCGCCGGTGCACGGTACCTTATTCACCACAATACCATCGATTCGGGTACCGTGGCCACCGTCCATATCCGGGCCCGCCCGACCATCGGCGTGTATGTGGAACACAACGTGATCAATGCCCGTGCCACCGATACCGGAGTGCCCGGGGGACTGCCCGGTGTACGAAACCAACAGCGACCAGAACCTGTTCTGCACCAGCAACTACTGGATGGGCACCCTCTACCCGGGCAACGACGGCATTGTCTGGTACCAGTGACCTCCCGCTGTGAATACCACAGGGCGATTCCCGGGTCTATGAGAAATGCTCTTATGGTTACAAAGGTAACTGAACAAAAACCGGACTGCCATGACCCTGTACATCCTCTATTCCGCGGATTATGAACTTTTTTTGGGGGGTAATTACTGCGATGAACAGGAGGTGCTGATCGACCCGACGCAGGACCTCCTGGACCGGTGCCGGGAGATGGACGTCCCGCTCACGTTATTTGCCGATACTTCTTCGATCCTGCGGTACCGGGAGCAGAATATTGCCGGTTTTCCCGACCTTGCGGAAAACCAGCTGAAAGATGCCCTCGTACGGGGGCATGATGTCCAGTCCCATGTGCATCCGCACTGGAATTATACCCGCATAGAAGGCCGGCGGTACACCGTCAATCCGGATTATTTCCTGCTGGGAAACCTGGACCGCGACCCGGCAGCATTGTATGCAAAGGTTCTCTCGAACCTGGTGACATCCCGGGATTATTTACACCAGCTCCTGCGGCCGGTCAGGAAAGACTACCGGTGTATTGCCTTCAGGGCCGGGGGGTACGGGCTGCAGCCCCATGCGCCGGTCATCCTGAAAGCCCTGGCAGAGGCCGGGTTTATGATCGATTCAAGTATTGTCCCGGGCCTGGTTGTCCGGAGCAGCGTCAACGAAATTGACTTTTCCCGGGTCCCGCGCAGGGCGAATTATTACCTGGACCACGACCTCAGGTACTCCTGCAGAGGATAACCGGGGGGTATTTGAGATCCCCCTCGCCTCCTGCACCTTCAGTCCCGGGGAGAATTTTCTTACGCAGATGTCGGTCCTGTCACGCTATGTACGCAGGAAAATGACGAAGAACCCCCCTGCTCACCGGGGGGAACGGGGGTACCCGATCCAGCAGAACCCGGATCCGGGAGCGGGGCATGCGCCGGAACACTCGAAATACTATAACTTTCTCCGGGAGTTCTGGTATGACCGGTTCTCCTATCTTGACTGCTCGACCGATCACGAAAAGATGATCCGCTGCACGAAGAACTACCTTAAGCAGTTCGATGGGAGCAGGAGCCCGGTGTTCTTCAGCTGTAACATGCATCCCAAAGAGATGACCGAAGAACATTTTACCGCACTGGAAAAATATCATACTGCATTGAACCATTATTACCGGGGAACCATCCAGGCACTAAGTTACCAGCAGGCCGCTGAAATGCTTACCCAGAAATAAGGTTTTTTTACCGTAAATAATCCGGAACGGAAGTGAATACCGCGTGCGGGAACGAATTCTTGAACTGAAGAACAGGATTTTCAGCGATGCGCTGGCAAAGGGAATTTTTATTATCGCCAGCGGGACCGTGATCGGCCAGGCGATCAGCATCGTCAGCACCCCGATCATTACCCGGCTGTATACCCCGGCGGATTTCGGGGTGCTGGGGTTATTCACCGCCACCCTCTCGATCCTTACGCTGGCCGGGGGGTTCCGGTATGAGCTGGCCCTCCCGCTGCCAAAGGATGACAAGGATGCGGCAAATCTCTTTTTCTTTTTCCTGCTGGTCCTTTCGATCACCTCGCTCTGTTTTCTTATCATTATTTTTTTGTTTGGCAATCCCATCCTGTCATTTTTCCACATTGACACGCTGAAAACCTACATTTTTCTCCTGGTAATCGGTTTCTTCGGTGCGTCGCTCTACGGGGCACTGACGTACTGGGTTACCCGCCGCCGGGACTATACCCGGATCACCCATACGAAAATTTACCAGAGTTCCGGGGGGTCGGCCAGCAAGATACTCCTGGGCCTGCTCTCAGCCGGTCCGATCGGGCTGGTGATCGGGTACCTGTTGTCCCAGGTCCTGGGTATCGGGACCCTGGTGCGCTATATGTGGGAAAACGACCGGGCATATTTCCGGTCCCTGTCCTATTCCCGCATGGTACAGAATGCAAAACAGTATATCCGGTTTCCGCTCTTCTCCTTTCCCGCGGGCGTCATCAATGCGCTGGCACTCCAGCTCGCCCGTCTTTATGATTTCAGCCATTTACGGGCTGAATGTGATGGGGATGTATGCCTTTGCCTATGAGCTGCTGGTACTGCCGAGCTCGCTCATCTCCTCATCGATGCTCCAGGTGTACTATGCAGAGGTATCAAAAATGATCCGTGAAAATTCCCGGGAGATAAAAGACCTCTATATTTCCACCACCCGGAGACTGCTCCTCATCGGGATCCCCCTCATCATTATTCCCTGTGTGCTTGCACCGTTTTTCTTCCCCCTGGTCTTCGGGGAGGTCTGGCGGGATGCAGGACTGTACTGCCTGCCGCTGGCAATCCTGGCCCTGGCAAATTTTGTGGTATCCCCGACCTCGATGCTGAGCGGCTACGGGTTTAACCACTGGACCCTGATCTGGGACAGTTCACGGACCTTCCTCGTCCTGGCCAGCTTCTACCTGATCCAGCTCCTCGCGTTACCCATCATGACCGCGTTGTTCATCTACGCCAGTGTCATGGCAATCATGTACGTCGTCAATTACCTGATGAATATCCGTGCCATCACCCTGTACCTTAAAACCTGAAGGATCTGATGCCGGGGGGCGGCACCCCACATCCATGACCGTGGCCAAAAGCGTTTGAAAACTATTTTATATTGTAAATGTCAATACATTTACTTATGTTTCTGCCGACAAACGAGAAACAGTTCGGGTTCTGGAAGATGCGGCGCAGCGGGATGTCCAATGTCTCCATTGCAAACCTGGTCGGGATAACACGGCAGGGAGTATCGCAGGCACTCCTCGTGATGAACGAGAAGATCGATGCCTCGCTGCGGGAGATGGCCCAGGCAAACCGGATCCAGATCGAGAAGATCGATGTGGAGAAAGGTGTCCTGTTCGGGCGGTCCATCCCGTTCCAGACCAATGCTTATATCTTCGTTTCGGAGAAGCACGGCATGCAGGTCTGGTACGAGCATGAGGGCGATTGCATTTCCTGCGACGAATTCACGAAATGCATCGAGTTCATCTGGGATTTCGCCGCCGAGCTGGGGATTAAACTCGAAAAGACCCAGGACCCGACAAAGATGGCGGAGGAACTGCTCGCAAAGATCCGGTGTACCGTATGAACCAGAATTCTCCTGATGAACCCTGGTGGTTTGGCCTGTGCCGGAAAGCCCCGACGTTTCACACGGTACCGGCGCCCCTCCCCGCCTTACGGGAAACAATGCCTGCCGACCGGCCCGATGGCAACGGTTCCGGACGAATCCGCCGGGGAGTCGGCATCGCTACAGGGAGCCTGAAAGCGGTGACTCATGACCGGCAGCTGCTGGTCTTCTCGTTCCTTTCCGGGCTCGTCCTGTCCTTCCTTGTCGGGGCAGAAGCGTATAATGCAGGACATTTTCACTACGTCCTGCCATTCCTTATCACTCTTTCAATGGGTAACACGGTCGTCGTGGTTGATCCATTAATCTTCCTGGTCGAGACGATCTGCCTGTTCTGTTTCACTCTCGTCCTGGCAGGCCCGGTCCTCCACCGGAACGGCGACGGAGCATACATACCGGTCACGGTCCGTGAGCGATTCACCGGGGTTTTCGCCCATGCCGGTCCGCTTGCAGCCCTGTCCATGGGATTAGCACTCCTCGCGATCATGGTGTTTGCAATCATTTATCAGAGCCGGTTTTTGACCGATACCCTGAGTGCCATCTTCGTGTTCTTCTTCTGGCCACCCCATTCCTTTGTCCTTGGGGAGATGGTTGACAGGCTCTCTCTGGCGTTTCTCATCCTGGTTATCAGCTTCATCCCGTTCCTCGTCGCACTCTTTCTGGTACCGGCCATCGTTCAGGAAAAGAAGGGTCTGGTTCCTGCCCTTGCGGGATCGATCGCATCCCTCCGGAGGACCTGGCGGGAGATGCTGGGCTGCGGCCTTGTCTACGGGACAATCGGCCTTTTTGCCGCTGCTGTCGCGCTCGTGATCGGCCAGGGGCCCGGGATGCTCATCGACAATGGTTTTCCCCTCTCTATGTACCTTGGACATATCCTGATGACGGTTGTTTATTCCGGGTTCATCTTTGCCAGCCTGTTCCTGATGGCTGCGGTTTTTTCTGCGGCGGGTATCGCAATGGTGGAACTCTCCCGGGTCAGAGAGCGTGACGGAATATCCGGTACACCGGAAGGGAGCCTGAAAAAGCCGGAGCATGCTTCATGACCTTCGTAGCTGAAATTACCGGACACCGGCTCGGCCTGTGCCGGAAACCACCGGCGTTCCATGCCTCGCCGGAAGGTTTTGTTAACTTTCATGAACCCGTCCATGAGGGCAGCCCGGATGGCGGGGGCGGAGGATCGGGAACGATCCGCCGGGGGATCGGAGCAGCCTTCTCAGGGATGAGGACACTGAACCGGAACCGGCAGCTCCTCTGGTTTACGCTCCTCGCCGGGCTTGTGCTGGCCGGAAACACCCTCGGCCAGGCGGCATTCTGGTACTTCGAATACAACCTGCACATGCAACCCGACTGGATCGTATGGCAGTTTTTCATCGAGTTCGCAACCCTGTTCTGCCTGGTGTTCTTACTGGCGGGCCTTTTCCTGAGCATCCCGTTAAAGAAAGATGGCCCTGCCTCGTTCTTTGAGGGGCTTGCCGGTGCAAAAAAATACCTGAAAGCAATCTTTTTGTGGTCGTTTGTCCTGGCACTCGCAGGTATGCTGCTTGTCATTATTTTCTCGTATGTTCCTGCCTGGTTCCCAACACCTGAGCTCGTGTTTTTCTATCGCAGCGGCTTCGGGTCTTTCAATTCTTTCCTTTTCAGCACGCTCAGCCACTTCCCCTTCAACCTGAGTCGCCTTCCGCCCGCGGACATCTTTACCGAGATCCCGGGCTATGGAGGACGATCGGTGCTGTTATGGTTCTATCCCGGGTTCAGGGAGGCCCTGATCTTTTCTGCGATCAACCTGTTCCTGCTCATCCTGACCCCGTTTGTCGTGCCCCTTATCGTTCTCGGGCAAAAGACCATCAGGGAGGCGGTCGCGGGATCGTTTGCCCTGATGAAAAAAACCTGGGTTGAGGTGGCCGCCTGCGCCGTCTTCCTTGGCGTTGTCGTATCCGGTGTATTCCTTGCGTACCTGCTCGTCCAGGCAGCACACGGGATGGTCACCCCACTCGCGACCTACTACCGTCCCACCGACACGTGGATTGCCCTTGGCCTCTTCTATGATCTCGCCCTGTTCAGCATTGCGTTTGTGGTGGCAACGGTCGGCGGGATTGCAGCGCTGGATATTTACACCTCTGCAAAGACCGGGCAGATCCCCGGATCTCCAGAACCGGAACCTCCCTCATAACTTTTTTCCGTTCCACGCCTGAGAGATAATCCCGGTTAAGCGATGCTGCCAAAAATATAAAGAGGAATGATTTTATATTGTAAATGTCTATACATTTACATATGTCCAAACCAGCCAGCAACAACCCGTCCGGGTCCGGGAAGCTGATCCTGCTGCTTATCATCGTTGGTGCAGCAGCCCTGATGATATCCCCCGTATCTGCCGACACGGGGAGCCCGGCAGGAACCGGCAGCGATGGAACCGTAACCATAACCAGACTCGCCCAGGTAAAATATCACATTTGGGAAGATTCGGTTACGTTCTCCGGTACCAACACCGGTTCAGATACAACATATCTCTTTATCACCGGACCCAACCTGAAAACAAACGGTGCTCAGATCCAGAGCCTTCATCCGGGACAATCTCCGGTTATTGATGGCAATGCATCCACGTTCCAGGCGGCCCGTGTCGGGCCGGATAAAACGTGGTCATACACGTGGGACACGCAGAATGTCATGATAGATTCCGGCATGTACACGGTCTATGCAGCCAGCACGCCGCGGGACCTGCCCCACATCAACAGTACGCACTTTGCTGGGATATCGATCATCATGGTCCCGCCGGGCGGCATGGTGCAGCCAGCCGGTACGGACCCGTCAAACGGTGGCGAGGCATCCGCAGGCACGGGAGTTACCCTTGCCGCACAGGGGGATCAGTCATATTACCTGGGAGAAAAAGTGGTTCTCAGTGGCCATAATTATGATTCGGATACCACGTACCTCTTCATAACCGGACCCGGCACCTTCATGACCGGACCCGGCATCCCCAGGGGCGGGGCAAAACTTACCTCACCCCTGCAGGCCGTCGTCAACGGGAGTCCGGATTCATTCACCCCCGTTAAAACAAATCCGGATAAAACCTGGGAATATGCCTGGTACACTGCCAATCTCCCGGTGGATGCCGGGACGTATACCATCTATGCCGCGAGCCAGCCAAAAACGAAAGACCAGCCGGGTCCCGACGCCGCCAATGTCGGGATTATCCTGAAAAAGCCGTTCATAACCGCAGAGATCTCTCCGGCAGTAATTTCAAACGGAGCGCCCTTTACGGTTTCCGGCATTGCGGAAGGAAATCCCGAAACGGTCCAGGCCTGGATCTTCGGGAAGAATTACTATTCCAAGGCAATGGTTCCCGTCAACGCTGATGCTTCGTTCAGGTATGTAGTCCCCCGTGAGGTCAGCGGTCGGCTTACCAGCGGCCAGTACTTCGTGATCGTCCAGCACCCGATGCAGAACACAACATTCGACATCGATGTCAGCGGGGACTTTGTCCGTGACGCGAACCTCATGAATCTCATTAAGATCACCGGCCCGGGAAGCCTGCAGGGCAGCGATGCGGCAGACGCACTCGTTGCTGTGTTCAGCGACCCAAGAAATGGTGATGACACCTATACAGAAATCCCGTTCCAGGTCACTGATGCTGGAAGCCCGACGTCTCAGGCCTCACCATCTGCCACAACCACACCGGTCCAAAGTCCGGCCGGGCCTGCCCTGCTTCCGTTTGCCCTGATCGGAGGAGTCGTCCTGGTTTTGGGAATTGTCGTATGGAAGAGGCAGTAATCGTTCCTCTATTTTTTAAAATCAGGCTTGGGTAAAACCCTGAGAACGACGCAGGATAAAAAAACAGGTGAAAAGCCATGGCAAACCAGAACATACCCCGTTCCGGGAGAAGGTTCAATCATCCTTGTTCAGGGCAATTCTTATTTTTACTCCTGTTCCTGATCGTTCCTCTTTTGTTAATCTCTGTTGTTCCCGCTTCGGCTGAAGATGCAATGTTCCGGGCCAATCCGGAGCATACCGGGGTTTATGGTAACGGGGGTACTGAACCGGGGAATACGGAACTATGGCGGTTCGCTACGGGAGGCATCGTGTATTCATCCCCGGCAGTGACAAACGGTATTGTCTATGTCGGGAGCGAGGACAAGAACCTGTATGCTATCGATGCTCTGACAGGAAAAGAGAAGTGGCGGTTTACCACAGGAGATCACGTGTTTGCGTCCCCGACCGTGGCGGAGGGGATTGTCTATGTCGGGAGCGAAGACAAGAACCTGTACGCGATCGATGGTGCAACGGGAAAAGAGAGGTGGCGGTTCGCCATGGGTGGCTGGGTGTATTCAGCTCCGGCGGTGGTGAACGGCATTGTCTATGCGGGGAATTCCTATGAAAGCCTGTACGATCTCAAGGGTACAAACGGAAGCCTGCACGCGATCGATGCCGTGACAGGAAAAGAGAGGTGGCGGTTCGCTATGGGTGGTAACGTGGATCGATCGCCGGTGGTGGCGAACGGTATTGTCTATCTGGGGAGTGGCGATGAAAACCTGTACGCGATCGATGCTGCGACGGGTAAAGAGAGGTGGCGGACCGCGAAGGGAGACTGGGTGTATTCATCCCCGGCTGTCGCAGACGGTGTTGTCTATGTCGGGAATGAAGATAAACGCCTGTACGCCATCGATGCCGTGACGGGAGAAGAGAAGTGGCGGTTCGCTACGGGGGACCGGGTGGTTTCATCCCCGGCAGTGGCAAACGGCATGGTCTATGTCGGGAGCTGGGATAAAAACCTGTATGCGATCGATGCCGTGACGGGAAAAGAGAAATGGCGGTTCACCACGGGTGATAAGGTGGATTCGTCCCCGGCAGTGGCGAACGGGATTGTCTATGTCGGAAGCGGAGATAAAAACCTGTATGCGATCGATGCTGTAACGGGAAAGGAGAAGTGGCGGTTCGCTACGGGTGATAAGGGTGGATTCGTCCCCGGCAGTGGCGAACGGGATTGTCTATGTCGGGAGTGAATGATAAGAACCTGTATGCGGTTGGTGCGAACTCAGTACCCCTGACGACAGTTCCAGCAACGATCCCTTCGACACCCATTACCCTGCCGGGGACACCAGTACAACAAACAACCGCTTCAACCCAGACAAATTCGCCTCTCAGCGGACAGAATTCTGACCCGGCAGTTGCACTTCCGGTTCTCGTGATTATCGTTACAATACTACTCCTTGCCGGAGGAGGATACATTCTCTATCGGATGAAGAAGAAGCCATGATCTCACGGGTCCTGAACAAGGTCCATTCATTCAATTATTTTTTTACAAAATCCCGGTATCGGAATCCGGGATGTTCTTTGAAAAAGAGTAATGTCAGTAATGGGTGTTGACTAAAAATCCCTCCGGGAATATCTTAAGGAATATTCAGGGATCCGGGTCAGCCGAAGTGCAGGTCGACATGATGTCAGAAAACAAATTTACTGCCGAAAAATCAACGTGATCCTCGATAATCTCCCAGGAATAATCTCAGCATTCCCGATCCTTATGATCATTGACGATTTCTTCCGAGCCGGGATATCTGGTGTTTGTATTTGCCCACGGGGAGGAAGGCTCACCTCTCGTGCATATCGGGAAACCATACTACCGGTCAGATCCCGATCCGTTTCCTGCCAACGGAGATCATTTCGTCGATAATATCCACACAATGGACGAGAAACGGCTTGAGATCCTGACTATCGAACAGGGAAACGGTGGTAGTGTCCCCTCCAAAGAGATTTTGGAAAAAAATACCGCTATATCCTTTCCGTGTTATCAGGTTGGAAAGTTCATGTTTCAGGCAGACAAGGTGCATGTCCCGGGTCTTTTCCTGCCGGTACGACGGCACCTCCCCGCCGATCGCGTCCCGGTACTGGGTATGGTGCAGGGGAACGCCGGATATCCATCCCACCTGGTTCCACATCATGGAACGGAGGTTTATCTCCATCAGCTTATATTTTCCATCCCGGCGGTCGTATTTGAACTCCGGTTCTGCAATGCCCTGGAGGTCCATCCCGTTGAGCAGGGTCCTTCCCTGGTCGAGAACCTCGGCGGGCGCCTGGTTCGATGCACTGGAAAAAATGCCAAAGTCATCCGGGTACTGCGATAATTTTTTCCCGGTCCATTCGTTCAGGATACGGCCCTCCCGGTTCCGGTAGCCGACATACGCGTAAATATTCGAACCGTCCCCGGGGATAATTTCCGAGGCGATAAAGGACACCCCGCTGAGTACGAAATCTTTAAGGGTATCTTTACGGGCAATGAAGTCCTGTTCATCCTGCAGCCGGAGATTCCTGAATATTTTTATCTTTTCATCCAGCCGTGTCGTGGGTTTTATCAGCACCGGAAAGGCAATTTCCGGGATGGCCTCAAGGTCTTCGACGGTCCGTATTTCAAGGGTCCGGGGATGCGGGACACCAAGGAGATCACAGTACCTGTACTGGGAATATTTATCGAGGGTCGCCGGGAAATTATCCTTATTGAACGGGATAAAACAAAAGTCCGAAACCTTGTCATGGATCGCATACAGGTTCTCGAGCTGGAGGTCGTCGGTCGGGAAGGGCACGATGAACGAATATTCCGCAGATAAGGCCTGCAGTTCTTTGAGCAGGGCGGCGGGGGACGGACCGATCAGCACGAACTTTTTTATTTTATTGCTGTACCAGCCGGGCTCCCGGGTAGTGGAGAACAGCACGATATCGGTGTCACCGTGTTCAGATAATTCCCGGATTATGGAATAGCCATTAACATAGCCACCGAGAACAAGCGCACAGGTAGTTTTCTTCATTGCCACGAATCAGCTGGTTATGAACGATCCCGCGATCACGGTAAACGTTCCATCAGGGTACTCTTTTCCCTGCGGGTTTAAAAATGTGGCATATCGCTGGAATGCGTGCCAGAACCCTCAAGGTCCGCCCGTGTTCATGACAGGCTGCCGTGACAGAAAAAAAACCCACGGGACGATGCAGGTGCAGACCTGCCGGGCAGTGCCGGGATCCCGGCTGCCCCGAAAAACCCACCCGCCCGGCCTTATTCTGGAGGCCGGGTTTTCCGGGGACGATGGGCAGGAAGGGTGGCGGATCATCGTATGCGGTATAACCGCTCCGGGACAGCGATCGTAAACCGAGCACCGGGGCCCGGTTCGCCGGATTCCCGGAGGGTGAGCCCGGTGATGGCAAGAATTTCACGGGCCATCTGCAGGCCATACCCGCGGTCTTTCCCGGGTGACGGCCGGGAGATCGTATCCTTCCCGCCACCCCCAACTCCTTTTCCATCGTCGCTGAAAACCAGGTCCAGCCCGTCGCGGGTTATATGAGAGGAGATGGTGATCCGGGTGACCGTTCCTTCATACCACAGGGTGGTACCAATCAGGTTGAAAAAGGCTTTTTTCAGCCAGGGGTCGGCAAAAATTTCCAGGTCACCGGTCAGAATCTCCAGGCTCACGCCACCGGGATCACCAGCTTCCCGGGACCTCCGGACTGCATCGGCGACATTCTGCCAGCAGGCCTTCTTGGGACCCGTATTCTGGTAATCTCCGGTGAGTTCAATCTGGCGTTTGATGGCGAGGGCTGCTTCGTCTGCCATTTTCAGGTACTCACGGGTTGCAGCATCCGGCGCCCCTTCCTGCACGAGGGATATGATACCATAGATGACGGTCAGGCTCTGGAGGATATCGTGACGTGCGATTCTGCTCACCAGGTCCAGTTTTGCATTCGACTGGTGGAGTGCCTGTTCTATGTTCCGTCGTTCGGTGATATCCATTCCCACTGCAAGGAATTCAGAGAGTGCTCCCTCTGCATCCGGGACCGCCCTGATGGTCCAGGCAACCCAGGCCTTCTCCCGGTTTTTCCGGAGACATTCGATCTCATTGCCGGCCGGGGAATCCCCGGGTTCCAGAAACCTTCGCACCACATCGGATACGGTGGTACCCGGAAGGTCCGGGCTGGGGAGCAGGGAACCGACAATATTTTTTCCCCGGATCTCGTCTTCGGAGAACCCGAAAAAGGTTACGGCAAATTCATTGAAAAACAGGATGGTCCCCGTGCTGTCGATCCTGAGTATGATGCTGTTGGCATGTTCTACCAGCTCCCGGGTACTTTTTCTCATTGTGTTCAAGGATGATCCGGGATTTCCGGTGGTCGCGCATTTCTTCGACCAGTTTTTCATTGGTGCTGTTCAATGCGGCGGTCCGCTCGCCGACCAGCATTTCCAGGTGCTGCTGGTAATTTTTGAGCTCGGTGATATCCTCAAGGAGTATTGCAAGCCCCTGTCCCCCCTGATCGAAAACGACGGGTATCATCTTGATCGTAAAAAAATACCCTTTTCCCCCGATCTCAAGATGGTCTGTGCTGGTTTGTTCTGTTCCCTGCGCCGCTTCAGCAATGAGGGCCAGGGTAGCAGCCGGGACAACGGAGGCAAAAGGGGACCGGGTGACGGGCATGCCGACCAGGGATTCCCGGGAGAGACCGAATAACCGTATGAACGGTTCATTGACCTGGCTGATCACCAGGTCCTTGTCAAGGACAACGAGGAGATCCGAGGAAAGATTGAGCATCTGCGATACCGGGACACGCCGGGAGAGGGTGAACACCTTCGCACGGCCGAAGGATTGCATCTCTGCCTGGCCGGATATCAGGAGCGTATTGAGATATTTGGCCGTCGAGGTCCTGTTCAGGGGTAATTTTTTTGCGATATCCTCAATGGTCAATCCTTTCGGGTTATCCATCAGGATCTTCCGGATATGGTCTAATTCTTCACCCTGATAGTCCGTTTCTCTTCACCTTCATCACTAGTATTCCTGTGATTATACATTATTATTGTGTAATATGATATTGCAATTCATTAATGTAAAGCATTAAATAATCCCGAGGATAAAATATTCCTGAACAATTGCTTACACCTCTGATGAGCAGTTGGTTCCAGAGCATAACCTGAAGGATGGTATGAATATAATATACCCGGGGGGAAAAAGAAAAATTATGACTGATAACCCGTGTGATGCCTGCAGCGAAGATTGTCTGGGGGGTATCATCTATGGCAACTGCGTTCATTTTCGCAGCTGGTGCAAAGACAACCATTACTCTGTCAGTAACTGGTTTAACTCCCGGCTCTCCGCACAGCAGGGTATCCTGTGCCAGTCCCGCGGAAAATAATCGTTCACTCTTTTTTCTGTCTTCTTTATTCTCTCTCCATGCATCAGTGATGTAAAAAGAGAGAATCAGTACATCCCGATATTCCTCTCCGGTTCCCGGTCAAGGAGCAGGGCACAGAGAATAACCCTCGAACCGATAACCAGGAGGATCAACGCAAGGGTGGCCCGGATAAATAACTGCCCCCTGCTGACGATCTTCCCGTACAGGGTATACACTCTCAGAAAGAGAATCTCCTTCACTTTTCTTCTTCCTTTTTCTGCCTTCCTGAATCAGTGATGGAAAAAAGAGAGGACTAGAACATCCCGATATTCCTTTCCTGTTCCATGTCAAAGAGCATGGCAAAGAGAATAAACATCGAACCGATAACCAGGAGGATCAACGCAAGGGTGGCCCGGATAAATAACAGGCCCCTGCTGACGATCTTCCCGTACAAGTATACATTCTCATAAACAGGATCTCGTTCAATCTTCTTTTTCTGCCTTCCTGAATCAGTGATGGAAAAAAGAGGACTAGAACATCCCGATATTCCTTTCCTGTTCCATGTCAAAGAGCATGGCAAAGAGAATAAACATCGAACCGATAAACAGGAGGATCAACGCAAGGGTGGCCCGGATAAATAACGGCTCCATGTTGACGATCTTCCCGTACAGGGTATACGCTCCCAGGAAGACACTCGTGAAGGTGCAGAGCGCCCCGAAGAAGTAGAAGAACACCAGCGGATGGAAATTCAGGATCAGGTATTTTTCCTTCATCCGCCAGAAAAAATCCTTGAAAAGGAGGCGGGAGAGCCGGAAAATATAGGTCCGGTACCGGATGCCGGAGATTTCCCCGATATTATACCGGGAGGGGTGATTGATGTTGACGGCCTTGAAACTGTAGGTGTTCAGCCGTACCAGGATGTCGTTGCAGTACCCGTACCGGGGATAAATATTGTTCGGGTCGATCTGTTCAAGGGCCCGCCGGGAAATGGCGGTGTAACCGTTCTGCGGGTCCATCAGCTGCCAGTAACCGCTGGCAATCTTGGTCAGGAGGGTGAGCAGTGCGTTCCCGAAAAATCTCCACGGGGGCATTCCCTTCCGGTATTCCGGGCCCTGGAGACGGTTGCCTACGGCATAATCTGCCTTTTTGTTGATCAACGGATCGAGAAATCCCGGCAGGTATGCAGGGTCCATCTGGTTGTCGCCGGCCATCACCACGGCGATGTCCATACCCTCCTTAAGAGCTTCACGATAGCCGGTGGAGATCGCACCACCCACACCCCGGTTTATCTCATGCCGGATTGGGAGGATCCGGGAATCCTTTTCCGCACAGGACCGGATAATTTCGGAGGTCTTGTCCGAAGATGCATCGTCGATGGCATAGATCCTGAAGATATAATCGGGGATGGAATCCAGGGTCTTTCCGATGAGTTTTTCTTCGTTGTGGGCAGGAACCACGACGCAGATATTGTGTTCACGGTATACCTCTTCCGTCCGCTGCTTCAGGGCGGCCTCATAGATCATCTTTCTCAGTTTTGCGAACTGGAAACGGGGGTTGGCACTTTTCTGCAGGTAAAATGCCGCACCGGAGGTCAGTGCCTCCAGGGCAACATCATCTCCCCCCTGGCCGGTAAAAATAATGAGCGGGGTATCGATTCCCTGGAATTTCAGGGTTTTTAATAACTGGATCCCGTTTATTTCCGGCATCATGTAGTCGGAGACAATCACATTGTAGATCTTCTGGTTAAGTTTCCGAAGCGCTTCCTTGACCGAGAGGCATGCATCGACGGTGAGTTCCGTATCCCTCTCGAGAAAAAGCCGGGTAAGTTCCAGCACTTCAGGTTCGTCTTCGACAAGTAATACCGAGATCATGGATATTTCCCGCAAAATATATTCTGTCTCTAAATTTTAACCGATTGTTAAATTATACCTTTCTATGTTTATATTCATACCCGGTACTCCGGCGACCGGTTCATCATGATAAATTTCTGAAGCATCATTTGCCGGGTCCGGGATGCCGGCCTACCAGAATCGTTCGATGAATGTCGCACATACAGTGAAAGAAAAAATGACAGGATTGTTAATTAGGTCTTCAAACGGGCATAGGAATACACTCTTCACCGGACTTCCAGGATACCCCTGGACCGATGAGATTGGAACATCGGATGCGAACTGATTGCGGACTATTTCCGTGAAAAAATAATAGAATTACGAGGGTTCCCCGCCTCAGGGCCTCTCCGAGGCACGGCGGGGCGGGAAGGTTTTTGGGATATTCAGTCTCAGATCCACCGTAAGTATCTCGTCAGAAAGGGGGCAAGAGGCCTGTTTTCTTCCATTTCCTAAAGTTTATCCAGGAAACGATCGGCCATCCAATAGGGAATAATAAGGCCGGTTTCTATCCCCATATTATCCCCGGTTTCTGATTTGGGACAAGATAATCAATAATCCGGAAACAGGACTTCAAAAAACCTCCAATAAGACCGGTCACCGGGCCCCCCTCAAAAATCAGATATGCCTGAATTGAGCCCCGATTGTCATTCCGGGTGATATTTAAAAAACGGAGGGGCTTAAGTCCAAAAAGTGGATCTTATTCTATCTCATCGTTGTACCTGTCCCAGATCCTTAGGTCCATCCTAAGAATACGTAGAAAGGGGGTCAAGGGGATCCTCCCCTTGGGTCGCCTCCCCCTCTGGGGGAGAGAGGGGGTCACCCTCCTATCATCTCCTCAATGGCAGAGCATTACCAAAAATCAGTAAATAAGGAAAGAGAAAAAATTGTGGGCTTTGCTATGAAAGTGGATACGATACCCCGGACTTCCCGGGAAATCATCGCGATAACCGAGCATCTCCAGGACCTGAGGGTGGACTTCCTGCCATTTCCGGATTCCGGAATAGTCCCTGACGTGACTACATAGAAAATTATATGGATTGACAATGAAGAAACCATAGATAATGTGCGCCAGTTTTTTTTCCCGCTTTATAAAACCAAAACCCCATATTGTTGAAAGTCCTCCTCCTCCCCAGATTGGTCATGGCCCGGGAATGCAGGTCCCCGAATATAAAAACAAACCTTATTTTATTGTTGCCTCGGTTGAAATGGGAAATACGACGACCAAATGCATCCTGACCGGGGTGAACCTTGAAACCGGCATGTCCTATGTCATCAATAAGACCGTGAAGATGAGCCGTGACATCCGCCCCCCGAAACCCGGAGAGACGATATTTGGCGCAACGCTTGACGGGACGGAACTCACCCGCGAATCGGTCACCGAACTTGTCCGGGATACCCTGATCCAGTGCCACCAGGATGCGCATCTCGCGATAACCACCGATCTTGATTTTGTTGTCCGCAGCACGGGAGTCGTTGCCGAGATGGAATCACCGGAGCAGATCGGCGATTTTGTCATCGCCCTTGCAAACGGCTGCCTGATCGCCGGGGTCCCTCCCCGCAAGATGACCCCTCCCATGTCAAAGGATAACCAGTCGCAGAAAATCCAGCCGTTCAGCTTTGCCGACAAGGTGGTCTTTGTCGGGGCGGTTGCCGGGGTGATCCCTCCCGTTGGTTCAACCGGTGTCGAGATGGTCGCCAATGAGATGGAAGGGGAGCTGGCGATGGCCGGGATCAAGGAAGGGGCGAAATGGACGCCGGTCGATTTTCGCAACCCGTGTGTCTCCATCGACTTCGGGACGACCCTTGACGGGCGCATCACCAGCGACGTGCCGGCAGACAGCCCGAACCCGTTTGCCAAGACCGTAGGTAACTTCTGCGGGCTTGCCGGTGCAATCCCGGATGCCCTTGTACCGGGGGACCGGTCTCGTGCACCAGCGGACGGGGACCGCCCTGGATGTTTTCGGCGAACACAGCGTGACCGCCGGATTGTTCAGCGGGGGTAACCGTAAGGTTGTCGACGAGTATGTCGAACGTTGTCACCGGCACATCGATATCCGCATCGTACCCCCGGAACGCGACCGGTTCGGGCGTGTACCGGTCAATGCCCGCCTCGCCAAGGAATCCGGGATCGCCATGATCGGGTGTGACTGCGGCGAGAATGGCAGTGACCTGCCCGAACTGATCACGATCGGTGCGGAGATCTATAAAAAATATAATCTTGCCACCCTCAACGAGATCGTCGACCGTGTCTGCGCCAAGATGGCCCTGCGGCTGATCGATGTTGCGGTGGAACAGAACCTTGTCCTGAAAAATTCGTCGATCGGGTTTACCGGGCGGGCGGCCATCTCGGGGCGGAAACCCGAGTATATCCTTGACGGGATCACCGAGCGTAACCTCTTTGACGACCCGAACGACCACCTTGTTTTTGTTGATGACGGCCTGGCCCGTGGCGCGGCCCTCATGGGGCGGTGCATGAACTCCCTGGGCAAACCCAAAAACCCCAT
The DNA here is from genome assembly GCA_963829225.1 of uncultured Methanoregulaceae archaeon. Taxonomy (GTDB): domain Archaea; phylum Halobacteriota; class Methanomicrobia; order Methanomicrobiales; family Methanospirillaceae; genus Methanoregula. The sequence continues at coordinate 6,448 of CAWHHQ010000005.1, read as the reverse complement.
CGGGGGCGTACGGGGGGGCCCATGTATTATGAGCCGGCGCATCAAGATAGGTAAATGAGACTGGTGAAGGAGCATGGCACAGGAAGCAGCACAGGAACCAAAGGAAGAACCACTGTATGATATCATTATCCCTCCGGGAGTCCCCCGGAAGATCATCCTGGACATCCAGAAACGATTTGATGTGACCGTTGTCGAACGAAAGGAACGGCTCAAGTTTGCCAACATGGACGGCGATGAGCGGGAGCTCCTTGCCTTCCGGGGTAAAAAAGAGGTCCTCCAGCAGGTCGAGAAGGAAATGCGGGATCAACTGCATGCATTTGTCCAGGAAAAATAACGATTTTTTAACTAGTTTTTTCTAACACTTTTTTAATACGTGTTTAACATTTTTTTTACCTCATTTTTACCTTATTTTTACCTTATGAATCTCCCATGAACCTGGTGTGGGGATATCGTTCCCACCGGTTATCAGGGACCCTGACTGCATCCCGATATGAATATGAATACCTGATGACGGAGGGGACAGTGCCTGTCCCCCCGAACCGCCCCTGCGCTTTGCGATGATGCGGGTATTACCTTTCCGGGAGTTGCCGGTTTTCATTTTTCATGGTGCCGGAACGGCGGGAGCGGTGATGGCGGAATTAAACCGGCTCATCCCCCACCCCTCCCAGGAGAGGATTACAATTTCCTGACAATTATCAATGAGAAAATTCTAAGAAAAAGCGTCCCTGCCCCGCCGTGCCTCGGAGAGGCCCTGAGGCGGGGAACCCTCGTTATTCGAGTGAGGCCCCGTCAACAAATTCCAAAAAAAATCAATAAAAAAAGAATGCAGGAAAACAACCGGGAGAAGGAGTGTTACCGGATCATCTCCCTGCCATCAGAAAAAGTGTATGCCGAATCCTGCCCCAGGCTTACTTCAGCAACCGGACCAGCAGCGCCTTCTGTGCGTGAAGCCGGTTTTCGGCCTCGTCCCAGACAAGGCTCTGCCCACCTTCCATCACCTCATCGGCGATCTCCTGGCCGCGGTGCGCCGGGAGACAATGCAGCACCCGTGCCTCGGGAGAGGCGTTCTTCATGAGGGCTGCATCCACCGTGTAACCGTGAAACACCTTCAGGCGCTCCTCGCGTTCATCGTCATCTCCCATGGATATCCACGTGTCGGTGATGATCACATCGGCACCCTTCACCGCCTTCTCCGGTTTCCTGACCAGCGTTACGTTCCCTCCCTGCTTCCGGGCGGTCGTGACGATGTCCTCTGCCGGCTCGTACCCTTCCGGTGTTGCGACAGCCACGTTCATTCCCGTCAGCACGGTCGAGAGGATCAGGGAGTTGCAGACATTGTTCCCGTCACCGACCCAGGCAACCCGGAGACCTTCGGTTGAGCCAAAGTGCTCTTTGATGGTCATGATATCGGCAAGGAGCTGGCAGGGGTGCTCGAGGTCCGAGAGGCCGTTGATCACCGGGATGGTGGCATGGCGGGCAAATTCCTCGATGGTGCTGTGTTTGTAGGCCCGGATCATCAGGCCGGAGACATACCGCGATGCCGCCCGGGCCGTATCCCGGATCTCCTCGCCCCGCCAGATCTGCATATCCCGGGCATTTAAGAAGAGGGCATGTCCCCCCAGCTCATTCATGCCGACCTCGAACGAGATATGGGTCCGGGTGGAGGACTTCTCGAAGATCATGGCGAGGTTTTTGCCGCGGAGGAACTCGTGGGCGGTACCTTCCTTCTTGAGCGTTTTGAGCCGCCCTGCTTCCGTGAGAATCCGGTCAAGCTCGCCTTTGTCGATATCAAGAATCGACAGAAAATCCTTCTTCATCGTAACTCCTTCATATGTCTCATCCGCTGTTCAAGCAATGCCCGGGTGCCGATATCCCGCCGGTAGCGAACATTCCCGGTGACCGCGGATGCCGACTGTTCCGCGATACGCTCGGCATCTTCCAGGGTCGGGCCCATGCCCACAAAGGCCAGGGTCCGCGAGGTCAGGGTGGAGAGCCTGCCCTGGTCCTCCTCAACATTTGCATAGTAGACGAGGGATCCTTCCTCCGGGGGCGGGAGGGTGAGCGGATCGCCCGGGTGAGGGGCATCCGGGTAACCGGTCGGGACAATATATTTGCATACCGTGGCATTCTCCTCAAAGGTCACGTTGGTGACCGACAGCGACCCTTCATGGATCCTGGTAACGATATCGGACAGGTCAGAACTCAGCAGGGAAAGGACGTTCATTGCCTCCGGGTCCCCGAACCGGGCATTGAATTCGATGACCTTCGGACCCACGGAGGTATTCATGAACTGGCCATAGAGTATTCCCTTGTAGGGATGGCCGGTCCTCTCCAGGGCCTCGACCGTCGCCTTCATGATAACGAGGGCCTTTTTGTAGTCCGCCCCGGACACAAACGGGAGCTTGTGGTCGGGCATCGAATAGGAACCCATGCCCCCCGTGTTCGGCCCGAGATCTCCCTCGAACGCACGTTTGTGGTCCTGGACCAGGGGCATGGGGATGATATGGTTGCCGTCAACAAATGCCTGGAGCGTGAACTCCTCCCCGATAAGCCGCTCCTCGAGCACAACCCCGCCCGGCAAGGGATTTCACGTACGCGACCGCCCCGTCCCGGTCGACCTGTTCTCCCATGATCCGCACGCCTTTGCCGCCGGTCAGCCCGATGGGTTTTATCGCGAGATCTCCCTCGTTATCACGGATAAAGGCGATCGCATCCGAACGGTTATGGAAGACCCGGTATTTCGGGCACCCGTCGATGTTGTGGAGCTCCATCATGTCGCGGCAGAATGCCTTGTCGGTCTCGATCCGTGCCGCCGCCTGGGTCGGTCCCACGCAGTGGATGCCGATGGCCTCCAGCCCGTCCACGACCCCTGCCTCGAGGGGGGCCTCCGGACCGATGAAGGCATATTCAGCGCCGCTCTCCCGGGCGTAGGCGACGATGCGGGGGAGATCGGTCTCCCGGCAGAGCCTGAACCCGCGGGCAAGGGCCGCGATCCCGGGGTTCTTCTTTGCCATCACCGAAAAAATGACGGTTTCCGGGTTGCGGGCGAGGGCACGGACTATGGCGTGTTCCCTTCCCCCTCCGCCTACAACAAGGATCTTCATACTCCGCACCATCCCCGGATGATCATTTATATCTTTTTTATCATTTCTTAATTGTGTACCAGTCGGTGAATATCTCGATATGCTGTTGCTGGAGAAACGCAGCGAGCAGACCATCAGGCCCTTAAACTGTTCGCCCGGTTCCTGGTTATTCCCTTGGACGAACTCTATAATAACTTATTAGCGGAAAACCTGATAAAATATGCCGCATCCAGGAACGGGAGGAGCGAGATTTGGCACGCGGGTCCGGTTGAGATCCTGCACCGGTATTATTATCTGAATGGCATGGTGTTCGGCCCTCTCGAAATGAACGTCCTGAAAGCACAGACAGAAGAAGGATTGGTCAAACCCATCGAAGCCTTATTCAGGGGATCAAATTCCCTCTATTACCAGGAAAAATCCTTGCGACTGCGGTCTATGACCCGCTTGCGGGAATGCCGTAACTACCGAATCTGCGAGGGGTCAAAAATTCTCAATCGGATCTCAATCAGTGATGGGTACATCATCCCACTACTCTGGGCACAATCCCCTCTAGGAAAAAATCATTTTTTACACCTTTGAAATGTGTTGCAATGCCACGCCGCATTGCATCTGTATATTAATGGTTAATAATCATCTAATATTATTGGGATTGTATATTATTGAGTTACATCATTGGGTTTATGGCCCGCAGTATCAAGAACGGGGCAAGGGAGAACGGGTTTCACCATTGCGCAGGCCGCGCTGCAAACAAATCAACCAGCGGTCCTGCCAATACGCTGGCAATCGGCAAGTCACGTCGTCGATTTCTGGAGAATGAGAAAACATGAGTAATCCAATCGGGCACTTCATAAACAGGAATGCATTCATCTTTTGTATTGCATTTGTGACTATCGCGACTGGTATCGGTGATGTCCGGTTTCGGGATACAGGGATCAGGAATGATGAATAAAATGAAACTTAATCTTAATTCTGTACAGATCATTATGTATTGCCACCGTTCTCCTGCTCGCCATAGTCGGGACGGTGTCGGCAAATGAAATTACTATCGATCCCGGTGATTCGATACAACTGGCGATCAACAACGCCATCGGCGGGGACACGATTATCCTGAACCCGGGGATATACTATGAAAGTGGCATCGAGTACCAAAAGACATTATTATCCAGGCCAATACGACAGACAGCGGCGGCCAGACGAATACCATCATTGATGGTATTGGTGGAACCGGCTATATGGGTATCTTCATTACAAATTCCGGAAACTCCTCACCATCAACAACCTCACGCTTCGAAATGGGCAGTTGGACAACGATTATATCTACAATGTAGGTGGTGGTGGCGCCATTTCCGCGTATGGTGGTCCGGTACCGGTAACCTCGTCCACCTTCGTTAACTGTTCGACAAATAAAGGTGGCGGGGCTATTTATGCAAATTTAGGTCCTGTAACGGTGACGGACTCACTTCATCAACTGCTCAGCGAATGAAGGCGGTGCTATCTACTTAGGGCTTGTGGGGACGGGGAGGAACGGGGAAAAGAACGGTGACGGACTCCACCTTCACCAACTGTTCAGCTAGTGACGGCGGCGCAATTTACTCGGACGCGAATATTACGGCAACCTCGTCCACATTCACCAACTGCTCGGCTATTGCTGGCGGTGCAATTTACTCATGGAGTGGGAATATAACGGTAACCTCATCCACATTCTCCAACTGCTCGGATACCGCTATTTATTCTTCAAATAATTCGGTAACGGTGACGGACTCCACTTTCACTAACTGCACAGCAACACAAGCCGGCGCAATTTACTCATTAAGAGATACAAAGGTGACCGGATCCACCTTCACCGACTGTTCGGTTACATGGGCTGGTGGCGCAATGGTTGCGCAAGGTAATATTACGGTGATCGACTCCGCTTTCATCAACTGCTCGGCTGGCAACCTCGGCGGCGCTATTTTTAACCAACTTGGTTGGGTAACAGTGACCGGGTCGACCTTTACTTCCTGTTCTGCTGCAAGCGGCGGCGCTATTAGAACTGATTCCCAACCCACAACAGTGACCGACTCCACCTTTACTGACTGTACTGCTACTGGCAGTGACGGTGGCGGGGCTATATGGGCGGGTTGGGTACGGAACCGGGTCGACCTTTACTTCCTGCTCTGCTGAAAACGGCGGCGCTCTCCGTGCTTATTCCGGTACCATCCATTTTTGCCGTTTATGAATGATATTCCGCAGGCACTGCAGTTGCAGTCTATTCAACAGGCACCATCACCGCCACCGATAACTGGTGGGGTTCCAACGCCAACCCGTCGGCCCAGGCAAGCAGCGGTGTATCGTATAGCCCATGGTTGACTCTCGGAGTTACTGCCTCTCCTACGTCAATCGACACGACACAGACATCCATAATTCAGGTAAACCTCACGTATGACTCGGACGGTATATACCACAATCCTGGATCGGGTCATGTCCCAGACGTTATCCCCGTTACCTACATAGTTTCATCCGGACCGGTTCAGTATTGCCTGGTTCAGCCGGGATGGTATCCGGGATATCGGAGACCCGGTTCACCCAACAGCAGCGGGACGGCAATTGTGAGTGCAACGGTTGATGGCCAGACCGTTTCTGCGGTGGTCGATATTACCGGGCAATCAACCTCAACAACAATCACAACAACGACGGGAGTGGATATCAAACTCTCAAGCAGCCAGGGAACTCTCACCGATGCAGCGGCATTTGCCAATCCCTCACCCGCAGATATGCCCGCTGATGTGCGATGGCCTCTTGGATTTATAGAATTCACGGTTACAGATCTAACACCCGGCGGTTCAACAATTGTCACCCTCTCTATACCTGACGATGTGATAGTCAACACCTATTGGAAGGTACGGCAAAACGCCGGACAACATATCGCCGCACTGGTATGAATTCCTGTATGACGGGCAGACCGGTGCTGAAATTAACGGGAATGTGATCACGTTGCATTTCATCGATGGAAAACGTGGTGATGATGATATCACTGAAAATGGCACTATCTATGAGCCGGGTGGTCCGGGGATGATTGCCACCCCACCCCCCACATCGGTTCCGGAATTCCCCTCAGCATCTTCCGGTTGCCATGATTATTGGATTCATGGGAGTTATGCTCCTGATCCAGAGAACCAGAGAATACTAAATCTTTTTTTTAATTCTTACCCAACTCACAACTATAACAATAAAGGGAAGGAGACCTTAACTTCCGTGGGGCATATGAAGGATTTGCCCGCAGGTTCCAAAATCAGAAAAATGCGAGGGATGGATTTGAACCCCAGAACACTGCGAGAACGATTTTATCGCGGGATGGGTAGGGCAATCTTCATTGCCATGGTACT
>CAWHHQ010000004.1:0-739908 GCA_963829225.1 uncultured Methanoregulaceae archaeon | reverse complement strand
ATTACAAAAGCGAAATTGGACTAATGTGCTATCGAAAACTCAAGATAAGTTCATTTTTTTTTAATTTACAGTGAGCTGACCATTTGATGAAATTCTTCATTTGTTAGTATTGTAAGACTTGGGAGTCCTCTGATTATTTTTTTTCTTAATGTAATATCATCGGTTACAAGATAATCAGCTTTAATTTTTGCCGTTGCGGCAATCAATGCATCATGTGTCATCCTTGCGTTTCCTTTAGAAATTGCATTAAAATCATCACCGTTACTGAAACAAGCACAACCAAGACGGGAAACACCAAGAATAATTCCATTAGTCGGAACTTGTTTGCAATATTTTTTTGTAAAATTTTGAAGTTTGGATCTCATTTCTGCGTTTGAATCTGATATTGCAATAATCTCTTCCTGCTGGATGTGAGTGACAAATAAGGTAATTTTTCCTTTAGTAACCATTGAAATCAATATTTCAAAGAAAGGTTCTCTATGTCCAATGAAATTGATGGCATTGGTATCCAACATAAAAACAGGCATTTAATCAAAACCCGAAAAATCTGATAATCTGGTACTATTTTTTTAGGTATATTCTATTCTTCCTTTAAATTTTTTATAATCCATCCACTCGCTTTATTCAAGCACAACAAAAATAGGGAGGAGATTCCTCTTCCCCTTTTCGAATTCAGACTTTTTAGCGTCTTCTCCGCCATCCATATGGTCGAGAACCCGGTCCCAGATGACCAGCATCCCGGGGATGATCACGTAGGCCAGCAGTCATGCACCAAGGAATGCCGACGGTAAACCTTCAGTTTCCGGAACACCCTTTCGGACCCCCATTACTGTCATTCCTTTGCCCGCGACCGTGCTATCTATCGTGCCACCTCTCGTTTTGCCTCCCAATAGAGTCTATTAGGGTTTTAAAATATCGAAGGATATTACCCCGTTTTGTCTGAATCCCAAGGAAATAGCGTATTTTTGAAAAAGTGTGTTAAAAAGTACGGTTTTTGCAGGGATATCGCAAAAAAATCATCAAAAAAAAGTAAACGGAGCCCGGAAATGGCCCGGATTGACCTACTCCAGAGATACCCTCTCAGGAAGGGTGAAAAGGATCACTATTTCCGGCGTTTATTCCATTATTCATACGACAGTCATAAAAATGTCCCAGCCAGTTCCTTCTTGATATTTGTCCGACGATAGATCCGGAACCACCCTTTTTTCCCCTATTACCGCTTTTCCTTTGCCCGTGACCGTGCTACCTATCGAGCCAGTCCTCGTTTTGCCTCCCAACAGGGTCTATTAGGGTTTTAAAATATCGAAGGATATTGACCCGTTTGGTCTGAATCCCAAGGAAATAGCGTATCTTGAAAAAAATGTGTGAAAAGGTACGGTTTTTTGCGGGGATATCGTAAAAAACATCATCAAAAAAGATAAACGGAGCCCGGAAATGGCCCGGATTGACCTACTTCAGAGATACCCCCCCGGGAATGGTGCAAAAAGAGGGTTACTTCCCATCCTCCGAAGGAGTTACGGGGTTATTTGTACCTTCAGCAGGAGTCCCGTAAAGGTCCACCACCCTCACGGGGAGAGATTCACCGGGAGTATAGTACACCACAGGTAGATCCCCCCCACCCCCACCTCGTTGTCCAGGCCCGCGTCCTCAAAATACCCCGGCGCGTTTCCCATCCCCAGTCCACAAAAATACCACTTTAAAATTGTTTAGATTCCTGCGCAGGGACAAAGCGTATATCCCGGTACCAAAAGAACATGAATAAGTGGCAAAAACCACAATGAACGAAAAACCACTGAAAAGGAAGTGATAACCATGTCAAATAAAGAAAAGAAGGCAGTTGCCCCCGCATCAAAGACCGCTCCCGTAGCAGTAAAGACCGGTGACAAGAAATCCAGCGGAAAGAGAAAATAATCGCATTTTCATTTCTCATATTTTTTGTCGTATTCTCTATTCTCAAAGGCAGTTTTTAACCAGCCATGATAAAAAAAAGATCCTTAAATCAGGTGCTTCTTCCCCGACCCAATTTTCCGGTTAACCCTCTCGTACATCTCCGCAACAAAAGCCACCGGTTCACCTGTAATACTCACCTGCGAGGTATCGAAAAAAGACTCAACTAGTTCCCGCTCCAGATCCTCGTTTGCCTGCAACTTCCCCTCCGGTCGGATGTGAATTACAGAAATTCCCTTCACTTGTAGAACCGGCGAGATCAAAGCAAACCGATGGCATCGCTCCGGTTCCTTCTCGGCACACATCAGGGCGATCTTCTTCCCACTGGAAATTATCGATACTATTTCGTTGATGCCTTCCTGGAATTTTTCCGTTTCCTGTACTTTCCGGTAGTTGACTGTACCATCCTGGAAGAGCAGGTTGGGATTTGAATATCTGCCGCCAATCTTATCGCCCATAAATCGGTAGTCAACTTTGTTCGTTATCAGGGATTTTTCAAGATTTTCCCGGTTAAAATGAGGATTGAACCGGCTGTAAGGAGAACTTCGCACATCGATGATCAAACCGATATCGAAAGTCTGTAACAAGGTGATGAACCGATCGATCGGGGAATTCCCGTAGCCTATGGTGAAGCATTGTTTTGATTGCGATTGAGGAGTTATTGGGGGGTTACACATTTTTTCCTATCCATATAACAGTACGACTGCGGCGGCACGAACCCAGGCATCGTCTCATACGGATCGACCGGATCGTTAAATTCCTGCAGGTTCTGGATCTTTATTGCAAATGCCCGTGACTTCCCGTCAAAGTATGCAAAGAAATCCCGGTCATTGATACCGGCATACTCTTTGACATTATCCCAGAGATTAACTGGATGATCTTCGAGAATGCCCCCGATCTCGAATGTACCCACGATTTTTTTTACTGGCGATGAAGAATAGATGTAGATCCGGTCGATATCACGATTTTTAAAAATCGCCTTCCTGAAGTCGTACCGCTTTTCTCCCTCAATAATGGACTTCACGTACTTTGGTTTAATTGATAGTAAAACGTCCATCGATTTCACCGAGGTGCTTAATGACGTTATAGTGCTCATCTTTTATCTGCATTATGGATTGCTGGGGGTGAGAGAGAGAAGAGTAGCGATCCTTTAACCTCACCCACTATTCAATCCATCAGTGCTTTCATCCTCGACGAAAAGAGGCAGGGAAACAATGAAAGAAGTTCTCCCGAGCATCCTTAGTAGTCTGTGCCTGCCCGAGGATCTTCAGTCGGCACGAAAAGAGTTCAAAATTTTTGAGTTACCTATAACCCCTTTATTGAATTGCGAGGGATGAATTCGAACCTCCCCCACAATACCCATCCTCCTAATATCCCCGCCAACTAATACCTACCCATGGAGAAGAAGCTCATCTTCGCATTCCTGTTCATCCTGTTATTCCCGGCACTGATCCTCATCCTCTCCGGCGATTACATTTGGCCGGAAGGCTGGATATTCAGCATCTGGTTTTTACTTCTCTGTTACTCGACTATCCTCTATCTCTACAAAAAAGACCCGGCTCTTCTCGCAGAACGCTACAACCAGCCCGGTACCGGTAACCAGGAACGCTGGGACACCTGGGTAGTCTATGGGCTCTTCGTCGGATTCATTGTCTGGATCATTATCATGCCGCTCGATGCAAAACGGTTCGGGTGGTCCCCGGTCTTCCCCCTCTGGCTTACCGTTCTCGGGATTGCCTTCCTTATAGGATCGTTCTTCCTGTTCTTCCGCTCATATACCGACAACACGTTCCTGTCTCCCCTTGTCAGGATCCAGGAGGACCGGAAGCAGCGGGTGGTGTCGACCGGCGTCTACGGGTTTGTCCGGCACCCGATGTACCTCGGGGGGATCCTGATGTTTCTGGGGACACCCCTGCTGCTCGGCTCGCTTTACGGAATTCTTGCGGGTCTTGCCCTGACCGTTCTTCTCATGGCAAGGATCGTAGGAGAAGAGAAGATGCTGGAGCGGGAGCTGGAAGGTTACCGGGAGTACCTACAGACGGTCCGTTACCGGCTTTTTCCTCTTCTCTGGTAACGGTATTTTTCTTAAATAGCAGTAGATTTTTACGATGAAATATTCCGCACTCTAAGACGCCTTATCCACCATTTTCATGATTTCCTGGATCTTTTTCCTGTACAGATTTTCTGGTACGAGATCCCGGAAACTGCTGTATTGGTGGATATAGTGCCTTAGGAAAAGATGAAATGTCACCCTGCTCACAACCGGAACAAATTTCCCGTTCTGACCGACGTTGTCCAAAAAACCCCCGGGACGCAGCAGGAATCTCTCGTTGAAAAGAGATATTCACCCGACTGCAGGATCGGGAGAATCGGTTAGTAACTATACTCCGTATAAATCGCCACACCGGTGGGGAATTTGTCCGGATCCCCCGCAATAACTACAGGGATCGATCAATCTTGAAACGCCGTAACTTTGACTCTTGGTCCTTTTTCCGTTACAATACGGACATGTGATATCCTTTCCACATACTGGACAGATTCGCCGGGGCATATATGCATTTTCCGGTTGAGATAAATATAAAATTATCGTGTATAAATAATTCAAAGATATTAATATCCCCCAAAACCAAAAAAAAAATATGCCTGGTGATTCTCCCCCGCGATTTTGGGAAACGATGGCATACCTCCTGTGCATCGTTGTTTCGACCGCAATGATCTGGTATCTTTTACTCTCGATATTCGCTCCGTGCTTACCCTGCACCGAAAAAACATTGAACTATATCCTTCTTGTTCCCTTTTTTCTGATACTTGCCTATTCAGGTTTCCGGATTTCCCGGACGTTATTTCCGGAAAGAAAGAAATCCTGACGGATCTGCAGATGAAGACGAAGAAATAATCCCGGCTTGGATACCCATTCTTGCCCTGCGGGTTGTTTATCATCAAGCATGGCAACAGCGGTACTCATCTGGTGAAAAAACGGGGGTATGCAGCGGGACGGAAGGCTGGAAAGGATTCGAAGCCAGGGAAAAGTAAATCCGGAGTCGGATATTATAGTGAATGCTGTATTTTCAGTTCATTTCAGGCGAAATATTTATAACTATTGATAATATATTATCTATAAAAAACGGATTCCCGGGTTTATCATTACAATATCAGTTCTTTATGTGGATGATGAGTCCTCCCTCCTTGAACTAGGCAAATTGTATCTGGAGCGGACAAAAGAATTTGCGGTAACCACCGCAACCTCAGCATCAGATGCGCTCGACCTGTTAAAATCCCATGAGATACAGGCCATTGTTTCCGATTATCAGATGCCGGGGATGGATGGCATCGAGTTCTTAAAACTGGTACGGGCGACAGATCCCCTTATCCCCTTCATCATGTTTACCGGCAGGGGCAGGGAAGAGATCGCTGTCCAGGCATTTGAAAACGGTGCGGACTTTTATCTCCAGAAAGGGGGAGCACCCAAACCGCAGTTTGCCGAGCTTGTTCACAAGATCAAGGCAGCGGTCGAACACCGCAAGGCTGATGCCCAGGTCGCTACACTCAACCGGCTCTATTCGGTGCTTTCTGCGACCAACAAGGCAATCGTCCGGATCCATGATAAAAAGGAACTGTTAAACGAGATCTGCCGGATTGTTGTGGATAATGGCGGTTTTACGATGGCGTGGGCAGGCATAGTCAATACAGAAAAACATCTGGTAGAGCCCACTGCTGCATCCGGTCATGTTGACAGCTACCTTGACACAATATCAATATCGACCGATGACGTACCCCAGGGACAGGGTCCGACCGGAACTGCATTCCGTGAGAGAACATACAATACCTGCAATGATATCGAACACGATCCAAAGATGGCGCCGTGGCGCAAAGGGGCACTCAAGCGAGGCTATCGTTCCCTTGCCGCCTTCCCCTTCGCACTGGATACCAGGAATGCCGGCGTCATCACCTTCTATGCCTCTGAACCGGGATTTTTTAATGACCGGATTGTCCGTCTTCTTGAAGAACAGTCCAGGGATATCTCGTTTGCACTCGTGACTCTTGACCATCAAGAACAACGAATAACTGCCGAAAATGAACTGAAAAAATCAGAACTCCGGTACCGCCGCCTTTTTGAAACGGCACAGGATGCGATCCTGATCCTTGACGGGGATACCGGGGAAATTATCGATGCGAATAAATTTATCCAGGATATGCTGGGATACCCACTGGATTATTTTGTTGGCAGGCGTCTCTGGGAACTGGGTTTTCTCAAAGACAAATCCTTTGCCCAGGACGCGTTTGCGAAGCTGAAAACCGACGGGTATATCCGGTATGACGATCTGCCGCTGGAAACAAAGCTGGGCAGGGCAATGAGTGTGGAGTTTGTCAGCAACGTCTACCTGATTGGTGAAAAGCGGATTATCCAGTGCAACATCAGGGATATCACTGACAGGAAAGCAGCTCATGATACATTGCTGGAATCCGAAACGAGGTATCGCCGTCTCTTTGAAACTGCACAGGACGGTATTTTGATCCTTGATTGTGGAACCAATGAAATTGTCGATGCGAACAAATTCATTCTCGATATGCTGGGATACCCGCTTTCGGATTTTATCGGCAGACAACTCTGGGAGCTCGGGTTTATAAAGGACAGATCATTCGCACAAAAAGCGTTCGCCGACCTGAAAAGGAATGCTTATATCCGGTACGAGGACATCCCGCTGGAGACAAAAGACGGGCATAGCATCGAAGTCGAGTTTATCAGCAATGTCTACCCGGTAAACAATCACAAGATTATCCAGTGCAATATCAGGGATGTTACTGAACGGAAACGTGCTGAACATGCTCTTGCCCTTGCCAGCAGGAAACTGAACCTGATGACCGGCATCACCCGCCATGATATCACCAACCAGCTCGACGGCACTCTCCTATTCCCTGGATCTTGCACTGGAAACCGTCGAAGAACCGGAAAGAATGGCCCATATCAACCGGGCACAAAAAGCGGCGGACACTATCCGGCGCCAGATCGCCTTCACCAAGGAATATGAGGATCTCGGGGTCAAGGCCCCGGAGTGGCAACAGCTGACGGTTATTTCCCGTTCCGCTGCATCACAGCTGGCAACCAGTACCGCAAGGTTTGAAATTCCCGATGACCGCCTTGAAATATATGCCGACCCGCTCCTTATCAAGGTCTTTTACAACCTGTTTGATAATGCCCTCCAGCACGGCGGCCTGGTTACCCATATATGTATATCGCACCATCCAACGGATACCGGACTCACCATCACGGTTGCTGATAACGGGATTGGAATATCTCCCGGAGACAAAAAACGCTTATTCCAACGTGGCTTTGGAAAAAATACCGGACTTGGCCTTTTTCACTCCCGGGAGATCCTGTCAATAACCGGCATTTCCATCGGCGAGACCGGGATCCCGGGTGATGGTGCACGATTCGAGATCACGGTTCCGGAAGGGGCATTCCGGTTTTCGGAAGAAACGGTTCCCTCAATAAAATCCGGCATGGCCAGTTCGACCCCCTAATTTACCCCTCTACCCCGAGTGCGGATCTGGCAAATGAAATCCTTCCTAAAAGGCCATTGAGTGTGGAATACTGCAGTAGATACCAATATTCTTTCATCGGGTCCGTGCTACCCGTTTCAGATCCAACATCAAAGTGTATAAACCCCGGCACGGAACATTTTTAGTAACGATCTAAGATCCGGACCCACAGGAATCCGGAACAATACTCCAGGTGATCACACATGCAGCTGAAGTCCTGCAAAAAGACCTACAACAACGAGACGCAGCGTGCTGTCCCCCTTAATGAGACGCTTGCCCGGATTGAACCGAAGGTTCCCGCAGCGGGAATAACCCGGGTAGCGGATATCACGAACCTTGACCGGATCGGCATCCCGGTCTTCTCCTGCATCCGCCCGACCGCCGAATCGGGCGCGATCACGGTGTATAACGGGAAGGGGGCGACGGTGGAGGAGTCACGGATATCGGCGATCATGGAAGGGATCGAGCGGTACTCTTCGGAGCTGCACGACCGGAGGACGCACTTTGCCACCTACCAGGAGATGTTTGCCCACGGGAGGGTGCTGGATCCCAAAGACCTGATTCTTCCGAAAGAGGCGGACCTTGACAGGTCCATTACCTGGGTCGAGGGATACGATATCACCAACGAGGAGGAGGTCATTGTCCCGGCCCAGGCGGTCTTCCACCCGCTCCCTCCGCATACGGGCCAGCTCTTCCGTACCAGTACCAACGGGCTCGCCTCGGGCAACACCCTTGAGGAGGCAGTGTTCCATGCGCTTTCCGAAGTAATTGAACGGGATGCATGGTCCCTGGTGGAGGCCTCGCGGAACACCGGGGCCTCGGTGGTCAATATCGATGATCCGACCTGCCTCGCGATGCAGAAGAAATTTTCCGATGCCCAGGTGGAGGTGATCGTGCGGGATATCACCAGCGATATCGGGATCCCGACCATGGCTGCCGTGGCAGATGATACGCTGCTCAGGACCCGATGCTGCTCACGATCGGGATCGGGACCCATACCAGCGCACGGATTGCCGTCATGCGTGCACTCACCGAGGTTGCCCAGAGCCGCCTGACCCAGATCCACGGGGCACGAGAAGATACCGTTCTTGCCGAACTCCGGAAAAAGATGGGCTACGACAGGGCCAAGCGGATCAACGGGTACTGGTTCCGGGATAACGGCACCCTTGACTACAACAAAATCGTGTCGTGCGACAGCGACGACTTCCTCGAGGATATCCGGTATATGGTTGAGGCATTGAAAAACAAGGGGCTCGACCGGGTCATCGTGATCGACCTGACCCGGGAGGAGATCGGGATCCCGGTCGGTACGGGTGATCGTGCCGGGACTTGAGATCTTCGCGATGGACCCGGAACGGCGGGGGGAGCGGGCGGACCATGCACAGGATCATCGTCTTTCTCGGCCCAAGTCTTGACCCATCGGAGGCAGAAAAGATCCTTCCGGCAGAGTACCGCCCGCCGGCAAAGCGGGGCGACCTTCTTGCCGCAGCAGGCACGGGCGCGACCATCATCGCATTGGTCGACGGGGTCTTTCACCAGGAATCTGCCGTTGCCCACCGCGAGATCCTCGCTGCGATACAACATGGGGTAACCGTCATCGGGGCATCGAGCATGGGTGCGCTCCGGGCCGCAGAGATGGACACCCTCGGGATGGTGGGCATCGGCGAGATCTACCGGATGTACAAGAGCGGCGAACTCGAGTCGGACGATGAAGTGGCACTGGTGTTCGACCCGGAATCAGGCCTTGCACTCTCGGAGCCGCTCATCAATATCCGTTTTACGCTGAAGCGGGCGGTGAGTGAGGGGATTATTGATACTACGGTGCATAATTCCCTCCTCGCCGCCGCCCGATCCCTGTTCTATCCCAAGCGCACCTATGGGGCAATAGTATCCGCTGCCGGGGATGCACTTGATGGGAAGGTCAGGGAGCGTTTCCTGAGCTGGGTCATCACCGGTGCATGCGACCAGAAACGGGATGATGCGGTTGCGGCGCTTGAATACATCCGTGATATCGCTGGTAAGGACCAGGAATGAATCTGCGGGTTTTCCTAATACCTCGCCAGGAGGACGTCGCATTGTGACGCTATTCCGGACAGCACGACCCGCTCTTATGCGCCAAAGAGACCAACGGAAAAGATCATGCCCATTCCCATCTGCAGAATCTATACTGGTCGCAACCTTGCGGATCCCTGAGTTTTTTGATAAAGCGTGCAATTTTCTCATCGATCAGCACACCGGTTTTCCCATCGCCATTTTCAGGCATTTGTCGATACCATAACGGGAGATTGCAAAAATATCGTCCCGCATGAGCGGCTAACCTCCACGCATAATCACCACCGGTTTACCAGGTTCGCAGATCTGGTCGATCACACCGTATGCCTCCTCATGTGAGAGCACTCCCTCTGCCGATGCTCTTCTAGGTTCATGTAGCAGTGGGCACACCGGAGGATGACATTCCGGGAGATGAGGAGTTGGTTCTGGATTTCCTTTCCCTCAGTCATGGTCATGCCTTCGGTAACCGGTACCCTGCACACAAGTGGTTTGCGGTCCAGGAGGCAGCCGGTATAACCTACGGGAACAGGGCCTTATCAGAAGAAAAATTGACGGGACTGCACTAAGAAAATGCTGATTGTATGGCAGGTTTGTCAAATGTGTAACACCATACAGGTTTTTTAGGAACGGGATACGGCAAGGGCGAGCATAACAAGGGTAACAGCCGGGAGGATGCCGATGAGGACGAGGGCAACAGGTTCAGATGAGGAGGAGGAAATTGTCGTATATGGGAGGAATGCGGCTACCGGAGTCCTTATTATGGAAAGAGGAATGAGCAGACCGGATACAAGAAGTGCAGCAAGATGACCTTCAGATAACCCCCGGGACGTGAACCCTGCCAGTGTCCCGAGCGTTACGGCAAGCACCATTCCCAGTACGACGGGGATGATCGTGACCGGACCGGTGCGTATCATTACAACAGCTATGGCAGGAATCAGGGGCAGGAGCACTGCGATAACCCAGTGCCCGGCAAAACCAAGGAAAAACCGGGGTTTTGAGACAGGACTGACAATGATCCGGTCATAGACCCCGTCCATCTTCATGGTTACCAGCCGGATGGTCGGGCCGGTCACGCCCGTGAAGATGATCATGATAGCAAGGACGAGACCCTCGCGGGAGACAAAAACTGCAACCCCGACAAACAAAAGGGATAATGCAGCCTTTGCAATAAGCCTGATCGGGGTCTGTCCGGCAAGAGCTCTGAAATTCATCATCATCGTCATCGCTGCTCAAATTTCCCTTTGGCTTCGTCCACCACATCCGGGGTAATGCGCAAGCATCCATGGTCCCGGGCATACCGTTCCACAAGGGAACGGATCATTCCCTGGAGAAATTGTGGTGCACGCCGGAGTTTTTCTTCTGCTTCTTTTGACCATAACACAGATTCCCCTGCCCCGTCTGCTCCAATCTCAATACGTCGGGGGATACCCAGGCTGAGAATTTTTTTTATCAGCTGAGGGAGATCGTCGATCGATGGGATGTACTCGACCAGTTCACGGTCCTCCAGCGTGACAGTGATTTTCGTCATTCCGGCGATGAGAGCCTCAATTGATGCCGCCGGACACAGGGCCCCCTTATTCAGCAGGAGAATACGATCAGCCGTGCTCGCATCCTCAATCCTGTTTGTACCAATAAGGACACACGAACCTCCCTTTGCCGCCTCGCGGATCCGTTCAAAAAAAATCGTACGCGAACCGGTATCAAGCCCGAGTGTGGGTTCGTCAAAAATAAGCACCTCCCTGTTAGCTGCAAATGATTCAGTGAGCAGGAGTTTCCGCTTCATCCCAAAGGAATATTCACCGGCCTGCTGGTCAAGATCTAATTCAAAATCCGCAGCAATCCGGTCAAGCATACCGGATAACGAAACCCCGTACAGGGAACAGAAGAACCGGGCGTTCTCCCGGCCGGTCAGATGATTGAAATGGGCATTGGAATCAAATACCGGAAATATCTTCCGACGCACCGATTCACGGTCCCGGGTTACTTCACACCCGCCGACACTATAGGACCCTGACTGTGGAGAGACCAGCGTTGAGAGTACCTTTAACAGGGTAGTCTTCCCGGCGCCGTTCCATCCAAAAAGGCAGACTACTTCTCCCGCACCGGCTTCAAACGAGATGTCAGTAATTCCCCTGCCCCCGGGATACCGGTAACAGAGGCCATGGACTTCTACGGTCCTGCTCATCTGCCGATTTTCTCCCTCGCAGCACTCATAACTTCAGGAGTAATGGTAGCAATTTTATGCTCTTTTGCATACCGTTCAATTGCCATGATCGCCATGGGCCGGGCAAATCCGGGAACATTCTCGAGGCGTTTTTTTGCATCATCACTCCACAGAAGTACCGGCTTGTCGGGAGTGTCCGGGCCCGAGCTGATCGTTTTCTCCCCCCCGCTCGTGGTTTCTGTGTCTTTCGTGTGATTCCGTACTACCAGTACATTGGTCTTTGCCAGCTCGGCAACCCGCTCTGTATTTGAACCGATATCACTGTACCCGCTCCGGTGCATCCCACTGTGCCCGACGACAACAAGATCCGATCCAAATTCCTCTGCCAGAAGGCAGAGGGCATGGAATGGTTTGCCCTGCACCAGCCGGGTTTTAGCCTCAACGCCGTGCTCCCGGGCGATGTCCAAAGCACGCTCTAAGTGACGGGAGTAAAGATCGGCAAGACTCCGGTCAATAATATCATTATGAAGTTGCTCCTGTTCGGAGAACTTAAAAGTATTTGCTGCATCTTTTGATAGCGTGGCAGACAGGGACCCAAAGACCGTGCGGTGCAGGCCGGGATCGAAACTCGCGGTGATCGTTAACGTTGCTCCAAGTGATCGGGCCAGATCGGATGCAACCCCGACCATGGTGAATGCTTCCGTGCTTCCGTCTATACCGGCAAGGATTGATCCAATCAGTCCTTCCTTTTTTGCAATCAGCAGGTCACTTTTCCCGTGACGGAGCGTCCTCCGGGTCGTACTGCCAAGCCCGGAAATTCCTTCAACCCGGCCAAGACCCTCTGCACCCATCACCGTAAGTCCGCCCACCTCTGATGCACTGATGACAACATCCGCGTTCTTCCCGTCAACAATCTTTTCGGTAAACGGGATATATCCCGTCCGGCATACATCACCCAGCCGTTTCATATATTCAAGCGAGATCAGTTCAAGACCCCGGCCTATGAGGACTGAATGGATATCCCGCTGGTGGCCGAGCACATCCTCTGTCTGGTATTTCTCCGGCAGGTGGCGTTCCAGTGCCTGGAACCGGGCCTGGTGGAACTTACCGGTATAGGCATGGATACCAATGACCGGAATTTTCCCGGGTAGAGCAATCTGGACTGCGATACTCTCTGCATATTCTGAATACGAGGAATTGTCAACCGCAACGGTAATTGTCGAATACATGCCTGTCCCCTGGATCACAAAAAAATCGTCAATTCTGCTCTGGCACTAAATTGTTCGTCTTTTGATTCCCGGGAGTAGCAAAATAATAGCCGGAGCATATTTGACCACGTACCATCTTCAGATATGGAGTATTATCGACCATCATTCAACTGATCAACGCAGGAAGGAAGACTTTCATATGTGTATGCATTTATTTTAACATTTAAAAAGTACTGTCAGTTACCTGGAATTACTGACAGGTTTCCTGAATTTTTATAGTCCGTCCTGATACTCCGTGAATAATTAGAAGGGATTCCCGGGGGCCGACTAAGATTCCTGATCAAATAATCCTTCTCAGTCCTCTTCAGGATCCGATATTTCTGTATTTTGAGTTTCCCAGAAAATTTTATAAGATTAATTGACATTACTCCTGACTATGATAAAGTTTTTTCATACTTATACAGTGATATTTCTCATCATCGTTGGCCTTGGAGTGGCGATGACGGGATGTACCTCTCCGGCTCCCACAGGATCAACCCCCACTTCGGGTTCAACACCGGCACCGGTTGCAACGACAACAGGTATCCTTTCCATGGTAATGACCTCAACTGCATCAGCTTCGGCGACGAGCCTGCCATCGACATCCGGAAATGGTCAAACGGTTCGACTTACCCTGACTGCGGAGAATTTACTGTTTGACCAGAACACACTGACAGTTCCCGCGGGATCGACCGTTGTAATGACTTTTATAAACAAGGATGTGAGTGTACCACACAACTTCGCACTCTACACCGATACTACCGCGGCAAAAAAGATCTTCACGGGGGAAATTATCAATGGGGTACAAACGGTCACCTATACCTTTACGGCCCCATCAACGCCGGGGAATTATTTCTTCCGCTGTGATGTTCACCCGACAATTATGTTCGGCACCTTCGTGGTGACATAACCCACCCGGTTTTTTCAGGAAGCCACCCCGGGAAACCAGTGCAGCAGACTGTCTTGAGACGTAATTAGAGATCAACGGTATTATTGCGGAAGCGAAAGTGCGCATGAAGAAGATCCTTGCCCTTATCTTTGCCCTTATCGTATTTCTTGTAGTCCTCGCTTTTATCATCGTTCCCCAGCAGGGAGGACTCATTCCCTCGACAAGCCTGAGGTCCGGGGAACTCCAGAACGCGAACCCGGCCTACAACGAGACCCTCCCGATACAGAGCGTTGATATGGGTGCCCAGGGCCGTTCGATCGTCATCGCCGCGGTGATGCTGACCCATATCCTCTTTGCAAACCTCCATCTTGGCGGGGCGTGGATTGCAGCAGTAACCGAGTCGATCAGCCTGCGGCTCAAGGGACCCGACCGGCGGTACGATCGCACAGCCCGCTCGATCACGCTCTTCAACGTCATCCTCTTCTCGGCGGGGGCAACCTTTGCCGTTGCAGGAATGCTCTTTTTTATCTCCCTGTACCCGGTCTTCTCGTCGAACATCTTCCACATCTACTGGTGGCCGCTTGCCGCGGAAGCGATCCTTTTTGGCGTCGAGATTCTCTTCCTGTACGGTTATTGGTTCTCCTGGGATAAGATCAAATCCAGGTACCATCAGGTGCTCGGATACGGATATGCAGTTGCCGTCTTCCTGCAGACCCTGATGATCGATATGGTGGCCGCCGGGATGCTCTCTCCCGGTGGAACCACAATCTCTTTTGGTCAGTCCGGGCTCCTGACCATGGATCCGGCTACCCTGCTCAGCTGGTGGTTCACTTCCACCCTCTGGTCGCTCCAGTTCCACCGCCTGTTTGCCGCACTCTCCTTCTTCGGCTTCCTGCTGGCAATGCTCGCGATGTTCCATTACCTTGACCGCACGGAACCAGCAGCGAAAAAATACTGGGACTGGGTCGGTTCCTACGGGCTCAGCTGGGGTCTCCTCGGGCTTATCGTGCAGCCTCTTCTCGGCCTCTGGTACATGCACCAGATCTTCATCTCGGCGCGGACATCTTTCGTCATGATCATGCTTTCCGGACGGGCATGGGAAATACTCCTCATGACTGGTCTCCTGTCTGCACTGTTCATCTCGGTCATCATCTACCTGATCGACCGGAGGGAACGGATCCTCGCCCTGGAGGAAAACCAGCGGATAAACAGGCTTTTCCGCATCTTCCTGGTCATTGCGGTCATCGCGGCCATCATCCTCGTCCAGCCGGCCAACCTTAGCTTCGGGGTAAACCCACTCGGGTACATGAGCGTATAAGCTTGTCGCCATCTTCGCGCTCATCGTTGTGGGAGCGCTCATGCTCGGTATCGATGCCATCGCACTCGGAAAATACCAGGATACCGAATGGGGCAATCTTTCAAATTCTTCGCGGACCGCCCTGCTGGTTTCCGGGGTCCTGGGGATGGGCATTGTCGTGGTGATGGGATACGTGCGGGAGTCGGCCCGTGCCCCCTTCCTGATCAACTCGATCGTCCCGGTACCCGGCGGGTCGATGAACCCGACCCCGCTGGGAATCGGTACGATCTTCGGGGTCTGGGTTGTCATAACCGCCGCAACCCTCCTCATTTTCTGGCTTGTCTCAAAAGTGACCGCATACCACCCCGAGGAAGCGGAGGAGATCTAGATGACGGAGAGCCGAACGTGTGCAGGAATTTTTGCCCGTTGTCACCAGTACGGGATATCCGGACAACGATCCGTTTCCCGGCAGGGATCTTCCATACCAGAGCCTGCTGGGCACCATACAGGAGATGGCCCGCGTGCGGGGTCGAAGAGGGCATCATGAAAACCATCTTTGCAGGACTCCCCCGCTGGTTACAACTGGTCTGGGTCCTGATCGCGATTTACCTCGTTGTTGTCCTGATCTTTTTCTGGTTGTGGGGGTGGAGCGTCCTGCCGGTCCCGTTGTAAAATCTCAGGCGTTCTTCCATCAGCCCATTGGTTTTGTTTCTTCTGGTTGTCGGAAGTTTCATAGGTACGCGTTTTGCAGCAAAAAAAAATTTAACTATGGTTTCAATTTTTGTTTCACAATCTGTCTGTCAGCCAAATACTCATATATTGCCCGGGCAAAAACCATCCATCGGCCGCGTGAGGTTCGCCGGGAAACGTTGATTACTTAAGCTATCTTTCCGGATTTCTGCGATCCTGCCTTCAAGGGAGGTTTGCTCTGGTGGCCGTTAGTAGGAAAGTCTATGACCTGTTCAAAATTATGGGTATGTATTATTTTTATTGTATTCCTGAGCCTGCCGGGTACTGGTATCTGCCACGGATTGGCCGCTTGTAGACTTACGACTCTTCGTATTCGAGAAACAGTCCGCAGACGGTAATCGGTGCGAATAATGTAAACCAACTCCAGTCGAAATGGATCTTCAATACCAACTATGCAGTTGAAGATCCACCACTTATCATCGGTAACACCGCCTACATCCAGAATAATGCCCTCCAGGTCTTTGCCGTTGACCTGCAGACCGGGCTCAATAAGTGGATATGGGATCCTAATGTCCCCAAGACTGGCTCGAACCTCCCGCGGGCATCGTCGACCCACGGGATGACGTACAATAACGGGATTATCTACGCCCCTACTGGCTCCAACGGGACGGTCGTGGCCATCAGTGCCCTGAACGGGCAGAAGATCTGGGAGACCACACCGCTCGATATCGGTCCGGCATTCCGCAACTCCGCTCCGCCGGTCTTCTGGAACGGCATCATTGTTGCCGGCTCCGCACTGGGGGACGAGCCACCATTCGGTGTTGCCCAGAAGGGTACGGTGACCGGAATCGACATGGCAACCGGTAAGAAACTCTGGCAGACCCCCCTTGCAGTGGGCGCATGGGTCACGACAAGCCCGAATGCGAGCCAGAACGGGGGAGCTGCGAGCTGGACCGGCGGCGCAATTGACGCGGACAGGGGCGTTGCCTTCCTCCCGATTGGGAACCCGTCTCCTGACTTCCAGCCAGCTTTCAGGACCCCCGGGCCCAACGACTACTCGAACCACGTGATCGCTATCAATATTACCGATGGTAAAGTCCTCTGGTCGACACCGTTCATTGCCGAAGGGACGGTCCTGCCGCAGGTAACATCCCTTCCTGATGGCCGCGACTGGGACTGCTCGTGGGGTACGAACCTCGCCACCGTTGATTTTGGCCAGGGGCCCCGGAAAGTTGTGATCGGCCATGACAAGCGTGGCGATGTAATGGCTATGGATGCTACAACCGGCAATCCCATCTGGTGGGTTACCCTGACGGCACTCCAGAACCCCGACCAGAACCCCACTCCGCAGGGGACAGATGTCGTGATCCCCGGGCCGGGTGCGGGCATTGAAGCCTTCACCGCAACTGACGGAACTAAAGTCTACGCCGCGGTAACCAATACTGCTGGCAGGTATTACAGCCAGCAGCCTCCCTTCCTCGCCGGGACGGGGACACTCCTTGAGGGTGGGTTCGTGCCGGATTTCAGCGTATTCCCCAATGGGTACGCCAACGGATCGATCACGGCGGTAGATATCAGGACCGGCAAGATCGCGTGGACTCATCCTACTGACTACGGCACATTTGTATCCCCGCTCGTAACGAATGGCGTGGTCTTCTCCGGGCAACTCACCGACCAGGGAAAACCGTACACCTACTCAGACTTCGGTGGACCGGTTACAACCCCTCTGCTGCCCTCGGGAATGATCATGGCTCTCGATTCCAGCAACGGCAACCTTCTCTGGCAGTATAATGTCGGTGCGCAGGTTGCGGTTGGTGGCCCATCCATCGGAAACGGCTTCCTGCTCGTCCCGACCGGCGGCATCCAGGAGAACAATAATGGAGGGTACGTTATTGCATTCGCCCTGCCCTCGACAACCGCGGGGTCAGGATCGCCTAATCCGACGGGAACCCAAGCTGCGGGTTTGTTGTTCCCCGCCGTGAGTATTCTCGCGGTCGTCTGCACGTTTTTCCTCGCGAAAGGACTAAAAAAATAACCTTTTTCCGGTGATTGAGACTTACATTATTTTTACATTCTGTTTATCCGCATAGGCGAACCGTCCCAGCCGATCTTCCCGGTGGTGTGATGAGCAAGACAATGGGGGTTAATGCGTGCTGTTCATTACCGATCCATCGCTGCTTCTTACCGTTTCGCAATCTTTACCTGTTTAGCAACCAGCAAGATATTGTCCTTCTCTGGAGCTTTGAAGAGTAATCCATGAAATTGATTGTCCCGGACAATGGTATCGGACGCCCGGCAATGTTCGATCTGCCACTGCGAAGTCGATCGGTGCCCGGGAGGACACCGTTCTTGCTGAACTCCGGAAAAAGATGGGCTACGACCGGGGGGAGCAGATCCACGGTGCATGATACCCACCTTGCCTCGGCCCGATCCCTGTTCTATCCAAAGCGTACCTATGGTGCAATTGTATCTGCTGCCGGAGATGTAATTGATGATGAGGTTCGGAAGCGTTTCCTGATGGATTTTTTTGAATAGCTGTAAACCGGATATGTTATTTTGTGATGAGCGGGTTTTAGTTATCGGGGTATTTAAAAATAGTATTACATCTTTGCCGGTGTAATTTCCATGGCAATCGATGAGGAAAAAATTGCATAGTCCTCCAGAAGAACGAAATCCTCGCCGAAAAACCTGTAATTTAAGTAATATCCCATGTCCAGGAACCAGAACGTAAAAATTATGATACAAGAGAATGAGAGGGAGAGAACAACGATGGTTCAGCAGGGAAATAGTATGGAACAAAATGTCACAAATGAAGATATCAGGCGATTCTCAGTATCTTTTGATAGTGATCCAAAGAATCTTCTTGCGTTGAACGCGGTGACCCAGAATGGTATTGCCGCCGTGGCTTTGAGCCGGAAAGAAGTCGATCGGATTAACTACACATTCAGTGATCTTATAGATTCTCCCGAGGCTGCCAATCAGGAAAATTCAGGGAGATGTTGGTTATTCTCTGGTCTTAGTCTCCTTTGCTTTGAAGCCATGAAAAAGTTGAACCTTAAAACGTTCGAACTCTCAGAGGTCTACCAGATGTTCTGGGATAAACTGGAGAAGGCGAATTATTTTCTTGAGAACATCATCGGGACACGGGACGAACCACTGGACAGCCGGATGGTTCTGGCGCTTCTTTCCGATCCGCTTTCCGACGGTGGACAATGGAACATGTTCGTGAACCTTGTAGAAAAATATGGCGTTGTGCCGAAATCTCTTATGCCGGAGACGATCAGCAGCAGCGATTCAGGTGCCATGAACACCCTGCTCGTCTCCAAGCTCAGGGAGTATGCAAAGGTGCTCCGGGATATGCATGCCCATGGTTCTTCTGAAGAGGAATTGCGGAAGGCCAAGGTCATGTTTCTTGAGGAGTTCTACCGGATGCTCGCAATTCACTTAGGGAAGCCTACGGTCAACTTTTACTGGGAGTGGCAGGATAAAGACAAGGTATTCCACCGTGATAGTGACATGACACCCTCAGGGTTCTACAAGAAGTATGTGGGGATCGACCTGGATGATCTGGTCAGCCTGATAAACGCTCCCATGAAGGACAAGCCCTTTCATAAAACCTACACGGTGCAGTATCTGGGTAACGTCATCGAGGGACGTCCGGTTAAATACTTAAATGTCGATATATTGACGCTGAAGGAAGTCTGCCGTCGAAATGATAAAGGACAACCATGCGGTCTGGTTTGGCTGTGATGTCGGCCGGATGCTGGAAACGAAGAAGGGTGCAATGGATTTGAACATCTATGATTATGATACTGTCTACGGGACTGATTTTAAGCTTGATAAGGCAGGAAGACTGGAATACCGGGACAGCGAGATGACGCATGCCATGATAATAACTGGCGTAGATCTTGATGAGACAGGAAAACCGAGAAAATGGCGGGTTGAGAATAGCTGGGGGACAAAGATTGGGGACAAAGGTTACATGTACATGATGGATGAGTGGTTCGACGAATACCTGTTCGAAATAATTGTCAGCAAAAAATACCTCTCCCCAGAGCTCCTGAGCGTTCTCAGAACCGAACCTGTTGTTCTTCCACCCTGGGATCCCATGGGGACGTTAGCAGGGTGAATCGAATTATCCTGTCCCGGAACTATTTTTTCTGACCCAGCCCCTCTTCAAAATGCGGATAGTACATAAATTTCGTTTGTGGTTACAGAATCCGAAACGATCCGGAAAAAACAAAGTTTCCACCAGAGGATTTTTTAATTCCTCTCGCCATTAGGAAAAAAGAGACAATTCTTATGGACAGATCATCGGATCCGGAACGAGGAACCCCCAAAGCCGGCCAGGTTACCCTGTTGCAGGAACTCCTGGACCTTGCACCGAGGGCCGATACCCTTGATTCCCAGCTTGTGATTCTGACCGTTCTCGCAGGACTTGTTGCTCTTGGGGGGCTTTTCCTCAACAGTATCGCCGTGATTATCGGCGCGATGGTCATCTCCCCACTTCTGGAACCCATCTATGCAGCCACCGTATTCCTGGCGAACGGAAGCGTGAGGAAATTCTTCCAGCATATGAAAGTTCTTGGGGTCCTGGTCGTGGTTCTGATCATCGTATCCGCTCTTGTGACGATGTGTCTGACTGTATTCACAACGTTGCCAATCACTCCGGAAATTCTCTCGCGGCTGGAATATCAGGAAGTCTCCGCAATTCTCGCTATCCTCCTTGGTATAACCGCAATCTTTGCCCATAAACGGGGATTTGTAACCGCAGTGATAGGGGTCGGGATTTCAGTCGCCCTGGTCCCCCCGGTTGTCGTGACGGGAATAACCATTGTCCTGCTGCCCGCACGGATTTTCGATGCTCTCGCACTCACCCTGAACAACATATTCGGGCTCTTGGCCGGGATGCTGATCGCAATCCTCGTCCTTGGTATCGGCCCGCGTGGCACAGCGAAGTCTGAAACTGACCCGGACAAACGTGTATCTGATGGGCATCAGCGTCGCAGGACTGCTCCTGATCATCTTTATCCTCCTCCGGTTTTTACGGCAGGGACTTTGATGTATTACGATTCCTTCTCCACCAGTTCGTGATTTTCTTTAAGGTGACTGAACTGCTCCAAGGGGAATGAAATCCTGGAGACCCTTTTTCCCTGTTGCAAAAGGGAGATCTGGAGGCTATGCCAGAAGAAAACCGCTAAGAAATCAGGTTGATGAAATAAATCTCAAACGCATGTGGTTATTCCTTTGACTGATTCTTGAAAATCAAAGAACCTGTCATCTGTGATCTCAACAGAGTGATAAATATAAACGGGATAGAGAAAAGAGAAGTAAAATTTTCTGAGGCGAGTGTCAGGAACCTATCCGAACACACCGAACCACGTCACGTACGAAATTATAATCATAATACATACCAGAACTATCAGGATTTT
This sequence comes from uncultured Methanoregulaceae archaeon, assembly GCA_963829225.1. Classification (GTDB taxonomy): domain Archaea; phylum Halobacteriota; class Methanomicrobia; order Methanomicrobiales; family Methanospirillaceae; genus Methanoregula. The sequence continues at coordinate 718,649 of CAWHHQ010000004.1, read as the reverse complement.
GTACCCGCACCTCTCGCAAATACCGAAAAGGGAGGGGTGGCATTCCTGACAATACCCGGATGAGCATATTTTACATGCTCTTGATGACCTCAGGTGTCCGTGATTTTCATCATGTTCAGGATTGATCATAGCATGGGTAATGGCAGCGGGAAAGGTAAATAACATCGGATAATGGCGATCTGATGCATTATCGTGACTTCACAGGGAACACAGAGTGTGTGCTGCTGACCGTTTTAAAAAACAGACAGAGTAATGAGAACTGTTTTTTGACGGAAATCGGAAAGCTGAACTGGTCATTATGAACTGTTGATTCGTGCCGGTCCCGTTCAGTTGGTTTCAGATTATGTTGCAAAATATGAAAGGTTGGGTATATTCTTATATTCGTCATAGTTGAGAAGAATATTTTATGCCATACCGATGGAAAACCAAAGTTGATGTGGATGAAACCATTGTTGTGATGATGAATGTCCTCGACAAGAACCCTGACCTGCCGAACTGGCTGATTGTCACGATAATCGGCTCGATAGCTGATTCAGATAAAAATATGGTCCGGTATTTCTTCAAAGAAGTGGAAAAGCACGTCCCGGCAGCCCTGAAATATTTCGAATCAAACCAGTAGCGGGTTAACGCTTCGTTTCATTTCTTTCGGCCGCAGAAATGGACGTGAAGACCGACACTGCTGACCATCGAGTCCGAGTACCTGGGGGTTTAATTTTCATCTTCGATCATGGAATGATTGATCAGGTCAGATACCGGAGCTGAGGCCAAATCTCTCTTGAATCACGATAAGGCGATATTCCCGGGTTGATCCCCGATGCGGACACGACGGTACGTCCAAATACCGAATTACTCCGGTGAGATGAGGAGAAAACGCTGAGATATTCGGAACGTCGGCTGATTTCTCCGATCCGTGATTTCCCTCTCATTGATGAATCGGACATCTTTTATGAATTAATAAGGAATCCATTTATTGAAATAATAAGGAACCAAGGAGTAGCATGACTGGGCTTACAGGAGATCAGGATCTGTGACCACTGGAACAATATCTTCAGATGCTGCAGTAGAATCACCTGTACCCCATCAGGGACTTGTAACCGGCCTGACCAGTGCCCGTGTCATTAAACTCCGGAAACATTATGGCTCCAACGATATCCCTGAAGAAAAGAAAAATCCGCTGTTAAAATTTCTGGGCTATTTCTGGGGCCCGATCCCGTGGATGATCGAAACCGCTGCGATACTCTCGGCAGGTATCATGCACTGGGACGACTTTGCCATCATCCTCCTCCTGCTTATGACAAACGCAGTCGTCGGTTTTTTCCAGGAACGAAAGGCCGAGAATGCCATTGAACTCTTAAAAAAACGGCTCGCACCCAATGCCCGTGTGCTCCGGGACGGGACATGGCAGGAAATCCCGGCCCGCGAACTTGTGCCCGGGGATATTGTCCATATCCGGCTTGGGGATATCGTGCCTGCTGATGCTGTACTCAACAACGGCAAATATCTCCTTCTCGATGAATCTGCTTTGACCGGTGAATCCCTCCCGGTCGAGAAAAAAGCAGGCGATATTGTTTATTCCGGATCGATCGCACGCCAGGGAGAGATGGATGCGAGAGTCACGACCATTGGCGGTAATACATTTTTTGGCAAAACCGCAAAACTCGTGCAGGCAAAACCACCGCGAAGTCATCTCCAAACAGCGGTCGGGCGGATCGGGAACTATCTTATCATTCTTGCCATTGTGCTGGTCAGCATCGTGGTTACTGTTGCGCTCCTGAGGTCTGAATCCCTTCCGGACACCCTTCAGTTTGCCCTGATCCTTATCGTGGCGGCAATACCCGCAGCACTCCCCGCGGTAATGACCGTAACACTCGCCGTCGGTGCCGTTGCCCTTGCAAAAAAAGAGGCGATCGTCAGCCGGCTCACCGCCATAGAAGAGATGGCCGGCATGGATATCCTCTGTTCCGATAAGACCGGGACCATCACGCAGAATTCCATCAGTATTGGCGAAATCAGGACCTTTCCCGGGGTTTCGGAACTTGATGTTATCAACGCAGCCGCGCTGGCTTCGCGGAGGGAAAGCAACGATCCTATCGATTCAGCAATCTTTTCACGATACGATACTCTCATCCTCAGAGAGGAAACCGAAGACCCCGAAACCCTGGATTTCGTCCCCTTCGATCCAGTCTCCAAGTTCTCCAAAGCCACGGTAAAAGGACCATCCGGCACCACGTTCGAAGCAGCCAAGGGGGCACCGCAGGCAATTGCAGCCCTTGCCGGGACTGATGGAATTTCGGCTTCAACGCTGGACACGTGGGTATCGGGGTTTGCGGAGAAAGGGTTCCGGGCTCTCGGGGTCGCAAAGACCGATAATACCGGAACCTGGCAATATCTCGGCCTGATAGGTCTGTTCGATCCACCCCGTGAGGACTCTGCGGCTACGTTATCCGAGGCAAAAAAACTCGGCGTTAACGTGAAAATGGTGACCGGGGATCACATTGCCATCGCAAGGGAGATCTCCGGGCAGGTGGGGCTTGGCAGGAACATCCTCCCCCAGTCCGCATTCATTGCAGGTGATGTCATAGATACCCGGAAACAGCTGGAGGCTGCCGACGGGTTTGCCCAGGTCCTTCCCGAAAACAAATTCCAGATCGTGAAAATCCTGCAGGAAGGCGACCATATTGTCGGCATGACCGGGGATGGCGTGAACGATGCCCCGGCGCTCCGGGAAGCTGATGCCGGCATCGCCGTTGCCGGTGCGACAGATGCGGCAAAGGCTGCCGCGGATATCGTCCTGACCAAACCCGGGCTCTCGGTCATCATCGATGCAATCGAGAGAAGCCGGGAAATATTCCGGCGAATGGAAAACTATGCCGTATACCGTATCGCCGAAACCGTCAGGGTGTTGATCTTCCTGACCCTCTGTATCGTATTGCTGGATTTCTACCCGATTACGGCGCTCATGCTCGTTGTACTGGCGATCCTGAACGACCTCCCCATCATGATGATCGCCTTTGATAACGCACCGGTTGCGGGAAAACCAGTGCGCTGGCAGATGAACCGTATCCTGATGCTGGCAACAATCCTTGGAATCCTGGGAGTTGTCTCGAGCTTCATCCTCCTTTGGGTAGCACGGGAAGTCTATCACCTGCCATCTGGCATTATCCAGACCCTTATCTTCCTCAAGCTTGCGGTCGCCGGTCACATGACGATTTACCTCGCACGTACCGGCCAGCAGCATTTCTGGGAACGCCCGTTCCCCTCGTTTCCCCTTTTCGGCACCGCAGAAATTACCCAGGTCAGCTGCAACTCTCATTGCGATCTACGGTATCTTCATGACGCCCGTCGGTTGGTCATTAGCACTGATTATCTGGGGCTATGCACTGGTCTCCTTCCTCATCAATGACCAGATCAAGGTGTTGCTATTCAGGAAGATTCACCCGTATTCGTGATCGTTTTTATCATGCGTTCCGTTTCAGATCGTTTCGGCGAATGCCTCGAAACAGGTTGCGTAGATTTTTCACCCGGACTTTGAGGTCGCATCAGGTAATCGCAATTCATCCTTAAAATTTTCCCAAAAAGGAGGGGTCACCATGCGATGTGTTTTTGAGAAAACGAAACAGCAAAGGAAACTTCCATAAAAAGACTGTCGGTATAAGAAAGAAAGTACGCACAAAACCCGAATGGTTGATGTGCCAGGAATAGCTTTGTCAGATATTGAGCCGGGGCAGATTCCTTCTGGTATGAAAACTCTTGCCTGATTGGAGTAAACTTTGACAGGAGAGAGAAGAATAAATACGAGAACGCGTTAAAGGCTGACTGAACAAGAAAACCATTCTCCGGGTCAATTGTCTGATTGGAATTCCATGAATGAAAAAAAAGTGCTGATCTCTGGTGGCGGAATCGCAGGATTGACTCTTGCGATCCTTCTAAAGGAAAAAGGATGGTATCCGCAGGTCATCGAACGGGCTCCGGCCCTCCGGACTGAAGGATACATGATGGACTTCGCCGGTTCCGGCTGGGACGTGGCGGAGCGCATGGGGTTAGTTGATGATATCATGCGGGGATCCTCCCTCATCGAGAGCTGGAGTTATGTCGGTCCTGGCGGCTCCCCGCGTTTCCCCGGCCCCGCTCGAACGAATCCGGTGGGCGCTTGACGGCAAATATGCACCTATCCGGCGTCCTGACCTGGAGCGGATCCTCTATGACCGGGCGGTAGCTGCCGGCGTTCCGGTAATCTTTGGCACGGAGATCGACACGATCCGCGAAGACGATTCCGGGATTGAAGTGAGATTCAGGGACGGGACAACGGGCCGGTTCGCCCTCCTCTTTGGCGCTGACGGCGTTCACTCGCGAGTCCGCGAACTGGCTTTCGGCCCGGAATCGCAGTATGCCCGGTTCATAGGGTATTACGTTGCTGCATTCCATCTTGGCACCGAAGGGTACGACATCGGTCGTTCCCTGAAGATCTACGAGGAACCGTGCAGAGTTCTCTGGATCTACCCTGCCGGGCCGGGAATGATGGACGCCATGTTCAGTTTCTGCCATGCCGATGTCGGGCACGTCCCGCGGGAAGAACGCCAGCGGTTTGTCCGGGAGCAGTGCCGGGGGATGGGCTGGATTGCCGGGCAGATCCTCGATGATATGCCGGAAGGTCCGATCTATTTCGACTCCGCAACCCAGATCGTCATGCCCTTATGGCATACCCGGCGGATTGCCCTTCTCGGTGATGCCTGCGGCTGCCTGACCCTGATTGCGGGACAGGGATCACACATGGCGATGGCCGGGGCCTATGTCCTTGCGCGGGAACTCGAAAAGAGCGAGGGAAACCCCATCACCGCTTTCGTGGAGTATGAAAAATTCCTGCGACCGTTTATTGAGAAGAAGCAGAGAGATGCGGTGCGGAATGCAGATACGTTTGTACCCCGCTCGCGGCTGCAGATGCTCTATCGCTATCCGCTTCTCCGCCTGGTCTTCTCGAATCTTCTGATAAAACGTTTCTTCACTGCATTCGGGACAAAGAGTATTCTCACCGGATACACGTGAAAGGGGAGGCCGGATTTTATCTGCCAGACCTTGCCTTCATATTAGCGTCGTTGTTTTCGCAGTAACGAGTTCCATTAGCGATCACTTCTCGCACTGAACGAGTGTTCGGACAAGGATGAACGACCAGCTCATTCCGTTCCGTCCGGAACCTGATATCGGGGGAAAATATTAAGAGATCCACGGTGAAAGGCAGAGGCTATGATAGAAAAGAACGCAGCACGGGGAAACATCCTCTGGTTCCGCCTTTCCGGGAAGCTCACTGAAGAAGATTACACCAATAACTTCATCCCGGAACTGGAACGAGCCCTTGAGCAGTACAAAAAGATCCGGATTCTCCTCCAGATCGAATATTTTGAGGGCTGGACTCAGGGTGGGGTATGGGAAGAACTCAAGGGTTGGCCCCAGTTTTCAAAAGTCGAACGCCTGGCCATCGTCGCTGACGATTCCTGGGATGAATGGATGACATGGATGATGAAAATCATGGGAATCTTCACAGGTCTCTCGGTTCGATTCTTTAAAAAGGGAAGGATTGAGGAAGCGTGGGACTGGCTTGAGTCCGTTTAGGACATGGGTAAAAATCTCAATTTTTTGCAGGAACGCCAGCACTCTTCACTATTTATTCGATCCGGATCGCCACGCTGCCGTGATATGCCCGACACATTGCCCCTCGTTTTTTTCGTGGCTTAAATAGCTTCACCCGGTTGCTTGTTTCGGCTCCTTCCGGAATAACCAGTTCTGGTAGACGATCGGGGTTAGTACCGTTGTAAAGAGACTCATCAGGATGAGTGCTACATACACTGCCTGGGAAATAATCCCCTTATCGAGACCGATGAGTGCGACGATCATCGCCACTTCTCCTCTCGGGACCATGCCGAACCCCACGATGAGCGAGTCCTTCACGGAGAGCCCGGCCGCCTTGGCCGGCAATCCGCAGCCGACAACCTTTGTCACGATTGCGACTATCGTGAGTGCGACGACGAACAGGACGATTTCCGGTGTCAGTGCCCGGAAGTCCGCCAGTACGCCGAGAGAGACAAAGAAAATTGAGGCAAAGATGATCTGGAGGTATTCCGCACCAGCTTTCAGGTCATGACTATGGCTGAGCCGCACTCCTTCAAATGAAACACCGGCGATGAATGCTCCCACGATAGCCGAAAGACCGGTCAGTTCCGCCATCAGGGCGTAGAGAAATGCCATCATCATCGCGAAGATAAAGAGAAACTCCGGGTATTTTTTTGCAAAACCCGTCGTATCGAGTCGCTCAATGAATCTGCTCACCACATAGATGCCAAACACGGCCGCAAGGACGAGGAACGTGACCGATTTTACCAGGATGATCCCTATCCCGCTTAATGAAAATACCCCGCCGACAATCTCCGTGCTTACCGAGAGGGCAAGCAGGCTGAGCACGTCATCGATCACGGCAGCGCCTATGATCGCCTTTGCTGCCTTTGTCTGGAGTTTTCCCATTTCCCGGAGGACGTTTGCAGTAATGGCGATGCTCGTAGCGGTGAGTGCGGTCCCGATGAAAATGGCACTCGCGGTACTGAACCCGAAAGCAACTGACAGCCAGTACCCTCCGATCCAAGGGATGACCACGCCCACCGCTGCTATGATCCCGTTCCGTAACGCAACGATTTCGCTCATTTTGAACTCGAGGCCGATGACAAAGAGCAATATGACTGCACCGAGATTGGCGAGGGCGCTGATGAAATCGGTATAGGTAACGAGGCCGAGAGCGCTCGGGCCGACAAGGATTCCCACAAGGATCAGCCCGATCACGGCCGACTGGTTTATGCGTGAGGCGATCAGGTATCCCGCGAGTGCAACAAACAGGAGCAGGCTCATCTGGAATACCGGTTGGGTGAGAATGCTTTCCATCGCAGTGATATGGGAGTTCAAAGGAATAACGTTTTTTCGTTTTTCAGACTTTCGGGATGAGAGATTATCGAAAAAAATCAGACCGGGGAATCCGGTACGGGTTGCGCTCCAGGTCCCGGGTCCCTTCCGAATCTTCTGAAGATTGCGGCATAAAGCCGGCAAACAGGCGTCCGTTCCAGCAGGATGACCAGAACCGAACAGATAACAATGCTGAACAGGATGATCGCATAGGTTGTCGTTTCGATCAATTCTCCTCCGACAACACCCTTCTGCAGCGGGATGGCTGCAAGCACGGCTGCCGCCAGTCCCTTGGGAATCATGATCGCCATTACGCTCGCATCCCAGACCGGGGTTGTCCTCGGCACGGAGACATAGACCAAGAACATGCGGATAACAAACAATGCAAGAACAATTACCCCGCCGATCCTGAAAGAATCGGCACTGGATAATTTGATGGAGAGCCCGACGTAGATGAAGAAGAATGTTTTTAGCAGCTGGACCAGCTGGGCAAGAAATATTTTTTCCGTCGCGGTAAGCTCGACCTGGGGAATATCCTGTATTGACGGGAAGAAACGGGAAATTTTAAACGAATTAAGGTTGCCCAATGTTACACCGAATGCGAGGGCGGCAATGGCACCTGAGTATCCAAGGGTGTCGACTACACCGTATATGATGAAAAGGAAGCCCGGGGTAAGAAAAACACTCTTGATAGTCCCGAGTTTGTTGTAGATTGCCGACCAGAACACTCCACCGAACACACCGAGAATCACCGCCATAAGGAGAGAAGCGATCAACTTGCCCGCTGAAATCCGCAGGTCAACGGCTCCCGAGCTGATACACATCGAGAACCGTAAGAAAGATGACGATGCAGAGAACATCGGTGACCGCCGACTCAAGGGCGAGGATCGCACCGCTGTCCTTGCGGAGATGTAAAAAATCGATCATCGGGATGACGACTGCCGATGAGGTTCCGCCGACGATTGCCCCAACCATCAACGCGGGAAGAAACGTGAGAAAGCCACTGTAATAGAGGACAGGTGTTGCAAGCCCCATCGTTGCGATGAACGATGAGACCGTGAGGGCAACAGTCCCCCGGAATGAAGACTGTATGGTCTCAACCCGGAGGTGGAGCCCGCCTTCAAACAGGATGATCGCGAGCGTCACGGTAGTGAAAATCGGGCCGGCGATTCCGAAGGACGCCGGGGATACCCACCCAAGTAATGGTCCGATAACCAGGCCGATGCCGATCAGGAAGAGGAGGTCGGGGATCTTGGTCAGGGCAAAAACCCTGTTGAACATGTTTCCCAGAAAGATGAGGATACCGAGAAACAGGACAGTGAGAGCGACATCCATTCCTGAATTATTTGCGGTTATCTTTTTTTAAGGTTGTTAATTTGGGCTTCGATACATGAGAGAAAACCTGCTTGTTATCCAGTTTGGGGTTTTTATAAAAAAGAAGAGAGAATTTCACTAAGTTGTTTTCAAAATCTGATATTCAGGAAATATTCTTTAACGGGTTATTGATAATATACGCAACAGTATCACTATTCCCCGGCATGACTATCAGGAATGGGGAACGCTACACTCGTGCAAGGTTGTTATTCATCAATAATGGGGGCACCTGGGATGGTTTCTGAAAATCCAAACGACACAACGGAAGCTGCAAAAGATACAGCACCCGTAGGAAATGTAGACGAAGAACTCAGAAAAATTTATGATCAGATGAAGAAGCGGGTTGCAGAAGTACCCGATTATATCAAGCTGTTGAAAACGGGTTCGCTTCTCGAACGCAGAAAATCTGCAGAATTCATTGGAGAGATTGGGGATGAACGGGGAGTTCTGCCTCTTATCGATGCACTCAAGGATTCATCGACGACGGTGCAATATGTTGCAGCAAAATCGCTCGGAATGATCGCCGACAAACGTGCAGTGGACCCACTCATCGGTGCCCTGAAATCCGAAGAAAAGTGGGTACGCCTGGGTGCAGCTCACGCCCTTGGGCTTATCGGGGATAAAAAAGCAGTAGACGCGATAATCCCGCTTCTTACCGATCCCCACCATGACCTGCGTGCCCATGCAGCATGGGCTTTGGGAAAACTCGGAGATGCACGTGCTGTCGAACCCCTGAAACGATTGCTCAATGACCCAAAGGAGGATGTGCGTAAGGAAGTGAAAGCGGCGCTCGGAGCCTTAGGGGTGAAAAACAATTGAACTACCCGCTGTTGAAACGGTCTGAACAGGTCCAGGCAGAAGTGAAAGGATGTCTGTAGGAAATCGACCAGAATGGCTGAATTAACTCGTTCTCTGGGTTTCTGGGGAGCCACCGGGATAGGTATCGGTGCGATTATCGGTACCGGCATTTTTGTCCTCATCGGTGTCGCATCCGGGATCGCCGGGCCGGCAGTTATCCTGTCATTCATTATTGCGGGTTTTGTCGCCCTCCTCTCCGGTCTTTCTGCTGCCGAACTGTCCTCATTCATCCATGAAGCGGGGGGAAGTTATATTTACACGACAAAAGCATTCGGAGCATTCCCGGGTTTTGTTGTCGGCTGGATGAAATCGTTTGATTATATTGTTGGTGCCAGTGCGGTCAGCGTCGGATTTGCAGCCTATCTCACGTATTTTATTGGTATCCCGGCAACAACGGGGACGCTCGTCATTGTCGCAACCCTGTGGCCCCTAATTCTCATGCTGTTAAATCTTAAAGGCATACAGGAAGCATCCTGGACCAACAATCTCCTGGTCGCCCTCAAAATCCTCGCATTACTGATGTTTATTATCGTGGGCGCTTCCGCTCTGCTTGCCGGTGGAAATTATACAAATTATCACCCGTTCTTCCCCCAGGGATTTTCCGGGGTAATGTCAGGTGCCGCTATTATATTTTTCGCCTTCATCGGGTTCAATACCATCGCCGTCATGGCAGAAGAGGTAAAAGACCCTGAGAAGAATGTTCCCCGGGCAATCCTGTTTGCATTTGCTGTCTGTACACTCATTTACATCGGTGTTTCAATTGTAGCTGTAGGTGTTGTGAACTGGCAACTCCTCGGGACATCGAGTGCACCCCTGGAATTTGCATTAAAGACGGTAACGGATAATATCTTTATCCTCCAATTCGTTGCGATATCTGCACTTTTTGCCACAACATCGGTTATTATGGCATCCATCATGGGGGGATCCCGTGCGCTGTTTGCCATGGCCCGCCAGGGTGTCCTGCCAAAAGTGTTATCAACCATTTCGCGCCAGAGTGTCCCGGTGTTCACCATACTTTTGTGCGGGTTGGTCATCAGCGGGATTGTCTTAGTAACGGGGGGCAACCTTGACTGGCTTGCATCCCTGTTTAATTTCGGGACACTGCTCACCTTCTTTTTCATCAACCTCAGTTTGCTCAAACTCCGTAAGACCATGCCGGATGTCAAACGGAGCTTTAAAGTTCCCTTGTATCCCTATACTCCCGTCTTTGCCATGATAAGCTGCATTGTGCTTGCGTTTTACCTGAATGCCAACGCGGTCATTACCGCCTGTTTCTTTTTAGCATTGGGAATTGTTGTCTATTATGTCAATAACAAGAGGAAGGCTTCCAGGAGACCATCCTCAACAGACCTTTGAATTTTTTCGATCATTATTTTTCACGCCTCTCGGCTGTTCATTTTCTTTTCGATCGAATGAATCCAATAATTTTGTCTATCTTGAACAGGATTAAACAAGATTAATATAGGGTAAAACAGGAATTCAAATCGCGAGAGATTCCATGTTTGAGAAATTATTGCTCTGTACCGATTTTTCCGAATACGCCACAAAGATATCATCGTGTGTCCCTTCGTTGCCGGGGATAGAGGAAATTGTTCTGTTGCATGTGTTCGATGCTACCCGTCAGCATATACAGGGATGGATATACAACCCGCAGATTGAAAATGCCAAGATCCGGTTGGAGGAACAAAAAAAGTATCTTGAAAGTTTCGGAGTACAGGTCAAAGTACGACTCGACGTAATTACCTCCGGAAATGTCCCGGGCGGGATCGTGTCTGCAGCAGAAGAGGAGAACGTTTCCCTGATTGTCATGGGGGCACGCGGTGAGGGTGTACTAGAGAGAACAATTCTCGGAAGTGTTGCGAAGGCTGTCCTCCATACTACGAACCATCATACGCTCATCCTGAACGATAATGTAGTCGAGAGTATGAAGGCGGGATCCGGTACTGAATGTCCACAGATACTCTCAAAAGTGATTTTCCCCACGGATTTTACACAACCTTCGGACGCGGCTCTCGATATATTGAAAGGGATGAAAGGAATAGGAACGCTTGTTCTTATCCATGTGATCACCGAGGGGCAGACGGCGGAGGAGATTAAGAAATTAGGGGAAGAGACACAACAGCGGTTGAATACACTCACGGGGGATCTTGCAACACATGGGATAACCGCGGTATCCCATATGAGATTTGGCGATCCTGTTGAGGAGATCCTCCGGTGTGCCAAAGAAGAAGAGGTTTCATTAATATTCTTAAGCTCTCATGGTACGGGTTGGCTCCACGCACTTCTTCAGGGAGAGAAAAGTATTGAGGTGGTTATTCACGCGAAACGACCGGTCCTTGTTGTGCGGGTAAACCCCGATCTTTCATAAGAGATCCTTCTTTTATTTGGCAATAAAAAGATAATACGAATAACACTTACGAGTGCACCACTCTCTTTCAGAAGACAGTGATAATGAATCCAAAATTTTTTATTTGTTATTCTTGTTTGTGTCAACTGGATTAGTGTAGACAGGTTAACTATCCGATTTCGGATTAAATTTCAATCCCCAGTAGAGTAAAAAAATAATAATGATTATAACCACGCTACCCATTGATATTACCGTAATATCGGGAAGACCAAACATACAATCCATTATTTTCTTTTTGTTATGCATAAAATTTTTCAAATTGTTTCCGAAGATGCATGAATGTTCTAAAGCTGGCGATCCTATAAACAAAAAAACTGAATAATACAACATATGACCCTTGAGAGAACGATTGCCCGGCTGTTCAGGATGGACGATGCAACCTGGTTGCGCCACGCTAATCCGTGGAGCGTGATTTTGCGCTTCATCGTTCTCCCGGTCCTCATCCTCGCTTTCTGGAGCCGGCTCTGGCTCGGATGGTGGGCAGTTATCCCTGTTATCCTTGCTTTCGTGTGGACCTGGGCTAACCCCCGGATATTCCCGGCTCCACGGTCGCTCGATCACTGGACGTCAAAAAGTGTTCTGGGCGAAAGGGTCTGGCTGAACCGCGACACTGTCCCGGTGCCAACGCATCACCAAAAGATCCCGAACTTATTATCAGCAGTTTCCGGGATGGGAATGCTCTTTGTGATCTGGGGGGTGATCGTGTTTGATCCATGGCCGACAGTGTTCGGGGTTATGGTAGTAGATCTGAGCAAATTATGGTTTGTTGACCGGATGGTGTGGCTCTGGAATGATATGCGGGATGCGACGCCGGAGTACCGGAGCTGGCAGATTCCTCGAACAGCACAAAAATTGATCGGAGATTTTACCCGGTAAATGTTTTTTTCAATTTCTGATTATAATAAAGGAATAAATATACTATCTCGTCAACTTTCACACCGTAGCTGAACTTAACGATAGTGAATGTGTTTTCAGAAATTATTTCAAAAACTGAAACGAGCGAATAGCTTTATAGTGTGATAAAAAGGATTGGCGCACAGATAAGGGGCAGCCGGATAGCGTACTCCATTCATTGTGACGGATGCACCTTGTCAATCATCGATCAAATAGTGGAACTTCGGGCCGATCCTTCTGGCTGGAATTGCATTGTTCTCAACTGAACCGCATCAGGCTGCAAGTGTGGTCGCCATTCCAGGGCAATGTCGGAAAAAATCCATCGCTCCCTTTCGAACGGGATTCCTGGAATGGATTTTTAAAAAACCCGGGAGAGTAGCAAACCTGGAATAAGGAATGACAAGGAGTAGACAAAAATGAAGCTCGTTCCAAGGGAACTCGATAAACTGCAGATATTTACTGCAGCACGGATTGCAGAACGCAGGCTGAAAGATGGCGTCAAACTCAACCATCCGGAGGCAATTGCGTACATTTCGGATTTTGCGCTGGAGAGAATACGAAGGGGCGATTCGGTCGCTAAGGTTATGGAGGCTGGCCGGCATGTGCTTACTAACGATGACGTCATGCCCGGTGTCCCCGAGATGATCCCCTTGATCGCAATAGAAGGAACTTTTCCCGACGGCACAAAACTGGTGAGCATCCATAACCCCATCCAGCCGAAGACAGGAGGAAAGAAGAAATGAGCACTGATGTTGGCAAAATAACACCCGGCGGAAAAGACATCGAGATCTTTCCTGCGAGAAAACGCGTAAAGATCAAAGTCAAGAACACCGGAGATCGGGGTATTCAGGTAGGATCGCATTTCCATTTCTTCGAGGCGAACCGGGCGCTCGACTTTGACCGGGAGAAAGCATATGGTTTCAAACTTGATCTGCCATCGGGAACCGCGATCCGGCTCGAGCCCGGGCAGGAAAAAGAGGTGACCCTCGTTGAGTTCGGGGGCAAACAGTATGTCCACGGCTTCAACAACCTCACCGATGGAAGCACAAAAACAAAATACCATAAGATCCTCGCACAGGAGAAGGCGAAGAAACTGCTCTTCAAGGGGGCCTAGACATGAAAATCCCACGCCAGCAGTATATCGACCTCTTCGGTCCGACAACCGGTGACAAAATACACTCGCAGATACGAACCTCATCGTTGAAGTGGAGAAAGACTATGCGACCTACGGTGATGAACTGGTCTTCGGTGGCGGTAAAACGGTCCGGCAGGGGATGGGCATGAGCCCCGGCACAACCCATGAAGCCGGAGCACTCGACCATGTCATCACCAATGCCGTGATCCTGGATCCGATCCTTGGCGTCATCAAGGCCGATATCGGAATAAGGGACGGTAAGATCGCCGGGATAGGAAAAGCAGGCAACCCGGGACTGATGGACAATGTCGACAGGAATATGGTCGTCAGCAACTCGACAGAGGTCACTTCCGGGGAAGGTCTCATCGCGACGCCCGGCTTCTTCGATTCCCATATCCACATGATCTGCCCGCAGCAGGCATACGAGGCCCTTGCAAATGGTATCACCACCTTCATCGGGGGCGGGACCGGGCCGGCGGAAGGTACATGTGCCGTCACGAGCGTCCCGGGCCCGTGGAACATCCGGAAGATGATTGAGTCGGTCGAAGGGCTTCCTCTGAACTGGCTTTTCCTCGGTAAGGGGAACGACAGCAAACCGGCAACGCTCATTGAGGAACTCGAAGCGGGAGCCGGAGGGTTCAAGATGCACGAGGACTGGGGTGCAACTGCAGCGGCGCTTGACACGGTCCTTTCGGTAGCGGATGATTACGATGTCCAGGTCGCAATCCACACCGACTCTCTCAACGAAGGCGGGTACGTGGACGACTCCATCGATGTCATCAATGGCCGGACGGTCCACACGTATCATACAGAGGGTGCGGGCGGTGGCCATGCCCCGGATATTATGAAAATCGCCGGGGAGCCTAATGTATTGCCCTCCTCGACCAACCCTACACGACCCTACACAATCAATACCCTTGACGAACACTTTGACATGCTGATGACCACCCACCACCTGAACCCGGCAGTACCGGAGGACGTTGCCTTTGCAGAATCGCGAATCCGTGCAGAGACCATTGCCGCAGAAGATGTACTCCACGATCTCGGTGTCCTTTCGATGTACTCATCCGACAGTCAGGCAATGGGTAGGTGCGGTGAAGTCTCCACCCGCTGCTGGCAGACCGCCCATAAGAACAAGGAGCAGTTCGGTAAACTTCCCGAGGATGCAAAAGAGAACGATAACTTCCGGGTCCTCCGGTACCTCGCAAAGCTCACTATCAACCCGGCTATTACCAACGGTGTTGCAGATTACCTGGGAAGTCTCGAGCCGGGCAAGATGGCGGACATCGTCCTGTGGGAGCCGAAGTTCTTCGGGGCGAAACCGAAAATGATCTTTAAGGGTGGGTTTATTGCATGGGCCATGATGGGAGACCCGAATGCGTCAATCCCGACACCCGAACCGTACTACTGGAGGCCGATGTTCGGTGGTTTCGGGCTCGCCCAGTCCCGGATCTCTGCGATATTCACGTCAAAGATTGCCATTGAGAAGGGGATAAAGGAAAAGTATGGCATCCAGCGACAGGTGCTGCCGGTGAGCAAGACCCGGGATCTTGGCAAACAGGACATGGTCAGGAATAACCGGACCGGCACGATCACCATCGACCCGGAAACACACAAAGTAACGCTTGATGGCAAGGAAATCACTTCCCAGCCGGTGAAGACCCTGCCATTGACGCAGTTATATTATCTGTTCTAATGACGGTGAACGGATGATACGACACATCACTGCGGCAGATAACGTGAATGAAGGCCGGCTCCTGGACCCTGCGAAGACCCGTCACGGTATCATCACCGCGATGAGGGTATCCGAACTCTCGGGATGGGTGGACAGCTCAACCCACCTCAATATTGATTTTCCCGGTCACCGGATGAAGTTTGCTGTTGTCGCAGAGAGCCTTGAGCACGGTGCACGGATGCTTGAAAAGGACGGGGGGATTGTGCACGCCACAGTCGACCCGTCAGCATTCCGGCACCTGGGTTTCATCGATACCGTCCGGAGGGCTGATCTGCTCAGGCAGGCCATCACCGCGAGGCGGAATACCGAGGGATCTTGAAATTTTCTGGTGGTGAAGATGTCAGTATTCGACGCAACGACAAACCCGACCAGTGGAAAGATTGTCGAGGTCGGGATCAAGAGAACAGATGCCATGCGGGGGAGGCTCAGGATGAAAGCACCTGACGGTGAGGACCTTATCGTGGACCTTCCACGCGGGATGGTTATGTATGACGGGGATATCTTTGGCCCTTCTGCACAAGGAACGTATTACCGTACAAAGATAGAGCAGGAGCCGGTCCTTAAGGTTACCCTGAAAAAGACCGGGGATGGCATGATCGAAGACGCCCTTCGGCTCGGGTACACTCTGGGCAATCACCATCTCGAGGTTCTGATCGATGGTGGGCGGGCCTATGTCCCTGCGGTCATAGGTGCAGACAAGATCGAGAGGATTATTGGAAAATCCGGGGCTGATGTGGATACAGAAGTCATCCAATGGGTCATCTCTCCGGGTGCTTCCGGGTATTTTGCGGGCGAAGATTAGAAGGGGATTCCTGTCGTGATGCCGGAAAAAACGCTCAATCTCATCAGGATCTCTGACACCTTCTTTCCGCTCGGATCCTTTACCGTCTCACAGGGAATGGAACAGATTGTTGCCGACAATCTCTTCCTCAAGGACCGTACCGGGGATCTGCTGGCAGCGTACATCAGGAAAGTCTGGAAACCGTTCGATTACCAGATCTTCTGCCATGCCCTGGATGCCGCCCGGGATGACGATCTCGGGCGCATCATTGAACTCGATGATCTCTGCTACGCTGCGAAGATCGCAGAAGAGAGCCGGACTGCAATGGAGAGGATGGGGAGGAATCTTGCTGTCGTGACGGAGTTCGAGAAAAATTCCAGCGGGGATACATTCAAGTCACTCATTGGTGAGGGGAAAGCCCGGGGGATGTATCCTGTCATGCTCGCACTTGCCTCCCACGCTCTGGATCTTGGTGAACAGGGGGGGATCTCTCTCATCTACGTGAACATGACCGAGGTTGTGGCATCCCTGGTGCGTATGGCCGAGATCGATTACCTGCAGGCGCAGGACGTCATGAGGGACGGGGTCAGAGGGATGAACCTTGAACCCGGGAAACTTCAGGATTCCGCCCAGTCGTTCCCGCTCCTTGATATCGCCGCGATGAGACATGAGACCAACAACCACAGGATGTTTATCAGCTGACACTTTGGAGGGATACATGCCAAGAACCGTACGAATCGGGATCGGAGGTCCAATCGGATGCGGAAAGACTGAACTGATCGAGAAACTTGTTCCCCGCTTCATTGCGGCGGGCTTTAAGCCGGGGGTGATCTCCAACGATGTCTACTCCAAGGAGGACGCCCGCAGGATGGCCCTTACCCTTGGCAAGGATGTTGACCCGGACCTGATTGTCGGTATCGAGACGGGGTTGTGCCCCCATACCGCGGTCCGGGATGACCCCTCGATGAACATCGATGCAGTCACCCAGCTTGAGAAGGCACATCCCGAACTCGATCTTATCTTCATCGAGTCCGGGGGCGACAACGTGACGCTTACCTTCAGCCCCCGTCTCGCGGACTTCTTTATTTACATGATTGACGTCGCAAGCGGTGACAAGACAATCAGGAAGGGCGGGTTGGGGATACGGAAAGCAGATCTTCTGATCGTCAACAAGATTGACCTTGCACCGTACGTCGAGACGACAATCCCCGAATCCCCGGTGAAGACCGCAAACCTCGATCTCATGCGCGAGGATGCAAAGAAGATGAGAGGGGATAAGCCATCGGTGTTTGTCTCTCTCAAGGAGGAAAGCGGTCTCGACGAGATCGTAAAGATCATCCGCGAGAAGGCGCTCTTCAGGTGATGCAGACACCATGCCCGGCACTATTCTGGAACTTTATCGCGGCCTTCCATCCGTTTTCTCTCAATACGAGACCGAGGAAACACCCCTTGCTATCGGATCCCCCGGAAAGACTGGCATTGCTCATCTTGGTTTTACCAGGAGCGGAGAGAAGACCTATCTGAGCGATATCTTCAACCAGATGCCGGCCCGGGTCGTACGCCCGCTTTACTATGATCCGAATCGCCCCGGCATGCCGTATGTGATCTTTGTCAACCCTACCGGGGGCATTGTCCAGGGTGACCGGTACCAGTACCGGTTCTGGCTGGACGAAGGTACTGAAGCGTTCATTACCGACAGCATGGCTACAAAGGTCTACAAGATGGATCTCAACTATGCCAGCAGGCATACTGATGTGCATCTCGCACCGGGAAGCCGGCTCGAGTACCTCCCCCGGGAGATCATTGCCTTTGCAGAATCACGGTGGCATCAGGACATAGCCTTCCATGTCAACGGAAATGCAAAGCTCCTCTACTCCGAAATCTTCTGCCCGGGAAGGATCGCCCGTGACGAATTCTGGGAGTTTTCGGTCTTCTCTTCAAAGATGATGATCGAGAGGGACGGAAGGCCCGTGCTTATCGATAACCTCCTGTTTGACAGGGAAGACCGGCAGGCAAGCAGCACCCTCTTCGGTAAGTGGTCGTTTCTCCTCAGCGCCTACTGGTTACTCTGAGGACCTGCCGGACATACGCTCACGGATCGATCTGGGGAACGTATACGGGGGGATCAGCAGGATGCCCTACGGGAGTGGTGTTGTGATCAAGGCGCTCTCGGATAACCTTGAAGAACTGAAGACACTGCAGTTAAAAATCTGGTCAGTGTTCCGGGAACATGAGACCGGCACCAGCGTCCCGGAGTTCAGGATGTATTAACGGGTTCGATATGACATCTGAAAAATGTTTATCTACATCAGAGAAAGGTAAAGAATAGAGGAAACATTATGGCTGCTCCAAGTTTTATCACCGGAAATCCTGTGATCGATCTTATCTACATTATTCTGAATGGAATTTCTGAAGTACCCTTGATCAGTGCACCGCTGGCCGGAGCACTCATCCTGACAGGGACCCTGATTGCGTCCCGGAGGGCGGCACTTATCATGGTTATCTCCGGTCTTATTGGTGCCGGGGTAGCACTACTTCTCGGTGCTTCGTACCGAGCTGGTAACGTTTGGCCTGTTCGGGTTCAACTCTGTCCTGACCGGTATGGCATTCTGGTCCGGACCGTTCACGAAATCAAACAAGGCCACCTTTTTCCTTTCCGTCTTCGGTGCTGCAGTTACCGCTGTAGCGTGGATGGTCTTTTCCCACGTCATGGGTGACTGGTTTGCCGGAGTCGGAAAAGGGTACGCGATTCCGGGTTTCACTGCTGCTTTCATCTTTACGACCTGGGTGATGATGTGGGCGGTGAAACGGTACGGGATCGATATATGGCCCCGCCGGCGACACCCGATCGTCCGGCCCAACTCCTCGAAGTTCATGATACCGCGAGCGGGGCGGGAGAACTGATCCCGGGGAGTGAAAACCCCGTCCAGCAGCAGATCCCAGGGTTTACGTGGACCCCAAAGGAGTTCGGAATTGCTGTCCTTAAGGGGGTCTCCCAGGTCACCTTTATTGAGAACTGGGTAACCGGTGCTTTCTGGGTCGTAGGGCTGACCCTCTCGTTCGAACTTGTCGGAGGCCGGATCTTCACCAATGCGTTCACGACAGGATGGGATCCGGGTTCACCCCTGTTCCTTGCCGGGCTGATGGCGCTCGTTGGTTCGGCAATCGGTGTATGCTGCGCAATCCTCGCAAAATTCCCGCTTGGTGAGATCAGGGCCGGGATTCATGGGTACAACCAGGTTCTCCTGATGATTGCCCTTACCAGTTTCCTGCCGTTTACCTGGCAGGCGTTCCTCTACGCCGTCTTTGCTACGATTGTCTGTTCGCTTTTTACGATGCCGGCGATGCAGAACTTCTTCGGTCGCTGGGGCATCCCGGCGCTCACCGGTCCGTTCGTCTTCACAGCATGGTTGTTCCTTCTCGCTGCACCGCTCGCTCTGAATATCCCGGCTGGCATCGGATGGGCACGACCATGAACCGGACCGGGAGGGAAAAACAGGTCAGGCGGCATTACTCATGAATTACAAATCACTGCCGAAAAAAACAGGGAGTGAAACATTTTGGTAGACGCTGTCGTAACCGTAAACCTCTTTAACAATCTCTGGGTACTCCTCTGCGGAGCCCTGGTTTTTATCATGACCATTTCTGTAGGTCTCCTTGAGATCGGGGAACTCGGAAAGGATTATAGACAGGGTTTGTTAAAAACGATCATCATCGTCTGTACAGCCTTTTTTATGATGGCATTTATAGGATTCAATACCGCTTTTGCCCCCTGTATAGGCGGCGTGATTGGAAACCCGCTGTATTCAGCCCCATTCCTCGGGGCCTTTTCGACCGATTTTCCCGGCCTGCTCCAGGGAGTCTGGTGGTCAATGGGGCCGAATTATTTCAACACGGATGTTACCCTCTCCACCTATTTTTTCTTTGAAACCGCTTTTGCGTCCGTCACTCTTGCCCTCGTCGGCGTTATCGCGTTGCGTAAGATGAAACTATCTGCATTCACCGCCTTTGCGATTGTATATTTTGCCATTATCTGGAGCCTGCCGGCAGCCTGGATCTGGAACCCCACCGGATGGTTGTATACCCTTGGCATGCGGGATTTTGCCGGCGGGCTTGTCGTCCATGGGGCTGCAGCGGCGGCCGGGCTCGCGATTATCGTGAAAATATGGCAGGAAGAAAGGCAGAAGGGACTAAAAGAGAGTCCCCAGGTCCCTGTCAATGTCAGCCCGGGCTGGATTACCATTGCAATCCTGCTCCTGTGGCTCGGGTGGTTCGGGTTTAATCCCGGGAGCACACTCACCTGGAACCATGAAGCAAATGTCGTCGTTATAACGACATTCCTCGCAGCCTCGACATCCTTCCTTTCCATGATGTTCTTCAAGTACATGGAGACGAAGAAGAATCCGGATCTCATCTATGCGGCAAATGGGGTCCTGATGGGGCTGATCGTGATCACCCCGGTTGCAGGTTTTGTAAGCCCGGGTACCTCGGTTATCCTCGGGTTTATCTGCGGTCCACTGTTCATTTTCTTTGAAAAAGTCTTCATGAATATGAGATGGTTCACCGATCCGATCGGACTTTTCCCCGGACATCTCACCGGCGGACTTTTTGGCGTCCTGATGATAGCATTTTTTACCCAGCATCCCTACGCAGTTGCGTCAGGCAATGCAAACCTTCCCGATGGTATCCTGTTTGGTGGCGGTGCAGCTGCCGTCCAGCAGCTGGGCATCGAGATTCTGGGTATAATTGTTGTCATGATAACGGTATTTGTGCTGTCATATATTGTCGTCTGGCTGATCGGTAAGGGCATGAAGGGGATCACCACGGATTATGGGAAAGAGGGAATTCTCCCTTGATCTGGAAATCCGATGAAACACTCCTCCATTTGTATGAGAGCGGGATTCCTCAGGTACGGAAACCCTCCTGCCGGGTGCCGGGATAGCAGCCAGGGTGATAGAGGTTGATTGACGCAATAAATCTCACAAAAAAATTCGGCGATATTATTGCGGTCGACGGGCTAACATTCCATGTCGATGAAGGTGAGGTCTTTGGATTTCTCGGCCCCAACGGTGCCGGAAAAACGACCACGGTACGAATCCTCTGCTGCCTCATCGCCAGGACCAGCGGGGAGGCAAGAATCGCCGGGTATGACACCGGGAACGACGCCGATTCCCTGAAGATTCGGAAGATCATTGGTTTTATGCCGGAAAATGTCGGCCTTTATGGCGAACTGAGCGCCTACCGGAATCTCGATTTTTACGCCAGGTTGTATGAACGTTCCGAACAACAAAGAAAAGAGAGCATCGAGCGTTCACTCAGGCTTCTCGGGCTCTGGGAAAAGAAGGACCAACCGGTAGGAACATTTTCCAAGGGGATGAAACAGAAAGTGGCCGTCGCCCGTTCGCTGGTGCACGACCCTGAAATCCTGTTCCTGGATGAGCCCACGGCCAACCTCGATCCCGAGGCAGCAAAAACGGTGCGGGATTTCATTCTGGGACTGAAAAAAGAGAAGAAGACCATCTTCCTCAACACGCACAACCTCGATGAGGCACAGAAACTTTGTGACCGCATCGGTATACTCAAAACACATCTGCTGCGGATAGGTACCCCGGAGGAGCTGAAAGAGGCGCTCTGGGGCAGTAAAACGGTCATCCAGCTTGAAGAGGTCAACGACAGGATCGTGGCGACGGCAAAACAACACGCTTCGGGGAAGGTGGTGGTCGAAGACCACCGGCTGGTGTTTGATGTGGTAAACGCTGAAAAGGAAAACCCGGGCCTGGTGGGAGCCATCGTTGCTGCGGGCGGCCGCATCCAGTTCGTAGAGGGACTCAATCCCACCCTTGAGGATGTATACCTGAAGACCGTGAGGGAGAAGCAATGAGATTATCAAAAGCGTGGATTATCGCGTCGAAGGAGTTGAGCATTTTCCGGAAAAAGAAGAGTATCTTCTATAGCGTGATCCTCTTTTCTCTCTTCGTGTCCATCGGCCTGCCCTTGCTGATCTACATTCTGATAGGGAGATCAGGCAGCATTTCTCCCGATGCATTGTCAGGACTGCTCTCTGTCCTGAATGCCCTGGCCTTTTTCTTCATCATCGGTGCGGGCAGCCTTCCGACTGCAATCGCATCCTACAGTATTATCGGAGAAAAACAGGAACAGAGCCTGGAGCCCCTGCTCGCCACTCCTACCACCGACAGCGAGATTCTCCTCGGTAAGAGCATCGGGGCGCTCCTTCCCCCCCTGGCTGCCATCTGGATCGGTGGGGTGATATTCATGAGCCTCATCGACGCGATCCTCTTTGGTATGCTGGGCTATCTCTATTATCCCAACGCGGTCATTGGGGTCATCATGCTCCTGCTGGTGCCCCTGGCAGCTATCACCTCGGTAGAGGTGAGCGTGATCATCTCGGCCAGGGTGAACGATGTGCGGACCGCACAGCAACTCGGATCCCTGATCGTGATCCCCTTTGCACTGATCTACGTACTGGCCGAGATAAATGCGTTCCTGCTTACGGTTCCGTATCTCCTCATCCTCTCTGCAATTATTCTGGTCGTCGACATAGGGCTTTTCTCTGTCTCCGTGTCCACGTTCCGGAGAGATGAGATCCTCACAAAATGGAAATGAAAATGTTCAAAGGGATTAGTGAAACAGCCCGTGATTTACCTGCGGGACCCGGGGGGAACCCAAAAAATGACATACGATACAATACCTTCAAAATGCACGGTTCAATGGGATTTGGCAATAGAGGAAATTACAGTTCCTTACGCAACGGAAAAAAGAGCCATGGCCTGTCCTGCAGTTTCATGGGCGGGCATGTTTGGTGGTGGGAGTAGAGTTGATGAGTAAAATGAGAATAATCGCTGTGATAGCGCTGGGAATTATCGTGGGAGCGGTGCTGGCATCATTCGGCATTGGAGGTACTCTCATTTACCTTGAGGCACACACAATGGAAACGACGGTCAATGGCTGGAGCACCACCTTGAACTACTGTGAATGGGGCAACAACATTCTCTCATGGGCAGCGTTTGCCCAGGTCCTTCCCGCCTCTAACATGCCCGAAAAAGCGGAGATCGCAGATAGTTTTGGAACAAGGTTTTAAGGGAATTACAACAACTGGAGGATGTACAATGGATGCAAATCAAGCACCTGACAGAAAAATAAATACAAGTGAAGGTATGGACAAATGGCTCTCGGTACACCTCAAGCTCGTAGGGCTTGAGCTTGTCCTAAGCGTGATTCTTATTTCGCTCGGGTATATTTCCGGGAATGAATATTTCCGCGGCGTGGGAATCGGCTTGTTAATCGCCTGGGTGACTGGCGCTATTGCCTATTTTGTTGTGAAAAGGAGGGCCTGAAACTACAGCCGGTACGTGGAGGTGAATTCGAAATGATACTCGAAGATCTGGTTATATTCGGTTCGGTCATGTTCGTGGCATGGTTCCTTTTCCTCTACAAGTGGCCAGGCATGCTTCTATACGTATACAAGAGAGCGATTCTCGTTAAAGGGTTCGGCGAAGGCCCCATCCCCGTCAATACGCTCTATACAGAGCCCCAAAAACTATTTGCAGAGCCCATTAGTTCGCAATCCGCGTCGGGCTCGAATCTGATGACTGTTGGCGTGAACCACGACACGTTCGCTACAGCCGGCTGGCTGGACCTCAGTAAAGGACCGCAGGTCCTGCATGTTCCGGACATGAATGGCCGCTACTACAGCGTTCAGTTCACGAACCCGTCGAACAACACTAGTTTTGCCTACGTCGGCAAACGCACAACGGGAACCGAAGCCGGCGACTACCTCATCACGGGGCCGAACTGGAAAGGACAGGTGCCGGGTGGTATGAAACAGATATCCTCGCCGAACAACTCGGTGCTGGTCCTCGGCCGGGTGCTCGTGGAGAACGATAGCGACCTGCCGACCGCCCATCATCTCACGGAACAAATACAGCTCACACCGCTCAACCAAAAGGGGTCACTATGAACAGCAGAACTTATGCTATTCTTACAACGCTCATCGCCGTAATATGCGTTTATTTCATCATCAATTCGTTCATTTTACATCCCGATTCAAGAAATGTGCGTAATGACGTGATTCAGGGCTTCTTCATCGGTTTTGGGCTGGCGTTTGTCACAGCCCAGGTTTACGCGAGGATAAAGACCACGAAGGTCAACGGCTGGACGACAATGTCCGGATGCGGCGAGCCCGGCAATGGCTTTCTGTTCAGAGCCGCGTGCGCCCAAATATTTCCTGGCCCGATAAACGTACCGCAGGAGGCGATGTACTGGACGACGGACGTGGATGGTGTGGGTCACCTGCTTTCCGGGGAGCATGACTACATCATGCACTTCCCGGCGGGACAACTCCCACCGAACAAAGCATTCTGGTCGCTGACCATGGGTGATGCGGGAAATCATTTCGTGCCAAATTCGATAAACCGATACAGCGTCAGCGACCGCTCCGGCCTTGTTCCGAATGCCGACGGTTCCGTCGACATTTACCTACAAAACTCACCGCCATCCGGCAACGAGTCCAACTGGCTTCCGGCACCCTCCGGCAACTTCAAGCTGTGGCTGCGTGCCTACCTGCCGGGCCCGGCAATCCTGAACGGTTCGTACCAGGTGCCGCCCGTCGTGGAGGTGAGCTGATGCCGGATACCACCCCAATCAGGGTCAGAGGATCATATCCATCGTAATGCAAATCGCCGGAAGATCGAGAATCCCGCAGAATTTTTACTCCACCTTCGCCCACACGTACGCGAACCGCTGGAATGCCGTGATATGGCCGAAGACGCCGAACATCAGCAGCAGCCAGCCGAGCCAGGTGAGTCCATAGAGCGTTATCGGGACG
The DNA here is from genome assembly GCA_963829225.1 of uncultured Methanoregulaceae archaeon. Classification (GTDB taxonomy): domain Archaea; phylum Halobacteriota; class Methanomicrobia; order Methanomicrobiales; family Methanospirillaceae; genus Methanoregula. Next base: position 693,678 of record CAWHHQ010000004.1, on the reverse strand, counting down.
AACAGGCCGATGACGCCGAAGACCAGGATCAGGACGAGCCGGTCCGCTCTCCCGAGCAGTCCGCCATAGTTTCTGCCAACCCCGACTGCCTGGGCCTGTGTGCCGAGGTACGAGGCCATCAGGACCCCGGTCAGGGCAAAGACCCCGATCTGCCAGGGGACCAGCCCCCCGGCAAAGATACCGGTGATAATGAAGATATCCGCATACCGGTCAACGGCATGGTCGAGGAAATCCCCCCGGAGGCTCTGGGTCTTCATCGCCCGGGCGACGGCACCGTCCATCGCGTCGCAGAACGCATTGAGGGCAACGGCAAGGATTCCCCAGAGTTCGAGCCGGAAATAGAAGAGGAAACCGGCGGCTGCCGATGCAATAAGGGCCGCAAGGGTGAAGAAATTCGCGTTCATCCGGAGTTTTATGGCGATGGATACGAGCGGGTCGAAATAGACTTTTGCATGGGATCGGTACTGGTCCAGCGTCATGGTCCTGCCTCAAGAAACGCTGACCAGTCAAGGTGGCCGAAGTCAGCAGGGATCTCTCCTCTCATAAACCGCTCGATCTGGTCTGCACAGGAAGCCGCATCACGATCCGTCGTATCCAGTTCGAGGATCTGCGATGGGTCGAACTGTTCAGCGGTCTCGATCAGGCAGGAATCCAGCGCCTCTGCCTCAGCGTTCTCGCGGATCTTTTCCGTGCGGTATTTACGGATGGCGAGGCGGGCCTTCAGCACATCGGGACGGCAACGGAGCACGACAATCCGGTCGCAGGGAAGCAGATGTGCGAAGTGTCCCTCAACAAAACCATCCACCGGAACAAACTCTTCTGCCCATCGCTCGACATCGATGATCCGGGTGTCTCTTTCCTCGTCCATACCGGACATATAGGGGCCGACGGTATCGGTCAGGTGAATGACGGTGTGCCCCCGGCGGGCCAGCTCACTCCCGATCAGGGACTTTCCTGTACCCGGTGTTCCGGTAATACCGCACATCATAGTGCGTTGATCACCTGCAGGAACCGCTCGTTCTCCCAGTCATCGCCAATACTTACCCGTATGTAGTGATCCGGTAGACCGGCAAAACTCCGGCAGGAGCGAACGACCACTCCCTGGCGGGCAAGTTCTTCGGTCATCTCATCACTGTTGCGGGGGGAGATATCAATCATCACAAAGTTTGCGTCGGAGGGAAGGACCGGGTACCTGATCTCTTCAATAAATCGTCTCCTCCAGTTACGGACCCGGGTAACATAGCGATCCGCATGGTCGGTATCCGGGAGTGCTGCGGCTGCGGCTGCGGCAGAGACCGCGTTAACCGTAAAGGGAGTACTGGCACGCTGATACCAGGGCACAAGCCACCGTGGTACGAAAGCGTACCCTATCCGCAGCCCGGCGAGCGAGTGGACCTTGGAAAAGGTCCTGCCAAGGATCAGGTTCTCGTGTTTCTTCATCAGCGGGAGATAGTCGCAGTCCGAGAATTCGACATAGGCATTGTCGAGAAACAGCACTCCTTCGATACCTTCCAGGAGTTCGGCAACCAGATCGACCGGTGTCGTGTTGCCCGTCGGGTTATTCGGGGAACAGACGACCACTACCTTGGCTCCCCCCCCCGCACGGACCAGCTTCTTTACATCGACCGAGAAGTCCGCCTCGCGCGGCACGGTCATGATCTCTGCACCCTGCCCCATGGCCGCGAGGGAATAGAACGAGAAGGTAGGTATCGAGATCGTCACCGGCTCCCGGGGGTCGACGAGCGTACGGAATATCGTCTCGATGACCCCGTCCATACCGACCCCGGTGACAAAGTGGTAGTCCCCGTACCGGGCCCTGAGCGCGTTCATCAGGACATTCACCCGCTCGTCAGGATACCGGTTCACCGTTAGCAGCGCCTGTTCAGCCGCCTCCCGGGCGGCAGGTGAGAGGGTCTCAGGGTTCTCGTTGCTGGCAAGCCGGGCGATCCGACCGATACCGTACTCGCGGGCAATATCGTCCGCTTTCTTTGCAAAGACGTAGCCGCTCTTTTTTTTATAGCACGATCGTACCAAGTGCTCCATGGATCACCCTGATCACGCTGTCAATCTCCGCATCCGTAATTACCAGAGGCGGGACCAGACGGAGGTTCCCGTCCGCTGCACAATTGACCAGCACGCCGTTCTCTGCACACTTCTTCTGGATCTCCGGGCACCTGTCGCCAAAGGTGACCCCGATCATCAGGCCACGGACCCGGGGGTTGTATTTTTCCAGGCCCTTCCGGAACCGCTCCCCTTTCCTGCTGACATCGGGCAGGATCTTCTCGATCACCCCGATGGTCGCCAGTGCTGCCGCACAGGCAAGGGGCCCGCCGGCAAACGTGCTTCCGTGCTCGCTCTTTTTGAACTCAAGATCTTCCCGTGCTACCAGTGCACCCATCGGAAACCCGCTCGCGATTCCTTTTGCGAGCGTGACAATATCAGGTTTTGCCTTCGTATGCTGGACGGCAAGCCATGTTCCTGTCCTTCCCATGCCGGTCTGCACTTCATCGGCGATCATGAGAACTCCCGTATCATCACATACCTCCCGGATACCTTCGATGAAGGAGTTCGGAGGAATGATGACCCCTGCTTCGCCCTGGATCGGCTCAACAATGACTCCTGCCGTATCACTGTCGATGGCTTTTTTCAGCCCTTCGAGATCGCCGTACTCGACAAACATACATTTCAGCCCGAGGGGTTCGAAGGGGTCGCGGATCGCGGGTTTGTGCGTGACCGCCAGTGAACCAATAGTCCTCCCATGGAACCCGTGCACGAATGCGACAAATTTCTTCTTCCCGGTCCTGACCCGGGCCAGCTTCAGTGCGCCGTCGGTCGCCTCCGCCCCGGAATTCGAGAAGAACGCCTTGTGCATCCCGGTGATCTCCACGAGTTTTTTTGCAAGATCTCCCTGGTGGGGAATATAATACAGGTTGGAGCAGTGGATCAGTTCATGCGCCTGGTCACAGATAGCTTTTACAACCGCAGGGTGGCAGTGTCCGGTGCTGCATACAGCGATGCCGGCAACGCAGTCGATATACTCCTTTCCTTCCGCATCCCAGACTATAGACCCTTTACCTTTTACCAGGGCCATGTCACGCGAGAATGCGGGCATAAAATAGCGCTCGTCGAGCGCTTTAAACTGGCTGGTTTTGTCCATTCCCATCACATTTTGTTATGTTTTGTTCAGATGCATTATTCGTATTCGATGGTTGCCGGTGGTTTTGCCGTAACGTCGTACACCACCCGGGCGACACTCGGAATATCCGCGGTGATCCGGGAGCCGATCCTCATAAGGTGTTCGAACGGGATATCCAGCGGATCGGCCGTCATCCCGTCCCGTGAGTTCACCGCCCGGATCGCCACGATCCAGCCATGGATCCGGTTATCCCCCTTGACACCGGTCCCGAGGCCGAGAAGTGCGGCAAAGCACTGCCATGGGCGGTACGTTTCTACCAGCTCGTCTTCAACAATCCAGTTGGCTTCCCGTATCACTGCGACCTTCTCTTCTGTCACTTCCCCAATAATCCGCACTGCAAGCCCGGGGCCGGGAAATGGCATCCGGTGCTGGATCTCTTTTGGCAGGCCAAGGGCTCCTGCAACTTCCCGTACCTCGTCTTTATAGAGGTCACGGATCGGTTCGATCACCTTCGTAAACTCCATGTGCAGCGGCATGCCACCGACGTTGTGATGGCTCTTGATGCCCCCTTCGCTCTCGATACGGTCCGGGTATATCGTTCCCTGCAGCAGGCATTTCGCCCCCTGTTTTTTTGCCTCCCGTTCAAAGACGCGGATGAAACGTTCCCCGATCGCCTTGCGTTTGGCCTCAGGATCCGTAAGACCTTTCAGCGCTCCGATGAATTCATCGCCCGCATCAACAATCTGCAGGTGAATGTTCCCGAATATCGTCCTGATCCGGTCTGTCTCACCTTTGCGCATCAGGCCGGTATCGATGTAGATAGGGATGAGATTGTCCCCGACTGCCCTTGCGGCAAGGGCAGCGCAGACCGAGCTGTCTACACCCCCGGAGAGGGCCATCACCACTTTTTCATTGCCCGGCGGCAGTTTTAATCTCCGCAACCGACTGGCTGATAAATTTCTCTGTACTGACCATAGAAAAATTCCCTCTAGCTTGTCCGCCGGGTTGCCCTGCAGGCCTCAACAAAACCCAGATAAGGCGGGGACGGGTGTGCCGGGCGGGATTTGAACTCCGGGTGGAACTGCGTGGCGAAGTAGAACGGGTGATCCTTCAGCTCGAGACACTCCATCCGGTTTTTGTTGGTTGCCGAGAAGACCAGGCCTGCCTTCTCCAGGTCGTGTATATACCGAGGGTTCACCTCATACCGGTGCCGGTGCCGCTCGGTAATCTGCTTCTCATGATAGAGCCGCATTGCGAGGGTATCTTCCCGGATATCTGCCGTGTAGTTGCCGAGCCGCATGGTGCCGCCCAGCTCATGGAGTCCCTCCTGCTCGGGAAGGAGGGCAATAACGTGAGTACCCTCCCCGAATTCCTCGCTGGTGGCGTCCGGAATGCCGACTTTGTTGCGGGCGTACTCAACAACGCCCAACTGGAATCCAAGGCAGAGACCAAGGAACGGTATATTATTTTCACGGGCGAATTTGATTGCTTCTATCTTTCCCTCAATGCCCCTCTTGCCAAATCCCCCGGGAATCAGGATCCCGTCATAATCCTTGAGCTGGCTGCGTTCGTAACGCTCAGCGTCCAGCCAGACTATCTTCACTTCCGTGGAGAGCGCTCTTCCCGCATGCTTGAGCGCCTCCTTGATGCTGATGTATACGTCCTCGATACCGTACTTGCTCACGATCGCCACGGTGATCCGGCTGGTATATTCACGGGTCACGAGCCGGTACCAGCTGGTGTCGACTTCCCGTTTTTCCAGTCCCAGGTGGGTGGAAAGGACATCCGCGATCCCTTCCTTTTCCATCTCCATGGGAACCTCGTAGGTGTCCGGGACGGTGGCCGCAGAGATGACGGCATTCTGGGGGAGATCGCAGAATGCGGAGATCTTCCGTTTAGTATGGGCGCCGATCGGCCGCTCGCTCCTGCCGACTATGACTTCCGCATGGAGCCCGAGCTCCCGGAGCGCTTTGACCGAATGCTGCGTTGGTTTTGTCTTGAGATCCCCCATCGTATCCTCGGGGATGAGCGTTACGTGCAGGAGAATATAATCATGTTCCGGCAGGTCTCCCCGCATCTGGCGTATCGCTTCCAGGAACGGCATGCTCTCGATGTCTCCTACCGTCCCGCCAACCTCGACAAGGCAGATATCAGCCTTCGTCCCATCCGGGAACTCCTCATCGGCCGCCTGCCGTATGCAGGTCTTGATCTGGTCCGTAATATGGGGAATGATCTGCACGGTCTCCCCGAGGAAATCCCCCCGTCGCTCCTTTTCGATGACGGTGCGGTACACCTTTCCGGTCGTGATATTATGGGCTGCAGTGAGCTCGATATCAAGGAACCGTTCGTAGTTACCAAGGTCAAGGTCGACCTCGCTCCCGTCCTTAAGCACAAACACTTCCCCATGCTGCGCCGGGTTCATGGTCCCTGCATCGATATTCAGATAGGGATCGATCTTAACTGCCGTCACCCGGTAGCCACGGTTCTTCAGGATACGTCCGACGGAGGCTGCGGTGATCCCTTTCCCCAGCCCGCTCATCACACCCCCGGTGATAATAATGTACTTCACGTGATCTCCCCGACTTCTGTACATTTTGCTCATAGTACCTATTAGTGTTATCTTATCGTGGTAAGAGGGTAAATTTCCGGGCTTTCCGTTCCGGGTAAGTCCTGATCTGATCTTCAGAACCAGGATGATTTTCACGGAGAAGACACCCAAACCTGGCTAGGAAGTAACATTAATCTGCGCCGGAACCAAACTGAGAAGCTATGAAAATCAGGCATTTTATCTGCATTCTGGCAATCGCCTTAGTAATTATCGGTTTCGCCCCCCCGGTCCTGGCCGCAGCGAACCAGACGACCGATGCCGCGACAAATTATTATAATATTGGTGTCAGGTATCTCGAGACAAATGATTTCCAGCGGGCAATTGATTTTTTTAACCTGGCACTTGCGTCGAATACAACGATGATACGGCAGTCTGACGCTCTCCTGGAAACCTACAAGGGTAAGGCCCGGGCATTAATCCATTTAGCTCTGTACAATGATTCTATCCAGACTGTTGAACAGGGGCTCGTAATATACCCGAAAGATCCGATATTATGGAACGAAAAAGGCTATGCCCTTTTCAGCCTCGGGAAAAACCAGGACGCCGTCACCGCGTATGATTCCGCGATTGGCTTCGACGCGAACTATACATCTGCCCTGATCAACAAGGGACAGGCACTCTATCTGTTGGGAAAATACCCGGATTCGGCCGATGCCTACACGAGAGCTGATGCGACTGACCCGGGAAACAGTGAAGCTGCGGCCGGTCTTGCCCAGGCACAGGCTGCCGCTGCGGCGGCGTCATCAACACAGACGACGGTAATCATTCTTGTCATTATCGTGATCGTTGCTGCAGGTGGAATCGTATGGTTTATGAAATTCCGCAAACCGGCTGAAGAAAAAACGCCGCAAAAGAAAATACCGGAAAAGAAGACGAAAAAAGCAAAGAAAAAATAATCAAATATTCTACTCTTTCGATTTCACGCTTTTTCCATCGCTCTTAGGTCATTAAGAACCCCATTAAAACGAGAATTTTCAACAGACAGGTAATTTTGTAATTCTGGTTTGATGAGGATTGATTCCTGTCAATCTCCATTTATATGAATGCTGTCATCTCCATTCGGGGCGCCCCCCTGGCGGATCTGCAGCCAAAAAACCACCCTGCCCCGCCGTGCCTCGGAGAGGCCCTGAGGCGGGGGATCCTCAATTATTCCATCATCCACGGGAACAACGCCGCATAATCATTCAACGTTTATGAAATTTTTCGGACAGGGCGACTCCAGTCAAAAAAACTTAAGAATAAATTATATACGCTAAATGGTGTCAGGTACGTTCTCTCGTAACTTTTCAATCAGTGTCACTTCCATGATCTGACCAAAAAATGAACGTTCCGACTCATCGATCCCCATGATCCTCATTCTTTATTGACCGTCACCGCGAAGGCAGCAGATGTACGTGAGAGCATCGCCTTTTCGGTATCATCAACAAATACCTCGCCTTCAGCGAATGCTACCCGCCTCCCTTTCCGGATTACCCGGCCTTCCGCGATGATGAACCCCTCCTTCACCCCTCTGATGAAGCTGGTAGATTCAGAGATGGTGGCAATTCCTTCGGTCTTTGCAAGGAGGGGATAGAGAGCAAGCGCCATTGCTTCATCGGCCAGTGCCGCAAGCATACCCCCCTGGAGCCAGCCGACACCGTTATGCATATCGGGACGGACCTGCATCCTCAGCACTGCCTTGCCCGGTACAACGCTGACTATATCAATTCCCATTAAGCAGAAGAAGGGATTTGCATATTTTCCGTCGGCTTCTATCTTTTCCAGGTATGACATCGTGATCCTTCTGGAGTTTTGGAATTGCAGGGGATTAAGATTGTCCTTTCCGGGCGTACAACCTGTTTATCATATCGGCACAACGAGATATTCTCCATGCAGGACAAGGATATCAAAGAGATGCTTGCCGATCTCGTCTGGCTGAACGCCCTTATTGCGACCGAACTCATACAGGTGACCGAGAACACATCGGCAATACTCAGGAAATCGCCGCCTCCCGAAAGCTGCATGGAGGAACACGCCGCACTCCGCACGACTGCGCTGTTGATGGCGGAGAAATACCACCCCGGTACCATGCTCGCGCAACACCTTACCAAACACCAGTAATGTTATTGGGATCTCCGCAAAAAGTACCTATAACCGTACCTGCCGGCCAGCATACCCGGGCATGAGTACTCCGGCACGCCGTTCATCATATCCTGAACAATGTTTTAGACGGCCGACAGCAATCAAGTCAAGAGAAGAATCTGCCCATCATGACCAGCCAGCCCGATACTACCTGCAGCATCGTAATCCCTGCGTATAACGAGGAGAACCGGATAACGCCGTTTTTTGATGCCATCGATCGGTTTGACGGGGAGCTCATCGTTATCTGCGACGGGACAGACGCTACCGCCGATATCGTCGATGCAATTGCTACCCGGCGGCAAGACCTGACGATCCACTGCCTCCGGTTTGACCACCGGCTGGGAAAAGGCGGCGGGGTTCTGGCCGGCCTCCGGACCGCCGGATCCTCCTGCGTCGGATACCTCGATGCCGATGGCTCCACCGGAATCGATGAGATGAAACACCTTTTTTCATCGCTCTCCACCGCTGACGGCGCAATCGGTTCACGCTGGATACCGGGCGCAAACCTCCGGGTACGCCAGAGCATCCTGCGCCAGCTGGAAAGCCGCGCATTCAACCTGCTCATCAGAATCCTGTTCGGCCTGAAGTACTATGATACGCAGTGCGGGGCAAAGGTATTTAAAAAATCAGCCATTGATGCAATATTACCTATGATGAAATCACGGGGATTTGAGTTCGATGTCGAGCTGCTCTGGAGACTCCGTGTGGCAGGATACCGGGTTCTGGAAGTCCCTGTCGAATGGCAGAACAAAGGTGATTCCCATGTCCGGAAGACTGATATGATCAGGATGCTTGCAGGTCTTGTTACGGTAAGGTTTGGTTCCGGACGACCATGATCCCGGTCTCGCGTGAAGAACAAAAGAAAGAGGCGTTCCGGCTATCCGAAGACGGGCGGTTCCAGGAATCATTAGAAATCTGCACTGTTCTTCTTGAGGGCAGCAGGGATCCAGCGATCGAAGTACTCACCGCCACAAATCTCTATTATGCCGGTAAACTCGAAGATGCAGAGGTATTTTTTCGGGATCTTGCCCGGAAGATGCCGGATTCATCGTATGTTCACAGTTACCTCGCAAAAGTCCTTGAGGCCCAGAGAGATGACGGGGCGATCGCCGAGTTTGCAGCCGCCGTTCACCTCGATCCCACCAATCAGGACGCGTTAAGGAGTTATGCGGGGTATCTCATCTCCCAGAAGGATTACCGGGGTGCACTCCCGGTACTCAGGTCCCTTGTCCAGCTCGGGAAAAAACCCGGTGATCTTCAGAACCTGATGCGGGCCCTTATTGAGATCGGGGAGCCGGAAGAGGCGCTCACCACTCATTCGGTTTTTGGCGGAGATCCGGACGTCACACCAGAATACATCGAGGCACTTATCGGGGCCCGCAAGTACCCGGCCGCCGCTGAAGCGGCACTCATGAGTTACCGCAGTGCAAAAAACCTCCCGGTGCTCAGGAAATATCTCGATGCACTCTCCCGTTTTGATGTGCCATCATCACTCGATGCGTATCCGGTATACCTGCAGGAAGATCCTGACGAAGGAGTGCTCTACGACTATATCCTGCTTCTGAAATCCACGCGGGATTATGGAAGAGCACTCGCTATGGTGAAAACGCTTCTCGGACAGGTACGCGACCCGCTCTACCGTTTGCTCGAATGCGAGCTCCTCGGGGCGATGGGCTATGAGCAGCCGGCATTAGCTGCATATGAAAACCTGATCCGTGAGGAACTGGTAACAAAAAACGATCTGGACACCCTCGGACTTATTATCAGCACGTACCGCACCTATCTCAAAGAGCACGCTCTGCCCGACGACGCCGTCCGCCGGTTTCTTGCTGTTGTCTCCCCGGATGTGAACGTAGTCAGCCTCCTTGAGACGGCCCGGCTTTACCATGACCGGGGTGAGATGAGCGAGGCCAGATCGTGGTATTACCGGGCATACCGGGCAGACTTCCTGGCCGGCGGCCTCGACTATGCACGATTTTTATCTATACACGGAGAAGAGCGGGAATGTGAAAAGGTGATGCTCTATATCCTGTTAAATGTGAAAAAAAATACCGATATCGGACGGGTAGCTGCGGTAGTCCTGGATGAACGGGGGAAGATGAGCCGCCTGAAGCGCCTCATGGAACACCTGATAAAAAAACTGGCCGAGCGGCAGGCGACGCTGAATTCCGACGGCCTGGAACTGCTGTCCAGCGCTTTTTTTATTGCATCGTCGAACGCTCTTGAAGAGATGGATTATGCCGCCTGTAAGTACTACTGCCTTTGCGGCATCGATGTGATACCGGCGTATCCCCGGACCCTTCGGCTTGAGAAGTATCTCCAGCTGATCGCATCATGCAAGGAGCGGTCTATCGCCGATAGACCGATAATGAATGCCCCCCAGGTAAAAAAGCATGCGGTTGTGGTCGAGCCTGGCCCAGGTTATCACCGATCAGCTCGGCCTCACGGAACCGGAGAAGAAGATTGTCGAATTTCTCCGATCGCACCGGAAGGCAAGCGAAATGGATCTCCGTAAGATGCTGGGGACCCGTCGGGTGGTTGGCGTGGTGAACCAGCTTATCAGAAAAGCATCGTCGCAGGGAATGAATCTCGTCAGCAAGAAGGGGATTGGGGAGGATGGAGAGATCTATGAATATACCGGAACCTGAACAGATGGATAAGCTCCGGCTCGAAAGCATCAATATTATCAATGCGCTGAGACGGGGAACGGTTCCCGCCAGCGGGCTTGAACGGATCGCGGTCGGGCTGGAGGTCGAAGAGAGTGCGATAGGAAAACAGCTGGATTACGTGGCGCAGGGAGGGGGGGACACAAAATTTATCCGGGGCGAGTACGGCAGCGGCAAGACCTTCCTCGTTGCCCGGGCGCTGGAAGTCGCACGCAATAAGGGTTTCGTCACCTCGCACGTAATCATCTCCTCGTCCACTCCCCTCTATAAGCTCAAAGGGATTTACCAGCAGATCTGTTCGAACCTCAGGACGACCGATGAAGAACATGCCCTTAAGACCATCATCGACACCTGGCTCTTTTCCATCGAAGAGCGCCTGATCTCGGTCAGCGGGAGCCCGGTCGAGGATGCTGCACTCGAAGCGGCGACCGAGAAGGAAATTGAAGCCGCCCTCGCGGGAATCAGCGAGGTAAATACTGCCCTTGCCGCCGCGTTGCGCACCTATTACAAGGCAAACAATGCCGGTGAGTTCCAGATCGGGCAGTCAGCACTGGGGTGGATCGCGGCCGAGCCCAATATCGGGAGGGACTTCAAGCAGAGGGCCGGGATCCGGGGGGACATCGATGACACCATTGCCTTCATCTTCCTCCGCGGCCTGGTAGCGATCATCTATGGGGCGGGATACCGGGGTATCGCAATTGCCGTCGACGAGATGGAGACCACCCAGGGACTCCAGCGCAACCAGCGTGAGAAGGGGTACCAGACCCTCGTGCAGATCATCGATGCACTCGACCGGGGAGATATGCCCCGTTGTTATTTCCTTTTCACCGGAACACCTGCCATGTATGACGGCTCAAGGGGAATACGTTCGGTCCCGCCGCTTTACGACCGGATCAGTGTTGTACAGACCGATAATTACCGGAATCCGCGGCAGCCCCAGATAATTCTCTCGAAGTTCGATACAGCAAAACTCGAGCTGGTGGCGCTCAAGGTACTGGATGTCTATGCCCAGGCGTATGCCGAGCCGGACCGGGAGCGGGTTTCACACCGGTTTATCCGGGCGATGATCAAAAAGATTACCACCCGGTTCGGCGGGAGAGTGGACGTGATACCACGGATTTTCTTAAAAGAGTTTGTCGATGTGCTCGATAAAACCGAGCTTTATGAGGATTATAACCCTGCAGAAGGGTATGACTTCGATTCCGAACACCTGAAAATTGAGTTAAAAAAAGAAGAAGAAGCGGTCATGGTGGTCAAATTCTGATCATACTGCTGCGTGAAACTATTTCACATAGAAAACCTTACAGGTACCGGTATGCGAGGAGTGTTCTTCCTGATTGCTGCCATGATGCTGCTGGGAGTTATTGTTCCTCACGTTGCGGCTTTGCCCGTCCTCACCGTCACTGCATCACCCCAGCAGGTACATATCGGCGATGTAGTTACCCTCAACGGGACCGTTTCAGGAATCACCACGATTGCCGTCTATCTCTTTGTGACCGGACCGGATCTCGACACCCGGGGGGTAACACTCGATAATCTTAATATTCCTGCAGGGCGGGGTTTGTTCACCACCGCCCCGGTACACCTGACCGATGGCAGCTGGACCTACCGCTGGGATACCTCGGTAATCCTGGGAACCCTGAAACCGGGAAACTATACGATATATGTTGAAAGTTCCCCGCTGGATCGGTTAAGAACCAACAGCGGGGATTTTGCAACCGTTGACGTCGGGTTTCTCCCTTCGGATCAGCCGGCGACCGGGACACCGATGGATCCCGCCCTCCCGATCATTGCCGTAGGACTCGTGACAATCATGGGAGTCTTGGGGAACGGGATGAAAAGGGAGAGATAAAAGTAAACATTACTTTTTTGGTTTTTCAGAAAGAATGGGCAGGTCAGGAAAGCATCCTGCGCTTATTTTATCGTCCCAAGAAATTAGTATCTAAACATATGTTTCATTTTCCAAAAGATGATCAATTGAAACAAAGATGGATAGAGGATGGGAATTCTCTTTGTGATCGATGTTGCAAATGACAGGAAATCTGAGGAAATTGAAAGAATGACTCAGCGTTTACCTGTTATACTCATTGCGCTTGCGTTTTTCGTGCTCGTTGCTGTAGTGCCGGTGTTGGCGGTCGATAACAGCAACTATTACGTAGTAGCGAACGACATCGGCCAGGGTGCAACAGTGTATATTGGAGAACAGGGACTCAATGTAACACGTGCCCTTAATGGTCACACTCGGATCGGCTGGTGGGCATCAGGAGCACCCCTGGCGACACCATATTCACAGTCCTTTGATTTTGGTACTCTTGCAGGCGCCAGCGCATTCACGGTCAGTGACACTTTTGTCGGCTATACCGGAAACTGGTACACGCTTGACCCCGTTACCAACACTGCGGTAGCACCAGCATTCAACGTTCAGGACCCGACACTATTAATCAATATCTGGGACTGGGATCAGAGCTCAGATGTGACCAGCAGGTCGGTTGCACAGGGTGATAATCTTGGATTCAAGGTTTCCACTAACATGATCAGTGCGCTTGACCCTGTACACAGGCAGCCGGTTTTCAACACCATGGCCGGCGATGGATACATTAACATCCGGGTAAAGGATGAGTCAGGTGCCACCCTCACCGCCCTCTATAACCAATCTGCTGCCACGGGTGGAGAACTGGAGCCCCTCACCTCGCTCAACGTGTCGGTTTCCCCGTACTTCTGGGGAATCCAGCCCGGTACCGTAGTAACTCCGGGGGCGACCGGCAACTGGTCAACCGGTGCGCTGAACGAATATGATCAGCAGGCATATCCAATCGGGACATATACCGTCTACGCAGAGTCCTTGCTCAACAACATGAAGAACAACTACAAGAATGGTGGCGTTGCCTACACAACAAAGACGATCTCCCAGACTGTTACCATCTCGCTCGTCCGAAACATCGTGAAAATTGAAGCGAACAAGGATTCCGTAGTCCGCGGCGGATTTTTCTCTGTTACGGTTACCGGTAAACCCTCGACTACCTACCATCTCTGGGTCAAAAACACATCAGATCTGGCAGGCGGACCTGACGGGCAGCCCCCTCTGGCCACGAGTGCTCAAGCCGGGGTGACGTTTGATATCAACGCAGGAACCGCAGAGGCCACAAGGGCACAGGCTGTAGCTACTGCGAATTCTGCGCTTGGCTATGCATATGCAAATGGCGGCGCTGGCATTGTTGTGTTTGACGACGTATCCCATTCCGCTGATACCGGTTTCGGCACCAGAAGTGGATTTAATATCGTGACGTCGGCTAACGGTGTCAGAACTGTTGAGTTCCTTACCACCAGCTGGACCAAGCCACAAAAATATACCTTGCATGTCGAACAGAATTTCGTGACTATCGGCAGCCCCTCCTTCAAGATTGACGAGGTGAATGTGACGGTCGAGCCGGGAAGCTCCTTTCCTCCCACCGTGACCGGCATCAACCCGGCAGCCGGTGTCAACTCGACCAGAGTCTGGATTTGGAATCTTGCCGGCACGAACTTCTCTTACGGTGCCACGGCGAAACTGAACCGGACCGGGTATGCGGATATTACCGGAACGAGCGTAACGGTGATCTCGCCCTCGCAAATTGAGTGTTGGTTTGATTTGACGAACAGAATTAATGGATCGTATAATATCGTAGTCACCAACCTGGACGACCTGACGGGGGTGCTGGAGAACGGGTTTATCGTAACTGCGCCAGATGCAGGAGCTTCGGCCTCCGACACCGGCGTGTATCGACCGGGAGCCGGGTTCTATCTCAAGATGGACAATGGCAGCACCTGGAATCCATCGACTGATAAATATCTCGCCTGGGATAATGCAGCTGATGACCTCCCAGTTGCCGGTGACTGGAACAGTGACGGGCGGACCGAGACCGGTGTATATCGTCCCGGGGCCGGGTTCTATCTCAAGATGAATAACGGCAGCGCCTGGAATCCGTCGACTGATAAATATCTCGCCTGGGATAATGCTGCCTTAGACCGACCAATTGCCGGTGACTGGAACAGTGACGGGCGAACCGAGACCGGCGTATACCGTCACGGGGCCGGGTTCTATCTCAAGATGGACAATGGCAGCACCTGGAACCCGACGACCGATGCATACCTTGCATGGGACAATGCAGGCACTGACCTCCCGGTTGCCGGTGACTGGAACAGTGACGGGCGAACCGAGACCGGCGTATACCGTCCCGGAGCCGGGTTCTATCTCAAGATGGATAACGGAAGCACCTGGAACCCGACGACCGATGTATATCTTGCATGGGACAATGCAGGCACTGACCTCCCGGTTGCCGGTGACTGGAACAGTGATGGGCGAACCGAGACCGGCGTATACCGTCCCGGGGCCGGGTTCTACCTAAAGATGGATAACGGAAGCACCTGGAACCCGACGACCGATGCATACCTTGCATGGGACAATGCGAATGGGGACTTACCAATTGCAGGAATCTTTGTATAACAGCAATAAATATTCAAAAAAATATTCACGTAATTTTTTTAATCCGGTAGCATCGTCCCGCAGGTATCGCAAATACTGCCAGCGAATTGCGTAGCACAATTTCGTGTCGGGTTATTTTATGTAAAATATTTACTCTCACCTGAAATGCAGGGTTCAGCCGCAGTGTCATTTTTTTTTGCTATCGACACTTTCGAGTAATTCTTTAAAAAAAATAAAAAAAGGATAGAAACCGTATTAGCACTGCCGCCGGATTTTAACCGACTGGGCGTGGGCAAACAGGCCTTCTGCTTCCGCAAGGGTCTCGACAATATCGCCGATCGCCTCAAGGCCGTTTTTATCGATCATCTCGACCGATGCAGTCTTGCAGAAATGGCCGACGTCAAGCCCTGAGTACATTTTTGCATATCCCGCGGTTGGCAGAACGTGATTGGTCCCCACCGCATAGTCGCCGCAGGCAACCGCTGAATACTTCCCGACAAAGATGGCACCGGCGTTTTTCACCCGGGTGACAACCTGGAGGGGATCGGCAACCTGGATCGAGAGATGCTCCGGGGCAACCCTGTCCGATGCCGCAATCGCTTCATCCATATCTCCAACGATAACATATCCTGAATTAATGAGGGCTTTTTCTATGATCTCCTTTCTTGGGGCCTGGTCAAGGAGTACAGCTATTTCGTGCCCGACTTTTCCCGGAAGATCTCTGTCGGTCGTGATCAGGATGCAGGCAGCATTCGGGTCATGTTCTGCCTGGGCAAGGACATCTGAGGCGACAATCCGGGGATCGGCGGTATGGTCGGCGATGATCCCTATCTCGCTCGGGCCTGCCGGGAAATCGATCTCGACATTCTCCCTCAGCATCATCTTTGCAAGGGTCACGTATACATTTCCCGGGCCGACAATTTTCTGCACGGGTTTTATCGTTTCGGTGCCGAGCGCCATCGCCGCAATAGCCTGGGCCCCGCCGGAACGATAGATTTCGGAGACGCCCGCGATGTCCAGCGCGACAAGCGTCATAGGATTAATCGGCGGAGGGGAACAGGCACAGATCTCACGGACACCGGCCACCTTTGCCGGCACCGCACACATGAGCGCAGATGACGGGTAAGGAGCACGCCCGCCGGGCACATAGATACCAATACGGTCCAGTGCCGTTGTTCTGACGCCGAGAACGATCCCGGGCTCCATTTCCTGGAGCCAGAGATCCTTTGGTTTCTGGAGTTCGTGGAAGCGCTCGATGCGTGCATGAGCCTCGATGAGACTTTCGACAATTTGCGTATCGACATCGTCGTATGCTGATTCACGCTCTTGGTCAGATACGGCGATCTCTTTCAGCTCATAGTGACGTGAGAGCTCGCGTAATGCGGTATCACCGTTCTTCTTCACCCGCCCGATGATATCGGTGACGGTAACCCGCGCATCTTCCAGGCTGGACTTCCTCCCGGCAAGCCATGCATCGATCCCGACTGCCTTCCACATAGTGCCAATAGTTACGACAGGAAAGGTTGTTAAGGTATCGTTCTTCGGAGATTCCGGTTGCCATTACGTCGGGGGATATAGCAGGTAAACCTGGAATTTTTCGATGAAGACACATTCATTCAGGCGAGAACCATGTTAAAAAATTTCAGGATTGCAAGAACCTCTCAGGATCAATGGTGCACCGGTATAGCATTGTTCTTTTTGAGGCATTACGGGAAAAAAATTGTGCCGGGTCTTCATCTTCGTCCTGATCAATTTTTGCAATACTTCCATCACCTGGACCAGCCGCGGGGGACAAGGTTTTTACCGGGACAGGTTTACCGTATGCGAATCCGGTGCAGTTCCTCTGCCACATAGGAGCGAAGAGCGGGATCCTCCTCCATATCCCCATACAGATCTCTCAGTCCTGCAATCGCACTAAAACTTCGGACCGCAGCCAATGCCACAGCAGCCTGTTTCCGTGTTCCGAGTTGCTCATTCTTATCCCTGAGACGCTCGACCAGGACAGGGACTGCCCTCCCGCTCCTCAGCTTGGACAGCGCCTCCGTTGCGTGCAACCGTACCAGCGGGTCGCCGTCAGTGCAACAATCCATGAGTGGCCGGACGGCCCGCGGGTCCTCACTCTCACCCAATGCGATCACTGCCTGGATTCTCTCTTTTCCGTCCCGGTCGCCCATCGTTCCATTAATAAGGTGGTAGATCCCGCCGGTTTTTGGCAGGGAACTATACCATTCATCAACCGATCGTTCTGCAATCATACCCATAGTTCACCACGAAATCAATAGTCGGAGATCAATTCTGTTTCCGTCGGGATAACGACAGAAAATTTCCCGCAATTACTCTACAAAAAACAGCTGCCGCTTACCATGGGCGGCATGTACCCACTCTGGCCGGAGTGCCTTGCTGAGAAGGAACTGATACATTACATAATTGATGGAAGCCGGATTATAAATAATTAATCATGATAAATATCATGTGCAAGATGAGACTTTTCGCTATCATATTCATTATTTTTCCCACACGGTCTCACCGTTATACGTAAGTTTGCGGATGCGGTGGTAAGGAATATTTTTCATGCCCCGTTCCGAAGCGATTTCAAAGTAGTAGGCATCAAGAATCCGGATATCACTGCCGCTGACCTCAGAGCGGTCACCCGGTGCGCCCCGGTCGACATACTCTACCCGGACTCCTGAGAAAACATACCGGGCATCGTGCCGGAATTTCAGGAGGAGTCCGTGGCTCGTGAGCGTGTGGTTCACCTTGTTGCTGGAAGAATGTGTTTTCTGCGGGGTATAATCGTTATCACCGGAGATTATATTAAGGATTTATATCGGATATTCCAGAATGCACTAAGTACCTGACTGCAGCACTTACAGGACGAACGTTTTTTTCATCAGAATATATTCAAAGTACCGGTGACGGCTGGGACTCCGGCGTCAGATTCATTAAGTCCGGAAGAGTGGATTCGTTACTCGGTAACCATCATGCTCCACGGGTTTTTAACCGGAACACGCAATCTGAATTCATGAGTATGAAATTCGGGAAATTCGTCTTGACATCACGGTTTTTTCCAGTGGAAGTGAAGGGGTTTCAATTTTTTTTTCTCGAATCGCCCAATTTTTGCAGTTATAATGGGAAAATGCAGTAATCACAGATAAGGATTTCATATGTTTTACGGCCTCATCGTTCTAGGATCCGCGTCCCGCCATTCACCCGGATGCTCGTAATCTCCTCGATCTGCCCGGACATAAGGTAGTCCATTCACCCACCCCTCTCTGTAGTGTACACCGGAAAAGCAACGATGATCGGATAGCTCGATGAAAAGATCACCGGTATATTCAGCTATAAAGCATATTGCTGCGAATATCATACTATATGCAGGAGTTGGTGCTATGGACAGTCCTTATCTTGAGAGCGGCGAATCCATAATCCTGACAACGGACCGGGTCAGTATTAACTCCCTTCAGTACGATCTGCTTCTCACTTCAAAATATCTCATCCTTATTGATATCCGGTACGCCCGGTTCCAGCCAAAGAAGATCCCCCTCCAGGCGATACTTTCCGTGAAGGCGGGAAAAATTGCTCCAGGAGACCCGGTGATTACCCTCTCCTTCTCTGACACGAGCAGGACCGGCGGCTCTGACCAGATGAACCTTATCTTCTCCCGACAACCTTTTGAGCAACGAGACCGGGAGCGGGATGAATGGCTGAAAAAGCTGATGCACCTTGTCGTAGCAGGACGCCCGGAAGCCACCGGTCCGGCTGCGACTCCGATCGATCAGGACATCGGAATACAACCGTCAAAGCGACGGCAGAACGCCCCGGAGATGCAGCTGCCTCATTCAACTGTAATTGATTCCCGCCCTGAGCCGATCAAACTGGCCATAATTCACGATGAACCCGAAAAATCAGCCCCCGAAGCCGTAAGTCCAGAACCAACAGGGGAAGAACTCCCCGTGACTTTGCCGGAGGTGCATGCATCGCCGGAAAAGATAACGCCGGATAAACCGGAGATCTTTACGCCCGGAGTATCCCCGGAAAAAATTATTGGATCGGGCATTCCTGAGACTACAGAGAAAGGGGACGAGGCTGGAGACTCCCCGGCATTCCAGGATGCAGCCTCACCGGTTGTTCAGGAAATTATTGCACCAGGGGAATCTTCGGAAGAACCTGCCGCATCGGACATTTCTGATACAACCAATCCTGAAGAAACACCCTCCGATTCTTTCTCACCAGTTACTCAAGACGAGACACCCGCTGATTCCAGGGCGCTACCTGAATCACCGGGTGGAGAAAACGAACCGGAAATTATTGCACCCGCGACATCCCCGGAAGTGCCTGAGGAGTCTTTCGCCACTCCCGATACTACAACTCCCGACCAGATATCAGATGATTCCCGGTCCGTGACAATATCCATGGATAACGTCCCGGATGAACCGGAAATTATTACACCCATGACATCCGCAGAAGTACCTGAAGGGTCTTTCCCTTATCCCGATGCCATTAATCCTGAAACGATTCAATCGGAAATCGAAACGAGACCTCTACCACCGGACAACCAGGTTTCTGTGCCATGTACCGCAGAGGGAGATGAAACAATACGGGCAGAAACGGTCATTCCTGAAGAAGGACAACCAACGGAACCGGCCGGTCTGCCCGAAGCAGAGAGTATCCCGTCTGCTCCGGGGTCACCTATCCCTCCCGGGGTTGCCGGGAACAACCGGCAGAAGACATTCATTCTTGCAGCCGCGATAATCGTCCTGGTACTCGGAATTGCTGGATTCGTCGTCCTCTCCCCTGTGTATTTTAGTGCACCCACCCATGTAGTCTCCCCGGTCCCGACCCCTTCCCTGCCGGTGACACCGGTTACAATTCCTTCAACCCCTTCAACTCCTGCGCCTACCCCGGTGGTAATTCCCACCACCGGCGTCTGGGTACGGGTAACCTACCTCCAGGACTATTACGGGCGGCTGGGTAACCCGGGGTCACTGCGGGAGGTAGGCGGTTCCGGTGACCGGGTTTATCAGATGAATACCGGAGATCGGCTGGTTCAGGTACAGATGTATAAGACTGATAACTCCGGGGATACACTTTCCGTGGAAATTTACCGGAACGGGGTATCGATCACCCATCGGACGACTTCAAGCCCCATGGGTTTCATCGACCTCCTGATTGATGCAACAACCGGTGCCCCTCCCGGTATTACCCCCCGGATCACGCGGAACCCCGGTCCTGTACAGACAGATAACCAGACACATCAGGTAAGCAATGCGACGATCGCCCTGCCCATTAACCGGACAACTCCTGCACCAGGTCAGACAATAGTTCCCGTTAACCCGAAAACTCCGATCACCAACCAGACAAATAACCTGACCGTCAATGGTACCCGGGTAATGTATTTCTGAATCCGACTTCCGTGATCATCCTACATCCTTTTTTTTGAATTTTCAGACCTGTACCGGTGATGATTCTTTCCTCTTTGTCGCAGCTCCGCCTTCGATTTTTACTCCTGCTCAGGTAAACGTGGAAATCCAGCGGTATTTTTACTCAAACCTGATCGACACCAGCCATCATCTCAGGAAGACCGGTAAATGGTTGGCAGTATGCAAAAACAGAGGGATTTCACGGGGAGTGGTGAGGGATGACGGGTATTCGTTCCTCATCAGAGCAGGTGTGATTCGAACGATACCGGTACGGTAATTTCCGGTCGATTTCCTGCAGAACAGAAATCCGGGTATCACGAAAGAATATTGCTTAAGAGAACGACACCTACTTCAGAGACTGTGGTATTATGAGCACCCCGTATTTTAACCGTGATGAATCCATCATTCTGACGGCGCACAAGGTAATATTCGATGCGGCCCTGTCAGATGTCATGCTCACGAGCCAGCGCATTATCCTCATTGATGCAGGATATGCCCAGTTCAAACCACAGATCATTCCCCTCACGACAATCGAGACGGTAATTCCCGGTGAGGATGCCCATGGCAACCCGATCGTTACCCTTTCACTGGCGGCATCAACTCCCGGCGGTGCAACAATATCAAAGGAGCTCGTCTTCTCCCGCCAGACTGGCAGCGAACGGAAGCAGGAGTGTAATGAATGGGTAAAACACCTTAAAGAACAGATCAGATTGATTCGCGGGAAAGCATCCGCCACGGTGAAAACTCCCCTTGAAGAGGATACCGATATCATCTTTGATGACAGCATAGTCACCGGAACAGAAAGCATTCCTGACCGTCCGACAGCTCCGGACACGAGCCCTGCTACGAGGGACGCCGGTATGGCTGCACAGCCGGAAGATACCGCGAGTAGCGGGGCTGGGGTCATAACATCCCCTGAGGAACAACCTGCGGTCGGATCCGGAACAGCGACGGAAACGGAGTCTTCAAAAATCCCCCTTTCTTCCCGTTTCCATCCTGCCCCGGCTTCACCGGGTAAACGAAGTTACAGCGGCATCGCAGCAATTATCATGGTAATTCTCGCGGTTGCCGGGATAGCGATCCTGTATTCAGGTATCCTGCCGGGAACCCCTCAATTGCCACCGGTACCGACTCAGTTGCCCATAACAACCGCTGCAACAATGGTGCCGACAACGGTTGCTCCTCCGGTCCCGACAACAATCTCCCCTGAACCAACGGTGACCCCCGTTGTTACTCCGGCGCCGGCTCCTCAGCCCCAGATCGTGATTCCCGGTACCGGTGTCTGGGTGAGGGTGCAGTATGCTGGGAATTTTACCGGGCAGGTTGGCCTTGTAGGGGGGTTGCATGAGGTGATGGGGTCCGGGGAGCGGTTCTACCGGATACCGACGGTTGACGGCATGGTGGTAGCATCCATCCAAAAACAGGATGGATCCGGAGACGTGCTCGCCGTTGAAGTCTACAAAAATGGCGCGCTGGCCAGACGCGGCACCGTCGCAGTTCCGAGAGGTATTGTCGACCTGCACGTTGATCTGAAGACGGTGTAATTTTACTTTTTTAACCCTCTTCGGTCACCGGACAATTCATGAGGATATTGAATATTTGGAAACCGCGTTTTCAATCCTGCGGGATTTCATGAAAATTTGCGCTGATATTTGCAGCTGTCAGCGCATTCACGGTTATATCGGGAAATTTTCTGGTTATCGTGATATTGGAAACCGAGATAGAATGCAATCCGGTCGGGACTGATGAAAACATAAAAGGAGTCACTTCACCGGTATCTTTGCCATCAAGGATAATGGCTGCACCGGGCGTATCTCCTGCAACCCGTAAAAATCCGTTCGGGTATTCTTCGAGAATAAAATGGAGATCAGTTTGGGATATCGGAACCGGTGTGTACAATAAGGTGATACCTCTCTCTTCCGGAATAAAGCCGGACTTTGTGACCATGATCCGGTGTCGTCCATCCGATAGGTTCGTAAAATTATAGGGGGTTGAAAGACCGGTCCTGAAACCGTCAATAAATACTTCAGCTCCCCGGGGATCGGAATCTACAAACAGGGACAGATCGTAGTGCCGGCGGGGTTCAATGAGGAGGTAATGATCCTCATTTACGGGTACGGAACCGGGTACGAGACATATGACAGGTTATGAAAAACCGTGATAAACGAATCGAACGGTGCCATGATCCGTGACGGGATTGTCTTCCGGATCACCTGACCGTTGACGGTAAATGGTTCTCCCCTCAGGCTTTCGGAGTCCACAATTAGTTCTTCTGACCGTGAAGTATTCGCCGCGACATCGACCGGCACGATGCTGTACGGGTATACATACACCTCCTGATCTTCATACGTAATTCCTGATCCTTCCCTGATATTAGGATCCGGCGGTTCAAGCGAGAGCCGCACGGTGTAGGAACCTTCTTTAAGTCCATTGAAGATAGCCGTGTCTTCCGGGGCATCTGGATACCATCCAGGGAGATGACCGCAGGTCCGGGACGGGAATTGATATAGAGACCTCCGCTATGGGTCATTTCACGGTCCTCAATCAGCTCGTCAGACCGCCCTTTTGTGGAATAAACCTCGGAATACAGGTCTGCACAGAGAGTCGTGTCGTTATCGACCGTCAGATTTCTTTCTGCCGGAAGAAACCCATCAAGTTCGAACCTGATGGTATACATTTTGCCAGAATCTGCTTCAAGAATATATGGCGTAGTTTTCCCCATATATGTGCCATCGACGAAAACAAGCGCCCCCTCAGGATTTGAATGGAGCGCGATCCTGAAGGTCGATGTACCTGGTGTCAGGTTCGTGATGAGTGTTGAAGGCGGGGCCTGAAGATCCGGGACACCTGGTAGAGCGGGGATCTTGTCTGTTGGAGAGAGCTCGCCGGCGCTCCGGTTTTGTTCAACCACCAGGATAGCATTCCTGTTCACGAGGTAATCACTATTCATTTTCCTGATGGTACTCTGGACCGAAACTGAATTTCCTGACCCATTCACATATGATGTAACCGGGATCCGGAGGTTTTGTTCCGATGACCTGTTGTCAAATGCATTATACCACGTCCCTTTATTGAATTTCACCTCATGTTCGGTGGTGTTCAGGGAATCAATTCCGCTGGAGATCAGAATAAGGGCTGCATCGCTCATCCCGGAAATATTGGCGGTTCCACCAAATTCCATGACCGTGGTCGCGTCGTCCGGGAAAATTCCCTTCCTCGGATCACTGAGGACCACATCGCATCCTTCACCGATCCAGGTACCGTGTTAACGGTCCCTCATCGTCCTGGTAAACAACAAGGAGCATTACCCCATCAGCGGTGAAGACGGTCTGATCATAATCCGGGTTTTTGAGGGAGACTGCATTTGAACTGTTTCCCTTCATGTAAGGGAGGACATCGTATGCATAGGTCGCAGATACATTCCGGTGCTCATCGCCATCGGTATCAATATAGATCTTTTGCTCAGCGAGCTGATGATGGTTGAACCAGGTCTGAAGTGATGGTATGACACCCCGATTGGTCTGAATGCCATGACTTCCGGAGACGTACACATACAGCCGTGCCAGCGTGAGGTTGCTGCCGGATGGCTGCGTAAAGTGAATTGAATATTCCCGGATCCGGTTGTTCATTACGACGGGAGTGCTGTTCGAGTCGTACAGCAGGCGGATTGTCCCGTTCAGGGTTCCGGTTGAATAGGTCGTTAATTCTGAACCCTTGTACCCGAACCGCGAAGCATCATCAGCCGGCGGGGCACCGGGATTCGTCACTCCGCTCCCCCAGGAGCCAGAACTACCAGGACGGAAACCGGGTTTCAGAGAACTGTAGATGAGGATATCCGATACGTATTTTATCGCCAGGCCAGTCGTCGTAGGATATTTGTCATTTCCCGACTGGTAATAATAATACCAGTACTCCGAATCGGCCGACTCGTGCCAGTCATAGTTTCCGAAGACGTGTTCGCCCCAGGGATTAACTGAAGTATCGGCAAAAAAGATCAGTTTCATGCCATCATCATAACCCGAATCAGGATACTGGCCATCTTTAAACCAGGTGATAACCATAGGTCCCTGACGCGAGGGTGGTGTATAGACGTTTCTATAAGCAAATTCCTTGGTAAGACCATCAACTGCCCTGATCTTCAGGGTATCTCCCGAAGACATTCCACCGACAAGATTACAGAGGTCTTTGAGGTCAGTACCTTTCACTGCACCCATGTCTTTTTCCGGTACTGCATTGGAGTTTTCCTCAGGATTCCACCGTAATTGTTCCTGGATAACCGGATCCGGATTATCGATGAAGACCGGCCCCTGGTGGTAATAATGGGTTACCCCGTTTCCCTGAACGGGGAGTGAATCCTCCATCTCCTGATAGGTGATGGTTTTTTCCGACAGGATTGTTGACCCGTCATTCGCATATTTGATGATATGGATCTGCGTACTCGCAGCTAATGCCGGTAAAGCAAAAGTAAGAATTAGAGAAATTACAATGAGTGACAGGAAAAATTTTTTACCTGATAAAAAAATCTTCATATTGTCCCTCCGGTATCTCCCAAGGCATTTCCCTGGATTTCCCTTGGTCAAACCATTTCTGTCCGATAGTTGAAATAAATTGTTAAATGTATGAGGATTTGTTAATAAGTTTTGATTTACCGTAATTTTCCAGGATTTCAAAAGTTAAAAGAATACCGAATGAAAATGCGGGAAAAAAACGAGATTGGATAAATATCTCAGATACCGGTTGATCTCTGGTTTTAACAAATCGTATGAAAATGGCTCCGGATTTGTTGACAAGATATTATTGAAAAAAATAGGTTAATTTTTGTATTACTCCCGCCGGTATACATACGCGATAATCGCCATTGCACCGATCATCATTATCGGGAAGGCAATGGTCGGAAACTCCGGAGTGGGAATTGCACCGCCACCGATGATTATTATTTCTCCATCTGCCTTAACCTGAATCCTGTAGGGTTCTGAAGGGATAGCACTCACCGGGACTTTGTCTGCAAGGGTGATGACTTTGCCATCAGATTCGATCTGGAGGGTGAACGTATCAGTCGGTGATACTCCGGATTTGGGGGTGACCGTGATAATATAGTACCCGGGCATTTTTTCGGGGATTACTATCCGGGGATCCGGGAGACCATCAGCACCTGTGGTGGGTTCCGAATAGACAGCTCCGGTAATTTCGTTGATCTTTTTATTGACGGTATGGCCTGCCGGATCGGTAACCGAAATATCAACCGGGCATTTTGCCAGAATTGTCATCGGCGTAAGTGCTTGATCCTGGATTTTCACGAGCCTGATTGATTTAACTTTCTTCACTATACTGGAACCGGTAACATTCGCGCCGGTTAACCGGAGCGGCCAGCTGGAATCAGTATCGGGTATATGGAAGCCGTTCAGGCTATTTGCGATGATGTAGTTGCTGCTGCGGATGATCGACCTGCTGTCTATGGTTGTTGAATAACCATCTGTCCCGGTTATGACAATATTGTATCCTGATTTTGCAAGTGTGTCATTGAATGCATTGGGAGAGTGTTGGTCTCCGTCATCCACGTAGCCGGCAAAGAACCAGAGGGGCATACCTTCCCAGACCCGTCCCTGACTGTCGGTATATGTTGCTTTATGGTCAGATCCGAACTGGCAGGCAAGTGCTTCCTCGAGGAATGGCTTTGCAACGGTATATTGGACTCCGCCGATATCCCGACCATCGAGGTCAAGGGTCCAGTCTGATTCCGGAACGGACAAGACCTTGATAGTTGTAATGAATTTTGCTGAGAGTCCTGCGGCCGAGGGGTACTGAACGCCATCCTGGGTATTATAACGCCAGTACTGTGACGGTAATGTCTCATGCATATCCCACTGTCCGTAAACGTGATCTCCATCCGGGGTGAAGAAGAGGCGCATTCCATCCGCATACTTCGGTACATACTGTCCGTCGCCCCACCACGCAATAATAGCATCTCCCTGTCGGGCCTGA
Organism: uncultured Methanoregulaceae archaeon; assembly: GCA_963829225.1. Taxonomy (GTDB): domain Archaea; phylum Halobacteriota; class Methanomicrobia; order Methanomicrobiales; family Methanospirillaceae; genus Methanoregula. Next base: position 667,283 of record CAWHHQ010000004.1, on the reverse strand, counting down.
ACCGCCGGATTTGTATAAACCGACGAATAAGGGAGTGTGGTTTCAAAGCCGTCGCTTGCAACGAAAGTAACTGCTGTTCCGGAACCCATTCCCCCGACAAGTTCAGCAAGGTCATGGACACGGGTCCCTTTCACTACGTTCGATATCTTGAATCCACCTGGATAGGTCTCCTCCGGGTCCCACAAATTCGATGGGTTCAGCGTGAGCCCTTCGAATTTATAAGCGGTTATCCCGTCCCCGATAACCGGCAGGTTGTTTTCCATGTAGGTGTAATCAACATACGTTTCGTTGATTACTGTCGTTCCATCTCCTGCATACTTGATAATATGCAGTTTGGGCGCTTCAACCGGCGTCTGGAAGTCCGTGAGCTGGATCTCAACAACGTTTCCAACGCTGTTTCCCCCGGTTGCACCGGAACCGACCAGCCTGAGCGGGTACGGCGGGTGGGATCCATCGGTGGGGAGCGGGGAGCCATTCATGGAGTTGGCGATGATGAAGTTGTCATTCTTGCCAATCTGCTGGCTTGTAAACTCCTTGGCGTACCCATCACCGGCTTTTACGATGACTTTGTAGCCGGCTATCGCAGCCGCATCATTAAAGCCATTCTGCCCGTGAGGAATCCGGTCATCGACCCATCCCATAAGCCGCCAGAGAGGTATGCCGGTATAGATATTCCCGGTAGAATCAGTATACGTGGCACTGTGGGCGAGTGCCGAATCCTCAAATTCACCCTGCGGGATAACATCGCTGATCTTACCATTCAGGGTCAGCTGCCAGTTCCCGGGAGGGTACTGGTCCGGCAGCCCGATAAGACTGATCTTCGTAATATTTCCGACGCGTTGTTTTCCACTGGTTGTTGCTGGTCCGACCAGCTGGAGCGGGGCAGTTGTACCGGTCAGCGGAAGGCCATTCTTTTTGTTTGCAACGATATATCCGTCATTGTGTGAAGCATTTTTACTAGAGAAATCCGCAGAGAATCCATCCACTGCAGAGACCCTGATTGTATAGTTGGTCGCTGCCCGGGTGTCGTTGAAAGTATAGTGGCTGCTTGTCTCGATATCATCGACCGCGCCGGCAAGATCCCAGAGAGCGACACCCTGCCAGACATTATTGCTACCGTCGGTCCAGGTCACATTGTGGTGACAGGCAATAGCATCCTCAAAGTAACTCCGGGTGATGGTATCAGTGACTTCCCCTTCAAGGGTAAGCTTCCATTCGCTTGCCGGCTGGGGAAGCCCGGTCAGCTCGATCCTAGTGATGTTGCCTACCTGTTGTCCACCAAATACGGCGGGACCTTTCAGGTGCAGCGGCCAGTCGAGTTTGCCATTGGTAAGATTCCGTGGAAGCGGCTGCCCGTTTAAGGTGTTTGCAACGAGGTAACTGTCGTTCCGTGCAATATCCCTGCTGGCAAGTGTTGTATCCCAGCCATCGCCACTGACAACTTTTACCGAGTATCCCTGTGCAGCGATACTGTCATTGAAATTGAAGTGGTCCGGACCGACATCCGGGTTATCATCGACCATTGCTACCAGGATCCATAGAGGTACTCCGCCCCAGATATTTCCTTCAGTGTCCGTCCAGAATTTCTGGTGGCCGGATGCCGGGCATGCAAGTCCTTCTTCGAAAAATGTTTTGGTGACACTCGCGGCTTTGGCACCATTCAAGGAAAGGGTCCAGTCGGGGTCCGAAGGCTGAATGCTGCCAATGTTTACTTTGATCCTGACAACTGCAGTTGCATTATTGACCGGATTGGGATCTTTATTCGGAGCGTAGTAGAAATTCACCTGATCATTGTTATTGAGTTCAATAACATTCAGGCCATTCGGATGGTTCTGGTAGCCGTCTTTGTATACACCGTTGACATAGGCATACCAGTAATTCGGTTGCTTGCGCAGGTACTTACCAAGGTCGTCAAGAAGGAGCACCTGATCATACGACCACCGGCTGTCGGTAACATTATACGTGAATCCCTGTAATGTTGCGACTTTATCCAGGGCACCGAGTGGAGTTGTCCGGTTGATGGTATACTGTCCTCCGGTTGCGTTGTTGTATGCCTGTTTTGTGAACGTTTCACCGGGGGTGAGTGTAACCGTCCCATCAAAGATGGTATCTACAACTGGACCTGGTGCCTGGATATTTACCTTGATTTTAACTACTGCAGTTGCATTATTGACCGGATTAGGATCTTTATTCGGGGCGTAGTAGAAATTCACCTGATCATTGTTATTGAGTTCAATAACATTCAGGCCATTCGGATGGTTCTGGTAGCCGTCTTTGTATACACCGTTGACATAGGCATACCAGTAATTCGGTTGCTTGCGCAGGTACTTACCAAAGTCGTCAAGAAGGAGCACCTGATCATACGACCACCGGCTGTCGGTAACATTATACGTGAATCCCTGTAATGTTGCGACTTTATCCAGGGCACCGAGTGGAGTTGTCCGGTTGATGATATACAATCCACCAGTCAAATTGTTATACGCCTGTTTTGTGAATGTGTCACCTTGAGTGAGCGTGATTGTACCATCATAAAGGGTATCGACAACTGGCGGTACCGGGCTGAGGATGAACGAGTAAGAAGTTGTAGCGTCTTTTGTTACAGATTTTGTCTGTGTTCCCGGAGTGACATAGCCGCTCTTGGTCACATATACGTCATAGCTCCCGACTACCTTGTCGTTAAATGTGTGCGGTGTGGTGAACCCGGTATCAACGGTGTTGATAAAGATCTCTGCTCCAACTGGATCCGATGCGACCACAATGCTGCCAGTGGCCGTAGGAACCGGATCATTACTGTAAATATATATTCCGTTGACAGTCTGCACGGAAAGTCCGGTAGCACTTGGTTGTCCCGGCTGGTAGTAATACCAGAATGCTTCCGGGAAGGTTTCATGCATGTCCCAAAGACCGAATACATGAGCACCCCAAGGATTTGTCGAGGTATCCGCAAAATTCACATTTCGCATACCTGTCGAATAATTCCCGTCGACATAACCCTCATCAGTCTCGATACCATGTAAGAACAATTGGACCTGCACGGGAGGGGGGATTATAAACACTTGAATAGGCAAAGGACTTCGAAAATCCGTCTGGCGCCATGAGGGTCACGTATTTATCACCCGATGACATTCCTCCCACCAGGTCGCAGAGGTCTTTTATGTTAGTGCCTTTCGCAGCGCCAAAATCCTTTGTAAGGATTGCCGGGTCGTTCTCCTCAGGATTCCATTTATTGGTGATACTGGCATTGAATACCGGACCCTGCATATAATAGTGTGTTGCACCATCACCGTAAACAGGAAGGTTGACGATCATCCAGTGAAAGTCAACCGTAGTCTCATTCAAAATAGAAGTACCATCTATCGCGTACTTTACGACATGTACTTGTGTAGTTCCTGCAGCCATTGCCGGTGAAGCCAGCAAAACTATGGCAACACAAAACAGGATAATTCGTGAAATGGTATTCTTATTTTTTTCTCCCATAAACATACGCCTCACTTGAAAAACGGGATATCGATAATCAAAAGTGAATTATCGTTCCTGCGATCCTACATATCTAAAATGTGAATAATAAATTGTTGCCTTGCAAAGAGAGTAAACTATAATATGTTAACAAAATGTTTTCCAAAAAAAATCCTTTATTGCTTGGCATGAGCCAGATTGATGAGACTTCACTTTAACAAAAAAGAATTTCTTCTTCAAATTGAATAATTCACTCGAAAAACTTCTGGTATTATAACGGAATATTTTAAAAGGATTAAAAATTTCAAAAAGTCAACATATTTTATATGAATTTTTCAAAGCAGCTTTTACCTATAATTAGAGCTAACATTATAGTGTATTAAATAATCATCATACAGTTTATCAGATACTGTTTTCACAGAATTCTGACTGAAATTGAATTTCCTGATTTTTACTACGTCCGTTATAAATAATAACGATTATGCGCGTTATAAGCAACGGTCAGAAATTAAACCTTGAAAATTTCTGACAGGTCGATATTTCAAAAAAAATTGAAAAATTTGAGATAAATATTCCCCATCGTTTCCCTCAGATGCGGTTCCAGCCATCTGCTCATAAGGAATATGCCTTTTCAATCCAGATCCCAGCCTCCGTTCCTGTTCCTCTACAGATGTCTCTGTCGTCCATTTTCGTGACACCAGTTAGGGTTTTTTTCTGTGTTCCGGTCATCCATCACCGGGATCCATCGCGGTGTTAAAAATGGAGGGTCATATGGTTATACTGAAATTGTTATTGCTTGTGTCCTTGATGGAGGGTTGGCTGATGCTCTGGACGCTGACCTTGTAATCACTGCCGGTCCCTCCGGAACCAGACGATGAGATCGGCCAGGAATACGAACCTGTTCCGCTGGTGCCAATCGTTGTGCTGCTCCTGATAGTTCCAACCGCAGCTCCTCCCTTCAGGAGAACGATCTTTACCGTCGACCCGGGACTCCCCGTGTAACTCCAGGTAATAGTCTGGGTGGTACCCCGCTTCCAGGTCTCACCTCCATTCGGTGAGGTAACGGTAATGGAGGAATTTGTTGTTCCTTGCGGAACGATGGAAAAGTTATCATTGCTTGTGTCCTTGATGGAGGGTTGGCTGATGTCCTGGACGCTGACTTTGTAATTACTGCCGGTCCCTCCGGAACCAGATGATGAGATCGGCCAGGAATACGAACCTGTTCCGCTGGTGCCAATCGTTGTGCTGCTCCTGATAGTTCCAACCACAGCTCCCCCCTTCAGGAGAACGATCTTTACCGTCGACCCGGGACTCCCCGTGTAACTCCAGGTAATGGTCCGGGTGGTACCCCGCTTCCAGGTCTCACCTCCATTCGGTGAGGTAACGGTAATTGTGGCAGTCGGGAGCTGGTGACTATATATGATGATATCGGATACAGTTTTTACTGAAACACCGCCGGATGAAGGCCATGTATTACTATAATTATACCAATAACCCGGTGCCCAGCAGTCACGCATATCGGCATTTCCAAAAACATGCCAGCCTGATGTATTCCAGCCATAGGTATTAGTTTTCGCTCCAGCAAACATCACAAGGCGCATTCCGTCACTGTAGCTGCTGACATATCCCTGGTCGGCGCGGTACCAGGTGATACCCATCGCTCCCTGACGGGGATTTGGCGTGTAGATATATTCATAGGGGAATGTTTTGCTGAATCCGTCGCTTGCCTTGATTTTTACTGTTTCTCCGGTTGACATTCCGCCAACAAGATCACATATGTCCCTGAGGTCGCTACCTTTGACTGCCCCCCAGTCCCTTGTGTCTACATTCTGCCATTCAGCATTATCCCATACATCAGAATCGTTAAACGTCGGTCCCTGACTGTAATAATGCGTGATGCCGTCACCAAGCACCGGCAGGTTCGCTTCCATCCACGGGTAAGTTTTTGTTGTTTCGTTCAGGATGGTATTCCCATCATTTGCGTACTTTACAATATGCAATTGTGTTGTTGCCGCATTTACCGGAGTTGCCAGCAGGATTATGGCAACGAGAAACAGGAAAATTCGTAGAATATCACCCTTATATTTTTCTCTCATGAACAGCACCTCATTTCAAAATTCTGGATACATAATCAAAAGTGAATTATCGCTCCTGAAAGCGCTCAGTTTTCATAGTATTCTGCACAACCAGATGTAGTTCTTTATCGCACTCGGATTTCGACGAGGTCACCTTTCAGTCGTTCACTTGAATGCATTCCCGGGTTATCTCAGGGGAAGATTTCATTGATCATACACCCATTCCATGCTAAACCGACAGGTCTTAACCAAACTTACCGGATAGGGGTAAGTCGCCGTTCGCATTGTCCCACATAAGATGGACATCGTTCAACGGAGTCCACGTATTCCCTGCGTCCATCTTCAGATAGAACCCGGCTCCAGGTCTATATACGCCGGTCTCGGTTCGCCCGTCACTGTTCCAGTCTCCGGCAACCGGGAGGTCATTGACCGCATTATCCCATCCAAGGTAGACATCCGTCGTCGGATTCCAGGTGCCCCCGTTATCCATCTTCAGATAAAACCCGGCTCCGGGGCGATACACGCCCGTCTCAGTTCTCCCGTCACTGTTCCAGTCCCCGGCAACCGGGAGGTCATTGACCGCATTATCCCATCCAAGGTAGACATCCGTCGTCGGATTCCAGGTGCCCCCGTTATCCATCTTCAGATAAAACCCGGCTCCAGGTCTATATTCGCCGGTCTCGGTTCGCCCGTCACTGTTCCAGTCTCCGGCAACCGGGAGGTCATTGACCGCATTATCCCATCCAAGGTAGACATCCGTCGTCGGATTCCAGGTGCCTCCGTTATCCATCTTCAGATAAAACCCGGCTCCAGGTCTATATACACCGGTCTCGGTTCGCCCGTCACTGTTCCAGTCTCCGGCAACCGGGAGGTCATTGACCGCATTATCCCATCCAAGGTAGACATCCGTCGTCGGATTCCAGGTGCCTCCGTTATCCATCTTCAGATAAAACCCGGCTCCAGGTCTATATACGCCGGTCGTGCTTATGCCATTCGTAACGTTGATATACCGATTCCGTGTCGAAATGTTGCTCCCGGCAGGATTGCTCACATTCAAAGACACCGTATAGTGACCGGGGGTAAGGTACGTGTGTATCGGGTTCTTCACCGTTTTATTCGTCGCATTCCCATCACCGAACGTCCAGCTCCATCCTGTAGGCGCGTTCGTTGAGAGATCGGTAAACACAACCGTCAGTGGTGCCATACCCTGTGTTGGGGTTGCCGTAAAATTCGCAACCGGAGGCGGTACGGGTTCCTGACTGTAAATGTCAACATATCGAACAATTTTCACTGAGGTCCCCCCGGATGAAGGCCAGGTCCCGCTGTAATTATACCAATAGCCTGGTGGCCAGCTGTTACGCATGTCTGCATTTCCAAAGACATGCCACCCGGATGTGTTCCAGCCGTAGGTGTTTACCTTTGCATCAGCAAACATGATGAGCCGCATACCCTCATCGTAACCGGATTCCGGATACAGTCCCTCCTTAAACCAGGTAATTCCAATGGGTCCCTGCCGGGGATTGGGAATATATATAGATTCATAAGAGAAAGTTCTCCTGAACCCATCAGATCCAACAATATCTGCCGTTTCGCCGGTATGCATCCCTCCGACGAGATCGCAAAGCTCTTTCAGATCTGTCCCCTTAACCGCACCCCAATCACGGGATTCAATATTCTGCCATTCTGCATTATCCCAATAATCTGAATTATTGAACGTAGGACCCTGGCTATAGTAATGGGTAATTCCATCTCCCAGCACCGGGAGATTTGCCATCATCCATTGATAACTCACGGTAGTTTCGTTGAGAAGAGAGACCCGGTCATTCGCATATCGCTGCAAGGTAACTTCAGTGGTACCCAGGGCTGTGACCGGAGTGGCCATGATCGTGAGCAAAACAATGAACGTGATGACGTATCCTTGACTCAGAGATATTTTCATCGGTAACCACCCTCCTGTTGAAAATTTTTAATGAAATCGAATGGGTAATTGATTGTCCTCTCTTATATTTTTTGATATATTCGTTTAATAAGTAAAGGTAAAATATTAAACAAGGGGATCAGACCAGAATTCCCGCAGGATGCAGAACGGGAATTGTTCAGAAGCAGAATGCCGCCCGGCGGATATTTTGGGAGTTATACAACGAATTTCCTCCGACAGGTGCAGTAAGGGTGAAGATATTATTCCGGAATCGGGGAGTTTTCCGGATTTTTTAAGGACAATCCGTTCGATCTCCGTGTCCTCCGGGTAGATCCTCGTAATATTTCGCAGATCCGGAGAAACATCTGCAACCTGTATAACATCAATCCCCATTACATCACCCACCGGATCTAATGTAACCCGGCTGTAGCCGAGCGTGTTTTCACGGCTGTTTTCTGAACCTGCCATCTTTGTTTCATTCAAACGGTACGCCGGCGCACCTCCCCGTCCTTCTGTAATATACGTAATTCCGGACTTTTCGATGCGCTCATAGGCATGGACATGCCCGTTAAAGACGACACTGACATTCCCGGATAATAATACCGGTTCGTACTCTTTTTTGAGGTTCTCGAATCCACCGAAGTGATTTTCCTCAGAAGTGTAAAGTGGGTGATGAAGAATCACAATTTTCCATTTGTCAGTAGATCCGAGGTCTTCTTTGAGCCACCGGCTTTGTTCAGCAGGAGAGAATAATGCATAATCATTTGAATCGAGCAAAGAGATGTGGACATCGCCGCAATCGAACGAGGATGTACCAACGTTCCCGAAATTATCCTGAAGAAAAGAAAGGTTTGAATCGTGGTTTCCCCGGACGGCCACATAGGTTGTACTGCCAAAGAGCATACTTCCGGCTCTGAAAAATCTGTCCCATTCCTGATCATCGTCAGGATTACTCACCAGGTCCCCGGTGTTGACCACAAATGAAATATCGGGTTCGCGTGCGATTCTGTCCGCCACTATCTCATGGCGTTCAATCTGGGTGAAATACGGTGCCTGTTCACGGGTGTCTCCGTAGACGATAAATGAACAGGACCCGGTTTCAGGAAACGTCATGAAACTTCTGTCACTGCGTGATGTACTCTCCGATAGCAGATTATAGTGGTACCGGGTGCCTGGCTCAAGACCGGTAAGGAAGATCATTGGCGAAGGGGATGTTTTATTAAAAACAACCGTATGATCGTAAAGACCCGTCTTTATAAAGAATGATTCGTTTGCATACCGGAGATTGTCCGGGCTGAAACTACCGGGATACCAGCGGACTATTGCAGAGTTATGCGTGGTGCTGGTGACATAGGGGACTGCCATAACTCCTGTTCCCGAATCATGATCTGGTCCCGCGGCCGTCATTTCAACCGCAATCACGGATACTACAAGGAAACAGGCAAGAAATATAAAAAAAATGACAGAATAAACCGATGATCGCATGGTCAGCTCACCTTTCTTCTTCCAGAAAATGTACATCCTCAGGCCGGAAAAATGCAACACAATGTTCCCCGGGTGAAGGAAGCCACAATTGTCCATCATCCCGTTTTATCACCGCTGTCAAAGGAATCACAGAATCAAGACGGATTTTGATGGTATATTCCCTGGACAAAATATCAGAGACCTTACCTTGCACTGTATTTAGCGAAGCGCCAATTGCATTACCCGTTCGTACAAGAGTAACCAGCTCCCCCGGGATATAGAGAGAAACCTTTGATCCGACATTTGCATTTCCCCTGAATGTTATCTCGTGCCCATTGATATCTACAGTACAGAATGAACCATCGATCCTGAGAACAGTTCCCTTGAATATATTGTCCATACCGGCATATTCCGCCGCGGCCGGGGATAGCGGCGAATGGAAAATTTCATGAGCAGAACCGGTCTGGACAATTATTCCATTGATAAGCAGTACAATACGGTCTCCAACACTATAGGCCTCTTCGCGTGAATGACTTACCTGCAGGATCGTCAGGTTCTGGCTTTTTTGTACTGCCAGCATCATTTGCATGCATTCCTCCCGCGTATGAGGATCAAGCGCAGCGAATGGTTCGTCAAGAAGGAGAATGTCAGGTTTTACCGCAAGTGCCCTCGCGAGCGCAACCCTCTGCTGCTCCCCGCCACTCAGCGAACCGGGATACCGGTTTTTCAGTGATGAAAGCATAAAATCTGAAAGAAGTTCGTCTACCTGTTTACTGATTTCAAGGGCAGACCTTTTCTGGATCTTCAGCCCATATGCGATATTTTCGGCTACGGTCATATGGGGAAACAGAGAATAGTCCTGGTAGACAATGGCGATATGCCGGTGTTCCGGGGGAACGTAGCTCGTGTCGTTTCCGTTTAAGAAGATTCTCCCGCTGTCCATTTTCCGGAGCCCGGCGATGGTCTCCAAAAGGACGGTCTTTCCGGCACCAGAAGGTCCCATGATGACCGTATATTCTCCCCGGTTGATTCGGAGATTAACGTCATGAAGGCTGAACTCTCCCAGCCTGACTGATACGTGCTCAAGCGCGATCATGGTCAGGCCTCCCCGCCTTCCGCATTACCCAACGGAAGAGAACGAAAACGGTGAGGCAGATAATGATCATAATGAATGCGACACTCCGGCTCTCTGCAAGACCACCTGTCGTAAACCGCTGGTAGATGAGCGTGGACACAACCATCGGGAAATATGCAATCATGACGACAGCAGCAAATTCTCCGACCGCCCGCCCCCACGCAAGGAATGAGCCGGAGAGAAGATGGCGGATGGAAAGAGGGAGCGTGACATGCCAGAACGCAGAGAACCGTGTGGCACCAAGTGACCGTGCAACATTTTCGAGATGGACCGGTACTTTCTCAAATCCTCCCCGGACAGCATGTATGTAATAGGGGGAGGAGACAAAAATCATCGCCATTACAATGCCCGGAAATGCATCTTCAAAGACTATCCCGATGTTATGCAGGGGACCGCCGATGACCCCCCGTGACATAAAGAGGAGATAGACCATGAGTCCGGCCACGGTATGTGGCAGTACGAGTGGTATGTCGACAAGGTTCTCAACGATCCCTTTCCAGCGTGAGGTGGTCCGGGCAAGTACATACGACAGCGGTGTGCAGAAAATTACAAGAAAAAGTACCGCAACCAATGCCGCACCTATCGTCAGGAGTATCGCTTCGATCACTCCGGTCTCCGATGCTACTGAGGCGAGGTGGGACAGGTGTGAGAGCTCTGGCACTGCAATGCTCAGGAGGGCCAGGGTAGTGATGACTATGACGACACTCCCGATGAGCCAGAACAACGTCAGGCACGGGTCATACCGGATTCTGTTTGTCATGGGATCAAAAACTCCTGTTCTCCCATAATTTCCTCAACAACACTCTGCGTAACCGATTCGTTCAGTGGTGATGGCCAACCCTTCCCCCCGGTCTTTGCTCTCTGAATAACAAAATCTGCAAATTCCCGCGCAAGAACAGGGTCCGGTGCATTATTCGGCACAGTGATCGCATAGACGATTGGCTGACCGGTCCGTTCCTGCCCGATAGCACTGAACCGCTGGAAGCCAAGGATTACCCTGACTTTACCGTACTGCTCTGCAAAGTCCGGCGAACTCAGATCAATATCTCTGGGGAGATCGATCCACCTGAGGTTATGTCCTTCAGCCACATTCCGGTACTCGAAGGCATAATCGATCCCACCGGCCTCAAGCTGGGACAGAACAAAGATGCTCCCATCCCGGATCACGAGTTTCTCATCTGATGGACGGAGCACTTCCGGAAGTCTGATTGTCGCTATTCCTTCCTCATCCTTTACAACGAGTGGGGGAGTGAAGTGGCTCCCGATGAGAACCGGAAATAATGTACTATTCTTGTAGTACCGGTCTGCGAGCAGGGAGACCATGATGGTGCGGTACCCGGCAGCATCAAGCATAGGATTGGAGAAGCCCACCCGGACATCGGGGCGGGTAAGCACCTCGTTCCAGTTAGTCGGGGTAATCTGGTCAGAATAACGGCTTTTATTCGTGTAGGCAATGACCATGGCATTCCGGGCAAAGGGCGTATAAGAATCGGTGAAATTTTTACCGGTCATTGAGTCTTCCTGGAACATGAGGTCCGGGATAAGGGAGGCATCTGCAACGGCAACCACATCGATGGGGCGGTGGAGATCGGTAACCTGCCGGATTGCCTGGATGCTCCCGTGCCCTTCTATCTGGACATCGACATCGGGATGTTGTGCCTCGAAGGCTTTTTCCACCTCGTCAAACGGCTGGAGCAGACTTCCTGCCGGCACCACTTTAAGAATAGTCCTGTTCTGGCCGGGTTCACCACTGATGCAGCCTGAGCTCACGCAAAGTATGGAGAGGTACAATTGCTATCCACAGGAATTTTACCAGGGGAACAGTCATTTCTTTTTAATCTCGATTTTGTTTATCCATTTGACCCATGCACTGCCTTCCGTTACCACGCCCTTTTCATCGGAGATTATCGCGACACGCAGCGGCCCTCCGTCATCATAGGAGAGGGGGTTTCCGTCCTGTTCGTACATCAGGAGGATCCTCAATGGGGGTGACGGGATTTCCTTCAGGCTCTCATTGAACGTGATGAACCCGGTCCCCTGCACCTGGTCGAAATCAAAGACCCAGAGGTAGCCATCCGGTGCCGAGATCCAGACCTGGTCTCCCGGCGCAATCCCCCCGGACGGTGCAAGAAGATCGGTAAGCAGGACCCCTTTGCAGATATAAGGACCGTATTTGATCCCAACCGTTGAGACGGCAAAACCATAACCGGTCGTGGGGGGAAGTGCCCGGATCTGGTCGAGAGAATATACGATATCGGGTTGTGCCGTTGACCGTCAGGTTCCAGGCACTGAAGTCATCAACTGAACCCGGTCCCGTTTGCGGTGAAGAAGCCGGCGCTGTGCTGGTGCAACCCGCACACCAGCAGCACAGAATAAGCAGGAGGCAGAACCCCCTGGCTGCATGAATCATCAGGATCGCCTCCGGATATGCAAGACGATTATCACGATCCCTCCGATACAGGAAAAAGCCAGGAGTGGGCTCTTCTGTATTGTCGTAGTGGGAGTACCCGCTTTTTCATCCAGCGATTTTGCAAGGGCTCCCCTCGTGCCGTTATACCCCCCGGAATAAATCCTCACTTCATCAACCCACTTGACGGTATATCCACTTGTCGAAGGATAGAGGTCATCGAACAGGTGGATCGCTTCCGGAGGCATGACAGCCCGCATATCGTTGTTGCCAAAGACGTGTTTGCCTTCCTTGTTGGTGGAAGTGTCTGCAAAGAATACCAGGCGCATCCCGTTGAAATAAGCAGGAGGGTATCCGACTCCCTGCCGTTCACCAACTTTTGTCTCCCCGCCATTATACCAGCAGACCACGATGGGGCCCTGGCGGGGTTGCGGCCTGTAGACATTTTCATAGCCGAACTCGACATGGTAGCCATCCGTTGCCCTCACCATCACCTCATCCCTGTCGGTCATCCCTCCGACCAGGTTGCAGATGTCTTTGATGTCCGTGCCTTTGACGGCCCCCTGGTCCTTGAAATTGGTAGTTTCATTGACATCCCACTGCCCTTCCTTATCGTCGACAAAGACCGGGCCCTGGTGGTAGTAATGAGTTGTGCCATCGCCCTGTATTGGCAGGTTTGTTTCCATCCACTGGTACGTCACGGTTGTCTCGTTGATGACTGTTGAGCCGTCTGCGGCATATTTCACCACATGGACTGCTGTCGTTGGCGCTGCACAAACGGCATTTACCAGCCCGCAGAGCAGGATCACGATGATTATCAAGGGGATCAATCTGATCTTTGGCACACGTTGATCTTCTGAATCACGCATGTAACGAGATCCTGATTTCATGGCCAACCCCGCTTCTTTATTATATATCCAAGAAAACAGCAGGCTGCGAGCGAAGATATGATCGTAAAAGGCGAGCTCCCGGCGCGGGTTGGTGCCTTAACCGCTGCTGTCGTTTCTGTGTCGGCCGGTTCACCCTCTGTTGTGCTGCCGGAATAGATCATGATATCAGAAATGTACTGGATCGAGAGACCGGTAGTGGTCGGATATTTTTCATCACCTTGCCGGTAGTAATACCAGTACTCAGGATCCGCAGATCGTTGCCAGTCGTAATTCCCGAAGGCATGAATGCCCCAGGGGTTGGTTGAGTTATCGGCAAAAAAGATGAGACGCATCCCCGTTCGATAATCCGGAACATAACCTTCATCAGACCTATACCATGCTATTACCATCGGGCCCTGCCGGACAGCTGGCGAATATACATTTTTGTAGGCGAATGTTCTGGTAAAACCATCGGATGCCTTCAATTTCACCGTATCTCCTGGAGACATACCCCCGACAAGATTGCATAGGTCTTTGAGATCTGTGCCTTTGACCGCCCCCATATCCTTTTCCTGAATATTGGTATCTTCAGCGGTGTTCCAGCGGAGCTGTTCTTCCAGGGCCGGATCAGCATCGTCAGTAAAGACCGGCCCCTGGAGATAGTAGTGAGTGATCCCGTCTCCTCTCACCGGCAGGTTTTCTTCCATCCACTGATACGTTACGGTGGTCTCATTGATCACCGTCACATTATCAGAAGCATATCTGGTAATGTGCATCTCCGTCGTTGCTGCAGTCACTCCTGTTATGAGGGTGACTACTGCACAGGAGATGATAAGTGAAAAAAATATTATTCTTAAAAAATGTTGCACCTTCCACCGCTCCTCGCACTTGGTAAATTTTTCAACCAGCCTTTGGGAATAGGTGAGAGGATGTAATAAATATAGTATTTTTGTATCAAGTAAACCATTTATAGTTAATAATTATATATCCCCCCGTCCTGATAATATAGCATAATAGCATCCTGGGCAACGGATAATAAAAATCCCATTAAATCTCCCTGTTTCTCAAAATATCCATTTTGCACCACTTTCCGGCAAACTTATTTTTCGTCCGATAGCGGTCGCCGGGTAGCGTTTCTCCCTGAAGATACCCTGTTAATTGTCCTTGGTTCTCCGGGGAAAGGATAGCCGCTATATTGCACGGTTTTCTCCTGATTTAAACGATTAATTCCGAAAAATAACGATGTATATGAAGAATTTTGTCATCCGTTGGCATTGTTTCTCGTGGAGATTTTCCAATACGTTTTCGAGATCCCAAATCGTTGTCCGTTTGCCAATCCGGGCATTCTACGAGGACTTGATTGCTCAGGTATGATATCTCACGACGTATCCCGCCTGATCGGGGTTTTATCGTCCATGGGGATTCGTGTACTTATCCGGACCCCACCATTCGATCTCTTCGACTGATAGATCGTGAATGACCAGTCGCCGCCACATCCGTTCATGCTGGGTGCGCAGCCAAAGTTCAAGCAGGATGATGGCGGGAAAGGCAGCGAACGAAGTCCCTGTATTTCATCCGTGAACTGCTGGTCATAAAATCCATTCGGATCAATATGGTACCGGGTCTGTCGCACCTTCACGACACGGACCGATTCGCGTTTGAAGATCAGGAAATCGAACAGCAGATTCTCATGCGGGTTGTCTATCGGCATATAACCCATCCGCTCTGCAAATACCTTCGCCTCGAGAATTGCAACTTCCGGTTTCTTACCGCGAGTCATGGTGATAGTACCTGTCTCTGTTTTTTCCTGAACGGGTCATGTTGGGTCCGGAATATTCCGCTGGTAGTTGAATGCCTTTTCGGTCCGGCAAGTACCTGGAAGAACATAACAATGGGATAAAAAAATGGACGCACGAGTTCCATTTTCCCGGTAATGAACGTTGTGATACTTCTCAACTATTTTTTTCAGAAAATGCATACATTTTGCGGGATACAAAAGAAGAAAAAATTGCTTGTTCCGCTGAGTGAGAAAGGGGGATCACTTCATTGGAACCGTTCGTCTGACCGGGCCGATTCCGCACCATGCGCGACCTGCTCAAGCCAGCCTGATGATGCATCCGGGAAAGAGTCGAATGCCGGCACATAGGGTTTCAGGTCAAGGAGCGGTGTTCCGTCCAGGATATCTACATCTTCAATAATAAGCCTCGTTCCCTTCACTTCGATGAGCCTCACGATCGAAAAACCGATCGGGTTCGGGCGGCAGGGTGCATGGGTGGCAAATACCCCACGGGGAGTGGTGTCGAGGAACGGAGTGACCATGAGCTGGCGCGACAGGCATCGGTGAAATGCATATATCAGGATGAGGCGGGAGAATCCTCCGGTATCACCGAGGCCTTCTTTGAACTCTTCAAAAATCTCGACGGTGCCACGGATACCCCTGGCCCCACTTGGCTGGATGGGCATGCCGGTAGTGTCGGTAAACTGCGAATGAATGACCCCGATCGGTACAAACGAAAGTGGATCCCGTTGACGCGTGTAATCCTGCATATACAGCGATTATAACGGCAGGGTGAAAACAGTTCTTATGAAGATAAGACTCAGGAAAATTGATCCAGGTGAAGGAAATTGCGTCTTAATATTTCCTCACCCGCCTGTTGTTCTCAGGATTTGTTAAGATTTTGTGCCAGATCGATCACTGGCGATGTATTCTATGACATTTGATGTGTGCATGGTCCGGTTGGAGCTGCTCCAAGGGGACATCAGTACTTTTTTTTCTCACACTATAAGAGTTTTCTTTTAACTTTTAAAAATATCAAACAAAAATATTTATCATTAGGAATCTACAGTTGATCATTCCCGAATAGGAATAAACACCAGAACCTGACCATGGAAAAAAAACTGCACCCGCGGAAAAATATTCTTGAACTCACTCTTGAGAGGCTGCAGAAATTGTATGACGAGAGTGAGGTCCGCCCGGGCAGACTCGTCCGGCTGGGAATAAAACCATGGTGGAATACCGTGCTGGGTTCGAATGATGAATGTGGCGTGGCTGCAAATTTCAGGGGCATTCATGCAGAACCCGCTGAAAACCAGAAGTTTCTGGACCTGATCGGAAAATCGTTGTTCGAGATTGCCAACTGGGGGATTCATTCGGGCGATCTTATGGAACGCTCGGTGGGTATTGGCGCACTGAGTGCACTCTCCCAGCCACATATCGGAAGTTCATCGGTACGGGACCGGGGATTCCTTGCTCAGGGCTGGATAAGCGGGGATAAGCTTGTTCACAATTACCCGACGGTTTCCCGGCTGGTGAACAGGAAAGACATCGTAGCGGTTGTAGGATATGGAAACGAGGTCCGCTACTTCCGGGGCAGGTGCCGCGAGCTGCACGTGACCGATATCAGGCCCAGGGAGACGTTTGAAACCGTAATTATCGATAATACCATATCGCATGGTCCTCGCGATATTCATGTTCATTCCACTATCGACAACGAACAGGTCCTTAAGATTGCCGATGTGGTGATCATCACCGCATCGACTCTTGTAAATAACACGTTTGAAGACCTCCTGGACTTTACCGGTAATGCCCGTCTCGTCGGATTGTATGGACCGGGAGTTCACTGATTCCCGATGAATTCTTTGACCGGAATATCGATTTTATCACCTCATTTCATATTACCGATCCGGTAAGGTTTTCTGATGACATGATTAACGATCATGATATGGAATTTTCCATCAGAACCACGCAAAAACAGTACATGTTCATGCGCCCTCTGGCTAAGACCGGCGGTACTCCGATCCAGAGAATCCTGCGGAAGATAGCACAACCGTGAACTGGTATTCATGATCCCCAGAAAAATGCGATAATTGTCAGTATGATACTGAAATAACAGTCACAGGATCATTTCCTCAATCCAAGAATCTATAGCGAAGAGTAGTATTGAATAAACTCATTCATGCAATTCCCGGAGCGATATTTGCATGAAGAGGATTCCCGGTTCAATGCGTACAGAATAGAAAAAAAGATGCAGGGCACCTGTTCCCTGCATACAGAATGAGTTCCGTAATTTATTGGCTGCACGCCTTCTCTTGTTTTTGACCGGGTGCTTGTGCAACAGGTTTTTTTGTCCACGCCAGCTCATCACCATCAAAGGCGAACGAATTCATGAACGAAACCCTGATATCGGGAGGTACGCAAGAAGTATCGGAATTCTGCGGAATGATTAGGAGAACATCACTCTTCTGAACCTGTCCGTAGGGTCCTGCCGCCGAAGAACGCATCCCTTCAAGTTTTTCCTTATTCACATCCTTGTTAAATGAGACAAGGACTTTTTTGACTTCTTTATTTCCGGAAGTAGTGCGTTCAGCAATAAATTCCTGGTCATAACCGTTGGTCTGCTTCAGGGGGGTTATTGTCCAGCCATCATACGTGGAAAAGAACCTGTTAATCTCCTGCCTGGCATACTGGTGCATAATATCCTGGCTGCTTCCCATATTCGATCAGTGATAATTACTCTAGATTCAATAAAAATCTATGGTTTTATTGACGAAACCCCCAATTTTTTAATCTTTGTTAATGGTAAATTAAAAACAAAAATATTTTATTAAATAAAATAGCATATCAGACTACCCAGTCAATGGGTAAAGTAAGGTTGCAGTCTGAAAAAGATTACGATTTCTCCGAACCTGATACTTCCTGTCGTTGCCACATTAAAGGAATATAATCAGACTAAAACCAAAAATTTTTTGTTTTCATATCCCTCCCTTCATAGTGTTAATTAAAAATAATTAATAAAAATCTATTTTAACTTATTCTATCTAACAATCTGGATGAAGTTTCATGATCGAGATACTGGATGAAGGTATTAAAATCCTCTATGCCATTGCACGCCTGCATGAAGATGCATCGTTTGATGACGACCAAAAAGAAGCCGTCAGACAAATTAAAAGGTTAGCCAGCTCAGGAAATTCTGATGCAGCGATCGCACTGAGATCATCTTATGCATGTGCCGGATATGCACCCATTTCTGAAAGAAGTACTTTTGGCGTAAGAGAAATAGGGAAGAGCGACTGAAAAACAGGGAAAAAATTCCTGTGTTAAAAAATTACACCGAAAAAAAACATCGAATTACTCAGACCGTATGATAGTACCTACGTTCTTCCCCATGATAGCCTTCTCGATATTTCCTTTTACATGGCAGTTGATGATCTTCACTTCTTTTATATGAGCCGCGTCTTTCAGGAGTTCAACTACCATCGGTTCAATCACCAGGTTCTCAAGGTTCATTTCGTCCAATTCGGATGCGGTAATTTCCTTGATAAATTCAGCATCCGGGTGCGTAACCGGGTCCTGCGTATATAACCCGTTGACATTCTTACCGATGATGCAGTTCTTTGCTCCCATCACTTCAGCAATAAGGAAAGCGCCGGTATCGGTCCGGTGAGGGGGGATTGATCCGGATTTGGCAGGATGTTCGTAGAGCCCATACGGGGGAGTCCCATGCATCACCGGCAGCATACCGAGCTTGAGCAGACTTGGCAGTTCAAGAAGGTCGCCGGTATGGATCCTCACCCCATTGTATTTTGAGAGCAGGATCGAAACCATGATCGCGTTCTGCTCGGAGATCTTTGCGGAAAGTTCTGCAAGTACCCCGGTCGGCATGCCAAGATCCATCCCGACATCCATGATATGCCGGACCCGGCCACCGCCACCCGTCACAATCAGCATCTGGTGTTTTGTTGAAAGGTTCCCGATCTCTTCTACAAGAGGGTACATCACTTCACGCCCATAGTCGATGGCTGCGTGTCCACCAATTTTAATAACATTCAGGTCGGGGGTGATGCGTATCTGCTCTCCGCTCACCCGTTTCCGTTGTAATCCTTTCCTGACGAGTGTTTCACCCTGCAATCCGCTGCGTATTTCAAAACGCTTTTCCATAATCGGTCACATCCATTCTTATCACGAAGATAAGTTATAAGTCATTGTAAACCAGTTGGTATATCAGACACCGGTTATAGCCCAAGGTCATTGGTAATAAGGTGTTGGGTGAGTTTGGTGTGAGGCAAAAAACATGAAAATTTACGTACGTGAACGCCAGAAAGTCGGCGAAGGGGTCGAATCACCGAAGTACCGTATAGTTGCGGTAACCGGAGGTCAAATCCAGATTGAAGCGACTCATTTCCGGAAGTTCGAGATCGAACAGATAGCAAAGGACATTAAAGCTGAAGTAGTCTACCTGACACCGGTCCCGGATGACCACAAGAAAAAAAGAAATGAGAAGTAATTTTTTTTAGTTCGCTGGTGTACCGGTAACAAGGTTCATAGACGAGTACTCCACCACCTGCGCATTAAGGATTTTTTTCGATTTCTCGTATAACCTTCCATTTCTTAAGAAAACTTTCCGATGAATCCTGAATCTTTATGCTCTCCCGTTTCATACTAAACAATGCGAATTTCTATGGGTGCCCTTTCGGTTGATCTTCTTTTTGATGCGGCAATTCGTATCCAGCTCTCGGAACGCTCGATCTCCCTTACCTTTTCCGAAGATACAATCCGGATAAAATTTCCGACTACACGAAGGCTGGCAGATTTTCTTGAAGTTCCCCATTACTATGTCCTCCCCTATTTTGCCATGATGGAGCAGGAAGAGCTGGTCACCCGCGCAGAACGCGTGGGGATCCTTACAACGGCAAAGGGGAGCAGTAAGATGATCGGCCTGATGAGGGAAAAATATCTTCAAGAGACCGAGGATATCCTGGGCACATCTTTTTTTCAGGAGATCCTGAAAAAAATCCCGCCACAATAACCCCATTGCTGATTTATTTTTTCTTAATAGCATGGACGCTGGATAACTCTGATATATCAATTGTTTATCAATTGGTTAACCGTTTGAAATTAACAAATTAAAAAAGAAACAATTTTTACAGATGATCACTGATCTATAGCCGTAAAGGATTGATTGATATGAAACGATTCTCTGAATTATCACTCGATGTCCTGCTCATCATCCTCCTTATCGGGGGAATTTTCATAGCAGGATGTACCACAACGCAACCAACCCAGCCCACGACTACGGCCATAACCACCCAGATCACAACCGCACCCGTAGTAACGACCGCGATGCCGACAACAACTCCGATCGTATTTACCGGACCCCGGCAGAAGCTCCTCATTGCAACCACTACGAGCCTGTACGATACCGGACTTCTCAACTATCTCGAAACTAAGTACGAGGCACAGAACAATGTCGATCTCCTGATCACCTCCCAGGGCACCGGAAAGGCTGTTGAGCTCGCCAAGCGCGGCGATGCCGATGTGCTCCTTGTCCACTCTCCCTCTCAGGAAATGGCATTTCTCGAAGGCGGGACCGGTCTGAACCGGCGCTCTTTTGCCTCCAACTATTTTGAGATTGTCGGGCCGGCAAATGATCCCGCGGGAATCAAAGGAATGACCCCAGAAAACGCCTTCAAGACAATTCTCACGAAGGGTAAGGGGGGAGATGCATCAGTGAAGTTCGTGTCCCGTGGTGACGGGTCCGGGACCCACACTGCCGAGCAGAATATCTGGAAGGCTGCCGGATACACCTACGCCAAGGATGTCCAGAAGTCCGGCGCCTGGTACATTGAAGCCGGTAAGGGCATGGGAGAGACCCTCCAGATGGCCAGCGAAGAGGGTGCTTATACCCTGACTGATGAAGGTACCTACCTGGCATACAAGAGCAACCTGAAACTTGATCCCCTGGTGACCCAGGGCGCAAGCCTTCTCAATATCTACAGTGTGATGGCCGTCAATACCGGCAATCAGTCGGTCGATAAGATCATGATGGCTGACAATTTCATTAATTTCCTGATCTCGCCTCAGACCCAGGCGGATATCGGTAATTATGGTGTAGACAAGTACGGCAAATCCTTGTTCACTCCCATGAGTGTCAGCGTACCGCCGGCCCCGGCAGGATATGTCGGCGATTACAGCACACCGGCCACTGCAGTCAAACTCCTGAAGGTATACCACGCAGGAAGCCTTGCGACATCGTTTGGGAAACTCGAAAAGATCTATGAACTGGCGCACCCGGATACCGATGTCCAGCTTTGGTCCGGTGGCAGCGCAGCCATTATCGATAAGGTCAACAAACAGAGCCAGTTCGCCGATGTGCTTGCCAGTGCCGACACCGTCCTGATCCCCAAGAACCTCTACCCGAAGAATGCAACCTTTGACATTGACTTTGCCAAGAACAGCATGGTACTGGTCTATACCAATACCAGCAAAGGCGCAGCGACCATCAATGCAAATACCTGGTACACGGTTCTGGCAACGCCAGCTGTATCCTACGCAATCAGCGACCCAACCACAGATCCGGCGGGCTACCGCAGCCTGATGACGATTGCTCTCTCGGAACGGAAATACGGGGATAATACAATATTCAATACGCTCGTCGCACCCTACAGCAAGATGACCAGGGTTACTGATGGCGCGAAGATTACGATTGATGCGACCAACCCCTCTCCCGATGGCATGAAACTCGTCATCACCAAGACCGGACCGGATATCATTCCCCTGCTGAAGAGTGGTGCGGTTGACTATGCCTTTGAGTACAGCAGCGTAGCTATTCAGTCAGGACTCCCCTATCTGGCGCTTCCGGCGGAGATAGATCTTTCTGATGCAACCATGGCTTCACGGTACCAGAACGCCCAGGTAATACGCCCCTCGGGTTCGACCACGGTAATGGAAGTCGGGACGCCGATCATATATGGGGTTACCATTCCCTCAAGCGCGATGAATGACGCCGGCGCCGCAGACTTCATCAACCTGCTCATTACCAGGGATGGCCAGGCCGTGCTGAGTGCAGACGGACAGACACCCATTGCTCCGGCAATAGCTTCCGGGACGGCTGTTCCAGCGGCGGTTCTTTCGAATGCGAAAAAAGCCTAATCTTTTTTTTTCTTAAAATTAAAAGGATACAGTAACTATGAGCGATATTTCAACCGGGATTCTCCAGGCAATCGACCTGATTGTCACCCTCGATCCTGAGGTTATGCAGATAGCCGCCCTCTCTCTCTTTATCTCGCTTTCGGCAACCGTTATCGCAGCGATCATATCCATCCCGTTGGGTGGACTTATCCATTTTCACGAATTCCGGGGCAAACGTATCCTCATCGTCCTGATCCAGACCCTCTACTCGGTTCCGACTGTTGTGGTCGGCCTCATGCTCTACCTCCTGCTCTCCCGGAGCGGCCCGCTCGGGATTTTTGGGCTCCTGTTCACACCGGAAGGAATGATTGTAGGACAGACGGTGCTGATTATTCCCATCATGACCGGACTTGTTATTGCCGCCCTCGGAGGAGTCGACCGGAATATCAGCGATACGCTCATCTCGCTGGGTGCAACAGGATTCCAGACTATTGTCCAGATTGTCAAAGAAGCCCGCCTGGCCATCCTCAGCGCCGTTGTCCTCGGTTTCGGGCGGGCGATCTCTGAAGTTGGTGTGGCCATGATGATTGGTGGCAATATCCGGGGCGCAACACGAGTGCTGACTACGGCGATAGCGTTGCAGACGGGTATTGGCGATTTTCCGTTCTCGATCGCTCTCGGCATTATCCTGCTCCTGATTGCTCTTGTCGTCGTTATAATCCTGAATCTCATTACCTCCGGCCTGTCGGTTGAGTCCCAGCAGATCATGGGGGGTGCTCCACGGGCATAATCGAGTTATCCGGACTCTCGCGCGAGGTTGGCGGAGGAAAGAAAATCCTTGAAGGGATTGACCTCGAGATCCATCGCGGGGAGATCTTCACCTTTATAGGGCCGAGTGGAAGCGGAAAAACGAGTCTCCTGAGGCTAATCGACCTTCTTGATACACCAACTGGCGGGAAGATAACATTTGACGGCACGGATACAACAGCCTCTGGTGCGGACCGGCTTTCAATCCGCCGGCGAATGTCAATGGTCTTCCAGAAACCCGCGGTCCTGAATACAACAGTCGCTGGCAATGTTGCATTCGGCCTGAAGTTTCGGGGTATAGAAAAATCAGAGATTTATCCTCGTGTACATGAGGCCCTCGATATCGTCGGGCTCATCCACTTTGCAGATCGGCAGGCGGTCACACTCTCCGGAGGAGAGATGCAGCGCGTGGCAATCGCACGGGCGCTGGTCACCCGCCCCGAAGTGCTTCTCCTTGACGAGCCCACGGCAAATCTTGATCCTGTCAACACGGAATTGATCGAAGATCTCATCAGACGCATTCACGGGCGCTTTCATACCACCATCATACTCTCCACGCATGACATGATCCAGGGCCAGCGCCTCGCCGACAGGATCGCAGTGATCATGAATGGGCACATCGCCCAGGTGGGATCACTCCATGATATTTTCTACCGCCCGAAAGGGAGGGATATCGCCCGCTTTGTTGGTATTGACACGATATTGAAGGGGGTTGTGGAATCCAATGACGCAGGACTTGCAAAAGTATCGGTCGGCAACGCAGTCTTTGAAGTAATTAGTCCCTGTAAACCCGGTACCAGGGTGGACCTTTTCATCCGCCCGGAAGAAGTCACCGTCGCCCTGAAAGACGGGGATTTACCGAAGACCAGCGTTCGGAACCAGCTGACCGGCACGATAACAAAGATGGTGCCATTTGGACCATTTATCCGGGTGACCATTAACTTCGGCTTTCCCCTCACGGCATTGGTTACCCGGAGATCTGCCGATGAGCTCTCGCTCACGGCTGGTATCGCCGTGATCGCCGGTATCAAAGCCACGGCCATTCATGTTACTGTTGCCACCGGCTGACAGATGCTCCTTTTTACAATCTGGTAACGAGTTAAACACTCTAATACGTGAACGCCCAATAATAGGACGATGCGTTGCACAATCCTTGGCAGCGGAAGCAAAGGCAACTGCGTATTTCTCGAGGGCAGGAACGGTGCACTCCTCATTGATGCGGGACTGAGTCTGAAAGAGACCCTCCTGCGTATGAACGCAGCATCCCTTGATGCAGGGCAGGTCATGGGGGTGCTGGTCACCCATGAACACGGCGATCACATCAGGGGGCTTGACGTACTCGCCCGCCGGATGAATATCCCGGTCCATGCAACGGAAGGGACACTCCTCGATTTCCTCGGTCACCGCCGCACTTCGGTTAAACCGATCGACACGAATCGCTGCCGGTATCATGAACGGTTTGCGATCGGAGATTTTTCCATTGAACCGTTTGCCACCTCCCATGACGCCGCTGAACCCTGCGGGTATATCATCCGGGAAGATGACCTGATGTTTGGTTACTGTACCGATACCGGTATCATCACCCCCTCTATGCTGGACCTGCTCCGGCGCTGTGATGCTATTGTGCTGGAGAGTAATCACTGCCCCGACATGCTCCAGAACGGGCCGTATCCTGAATCACTGAAACGAAGGATCCGTTCCAGGCGGGGGCACCTTTCCAACACTGCCGCCGCCCGGTGCCTGCAGGTCCTGGGAACGGATGTGCCGCAGGTCATCCTCGCCCATTTAAGTGAGATAAACAACACACCAACAAGGGCGATGTCAAGCGCACGGGAAGGGCTCGGGCTTCTTTATGAAGAGAAGACGGTCGTTATTGCCACCCAGGGCGGGACGTCCTGTTCCTGTCCGCAGTGCATAAAACTCTGATACCAACTGAAAAATTTTTTATTCGTCTTTGATGTTCAGGAGCTGGAGACAGTAACGATCGATCGAGTCGACCAGGGCTTTTTTTGCCTGTTTGACCTTTTTTTCATCATCCGAGAAGATATCATGTGCCACATATTCGAGCAGGGTAACATAGTAATGATGGGGACCAAAGACCAACTTTATTTCATCGAGGCATGCAAATGCCTCATATTTTTTGCCGCTCATCATCTCAAATCCAAAATCAAGGAGGACGAGCGCGGTATGGGGAATATTTTTCGCAAGGGCGAGTTTCCTGAATTTGAAATAGACATCGGCATGGGAGGTAATAACTGATAGTTTCATCCCGTAGTAGACCGGTTCGAGTTCGTCGGGGAACTGCTGGGTCATCTGCCGGACCACTCCTGCCACTCCCCCGGCATCGCGGTTCTCGAGTTTCAGCCGGTAGAGCTGCCGCAGAAAGTACATATCATTGAAGAACCGATCGATCGCAATTCCCAGGAGCTCTTCCCGGATTTCACGTTTTCCGTCCTTCGACGCTTTTTCGATCCCGAGACGCAGGAATTCCCGGTTCTCCGGGAACCAGACTATCGCCTTATTCATCATGAACCAGAAAGTCCTGTTGATCACCGGGTCATCGCCGATGCCCAATTCCCTGAGCCGGTCGACCGGGGGATTCAAACGGATCAACTCAATCATTTGTTCGCGTGCCTCGAGTTCATGGGGTGAGGGGCCACGGATACTGGCATCCGAACCCGGGTCTCCCCCCGTCGGAGAAGCCCGGATAATGGAGCAGTACGCCAGTGCCGGACAGATCATTGCGTCAGTGCTCCGGTAGTTCTTCATGCGTTCAATCGCTTCGGTATATCTTCCCGTGTTGATCAGTATTATTCCGAGGACAATGTCATACAGCGTCTTTCCGGTCTTCCTCCGCTTATTCCGTTCAGCGTGATCAAACATTCTCTCGACAAACGAGATGTCACCACCCATTTTGCTCGTTTTAAGGAAATGGAGAGTGATGCTGTCGATAAACCGGTCGTAGAGATCGTCATCGACTGCAGGAAGGGCTTTTTCCAGGGCTGCAATGACATGACCATAAAAAACGGGAACATTAGCCTCGATTTTATCGTTGTTCTTTTCAATGTACTCAAAAAAATCTGATTTCAGCTGGTCGAGTTTCAGCCTGATGATAGCATCGGGTTGGCACGCCAGTTCCATGATACAGGATTACGTTGGGGGGTAATAAATTTGCTGAAGGTTTCAACCAGGGAAACTCCTGGAGCAGGGGGTGGTTGATAATGATGACCGGAAATCCGAAGTCATACACGGCCAGAAAGTATCAAAACGTTAATCCATGCGCCGGGCAACATCACAAGTTGAGAACCGCCATGCTTTTTATGGATTTTTCCCGGATCTGTGAACAACTGGAAGGGACGGCCGGGCGCCTTGATATGATCGATATCATCAGCCAGGCTCTCCCCGGACTGGCACCGGAAAGACTCCCGGTATTTGTCCGGTTTATCATGGGCAGGATCTTCCCGGACTGGAGCTCTAAAAAACTCGGTATCGGCCCGAATCTCCTGTATATAGCCATCGGCTATGTGGCCGGGATGAAAAAAGAAGAGGTGGTTGAAAAGATCAACGCTACGGGAGACGCAGGGCTGGCAATCGAGGAGCTTCTCGCGATCAAGTCGCAGACCACATTCTTTCATGAAGACCTGGATATCGTACGCGTCTACAATGAACTTATCGCGATTGCTGATATGGAAGGAAAAAAATCCCAGCGGGAAAAACTCCTTGCAGTCAGACGGCTGCTTGCGAATGCCCACCCGCTCGAAGGAAGATATCTGGCCCGGATAATGCTCGAAGAACTCCGCATCGGTGTGGGGGAAAGCAGCGTGCGGGATGCTATCGCAAAGGCATTTGCCGTTGATTCCGCACTCGTGGAGCATGCGATGCAGGCATTGAACGATACAGGTGAAGTCGCACGGCTCGCTAAACTTGGGCCGGCTGCATTGCAGGATGTCCGCATCACCCTGTTCCACCCGGTGCGGATGATGCTCGCACAGCAGGGAACCATAGCGGATATGATGGGGGAACATGGCAGGATCGCCGCAGAGTTCAAGTATGACGGATCCCGTTTCCAGTTTCATAAAAAGGGCAACTGGGCACGACTGTATTCCCGCCGGCTCGAGGATGTTACCCGCTCGCTTCCTGATGTGATTGAAAAACTGATCCCTGCTACGGAACACGATGTGATCCTTGACGGAGAGGTCATTGCCATGAAAAACGGCAAACCCATGCCGTTCCAGTCGGTATTCCGCAGGTTCCGTCGCCGTCATGATATCGCCGAAGCACAGGATGCCATCGAGATGGTGCCGGTTGTTTTTGATATTCTCTATCTTGATGGAGAGACACTGATCGACCTCCCGCTTCTTGAACGCCGGAATCGCCTTGAGAATGCGGTGACACTCTACCTCGCTCCCCAGGTCGTCAGTAGTGACCTGAAGGAGATTGAACAGACGTACAAGGCTGCACTCGATGCGGGACACGAAGGGATTATGATCAAGGTGCCCGGGTCTCCCTATTCCCCAGGACAGCGGGGCAAGAACTGGATCAAGATCAAACCCGAGGTGGATACCCTTGACCTTGCGGTGATCGGAGCAGAATGGGGTGAGGGGAAACGTGCTCATGTCTTTGGTTCATTTCTCATGGCCTGCCAGGACGCGGGAAAACTCATCCCCCTCAGTCGGGTCGCAACCGGGTTATCCGACGAACAGCTTGCCGAAATTTATGAACTGCTGAAAGACAAGGTTATCAGGAAATCCGGAAAGGAAGTGACATTTGAGCCTGGCCTGGTCTTTGAAGTAGGATATTCCGAGTTGCAGGTCAGCCCGACGTACGAAGCAGGATTTGCCCTCCGTTTCCCGAGGGTTATCCGGATCCGTGACGATAAGGGTATCGCCGATATTGAAACCCTTGAGAGTATCAGGGAGCGTTACCAGCGGCAGTCAAAGTCGGCACAGGCATACCAGAAGTAGAAAGAAAGATTTGCAGCTGGTTCTTGAAAGAGAGAGATCCAGTTCCATGGAACACGGTCATAAACCGGGCTTCGTCAATGCGGGATAAAAAATCAGGACATGTATGTGGGTTCCCCGCCTCAGCGCCTATCCGTGGCACGGCGGGACAGGAAGCGAAATCCCGGTAAGTCACAGGTCCGGTCCATCGGGAGTCACAAAGTTTATCGCGATGGGGGGGGTTACCCCAGAAAATGCGATAGTCCGTCTGAAAGTTATCAAAAATTTTCCGGAATACGAAAAGGGAAGGCACCGGGCTGCTCACCTTTGGCTGTTTCCCCTTTGGGAGGGAATCACCTTCATAATCTTTTTACGGTAACCAGAAAAATGTCCAGCAACAGGATTTCTCTGTAAATCGAAGATTCCATGAATTATAAGGGAATGAAAATCCAACAAAAATTGATGAAAAAAATAATATTTTATAGCATACTGTTCCTGATAATTCTCCTATCTGGATGTGCAGGTTCCGTGAAATCGGAACAAAAACCGATCGCGAAAGGGTATGTGAATATGTGCAACTCCGACCCGGCTCAGGCGGAATACTGGCAAATGAACAAGGACATCATCTGGAACATGCCCTGGGATAATATGAGTGGAAGGGAGGGTGCAAGGCTTGCCGAATTTCCGTCATGCGATAACGCCTCCGTAACGATATGGGAATACACAGTGAATGGTTCCTCTGCGTGGAATCATGTAACGCTCCGGTTGGAAAATGGAAGATCCTATGACGGGTGGATTACTGCCGGTCATATAATCAAAGCGTCAAATGAAACGGGAACCGAATGGAGTAATAATTATTCTTCAATAGTCGGGCTCTGGGACCAGACACAACGGGGGAACGGACCAAAAATCTGGTATGATTTTACTCCGGATGGAACCTACATGCTCAATTATGATATGAAAGATAATGGGGATATTCTTGATCGGGGAAGCTGGGATTATGCAGGGAATCGTACCTATAATCTGATATCAAATTCCTGGGTGGATCACCGGCATATTTCCCTGTCGATCAACAATGACGGCAGAACATTTAACTCCGGAAGCGTCCAGGTGGTCACTGTTTCAGGGCAGAAGAATGAGCAGCCCCTTGTTTATGCAAAAGAGTGACACCGCTCACACTCTTTTCCGAAAATCATTCTTCTCATGGAGTGGATAAATCGTACGAATTCTTACCGGTCACGCAGCGGAATTATTCCTGGCTGGGAAAATACGGTTCCACACACGGGCTCCACCTGGGACAGCCTCATACCGGCAGATCCATCGATTATATTACCGATACCTGATGGCCGTTGGTCCTTACCACGCGGTGCTCCGCTCCGCCAAACGAAACCCGCCACCCTACATCATATCGTGCCCCGCACTCCGGACAGATGAGAATTACCCGGTAGACTTCCCGCGTGGATTTGACCGGAGAGTTCTTTCCCGCATCTGCCCTGATAAACGATGTATGGAACCCATATTCATATCCACAGGCAGGGCATACCCGGAATTCCTCATCGACATGAGAGAAGGTTATTTCACTTTTCACCGGCATCGAAATCCCTTTATTGGTCTACGTTCACGGTATAATATTAACGTTACCTGTGGCCTGCAGCTGCCAGGATGATCTCTGCGGCATTCTTCCTGCCATTCATTTCCGGGTGAACATCCCGGAGGGGACGCGGGCAGCATCTCATCGTCTCGGCAATTTTTTTCTCCAGTACATCGCGGGTCGCATGCCGGCCGTCGACCGATGTCCCTGCACCCATATCCACAATCTTTTTTGCATTATTCTGCTGTTCCGGGTGGTTCGGGTCCATGATGATCAAAACCGGTTTTTCAAAAAGCATGGCTTCGTGCAGGGTGGTGAGGCCGCCATGTACTATGGCAATATTTGCCCGTGCCAGGTGCTCGTAGAGGTTCTGGACATACCCGTGGGAAGCAAAATTATCGGACGATTCGGGAAGGACCGACCCGGTGTAAAATACGTCGAAGAACAATTCCTTGTGCCGGTCGGCGATCTCCCGCAGCATCTGGTAAAGAGGAAGTTTGTACGGCTCTCCGCCAAAACTGGTGAATATTGTGTCATGCGCATACGTGTAGCGGCTGGGATCCAGATCCAGGAACGGCCCGGTGAAATGATAATCATGCTCCTCTCCTTTGGGCACAACGACATTATATTCGCTCACGGTATCCGGCGCCGGATAATCGGGGATAATAATATGGTTTGCGAGTCTCAGGTAGCGCCTTACGAGGAAATTGAGAATAATCCAGACAGGGTTTGTGGTGCTGCCCGGCCCGTTGAAATGATTCTGATTCGTAATGAAAATAACAGGAACTCTGTGGACCCGTGAGGCGACTACGCCGCCATACATCGTATCACACACGACGCAGTCGAACCGGTACCGCGAGATGAGCCTGCTTATGCTCGCCGCTGATAATGCCATGTCGAGTGCAATCCATTTCGAGCATATGAGGGTCTTTTTCAGGCTGAAGAACCCATCCTGTCCTTCGAGACAGACTTCACGTGGTGTATGATGGAGGTGGCTGCATTTGTGCTGGTCCATGAAATCATACGATTTGCCATATCCGGCAAAATGAACGTCATGCCCCAGCTGTTGCAGGTAGTGACCGAGATGCAGACTCCGGGAAGCGTGCCCCAGCCCTTCTCCGCACACGACAAAAAGGATCTTCATGGAGTCTCTTCTCACAGCATGTATGTCTCTGATAAATGATGAACTGTTACCTGGATTCCACCGATTCCCCGGAAGACGGGAGGTTAGCCACCGTACCTGATTCGGGAATGAGGATCCATGCAAGGATATAGACAATTACACCTAACCCGAACGAGAGAATTGTCACAGCGACCCAGATAAGCCGGATGATATTTGGGTCAACATCCAGGTGTTCACCCAGACCGGCACAGACTCCCCCCAGTATCCGGTCTTTTTTTGAGCGGTAGAGACGCTTCATGCTAAAAATTCTGTTCTTTGACTCATAAAGGTAATTGGATGAACATTACCCGGAACGAAGATCTAATAATAACCATTGTTCAAGGCATAGTAAGAAAGGAATGAAAACATGGCAGGAAATGAAGACGATTCCAAAACCGCAACCTTCGGAGCCGGCTGTTTCTGGGGAGTTGAAGCGTCATTCAGGAAGGTAAACGGGGTTGAAAATACTGCGGTCGGGTACATGGGAGGCTCGTTAAAAAATCCCACCTATAACGACGTATGTACCGGGCAGACCGGCCACGCCGAGGTCGTGCAGATTACCTATGATCCATCGAAAGTCAGCTACGAACAACTTCTCGATGTGTTCTGGTCGGTCCATGATCCGACGCAGCTAAACCGCCAGGGTCCGGACATCGGTTCCAATTACCGATCGGTAATCTTTTACCATGACGCAGAACAGGGCCGGCTTGCGAGAAGATCGAAGGAAAAAATCGAAATATCAGGTGTGTTCAGGTTTAGTAAAATTATGACCACGATCACGCCGGCATCGGAATTTTACCGGGCAGAAGAGTACCACCAGCGCTACTACGAAAAGCATGGCGGTTCCTGCAGGATTTAGCATAAATTTTTTCCGTCGCGGGAATTTATTAAACCACAAACGAGTCATGGGCCTGGCATAACAGGTTCGTATTATAAAAAAAATCCTGCCTCATCCGGCCCTGTGTATATTTGGATACTGAATACTACGCCGGTCAAATAGCCGGCGATCTGGTGAATTGTCCGAATCGATAATCTTTTCTCAATGATGAGACCTGGCCCGAGCTGAATGAGCGCGGGCACCGTAACGGTTAATCCGAGGATCCTATGACCGGATCGGAGGACCTGTTCACTATGACTGACCATTTCCAGCAGCCCGAGGAAGAACGTTGCCAAAACCACGATTCTGAACCCGATGCCCGCTGCACGGTGCAAAGTATATATCTGAAATGTATTTTTCCGGAAGATGCGACCTCCCTGGATCGCGCCGGTCAGGATAACGGTGACAAGCAGCAGAAGGCGCCGAAAAATGCAGTGACGGCATGGCCCAATCCATTGTGACGAGGTACTGAATGTGGCAGCGATGATGCCCGTTGCGATTATTCCCGGGCATTACCAGCAGATACGGTATTGTTACAACCGATGGCAGCTCCTGACGGGGGGTTTGATAATCATCGTATCTCTGGAATAGTAGACAGTAGCGAATTAAACCAGGTCATAATTAAACTAGGGTATAGTCACAGTCTAGCGACTAATTTTATGAAGAGATATAACACATTTTCCTCAAAAATCGCTCCTGGGGGCTCCAGCACATCGTGCTTCCGCCCCCACCGCCAGGGCTTCCCCCAAAATGTGATAGCCCCTCGGAAAAAATACCTCGATAGTGGGGGTCAAGGGGGGTGCTCCCCTTGGGTTGCCTCCCCCTTTGGGGGAGAGAGGAGGTTGCCCTCATATCTACCGCGGAGATTAACCTGGAGAGGAAAAAAGAATTTCTACAAAACATAAAAAATTGAACTTTTTTCCCGTCAGTTCCGGAAACATATTTTATGCGACTTTTCTCTCGTTATCACTGATCAATTTTGGTGGTTGAAATGTGACTATACTCTTAAACTATTTGCCTTTGTGCCATCCGGAAAAGGACACGACCATTATTTCGGTACAAACCGGAGATCATATGAACGATGCAATGAGATCCACGGGGAGTCGTATTCAACCAGCGCAAAAAACGAAGGACCCGCCGGGGCCCCGGGCAGCAAGGGATACACATAAAACAAATGCAGAACTATCTTTTCTATCATCTGGTGATGAGGTCCGCCATTCACTGCCCCAAAGGGCTGATGACCTCTGTTTTATCAGTAATACTATCCGCAACCATACGATGAAAAGTCCGGGCGCATTGCTTTTTGCACTTCCAGAACACCGGGGAATCACAACCAATGGCGAACAGGTGTGCAGGAAACGCAGGAAGTTTTGACCCCTGATCATGGAACATCGATGCAGAAAAAGAATGTAATGAGGTAAATGATGTCACAACAACTCGGGGGACAACCCATAATAATTCTCAGGCAAGGAACTACGAGAAACCGAGGCCAGGAAGCCCAGAACAATAACTTTGCGGCCGCAAAGGCCGTTGCAAGCGCTGTCCGCTCGACCCTGGGTCCCAAAGGCATGGACAAGATGCTTATCGACAGCATGGGGGATATCACGATCACTAATGATGGCGTCACCATTCTCAAGGAGATGGATATAGAACATCCCGCAGGAAAGATGATGGTCGAGATTGCCAAGACCCAGGATGCAGAGGTCGGCGATGGAACGACAACCGCGGTTGTCATCGCCGGTGAGTTATTGAAGAACGCTGAAGAACTCCTTTCGCAGGGAGTCCACCCGACCGTCATCGGTGAAGGATACCGGCTTGCAGCAGAAAAAGCTCTCGTGATGCTCGATGGTTTTGCCATTACGGTTAAGGCGACCGACGCCACGATGCTCAAAAGTATTGCCCGGACGGCGCTTGCGGGCAAGAACGCAGAGGTTTCAAAGGATATTCTCTCAGACATTATCGTAAAAGCGATCGTGTTTGTAACTGATCCCGATGGCAGTGTCGATATTGCCCACATCAATGTGGAGAAGAAGGTCGGCGGTTCGACGGATGACTCAAGCCTCATCGAAGGTATGGTCATCGACAAAGAGCGTGCGCACCCGAATATGCCGAAATCTGTAAAGGATGCAAAAATCCTGCTCCTCAATGCGGCACTCGAATTTAAAAAGACCGAAGTGAACGCGAAGATCAATATCTCCACACCGGGACAGGCACAGGCATTCCTTGACGAAGAAGAGCACATGGTCCACGTGATGGTGGACAAAGTTGTCAAAAGTGGTGCGACGGTTATCTTCTGCCAGAAGGGGATTGATGATGTCGCTCAGCATTATCTCACAAAAGCCGGCATTCTCGCTGTTCGAAGGGTAAAGAAAAGCGATATCGAGAACCTTGCTCGTGCAACGGGAGGATCTATTGTTAACAGCATCGATGCAATCTCGAAAAAGGATCTCGGCAATGCCGGCCTTGTCGAGGAGCGCAAGATCTCCGGGGACGAGATGATCTACGTCTCGAAATGCAAAAACCCCAAGGCTGTCTCTATCATTGTCCGTGGAGGCACGGAGCACGTTGTCGACGAACTTGAACGGGCTGTCCATGATGCGCTCATGGTAGTCAGCGTCGTGGTACAGGGTAAAAAAATAGTAGCCGGGGGCGGTGCACCGGAGACCGAGCTCTCGCTCCAGCTGCGGAGATACGCTTCGCAGGAAGGCGGTCGTATCCAACTCGCGATAGAAGCATTTGCCTCAGCTCTGGAGATTATCCCCCGCTCCCTTGCCGAGAATGCGGGACTGGATCCCATCGATATCCTCGTCGGTATCCGGGCTGCGCACGAAGCAGGAAAGAAGACATTCGGACTGGATGCGGATACCGGTAAACCGGCGGACATGCTGAAAGCAGGTGTTGTCGAACCGCTACGGGTAAAGTCACAGGCGATCTCGAGCGCGGCAGAAGCTGCGGTAATGATCCTCCGCATTGACGATATTATTGCATCCTCAAAGACCGCTGCCCCTGAAGGAGGCATGCCACCTGGCATGGGTGGAATGCCCCCCGGTATGGGAGACTATTAAAAAATACTGTTTCTCTCTTTTTTTTCACAGATAAAAAAATTCTGACAGGATACTTCCATTCTGAATCTCAGGACGCTCGTGGGACAGTCGGAAAAACGATGAAATGGACGGGAATCATTGATGATATAAATAATCAAAGCCATCAGAAAAGATATCGGTAAAAGATAGAGAGAAAATCCGTGTGAATTCCTATTTATGCGCTGGTTTATTTGCCTTAATATGGAGGGCAATCTCGATGGCAGTGCGAAGTTCATCATCTTTGAATGGTTTCAGGATATACCCGTAGGGAGCAGTGGCACCGACACGTTCCAGTGTTTTGGTATCACATATAGCCGTGAGATAAATTACCGGGATATGATATTTTTTCCGGATCTGATCTGCAGCCTCGATGCCGTCCATCTTTCCGGGAAGTTCAATATCCATCAGGACAACGTCCGGGCGCAGTTCGTCTGCTTTTTTTATGGCAGTCTCCGCGGTGTCCTCACGCCCCACCACTGAGAATCCCATCTTTTTCAGCCGCATTTCCAGAGATTTGGCTACTTCCGGTTCATCTTCGACAATTAATATTTTTGCACGATTCATAACTCTGCCTATCTGCTTTTGGATGAGAGGATATATCAATTAATTGTTATATTTTTCTCAACCTGAAGAAAGTAACGTATTGCGGATAAAGGATTACCCCATATTCCTGCTGGAAGGTAACTCCAGAACAAGGACAGAAAAGATTGGGTAGAAATGCAATGGATTATTTGGAATTATTCAATTCTGCTTCATAGATTTTCTCGTCCATATGCCTTTGCCACCGCCGGGGGATGCCCTGACCTGAGCCTCTACCCCGGTAAGCCTCGAATGCTCATGACAACGGTCCCCGACAGATATTATTATGTTGTCCTGTGGGATATCAGGAGAACGTATGCTCAGTACCTCCCATATACGGTCTTTAACCGTTTCAGTCCTCATAGGGTTTACCCTGTTCTGCGGTGGAGTGACCGCAGGAACGCTCACGTACGCAATTGGGGACAAAGTGGACCTGAGCGGAACAGCGTTTGCGACAAATACCATGTACCTGTTCGTGACCGGCCCCGGTCTGGATCCCATTGGAGTAAATCCCAGCCAGATGAAGAGTGCGGTGGTGAGCGGAGATCCGTCCACATTTGTGCAGGTGGATGTTGAGAATAACAGCTGGTCTTACATCTGGAATACCGCACACCAGGGATTCAGCCTCAAAGAAGGTACATACACAATCTACGCGGTAAACCAGCCGGTTGCTAAAAACGCCCTCCCGGCAGTGTATGGTTCTATCGAAATCAGGCTTTCCCGGGGCGGTGTGTCCTTGCCGGCATCCGGGACGATCAGTATAATCACATCCCCACCAGGAGCAGCCATCTATGTTGACAGCCAGTTCGTTGGGAACGCCCCGAAGAGTTTTCCGACGGTTGCCGGCAACCATACCCTCAGGATCGAGAGCCCTGGCTATCAGACCCTCGTTGAGTCTCTGCCGGTGGATGGTGCTGGCGTGATCACGATTGAAAGGATCCTGGTGCCGGTTACTACCATAACCTCCGCCACCATGGTTTCTCCGACAACATATATCCCCGTCACTTCCCTTACCCCGGTCCCCGCAGCCACCGCCACTCCGACAACACCTTCGACTGCCGGGATAGGACTACTCGCGACAGCAGGGGCAGCCCTGTTCTGGCGATATGCGAAGAGGTAATGGAGGGATGGAGAGGAATTTGGATATATGACGAGTTCCTATAGTTCAGTTCCCGTTGATCCGGAAACGGAAATAAAAATCTGAAGGGTCTTTTCCAGGAATAAAACTAACGGAAACAAACCATGGATTTCAAAAAAGATCTCTCACTCTTCGATCTGACCAATATTGTTGTCGGGTCAGTTATCGGTGCGGATATATACATCGCCTCGGCAATAACTGCCGGATTACTCGGGCCGTTTTCCCTGGTTATCTGGATTATTGCCGGTATATTCGCAACGGTCATCGCCCTTGTTTTTGCCTATTGCAGTTATTATATTCCAAAAGTTGGGGGGCCGTTTGCCTATGTGTCAGCGGCATTCGACGATTTTTATGGATTCCTCACCGGCTGGAGCTTGTGGATCGCCGAACTGATCTCACTGCCGGTATTTGCGATTGCATTTGTGCGGTACCTTGAGTATCTGCTCCCGCTGAATACCCCGGAGGAAATCCTGGTCAAAGGCATATTTCTTTTCGGACTGACGTCGGTCAATATCCTCGGAGTCAAGATGGCCGGGCGGGTGAATGATGTCCTGACACTGGTGAAGCTCCTGCCACTCCTGCTCCTTATTGGTGGCGGCATTATATTTTTTATCATCCAGCCTTCGATATTTCTGGGAAATTACCATCCTTTCGTCCCGTTGGGAATATCCGCCACCGGGACAGCCCTGGTGCTTGTCTTCTGGGCATATGCAGGGTTTGAACTCGGTACACTTCCTGCAGCGGAGGTCAAAGATCCGCGGATTACGATTCCCAAGGCAATTGTTATCGGGATGTCAATCGTGGGGTTGTTCTACCTGTCAACGAATTTTATCGTTTATGGCGCGGTCAACTGGGCGGACCTGACGAGGACATCCACACCACTGATACTGGTCGGGGGGGTGATTCTCGGAACGTTCGGTGCTCTCATTATGACGCTGGGAGCTCTGGTCTCGGTTTCCGGGTCGAATGAATCCGGTATGCTCGGAACCGGGAGATTGTCCTATGCGATGTCTATAGACGGGCTCTTCCCCCGGGTATTCTCCACTCTTCATCCAAAGTTCGGGACTCCCTATATCGGACTTGCCATCCAGGGTTTCATTGCCTTCCTCATCTCGCTCTACTCGCCGATAGGTGGCCTGATCTCGTTTGCGGTCTTCAACCTCGCATTTGCATTTCTTCTCACCTGTCTTTCTCTGATCATACTTACCCGGGATGCGGAAAAGCAGTTGATCGGCCAGAAGGTGTTACCCTGGATCGGCATTATGATCTGCCTCTACCTTCTCTATTCGACTTCCTTATTCGACAAAGTGGTCGGGGGATCCATCATTCTCGCCGGAGTCGCCATATACATATTTTTCTCGCCAAAACAGGATATTCACCATTTAAAGAACCTGTTCGTGTCCGAAGAAGCGATTTTTTTCCGGGCGATGTCGGGGAGAGAACGTTTTTTGGGGAATTTTATGCTGTTGGTCTACCGCGGTTATCAAAGGGTGAAGCAGAGACTGGAATGGCGGAATTCGTGAAGCACATGGGGGGCACACCGCCCAAAGGCTAGGTCCAGGTTTATGACCGAACGGGCAGGTAACTGATGGGGAAGAAAAACCAATATTATATGACTCTCCCCACCAATGTCCTATGATATCTGATGTAATCATTCGACGGCTCATTGAAGACATGCAACGATGATCTTCGAACGTCGCAACTCCTCAGTCTGCCTGAGCATCCAATTTCAGGATAGCAAAAAATCCTGGCCGGGGAGGAGTATACGGTTCAGCCGGACACCTGCACAAGCAAGGGCTGTGCTGAAAAACTATCGCCGGCGGAAGATCCGGATTCCGGTTGATCAAAATTCCTGCTATCAGGGAATCATCATGGCTGCACAATCAATTCTTATTGTTGAGGATGAAGGACTTATTGCCCTCCATCTCATGGAGATTCTGACAAACGCCGGCTACGGGGTGTTGGATCCGGTAAGCTTCCGGAGAAGAGGCATTGAAACATCTGGAGGTGAGTCCGCCCCCTGACCTCGTCCTTATGGATATTACCCTCGATGGTTCCCTGGATGGTATAGAGACCGCCCGGCAGCTTAGGAAAAAATATACGATTCCGATCATTTTCCTGACTGCCCATTCGAACGGTCATATCATCGCCAGAGCACAAGAAATCTCACCGGTCGGGTACATCCTTAAACCGGTTATGGAAAAAAATCTCCTGGAAAACGTCGGGAGAGTATTAGGCCGGTAAACACCGGCGATGTGCGTAACAATACCTAGCATCTCTCACGGGGAGGTATCGAAGCAAGGGACTTGGGGTTTTTCCCATCCGGGATGCAAAGGTGTAATGTCGGCCTGGTGCCGGCTGCCGATGTGCAACGATAGATATCTGCCTGCTCATGGCGATACCCCATTATTCTTACTTATTTGAGAAGCAGGACCTCAAATACATCAACCTTTTTTTTAACTCAGATCCTGAAAAGGTTCCATCGATTCCATTTTTTATACCATGGACTGGCGGTAACCTGCCATGATATTGGATTTAACTATAAACTGATACCCAAAAAAAGTTCGGGCACGGGATATCCCGTAAAATATAGGTTGAAGGGAATGGAAGACGTGAAAATGAGGTTAAATATAATTTTGGATTCCCTGCTGTTCTTCATCTCACCCTGTCGAGGCACTATAGGGAACGGATTTTTGGTTAGTTATTTCTCTGTCGTTTTTCCGTCGTAATGCTCTTCACGCGCAAGGGCCTCTGCCTTTGTCTTCCGTACAACCTTGTCCTGATGCTCTGGAGGAGAATACATAGTATACAGTTTGAGATCTTTTGTCTTCGAAGTGTTTATTACGTTGTGTTTCGCACCAGACGGTACTATCACACCGCTGCCATCCTTCACTACGTTCTTAACCCCATCAATCACGACAACCCCTTCCCCCTCTTCGAAACGGAAGAACTGGTCAACGTCATCATGGGTTTCCTCACCAATATCCTCCATTGGCTTAAGGCACATCAATACAAGCTGACTATATTTTCCCGTATATAGCACCCTGCGGAAATCCGTATTTTTCTTCGTCTCTTCTTCGAGATTTGATGCAAAACCTTTCTTCATTTCTTTCACCTCTTGACTGTCTTGACAAGTTCTCCGGTATGGGCGTTGTCCAATATTAAGGTAACCTCGGAATTATCGATATGGATGGCAGAACCTGGCAAAAGACTACTATCACTGAATTCTTCGATCCATAAAAAAGATTTTGTGTCCGGTCTGATCTAAATTATTTCCCTGTTCGTTTGTCATACGTTCCATGAAATGAATGCCGAAATGTGTCCCTTCTCATGGGATATATGTTTAATGATTTTACGAACGAAGGAAAAAATGAACATCTTTCGATTCGATTGAAAATCCCAGGTTAAAAGACGAAAAAAATTTATCTCTTTGTTGTTGCATCCTCTTTCATCATGAACTTGACAATGATGAACACAACCAGGGCGATGATGAGGAAATCAATAATTGCCCCGACAAAATCACCAACAAGGAATTTTACCGGTCCTGCCTGGACAACCTGGGTTCTCCAGTCCCCACCGGGAATGAGAACCGCAACAACGGGCATGATGATATCGGTAACGGCGGCCGTCACCATTTTTGATGCCGCAGCTCCTATGATAAAGGCGACGGCAAGGCCAATGACCTGGTATTTCATGAGGAAATCCATGAATTCCCCTACGGGTCCTTTCTTTTCTACAGCTTTCTTTTCTTCTGCCATGAGTAAGCACCTCTCACCAGAGAACGAACGCTCTCCTGTATAGAGCGATGATCCTTTTGAGAGATAATGTTTGCGAAAAAGAATAAAAGGGAAGGTTCCGATGGAAAGCCGCGTCCAATTGGTAATATATAAATCTTTCATAATGACAAATAGTATAGGAAGAGCCGTTTGACAGTATTCTTATTGCATCAGAAGACGGCTTAAGACTGGTTGATACGATACGATGAGAAGTCCGGCGGAGAATTACAGCGTGGTTCGCAACCGATGGCTGATCATCGCAATAGTCGTTATCCTTGTCAGTGGTATTGCATTGACCGTATGGACCGCTCAGCGGGAGGACAACCAGCTGCGGGAGGAACTGCTTACCAAAAGTCGCCTTATAGAAAGTAGTATCAGTACCCGGGAACATACAAGGACTGACCGGCTCCTCATCTGACCTTGATTCACCGGGATATACTGCATTAAAAGAGAAGCTTATAAAGATACGATCCGCAGATCCGCAGATCCGGTTCGTCTACCTCATGAGACAGCTGACGGATGGATCTGTTGCCTTCCTTGTCGACTCAGATACCCCGGAATCTGAGGATTACTCGCCACCAGGGCAGGCCTATCCTGAAGCATCTGCAATCCTCCTGAATGCTTTTGTTTCGGGAAAGGAAACGACTGAGGGACCTCTTTCTGATCGCTGGGGCATATGGGTAAGCGGTATCGTTCCGATACAGGATACGAAGACGGGAAAGGTTATAGCGCTCCTCGGCATAGACACCGATGCCCGTGACTGGAACCTGCAGATTATAACAGCCTGTGGTCCTGCGATTATTGGGACTCTCCTTCTCCTGTTCCTTGTGCTGATTTTTTCCTACGTGCTGGAGCGTAATGATCGGGAGAAGCAGATACTTGCAGCATCTGAGGCAGCTGTACGGAAAAGCGAGGAGCAGTTCCGGACCGTTTTTGAGAAAGGGCCCCTCGGTATGGCAATATCCGATGAAAAATTCCGGTTTATAAAAATTAACCCGATGTTCAGCACAATGACCGGATACTCCCGGGAAGAACTGCTCACAAAGACCTTCCGGGATCTTACACACCCGGACCATCTCGCAGGAGATGTATCCCAGGTACAACGGCTCACTGCCGGTGAGATTTCCGAATATACGACCGAAAAACGGTATATAAAGAAGGATGGTGATATAATCTGGGCTTCTGTGGTCGTGTCAGCGGTAAGGGATTTGGACGGAAAATTCCTCTATTACCTCGCTTTAATTTCTGACATATCTGAACGAAAGGCGATTGAGGCAGAGGAGAATTACCACGCTTCACAGTTCAGGCAATATGCAGACGTCCTTGCACAGACAAATGATAAACTCAATCTGATGAACAGTATCACACGGCATGACATCCTCAACCAGTTGACCGTGGTACTTGGATACCTCGAAATTATGAAGATGAAATTCCCTGATCCGGCATTGCAGGAAATTGTTGACAAGGAGAACCTTGCGGCTCATACCATCCAGACCCAGATCATGTTTACCAAAGATTACCAGGATATCGGTGTTCAGTCACCGCAATGGTTTGATCTCAGGAAGGTCATCGCATCTGTTGCCACAAGCCTCCCGCTCGGTCCGGTGGCGCTCGTGGTAAACTGTGAAACGATCGAGTCTGTATGCAGATCCCCTGCTGGGGAAGGTTTTTTACACGCTCATCGAAAACACCCTTCGCCACGGGAACACGGTTACAACCATCGAATTCTCCTGCATGACCCGGGGGGACTCACTGGTGGTGATCTACCAGGACAACGGCATCGGAATACCCGCAGAACATAAAGAGGCGATATTTGAGCGCCGGTTCTTTAAGCATACCGGCTTTGGATTGTTCCTTTCCCGGACGATTCTTGGCATAACCGGCATGACGATCCGGGAAACCGGCGAACCGGGAATGGGTGCACGGTTTGAAATTTCAGTTCACGCGGGAGCATACCGGTTCACAAATTCTGCATAAAAAAGACAGAAACTATCTGTCGGGAGAGAAAAGAAATAGTTTTCCCCCCCTTTTTTTTAGACATATGCGGCCATATGTCCAGGATTCAGGATTTTCTTTTGGATCTGGGCTGAACAGCATTACTTTTCGTTACCGGGAACAAACAGGTCTGTCATGAAGGGGGACCAGTACCCGGTAATCCTCGTACATGGATGGAACAGCCATCCCGGTATCTGGAAGAAACTGGTCGTTTGTCTTCAAGCAGCAGGAATTCCGTATTGGCAATTTGATCATTCAGGAATGCGGGATTCGACATTGCCGGGGATCTCCCTGGCTCTTTTGGATTATATCCAAACTGTACGGACCGAGAGCGGCTGGTCCGGACCTGTCGATATCGTGAGTCATTCGGTGGGGACCTGTACCGTGCGGTACCTTCTTGAGGTGACGGACGGAGCAGACCGGCGTCAGGTCGTCAGGCAGCTGATCGGGCTCGGACCACCCAACAATGGCTCGTCACTTGCAGAACTTTTTCACGATCCGAAACGCGGCGATGATATCATCAACAAACTCACCGGCGTTTTTGTCCCGCGCGGGTTTGACCCGGTATCCGACCGGATTGTGCAGGATGTCCGACCGGGAAGTGCAGTTATGCAGCGTCTTCGTTCGGCTGGATTGCGATCAGACATTACCTACCGGATTATCGTAACCACAAATCCCGAAGAAAGTTTGGGATTTTTTCCATGGTTTGATGGCAGGACGTGGGAACTGGGAGAAGACGGGAGGTACCGGGCGACGTTATACGGGGATGGGGTCGTACCACACGTTGAATCCATGCTCCCCGGTATTTCACTTGATATCATCCCGGCACCCCATGTACAGGTGGATAATTTTCCTGCTCCGGTCCAGTACTGCCATATTAACCTGCCAAAAAACCCTGTTGTAATCGGGCGTATCTTGCAATACCTTACTGGTCAGGCAATTACATAGAACTTCCGGATATTATTCTCTTATTCCCGTTTCACCCCTAAATAATAAACCCGGCCCTTAAAGGTTCGGGGGGCTCCCTTTCCCGTTCAGGCTGTGCCCATGATGCCGGAAATCGGGGCAAAGTAACATTACCATTCATAAGTGCATGATTTTCCGAAAAAAACAATGAATTCCAGATTTGGGGGTTTTTGACAATTTTTTTGTAAAATATTAATAAATTGAGCTCTGATTAAAATAAAAATGTTTATTAACATGTAAGTAATTATATCGTATTTGCAGGAACTGTAAAGATGGATTTTGTGGCTCATGTGCACATAATCCCCGCAGTTATCTCAGCAAAATCCTGGAGGAATTTTTCATGTGTGGTGACGGAAAGGAATCGTATCGTGTGCCAGCGGTAATGTACAGTGAAGATGTGATACAGTATATCGAATCTGTCTGTAATGGATGCCAGTCACATCCTGAATGTGAGATTGCAAAAAGTTTTTCGGTATTGGATCGTTGTGAAAATTTCAAGGGAAAAGAAATGCCGTTAATTCGCGATGACCTGCATCACTCAGTTTTTGTTTTCCCATCGACCCCACTGTATGTTTCTATAGCCCAGGAATTCCCTGAAGAGAGATTTCATTCTTAAAATGCGGAGAGGAGACCGTAAATACTGTCTCATGAGGTAAAGGGGATAATTACCGAATAAAAAAATACCATGTAAAAGGATCACCATTGCGGAAATATCACACGGATGAAGGGGTCCCTGATATCCACGAAAATTAAAATCAGTTATTATGTATCGGAAGGTTATATCATACCCGTAAAGAATATTCTCCCTATTTACCCTGCCGGCGGGAAAAGTACTCCTTAGGTTAACAACAAAATGAATAATCATGCCTCTGAAAAATTTTTTACCCATACACCTTCAAGAAAATCCTTTAATTCCAACGCGCCTTTTCTAAAAAATCTGGTTTTTCATGAAAATATCACCATAATATCCGTAACATCAAAATCAATGCAAAACCGCAGATCGATGGAATCACCGGAGAGGCCAGTGCTCCCTGCCACCCAATATACTTAACCGGACTGCCGGTAATAAACGGTGCCAGCAGGGATGTAAAACCCACCATCAGGGCGAGAATACCGGGCCGACAGTATCCCGTGACAAAAGCAAAGCTGCAGAAGGCGCCAGTCCCCTGATGATCCAAAGAATTGAGAAGAAAACTACCCACATAACGAGAC
Source organism: uncultured Methanoregulaceae archaeon (assembly GCA_963829225.1). Classification (GTDB taxonomy): domain Archaea; phylum Halobacteriota; class Methanomicrobia; order Methanomicrobiales; family Methanospirillaceae; genus Methanoregula. Next base: position 622,925 of record CAWHHQ010000004.1, on the reverse strand, counting down.
TGATTCACGGCAGGAGAATAACCGGGCCGAGAGGAAACCCAAGAACCATGTATTCCAGGGCTTTTTAGATTGCCTGCTTCCCAGTACCGGTTAAGGAAAAATAACACATTCCCCGGGCTAATCCACGCAATGGGACAGGTTGGGACCCGCTCGACGGTCATTCCATACGCACCAACTGCGACTTTATACCGTGTGGGTTCCCGCAACGTGAGCCCTTTAAAATTCCATGCCTGTGCGTTATCAGTACCCTGTTCAATCGCCCTCGCATATGCGATGAGTGCCTGAACAAATTTTTTTATGCTGATAAAAAGATCCTCTGCCCTTCAAGTTGCCGGGATTTTCTTCCCGTCATTTTTATGGTCAGCAATTTCTACAAAGGCTTAAAAACAGAACCAAACTATAAAGCTAAATTATGGATAACGGATAAAAAATGAATTGAATGGGCCCGCTGAGATTCGAACTCAGGACCTCCGCCATGTCAAGGCGACGTCATAGCCAACTAGACCACGAGCCCGTTCTGTCTGATGCTCTATAGTATCTGTCATCTTATTATTAAAAAATAGTGTACGGGGTTTTCAGGGTTTACTCTCTGGTTCATGCAAAACATCGAAGGGGAGATACCCCACAGAACTTTTATTGCCCGCAATGAAATACCGGAGAACTGATAAGAAATGACAGACACACCAGGTTCAACCAGACAACTCTTTACCTTCGAGCAAAACGCCAGCCGTCTTGAACTGCTCATCCGAATTGTCTACTGGATCCTCATCGGCATTGTTCTCTGGATTTATGGGCTCATCACATTCATCGTCCTCTTTATCCAGTGGTTCCATATCCTGATATCCGGGCGACGGAATGAGGCGTTGTCCAACTTCGCAAAAGGTTACATGGAATATCTTGTCCACGTCATGAATTACACCTATATCATGACCGACAAACGGCCCGATATCCTGCCAGTACCCGGTGAAGATTTTCGAAGAGTAGTCCGTGACGGTCAACCGGGAAACAGCTGTCTCTTTTTTTAGTCCTTTTAAAGAATGTTCGAAAAAAAACTTCTGGACGTTTTCATTATAGGCATAAACGGGATTCACGATGAAAACGTAAGACTGACTGAGGTAAAACCCCGGTTGTTCTGCGTAACCAAGCAGGTGTTAATGACGGTTAAAAAATATTTCAAATTTTCCCGGAAGTGATTTTTGCAAATGTCGCAGTGAATATCCCCGGCATAGATCGGATCTCCTCCATTACTCCTTCAGGCACTTCACTATCCACGTTCAGCACCATGATCGCTTCTTCGCCGGGATTGATCCGACCGACCTGCATCCCGGCGATGTTGATATTGCATTTACCCAGAATGGTGGATGCACGTCCTATAACCCCGGGCTTGTCAAGGTGCCGGGAGACGATGACGTAACCTTCAGGGATCATATCCATGGTATACCCGCCGACTGCCACAATCCTGCTCCTTCCCTTGAAGAACACCGTGCCGCTGACGGTCTGTTCCGTTTTGTCCGTCTTGATACGGATCGTGATCAGATTCTTAAACCCATGGGATTCCTGCGTTACGGTCTCGCTCACCGTTATGCCCCGCTCCCTTGCAATGAACTCCGCATTCACGATATTCACCGGCTGCTGGAGGATAGGATCCAGCAGTCCCTTGAGGGCAAGCCGGGTGACAAACTTCATGCTTCCGGCATAAGCAGAGAGTTCGCCACCGTAAATACATTCAACAGAAGAGAGTCGTCCCGGTGCGATCTGGATCGCGAACCTGCCCATCTTCTCGGCGAGCTGGGTGTAAGGTTCGAGAACCTCAGCCTGTTCGGGAGGGACCATCGGGGCATTGACTACATATTTCGCTGCACCACCGTTCAGGACCTCTATGCACTGCCGCGCAACCGAGATAGCAACGTTCTGCTGGGCTTCGACGGTGCTTGCGCCAAGGTGGGGGGTAACGACAACCTGATCCAGGGTGAGGAGCGGGGATTCAAACGGGGGCTCAGTCTCAAAGACATCCAGCGCTGCACCTGCCACTTTTCCACCCTTGATCGCGTCATAAAGCGCCTTCTCATCAATGATGCCACCACGGGCACAGTTGATGATCCTCACGCCGTTCTTCATGGTCGCGATTGACTTTGCATTGACAAGGTGTTTTGTCTCTTTGATCAGCGGCGTATGCACCGTAATAACATCCGCTATCCGGAATAGTTCTTCAACCGACATCATCTCCACGCCGAGCTGGGCAGCTCTTTCTTTGGATATGAAAGGATCGTAGGCGACACACCGCATATCCAGTGCATTTGCCCGCTTTGCCAGCTCGCGTCCGATTCGCCCGAATCCGACGATACCCAGCACCTTGTCGTTCAGTTCGACGCCCATGAACTTTGAGCGTTTCCATTCCTTCTTTTTGAGGCTGGCTGTGGCCTGCGGGATATTTCTGGCGAGCGAGAGCATCATTGCCATCGTGTGCTCGGTTGCTGCAAGGGTATTGCCTTCGGGCGCGTTTGCAACAATAATCCCTTTGCGGGTTGCCGCGTCCGTATCGATATTGTCCACACCAGCTCCGGCACGCCCGATAAACCTGAGTCTTGTCCCGGCCTCGATCACCTTTGCGGTAACTTCAGTACCGCTCCTCACGAGCAAGGCATCATAGTCTCCGATGATCCTGCAGAGATCCTCCTCTTTAAGCTCGGTTTTGACGTCAACATCGCACGCCTTTTTCAGGATCTCGAGCCCCTCTTCAGCCAGCGGATCGCTGACGAGCACTCTAAAGTTTGCCATAAAAACCCATACTATATCTGCACCATACTTAAAGAGGGTTATTCTTTATACGAGGGCGGAGACTTCAGGCAGCGAAAAAATTGTTTCCTGCATGATGGATCGCCCGTGATGATAATTATTATACAAAAGAGGTCGACATCATAGTGGTGCGAGCATGAAAGAGGTCCCTAATATACTATGGCTCGAGGAGATCCGAAAGGAAGACATACCTTCTGTGGGTGGCAAAGGAGCTTCCCTTGGTGAAATGGCATCAATAGGTCTCCCCGTTCCAAAAGCATTCGTAGTCACTGCCCAGGCTTTCAGAAGGTTCCTGGTCGAAACGGGCATTGAAAAGAAGATCTTTGCATCCTATGAACAGCTTGATGTGGAAGATAACGAGGCTCTTGATCGGGCAGCCAGCGGTGCAAAGGCGATGGTGCTTAAGGCAAAGATGCCGGCGATCCTGAAAGACGAAATCCGGAAAGCCTACAAAAAAATGTCTGCCGAAGATCTCATCGTTGCGGTCCGTTCGAGTGCAACGGCGGAAGACCTGCCCGACGCAAGTTTTGCAGGACAGCAGGAAACATACCTCAATATTAAAGGCGAATCAGCCCTTTTAACCGCTGTACAGATGTGCTGGGCATCCCTTTACGGGGCGCGTGCGATCTACTACCGCGCCAAGCAGGGATTCGATGACCATACGGTCAACATCGCGGTGGTTATCCAGCAACTGGTCCCTTCAGAAAAAGCGGGAGTCATGTTCACTTCCCACCCGATTACCGGAGAACCGCTCACGATCATTGAAGGATCCTGGGGACTTGGTGAAGCAGTAGTCTCCGGCACAGTTTCACCGGATAAATATATCTTTGACCAGCGGTCAGAGAGGGTTGTCGATGTACTTGTCTCGAACAAGAAAGTTGAGATCATCGCGGATGGGGATCACGGCACAAAAGTCGTCGATATAATGGGCGACCGGCAGGACGCACGGGTCCTCAGTGATGCAGAAATCAAAAAGCTGGCAATGTATGGCAAGATAGCCGAGAACCATTACAGTACTCCGCAGGATGTGGAATGGTCGATCGTGGGAGGGACAATGTATATTCTCCAGTCCCGCCCGATCACAACGATAGGGAACAGGAAAGAAGCACGTGGCATGTCAGGAGAAAAACAGAGTGCAACAATAATCCTGAAAGGACAGGGAGCTGCACCAGGCATCGCTTCGGGAAGAGTTGTCATCATAAGGGACGTAAAAGACACCGGCAGCGTAAAAGAGGGCGATATTCTCGTCACCAAAATGACGAATCCGGACATGGTACCGGCAATGCGGAAGGTCGCAGCCATTATCACCGATGAAGGCGGAATGACGTGCCATGCAGCGATCGTAAGCCGTGAACTGGGGACGCCGGCTGTCGTTGGGACAAAAACTGCTACACATGTACTGAAGACCGGGCAGATGGTTACGGTCGATGGGGAGATGGGACTCATTTATGATGGAGAGATCCCGCATGCAGCTCCTGCTCCGGCTGCCACTCTCCGGCAGGGAAGCGCAGGACCAGCCGCGGTCATTACTGCAACGTCGGTGAAGGTGAATGTCTCTATTCCGGAGGCGGCCGGGAGGGCTGCAGCGACCGGTGCCGATGGTGTGGGGCTGCTCCGGATCGAACACCTGATTCTCGGGCTCAACAAGACCCCGGGGTGGTTCATCACCAACAATAAGGAGGAGGCTTTCGTAAAGGAACTCCACGATGGCATCAAGATTGTACTCGATGCATTTCCTGGTAAACCGGTCTGGGTGAGGACCCTCGATGCCCCGACCGACGAATTCCGGAACATGATGGGCGGAGAGAACGAACCTCACGAGCACAACCCCATGCTTGGATGGCGGGGGATCCGTCGCGACCTCCAGAGCCCGGAACAGTTCCGCCTCCAGGTCGAAGCCTTCAAACGCCTCTGGAAGGAGGGTTATGAAAATCTCGGTATTATGTTCCCCATGGTCTCTCACCCGGACCAGTTCGTTGCGGCAAAAGCAATGATGAAGGCATATGGCGTCGATGTCGAGAATGTCACGCTCGGCATCATGATAGAGATACCATCAAGTGCAATCATGATCGAAGAGTTCATCAGATGCGGGATAAAGTTCGCATCCTTCGGGACCAACGATCTCATCCAGTACACACTGGCAATCGACCGGAACAATGAGAATGTTGCCGATATGTACCAGCCACAGCATCCGGCTGTGCTTCACCTTATCCACAATGCTATCCAGACGTGCCGGGACTATGATGTCGAGTGCTCGATCTGCGGGCAGGCGGGATCTGACCCGAAGATGGCCATATGGCTCGTCGAGCACGGTATTTCAAGTATTTCGGCAAACATCGATGCAATCGCCAAGATCCGGGACGCAGTTGCCCGCACAGAAAAGCGCATCATTCTTGAGGCTGCGAGATCCCGCGATGCTGAATAAGGGTTGTTCAAAAGAAGAACTCTTCTCTTTTTTCTCCCAAAAAAAAGGGGAGGATGTTGACAACTCGTATATTCTGAGTTCCATGTGCACGATCCCCCACCCGGTAGCGGTGCGGGCGCATATGATGTTCGTGGAGACCAACCTTGGGGATCCGGGGCTTTTTCCCGGTACAGCATCGCTTGAACGGCAGCTTATTTTGCGACTCGGTACCCTGTTCCATCATGAAGAGGCGGGGGGATATGCAACCTCCGGGGGGACAGAATCCAATATCCAGGCGCTCCGTCTTGCAAAAGTCTTAAAGAACGAGATTGTATACCCCAACATCGTAGTTCCTGAATCTGCACATTTCTCCTTCAGGAAAGCGTGTGACCTGCTCGGCCTGGAGTTGCGGACGGTACCCCTTGACGACCATTTCCGTATGGACGCGGAAAAAGCGGGAGAACAGGTCGACAGGAACACGGTCTGTCTCGTTGGTATCGCCGGTACGACCGAATACGGCATGGTTGACCCGATTGCGGATCTTGCAAAGATCTCACGTGCGCATGATCTGTTCTTCCACGTGGATGCGGCTTTCGGCGGGATGGTGATACCCTTCCTGAAAAAGCCCATTCCGTTTGATTTCTCTCTTCCCGGGGTTACCAGCATCGCCGTGGATCCGCACAAGATGGGCATGAGTACGATCCCGGCAGGTTGCCTGCTCACCCGTGAGCCGGATATACTCAAGGCGCTCAATATCGACACACCTTACCTTTCGGTAAAGCAGGAGTATACTCTCGCCGGTACACGTCCGGGTGCTCCCGTTGCGGGAGCACTTGCCGTGCTGGACTATCTGGGTGCTGAAGGAATGACCGCAGTAATTTCCGGCTGCATGAAGAACACAGAACGCCTAATAGCCGGTATGGAGGCCCTCGGGTTCCCTCGGGTTGTCACACCCGATGTGAACGTGGCGACCTTTAGATGCACGAAAGTACCTGAGCTCTGGAAAGTCTCGTGGACCCGACAGGGACACCTGCGAATCATCTGCATGCCTCATGTTTACCTCGACCGGATTGAGGCATTTTTAGAAGATCTTGGTGAAATGTATGCTTGAAAGACTGGTTGCATCACTTGAATCCTGCCCGATGGTTAAACGGGGAGAATATAACTATTTCATCCACCCAATCACCGATGGCGTTCCGATCATGGATCCTGCACTCCTCCGCGAGGTGTGCACAGCGATGGTCAAAATGCTGGATCTGGCCGGTGTTGATAAGATTGTGGTGGTTGAGGCTATGGGCATTCATATCGGTTCAATCCTTTCTCTCATGACCGATATCCCGATGACCATCATGCGCAAGCGGGCCTATAAATTGCCCGGGGAGATAGCTGTTCATCAGTCAACCGGCTATTCAAAAGGTGAACTTTACTTAAATGGCGTATACAAAGGCGACCGTGTTGTAATCATTGATGATGTAGTAAGCACGGGAGGTACGATGAAAGCTCTGCTAAAAGCCCTGGAAATTGCAGGTGCCGATGTCGTGGATGTCTGCATTGCGGTGCAGCGTGGTGACCCGGATATCGGCCGCCCCTATAAATCGCTGGTAAAGATTGAAGTGACAGATAAGGTGTATGTTGTTGAACGACACCTCTGATCTTATTGAGCTCCTGAAGAAGCGGGGGGCGCACCGGGTCGCGCTCCAGTTCCCGGAGGGCCTGAAGCGGCGTTCAGCAGGGATTGTCGCTGAACTGAAGGATGCTGGTTTTGAGGTTACCGTAAGTGGTGATCCCTGTTATGGTGCCTGTGATCTTGCTCTCGAAACCCTCGGGTCTGCTGACGTTCTCGTCCATTTCGGCCATGCACCTGTCGATGAACAACCACAGGTAATCTTTGAACCATGGAATGTTTTGTTCGATGTTGCAGTGCTGGAAAATGCACTTCCTTTTCTTAAAGGAGCATCCGTTGGCCTTGTCACAACGGTCCAGCACACCAGCCAGATACCGGCAATGCAGGCATTCCTGCGATCGAAAAAGATTACCGCCATTGTTGCAGAGGGCAGCGGACGTACCCCGATCCGTGGGCAGGTACTCGGGTGCAGTTTCGCCGCCGCACGGGTGAACGGTGCGGAGGAGATCCTCTTTGTAGGCACCGGGCTCTTTCACCCTACCGGTATTGCAATCGCTACCCGTGGACGGGTAATCGCACTGGATCCGCTCACCGGAACTGCGCAGGAAGTGCGGGGGGATCTGCTTATGCGCCGACGTTTTGCGGTTATCGAGAAGGCACGGGGAGCGCGGACCGTGGGTATCATCGTCAGCACCAAAAGCGGGCAGCGGCGGATTGAACTAGCACAACGTCTTGCCCGGCTGACAAAAGATGCCGTCATCGTTACTATGAGGGAGGTCAGCCCGGACGAACTGCTGAACCTCGGGTTTGCCTGTTACGTCAATACGGCGTGTCCCCGTCTCGCGTACGACGATCAGAACCGCTTTCCGGTTCCGGTCCTCTCACCGCAGGAATTTGAGATCCTGTGCGGTGCCAGGACGTGGGAAGAGTACGCTATTGATGAGATCGCATGAAACTCAAGCATCTTGAGATGGCACTCCAGCGGCTTTCGGGATTCTCTCATCCAAGTGCCGCACGCGAACAATACCAGACCCCGGCTCCTCTGGCAGCACGTTTGTTGTTCCATGCGCTCATGAAGGGGGATATTAAGGGGAAGAACGTCTGTGATCTTGGGAGCGGCACCGGCATGCTTGCCATTGGGGCCGCCCTTCTCGGTGCGGGTCGTGTCCACGGAGTTGATATTGACAAAAATGCGATCGACGTGGCCACGGCAAACGCAGAACTCCTCCAGGTTGAGGTTGAGTTCATCGTTGCTGATGTGCGGGACGCAGCACTTCTCACCGGTCTTTGCAGTACCGATACCGTGATCATGAATCCGCCTTTTGGTGCCCAGAAGAGACATGCCGATCGCCCGTTTATCGACCTTGCCCTTACGCTTGCCCCGGTCACCTACAGTATCTTTAATGCGGGTTCTGCCCAATTCATAGAAACCTACACAGCGGAACGTGCGGAAATCAACGAACGTGTCGGGGGGGTATTTCCCATAAAACGGACCTTTTCCTTCCATACCCAGGATATTCAGGAGATCGGGGTTGAAATTGTACGACTGAAACGGAAACAATAGTCCATCCACGCACGGTAAAAAATACCGTAACTGGACTCGCCGCCGCCCACCTTGTCACCGATATTTACATGCCGGTGCTTCCTGCAATTCTTCCCCTGCTTATTTTGAACAACGGCTACTCCTACTTCGCGGCCGGTCTCCTCGTCACCGCCTACAATGTCACCTCGTCATTCACCCAGCCCCTTGTCGGGTGGTTGTCGGACACCAAAGGCTTCTCCGTTAGTATCAGCATCAGCCTCATGGTGAGTGCAGTATTTATCGCTCTCATGGGTATTGCGCAGAACTATTACCTGATTATGCTCCTCGCCATCATTGCCGCACTGGGGCATGCCTGTTTCCATCCGACCGCGTTGAGCCTGGTCAACCGTCTCTGTGCCAGCGAAAACCGGGGACGGATCACCTCTTTTTTTGTAGTGGGAGGTAATTTTGGCTACGCTATCGGACCGGTTCTCACCGGGCTTCTTGTCATCTGGATGGGGCTTCCCGGACTCCTCTTCCTCATCTTCCCGGCCCTGCTCATGGTGCTTGCACTCAGGTACCTTCTCCCGGGCGGAATTGCAGGAGCATGCCAGTCCTATTCCAGACCGGACCCCGTAGACGGACAGGAGCAGTCCAAAAAACCTTTCGTGATTCTTATGATCGTCTCCGTCCTTCGGGCGTGGGCAGTCTTTGCCGCTATTACATTTCTGCCAATGTTTCTGGTTACCCAGGGATATAATCTCATGACAGCGGGAATCATCATGACCCTGATGCTCCTTGCCGGAGTTGCAGGTCAGGTGATGGGAGGGCAGATATCCGACAGAATCGGCAGAAAAGAGTTTATGATCTTCGGGCTTGCGGGTGCAGTTCCTTTTTTTTACCTCTTCTTTGCAAGCACGGGAATCGTTGCGATTATCGCCATCCTCCTGTTCGGATTCTTCCTCTGGTCGACATTTGCAGTCGCGGTCGCCATGTCGCATGAACTCCTACCTCAGAACGTGGGGCTCGCATCCGGCATGATGCTGGGACTTGCCATCGGATTCGGCGGGCTGGGTGTCGCGGTCAATGGTATAATTGCCGACCACTATTCGCTTGCTGCAGCCCTGGGTACAATTCCCATTCCAATCATGGCCGCGATGTTCCTTATGTTCGTCCTTCCCTATCCGTGGAAGTCATTATCCTCACGTTTCATGCACAGAGAGGGGATCTGATCAATACCATACCCTTATATGGACGTTTCACAAAAAAAGAGAGCTTGAGGAAAAACTATGGATAAGATGGGAATTATCTCAGTAATCTTTGGACTTGTTTTGTTGGCAGTTGGCGGCCTTGCAATTTGGATGTTCCTTCCGGAAGTGATCATTGCGGTACAGGGGTTGATCGGGATCGTCGTGGTGCTGGCGGGACTTCTTTTTCTTATCTTCGGCCTGCTGATCGTAAACGATTAACCGAAGAGACGAAACCGTAAATCCCCGGAAGAAGACGTGATCAGAAAAAAATGTATTTTTAAACCTTGACAACAAGGCACTGTGAACCAGCAGTTTCAAGAACCGGTTCTGCTTTGCCGTCAAAAAAATTGTCAAAGGCTTTTTTCACACCGGGTGCCGTGATGTAATCATGGGAGAGAAGAATGCCTCCCGGGCTCATGCGGGAGTAGAAGAACTCGAGGCACTGTTTTGTGCTTTCATAGGTATCGACGTCAAGATTTACCATGGAAAACGTTTTTTCCTTCACGGGGCCTGAGGTAACCGGAAAGATTCCCTTATAGAAAAACACGTTATGATCGTTCTTCAGGTATTCCTTCACCCCATCGCACGAAGCGGCAAACTTACCTTCGTAAAAAGGCCAGACCATATCAATATCTTCCACTTTCGGCAGACCCTCGAACGTATCGAAGAGATGAAGGTGTTTTTCCCCCTTTGCCGAGCAGATGATCTTTGCAGATCCACCCTTGTACACACCCACTTCCGCAATATCCCCCGGCACCTTTTGGGTCTGCCGTACAGCCATGTAAATATTGTAGGCCTCAATGTCTTCAAGGAGAAGTTCCGTTTCAGAACGGATTTTTTTCAACGATTTTGCAAATTCCTTGCGCTCCGAATTTCCATAATGGGAAAGTCTGCCCCGGTTTGCGATGTCGTTTCCAAGGAAAGGCTCGAAAAAAATTAATTTCCTGAATTTGAGGAGATACTTACTGGGGAGGAAGGAATCAAAGACCAAAAAAAGATTTTTTTTAGGAAACATGCTCATGCTCTTACCGGTTGATCTTTCTTGAATTTATAAGGTGAAGGTCAGGTGCCCGTCAATTTTTTTCTCAAACGCCGGTTGGTCGCAAGATACCCGACGATTATGGCGATACCCAGGAGGACCAGTGATGTCATGGCCGAGACAAGGATGACCAGTCCGGCAGTATATGCTACGACGACCGAGATTAGCCCCAGGACTCTTCCCTGACGGTAAGCACTGATAATGGACACGACAAGAAGAATAGAAGGGATGAGAAGGAGAAGAGATCGAACCCCCAGATCAGCGTACACGCTCCCGACCATATCTCCAAGGACGTTCAGGATCATCGATTCGGGATCGATGCCGATCGCGGTCCAGATCCCCGAAAGTAAACCAAGTCCGATGACGAACTGCCAGATATAGGTCCTGGATCTTTTTGCCATGGTTGAGTTCCGGTTATTTTACACAGGAGGAGTTGATGTGTCAGATCTGTCGTTTTTCTCTGAAGGAGTCCGGAAAGCCCTGCTTTTCGCGTATCGGAAACCCGCGAAAAGGTACGGATAATACGCCTGTCCGTGGTGGCACCCTACCAGACTTAAATACCGGCCCGCGCCCTGCCAGTGAGCCTGCTTTCGGGATAATTTCCACTCCGATTCTGTCCCTCGAAGATGGCAGGCCGCACCTATTCTTTCATCCGACTAAAGAATGGGGAGCAAAGGACGGGGGATATGTCTTGTCATCGGGTTGGTTCAGCATCAACATCCAGCTCATCAAGGAACGGCATCATCCCGGTTATGAAACGAACCGTTGTCCCATACATGGGCGATTCCATCTCGCCGGTATTCACGATCTCAATTACAAGAGGAAACTCCCGCAGGGTCTGTTCGAACGACGGGTCGTTCTCCCTTGTGAACCTGAGGAAACTTCCGATCGTGACGTAGGGGCGTCCGTATTCCGGTACAGGGTCATATTCTTCCAGCACGGATTCCAGTGTCCGGCTATGAGCGAGGTTTTCTTCGAAAAATAAGTAGACTTCGACGTCATACCTCCGGCTGATCTCGTCCAGCAATCGGATATCGAGCATGCTTCCTTTCATTGCACCCAGAGATCGTAGCTTTTCCTCGGTGGTTCCCCCCGGAAGCGCTTCCCATCCTGTGTTTTTCTCCATATTAATGATTTGGAATTCAGGAACAGTAAAGGTATTGGATTATTCTCAAAAAAATGCCTGCACATATCGTCTTCGGCGCTCAGCCTTTTTTTCGGATGACAGGATCAATCCAAATTGTTAACCTGATCCCAACCACGGAACACCAGGTGAAATTTGCCGGGGGGGACTACCAGGAGTTTTGCATTACTATGGATGAAAAATAGAGAGATTCAGATATTTCCCGGCCCGGCCTGTTTTGGGACAAATGCATGTTCGATAAGATCCCGGCTGAATCCTGATGGAACCGTCCCCGTCCGTGCATAGGTATAGAGAGCAGTAACAAAGATCCCCTGCATTGCTGCGGCAACGACAGCAAGAACGACAACGAGGATGAGGAAAAGACCTAAGGCAATACCAAAGATCATCATATTTCCGAGAGCCAGTGTTCCAAGCAGGCCAAGGAATGCAACGAACCCGATCGCGACGAATATGAGCATGATCGACCCCGAACCCACAATGCTCTCACCCCAGGTCCTTTTTATAAGGGATACTGACTCTTTTACCGAGTCCAGCACTCCCTTATCCTCGAGGACGAGGACGGGAACAACAAAGAAGGTTACCAGGCTCCAGACGCCCCCGATGATGGCAGTAGCTATCCGCCCGAGAATACCGGCTCGCTGCTCTATGAGGTGCAGGATAATTCCTACCGTAGCGGAGATAAGTGCCCATGCAACAATTGAGGGAAGGTGCCGCAAAGCGCTGGCGAGGCCTTCTCTGACCGTCATCTCCACGCCGTTCAGGCGTGCATTCACGCAGCTTATCAGTGCCGTATTAAAGAAGATCACCACAAAATAGCTGACCGCATAAAACGCAAACAGGATCACAAGGAAAAGGCCGGTACCGGGAGTTGCCAGGCCCAAAATGATCCCGGCAAACATAAAAGGGAGTGCAAAGGTCAGTATGACTATCATCGTTACCAGACCGGATAGTACAGGGAATACGAGGAGTTTCTTATCTTCCATCAGAATATTCCAGCTCGTCTTCACCAGCTCGATACTCCTGCCAATACTTTCAAACATAGGATCGAAGTGGGATGCGGAATGTGATGAAGGTTTTTAACCTTCTGCAGGGATCCCCGGCGAATGGTGACAAGCTGGAGATATACCGATCTGGAGAAATTTTTTATCAGGAAACCCAAAAAGATAACGCCACGTTCAACGGGCTATGGCATCATGGATAAATGTCCCTGCAAGGTCTATCGCACGTTCTCCTTCGGGCAGCCACCGGGAAAATACCTGCCAGCAGTGGAACATTCCCTCCCAGATCTCGAACTGGACAGGGACTCCTGCCCAGCGTGCCTTGTCCACAAAAGAGGCAATATCTGACAGCAACAGTTCGTGTATCCCTGCCTGAATATAGAGCCGGGGAAGCCCGCGAAGGCGTGCGTAAACGGGAGACGCCAGAGGATCCATGGGATCATGCCCGGCAAGGTAGACCGTCCGGATTCCCTCGAGTATTTCCGGGGTGAGCCAGTCCTTATCAATATTCTTTGTCACCGACTCTCCTTCAAAAAGCATGTTTACGAAAGGCGACATGCAAACCCCTGCAGAGGGGAGAGGCAGACCCTGGTCACGTACGGATAACAATAGATCAAGCACGAGTGTTCCCCCGGCCGATATGCCTGCAGGGATTATCCGGTGAGACTGCCAGCCACGGGAGAGGAGATACTTATACGCGGTTACGGCATCCTCGACAGGAGCCGGAAAGACATGTTCGGGAGCCAGCCGGTAATCGACCGAGAAGACCCGTGTCTGCGCAGCCACCGCAATCCGGGAACAGAGTTCAAGGTGATCCTGTGTCGATCCGAGATTAAAATTCCCGCCATGGAAAAAAAGGACGATCTTCTCTGTATTTTCGGCCGATCCGCCGATCCAGTAGCCCCTCAGGCTCCGGCTGATTTCCACAGGCTCAATCGCCGGAGGTTCATATTCCTCTCCTCTCATCTCCTCAATAAACGCAGAGAAATTCTGGCGCACCACCGAGATGGACTTCCCAGGATCAGGTGCGTTTGATTTGAGGAGGGCAAGAAGGTCTGGGGGCTGGTCCTGGATCATTATTCTTTGGTTATGGCGATAGGGGAAGATAAAATGAGGGTATCAGGTGAAGGCAGATTTTCGCGGATCTCAGGTTAATTTCATGATGGTCGATTCAAATGCTGCAGTTCCGGGTTTCTCATCGGATTGTGTCAGATTCCTTTTGATTAAATATACAGAATCATGGTGATTTGATTCGGGAAGAAAAATTTTCTTCATGAGATATTTTCGGAATTCTTTAATACAATCTTTTATAGATTACCCTTTTGATCCCGACATGATTTTCCTCTCAAATGGAAGTTGCCGGGATTCCACCATACCCGGAGGGAAAAAATGAAAATTTCACCTATCAGTATCACCGCAATTATATTTGTTGTAATAGCCGTGGCTGTTGCAGGATGTTCTAGTACAAGTCCGGCTGCACCCGCGACCGGAGTTCCGACAATAAGTGCATCGCCTGCACCTGCAAGCCCGTCACCTGCCGGTGGAGTCACCATGACCACAGCCCCGGCAGCGGGGTCAGTTGTAAACGGAGCAAGTCTCTTTGGGAGTACAGCTTCGTACAACTGGATTGAGTACAAGTCAACGGTATCCGGAATGACGGTATATATGAAATTCGACCGTGTCAAGGGCACCTGCACGATGAGATTTGAAGGAACACAGCCTCAGGGAATGCCAAGTGAGATGTCATGCGGATCAACCGGCGGCCAGACCCAGAATAATCCCAATACAGTCGCGTCCGATGTCAAGTATACCTTTGTCGGTATCGAACCGGTATCAGTTCCGGCAGGAACATACCCCACAGCATCAAAATATTCGCTCACTTCAAGTGGACAGACGATGTATTACTGGACTGCGCCCGGTGTCCCGGGTTTTGTAAAGTACCAGATGAGTACATCAGATGGGCTTGTTACTACAGAACTCAATGGCTGGGGATAAAAGGAACCTCTTCTGACATTTTTTATTTTTTTTTCAGAACTGCGTTCCTGATCCTCACCATAACAGGATGCACTGGTCACGTGTGATTTGAGTTGCCCATGAGCTGGCTGCATGATTCCCCATGAGATACCCCGGTCACCATTTCCGGCCGCCGGATTGCTGAGAAAAAATGAAATCCCTTAGATACATTCAGTCAATGAAATGAGCCATATTTATGGAGATAAGGGTCGTTGGTTGTTTATACCTTTTGCCTCTGTCCGAATTATTATATATGAATTGAATGATCCTAACAATGCGCACAATTATGCGTGATATTCTCCCCGGGAGTCTGGACAGGCAATCCGGGAGAATATAGTAAACACGATCTAAGGATCCTGATGAAATTTTTAGGAGATGATATACTATGGCTGAACATGTATTCGGAAACATGATTTATACCTATGATGCCGCTGCCGGGGAAGCTCTCGGCAAACGGGAAAGTCATACACCAAAGATCGATGCACCGGCAAAAGTTAAACCAGACGAAGCCTTCGACGTGAAAGTGACGGTAGGACCGCACCCGAACACGGTCGAACACTCGATACGGTGGATCATGGTAACGCTTGAGGAGGAGGGACGGGCATTTAATCCGGTAGTTCTGGCAAAGGTGTCATTCACACCCGTTACAGCCCAACCGGAAGTTATCCTGAAGATGAAATTGCTCAAGGGCGGGGTTATCCACGTCCTTGAGTACCTGCAACCTCCACGGACTCTGGGCCGGAAAAAAGAGATCAAGGTTCAGTAACTTCTTAATTTTTTTTTTACAAAATCCGTTTCCCGGAATGAACTATCTCTCTCTCGACGCCCGCTGATACTCAGAGAGACAAGAGGGTGACATCCGGAAGAGGGCTAGCCCGTGAGATTTTCAGCGATCTTCCAGAGCCGGTCCTGAACTTCTCGGTTATAGGTGAGCGCAGAAGAACGGACCTGTTTCCGGTTGTCAAAATATCTTCCCGATGTTCCGGTCACGTCCGGCGAGGTTGCCAGGTAAACCGATGTACGGGCTCCTTCCTCCGGTGAGATTGCAGGATAACCGGGAAATGCTGACCTGAGAAGTTTTGTGTCCGTTACCCCCGGATGAAGGCAGTTTGCGGTGACGCCGGTACCCTCAATCGCCCGGGCAAGCGTATAAGTAAATGTAATATCGGCAAATTTCGACAGGGCATACGCGCCCCATGGGTCAAAGTGATCCTGTGCCGGAATGTTGTCCCAGATGACACGATCCACGTCTTTATGGGCACTGGATGCTACCGTTACAATACGGGAGGGCGTATTTCTTTTGAGGATGGGGAGGAGCAGACGGGTAAGTAGGAACGGGGCAAGATAGTTGACGGCAAAGGTCTTTTCCACCCTGTCTGGCGTAAGGTGTCTCTCTTTTTCATAGGTTCCTGCATTGTTGATCAGGACATCAAGATGAGAATAGCGTGAAGTAATATCCTCTGCCATCCGTTGTATTTGATCCCGTCTGGAGAGATCTGCTTCCAGAAGGTCCGGCATAGTGCCCCCGGTTATTTCTGCCAGCTCCTTACGCACCCTGTTCCCTTTCTGTTTATTCCTTCCATGGACTATCACTTCAGCACCACGGGATATCAAATCCCGTGCTGTTGCTTTTCCGATGCCATCAGTAGAACCGGTGATGAGAATGATTGGCTGAACCATAAAACGTTGATTCTAAATCAAACATATAAATTTTACGTATTCTGAATAAAACGGGGATATCTCTCGAAGACTCCTCAATTTGAAAATACGAAATTATCCGTGGTATCATCATAAAACTTCCAATCAAAAATGTCACTGGCACTCCATGCTCTCAAAATCAATTGGTTTTTGCAGATTTAACTGCGCCGTCAGAGATGAAATGATCAGAATTTTTTTAAAATTGAAATAGCAGATTCATCACGGGGGTGTTCGTCTTCCGCATTTCCCTCTCTCATGACTGATACGAGCTTAGGAGAATACGTTGGATGCATCCCGACAATAAAGAAGATAATGGCAAGCAGGATAACCCCGAACTGGGCAACATCGACAAAAAAGGTATTCACAATTGTTAAAAAAAACAAATCAATTAATTCAATAATGCAATAAATGAGGAGAAATGAGAGCCCCGGGCAGAAACTCGAATTTATTCCATTTAACCGCAAGTAATACTGCAATGAATGCGGCAATCAGCTGAATTATTCCATACAGAATAACGCCAGATGCCAGAAGTATCGGGATCATTTCATAAACCTTAGGAGTGAATGAATGTTCAGATATATTTAATCATTTGTTAATAATTTAATAATATATATAAAAAAAATAAATTTGATTTTTATGTTATATCGGAATTCACCGGATTTTTTATTAACGCATAATAAACGTCCGGTACACACATAGGGGAAAACATGCCATCCGGGTCATGAACCTCGTGCTATCGCCCATCCGATAGAATAACATAAATTTGTCGCTTCCGCTCTTCAAATAAATTTCCTTAAAACAGTATCCCATAATGAAGGAAGGTGATAGCAGCTTGGTACGGTTCCCGAGGACTCGCGTACCTCAGTACAACATACTACGTGAGTTGGCTTAACTTCTGGGTTCGGAATGAGACCAGGTGTGTCCCAACTGCTATGGCCGCTATCACCACTTTTTTCGATAGATCAATCAATCGAAGATCCATAAAAGATCTTCTTATCGTCGAAGCCCATAAAGAACTTCTCCGAAAGCCAAGGTCCAGATTTGAACTGGAGTGTAGTTGATCTGCAGTCAACCGCGTGGCCGCTCCGCCACCTTGGCAACCGTGTATTATGATACCCTATCCACTATGTCTGGATAAGATATAAGGTTTGCACACAGAATTTCGTCTGGGTTTAACGTGGTGAGCACTAGCGTTTGGACGTTAGTACTTGCGGACTGAACACGTCGTTGCCTTCGTGCGTACATCCCAAGCCTATCAAACGAGTCTTTTACTCGTGTCCTCAACGGAGTCTCTTTTTAGGCCGGGTTTCAAGCTTAGATGCTTTCAGCTTTTATCCCTTGGCGCGTAGCTGCTCGGCACTGCCTTGTCAGACAACCGATCGACCAGAGGCGCCGAATGAAAGTTCCTCTCGTACTATTTCATTCTTACCCTCAGACTCCTTACACTCCTGATAGATAGTAACCGACCTGTCTCACGACGGTCTAAACCCAGCTCCACGATCCCCTTTAATAGGCGAACAACCTCACCCTTGGCCGCTGCTGCACGGCCAGGATGGAAAGAACCGACATCGAGGTAGCAAGCCGCCGGGTCGATATGTGCTCTTGCCGGCGACGACTCTGTTATCCCCGGGGTAGCTTTTCTGTAGTCAATAAGCCTCACCAAAAGGCTATATTGGTTCGTTAGACCCGAGTTTCCTCTCGCGATCATTTGCTTTGCATGATCGCGTCAGGCCAACTTATGCTCTTGACACTCTTCTGTGAGTTTCTGACTCACATGAGTTGACCTTGGGGCACCCTTGATATTTTTTCGAGGGTGTGGCGCCCCACCCAAACTGCCTACCTACCGTTGTCCTCGTAAGAGTGAGAACTACAACAAAACTAGGATGGTGTCTCATCGTTGGCTCCCCGTTCCCCGAAAGAAACGGATATAACGCCTCCCATCTACCCTGCGCAAGGATTATCGTAATTCAGCGACAGGCTGCAGTAAAGTCTCCACGGGGTCTTCACTTCCCATCAGGAGTCCCTAGTCTCTGCACTAGGACAAAAAGTTCAACGGATTCGTGTTAGGGACAGTATCGCACTCATTAATCCATTCATGCAAGTCGCCAATTAAGCGACAAGGTACTACGCTACCTTAAGAGGGTCATAGTTACCCCCGCCGTTTACGAGTCCTTCGTCCGGTTGAACCCGGTGTTCAGATACTCGCACTGGGCAGGAATCAGTGACTATACTAGTCCTTTCGGAGTTGCAGTCACCTATGTTGTTATTAGACAGTTAGTGCGACCCGGTCACTGCGACCTGCCTGATCTCCAGGCAGGCACCCCTTATCCCAAAGTTACGGGGCCAATTTGCCGAGTTCCCTTAACTACGATTAAATCCGACACGCCTACACCTCTTCAGCGAGGGGCACCTGTGTCGGTTCTCGGTACGGACATGTGATTCCCTTTTCATGGGCTCCGGGAATTTGCCTGGTTTCCCCATCACGCTTTCTTCCGCTTCTCACCATTACGGTACTCCACGGGATTATACGCTTGGACGGGACGACAGTCCCGCCGGGCATACCCCAAAGCGTCAGGGCTTACGCTAAAAATCACATGGTACAGGAATATTAACCTGTTTCCCTTTCGGTACACTCGAGTTACGGTGCACCTTAGGACCGACTAACCCTCGGCTGACGAACATTGCCGAGGAAACCTAGCCCCTGCGGCGGATGGGATTCTCACCCATCTATGCTTCTACTAGTGCCAGAATTCTCAACACTACGCGGTCCACTGGAACTCACGCCCCAGCTTCTACCCACGCAGAGCGCCTCCCTACCAGATCACCTTTCGGTGCTCCGTGGTCTCTGTAGTAGGCTTTAGCCCCGTCCATTTTCACCGCCCTAAATCTTGACTGGTAAGCTGTTACGCACTTTTTAAAGGATAGCTGCTTCTGAGCTCACCTTCCAGTTGTCTTTGACCTAGGACCAATTTCAGTGTTTACACTTAGCCTACATTGAGGGACATTAACCACGGTCTGGGTTGTTTCCCTTACGCATTACAAGCTTACCCCGTAATGCGGACTTCCAACCATCTAGGATGTTGGGGAGTTTGGAGTTTGACAGGGGGGTGAGCAGTTTCCCGCCCAGCTCCCCCAATCAGTGCTCTACCTCACCAACGATCTCCGGTTAGGTCATGCTGCGACATGTTTAGGGAGGAACCAGCTGATGCCGGGTTCGATTAATCTTTCACTCCTATACGCAGGTCACACGAATGATTTGCATATCAATACCGCTTGCGGTCCTCCACGCAACTTTCGTCACGCTTCAACCTGCCCACGCATAGATCACCCGGCTTCGGGTCTTATCCTACTGACTCCACGCACTTTTAATACGTCGTCCCAGGCATTGCTGCTACGGACTTGTTGGTTTCCCTGTGGCTTCCCTTTTGGGTTAACCTTCGCCAATAGAATAAACTCTCTGGCCCGTTCTTCAAAACGTACGTTGCGACACTGGCAGGCATGCCCGTACTACCGCCTCGCGACGGGTTCCTTCACATGCAAGATCCTTTCATGCCGCAACTCGCGATCACCTACCAATTTCAGGCGCTTTTAACCACCTTTTCAGGGTTACTTTTCAGCTTTCGCTCACGCTACTACTTCGCTATCGGTTTCAAGTTGTATTTAGCTTTGGAGGTTGATGACCCCCGAATTCACGCGAGAATTCCAACCCGCGTTACTCAAGACTCCACCTGAACCTGTCTGTTTATGCGTACGGGACTATCACCCTCTATGGTGTGCCGTTCCAGGCAACTTCCGCTTCACATCCAGGTTCGTACGGTGGGCTTATTACACCACATCTCCCTTGCGGGATTCGGTTTGAGCTCTGTCGTGTTCGATCGCCTCTACTAACGACATCTCGGTTGATTTCTTCTCCTGCCCCTACTGAGATGTTTCAATTCGGGGCGTTCCCTATCCTTACGGATAAACGCCGAAGCGTTGGGATGTCCCATTAGGGTATCTCCGGATCATAGATTCCTTGCGTCTACCCGGAGCTTATCGCAGCTTGGCACGCCCTTCATCGGCACTTGAACCGAGCCATCCAATGGTAGGTTTATACTAATGCTCCGCTAAACCCATTTAACGTCCTGTGTGCAAACCTTTACACGGCCTCGAAAAGTCATTGGTTTGACTCTCAGCCCTTCCCTCGTGATTCACATCCCGAGGTGCATCTAAAATGGCTCCGAAGGATTCGAACCTTCTCTCCTCCACCCCTTTAAGGTGATGGAGCCTCTTTTTGTATGTCGACACCGGCAATTTTTCAGTTTGTCTAGCAACCGCAATACCCTAAAATCAATTTCGTTAGGAGGTGATCCAGCCGCAGATTCCCCTACGGCTACCTTGTTACGACTTAACCCCCCTTGCAAAACCTAGATTCGACCGCCGCAAAAACGACGGCCTCATCAAGACCTCACTCGGGTGGTTTGACGGGCGGTGTGTGCAAGGAGCAGGGACATATTCACCGTGCCATGTTGAGACACGATTACTACAGATTCCAGCTTCATGTGGGCGAGTTGCAGCCCACAATCCGAACTAAGGATGGGTTTAGGAGATTGCCTTCACCTTTCGGTGTCGATACCCATTGTCCCACCCATTGTAGCCCGCGTGTAGCCCGGATAATTCGGGGCATGCTGACCTACCGTTGCCCATTCCTTCCTCCTCTTTAGCAGAGGCGGTCCCAACAGTGTCCCCACCATCCCGGAGGACGAGCTGGCAACTGTTGGCGTGGGTCTCGCTCGTTGCCTGACTTAACAGGATGCTTCACAGTACGAACTGACGACGGCCATGCACCTCCTCTCAGCTAGTCAAGTAGAGTCTTCAGCCCGACTATCATACAGCTGTCTTATCCGGTGAGATTTCCGGCGTTGAGTCCGATTAAACCGCAGGCTCCACCTGTTGTGGTGCTCCCCCGCCAATTCCTTTAAGTTTCAGCCTTGCGACCGTACTTCCCAGGCGGCACGTTTCACGATTTCTCTTCGGCACCTCGGTGACTCGTGGTCACCGATACACCTAACGCGCATCGTTTACGGCTGGGACTACCCGGGTATCTAATCCGGTTTGCTCCCCCAGCTTTCGTCCCTCACTGTCGGAGCCGTTCTGGTGAGGCGCCTTCGCCACAGGTGGTCCCCCAAGGATTACAGGATTTCACTCCTACCCCTGGAGTACCCCTCACCTCTCCCGGTCCCTAGTCTGCCAGTATCCCTGAAACGCCTATTGGTTAAGCCAGTAGATTTCCCCAGAGACTTAACAGACCAGCTACGAACGCTTTAAGCCCAGTAATAGTGGCCACCACTCGAGCCGCCGGTATTACCGCGGCGGCTGGCACCGGTCTTGCCCGGCCCTTTCTTCACCTGTTATTTAAACAGATGGACAGCCCGATTTTACGGGCACTCGGAGTTCCCTTATCACGGTTTCCCGCATTGTAAAGTTTTCGCGCCTGCTGCGCCCCGTAGGGCCTGGATTCGTGTCTCAGAATCCATCTCCGGGCTCTTGCTCCCACAACCCGTACCGATTACAGGCTTGTTGGGCCGTTACCCCAACAACAACCTAATCGGCCGCAGACCCATCCTATGGCGGCGGACCTTTCAACTACAAAGCATTCCAGCATTCATAGTCTATGGGGTATTATCCCCAGTTTCCCGGGGTTATCCCCCTCCATAGGGTAGGTTGTCCACGTGTTACTGAGCAGTATGCCGAGGTCTTGCACCTCTCGACTCGCATGGCTTAATCGAACTCCGATAGCAGTGGCCTCTGGCAGGATCAACCAGAATTTTATTTGTAAATGTACGCACACTTTAGTTACTGAACTGTTTTAAGGAATTAGCGGTTACTAAACAAATTTCCGCATTGCCAGTATCAACGTCAGAACCAACTCCGGTCATGCCGGATATCGTTGGATCTCCATCAAAAATAATTGGAATGATTATTATCGTCGTGTTTGCTTTAATTAAACACAGGCCTATAGTGTAGGTTACAGGATTATTTATACCTTGTTACCGACACACTTTTTTATTTCGGAACCAACACCACATCATGGTGGTTTCGTCGGTTCGTCATCAGATCTTGTGGATCACATAATTAAACATTTGAACATTTAAACATTACCCATGAAGCCAGCTCCCCTTTTCGTCCTTGATCTATCGATTCAAAAAATATTCATAAAAAAATAATTTCTGATTGCCTCACTATTTCCCAATCAGCGATAATTTTTCCCGCATTTAGATTGCGGACCCAGCCAGTTGTGGAGCCGGAATTTCGTGTCAGAACTGTGTTACGGGTTCCCGATAGTATGAGAGCGCGTTTTTCCTGATTCGCTTTTACCGGCGTGAAATGCAATTCTGGATTTTTGGAAAATAGTTTCATGCCGCGATCGCGCGAGCCATGAAATATTAAGTAAATTTTTGATCATCTCCCGGATCGTAATTTTTTCAAAGATTCCAAATATTTCTCTGCACGGACTGGAACTTCACTTTAATTGATTTCAATATTTTCGGGACGTACACATTTGAGTCAGAACGAAAGACCTGAAGCAAGTAATTAATTCCGGAGGAGCACTTTTTTTTAATTCAACCGATTCAAGAGGTCGGAAATACATCATCGGGAACTACTCCCGGATCTCCCCCGTTTCGAAAGGCATTCCGGCACTAATTCACGAAAAATGTACACATATTATTTTGGGATACTCTCATTTCTGGCCCCATTCGGTATCCGGAATAGATCAGAGCGGAACATGACGCAATGAGTATCAATTGGAAGGCAAAACTCACCGGCAATTACCCGGAGCAGCCAGATGGATGATGAGCAGGAAGAACCGCTGATTCCGAAGGTGCTTGAAAATTCTTGTCAACTCGCCCGGCAAATCTGCACAAAAATATCGCCGAAAAATTCTTCCTGCCTGAGTGAGCACCGCCCATCAAGGGCAAGAAAGAGGAGAGGAATATAGACTTCCGGAATCCCCCACTCCAGTTGTTTGCACAACTCTGCAAGAGTCATTTCGCCATCAATCTCTATCCCTTCGAGATATTCCTCCAGCCGGATCATGGCCGATTCCTGGTAGCCTTCATCATGCGCGATCCCCACGACATCCTCGGCATAGATGAGATCATCCCCGGCGTCTGACAAACGGCGACGCCGGCGCTCCTCTTTTTCGATGTTTTTGAGTTCGATGATCAATTCAAAGAGCGTGACCGGGCTCTTTCGCAGATTCTTCCGGTTCAGCCGTCGTTGTATCTCGTGTTCCAGCCGCTCGATGGGTCCGAGCATGTCCTGATAATCAATCTCAGAATCAAGTGCCAGGTCAAAGTTTTCACCGAACGGTTCATCATCCTCATCCGGGCCTGCCTCTTCGGGATCTGACTGGAGAAAGAGATGCTCTGACTTCATCCTCAGAAGTGTGGCTGCATAAAAGAGCGTCCTCCCCGACACCTGAAGGTTGAGTTGCCGCCGCCGTTCCAGTTCGGTCAGGAACCGGTCAGTTACTTCTATAATGTCAATATTCCATGGATCGATCTCACCGCGTTCTGCAAGGCCGACAAGGATCTCAACCGGGTCTTCAACGACTTCCTGGTCGGCAGGATCTGCGGGTTCGGTCACTTCAGACACCGGATATTCTTCTGACGATCCGACAAGCTCTTTTTTACCCAGATCGTCACCTGAACCTGATCCATCCGATTGCTGAAGGATCCCGGGAGAATTTTGTCCGGGTTCATTTCCTGCAGGATCAGCCATGTGCCTTTACTCCGGTGACGAGAGTGCTCTTATCAGGCCGCAGGGTGACACCCATGATCCGTTCTGCGGCATCAATCATGGGTTTACGCAGGGAGACGATCACAAACTGGGAATGGGGGGAAAGTTCCGTTATCATAGAAGAGATACGCTCGACATTAGATCCGTCGAGGGACATGTCCACTTCATCGAACGCGTAAAAGGGGGCAGGGATGTATCTCTGGATGGAGAAAATGAACGCGAGCGTTGTAAGTGATTTTTCACCGCCCGACAGTGAAGACAGCAGATGCACTTTCTTGTCACGGGGTTGCACGGCAAATGTCATGCCTCCCGTGAACGGATCTTCCTCGTTTTCCAGGATGAGATGCCCACTCCCGCTCGTGAGCCGGGCAAATATCTCCCGGAAATTGGCATCAATTGCCCGGAAAGCCGTGGTGAACGCTTCGAACTTCATCTGCTCAAATTTTTCAATCCGCTCGATAAGGGTCGCCCGTTCACGGGACAGGGTATCTTTTCTCTCCGTTCGCTCCTCGACCTGCCTCTGCACCTTCTCGTACTCTTCGATCGCGAGCATATTCACTGCCCCGATCTTCCGCAGAGACCCGTCTGCCTCCGCGATCTTCCCTTCGATCTCGGAAAGTGACAGGTTGGTATCCATATCCCCCACTTGCTGTCTCAGCATATCCACTTCACTCCCGAGAGTCCGGGCGCGCTCCTTAATCGCACCCGCCAGTACCGTTATCCGCTCTCGTTCGGCATCGAACTTCATAATCTTCAGCTCGGATTCCTGGATATGTTGTGAGGCTTCTGCTCGTTTGGTGCGTAATTCGTCAAGAACACCGGAAAATTCCTTCTGCCGTTCCTCAAGCGCCACAATCTGTGATTTATGGACTGAGATCTGTTCGTTGGATCGTACGATCTCGGCATCAATCTGCTGGTTGCCTTCGTCCTGCCGTTTGCGGTCATCTGCCAGCTCCACGAGACGGGCATTGAAGTGCTGCCGCTCCCGCTGGGCATCGTTGATGTCACCTTCCTTGTTTCGAAGGCGGCGCTCCGCCTCTTCGATCTCCTTTCTCTTCTTATCTATATCCCCGGTGAGTGTCGGGATATTTGTATCGTCAAGCCGTTTCTTGATCTCTTCAATCCTGGTATTTATTTCGTTGATCGTTTCGGTGGTTTTGTCGAGACGTGTTTCAAGGGCCGTCAGTTCGGCAGAACCGTTCCGGGTCTCTTCCTGCTGCCGGGTAACAGCCACATCGATGGTGTGCTTCTCAACCGAGATCGCCTCGAAACGGCGGGAAAATTCCTCGGTGAAAATACCAAAACGTGCGATCTTCTGGTCGATCTCGTTCCGTGTTGTCCGCTGGGCATCTACTTCAGCGGTTATCCTTTTAATCCCCGCTTCAAGTGTTGCTGCTTCAGCCTGAAGTTCTCCAAGATGTGCCCGGATTCTGATAATATCGTCATCGACTGCTGCACCGAAACCCCGGACGGACGGTTTCTTCGTCGAACCGCCTGTCATCGCTCCTGATCTATCCAATAGTTCCCCTTCAAGGGTTACCATGCGGTACTTACCTATCAGTTTACGTGCCCGTTCAAGGGTATCGACAACGACAGTCGCCCCGAGCGCAACCGCAAATGCACGATCATACCGTGGATCGTACTCGACAAGATTCACGGCATAATCAATAACACCCGGTTCTTTCAGGGGAGGGAGAGCCGGGGGTTTTAATTTATTAAGCGGGAGGAATGTAACACGTCCAAGACGTTCTTCCTTTAAGTGCCGGATTGCATCAGATGCCACCTGGTCATCATCGCATACGACATACTGGAGTTTGTTCCCTGCAGCAATGTTGAGGGCAATCGCGTACTCGGCAGGTGCCTTCCCGAGATCCGCAATCGTCCCGTGCACATGGTCCATGGCCATAACCGCCTCAAGTGCCCTTCCCCCGGATTCCCCCCGTGCCTGCTGTGCTGCCTCGAGACGGAACACATCCTGCTCGTTTTCCCGGATCTCAGTCCGAAGGCGTTCGAGGGAGGACCGCTGGGCAAACATCGAACCCTCCAGCTCCGAGAGTGTCCGATCGAGATCTTTTTTTTCCCGTATGAGATCGGATGAACTCTGTTCACTCTCTGAGAGCTGTGCCTGCTTGGCAGCAAACTCTTCGTCGAGCTGGCTGAGGAGCAAGGTAAGGCGTTCAAGTTCAGAAGTGCGCATCCTGCTCTTCTCGATCAGCATATCCTGCTGGTGAAGGATCTCCGATCGACGCCCCTTCTCCTCCTCAAGAGCCTTGAGGAGGGCAAACAGTTGTTCCCGGGAACCTTCGGTATCCTCTCCATGCTGCCGGATCTCGATCTCGAGCTTTTCAAGCTGGGCTTTGGTTCCTGCAACTTCCATCGCAATGTTTGTGCGGTCAATAGACAGGGTTCGTATCTGATCGGAACACTCGACGACACGGGCTTCGGCACGTTTAGTATCCATGTATACGCGGTTAATCGCCTCAAGATTGACCTCCTTGTCTTTGCGAAGACGTACGATCGTCTGTTCGGCAAGTTTGATCCCGCCTTTTGCTTCTTCGAGTTCCGCGATGAGCTTGAGATAGTCAGACCCGCTTTTTTTGTTAATCAGGTCATCGATGTCTGACAGGTCCGCCTTCAGGTAGGAGAGCTCATTCTCTTCAAGACTCCGGTCTGCAGCGATACGGGTGAGCTGGATCATATGTTCCTCGCTCGATCGCTGAAGTGAGGTCAGCTCCTTCTCCCGTTCGTGGAGCTGGGCGGCAGCACGACAGTTCTGGAAGTATGCCAGGTCCTTCTGCCATTTCTGGTATTCGAGAGCATGCTCCCGCTCACGTTTGAGCTCATGTACCCTTCTGGTCAGCTCGATCAGGAGAAGTTCTTCCCGCTCGATCCGTTCCCGTACAATATCCAGCTCCGAGAGAGACTGCTGTTTTTTTATGTCAAATTCCGAAACCCCGGCGATCTCATCGATGATCTTGCGCCGCTCAAAGTCGCTCATCTCCATAATGCGGGTTACATCACCCTGCATCACAACATTATAGCCATGAGGTTTTATCCCATGTCTCGAGAGATGATCGACAATATCGCCCTGCTTGCAGAGCCGTTCATTCAGGTAATTATAACTGTAATACCCGTTGCCGGTTCGTTTTATTCTTCTCCGGATCTTCGTCCCATCAGAAAATTCGAGGGCAACCTCAGCTGTATTTCTACCGGAATTGAGGTTGATGAGATCGGTAAGTTTCTCGGCCCGCAGATTACGGGAACTCGACAGAGCTAGCACGAAAAGAATAGAATCAATTATATTGCTTTTGCCCGAACCATTGGGCCCTGATATGACGGTAAAACCTTCTAAAAAGGGAATTTTTGTCTTCTTCGAAAAAGACTTGAAATTATCAATCTCCAGTTCTGTGATGTGCAAAGATCCGGCTCCTTACTTCTTTGCAGGATCCTTTTTGTCCTCTTCTGCGGCGTAGATAAGATCGCTTTGTTTACCTTTGACGGATGTTCCCTTCTTATTACGCCCGTAACCTGCCGATGCAACAATATAATTTTTATCTCCCCTGCGGGGTTCCAGTTTCATGGTCCCGTCTGATTGCATGATCATGTCCATTGCCGGTTCCGGGGGCACCGCAGGAGCATCGGACTGTTTTGGACCCTTTCGCATGACCACCGTACTTGAAGGTCCGGAAACCCCACCCGGCGTGGCGGGTTGTGGTTGTGCACCCGTACCCGGACTGGACCCGTTTAAGCTCAGCCCTGCTACGCTCTTCAGTCTGTTTTGACATTTTCATCGCAACGGACTTGAGGTCAAGCAGCTCCTGAGTAAGTCCCTTGACCAGCGCTTCCATATCCCTCATCTTCTTTTCAATCGCTACAATACGCTCTTCAGTTGCAGCTCCGGTTCCTGAAATTTCCATCATCGGTATCAGTTTCTCCTTACGTCGCGTTCATGCTCAAGATGTCTGATCTTTGCATCAGTTGGCGCCAGCCTACACTTCCTGGACTGTGCGGCGTTCTCTATAAATAATAATAGTGGTCGTCGGTTAAGGAAAAAAGGTTTGTGCTTTATTTTAAAAGATACCTCACCGTGCAAGAGCCTATAAAAATGCGATTTTCGGATTTCCGTTCCAACGTTTTCCGTTCCAACATTTAAGATAACTTTTCCCGGAAAAAATCAGCAAATATGCAAAAACTGCCGGACGTGTTTACCCGTACCGGGAAAAGGTATTACCTGATTGCAGCGAACCTTCCTCCATATGTCCTATCTGTCTAAAACTGATCCAGAAATAGCAGATATCATCGAGAAGGAGCGCCTCCGCCAGCTGAACGGACTGGAGCTCATCGCATCTGAAAACCTCGTGTCGCATGCAGTGCTTGAGGCAATCGGGTCGATCATGACCAATAAGTATGCCGAGGGCTACCCCGGAAAGAGATATTATGGGGGATGTGAGTTCCATGATATGGCAGAGACCCTTGCCCGCGATCGTCTAAAGAAATTGTTCGGGGCCGAGCATGCAAACGTCCAGCCGCACTCAGGCACCCAGGCAAACATGGCAGTGTATTTTGCGTTCATGAAGCTGGGAGAGAAGATCCTGAGCATGAAACTCAACCAGGGCGGGCATTTGTCGCACGGTTCACCCGTCAGTTTTACCGGTAAATTTTACCAGGTCGCCCAGTACGGGGTTGACCCGAAAACAGAGATGCTGGATTACGGTATAATTGAAGAGATGGCGCGAAAGGAAAAGCCACAGATCATTGTCTGTGGTGCATCTGCATATCCGAGGATTATCGATTTTAAAGCATTCCAGGAGATTGCAGATGGCGTGGGGGCATACTGCATGGCAGATATTGCCCACATTGCAGGACTCTGCGCAACCGGCCTTCACCCGAATTCGGTCGGGGTCGTGAATTTCACTACGACCACGACCCATAAGACACTCCGCGGTCCCCGTGGAGGTGCGATCATGTGTAACAACGAATATGCACAGGCGATCGACAAAGCGGTATTTCCGGGTATGCAGGGGGGTCCGCTCATGAACACGATAACAGCAAAGGCGGTTTGCTTTGAAGAGGCGCTCAGACCATCGTTTAAGGAATACAGCAGACAGATCGTAAAAAATGCCAAAGAACTTGCCGGGACACTGACCGACAATGGATTGCGGCTGGTCTCTGGAGGCACGGACAACCACCTTATGCTGCTGGACCTGACAGAACAGAGTATTACGGGTCTTGAAGCCGAAGTTGCCCTCGGTAAAGCCGGCATCACGGTGAATAAAAACACGATCCCCAATGAGACCAAGAGCCCGTTCGTTACCAGCGGGCTGCGGATCGGTACTCCTGCAGTCACCTCCCGTGGCATGAAGGAAGCGGAAATGCGGCAGATAGGTGCCTGGATCGCGAGAATTCTGAAGGATATCCATAACGAAGCGGTTATCAGGGATGTGCATACAAACGTCATCATGATGGCAGGCAGGTTCACCCTGCATCCCGAATAACGAAAAACCAGGACAATCCGATGGCCACGATCCTTGACGGAAAAAAGATCGCAGATATGCTGCTGGAGATCCTCAAAGAGGAGATCGAGGATTCCGGGCTTTACCCCCGGCTGGCGACGGTAATTGTCGGCAACGATCCGGCTTCGCAGATGTACATCAGGATGAAGCATCGCGCCTGTGAGAAGACGGGTATCGGATCGGTGGGAATGGAGCTCGCCGGAGATGTAACAACTGAACATATCCTCCAGACGGTAACACAACTGAATAACGATGCAGACATTAACGGTATCCTTATCCAGCTCCCTCTTCCAGAACAGGTTGATACGGCACAGGTCATCACTGCAATATCTCCTGAAAAGGATGTTGACGGATTTCACCCGTTCAACCTCGGACTGCTCTTTTCCGGCAGGCCCCGGTTTGCACCCTGCACGCCAAAAGGGATCATGACACTCCTTCGGGAATACAAGATTGAAGTTGCAGGAACCCGGGCAGTGGTCGTGGGGCGAAGTATTGATGTGGGCCGCCCGATGGCAGCACTGCTCACCAATGCAGACGCAACCGTGACCATCTGCCACAGTAAGACAAAAAATCTCACAGGGGAACTTCAGCAGGCCGACATTCTCGTCTCGGCAATCGGCAGAGCGCACTACATCACCCGGGAGATGGTCAGACCCGGTGCAAGTGTTATTGATGTGGGCATCAACAGCCTCAACGGGAAGCTGGTCGGGGATGTTGACTTTGAAAAGGTGCAGCATATTGCCTCCGCGATTACCCCGGTACCGGGAGGTGTGGGTCCGATGACCATCGCGACCCTCATGGAGAATACCGTAAAGGCGGCAACCGTAAGATCATGCAACAGTGTGTGGTAAACAAACTCGTCATCGGGGGGGATGCACCCATCCGGCTGATGGGTGTGATCAACTGCAGTCCTGAGTCCTTCTATGCCAATTCATATATCCCGATTGATTTCGTTCATAAAACGGCAGTCAGTATGATAGAACAGGGAGCAGACCTGATAGATATCGGTGCCCGTAGTACAGCCCCCAATGTCCAGCCAATAAGCGGCGCTGCGGAGGCATCCCGGATCAGTGATGCCCTCAGGGAACTGGACGGGAGCGGGATCACGGTCTCGGTGGATACGATGACCCCCGGTGTGCTCGAGGTATGCCTGAAGCATGATATCCATGCCGTTAATGATATATCCGGACTCTCTTCCCCGGTCTATGCCCGGAGGCTTGCAGATTCAGGACTTCCAGCTTTCCTCATGGCCGCCAATAATAGTCCGGGAGATGCCGTGGGGCTGGACGCAACCCTCGAAGCGATTTCTAACGTAGGAGAACGGTGCAAAGTGGCGGGTATCAAGGATTATATCCTTGATCCTGGTATTGGAATATGGACCCCGTTCAGGTCTGTAGAAGATGACTGGAGTCTCTGCCCGGCATTTCTCAGATTTCAGGAGATTTGATCGCCCGCTCCTGGCTGCAGTATCCCGCAAAACCTTTATCGGGGATTTTCTTAACCGGGTGCCTGAGGATCGCCTTGCAGGAACCCTCGCGGTTACGATGCTCCTGCTGAAGAAAGGTGCATCGGTTGTCCGGACACATGATGTGGCAGAAACCCGTGATGTAATCCGGGTATATGAAAATATGGAAAAAGGGAAATGAATAATTCGTTTACGGTTATCGGGCTGCATACCGGATTGATCAGGAGCGGTGACTCCATCGCGGATTGCATGATTGCCGCAGCACAGAATGCCTGTGGCGGTTTTAAAGATGGTGACCTCCTCGTCCTTGCCGAAACCGCAGTGGCAACCGCCGAAGGCAATGTGGTTCTGCTTTCTACCATTACACCATCAGCATGGGCGCAGAAACTTGCGGCACAGTACCAGATGGATCCCCGGATCGTCGAAGTTGTATTAGAGGAAACCGACTCCGTCGTCGGGGGGATATCCGGCTTTCTTTTGTGCATGAAAAATGGAACCCTTCTCCCCAATGCCGGGGTGGATGCATCAAATGCCCCGCTGGGTTGCGTTACACCCCTCCCGGCAGATCCGGACCACAGTGCTCTCACCATTAAAAAAGCCGTCGAAGTTCAATGCAAGGTA
Source organism: uncultured Methanoregulaceae archaeon (assembly GCA_963829225.1). Taxonomy (GTDB): domain Archaea; phylum Halobacteriota; class Methanomicrobia; order Methanomicrobiales; family Methanospirillaceae; genus Methanoregula. Next base: position 591,056 of record CAWHHQ010000004.1, on the reverse strand, counting down.
AGAATTGGTGTTATCATTGCTGACAGTAGGACACATGCAATGCGTCGCGGGTGCAGCGGTGTTGCCATCGGTTGCGCCGGGATTACTGCGGTAATTGACGATCGCGGAAGAAGCGATTTGTTTGGCAGGACGCTTGAGGTAACACACCGGGCAGTCGCGGACAACATCGTCTCTGCCGCTGAACTGGTCATGGGAGAGGCAGATGAAAGTACCCCGGGCGTTGTTATCCGGGGACTGGGACTGCCTATCGGAGATCAGACCGGCATCGAAACAATATCCGCGGATGAGTGTCTCTTCATGGGCATGTTACGGAAAAACAACGGCGCAGCCTGAAGAACAAAGGTATTAAAACGGTCGAATAATTTTCCAGATTTTTTTATCTAACTGATCTATCCAGAGCCAATACTACCGTTTGCAGCATCTGCCTGCCACATTTATTTAAAAAAACCTTCCTACGGAGAAGCAGCATCCTGACAGATCTTCCGTTCCACTCCAACCCGTCCTTTCTCCACAGACAGCATAAAACCAAGCTCTTCGAGATAAGCCCGGCTCTTTCCTGACCCGTGAATTAAAAGTTCGACAAGATCCTCCTTCTCATCGATATCCGTGTGCAGCCTGAATGAATCGATCACTTCGCAGGAAAGCCCTGCCTCCTCAGCAATTTTTACATGTTTGAGAAAACTCGTTCCATAAAAATCGACATGAAACCGGGCAGGTTCTTTGAGGTAGATGACGTTTGTGCCCCCGCCCCGCCCGGGCACAATCGCCATGTCTTTTCCGGTCGCAAGAACCCGTTTAAGAGACACTCCATCCGCGAGCGGGAGGTCTGCCATAACGATCAGAATTTCACTCACAACCTGAGGTAGCAGTGAATTGAGTGCCTGGTTAAGGTCAGCGTCCGTAACGGTGATCTGAATGTCCTCGCTGTCAAATAATTCAGTACCCACCACCACCGGACTGCAGTTCACATCTCTTACTGCACATACAACATCTGCAAGCATTGCACGAGCAAAGGATTCCCTCTCTTCCTGGTTCAGTACGCAGGAGAGCCGGGTCTTCGGGTTTACAGGTTTATACGGAATCAGGACATGCGGGCACATTTCATACCGGATATGCAGTGGGATAAAAAAAAGATGCTGATATTACTACGGTACCCAGAAAATCGGCTGATCTCTTTTTAGTACCCGATTTTTAAAGATGTTCCGGGGCTGCCGCTTCAGATGATTAACTTTCAATAGATGAGGGGAGTACCTGTTCTCATGCGGCACGACAACATCACCTTCACGCGAAATGTGTTTCTTCCCCTTACAACCGTCTGCCGGAACCGCTGCGGATACTGCTGCTTCCGCACTCCTGTCCAGGAGGGGTGTCTCATGGTTCCCGGAGAGGTGGCCAGGACACTCAGGACGGGGGCTGCACTTGGTTGTACCGAAGCACTATTTACATTTGGTGAACATCCGGAGGAAGAACCGGGTTTCCCTGGATATCTCAACCGTATCGGTTACCCAACAATCCTTGACTACTGCGAAGCGATGTGTAGGAAAAGTATTGCCTGTGGGGTTCTCCCGCACACCAATGCCGGTATCCTCACCTATGATGAGATGGATCGATTACGCCCGGTGAATGCAAGCATGGGCCTGATGCTGGAAACAACTGCATCTGTTCCTGCGCATGCCGGGTCAAAAGGTAAGGAACCGGTCGTCCGGTTAGCGATGATTGAGGATGCCGGAAAACTCAGAATACCCTTCACCACGGGTCTCCTGCTGGGAATTGGGGAGACGATGATCGACCGGGAAGAGTCACTTGTTGCAATCCGGGATCTCCATAAAAAATACGGGCATATCCAGGAGATCATTATCCAGAATTTTTGTCCGAAACCGGGGACCCCCATGGCACATTTCCCCGTGCCGGACACCGATGAAATCTGTACTACCATTCAACTGGCACGCAGTATTCTTCCCGCAGACGTTGCCATCCAGATTCCCCCCAATCTCATCGATGTCTCCCGGCTCATCGCCTGCGGGGTTGACGATTTAGGAGGTATCTCACCCCTTACTATCGACTATGTCAATCCTGAACACCCGTGGCCGGCACTGGAACAACTCAAAAAAATTATCGGTAACGCACATTTGCGCGAACGTCTCTGCATCTATCCTCAGTTCATAAAAAAAGGATGGTATCATCCTGATTTGCAACCTCTAATAAACCGGCTCGCACAAACAGTACAGTCAAGGAGCAATGGATCGTGAAGCAAAAAGACCTCCTCTATAAAGGTAAAGCAAAATCGGTATTCACTACCGGTGTGAAAGGAAAACTCATCGTAGAATTCCGTGACGATATCACCGCATTTGATGGCGGGAAAAAAGATGTACTGAAAAATAAAGGCAGTTATAACGCGGAGGTCTCGGCATTTTTCTTTGAATACCTTGAACGGAATGGCATCAAAACGCATTTTTTTACCATGCTCGATCCTCACCACATGGTTGTCAGAAAACTCGAGATGATCCCGCTTGAGGTAATCGTACGGAACGTCGCTGCCGGTTCTGTTGTCAGAAATTATCCGTTCAGGGAAGGAGCGCCGCTTGACCCCCCTCTGATTGTGATTGACTATAAGGACGACGCACGTCACGATCCCATGCTCAACGATGAGATTATCTGTGCATTAAAAATCGCCAAACCTTCGGAACTCAGAAAGATCAAAAAAATAGCTCTTGAGGTGAACAGCCTCCTTTCAGCACTCCTTGCATCACAAGGTATCACTCTGGTGGATTTCAAGATCGAGTTTGGCAGGCAGGGACGATCGATCTATCTTGGCGATGAGATCAGCATGGATTCCATGCGTCTCTGGGATAAGAAGACCGGGGAATCGCTGGACAAGGATGTATACCGTTTCGAAAAGGGGGACGTGATGGCAATTTATCACAAGGTGGCAGAGCGGATCACCAACCCGAAGAATAAACGGTGATAGAGCAGGGATGGACAACCGTTGCGGTCAGACAACCTTTACCACAATCGGAAAGACTAACGTCCCTGATAAAGAAACATATCGTGAAAGACACGAATTCATGCAGAGCCTGATATCATGACTGAAGAAAATGCAGAGGAAGAAGAGATGCTCAAATGGGCAAAAGGATACGCAAACAAGCAGGGCTGGACACTAAATACTGATGAAAAACAACGGAGTACAGGTAATCCGGGGTTTAGTGCGGAACAAAAAAAAGTTCGGAAGACCATACTGTCCCTGCCGCCTCCGGAGTGGTGATGAGGAAAAGGACCGTGCAATCGAATGCCCATGCATATACCATAAAGATGAAATCACGAACCTGGGACACTGCCATTGCAACCTCTATTATAAACCGGTCTGATCACATTTTTATAAAAAAATATAAAAAAAATATCTGGTTTTATATTGCCGGACAAGGACATGGTATCTGCAGACACCCGATCCAGCGGAACTGGGCTTCCCCCGGTCCGGGGCCAAACCACAGAAGTAATCATTCTCGGAAGTTTTCCCAGTCGGTTTTCACTCCTGCATCAAGAGTATTACGGGAATCAACAGAATCATTTCTGGAAGATTATTGAAGCCTTGTTTCATATTGATCGCCACCTTCCCTATAACGAAAGGACTTCACGTTTAATGGGTCAGGGGATAGCACTCTGGGATGTTATCTCTGCATGCAGACGTGAGGGAAGTGCCGATGCCCGGATACGTGACCCCATTTTTAATAATCTTGATGATTTTTTCAGGTCTTGTCCATCACTCCGTCTCGTTATCCTGAATGGCAGCTCTGACGGGCGCTTCTTTAATTCGCAGAAAATCCCCATCCGGGTTCCTGTGGTAGTCCTGCCCTCGACAAGTCCGGCAAACACCCGGTTCACCCTGAGTGCAAAAGTGAAGAGATGGGAAATAATCCGCACAAGAAAATAATATCCATTTTACAGAAGGATGATCGAAATTGGGGTCAAGACCGTATCTCTCCATAAAAATCACCTGATTTGCGAGAGTCGCCCGACTCTGGAGCCTCTCCAAAGTAAGGCGGGCAGGCGGGTTTCCCAGTTGAGTCACTGATCCGCAGCGGGGGAAATACTTTCTGATGTATCGGCGTTCATCGTCAATGGGGACAGAACGGGATCGGTCTCCCCCACAAAAATTAAAAATATTTTTAGTTTTCGATGTGAACACTTTGTTGGATGCATTTCCACGGGATTCAAGGATATGAGAATTTGTCACGTGAGTTGGATCAGACGTTACCCAGAAAAATCCATGAGAGATCTAATCTGTTATCGCCCCATGCGGAACTTCAGGAAAACGACGTGATACATCGCATAGAATCCAACCAGCACTGCAGAGGTATATCCAAGGATTGCAATCCAGAATATCTCCTTTGGGAGGGTGAATGGCGAGGCAAGAAGCACCAGAGATGAGCCGATCACGAGTGATGCCACCACAAATCCGATCATAAGCTTATCACTGGCTTTGTCGAGCGACATCTGGAGTTTCTGGATATCTGTATCGACGATCTCCAGCTTGAATGTCCCGGTTGAGAGCCTTCGCAGCATCAGGTTGAGATTCCGTGGCATATCCAGCAGGGCATCAGCAGCCTCCAGAAGGGAGGCTGAGGCTCTTTTAAGGTATGCTGCGGAAATGTTGCCGGTATCGGCAAGTTTTGTAAGATAGGGAGTAATCTCTTTGCTGAAATTGAAATTCGGGTCAAGCCGCATACCAATATCGAGCACCATCATAAAGACCTTAAGCAACAGCATCAGGTTCATCGGGACTTTCAGGCGATGGCGTCGCATCGACTCGGTGAGTTCTGTGACAACAAGCTGGAAGTTCAGTTGTGACACCTCATCTCCGCCGCTGCCAAAATCATGCATCATAATGTACAGGTCGTCCCGAAGGGTCTCCCGGTCCTTTTCCTCGATCGGGATCCCGAATCCTTCCAGTGACCGGATCAACAGTTCAATGTCTTCGTTCACCAGCGCAAAGAGGAGGTTCGTGAAATTCTGGCGTTTCTCCGGTCGCAGGATGCCGACGATTCCGAAATCCAGAAATACAATATCCCCTTCTTTTGTCACCAGCAGGTTGCCAGGGTGGGGGTCACCGTGAAAGAACCCGTCCTCGAAGATCATCTTCATGTATGCCCCGAATCCCCGGACACCTATCTCATGCGGGTCAAGACCCATGGCGGTTATCGCCTCCGGATCGTCGATCCTGACCCCATCAATGAATTCCATGACCAGAAGCTGCGGTGAGGAATACTCCCAGAAGATCTTCGGAAATCGGATGCCCGGAATATTCCGGAAGTTCCGGGTCATCCTTTCGGCGTTGCGTGCATCACGGGTGAAATCAGACTCCTTTACTATCTGGTGGGAAAAGTCCTCCACCATTCCCACCGGGTTATACAAACGGGTTTCGGGAAACACCGTCTCTATCCGTTCTACCAATGATTGCAGTACACCGATATCGGTCTCGATAATTTCAGCGATGCCGGGTCGCTGGACCTTAAGCGCGACCCGGGTCCCGTCTTTAAGCGTCGCGGAATGTACCTGTGCAAGAGAGGCCGAGGCGACTGGTTTTTCATTGATCTCGCAGAACCAGTCATCCAGATTGACGCAATTCTGCTCTAGTACCGCACGGATCTCGGAGAAAGGGAGGGGTTTTGCATGGTCCTGCAGTTTTTTGAGCTCGGTGATCAACTCCGGCGGCAACATCTCCGTCCTCGTACTCGCAATCTGCCCGAACTTCACAAATGTAGGGCCGAGCTCCTCGAGAGCAAGCCGTATCCTTTCGTAGATTGTGGATGCATCGGGTGATTTCCCGGGTATAGGGAGACGGAAGATAGCTCTCCCGGGGAATATTCTTTCCAGCCCGAGACCAAAGCCATATTTGCTCAGTACATCCATAATCTGCGCATACCGCCTGATACGGGTGACCATGCGTATACTATGGATGCCGGGATACTTAAGGCGTACTTCTTTTTTGGAACCATGCCTCAAATGAGGGTTTATTAAAAGAAGAAAAAAATGACAGGCCGGGTAAAGGAGGCAGATAAAAGGGGGGTATCGTTCAGGGAAGCTCCAGGACCTGATTCATCATGTTTGACTATTTTCTACAAAATTCCCGGAATTTTTCCTCAGTTGCAGATACAAAATCGGCCCGGCAGAAGGTATATGCAGCTCCATAATTTCCGGTTAAACAGAAAATTTTTTGTTGAACTCATGATTTCCGAAGGATTACAACCCTGTTGGAATTTGTGCCGGATGCCATATTATCAACACCCCAGATATTGGAAGTTTTAGTGAATTTCTGCTGGTTGATCACCAGAGCTTCACAGGTGAACCCAGCAGTGATTCCCGGGATGACGACAAAATCTTCCAACTGAATAGTCCGTTTCCGCACCTCTCCTACTTCAAATGCGACGTACCCCCGGGGGCTGGTGAGCCGGAAGAGTTCACGGAATACCGCACTCATAATCCCCGACCATCCATCCGGAGTACGCGCCATCGTGATCTTGTCCCCGATTGTCTTCGCATCGTACCCGTTAAACCAGCAGCGGAGCCAGTTGTCTTCCCGGTACTGGACGATATCAAGGAACGGGGGGGAGGTTACTGTCAGCTGCACGCTGGAATCAGGAATCTCCGGCCTTGAACGTGCATCGCCAGTGAGAAGCCGGGCTTTTTTTCCCGCCTGTTTCAGCATCGTTTTTTCAGTAGGAGACAGGGAACGCAACAGGCTCTTTGTCTTGTTAAGGATTATCCTGCGGGTGTCACGGTATTCCGGGGTCTGCTGGCGTTTCTGGTTGATCCTGTGCTGACTCTTCTGTGATACTGCCTGATTTGGAGGAAGCGTGTAGACGGAGAAAAATCCTTTTGAATGGCCGGTGAGACGATTCGTTGCCACCATCGCGATCCAGCGATCCACCATGTCATCCCGGCAATCCGCTCTTCGCTTGAGGATATATTCTCTCAAGGCAACAATCTCTTGCTCGGTATCAGGGTGATAAAACATCGAAAGATCTATAGTTGCCCTTTCGCTGTTACCGGGAACCATCGCAAGACGCTTCTCAACAGCCGTGAGATCCGGCGGGAAGAACCTGGGCTCGGTTAAAACCCGTGAGAGTGGATTTGCATCATTTGCAAGAACACTCCGCCCGCGGAGCCCTGCTTCAATGACGGTCGTACCCCGGCCGCTGAACGGATCATACACAACTTCACCCTTCCGGGTCAGGAGATCGATAAAGAACCTGGGAAGTTGTGGTTTGAAGCAGGCACGATACGAAATTTCATGAACTGATGAAGCCTGTCTCTGCCGGGAGGTCCAGAATTCATTGGTATATCGGGGGATGGTGACCGATCCTATGGTCGTGTCATCAACAAGAGTAGGTTGCCCATTCTCACTAATGAATGTCTGGAGATACCGTCCCAGGTCGTCCCCGGGTAACCAGGATTTGCCACGTACCATATCTCAGGGTAGATTGACGGATCAGGGTATAATGCTGGTGCCTCCCGTCCCGGTTGGTGATCTTTACCTGCGGATCGTAATCATTTTGCCCCGGGGGATTTGATCATTGATAAATCCGAAATATGCCCGAACGGGCATTTTTTTTGTGATCCCGAACCTCTCAAACGATGAGACTCGGTAAACAGGGAAGAAACCAGATTAAAAAATGGAACTCCTGAATTTGTGATTCATTTATATGGGCAGAATCATGACAGCGAATTTATTTTTTTCCCGCTGCTGATTCTGCTGCCGACGATCGCATCAAACGCTTCCGGGTAATTTACGGTACCCTGGATTCCATCGAGCGCGCCGGGAACCAGACCAAGTACCATGAATACATCATCGGCTACAATAAACGGCGCAACGATTCCGTAAGCACGAGCTGAACGAAAACCATACCGGGGGTAATACCCAGGATGTCCAACTACGATCACGATGCGATGACCAAACCTGCGACAGGCATCCAGCCCTTCTTCAATCAGTGCAGATCCTACTCCAAGGCACTGGTAATCCGGGTGCACCACAAGCGGCGCCAGTGCAACCGCCGGGGTGGAGGCCAGAGGAGATTCGATAGTCACCGGGGGAAACATGATATGTCCGATTACCCTCTCACCACTTACGGCAACCAGAGATAGTTCAGGATTGAAAATATTAGCATCCCGCAGGGTATTTACCAGATTTGCTTCATCATAATGTGCAAATGCCTGGAAATTGACCTCAAAAATGGCAGATATATCGTCAGGTTTTTCCGCCGGATAAAAAAGGAATCCATCCAGTATTATTCGTTGCCAGGGTAGATAAGGAGGCGTTCGATAACAACCTCCCGAATGCCGGTTATTCATTCCGTTAAAGAATTTCAACAGAATCTGGTGGTCAAAGAGTTAATAACGAGTGACACAAACCTCAGATAATGAACGCGACCCTCAGGGCTTATGTTGATCTGACCCGACTCCAGTTCTTCTTTGCGTGGCCGCTCCTTTTTTGTTCAGGCTACCTGCTCGCAACAACAGTCTACGGGGGGTTTTTCTGGTTCGATCTCCTGCGGGTTGCGCTGATAGGATTTTTTGGCTTTGAAGCTGGACTGGTTCTCAATGATTACATCGACCGCGACTATGACAGGAAGGACGTGGAAAAGGATAAACTGACACGGTACTGGAGGATATTCGGAACGCGCCCCATCCCCGCCGGACTTATTGCGCCGTCCCATGCACTGGGACTTTTTTTCCTGTTATCGGTGATCACTGCCGCCATTATTCTGACACTCCCCTATCCGCACTCGCTCTTTGCGATCCTTATTATGGTCTATTGTTATACGATCGAGATGTTTTACCAGATTGAGAAGCGGCAACCCCAGCAGTTCCCCTTTGCCCAGCTTATAGGGCGCACGGACTTTGCCCTGTTCCCTGTTGCCGGTTATCTCTGTCTTGGAAACCCTGACCTGAATGCATTCCTGTATTTCGTCTTTTTCTACCCGTTTGCCATGGCGCATCTCGGGGCTAATGACCTGATTGATGTGGTAAACGACCGTGCCCGGGGTCTGAGTACCATCCCGGCAATCTACGACATTCCGAGGACGGCGTACTGGATAACCGGGTTCACCGCTATCCATATAATGATGGCGTTCCTGTTCATGACCCGGCTTGGGTGGATTGGCCGCGTAGGTATCGGTGCCGGGCTGTGCCTGGTCGTTATTGCGAACGGGGTGATCCTGAGGAGTAAAACTCCCGAAGCAACACTCAGGGTGCTGCCGCTCTTCCATGTGGCGATGGTGCTCTATACGATTGGAATAGCAGCACAGGTAGTTTTATAAAAAATGCAGGAGGCAACCACCTTCATCGTGCAAAATACTTCCCGGATTTTCCACTACCCCGGCGACTCAGAGAATATCCGGGGCATCCCTGGGCTCAGTTCGCGACGGGAACACATGGTTCAAAAAAGGGGGGGAAAATAAAGTCCACCATCCCTTTCCGTATTGTTGGGAACATCAAATCTGCAGCAGCCACTCATTTTCGTGGAGCCACTTTTTCCGCCGCTCGTAATCCGGCATGATCTTTCTGACATTCGCCCAGAACTTCTTCGAATGATCCGGCTGGCTGATATGGACCAGTTCGTGCACAACCACATAATCAACAATTTCCGGAGGTGCCTGGATCAGGCGCCAGCTGAAGTTAAGCCCACCCGCTTGTGTGCACGATCCCCAGCGTTTCCGGGCATCGGTAATCCGGATCGAGGCCGGAGAAAGCCCTGTCTGGAGGGCGAACCACATGCACCGGGACTGAAGTTCCTTACGAGCTTCATCGGTGTACCAGCATTTCAGCTGGTCCCTGATAAGGGGCATGAGCGAACGGGAGACGCAGAGCTTATCAGTGCGAACGATCGTCGTGTTTTCGCCCTCCACGATATACAATGGATACGATCGCCCGAGATATAGGAACAACTCACCTTCGACATATTCATGGCACGGTGAGAGAGGGCGCCGCTTCATCTCGTCAAATTTGCGCAGGATCCACGAGATCTTAAGCCGGATTATCTCCTTGATATATGCATCGGAAGCTCGCAGGGGTGCCCGTACGATTAAGGTCGCAGCGGGTGTAACTTCCAGGGAGAGGGTCCTCCGACGCGAGCGGATTATTTTTTCGACCGGGAGATCTTCCATAATACACCAGCTACCTGTACGGATTTGGGAAGACGACTAAAAAAGGTAGGGGGATACACCGGTAAGTCAAGGGGTTTTGGTCCCGGTCAACTCATCACTTACAATACTGCCATCCCTCAGCCTGACAATCCGGTGGAAATACTCCTTGTGCCAGTCCTCGTGAGAAACCATTACGATCGTCTGGTGCATGGTCTGGTTGATCTCCCTAAAGAGGTCAAGGACCATCCGGGAATTTTCTGTATCAAGATTTGCACACGGCTCGTCTGCGAAGAGAATATCGGGTTTATTTACCATCGCCCGTGCGACCGAGACTCTCTGCTGCTGGCCACCGGAGAGTTCCCGGGGGAGGTGATCCCGCCGGTCGCAGAGGCCGATCTTTTGCAGAATGGAAAAGCTTTCCTTCTTCGTCTGCTCCTCCGTTCGGTCCTGCCGGAGCATCGCCGGCAGGGAGACATTTTCCATTACCGTGAGATCGGGAACCAGTGCGTAATCCTGGAAGACATACCCCAGTTTATAGAGTCGGAACATGGTCTTTTCATAATCGGTGAGCTTCCCTACATCTGTCCCATCGATGACAATTTTACCGGAGCTGGGTACGTCCAGCAGCCCCAGCATATGGAGGAGTGTGGTCTTGCCACTCCCGCTCGGTCCCATGATGCCAAGGAACTCTCCCTTCCCGATTTCGAGGGTCACCCCATCAAGAGCATTGACCTCGACATTTCCCATATGATAGACCTTTCGCAGGTTTTCAATTCCGATCATGCTATCATGCCCTCATGGCGGTCTGGATATCCTCGCGTGAGACCTGCCAGGCCGGGACATAACCGGCGATGATCGCAGCCCCGAAAAGAATCAGGGAATTTATGACGAGATCCATGGGTGTCAGATACAGCGTTGCAGACCATTCGGGAGTTACTATAGGATTATATGCCATGTATATTGCAAGCAGCAAGGCGATTATTATCCCAAGAATAATACCCAGCACGGCGAGAATAATGACCTGGAAACCGTAGTTGTGCATGATGACCTCCTTATCCACCCCGATGGCCTTAAGGATCCCTATCTGCCGGCGGCTGTTGATGGTTTTGATCGTGATGACAATGAACAGTACGACAGTCGTAATGATGATACTCACAATCAGGGATACCAGGTTGATGATCTCGAAACTCTGGAGCGCCCTTCCCAGGCTCTTGGAGAGCAGATCGGAGGTGGTCTGAACCTTCTGTGAAACCCCGTACTGCTGAAGTTCATCTTTTATGAACTTCTCCGAGTACCCGGGCTTTGCCTTGACGGTAATATAATCCGCCTGGTCGAGCACCTTTCCTTCCACCTGCTCCATATCTGTCCATGATACATAGACCGTGCTGTCTGCCTGGCTCCAACCGGTATAGTAGATTCCTTTTACCCGGTAATCTTTCGTGTATCCGTTGCCGTACTCGATGGTTATCGAGTCGCCGACCCGCACACCTCCAAGTGAGGGCTGGAACTCGTCCTCCTGCCTGATCGAGGCATCGCCAGCAACGGGCTTTCCGATGATGACCTCGCCGGTATCGGCATCACCGAGATAGCTCGCCGGCAACCATCTTGGTGAACAACGGAGAGATGTATTTCTCGTCACTGGGCGATATTGCCCGTACTGAGACACCGAGGATTCGCTGGCGGTACTTGAGGGTGGCCCCCTTGCTTAAATGGGGTGTTGCCCGCTCCACGCCCGGCATGCCATTGATGAGATCAAGGGTAGCGCCAAGATCGGTGACATACTGGTTTCCCGATTGCGGGCTGACCAGCACGTTCCCTACCTCATAATCAACGACTTGCCGGGTTATGCTCTGGCCGATCCCGTTGAACAGACCGGGCAGGAAAATCATGTTGGTGAAGCACATCCCGATGATCAGGATGGTCAGGATTACACTTGATCTGCTTCCCCGCTGGAGCGATCGCAGGGCGAGAAGGAACGCGACCTTTAGTTCTTTTTTACCCATGGAAGAGTTCCGTTCCCGTTCTTTCTGGGCAGGTACCAGTAGCGGTATGCGAGAAACGCGAGGATGCCAAGAACGATGATCCCAAAGATCAGGTTCCCGGAGTTATTTGCAGGTGCGACCCGCAGGTTCATTTGCCTCGTGAGAGTATGGACCCCCATATCATCCGTATATGAGATGGTGAGATTGTAGGGGTAATTGCCACCCTTCATTCCCTCGAGAAGGAAGATCGCCGGGGCATCATTGCCCGGTTTGATCTTGCCGATGAAGGCCTCTTTTGTCCCGTCCGCGGGGAGATCCACTTTTGCCGAAACCTGCTTGGCCTCGCCGGTGCCGGTGTTCTCGATACGGATCGTGAGATCAAAGGGGGCACCCTCTCCCAGCCGTGAGGGGTTTGTGTCCACGGAAACAAATCCCAGCTCTGAGGTTCCCTTCATTATCACATCGATCCCCGTCATCCGGGTGCGTTGTGTCCCGTCTATTGCCTGGTATTTGAGGGTTACCGGTACCCTTACCAACCCTGGATCGGTTTTTTTGTCTGAGAGTAATATCAGGTCGACCGTCTTCTGTTCCCCACCGGCGATTACCCCAAGGTGATATGAATCCGCATTCTTCGGCGCGACGGTCCCGCTTACGTTTTCGATGCTGATGATAACATCATCGGCAAGAGTTTGTCCTGCATTTCTCACGGTCAGGGTTACGGGTATCTCATCGCCTGGGTTCACACCGCCGGTCAGTGTGCTGTCCATGATGAGGATGGCCTCTCTCTGAATTCCTACTGCCGTGTTGACGTTGACCGGAACAGGATATCTCGTACTCGTCCCGCCGCTGGTGTCGATCCACACTTCCGGAAAGTACATCCCGTTCTTCGAGGGGGCACGGATTGAGAACGTGAATGGGATGGACTGTCCGGGCCCGATCTCTCCCACCCTCGCAAAATCATTGCTTAAAACGTCAATTCCGTTCCCTTCGAGATGAACATTTTCGATATTTACATTAATATCGGTGATTGTCGTGGTGGTGGCATCGGAGGTGACAAACCCGGTATTCTCCTTAATGGATGCACTCGTTGCCGTATTTTTCACGGTGATGGTAATCGTTCCTGGATTGTCCGGCAGAAGTACCGGCGGACTTACCTGATAATCCAGGATCGTTACCGTGGGTCCGCTCACCGCTGACACCGGCATAACGAGCGTTCCCAGGACTACAAGAATGAATGCTGATACAAAGACCCGCAGGATGTCCGCATACCTATCCGGACCTGATCCGTCTCTCTTTCCTGAACAGGATACTGATTTTTGTGGCATGAATATACTCCCCGGCTTACCGGCAGGTTTCCTTATCACAAGTTCACTACCCAAAGTTATTAAACTTACTATGGGTAATATAAACTTACCACGAGTAAGATATTAAAATAACTGGATTTTTTATTATCCGCGCAAAAAGGTGAATGTTTTTTATGCCCCGCATTTTATCAGGATACCGGGAAGAAGTCAGGAAGAAGATTGTAGAGGCAGCATATAGTCTCTTTCTCCATAAAGGGTATCACAGAACAACGATGGAAGAGATTGCAAACCAGCTTGGTGTAACCAAACCGGCCATCTACCAGTATTTTCCCGGAAAAGAGGATCTCTATGCTGCAGTCGCCGAACATGGACGGGAAGAACTGGCAGAGATTCTGGAACGATCCTTTGAAGAACGGGATCTCCGGGCCGGGAGCGAGATCCTCTTCGATACCCTCGCACGGTATACGCCCCAGTTCAACAGTATGTATTCAGAGATGATGCTCCTCGCGGCACACAACGAACGAATCCGCAGCCTGCTCCGGGAGGACCGGATTGAGGATATCCGGGTTGTCGAGCGCTTTATCAGCCGACGACAGGGTACCGGTCTGATCTCGGCACACCTCAACTCCCGCGTCCTTGCAATCGCCTGCGATGCGCTGATCAACGGCCTGCTTATCGACATCATGGCAGGTTTGGATAAAGAAGAAGCAAAGAAGATCTGGATCGCAGCCCTGACACAACTGACGCAGATGGATGAAGGGGAAAAGCAGGCCTTCCAGAAGAACGGAAAGGCGGCCGTCCGGGAATAATTTTAGGATCGACAACCCTGGGTTAACTGGCAGAAGCGGACTATTTTTCCCTTGCAAAAGGAAATTCCGGAATATATGTCTTTTTTTTTGACTATATCACTTCTGCACAAGGTCAGGTCAGATTACCTTTGAAGTTAATGCGGCGAAGGGGATCTTGCACGGGAGCCGGAACATACTTTCATCGCGATGGACTCAGGAAAGTTTATCCTTTCATCATCAGAACCAACATTTTATGATTTTAAAACCAGAAGACACCCTTCTCCTTTATTATCCTGAGAGGGTGGATCCTTAAAATTTCCCTGTGTCGAAGAATTCATTAAAAATAATATTAACATTTGCCCTCTTATCTTGCAGTCAGGTTCGGACGTTACTCGGTCACCTTTTATTTAAGGAGAGGAGAACTGATTCCGGAGAGGATCACGGATGGGTAAAATATGCCCGGACGCCGTCTTTCCCCACCGCATCTATCCTGGCAAACCCGACCCGTTCGAACTGCACGACCTTTCCAAGCTCATCTGGCACCTGAGGTTCACAGGCACCGGTAATCTCCCCTTCCGGGGTGAGGAGGGTGCAGGGAAGAAGACCTTCTGCCGGCAGCCACTGGATGATATGAGCCTTTGCAGACCGGGCTTCTGCAAGGGAATCCCCGGCATAGGAAAAGGAGGGCCTGTTCCCTTCCCATGAGATCTTCACGTTAAAGAGATCCTTTAACCGTATCATCACGGTATCATGCGTGATGTCATGAATGGGCAGGGCCACGGATCCAGTAAAGATAAGGGTCCGGGTGCCCCGGGCGGTATCACCCGGGTGGAGCATCGCGTGGGCGGTATGATGCGGGGCACCTGCGATGGTAACTATCATGGGATCCGGCACGAAGAAGTACCGGTTTGCCACGGAATCCACGATTTTTTTGTTCTCTGCATAGAGGTTATCCCAGGAAAATGAGATATCCGTATCGCCGATCCCTATTGCCAGTACTGCGTTCCTTACCGCATCCGGGCTGATTCCACGCCGGGCAAGAGCACGCAGGGTGCCGAGCCGGATATCATCCCACCCGGTATATTTTCCTTCATTGATCCCGAGACGCATCTGGGAAGTTGAGAGCACAACCCCTTCAATCCCCATCCGGCCATAGTGCCGGTATACCGGGACCTTCCAGCCAAAATGGTCGTAGATATAGCGCTGTCTGCGGGTATTTGCAATGTGATCCTTTCCCCGGATTACATGAGTCACGCCAAGGAGGTGGTCATCGGCAACCACCGAGAAGTTCATAAGCGGGTAGACGTGTGCTTTTATTTTTGGATGCGGCGGGGAATCGAGAATGCGAAAAGCCGGAAAATCCCGCATTGCCGGGTCCGGGTGGTGGAGATCGGTTTTTATTCGCACCGTCGCTTCTCCTTCCCTGAATGTATGGTCAAGCATCTTCTCCCAAAGCCCGAGGTTCACTTTAACCGGCTGATCCCTGCAGGGACAGGCCGTCTTTGACTGTTTGAGCTCCCGGAAGTGCTCATTATCGCAGGTGCAGATATATGCCCCGCCCTTTTCTATCAGCTGCCGGCAGAGATCATAATAGAGGGAAAGACGGTCACTTTGCGTGACGGTTTGGGTGATGCCAAGTCCCATCCATGCGATATCCTCTTTGACCATTTCATACGCTTCGGGATCTACACGTTTCGGGTCGGTATCCTCGATCCGCAGGATATAGCTGCCGCCATACTGTTTCACGTAAGCATCGTTCAGCACCGCTGCACGGGCATGACCAATATGAAGCGGCCCCGAGGGATTCGGTGCAAATCGCATAACAACACCGGACTCAGCATATTCCAGGTCGGGAAGGACTTTTTTGTGCTCATGCCGGGTAAAAAGAGATTCATACATATCAGGAGCAAGAGCCTGCAGTTTCAGCACCCTTTCTTCAGGAGCCAGTGCAGCGACACCGGCAATTGCTTCTTTTGCCAGTGCTGCAACCTCTTTCGCCCGTGAACGAAGCTCGGGGTGGGCACCCATCACCATGCCGACCACCGCACCCGTCTGCGGTATGCCTCCATGCTTGATTGCATTCTGGAGGGCACATAAAAAAAGGAGTCCCTTTGGGTCTTCCCCGGTCATCCTGATCACTCCGTGTTACAAAAAATTCGCCAATTTCCATCAAGAGCGACCGCTCCTTCGATGGCGGCAGCAGTGAGAGGTGTTTGTTGCTCTCATTCACGAGATCCCGGGCGATCTTTTTTACTTCATCGATCACACCAGCATCCGTCAGCTCCCCTATCACCGTTTCAATCTCTGCGTCCGTGAGGTCCCGTCTGTACTGCAGAAGGTCGATACCCTTTTCCCGGGCCTTGATCAGGATCAGCGTCTGTTTTCCTTCCCGCAGATCAGAAGCCCGGTCTTTGCCGCTCTTTTCCGAAGTGACGAGAAGATCGATAAGGTCATCCTGGATCTGGAAGGCTATCCCGGTATTCAGGCCGAACAGGTAGAGGGCTTTTGCCTGGGGTGCAGAAGCTCCGGCGAGAATTGCACCAATGCCGGCGGCCGCAGCATAGAGAACCCCGGTCTTTTTCTTCACCATTTCAAGATATTCGTACTCATCAACGTCATTCCGGTGCGAAAAAGACATGTCCATATGTTGCCCCAGGCAGATATCGGCACATGTACGGGCAAGCATGGATACGGCACGCACTTTTGCATTATCAGTTGACGCAGACATGCAGATAAACTCAAATGCCCGGGCATACAGGACGTCCCCGGCAAGAATGCCGGTTGGCATATCCCATTGCGTATGGACGGTCGGGACGCCCCGCCGGAGGGTATCCTCATCCATAATATCATCATGGATCAGCGTGAATGTGTGGGTCAGCTCGAGTGCAAGGGCCGCCGGCATAATATCCGGGGAACTTCCATGTTTCACTGCATCGGCAGCAAGCAGGACAACAGCGGGACGGAGACGTTTGCCTCCTGCCGCGAGGAGATGCGCACTGGCTTTGTTCAGTTCACCGACCTTGTTGACAAAATACCGGTCGATCATAAGATCGATGTCCCTTGCAACGGATTCCAGGTACGGGGGGAGTTCTGACATGGTTAAACCTCTTTCAGGTTATCACGAGCCGCTGTCCGTTCTTCAGCATATGGACGGTAGACTGAGCGGTGTACCCGAGTTCTGTGGCAAAGTCGGTATAACCGGCAGTCATCTTCAGGTGCCCGTGAGCAGGAATGATATGCTGGGGATTCAGCAGATGAATAAACTCGTAATGATCTTCACGATACGCATGACCGCTGACATGGAGATCCTCAAAGATGCGGGCTCCGGCAAGCCTGATATGCTCCTCGATCTTGTAACGCTGACCGAAATTCATCGGGTTCGGAATAACATTTGCGGAGAAAATAACCTTGTCCCCCTTCGTAAGCTGGTAAGGTGTATCCCCAAGTGCAAGGCGGGTGAGGATCGATCCGGGTTCACCCTGGTGACCCGTGACAATCGGGAGGAACTTGTCTTTGCCAGCCTTCATCATCCGGCGCATTGTCCGGTCGACTGTACGCCGGTTCCCAAAGACACTGGTCGTTTCCGGGAACGAGACGAGCTTCATCTGTTCGGCAGTTACTGAATATTTCTCCATGGAGCGCCCCAGAAGTACCGGCTTTCTCCCGATCTCGTGGGCACATTCTGCAATTGTTTTTACGCGGGCAATATGTGAAGAGAACGTTGATACAAGGATCGCGTTCTTATCATCTTCGTAACTGGTGATGGTGTCCCGAACGAGATCCTTCGCAATCCGCTCGCTCGGGCATCTCCCCGGTCGATCGATATACGTACTCTCAACAATCAGGGCGAGAACGCCTTCCTTGCCGATCTGCTGAAACCGGGCAAAATCCGGGGGTTCACCAATGACGGGGGTCCTGTCCAGTTTGAAGTCGCAGGCATAGACGATTGCACCCCGCGGGGTATGGAGTACCGGTGTAACGGTGTCGATGATAGAATGCTGCGTGCGGACGAACTCCAGGACCAGATTCTGGGACAGGGTGTACCGCTGTCCGGACTTCAGTGCGAACAGACTTATTGTTTACCCCAAACTTCTGCTCGCCGGAAATTTGTTGCCGGATCAATTCTGTTGCATAGGGAGAGGCAATGATGGGGGCGTTATACCGGTGAGCCAGTTTCGGAATAGCCCCGATATGGTCGAGGTGCCCATGCGAGCAGACAATCGCTTTTACGGTCCCTTCGACCGAATTCATCATCGTATCATCAGGTATCGCCTTGATCTTGATCAGATCGAGGGAGTGCATATTTTCAATCTCTGCGTCCTCGTGGATCATTACCTGGTCCAGGCGGAG
This sequence comes from uncultured Methanoregulaceae archaeon, assembly GCA_963829225.1. Lineage (GTDB taxonomy): Archaea > Halobacteriota > Methanomicrobia > Methanomicrobiales > Methanospirillaceae > Methanoregula. The sequence goes on along the minus strand of CAWHHQ010000004.1, from coordinate 572,493 downwards.
CCCCATATCAAATATGACAATTTCCTTTCCGCAGCGGACGGCGGTCATATTTCGCCCGACCTCATCATATCCGCCTACTGCAATAATCTCAATATCCATGTTTTATCTCCTTATGTTCGTCTTTTTTTTACTATTTTCTAAAATATTCTGCCGGTTTGTCATGTTATCGCTTTATCCGCACCGGATTATCCTTGCCTATCATCTGCCGTGTTCTGCCCGTGATAAATACCGGGGCCTTCATGAGATCTGCCAGTTTTGCCGATCCGGTCAGGAACATGGAAGTGACCAGTTCCTGATGGATCATTTCAACCGTGCGACCGAGCACCTCATCGCTCTCCATTGCCGGTTTTAAAAGGGGTAGCGCCATTCCGCAAAGACTGGCCCCGAGTGCAAGACTCTTGGCCATATCAAGCCCGGTCCTGACCCCTCCGGATGCGATAACCGGGCTGCCGCATGCGAGCACTTCGGCAAGACTAACTACCGTGGGAATCCCCCATTCGCTGAAATCCTCCCCGAGTGTTTTCAGACGCTGTTCTATTTCGTTCCTGCTCTCGTCAGCCCTTACACTTTCAACCGCGGCCCAGGATGTGCCGCCCCATCCACCAATATCAATGGCACTGACGCCAGCTCCCCAGCATTGCCGTGCCGTTGCCCCAGAAATGCCGCACCCGGTCTCTTTAATGATGACCGGAGTGCGCAGTTCCCGACAGAGTTCTCCAATAGCGGCAAGACACCCGAGAGCATTATGATCGCCCTCCGGCTGGATCGCCTCCTGCAGGAAATTGAGATGGATCGCAATCGCATCTGCGCCGATCATTCCAACTGCCCGCTCCGCCCAGTCTATCCCGTGGTCACGCAGCTGGACCGCCCCGAGATTTGCTACAAGGAAAGCATGGGGTGCCTCATCACGGACTACCGAGAAGGTGTCCTCAAGAGCGGGATTCTCAAGTGCAGCTCGCTGTGATCCGACGCCCATCCCAATCCCAAACCGTTCAGCTGTCCGGGCAAGCCTTGCATTCACTTCTTTTGTTCCGGGGTGACCCCCGGTCATTGCCGAAATAAAGAGAGGGGACGAGAACGAACGGTCCAGGAACCGTGCGGTAAGATCGATAGTGCCCACGTCACATTCCGGGAGGGCATTGTGCACAAACCTGATATCGTTGAACCCGGTATCACCACTCTCGACCGATTTCTCCCGGCATATCCGCAGGTGGTCGAGCTTTCGCGATGAAGTGAACCTCTTTTTTTCTCCCATGTGGGTCATTCCCCCTTCACCGATGTCCCGCCATGGGCTGTTCCTTTAAGAAAGTCGCCAATTCGCGAGACATGGAATATCTCTGAACCTATCCCGGCTTGTGCGAGATCGAGCAGTTCATTCATTTTTCCTCTCATTCCACCGGTGACATCGGTATGCATCGAGCTGCCGATATGAAGCGCAGGCGCCATATCCCGGGTAATCACCGGCATGACCTGTTCTCCATCCAGCACTCCCGGTACATCGGTGGCGAGCCCTACGCGGTTTATGCCAAGGGCGACTGCGAGATATCGCACGATCTGGTCGCCCGATACGATACATGCTCCGTGAGAGAGGTCCATCACCACGTCGCCGTGGATCACAGGAACCATCTTCAGCATCAGCATCTTTTCCAGGTGCCGGCATTCGAAGGAAAGCAGCCTCCCGTTATCGGCCACCGCGGTATGGAATGGATGAATACCTGCTGCCGGTATTCCCTCCCGGCGGAGCGTCTCGACGACCGCCTCGTTCAGCCTGCTTACGGCACGGTGAGTCACATAGATCCCATCGGTGTTGCCGGCAACCGCACCATGTTCAAGCCCGTAGCGTTTTGCTTCCGGGTGTCCGCACGAACCGGCTCCATGGACAAGTAACGATACTTTCTGTACCGGAACGGGAGATCGCCAATGCTACGAGCGCGAGCTGATCATAATTAATAACGCAATCTGCGTTTTTATCGGTAATAACGCTCCCGCCCAGCTTCAACAGGATACGTTCACACATTTTTTTCCTTCCTTGCCCCTTCGGTATCAATGCTGGTCATAATCGCCCGGGCTTCGCACGTTTCGATTGCATTGGCAATCCGTTGCTTCAGTTGCCGGGGGCAGAGTGCGATCATGCACCCCCCTCCCCCGGCGCCGGTGATTTTAGCCCCGAATGCTCCTGCAGCCCGTGACGCGAGTACGATCTTCGAGAGTTGCGGATGTCCTACTCCCAGCGCTTCGAGTAGCGCGTTATTCATGTTCATATAACGCCCAAGTTCTTTCGGGTTGTCGAGATAGTGAATCGCACTGAGGCTTACCCCTTCAATGGCATCGAGAATCGGATTAATAATACCCGGATGTTTCTTTTTTTCTTCTCCCACCATCTCCACCATCTTGGCTGTACTGTGTGAGACCAGTGAATCCCCTACGACAAGGTGCATGTTCTGGGGGGGAAGCCTCCTTCGCGAGCCTCCGGTGATAAGGACAATCCCCCCGTACATGGAGACCGTGGTATCGGTGGGGCTCGCACGACCCTTCTGTACTTTTTTTTCTATTTCGAAGGCCATATTTGCAATATCTTCCCGGGTTTTATGCAGGGAAAACTCATCATTGATCGCCGAGAGGGTTGCAACGGTCACCGCTGCAGACGATCCGAGTCCTGAAGAGCTCGGAATCTGGGAATTTATATACACGCTCCCCGAGACACCCATCGCATCGAAGCATCCATCGATATACGCCGATTTTGCATGCTGGGGACGTTTTGTATTTCTGACCGTTACAAAAACCCGGGGTTTTATTGCCATCGCTATGCCAGGCTTCCCGTATACCACTGCATGCTCGCCGAACAAAAATACCTTGCCCGGCGCACTCCATGTTGCCAACCTACATCACCGCAATGGCCGCGTACCCGACAACCTCACGACGGTCTCCTGTCACATCGCCGCTTGTTGCGTATCGTATGAGCCGGGCGGTCTTCGCCCCGAGTTGTCCGCATACCGTCACCATTGCAGCAATCGGGCCGTACCCGCAGGCTGATACACCCCTCTCCCCGATACGCCGGTAAAACTCAGGAATATTTAACGTTTTTAATGGTTCAATCGCGTAAAGATCGTTACTTTTAGCGGTTTCCTCCGGAACGTAGTGGGAGAAGTCGCTGGATGCCACAATACGGACGTCACGATGAGTAAGGTGAATGGCAGCACTAATCTTCTCAGCAAGGCGCATCGCGTTCGGAAAATCCTGCTGCCCCATCATGATCGGTGCAATCCGTGCCCGGGGGAACCGGTACCTGATAAATGGTATCTGCACTTCAAGAGAGTGTTCGTCGCGGTGAGAGAACTCGTCCACCTCAATATCAAGCGATTCAACGAACTCAGTATCATTATCAACGACCCCCAGGGGGGTTTCCCACGGTACTTTCGAGACACAATTAAGGTAACCGCGGTGCGATGGCCCGATTACGACAAAAGTGCCGGAAAAATCAGGTGAGATCGTGGAGAACGCACGAGCAGCCACTTCGCCGGAATATACGTACCCTGCATGAGGGGATACAATACCCCTTGAAACCGTCGGATCCTGGCCTGCGGAAAAGTACTTCTCCAAGAGTTGTTCGAGGTGGGAGGGATCCCTTGGATAAAACGTGCCTGCCACTGCGCATGTACGCATCATCATCGGATCAACCCTCTTGTTGTTATAGTATTATAAGTAACGATCGATCACTCCGGAAAGGAGATCGACCGGGTTAGATCTCTATCTCGAAATCTTCCGGCGTGAGAGCTGTAGAGATCCCCCGAAGGCGAAGCATTTCACGGGTGAGCAGGAAGTAGATCATCGAGAGGGCTTTACGGCCTTTATTGTTAGTAGGGATCACCAGATCGACGAACCGGGTCATGTTGTTAGTATCGCACAACGCCACAACCGGAATACCGCACTGGACTGCCTCGTTTATTACCTGTGCATCACCAATCGGGTCGGTGACTACGATCACCTGGGGCTCAATATACCCATTGAGGACTGGGTTGGTAAGCAGTCCCGGGATAAACCGGCCTGTTGCTGACATTGCGCCGATAGTATCGGCGAATTTCTTGGCCGGGTACTGTCCGTACTGACGGGATGTGACAACAAGGATATTCGGGGCCTCGTACTGGTTTAAAAATTTTGCAGCGGTCTTGATCCTCGAGTCAGTTTCGCGGATATCAAGGATATAGAGCCCATCTCCGCGGACCCGATAGATAAATTTCTTCATGTCCTCGCTCTTCTGCTGGGTACCGATATGGATACCGGCAGCAAGATACTCCTCGACGGGGATGAGCGGTTCTTTCAATTCAATTTCCATCTCGTTTACAGTGGTCATAGCTGTTCCTCAATTCGTATCAGTTCATTCAGTTTTGCAATGCGTTCTCCACCTACGATACCGCATTTCAGGAAAACACAGGAAAACGCAGTGGCAAGATGTGCAATTGTTGTATCGGTCGTTTCGCCGGAACGGTGGCTCATGACCGTATCCAGACCATTGGTATGAGCAAGACGGACGGCTTCAAACGTGTCGGTCAGCGTACCGACCTGGTTGGGTTTTATGAGAACACAGTTTGCGGCCTGTGTCTCGATACCACGCATAATGCGGTCGACCTGGGTCACAAAGATATCATCCCCACAGACAAGGCAGCGATCCCCGACCTGCCTGTTGAGCTCCGCAAAGGCATCAAAATCATCCTCATGGAGAGGATCTTCCACATAAACAAGGTCATAACTGTCGACAAGATCCGCAATATATGCTATCTGCTCTTCAGTTGTGCGTACCCGATCGCGGTACTTGTATCCTTCAGAATTCCACATCTGGCTCGAGGCAACATCAATACCCATATCAACCGAGATATTCATCTCGTCGGAAACAAGTCCGGTTGCCTCAGCAATAGCTCAAATGCGAGGGCATCGTCAATCTGCGGTGCCCATGCACCCTCATCACCCTTGCCGCAGGATTTCCCCTTTTTAGCCAAAAGTTCCCGGACATGCCGGTGTACTGCAGCGTTCGCAAATACCGCTTCTTCCGCGTCGGCGGCATCCCGGGGCACAACAAGGAATTCCTGGATCTCGGTCGCGTTGGAAGCATGTGCTCCCCCCCCAATTACATTTCCCAGCGGGAGGGGCATTTCGTCTGCAAATGCTCCGCCGAGATAGCGGAAGAGGGGAAGCCCCATCGAAGACGAGGCCGCCTTTGCATTCGCAAGAGAGAGTGCTACGGCAATATTTGCACCGATATCGGCAAAGTTTGCCGTACCGTCGATATCGCGAAGCTGCTCATCAAACCCCTGCTGGTCCCCGCTGTCAAGCCCGATAAGTGCCGGAATAACGTTCTGGATGGCATAGTCTACGGCATCTTTCGGCGGTTTGACTTTTGCTTCCAGCGATCCGGTACTGGCTCCACTCGGGGCTGCAGACCTGCCAAAACCGCCGGGGGTATGAATATCGGCTTCAACGGTCGGGTTACCCCGACTGTCCAGGATGATCCGCAACTCGATTAGCTCAATGGTCGTCATAGAGTCCTCTATTTCCTCTTTACGGTAATGGGGATGGTGTTGTTGTTGTATTCTTCGATTGCGATCTCCAGTGGATCGATCCGCGTTGTCGTGACAAGTAAGGGAGCACCCATTGATATCTGCAGAGCCCTTGCTCCAATAATTCTTGCCCGTTCATACCGGGTGTACGTCTGCGTCTGCATTTCTTCGTCCTCAAAATGATGGTTTTTAATGTTACTATGGGGTCGCTGAGATTCGAACTCAGGTCACTGCGTCCCGAACGCAATAGGATGGTCCAGGCTACCCTACGACCCCTCGTTCTTACATCGGTCTACTGGTATGGGTTGAGCTCATCGATGATCTCTTTATGAGTCAGGAGCATGCGCCTGCAGCAGTAACGGGAAATATTGAGATCGTCGAGGATCTTTTTGGGATCCTCGCCTTTGTCCCGTCTCTGCTTGAACTCTTCCCATGCTGTTGAGATTGGTTTCCCACAGGTGAAACATCGTACGGGTATCAAGATTTTTTACCTCTCATCATATCTTTCATCTTAACGATAAGACTTTTGGAACTTCTTACGAGCGCCCCGGCCGTGGGGCTTTTTCGCTTCTTTTTGCCGCGAATCGTTGACAAGAAGCGTCCTGTCATACGTGAGATAGATATCCTTGATCTGGGGATCATTGTGCCACTGGAGGATACCTCTTGCAAGAGCGGTACGAACCGCTTCGGCCTGTCCCATCACACCACCACCAGCCACATCAATGATAACATCGATGCCGTGAATCGCGTTGGGCACAAGGAGAAGCGGTTCTGAGATCTTCATCCGGGTCACGTCACTCCCGTACGCTTCAAGAGGGACGGAGTTGACCCGGATCATGCCTTTTCCTGCCTTCAGGGTCGCCCGTGCGATTGCCGTTTTGCGTTTTCCGCTTGTATTAATGATCTTTGCCATGGTGACCACCTAGAACTTCGCTCCGAGGAATGTGCATACGGCACCGAGTGTCACATATGCCGGGTTATTGAGCCGGTTCATGTGTGCTTCGTCGGGAACTTCCATCTCTTTGCCAACAAACTCAACCGGAACGCCGACATAACACTTTATGCGCTTCATCGCATCGACACCACGGGGGCGTTTATAGGGCAGCATGCCACGGATCGTCCGTTTCATGAGGTGATCCGGCCGGCGCGGGACGAACGGCCCCCAGCGGGAGCCGGAGGCACCGCGTTCTCTCTTGTGCTTGTAATTGGCAAGTACCCGTGCACGGCTCCCGGAGATGATCGCTTTCTCTGCATTGACGATGGCAATCTCCTCGCCGGACAGGGCACGCTGTGCAGTGATACTTGAAAGCCTTCCGAGCAGCATTCCGTCACCGTTGATTATTGTAACCATATCTTGTTCACCTCAGGATCCGGATACCGCTACCCTTCGGGTTATCCGCAAGGAGTTGCTCGATAGTCATACATTGGCCCTTAGCGTCCCTGATCTTGTTGGTTGCTGACGCTGAGAAGTTCAGCGCCGCAACTTTCACGGACTGCTCCAGCACACCGCTGCCCAGTACTTTTCCGGGAACGATGATCGTCTCACCATTCTGGGCGTAGCGGTTGATCTTGGACAGGTTGACCTCGGCATAATTCCTGTTCGGAGTCTCAAGCCTGCTCGCGATCTCACGCCAGATCTTTGCCTCATTCTCCCGTGAATTATTCTTCAGGAGCAGAATAAGGTTGGTAAGACGGGGGTTCGTCTTTTCCACTATTCTTGTCATTTCTTTTCATCCCCTGATATCTCGCTTAACTGTCTCTCCAGCTCTCCTGACTGATCCCTGATATACTGCAGCGCACGATCCATAATCTCTTTTACCGGCAGCGACCCGTCGCTCTCGACCACGAAAATATACCGGTCTCCTTCGGCGGATATGGTGATTGCCGGTTCTTCCCCGATACCACTTGCCAGGCATGCACGCTCGCAGAGCTTGCACATGGAGCAGTCGGGAAGTTTACCCTCGATAACCTCAACTTTCTTGCCCTTTATTTCAAGGATATTGCGGGGACATTCATCCACACACATACCGCACGCATCGCAGGCTTCACTTATGGAAATTACCGGATGGTTCTTGAATCCGCACACGAGCGTCGGTTGCCATTTGGCATGTACTCTGCCCGTATTGAGGGTGGCTCGTGCTTCGATGACCAGTTTCTGGCCTTTCGCAAGCTTCACGATAGGGATGTTGTCATAGACCGGGGTTGCCTGGGGATCCTGGGGAATGAGGTCACTCGACAGGACGGTCTTTGGACCTTCCACACTCAGGGTAAAGGTGACCATGCAGGCGGGACATCCGGCCCCCCCGCACGTGCATTTTTCCTGAGTCGAATAAGCCGAAAGATCGGTTTTTACGGGAATAAGCCCGAGTCGGTGTGCCAGCATCTCATCGAAGAATGCACTGGTATTATCATAGATACGCACGTCATCGATTGCAAGGGTTGGCACCTCACCGATCATTGCCCGCCTGAACGCGTTGGCAAATGCCGGAGTCGCCCCTGCAAGAGTGAATCGTGCCAGGGAATCGTCAATACTGCTGAATTCGATTTCCATCACACTCTCCTTCCTCGCCTGCCACCTTTCGGGCGACATGAATCATGGGGGATGGGCGTGACATCTTCAATACGCCCGATACGCATTCCGGCACGGGCGAGGGCACGGATTGCAGCCTGAGCTCCGGGTCCGGGACTGCGCTGCTTCCCCTGCCCGGGTGCACGCACCTTGACGTGTACCCCGACAATTCCCTTCTCTCGGGCATTCTGCGCGACATTTCCTGCCATCTGCATTGCTGCGTAGGGTGATCCCTCATTCCTGTCCTGCTTGACCACCATACCACCGCTGCTTTTTGTTACCGTCTCTGCGCCCGAGAGATCGGTGATGGTGATTATGGTATTATTGAACGAGGCAAAGATATGCGCAACACCCCACTTTTCCTTCTCATTTGCCATGTTATCTCACCCCGGCTGGTTTGATGATCCGCGACTTCTCTGCATGGGAATCGCTTAAGAACGGAGACTTACCGTAATAGGAGATCTGTGTCTCTTCGTTCCGGTTTACCCGGTAACCCGGGATATTGATGCGTCTGCCACCGATGGCAATATGCCCGTGGGTGATGAGCTGGCGGGCCTGTTTTGGTGAACGTGCCAGTCCTTTGCGGTGAACCATGCTCTGTAACCGGCGTTCGAGCTGTGTCTGGACCTTGAGTGCCAGGATATCTTCGATATCGGCGTTCGGTCCAAGGAGCCCGGATCGCTGCATGTGGGTGATCAGCTCGGCCTTCTTTGCCTCAAAAACATTCCTGTCGATGGTGCTCGACATGAGGGCAAGAAGTTCGCGGGCCCCCTTCCGGTATCTGCGCAGATAACTCTGGGCTTTCCAGACTTCCCGCTTATTGCGCAGCCCGTATTCGATAACGAGACGGGTCTCCGATTCAATCCGCGTCTTTTCGAACGGGCGCTTCGGGGTCTGGTACGATTTGTGATTCTTTCCGGGATATCCCATGATTAAGCGCCTCCCTCTTTCTTCCTCTTCACACCGACGGTGGTTCCGGTTCTTCCGGTCGACTTGGTGCGCTGGCCGCGGACTTTCTGTCCCGTTTCATGCCGGATCCCACGATAGCAGCGAATCTTCCTCATGAGGTTGACATCCTCGTCTTTCGCGAGGGCGACGTCGCCACCAAGCAGGTGCTTTGCCTCACCGGTGTAGATATCCTTTGGCCTGTTCGACATCCATGGCGGGATTTTTGTTGAGTATTGTTCTACCGCGGTACGAAGCCGGTTGACTGACGCCTCGTCAATACGACCAAGCAATGCGTACTCGTCGACATTTGCCATACGGGAAATTACCGTAGAGGTATGTCTGCCAACGCCCGTGATGCCGGTCAGGGCAACCCTTACGGATTTGGTGCCGTCCAGATCGGTGGTACCAATCCTTACAAAGTATTTTATGTCTTCTTCCTGAGCCATCCAATCCCCTCGATGTGTGAGATTTTCTCTTAAGCGCTGAGGGAGGGATTTGAACCCTCGAGTCCCAAAGGGACACAGGTTTAGCAAACCTGCGCCATACCGGGCTTGGCTACCTCAACAGAGTAATCTCGCATCTTTTACAGACACTCGCAGCGGATAACCGCTGCTCCATGAATGGTGCTTTATAATATGGTTGGGTTTGTGTAATAAGTGTTTGTGTGAAGGGAGTTCTCCCCAAGAGGGCTCTGAGGTTTCCTACACTTCTCCTTTTTTTTCTTTGGTGATTATTATTCACCCGCCTCAAAAATCTCAGTAAGGATTCGCTCTCCTCCAAAGGTAACTGTTGAGACGTTTCTCCCAATATTAATCATTGAACCGGAAGGAACACCGAATGAATGAAAATCGCGAGAATCATAGCATGCGGCAGTTTGTTATGCCTTTTTTATCAAAAATTCTGACAATGCCATCCGTAGAAAAAAGGATAATCGAACCATCTGTGGTCTGGCATGGTTGTGAGTCCGGGTTAGCAAAGGGAGGATTTTCCGGTTGCATCGAACTATTAATCTTGAGCGGGGGCAGATCCAGTTTTTCCCAGTCAATAAAATTCTTCGGTTTTAATGTCACATTCCCCAATGAAACTGGGGATGGAAGAACATTGAAAAATGCGACGTCCCCGACATCCTTTCTGATGGCTTCTTCACTAACGATGTATTCGTCCGGCTTGAAGGCTGAAGTATTAACAACGAATGAAATCGTGTTAATTCCGCCAGTCCCTTGGATCACTTTAGTAGTACCCTAAAGTGCCAGAAATATTTCGAACTATTCGACTGTTGTATACTTGAACGAGAATTTCTTCACCAGCGGACATATTTGTCGTAGAGGGTATCGTGAAAATGTCATCCACCTGCTTATCGCTGATGGGACCTATCTTGATCCAGTAGACATCATTGGGAATTTGATGGGATTCGATCTGTTTTGAAGTCTGGATTGATGAAATACTCGGAATTGGGAGAGTAGTATTTCCCGCACTTATCGTGTCCCCGACCTGTTCGATGTACCCTGCCGCTAGTAGCACCGTCACGAGTATTACAATCACCACAATCAGTAAGCGGGACAGAATCATGATCACTCTGACGACACATACGCAACTAGTGTTCCTTTGTCAAAAAAACCTGCATTGCGGATGCTATCGGTGGTTATGATTTCCGCAGTACAAGTAGTGGCATGATAGGGGGGTTCGCGGTTCTCAAAAACACGTGTAGTGTTTACCCAGCTTTCATTCGGTTTCAATGATAGTGGTTTATTATCATAGTGGAGAGAAATCGTTCCGTCTTCAGTCATGGAATCAAGGGTAATATTATCAGTAAATGACTTCGGCAATGAATACACGGGCACCGCACCCGTGTTTGCTCCCTGACCGGCTACCCCGCTTAAACTTTCGCCACTACCGTAGAAAAGTTTCAACGAGTCATTGATGGGTTCATACGAATGGACTCTAACAGTGAGTATTCCATGGTTTTCATCAAAGGAATACATTGGAAAATCAATCCATACCGGAGGAGCACACTCGCCGGAGATTGTTACGCCATTTGTATTGATGTGATGCTCAATGAAAACATATTTTTCTTTAGGAAATGTCTGAGTTTGGTTATCAAATCCTGGAGATGTAACACACCCCGTTGCCAGTACCATCCCCGCTGTTAAGATGAGAATAACAAATATTGTGAGAAGTGATGTCATGGGGGGTCACCGGATTTTTTTAAATCTTTTTAATTTAGAGTTCCACTGAGCAGATACGTTACACCATCAACGGATATATTTATTGAAATATTTTTAATCCCGTAAATAAACGTCCCTGATCCGCCGCGGGGGCGCCCCGCCGGGGGCGGCGGTCACAATCGTATTTTGAATATACAAACATCAGCACAGAGTTAGAATTTACCCTCAAACCGGGATTACCTTATTACTGAATCAGTTCCCAATAGCGATGCGTGAAACTTATCAGGGTTGCAATAATCGCCGGGCTCCTCATCACTTTCATTCTTACTATTGTCATATATCCGATAGTACCAGATCGTGTCGTATCGCACTGGAATGCCGCGGGCCAGGCTGATGGATATATGTCGAAGATCTGGGGACTCGGCCTCATTCCTCTGATCATGACAGGGTTTGTTGCTCTTCTCGCCGTTATACCCCGCATTGACCCGTATAAAAAGAACTACGAGAAATTCGGGGACTATTACGAGGGATTCATTCTCCTGTTTGTCTTCTTCATGCTGGCCATCCAGGTCCAGATTATACTCTGGAGCAGCGGGTATCGGATCAGCCCGAACCTCACGTTTCCCGTTCTCATCGGGAGCCTCTTCGTCTACATCGGGTTCCTCCTCGGTCACGCGGAGCAGAACTGGTTTGTGGGTATCCGCACGCCCTGGACATTGAGCAGTCAAACGGTCTGGAAGAAGACCCACGAGATCGGCGGGAAGTTATTCAAGATCGCCGGCATCATCTCTTTTGCCGGGGTATTGGCCGGGATGTACGCGATGTGGTTTATCCTCGTCCCGGTCCTTGCAGTTGCGGTATTTACCGTGGTATATTCTTACTTTGAATACCAGAAGGAGTTAAGAACCTAGGAAATAGTGTTAAGATTTTTACTCGTAAATTTTCACAATTACCGGACCAGACACGAGCTGGCAACCGTAGGATATTAACGGTAATTATCTGACTGCGACGGTGTAATTTTTAGGAAAATTATCATCAAATAAAAAAAAGGAGAAAAAGTTATCTTACAGCGCATTGACCAGCGACTGGCGGGTAATGATACCGGACAGTTTACCTTTGTCCATGACCGGAACTGAACTGATGTTCTTTTTCAGCATCAAATCGATCGCCGCTGAAAGATCAGCTGTCCGATCTACGGAAATAAGCGGCGAACTCATGATATCCTTGACCAGCAGGTTCCGTATCCGGTGATCCTGGTGGTTATCGTCGACAGATTTACGGAATTGCCGGAGCGCGATGGCAACATTCGTTTCAGTTACGATCCCAGTGTATTTATCGTGGTCCGACACAACGAACCGCGTGATATTGTCATCGAGCATTCTGCGCCTCAGGTGAACGACGCGTTCGTCGGCTTCGATGGTTATCACCTTCTCCATGACCTGCTCGATCCCTATATCCGGGCGGTACTTTTTGAGGAGATCTCCGGCGCTTACCTGCCCTATCAGTTTATGATCGCCGTCGTATACAACAACCAGCTTGTAGTGCTGGAGCAGCGGTATGAGTACGTTGATATTCTCATCCGGATAAACGCTCGTGAAGTCTTCCTCGACTACGCTCGCTACATGGATAGCGGTCGGTGCAAGATCCGAGTTCTGTTTGCTACCCAGCTTCTCTGCTATTGCATGACGGGAAACCGTTCCGACTACTGAATTATTGTTGACGGCAATAAGCGGATCAATGCCTTCATCCAGCATTTTATCAAGTGCTTCCGTGATCTTTGCAGATTTGGCAATGGTGGTAGGTTTTACCATTACTTCTTTGATAAAAACTTCTTTTGTCATTTCGCCACTTCCTTTATGATATCGTCCCGTTTTATAATACCCACGATCGACCCGTTCTCAACAACCACAAGGCTGTTGATCCGCTGTTTCTCCATCTCAGCCACGGCATCAGCAAGCGGAAGATCGGGTCTTGTTGTGATGACCGGCGAGGACATCACGTCTTCGGCTATAGTGGATACCTTCTCCACGTACCGGTATAACTTTAATCCGGCAGCTTCATCCTTGCGTAAAAATTTCAGATCTTTTTGTTCGGTGCCGGGTTTTCCGGCACCAGGTTCAAGGAACGCCAGGTTGGTTTCCGTTATGATTCCCGCAAGGGTTCCATCATTGTTTGCTACGACGAGCTTATCATTTCGTTCATTCATCAGATCGATCACATGATTGAGAGAATGGTAACGATTGACGATAAGCACGTCTTCCATCGCATCCCTGACCGTTCCCTTCATGCGATTTAGCAGCCTCGATGTCATCAGGTCAGACTTTGTTACTATTCCGACTATAGTTCCCTCGCTGACAACAGGAACAGAACTGATATCTTTTTCTACAAAAATTTTTGCTATCACCCTGGTTCCGGTGTCAGGGGCTACGACGACGGGATTTTTAGTCGCAAATACTCCTGCCGGGATCTGGTCGATTGGGCGCCGCCGCCATGCAGGTTCTCCATGGCCCATGTGGTATCCGATATCCTTTTTTGTAAGAATTCCCCCCAGCCGGCCTCCCTCCATGACAAGAACACGCGAGATCTTATGTTTTATCATCAGGTGTCTTGCGTGGGCGATTGTTTCATCGGGAGAAACGGTGAAGACCGGCGCTGTCATAACATCTTGTGCAATCATCGCTGCTCACCCCTTCGCAAATGCCCGTACAAGATCGAACTCAGTGACCATCCCGATCAACCGGGAGTCTTCGATAACGGGTAACGCACCCACATTCCTGGTCAGCATCTCACGTGCTGCCAGGTTTATCGTCTGCATCGGGGATGTGGTGAAGAGGTCCCCGGAGATCAGCGTCCTGACCGGCAATCCCATGACCTCTGCGACATCACCGGTCGTCAGCCGGGAGAAGACCTCCCGGCTCCCAAGATATTTCATAATATCCGTGGCGGTTACGATGCCATACAATACGTCATCACTCACTACCGGCAGACGCCGGAAACGGTACCGGGTCATATCCTGGGCAACGGTCGAGATCGGATAATCCGGGGCGGTCACACGAAGGGAAGAACTCATGACATCTTCGACGTTCAGCGTACTTCGTTCCGAACCCAGCACCCGCAGAACGTCCCTCTCCGTGACGATCCCGTTCAGTACTCCATCCTGATCAATGATGGGAAGGCCGCCAATCTTCTTGTCCACGATCGTATTCACGGCGTCGCTGATATGAGAATCGTGGGCAAGCGTAGTGATTTGCTGGGTCATTATTGTACGAACGCTCTCGTTGACCGCGGCGATCAGGTTGCCACCGTGCCGGACCTGTACGAGTTTATACTTGTCACCTCCACCCATGAAATTGATCACGTCGCCTGATGTGATGATTCCGCGAAGCTTCTTGGTGCCAGCATCAGTAACCGGCAACCGGCGGAATCCGCATTTTGTCATAATCTCTACTGCCCCGATGATGCTCTGCGTAGGAGGTATGGATATGACATCACGGGTCGCGATCGCCATGATCTCTCCTTCCTGTTGTGCAATATGAGATTTGAACTCGATCGGACCCCTGTCGAGTTTTCCCTGCATTTTTAAGAGCCTGTCACCTTGTTTGACGCCACGGTCATTTTGGTGCATAATCGCCTCCGAATGGTTCAATGACCTTTATGGTTGATAGTTCTGGTATAAATCTCTTCACCGATCGGGAATTTCTTACCCCCGATGGCCGGTACCGGTTTACGCGAGCCCGGTAAGGATATCATGCCGGTCTACAATTCCTACAATACGTTCCCCGTCAATAACCGGGAGCCGGCTCACGTCATGCCTAACCAGCAGTTCTGCAGCAGCGCTGACCGTTTCATGGGGACCGATCGTGACGACATCCTTGGACATCACTTCCTCGATGGTCGTGTGAGCATGGCTGGCTATCACCGATTGCATGCGCCGTGTCCGGATCAGATCGCGCCGCGAAATCAAACCGACAATCCGTTTCTTCTTCACCACGGGAAACGCGGAAAACCCGCTCTCCATGATCATGGTATAAATTTTCTGGACCGTATCCGTCGGACTTGCTACGGTGACATCACGGGACATGTAGTCAGAAACCGTGCCACGAAGTTCGTTGCGGGAGATGATCACCGGGAATATATCAGAGAGGAGCACCCCCCCGACAATATGCGGACGAGGATCAACGATTGCAACGCTGTCGGTCTTATATTCCCGCATTGCCTTTGCTGCCACCTCGATGGGATCTGACGGGTTCGCCATGGGTGCATCCTTTACATACCCTTCAACTGTCACGTTCGATTTTGTTGCCGTTACCCGCAGCCCGTCCGTCAGATCAATATAACCGAGAAGGTTTTTTTTTGCATCCACTACATACACTTCACGGAACCGGTTATCTCTCATGATCTGGCGTGCTTTTGTTATCTGATCGTTAAATTTCAGCACCGGAACCTCGAGCATGAAATCATGAGCCGATTTCATGTGATAGTATCCTCCTCACGGCAGCCCGAACAGAGCATGAGATTATCAACCCGTTTAAGATCATCAGACATCTGGCTGCAGCGACTGCACATTCCCTGCTCGACAAGCTCTTCGCGGTTTATCTCTATGAGATCTGCGAGGAGCTCGTTGAGTTCGTTGGAAACCGCAAGGAGATCACGCACGGTTACAATCCCGATAACGTTATTGGTTGTATCGACCACCGGCAACCTCCTTACTTTATGCTTCACCATCATGTGCGCAGCATCGCCTACAGTCTTGTCCGCACTCACCGTAATGAGTGGCGTACTCATGATTTGGTTCACACGTACAGTACTTGGTTTAAGATCCTTCGATACGACCTTACAGGTTATGTCTTCCTCGGTAACAATGCCGATAGGATGGTTACCTTCGAGGATGATCACACTGCCGACTTCATCACGGCACATGGTCTTTGCCGCCTTCGCGACATTAGCGTCGATCCCGAGCATCGTCGGATTGGTTTTCATCACTTCCCGTAAGGGGATCTGGGTCTCAAACCGGATCGCATTGGATGTCTTTTTCATGAGTCACCTCCTTGAAGTGCTTAACTGATGATTACAATTAGCATACTCCCCTCCTCTTGTATAAATACAATTTGGCAGGGGCATAACGATCTTCAAGATAGGCCGGTTTATGCGGATCAGACATCCAGCACCGGCGAATCCGTAAATGCAGAATATAAGAAACATAATAAAGAGCGATTTCTATACACTACTAAAGAATTATGGTGGATTCTTTGTACCTTTGTACGATGCGTAGCCATGGAGGTTTTCAATGAAGATATTTTATCAGACCTATGGTACGGCAAAAAAGAAATTTTCCAATTTCCTTAACCGGTTTTTTAAGAAAAAGCGAACCCGTATTGGCATATACGGTCCGCCCAACGCCGGAAAGACAACACTGGCAAACCGCATTGCCCGTGACTGGACCGGCGATGCTGTAGGTCCGGTCAGCGAGATCCCGCACGAGACCCGGCGGGCACGGAAGAAAGAGGACATTGTCATATCCGGGGCAAACGGGAGTACTATCACGATGGATATTGTTGATACTCCGGGCGTCACCACCAAGATTGACTACCACGAATTCCTCGAATTCGGCATGGAAAAGGATGAAGCTATCATACGTGCCCGGGAAGCAACTGAGGGCGTTGCCGAGGCAATGCACTGGCTGCGCGAGGATATTGATGGGGTCATTTACATGCTGGATTCAACCCTGGACCCCTTCATGCAGGTCAACATCATGATGATCGGTATCATCGAGAGCCGCAAACTCCCGGTAATTATTGTCGCTAACAAGATCGATCTTCCTGATGCAATCCCGGCACGTATCCGCAGCGCATTCCCCCAGCATCCCGTTGTCGCTATATCGGGGCTTGACGGACGGAATGTCGAGAGCCTGTACGAGACTATGCTTGAATACTTCGGGTGAATGAAAATGCCGCACAAATGTACGAAATGCGGACGGGAATATAAGGACGGCTCTACGGAGATCCTGAAAGGATGCGCAAGCTGCGGAGGGAAAAAGTTCCTCTATGTCAAGGAGACGGAACTCAACAAGGATGTCCTGGAAGAGAAGTCTATTGAAGAGATTGCACAGGAATCCCGTGAAGAGATCCTCGAAATATCGGCGCCGAAATCCAAAGAAGTGGTGCAGATGTATGACCGGGTGGAGACGATCCGGATTGTTGCTCCGGGCACCTATGAATTGAATATCGAGAAGATGGCACAAAGCGATGAGCGAATCGTTGGCGTGGGAAAAGAGGGAAGTTACATCGTCGATCTCATGTCCATGGCGAAGGATGAGCCAAAAAAGAAGAAGGGAAGGCGCCGGTAGTTCTTTTTACTTTGTTACCAGTTCATTTTTTATCCCGTCATACGGAGCGGGAAGTTCAAGCTTCTTAAAGAATGCATCGGTAAATTCCAGGCAGTTCACAACCGCCCATTCCGCACACCCGTGTCCCAGGCATTTGTCCGGGAAAAACTGCTGGTTTTTCTGCGCCAGGGGATTTTCCCGGAATTTGTTTTTTAACTGCTTCTCAAATTTCTCTGCCTGTGTTTCTTCACGCTCTCCTGCATTTCCATCGTTCTGTACGACAATCCATTCGCGTTTATAGTGCATGAGGTAATTCCGGATGTCAATAATGGTTCGGATGTCAGATACCACGGGATCTTTTTCATCAAACGGTGATTTTCCCCCGATTACCAGTATTCTCTGGAATTTGGTTATCATGGGAGCCCGATCAAAATTTTTTTCATTTCTCCAATTTTCCCTGATATCCCGGAGAAGCTCTTCGTTCTTCTCATCGGCAAAGAAATAGGCATTGTCAGCTATATCTGAGAAGAACTCGTTTATGGCAGATTCCAGAAATGCCACTGATGACAGGATTGAGTTGAGGATAAATGCCTCATGCCTGAGGAGGAGATCCGGAGATATTACGCCGTTCTCTTCATAGATTTTTTCAATGCCGAACCCCAGCCTGCATAGGAGCGCGGCGGACTGGATATACCGCACCGAGAAACAGTCCCGGAACCTTATGACCGATTCCCCGTCTAGCGTTTCCAGGGGTATCTTGTTCATCAGTCTATTCCTTTTTTCCCTCATAGCAAAAAAACCTGCGACAGAAAAGCCCGTGTCCTATCAAACAGGTGCTGGAAAAAATAAGGGTGTGTGCGAACGATACGCTGGGGAATTCGTGCCTGGCTGCCGGATGACCCGGAAGATTGAAGAGGACTCGGATTTGGTGAGCATGGCATCTGGTGGGGGATCGTTGCGGGGATATACTCGGCGGCATAGTTGCATTCGTGTGGTCCCGGGTATATATTTCACGGCTGCTGGCAAACCCGTAAAAAAGACATATTTTTTTATTATTCTAATAAGGAACCGGGATATTTCTGAACAGTCCGCTTGAATTGCAATGAGTGAATGATCCGCAATGTTTGCCGGAATACTGCCGCTGCAGCCGCGTCAAAGACTCGCGTGGGCCCGGCTGGCTTTCCCCCTTCTCATAAAGGGGGTTCGTGGCTGACTTGCATCCTGAACTCCTGAAGGACGGATCAGCGGGTTTGTTCCTTTTTCACGGTATCGATCAGGGCGTTAACCTTTGACCCTTCTCCGATCTCTCTTCTGGTAAGTACGAACTGCCCGACAACGGTCATCCCTTTTGCCTCAAGAGATTTTTTCAGAATCGGGAGGGTTTCTTTTGCCGAGCTTCCGCAGGTTGCAAAGATAACCCCTTTTTTTCCGTCACACCCTTTGAGCCCGGCAACCGCCGCATTGATTGCCGGTGTGGCTTTGAAGGCCCAGACCGGTGTGCCAATGACGACCAGATCGGATCGGGAGACATCGACAGCCTCCGGTTCTATCGGGTCGCACTCTTCCCTCATCGCACGGTAACATCCGATCGTGTACGCAGTCAGTGCGGAGTAATCCTGTTTTAACTTCACTTCAACGAGATCTCCCCCGCAGGCCTTCTGGATCTTCTCAGCAATCCCCCGGGTTATCCCGGAATACGAATGATAAATAATACTCGTTTTCATGGGTTGTCCTCGTGACATTTTTTCTTATGGTTTGTATATTATCCGTTTGTTAATGTACATATCTGCCGGGATAATGAAAAGGCTGAAATATCAGCCGGCTCTTGCCAGAATTTCACGGCAAATGACCCTTCACACTGAACCGACAGTGGCAGTCGAAGGTAACCGGATTGGATAAGCATGAAATTGGAAAAATGTGATGTCTGGTATTCACAGAAAAATCTTATCGGGGTATCATTCTCAATCAGAGCCATAATTTTCTTTTAAAAACGATTGTATTCGATTAAAATAGATAAATAAAAAAGAAAATTTTAATATAATAGATATACCTATTCCAATAGATATGCCCCGCGACACATCCTATCTTTATAGTATTGGTAGATACCTGGATGATCAAAAATATATTCAAGTGCTGAATAATCGTTCGAAATTACAGAAAGCGAAGTTCTGGTTCTGGCCGATTGTCTTCGGGGGAACAATTTTTTTTGGGTTCATCAATGGAATTAAGGGGGCATTTGTTGGTTTTATGTACGGGGTAGTTGCCGGCCTGTTCCTCATCCATGAAAGTCTGGACTTGAAAAAAAGATGAGCATCCATTCCTGCGAAGATATCAAAACCGGAATCTGTTCGTCACTGAAAGTGAAACCATCTTTTGATCCGTCATGGATATCCCCTTATACTCCTTTTCCCGAGGTTACCAGGATAAACAGGTAGTTTCCGTACCAGATAATCCCCATAATAATAGCAATACCCAGCGTCATATGGAAATATCTTCTCTGTTCTGTTTTGATATCATAGACCAGAAATACAATTAACCCGGTAATAAACCCTCCAAAATGCGCAATCCCGTTGTTTGTTGAGCCACCTGCGTTCATGAACAGCCCGAGGGTCAGGCCCTCGACAACGATCAATGCCAAAATAAAAGTCAACAACCCACACATCAGGTAAAACAGAACTCCGGATCGGGAATATTCCGGGTGGTCAAAATCTCCAAGAGTATCGCCCAGGATCCAGATTATGATGCTGATAAACATATATCCAAGGAAAGCCGCAACAATTGCAGAAAATCCCTGCGACCGTACCTGAATTCCGAGGAGATGGAACAACCCAATCGTGAGAAGAGAAGAGATTACCGGGACGAGAAGGAACGAACACCCTGCCATGAGCCGGAACCTGCGCTTATTGTTCTCGAATGAAAAGATGGCAAAGAGAGCCAGGAAATATACTACAATATTACTCACCAGATGGGGATAGAGCTCCGAATGGGTATAACTGTTAAAAAACCAGGTCTGCAATCTCCAGATCTCTCCCGTGTTTAATATAAAATACGAATCCCTGATTCCCTGGGGGAGGAGATAAATTGCAACGAGAAGTCCCGGGATTATGACAAAAAAGAAAATCCGTTCAAGGATTGTCCAGGATACCAGGTTGGTTTTCAGCTGATCCAGTTTTATTCTGAAATCGCTGGAAACCGCTCTATCTACCATAGATCTCTATCCGGGGGATGCGGAATAAAGGTAGTTGTTCAGGTTTGGGGGGAAAGATCGGTGATGGAGGACAAGGGAAGTGGTATTCACTAACCTGATTGGCGACAGTTTCACCGGAGAATTTTCCGGAGAAGAAACCGGCTGAAAAAGAGTCTGGAGACGATCCGAGATGAAACGGCACAAGTGTTGCACATTATTATTGATTGTTCATGCCGGACTCGCTTTCTTTCCGGGCATACGGGATATCATTCCGTTCCGTTATATCCCTGATCGATTCGATTGCACCAACTACCACCCCGAGGTCGTCATAGAGCGGTGACGCCTTTGCCCACAGAATGGATCTTTTTCCTTTCAGCTGAGGAAGGGTTGTTTTCGCGATGAGGACATCCCGGTTCTCGCGGATTATACCTGAATAGTTTTTTGCTATCGCTTCATCCGATTTAAAAATCAGGTCTATCAAAATCGGCCTTCGCGTGTGATAAAAGGGTATTGCATACTCATAATTACCCTTACCTATCATGTCTTCGGGCCTGACCCCGGTCAATTCTTCCATTGCCTTATTCCATGCAATGACCACACCTTCTGGATCAATTACCAGCGTCGCATCCGGAAGATCGTTAATAATATGGGAAAATCTCTTTTCCGATTGTTTCAGAGTTTTTTCCATGTTCTTGCGGTCGGTGATGTCCATAGTCTGTATCACGAACTCAATCGTGTTACCCTGACTATCTCTTATCGGCTCCCACGACTGTGACCCGTACCAAATCTCGCCATCTTTTTTTATCCCTTTAAACTCGACATTGTGACCGCTTATTTTGTTTTGCAGGGTGCTCTTCAGGAGATCTTTCATTCTTGGAGTGTCATCCTCATGCACCCACCAGACAAGGTTACCTATGACTCTTTTTGGGTATATCCGGTAATGTTCCTGCAGTTCGCGCTGACAAACAGGTTTCTGCCCATGGAATCGCAGATTATCAGCATCCCCGGGGCAGTCTCCACAATTGTGCGGTACAGGAGTTCACTTTTCCGGAGTGCTTCCTCAGCACTTTTCCGGTCAGAAATATCCGTGACCATAGCAAACGACCCGATAAATTTGTTATTATTGAAGACAGGTGTCGCTGAAACCAGTGTGCAGAGCCACGACCCGTCCTTTCGGAGATAGCGCCGCTCATACCGGTCCCGTATCCCCTTGCGACGTTCTGAAGTATGGTGCTCATGATCCGAAAGATCATCTGCATGAATGAACTCCGAGACCAACCGCCCGCGGATCTCATGAGGCTGGTAACCCAGCATCTCTGCCATCCGGTCATTTGCCTGCACTACCCTGAACAGACTGTCAAATACCCAGATGCCCTCATACGCAGTTTCCACGATGCGGCGGTAATTTTCTTCACTTTCCCTGAGATTCCGTTCTTTTTTGTTCAGCTCATCGTAGTTTTGTCGCAACTCCTCTTCGGTTGCGGCAATCTGTGAATACGTGGCCTGGAGTTCCTCGTTAATCGAACGCAATTTCTCTTCAGAACTCTTGGTTTTGGTAATATCGCGACCCACTGACTGGTATTCGACAAGTGCCCCCGTGTCGTTAAAAATTGCCCGATCGGTCCAGCTCTGCCAGCGGATATCTCCATCCGGCATAATAATACGATGTTCAATGGAAGCAATCGGGTTTTCCTTCGTCAGGTGGTGAAGATGGTCCCTGACCCGATTTTTGTCTTCCGGGGGAATATCAGGAATAAATTTCTTCCCGATGATCTCGTCACGGGATTTTTTGAAATACCGGCAATACGCCTCGTTGACAAATACGTGGGTAACATTGGGGAGAAACCGACAGATAAATTCCGTCTGGTCTTCCACAACGTTCCGGTAGCGTGTCTCACTATCCAGTAACCCTTTCTCTGCCACTCTGCGCCTGACCGCTGCAATGATCTTGTGTCCAAGCTCTAAAAACTGAGGTACAGGGGTTCCTCCTTTCTGGAGGTAGAAATCGGCACCGTTATCAAATGCTTCAATTACTACGTCTTCCCTGCCTTTACCCGTGAATATAATGAACGGGAGATCTGAAAATTCAGCCCGGATCTTTTTGAGGAGGACAATCCCATCCATCTCCGGCATCTGATAATCAGAGACAATCGCATCATACGACATGAATTTTATCTTATGCAGCGCTTCCTGGGCCGAGGTCACGGTGTCGACATGGAACTGACCGGATCTTTCTAAAAAGAGTTTGCCGAGTTCGAGGAGTGCTGGTTCGTCGTCTACGTAGAGTACCGAGATCATGGGTGGATATGTCCTGTTAGCGGTTTTGGGGGTGTCGCAATTATATGGAAAGATTAATATTCATCAGAAACTATTCTTCCTGAACGGATCTGGCTCATATTTGCTTTTCTGAGCTTCGTATCCGGAATGAAGGTTGTTGAGCCCGTCATTTATTTATCACGGGTATTCAGATTCAGCTGATGCGATTAACATTCATCGGCAAAATGAATGTTACATCTGTCCCTGAATTTATCCCATGGATTCTTTCAGCAGCAACGGGTACAATAACCCCCGTCATGGAATACCAGACCTCCTGTACACTCTCTATTCGAGGGTTCGTGATTGTGCAGAAATCCTGCTCTATAGTTCACTGTTTCTTGGTCTGGCTGCAGTGGGCATGGTATTTACGTCCTGCTTCATCCAGGGCATCTCCTTTTCCGGCCCCATCGGCGCGGTCATGTTCCTGATCGTATTCTCCGTGTATAATTTAAACCGGAAAACGGATGAAGCGGAGGATGCACTCAACCATGAGTGCCGTTTCCGGATCACGAAAAAATATGAGCATCACCTTTTTGTCGCCGCAATCGGGGCATACCTTGTCGCACTCGCTATCTCCGCATTTCACGGTGTCGCTGCCTTCTGTGTCGTGATGATCCCCCTCATAAGTGGAGTATTCTACAGTGTTCCTGTGCTTCCTGAACGGTGCGGATACCGGCGGTTAAAAGAGATCCCGGTGATGAAAAATCTCGTAGTCTCCTCAGCCTGGGCCCTCGCGTTCTCGCTGGCACCGGTATATCTGGGTGCTTCCACCCCGGGTACGGGATCTGTTGTTGTATTCCTGTTTATTTTCTGCTGGACGTTTGTTGCCTCAGTACTTCCCGACATCAGGGACCGGAGCGGAGATTCTGCAACGGGCGTTGCGACCATTCCGGTTCTGGTTGGCGTTGCGCGAAGCCGGCGTATCCTGACGGCGATAAACATTTCAGCCGGGGTCATAATTCTCGTCCTGGGAAGTATGGTAATTCCGATGCCCGTCCGTACCGTTATCATCGCTTCACTCGGGTATTCCCAGGCCTGCATCCTTTCCATTGACCGGACGAACCGTAATGATCTTCTCTGTGATGTTATTTCTGACGGACAATTCCTGACCATCGGGGGACTCTGCCTGGTGATTTCATCGATGCCGTACCTGGGAATCTAAGGTGACAGCGTAAGGTAACAGCGGGGCACATCCGGAGGCACCATCTCAACGGCAGGCTCGGGAATAATAATGATATTATGAAAGGTATATGTACCTGTCAGTAACAGGAATCAGTTGGTATGGATTCGATCAAAATTTATGAAAAACACCAGAAACTTATCCATTCCCTTTACAATTCCAGGCTCAAGATCCAGATCCTTCTTACCTTACTTCACCATACTGCATCCCTTAGCCGATTACGCGATGTGACGGGAAGCACATCCCAGGCGTTGATTCCCAAGATCCGCAGCCTCGAGAACCAGGGACTTATCGAGGCAGCGAATTACGAGTACCGCCTCACTCCGCTGGGCGGGGTTGTTGGAATGAATGTCGAAGGATTTGTCCAGCTCATAGGTGGTATCGACCAGCACCATACTTTCTTTACCAGTCATGATCTCTCCGATCTTCCTGAAACTTTTCTGTTAAGCATTGGTGACCTCTATAATGCGGAGCCAAAACAGGACACTACAACGGATATGTTTTATGTATACTCTCACTATCTCGAGATTCTGAAGGATGCGGAGTACATTCACGGGATCTCTTCCGTAGCCAGCCCGGGTCTTGCCCAGTTCATTGCAGAGAAAGTGGTCGCCGGAATTCCGGTCGAACTTGTCGTGAATCACGAAGTCGTGGAACTGTTGACAACCGAGCCCTATGCATCGAACATGATGGGGCTTGCGGAATATCCCAATTTTTCTGTATTTATAACGGGTGAGAAACTGCGGGTCGGGCTGACCGTCACCGACAAATACCTGTCTCTGGGCCTCTTCAAGAAGGATACCAATATTTACGACAGTTCCAGTGATCTTTTCAGCAGCGATCCCCGTGCTGTTGAATGGGGAGAGAATCTCTTCCGGTACTATAAGAATCGGTCAACAAAACTCGATATTGCGGCGTTATTCGAAGAAAAATAGGCGATCTTTCTCAATGAAACTCTATCACAACCCTTATTATTCCTCTGACCCCATACTATGAAGGCACTTTTATAAATTGTGCTGACAGATGTAAGTCCGACGTGCTTCACCGCACGGCCTCAACCAAGGCTTTGGGATTACAGGGAGTCAGTAAAAATACTCGACTTTTCTGGACTTACACAGGATTTCAGGAGGCTATTGTATGGCACGAATGTATGCTCGAAGAAGAGGCAAGTCATGCTCTGTCCGCCCCTACCGGAAACAGGCACCTGCGTGGTCCAACACGGACGCAAAGGCTATCACCAAAGTGATCCTGGATCTCCGCAAGGAAGGCGCATCGAGCGCCAGGATTGGACTGATCCTGCGGGACCGCTATGGTGTCCCTGATGTGAAACTTGCCCTCGGTAAGCGTATCGGAGATATTTTGAGAGAGAACAAGGTTGCGTCCGAGATCCCCGAAGATCTCCGCGATCTCATGGTAAAGTCACTTGGGCTGCGCAAGCACCTGAGCGAGAATAAGAAAGATCTGCACAACAAACGTCAGCTGAACCTTGTCGAGTCAAAGATACGCAGGCTCGTGAGGTATTATATCAGAAGCAGGAAGCTGCAGAAAGATTTCATCTACAAACCCGAGAACGCAGAGATTCTGCTGTCCCGGTAACAGTACAACAGTCGTCCAGGTACCCATGTCACTTTCAACCGCCGCAGAAACTATCGCAGAACAGGTCCGGCGACAGGAAAATATCGAGGTCTTTGCACACCATGATGCAGACGGCATAGCAGCCGGCTCGATTCTCTGTCATGCGATGCTGCGTGCAGGTATCCGGTTCCGGATGAGAGTCCGTCATGAAGTAACCCCTGCCGATCTGATCGGTGACGGTGATGCCCCTCACCTGCTCTGCGATCTCGGAGCGGGAATGGCTGATCTCCCTAAGGATACCATCGTCGTCGATCATCATCTTCCCGTATTTGAAGGAGTGTTCCATGCAAACCCGAGGCTTGAAGGTGTTGACGGCGATCGCGAACTGTCCTCTGCGGGGATGGCATATATTATCGCTCAGAAGATGGGGGACAACCGGGACCTTGCAGGCCTCGTGATCCCCGGTATCATTGGTGACGGCCAGGAGATATCCGGGAAGAATCTCGAGATCTTCAACGATGGTGTTGCAAATGGCATTATCGTCCCGGACCGGGGTATTACCCTTCCCGGGAGAGACATGGCTGAACGGTGGTACATCGCGACCAGCCCCTACCTCGGCGGGATAAGTGGCGGGGAAGAGCGCATCGCAGATATCATTGAGCAGGCGCAGGATCAGGCACAGGGAGAGAACAGCAGCCGGCTTGACATTCTGCTCTCCCAGATCGTGCTGGAGGCAGCGCCGGACGCTTCCTATGCCGGCCTTCTGGCGATATATGGTGATACCTATCATCTCCAGCGCGAGGTCATAGAGGATGCCCATGCCCTTACCGCCGTCATTGATGCCTGCGGGAAGGCCGGGCAGGGCGACCTGGGGGCGACCATCTGCATGCGATCCTCCCATTATCTTGAACAGGCGTGGGAGATTACCCGGCAGCACCGCATGAAGGTGATTGATGGGGTAAAAAATGCCCGTCCCGACGAGGGTTCGATTGGCGTTTACAAAGTACATGACGTGACCCTCCCCGGCGATGTCGCAGATATCCTCGCACGCGACCGCATGAGCTCCGGCCCGGTGCTGGTCTATGCACATGCCGGCGACTCCTGCCGGATTTCAGTCCGGAGGCCCGCCGGCGTTACCACCGATATCGGACCGCTGGTACGTGAGTTTGCAGCCACCTGTGGGGGGAATGGTGGCGGCCATATTCATCGTGCTGCCGCAGTCATTCCCTCGGAAAAGATGGGGATATTTTCCCGGAACTGGCAGGAGGCATTTGCATTATGATGCAGATCGACGGGAGCATCACGACCCTGCACCGGAAAGCTGCTTGTGTTGCGGCGGCACTGAGACCGGATAACCTCAACAGCCTGACTACGACCGCTGAGGGCGATCGCGTGACGACAACGATCACCGGAACACAGATGAGGACGGTCATTGCGTCGGTAGACGACTATCTGATGAATCTGACCATCACTGATGACGCTTGTTCGGTCAATCCGCAATGACCGTAGTTCGCGGTCAAATGACCCAGAAACCGGTGTCGGGAAAAATTCCGTTTCCTGAAAAAATACCGGAGAATAATTTCTCAAGGTGATACCATGGCAAAGAAAAAACAGGTAGGAAGAAGAGTTGAAGGCTGGAAAGCCAAGAGCTGGTTCAAGGTATTCGTCCCCGAAACACTCGGTAAGGCGTATATCGGTGACACCATTGCTAACGATGCTGAGAGCGTAGTCGGCAGGATCATGCAGGCCACGCTCGGCGAGATTACCAATGATTACGCAAAACAGCACATGAAGATGAGCTTTAAGATTGCAACAGTTACCGGTGATGCAGCATACACGGAATTTGTCGGCCACGAAGTAACCCGTGACTATCTCCGCTCGCTTGTCAAGCGGCGGTCCTCCCGGGTGGACTGCCAGGTACCGGTCCTGACCAAAGACGGTAAAAAAGTCCGGCTGACCATCAGTTGCTATACGTTTGCCCGTGCAAACATCATGCAGGAGCATGCAATCAGAAAAGTTATCACGGAAATGATTGCTGCTCAGGCAACGGCATGGGACCTGACCACGCTCCTCAACGGGATCGTTTCAGGAGAGATCTCCCGGGATCTCTTCAAGGCTGTCAAGACCATCTACCCGACTCGCAGGGTTGAGATCATCAAGTCCAAGGTAGAGCCGATCGCCGCCCGGATCTCAACAGCATAAAAACGTTTTTTCTTTTTTTTCCTGCTGAACATTCAACAGATAGTATTAAACTGAATTATTTTTTTTAAGAGCGGGGAGTCTTTGGTTTTTATGCGTTACCTTTCCCTTCATTAAGGGCAGAAATTTGTCTGATAAAAAAATAAAGGCCCCTGCAGCGTTTTTCCCCCGCGTCCCCCTATCCGTTTCTCTTCAGGGTACCACAGCAGTCTTTCATGATTCAATTCCCTGTTTTTCTGCCAGCTTACCAAGAAACATAATTAGTCCCGGGATCCAACCATTCCATACGAATGACCGCCAATAAGATCCTCTTTGTCGTACTCGACGGTGTTTCCGATCGCCCTTCCCCCGCGCTCGGAGGGCTCACTCCGCTTGCTGCGGCAGGAAAACCCGTTCTTGACCGTCTCGCACGGGAGGGTATCTGCGGTATTATGGATACAATCGCGGCCGGGGTTCGTCCGGGTTCGGATACAGCACATCTCGCGCTGCTGGGTTACGACCCGTATAAATATTATACCGGGAGAGGTCCCCTCGAATGTGAAGGGACGGGCATCCACATGGAGCCGGGTATGATCGGGTTCAGGTGCAATTATGCGACCGTTTCCCGCGAAGGCATCGTCACTGATCGTCGTGCAGGCAGGATCCATGACACCTCGAGCTTTGAGCAGGGCTGTTGCCGAGGGTGTGGATCTGACAAAAAATGGCGCAGAGTTTGCCTTCCGCTCCGGCGCAGGACACCGGGCATCACTTGCTCTCCGGGGGGATGGTCTCGGGTACTGCGTTTCTTCCAATGACCCGAAAAACGATGGCGTACCCCCCCTGGCAGTTCAACCGTTGAATCAGACCGCTGCCGATGCAAAGACCGCTGCGATCTGCAACGAGTTTATCCGGCAGTCTACACAGATACTCTACGATCATCCACTCAATAAAGAACGGGTAAAAAAAGGACTGCCCCCGGCAAATATTATCCTGATGAGGGGAGCCGGGGAGATGGGACATTTCGAACCGTTCTCCGCCCGATATGGCATTTCCGGGAGTGTGATCTCGGCCGCAAGTCTGATCTCGGGCATTGGCAGCGCTGTGGGGCTCTCCCGTGTACCCGTCCCGGGGATCACCGGATCGCAGGACAGCAACATACCGGGGAAAATTACCGCGGCTATCGCCGAGTTGAAGACAAAAGAATTTGTCCTGGTCAACATCAAGGGAGCAGATGAATCCGGGCATGACGGGCTGGCAGAGCAGAAGCGCGATTTTATCACAAAGACCGATGCTGCCCTTGCCCCGTTACTGGATCTTCCTGACTGCATCGTTGTCATCTGTGCCGATCATTCCACGCCCTGCACGATCAAGGACCACAGCGCTGATCCGGTACCGGTCCTGATACATGGTGACGGGGTCCGGATCGATGATGTCACTGGCTTTGACGATATCCGCTGTGCCAATGGCGGGCTCAACCGGATAACCGGCGCTGCTCTCCTGCCCATTGCACTCGACCTGATTAACAAGGCACACAAATTCGGAGCATAATGAGAACTTCGGGGGAACGATGAAAGAGAGATCCGTAAAAAACTGGCATAAGCACTGTCTGCTCCCTGACGGGACAGAGCTGCAGGAACACAGCATCAAGACAGACAGGAATATCGTCGTTGGTGAGTTCTGCCAGATAGATTTCGGGCTGAGGGGTGCGGATGTCTATGTCGGGGAATCATCGAAGATCCGCGAGTATGTATGGGCGAGCGGGGACGTGCGGATCGGGAACTGGTGCGAGGTTGGGAGCGATGTCATAGCCAAACAGGATGCTTATATCGGCGAAGGGGTAAAGATCGCCGGCAAACTGGTCGTCTCCGGGGCCCTTGACATCGGTGAGAAGGTCGAGATCAAGGAGGGATTCGACGCGAAAGGTGATGTCGAAGTCAGAAACCCGATGCCGGTCTTCATGTTCATCATTATCTACCTGATGACCTTGCTCAGGATTGAGAACGAGAAGGAGCTGGACCGGATCCTCGACGACCTGTTCTCCGAGGAGGAGGAGAGGAGGGGGATCCCGCTCATGATCCCTGCACGGTCGAAACTGAACCTGAGATATTTTTCCGTTCCTTCTACGATGAAGATCGGGAAAGGGTGCCGGCTCCACGGCAATATCCGGGCAGGTTCGATCGATGTCCAGCAGAACACGGTTGTGTTTGGGAGTCTCCGGGCAAAATACCGTATCACGGTCGTGGATGGCGTCACCATTCACGGAAATGTCGAGAGCGGGAGCACGGTCTACGTAAAGAAAGGAGCGCACATCCTGGGTGACGTCATCGCAAAGTCCCTTGTGCTGCATGAAGAGGCAAAGATTGATGGAACGATCGAGGCCCCGCATGGCATGCGTATCGAGCGCGATGCATGAGAGCTGCAGAGATCCTCGGTATCGATTCGGTCAGGTTCATCGAACCAGTCTTTGCGGCCCTCACCGAAAGCGGGTATAATGCAGAACTTGCCGGAATTAATGCTGACGAAGGCCGGCTCCTTCTCGATGAGTGTGAAGAGCCGGTAGCGGTGGCATTTCATGCGCCTGACGGGTGGATTACTGGTTCATTCCTCTGCCGGAATCCCTCGGTGGCGGTTATCGAACTCTTCGAGAGCGTGAACGGCGAGCTGTTCCAGGAGGACCGGGCGGTCTGGGCAGGGGCAGTCCGCGAGTACTACGGCAATGCACTGGTAGCACGTGTTCCCCCCTCGATTGACGATCTGAATCCCCTACGCCATGGGATCCTGAAAGGTCTCATCGCCGGCGTGTGGGGAGAAGGGCATGGCGAGACCTGCCTCGACTGTTGCTGTGGTTCAGGAGTCGGTTCTGCCGTGCTGCGTGACCTCGGGTTTGCTCCGCTTTCCTTTGACAATGACGAGTCTCTCCTCTCCCGGGGTCTTACCGAAAAACGGTTGCTGCCGGATGAGACAATGTGGATCGATGCCACCATCGCGTCAACGTATTGTGAACCAGTCTCCAAAAGGGGTGATGATCATGGCGGGGGAGTTCAACACCTTTAACCAGGAAATGTGGGAACGGATCGTCGGGGAATTGTGTTCAGTCACGGCAGACACGCTGGTTACCGTGGGTACCGAAAAAGAGGCGGAGCTTGTCCGGGAGTGGGGAAAGGCAATCGGCAGGTCTGTCAGTGTAAAGGAGAATCCGGCCGATCCTATCTATGATCGGTGGGTCTGCCGGATTCGACCAACATAGATTCCCGGGGCAGGACACTTTTTTTGAAAAAAATTTGAATGTACTGTGTTTTTTTTGCGATTGCCTTATATGCTAGGGAAACGAGTAATCGGCGCCCATATAGGGGTTATTTTACGCCATGGGAGAACATGGTTTTGGATGTTCATTATTAGATGATGTTCTGGATAAAGGATACATTCATTTTGCCGGTTAATGTTAATTGCAGAAGATAATCTGAAGAACAGTGATAAATAAATAGTTATATATAAAACATTCATTCATTTGAGAAAAAATATCCTATATTATTATTCCTTGATATGAATGGAAATTGAACCTTCTCACCCAGGGGTTATAGAAGAATAGATTTCTCCCACATAGCAAAATATGGAATATGGTACATCTAAAAACTTGTTCAAATCAGGAGTAATGAAACGTATGAAAATAGTGAGAATTGGCATTTTTCTGATGGTATTGTTGCTGGCTCCGATGGTAATGATAACAACGGTGAATGGAGAGGATAAAAATATTAGTATAAATATTACTTCTCCGGAAGAAGGCGAGGTATACCTTGTTGGCGACGTGATTCCTCCTTATATTCCAATCTCTGTTCTTGGCGTGATAGACGCTCCTCATGAAATACAAAACATTACCATTTCTAATGGAATCAGAGTGACTGGATGTGAGTTTTCTCCGGGAAATCATTCTGATATCCGGTGTGACATTCAGTTAGATCTACTAACTGTGGATCAATTTACTATAACTGTTTTTGATAAACAAGGAAATAGCGCAAGAATTGTACGTAATTATTCTTTTAAGATAAATCAGCTTGAACCCCGCGCAACAACGAATATTTTCATCCACGGAAAAGTTACCGATTCTGGAGGACGTGCGATTTCTGGTGCCGAGGTAGTAATGGAACTATTATCAAAACCCCTGATTGGGGGAGATTATGTTAGAAAATCAACTACCGGGGAGAATGGCACTTTTAATTTCGAAAGTATAGTCATCGTCGGCGAAGATTATGAGCGCAATATCTCGGTAACAAAAGACGGATATATTCCGATAAAACAAAAGATCACCGTTGTATCCGGGAATCTGACCAGCGAACAAAATTTTATTCTGACACCGGAAAATCCATCCGTCTCCGGATTCGACTATCCATTAGGCATCTTCGCTGTTTTCATTGGCTTGTTGATCATCACATCAAGAAGAGAAAGATAGTAGTATGGAAACAATTCATTTAGATAAAAAAATTCTGATCATTGTTGAAATAATTCTTATAATGGTCATATGTATTGAGTTTGTGAATGCAGCAAGTTATCCCATACCGAAGACTGTTTCCGTTTGATCCTGATAAATTGAATATTTCTGATATCAAACCTGATGATGGGGTAGAAATTCAAAATTTTACTTCAGAAATTATTTACTGGAATGAACGGATGCAATGGGGTTTTTCTGAAAAGCAGATTAATGAAAATGGATAAAAATCTCTAAAACGCCACGGAATCCTACCCGGTATTCCGATGATTTGCAGGCCTTTTTTTCCTGATCGGGGGGCGCCTGCTTATGCGATCAAACAATTCTAATATCCGCGTGGTTGAGTGGGTTGAGTCGGCTGTGTTGGTTGGGTGGGTTGATTGGGTTGAGTCGGCTGCGTTGGCTGGGTGCTTGGTTGCGAACCTGCCGGTGTCGTTGTGGTTGTGGTCGTGCACCCGGCAGCAGCCACGAGAATCAGGGCTATACATAACACTAATATCAGAGATTTCATACGGGTTAGTGTGCAATCAACTATATCATAGGATCTGTCCTGAAAAACAGATTTTGAAACGAATGCTGCACCGGTAAAACGCCATTTAAGAAAGGGTCTTTTGTAACGAGGTGCCGGAACAGCAGGGTTCCCTCTTCTATTATCCACCACGAGGCCCGGCTCACTTGATCTCTATCCTTTCACCGGTTTCCCGGTAATAGACATTCTCGGCAATCTTGCAGGCATGGTCAGCACAGCGTTCAAGGTACCGTGCAACAAGGATATAATTGGTGCAGCGGGTGATACTCTTCGGGTCTTCCATCATGTAGGTAATACCTTCACGGAAGATCGACTGGCGCAAGGAATCTATGGTATCATCCCGGGCAGAAAAATCTGAGATTGCTGCGATAGAGTCTTTCTCGTAAGCCTCGATCGAATCATCAATCATTTCAATCACCAGATCTGCCATATGGGGAATACACATGAGGTTCGCGATATGGGGCTGGTCTGAAATTTTTTTCACAATATTTGCAATAACTTTGCCATATCGCCCGATTCGGAGTGAAGCCGTAATCACCTTGAGAGTACACGCAATGACCCGCATGTCCTTAGCCATCGGCTGGTTCATGGCAATAAGCTGATAACAGCGTTCTTCGAGGCTGACTTCCAGCCGGTGGATCTCTTCTTTTCGTGAAATCACTGCGTTAGCAAGATTCAGATCCTGCCGGATAAGTGCGTCAACCGCTGTCCGGAGCATGAATCTCCCGAGGTGAGCCATTTCCAGCGTTTCAGTTTTAAGGATATTAAGTTCCGTGTGAAATTTTTCCGCCATGATACCAACCTACCCAAACCGTCCGGTTATATAATTCTCTGTAAGTTCCTCCTTTGGATGTTCGAATATCTGAGAGGTTTTTCCACATTCGATGAGTTTTCCCAGGTACATGAAACCCGTATAATCGCTCACCCGTGCTGCCTGCTGCATGTTGTGGGTGACGATAATTACCGTGTAGTCTTTTTTGAGCAGGTCGATAAGGTTCTCTATCTTTGCTGTTGCAATGGGGTCAAGAGCGGAGCAGGGCTCATCCATCAGGATGACTTCCGGCTCAACGGCAAGGGTCCTTGCAATACAAAGCCTTTGCTGCTGCCCGCCAGAGAGCCCCAGCGCTGAATCACTGAGACGGTCTTTCACCTCGTCCCAGAGTGCAGCGTGACACAGGCTCTGTTCAACGATCCTGTCAAGATCGTCTTTGTCCCTTACACCATGAACTCGTGGGCCGTATGCAACATTTTCATGAATGGATTTGGGAAACGGGTTTGGCTTCTGGAAGACCATACCTACTTTTTTTCGCAATGTTACCACGTCTGTTGCCGGGGTGTTAATATTTTCATTATCGAGCAGAATCTCCCCGGTGATTTTCACGTGGTCGATGAGATCATTCAAACGGTTGAAACAACGAAGCAGCGTCGATTTTCCGCAGCCCGAAGGACCTATCAGTGCGGTTACCTTGTTCCTGGGGATTTTCATTGAAACGGACTCAAGCGCTCGTTTCCCGTGATACCAGAGATTCAGGTTGTTCGTGGAAATGATGGTGTTTTCAGACATGGTATCCCCGTACCTTACGGTGGAAATGATTTCTTACGATGATCGCAATCGAGTAAAACCCGACAACCAGGAGTAAAAGGACCAGTGCGGTCCCGTATTTGTTAGTCGATGCACCCGGCACATTGGTCGCAAGGATGAAGAGATGGTAGGGCAGTGCCATAACCGGCTGGAATACTGAATCGGGAAGGAACCGTGAAGAGAAGACGACTGCCGTGAACATGATCGGGGCGGTTTCTCCTGCTGCTCTCCCGATGGAGAGGATGGCACCGGTCACAATACCCGGTACCGCCGGCGGCAGCACCACCCGGCTTATCGTCTGCCACCGGGTTGCTCCCAAGGCAAGACTGCCTTCCCGTAACGACTGCGGGATATTTTTCAGGGATTCTTCTGTCGTGCGGATAACCATAGGCAACACCATCAGGGCAAGGGTAACCTGCCCGGCGAGCATAGAGACCCCGATCCCGAGATACAGAACAATGAAAGCAAACCCGAACAGGCCGAAGACGATCGAAGGGGTGCCATTGAGCAGGTCGACGCCGGTCCTGATAAGCCGGGTAATGCGTCCTTCCCGGGTATATTCCACCAGGTATATCGCTGCTCCCACGCCAAGAGGAAGCGCGATCGCAATAGCACCCATGACAAGACAGAGTGTTCCGATGATTGCCGGGAAAATTCCCCCTGCCCTGCCCAAATCCCTGGGGGGCTGGGTCAGGAACTCCCAGGATAGTGCGGGAAGACCGTTGAGGACAATATCCTGGAGAATAATGACAAGAATGGCGATCACGATGAGTGCAGCTGCTATTACAAAAGCAAATGCGATGGTCTGCACACGGTTCGGAGAGAGCCAGTCCCTGCCAATATACACCGCTAAGGCAGTAAGGAGGATGAGGTCCGCAAGCCAAAACGGAGCGGCCAGGAAGAGGAAAACGACTAAAATCAGAGCACCGGTTATTTTCGCAATCTTCACGAGGGTTTCCCGGGTATTTTTAGATACGAGATGTTTTCCTGAAGTCGCATGCCCTCTCCCCTCATGCAAACGGCGTAAGATCGCAACAGCTGAGAGATTAATGATCAGGGTGATGACAAGCAGGACGACTGCAACACCAAACAGAGCACTGTAGTGATCGCTGCCGACAGCGACCTCCCCCATTTCAATCCCCAGTGTTGCGGTCAGGGTCCTTACGGGTGAGAGGATGTTCCAGATCGGGTCCGGGATGATCGCCGAGTTCCCGGCAACCATCAGGACAGCCATGGTCTCGCCAATCACCCTTCCAACACCGAGAACTATGGCAGTGGCGATGCCGGAAAGTGCGGCTGGCACAAGGACCCGGCTTATCGTCTGCCACCGCGTTGCCCCGATGGCAAGTGACCCTTCCTTATATTCGCAGGGTACCGAACTGATGGCATCCTCAGAAACGCTGATTATCGTCGGAAGTGCCATGATCCCGAGCAGGACCGAGGCTGCCAGCCATGTCTCGCCCGTGGGAAGATCAAAAGTGACGCGGATAAAATTGGTAAGAACGATAAGCCCGAAGAAACCGTAGACGACCGAGGGGATACCGGCAAGCAGTTCAACTGCTGGTTTGAGCACCTGTTTCACCCTGGGGGAAGCAAGTTCGGAAATGTAGATTGCACAGCCAATAGAAAGCGGGACGGCAAAGACCATTGCCCCGATGGTGACCAGGAGGGTACCGACAATAAGCGGAAAGATACCATAAAGTGGCACGACCGCAGTCGGGGCCCAGATTGTACCGGACAGGAAAGCAGGTACGCCGACCTTCTCAAAAATCACATACCCGTCCCGAAGTAAAAACAGAAGGATGAACGAGACGACAATAACAGCAAAGAAGGCTGTAAAGAAGAATACAGTTTTAATCCCCTGCTCTTTAACAACGGATACGCGGGCAGTGCCTTGTGAGGCACTCATGACATCATTCATTTTCTTCATGAATCTGACCATTCCCGCCTCCGCGTAAAGAAAAAATGTGTTATTCCCTTGGTCTTACCGGGTTCAGTTGAGGGTTACGTAGCCTTCATCTGCGACAATCTTCTGGCCATCCGGGCTGAGGATATACTTGATGAAGTCACCAGTAAGTCCACTGGGCTGACCATTGGTGATAACATAGAGATCCCGGGAAATCGGATAAGTCCTGGTTTTTACATTATCGATCGTCGGCGCAACAATCTTCTGAGCATTGTACCATATGGGAAGGGCTTTGACATCCTTTGTCACAAAACCGATTGAAACGTAGCCGATTGAGCCCGGGGTCTGGGCGACGGTCTGGAGAACTGCCCCGTTGGAGTTCTTTTCCAGCATCTTGTTAACAGGAGTTGCCTTCAGCAGGACCGTTTCATCGAAATACGTGCGGGTACCGGATGCACTGTCACGACCGATGATCACAATCTGGTTATTGGTGCCCGGGACGTTCGCACCGGTTATCTGGGTCCATTTGGTAATAGAACCAAGATAGATACCGTTCACCTGCTCAAGAGTTATATATTGAATCTCGTTTGCCGGGTTCACAATAACCGCAATACCATCTTGTGCGACGGTTGTAACGACAAAGCTGGGATACTTTGCCATCTCATCCTTTGTCACTTCCCGTGATGTCATACCGATATCAACAGTCTTCGCACCAATCGCCTGGATACCTACACCGGAGCCGCCTCCGGATACCTGGATGTCTGCGTCCGGGTGAGCTGCCATATACTGGTCAGCTGCTTTCTGGACGATCGGCAGCACAGTTGTCGAACCGCTGATCTTGATGGTCTGCTTCTGGCCGGTTGAGACCGGATCTGTAGTTATTACCGGTGTAGTTGTGGTCGATACCGGTACCTGTGACGTTGTTACAACCGTGGGGGATGCTGTCGGGACCGTTGTTGAAACCGTAGTCTTCGTTCCGTTGCCTGTACACCCTGCAGCTAATGCCAGCATAAATATCGCGGCGAGGCTGAGGATGATGAATAAATACGAACTCCTTTTTGCATTCATGGTGTTCTATCATCCATTTCACCCCACGTTATATACAGGTTTTCGCCATAAACTATACTAGTATATATATAAAGAATGGATAAATAGAGTTACATAGGGAAATCATTTTTCTATTGTTATGGGGTGATCAATGTGGAGATTCGGCGAGTACAGGTGACCGGGGGGGCTTCCTTTGTGGTAACCCTCCCCAAGGAATGGGCAGAAGGACAAAAGATCAGGAAGAACGATCCGGTCGGAATGACGGTTCAACCTGATGGGACACTTCTCATTTCGAAAAATACCACGGATGAGATCCTCGAGCAGATTAAGGAATTTGACTGCACTACCATGGGAGACCCGGCATTTTTATTCCGCCTTTTAATTGGAACATATATCATGGGTTTCAACATGATCCGGCTTACCTCAAAACAGGGCTTTCCTCCCTTTGTCCGCTCAGTTGTGCGGGACTTCACCCAGATGACCATTGGCCAGGAAGTTGTTGAGGAGACAGAGATGCTGATTAGAATAAAAGACCTGCTCAATCCGGCCGAAATGCCGTTTGACAATACGATCAAGCGGATGTTTGTCATCGTCAAGAACATGCATAAGGATGCAATTACTGCTCTCGAAACCCGGAACAAGACTCTTGCTGAAGATGTAATCAAACGTGATATTGACGCAGACCGGCTGAACTGGCTGATCGCCCGTCAGACCAATATGATCATGCTGCACACATCCCTGTCCCGGAAGATGGGTGTATCCCCGGATATGGCGATGCATTACTATATCCTCAGCCGGATAATCGAGCGGATAGGTGACCATGCGGTGAGAATTGCAGAACATGCCATCCCGATGATGGAAATTCCTCCTGATAAAAAAACCATAACGGTCATTAAAAAGGCAAGTGCAATGTCGCTTGAAATTTTTGACAGGAGTATTGTATCCTTTTTCAACCGGGATTTGAAAGAAGCCAACCGGAATATTGAATCGATTAATGTCCTGGAAAACCTCTGCGGAGAGATCGGTAATATTGAATTAAAGCAAAATACCCAGGTCGCGATATCCTTAAACTATATAGCTGAAAGTATCCGCAGAGCCGGCGAATATGCGGGCGATATTTCCGAAACGGTCATCAATTTATTGGTAGAACAAGAGGAAACGTCGAAGAAAAAAAATAGATCCCATAAAAGACACTATTGGTGGTGCAAAATAGTAGCTACCGGGACCAATGAATAATGAAACCGATTGACACACCATAGCTTTTTTTACTAGGGAAGGTACGTTTGGATTTCCTGGAAGAAATCATTATTTCGTCAAAAGATCAGGCCTGATCGATTACAAAAGCTAAGGTACGGTGCCTCTTTACCTGGTTATAGGAATAAACGGAGAGGCGACGAAATAATGTCGGCAAACCAGCATGTCTATTATGTTGAATTATCATCGGTCTTGATCAAAGATTCCTGAATTCCTCATTGTAACTAAATTCTCAAAAAAGACCTGTACCCGGCACCATCTGTTCGTTCTCCATCTCCGGGAAGAATATCTGTCTGAAGACTTCCGGAATCTGGCGAACATACCGAGATCATGAAATCTCTCCGGGGATTTGTATGCGTAATGGGAGTTGGTGAACAATATTTTAGGGGCTGTACTAGATTAGAGTTTTATATATCCCCCCACAGCCTCAATGTTTCGAGTTGTTGCTTTGGTGTTCCGTAATTAAACCTGAACTCACACTTCGACGAGCCACCAAGTGTAGCTCAGCCGCCCCAGCCGTTGACAATCCGCCGAATATCCCAGCTGCCTCACATCACCGCGCCATCAGCGCGAACACACCCCATCCAAGGTATTCACGCGTATTCGCGGCGTAGCGTTTTGGTTCCAAAGTCAGTTTGGCTCTAACATCTTTCGCGAAGTCGTCGTCGGGATTCGCTTCGAGCCATCGGCGCATGGTGAGCCACTTGGCCGCTTCGTACCTATCCCAGCCTTCCTGGTCAGCCAGAACCATTTCCACAACGTCATAGTCGAGGTCGCTGAAAGACGCGAGAAGTTCTGGAAGCATGAGAAAGTCGGAGATAGAATTGGCAAAGCATCCCTTGGCAACGTCTTCCGTCGGTGGTAACTGCCGCCAGTAGGGCTCGCCGATGAGGATGATTCCTTCGGAGCGGAGACTCTTCGCCAGAAGCTTGATGGTGCCGGCGACTCCCCCACCGATCCACGTGGCACCGAGACAGGCTGCCACACCGACCTTTTCGTCGGCGACGTAGCCGACAGCGTCGCCGTGGATGAACTCGACACGATCGGCGACTCCGAGTTCTTCAGCGCGGAGTTTCGCTTGCTCGGTGAACAACTGGCTCATGTCGATGCCGACGCCGATGATTCCGTAATCACGTGCCCAGGTGCACAGCATCTCGCCCGAACCGCTGCCGAGGTCGAGCACACGAGCCCCCGGTTCCAGGCGCAACGCTGCGCCGAGAGTGGCGAGATTTTCAGGTGTAAACGGGTTATGGATGCGGTGAGCACTTTCGGTGATGGTGAAGATTCGTGGGATGTCCAATGCACAACCTCCTTTTACTAAGTTGTGTAAAAACGGGAATATATCCTTAGTGACTGTTGGGGATTAGGATTTTAAATATCACACAACAGCCTCAACGTTCCCGGGTTGTTGCATGGGTGTTCCGTAATTAAACATGAACTCACACTCTTTTAAAAAACAGCGGGAAAGAATCCGTGTGGAATCCATTATATTTCCTCAGCACGTTTTTGGACCGCGTAAACAACCGGTACACCATGAGCTCGGAGATTCCCTAGGACAAGTCGAGGATGGAGTGGAAACCGGTGAACATAACCGTCACGTTCAATGGCAACGGGAAGTTCACCGCCCGCATGAAATCCGGCGAAATCGAGTTCCTGATGGAAGCCCCGATCGGCATTTCCTCACCACACTTTTGGCCTGATTCCAAAAATTTTCAATACCATTGATATGATTCTTACCCTTGGCAAAGGGTGTTAAATGATTAATCCGCTGATGGTGAAAAATTGCATTTTTGCCAATTCCTGTTTTATGTCAGCTTTACATTTTTTGAAAGAACTGACGATGAAAATGTGTTTGCAGATTCCATCTCGAGTTGATTGATTCTGAGATAATCGAATTATCATGGAGATGCGAACAGTTCAGCAGAGAAAAGTTTTAATCCGCGAAACAAGAAAGGGGACGGATGGTAATCCCCATGAATGATGTAAGAACGATACGAATACGACCGACCATGATGGCGATGGCCGGGCCGGATGAGGACCCCCATTTTCTGCCCACTAACCCAAAAGACCTTCTGAAAGCCGATCCGCGACGGAGGAGTCCGATCAGGTTCCTGAGTGCGGGAGTGACACTGGCAGGACATCTCTATCGTCCTCCGGGGGCAAAGCCCGGGGCCCGTACCCCGGGAGTGGTCATGTGCGGGCCGATCAGCAGTGTCAAGGAACAGACTCTTCCCCACTACGCCGAACGGATCTCCGACGCGGGGTTCACCGTGCTCACCTTCGATCCCCGCTCATTCGGAGAGAGCGGGGGAGATCCCCGGGCGCATTATGATCCGAACCGGGTCATCGAGGATTATGCGAACGCGGTTACGTACCTGTGCACCCGTGAGGACATTGATCCGGCAAGGATAGGGATCGTCGGGGTATGCATGGGAGGAGGATTTGCGGTCTCAACCGCTGCACGACACCGGAAGGTGAAGGCAGTTGTCGCGATCGCCGGAGGCTACAGCATCGGGGGGACGTTCCAGCGATTCATGGGCGTAGAAGGGTTCGCCCGGTTCCGGGAGCAGGTAAATGAGATGGTTATGGAAGAGTACCGCACCGGCAAGGTGCAGTATATCCCCACCATCTCCCGGGGGATCTCCAAGGAGGTCCCGATGGCGGTGATGCCCCTCGAAGAGGCCTACTCCTACTATGACCGCACCCACAAGTCCGATGCCCCTACATGGTCCGAGAAGATGACGGTAGCATCCCTTGAACCCTACTTCCTCTACAACTCCATAGTCCACGCACCTCTCGTGGCGCCAACGCCCATCCTGTTCATCCACGGTACGAAGGACACCGCACTGCTCCCTGAGTTTGCCCAGCAGGCATATGATGCGGCACTCGAACCCAAGGAATTTGTCTGGATAGAGACACACAATCATATTGAGCTCTATGACCAGGATCCGTACGTGAGTATGGCAGCAGCAGAAGCGGTTCAGTGGCTCCGGCGTTATCTGGGAAGCGGGTAACCGGAGGAGTCTGCGTCCAAAGGCCCGGAGAAGGAGGAGATTCTCCGGGGAGAAAAAAGAATTTTATTTTTTTATCGAATTCTGCACCCGATAAATGACATCGGCCGGTAGTACCGCCATTTTATGTGCCGATTCTGCATGATCAATGAATTGTCTCATGATTTCACTGTCGGAGGTTCCTGTCGCTTCGAAGGAACAATCCATACCAAGATCTTTGCACATAAACAACGCCATTCCTTCACCATCTCTCTTTTGTTACGAATTCTCTCCAGATGAGAATGCCCTCATCTTCCCGAGTATTGCCTCAGGAGATGTATAGGATCTTCCCCCAACAACAGTTTTTGAAACAAAGTTTGAAACATTACCCCATCGTTGAGAAAAGTGTTTTAATCTGCAGGTACAAAAAAGGGAGAATCACGGCCAAATCCGGCGATGCGTTGACCGGGTAATTCGAATAGATGAGAATGTATAGACCAAGGCATATTCCTTATCCCGTCCTGAATGTTTTGGAATACTCACCACAGTTTTCACTATCTGCAGGAAAGACTATCTCATAAAAAGACATCATTCGATACTATCCGATGGATCCTCGGCCGGACTTCAGGATAAGTTTTGGAGCGGGTCTGCAGACGAAGGTTATCGTGGTGCCCGGAAGTTTTGTGCCATTTTTATCTGGTCACGTGTTTTTTCCTTGATATTGAGTAAAATCCCAAAGAATCTTTCACTGTTATCGAGGAGGGGACGAAAGGTTACTTTGACGTTCCAGCGCTTGGAGGATTTCGAAACGATCGCGGTATTGAAATCATGGCTGACCACCGTTTTTTGCCCGATCACTTCCGGTACAGGATCCTTCAGCTGCTCATCGGTCTGGTCATTGATGAGCATAAAGACATCCCGCCAGTATTTCATCAGTATCTGATCCTCCGGGAGATCAAGAAACCAACCGGCATAAGGATTAAAAAAGATAATTCTGCCCGTCTTATCCATGACGATGACAGGATCAAGCGCATCCATGATATTTTTGGGGTCTCCTGCAGGGCAGACTGATAGATGATTCTTTCGGAGAGAATGGTTATAGAGGGCCAGTTCAACATTAGCAGTAAGATCCTTTTCGGTAAACGGCTTGTAGATGAACCCGAGGGGTTCAGCACTTTTTGCGTGATTCAGCTGAGCATCATCACACATTGCAGTCAGGAATATGATAGGATAATGAAACAACTGGAATATTAACCCGGCCGCGTTTACCCCGTCCATTAACCCCCGCAGGGTTATATCCATCAGCACCAGATCAGGTTTCAGTGCTGCTGATTTCATGATCGCCTCCTCCCCGGATGCAAATTTGCCAACGACACTGTACCCCTTCATTTCCAGCATCTGCGAAATAAGATTGGCAATAATATCGTCATCCTCAACGATCATGATCCGGGCAGCGGTGGTCATTCCAGTCCACTTAATCCATTATTTTGTTACCTTTTATAATATCCTGAATATCCCTGCCCATCCCTGCAAACATTCCAAATTCATCAAGGAAACGTGGGGGTTTCCAGATTATTCGCGGCGATTCCAGGATAGAGCTGCACCACCTCCGGCTCTTTTTTTATCACCGAAAATCAGGACCGGCGCCCTCAGTCATCCGTAGAGTGCGATGCTGACTATCCACCGGCAGTCAGGTTATTATGAAGTTGAGAGATAATAACCCCGGGGGCTTTGCCCGGC
This sequence comes from uncultured Methanoregulaceae archaeon, assembly GCA_963829225.1. Taxonomy (GTDB): domain Archaea; phylum Halobacteriota; class Methanomicrobia; order Methanomicrobiales; family Methanospirillaceae; genus Methanoregula. The sequence continues at coordinate 528,967 of CAWHHQ010000004.1, read as the reverse complement.
AACTGTGGTCCCTGATTTTGGAATGCCCCGGATAAGGTAATTCTTCCAATTACAGCTTAGGCGGGGTAAAGGGAGGGGGGGATGAATCCCTCCGGTATAGTCTTGGACAATATTCTAAAAGCTGGAATTTACGAAGAATGGTATTAGCCTTCCCTGTATGAAGGGTACGGAACCTCCGGCAATCTTTTGAATTTTATACCCGGGGTTCCCCGGGTAAACCATGAGAAACCTCTCGGGAGGTCTAACCGACCGGCATCAGCCCGGGGTGATGACCGGTGATACTCCGCCCGCCGCCGGATGAGACTATGAATGTATTTTCTATCCCGACCATACCGATTCCCGCTATCCCTTTCTTGGGTTCAATGGCGATTACCATCCCTTCCTCAAGCGGATCATCAAATCCTTTGGCAATGACCGGGTTTTCTGCGATCTCGAGGCCTATCCCATGGCCAAGGAACTGGACATTCCGGTTGCCGTATCCCATGAAATTCTCAAGGAACTCGGGTTCAAGACTGGCCATGACCATCTCGTAGATCTGCGAAGGGATGGCACCAGGTTTCAAAAGGGGTGCGATCGTATTCTGTATCTCCACACATGTGCGGTGGATGGCAACTGCTTCTTCCGGCAGCGCCCTGCCATATGCATAGGTCATAGTCTTATCGGTATGATAGCCAAGGAATCCGCACCCGATATCAACGAAGACGAGATCCCCGTCGCGGAGTCTCCGGTCCCGGCTCCCGAGCAGGGGAACCGCTGGGGACATGCCGGCGTTCCCGCCCGGGCTGTCGAGGTAGGTCGGGCGAAGGGAACTCTCGCCAAAACCTATCAGTCCCAGAATGATCTCGGATTCGAACATCCCGAACCGGACGATCCCCTGATGCCCTTCACTCACCATAAGGGAGTAGAGTTCGCCCGTGAACTCCGCCTCGTTCATCCCTTCTTTAAGAATTTCCGGGACGAGGTCTTCCAGAACACGGCGATGAATTGCACCGGCCCGTTCCATCAGGCCAAGTTCATAGGGGCTCTTGATGGACCGGACCTGCAGTACCTCCCGGTCGATGGCCTTCACCTCCCTGAACGGGAAATGTTTCTGGAGTCGGCTGAAGAGTGCAAGCGGCACCTGCTCTGTCTCAAGGTACACGGTCCCGGGGATAGGTGACGTTGTCACTGAAGCATCCCGGTAGCTCCGCATCTGCCGGATTTGCGGAAAAAACGATTCATCCTCTGCACGCTCGAAACTCCGCCGCACCCAGAGGCAGGCCTCGCCGTTCCGGGGTACGAGCAGCATGCCGTCCTGCATGGTGCCGGTGAAGTAGTAAAGGTTGAGTTTGGAAAAAACAATGGCAAGATCCCAGTCGGGATGCTGGTTGTCCATCAGGAGCCGGAAACGGTCGAGGCGGCTGTTAAGTTCGCTGAGCGGGACCTTCATCTGCATCCAGTACTATGTGGAACCAAAACTATTTACGGGTGATGAAGGATCCGGGAATGCTTTCCGATATACCGGTCATTCTTTTCGTTAATGCCCGTTCGAACATATACTATGGGTCCAGGCCGGGTTTAAGGAGGAAAAACTTCTTCGCAACTTCCTGAAAAAAAAACCGATCGGCCATCTGAAAGCAGCTAATAATCGGCCTCTTTTATATTTTTTCCTTTACTGAACGGGGTCAGAAACCGATACAACAAATACGACCGTGATAGCAACAGCGAGAAGGAAACTTGCAAGGAATCCCGATGAGAACCCGGCTGCGGTAATAATTATGCCGGTGATAAGGGGGCCCAGAGACTGGCCGATATCCATGATGGACGAGAGTGCTCCCATGGACGCCCCGATCTGTTCTTTTCCTGCAACATCGGCAACATATGCGGTGGTCGCCACCGTGGAAAGTGACATACCCATACCGAATATCGCACTGATAACAAGGAACAGGGAAAACGATGATGTAAAGGGAATGACCGCAATGGAGCACCCGATAATGATGAGTCCTGCAGCAATCTGGATGCGTTTGTCGACCCGGTCTGCAATCATCCCGAAAAAAGGTTTACTCCCGGCGATGATCAGGACCTGGATTGCAAATATAATGCCGGTCTGGAAAGCACCAATTCCCTGCGAGAACAGGAAAACCGGCAGGAATGTCTCAAACGCCCCAAACGCAAAATAGGTTGCCATGTCCACAACCGCGGTACCACGAAGCCTCCGGTTTGAAAAAAATGTAACAAAACTCTCGCGGAAGACGGAAAACGGGAGGACCCTTACTGAAGCTGCGTCGTCGGGGAACATCAGTGTCATGACGAATACCGGCACTGCGGCAAGCGCTGCTGCCACGTAAACGATCCTGTACGGGAACAGTCCCGGGTAAAAAATAAAATATGAGATGATGGCACCACCAATGAGGGGGGCAATGGATCTGCCTATCAGCGTTGCGGAAGAATACTGCCCGAGCATCTGGCCTTTGCTGGCGGGGAACCGCTCCGCAATAACGGTAGAAATGACCGGGCCCAGGATCGCGGTTGCCGTCCCGTGGAAGAACCTGACGGGGATTAACCAGAGGGGATTGGTAATAAAGAGATAGAGGAGAGGGGCGGTAAGAAATACAACGCCGGACACGATAAGGAGACGCTTTCTGCCCAGATGATCGGAGAGCACTCCTACCGGAAACGAAAACAGGATCCCGGCGAACGGAGAGAACGCAGCGATAAAGCCGATTATCGTATCGTTGGCCCCTAATGCCTGGGAAAAAAGTGGCAGGACCGGATTTTTTGATATCGTGGTTGAAAAGATTGCGAAGAACCCGAGCAGGAAGAGATAATACATAGTCCATCGTTCAGGATGGAGCCACCTGCCCTTCAGTCCTGTGCCCGGCATGGATATGCAGGAATTCGCCGTAATCGGGCTTAAGCATGCCTTAAGATATATGGACAATAGCCGGTATTTTCTTTAAGGAAAATTGGTCAAAAAAAATGACTGACTCGCTCTGAATTGGCGTTGCAGTGAGAGGCATGCAGGATAGTACTATTTTAGAAAAATTACTTACCATATCTCGGGAAAAAGCCGGTAACGAACGGTCCGGGTATATTCCTGATAGCCGTCCAGTTCCCGGGTCAGCATCGCCTCTTCTCCCACAATCCTTCCCATAAGAAGGGCGGTCAGGGCAAGACCGGCGAGAATCCCGCAGGCCGAGCCAAGTACCAGGGGTGTCCCGAGAAACATAAGGATCGCCCCGAGGTACATGGGATGTTGGACCAACCCATATACGCCCGTCGAAACCACCCGCTGCTTCCGTTCCTCCTGGATCCTGATTAGAGGGGAGAGGAACGTGTTGTCAGCAAATGACCGGAAGAACAGGAAAAATGATCCGGCCAGTCCGGCTCCCCCGCATAATTTCAGCCAGAGAGGGAACGCCGGCGACCACCCGAACCGCTTTGCATCCAGCGGCATGATGATGAACCAGAGAATGAATCCGAACAGGAGCCCAAAGACCACATACCGGTCCCAGCGCTCCTGGTTTCCGGTGCCGGGCTGCTTATACCGTTCTTCCAGCAACGCCGGATCTCTCCGTTCCAGGTGCAGGATTGTCGTAAAACAGAGGGCGATAAACCAGACACTGAAGATCCAGCCCTCGGGCCAGGTGAGATCCCCGGATAGAACGAGGAGGATAACGGGAAATAACAGGATAAAGAGGAGTGCGAGGATGATCTTTTTCTTCATAGGAATTATCCGAGGCTTGAAACTATTATCTTAGCCCGTGGTGGGTGGGTTCTCACCGGCGTTTTTTATGCCCCGCCGGTTTCTTCCCGTCTTTTTTCGGTCCGGTCTTCTTATCCTGGTGAACATCCTCGCTCTCGAGTTCCGCAATCACATCCACCGGGTCGTCCATAAATTTTGTGAGGCGGAGGATCTCAAGAAGCCGCTCCATGCCAATGAAGTGCTCGGCCATCACCCGTGCCAAAGGCGACATGACCAGCCTGCTTCCCTGATTTTCGACAAGCCGGTGGGCTATCAGCTCGGGAAGAACAGGTTCCATGCTGCCGACCATCATACGGTTGATCCGGTCGAGATCTGCTTCCTCGCCATTGCAGGCGACCGCATTTGCTACGTACTCCTCGAGCTCTTCTCGAAATCATGTTCCGGTGCCACCTCTTCCATCTCTCCTTTCAGGAGCCGGATTGCGACCTCCTCTTCGGTGAACGGGTTCTCCCGGGAATAGGTGCCTCCCGGTTCGGCAAGGATCATCACACGCCCGAGGTCATGGAAGTCCGGTCTTCCTGCCCTTCCGGCCATCTGGTTGAACTCCTGCACCGAGAGCCAGTCCCTTCCCATGGCCAGGGCGTCAAATATTACCTGAGATGCGGGGAAATCCACCCCGGCACCCAGCGCGGCGGTCGTGACCACCGCCATCGAGCTTCCCGCCAAGGAACTTTGTCTCGACATCCCGCCGCTCCTGCGATGAAAGCCCGGCATGGTACGCCGCTGCCCTGATCCCCAGGGCATCGGCGATCGTATGACACCGTGCCCGAGCATTGGTAAAGATGATTGTCTGTCCCCGGAATCCCTTCGAAGAGGTCCGCTTGTATTCCTCGGTGGTCATCTGCTTGATGGTCGGGATCTTCTGTTTGCGCTCGAGGAAAAGGAGATACCGCTCCAGTCCCACCGGGCGTTCGGCGTACTGGACGAGACTGCAGTTCAGCTTTTTCGCCAGCGTCTTTGGGGAGCCAATGGTAGCCGACAGGTAAAGGAACTGAGCCTGGGGAGCGAGGTACTTCAATCGTGCGATCATCCCGTCCAGGCGATGCCCCCGGTCCGCATCTTCGAGCATCTGGACTTCATCGATCACCACGGTTGCGATATTTGCCATCTTCTGCCCGCAGCGGATCATGTTATCGACACCCTCGTAGGTACCTACGATTATCGGCGACTGGGGGTTCCGGTCCCCCACCTTCCGGGTTTCGGGAAGGTTGAGCCGGCTCACCCCGGTCAGGAGGCCGGTCTTTGCCATCTTCCCGTACCGGGCTGTAAACCGTTCATACTTCTGGTTCGCCAGCGCCACCAGCGGGACGAGGAAGAGCATCCTTCCCCGTCCCTCGAGGTAGTTCTTGATCCCGGCCATCTCCCCGATGAATGTCTTACCGCTCGCCGTTGCGGCAACGACCAGCAGGTCTTTTCCGTGCAGTAGTCCCGCTTCCACCGCAAGCTGCTGGGCCGGCATAAGCTGGGAAACCCCGCTCGCTTCAATAAACTGCCGCGGAAGGGGCAGTTCATCGATGGAGGCGGTGGTCATGACCGGGTGCGGTTCAAGGCGATCGTAGAGCGCTGCCTTCATCGTGAGTTTATCGGGTTGCAGCGTCGCGAGCACCCGGTCAAGGTCGCGGAAGGTATCGAGAAGGTTTTCGAGATGGGCGATCCCCTCCAGCCCCAGCCGGCCGATGTGTGAGACTTCACGACGCAGCTCGCGCTTACCGCACTCCAGACAGATCTTCTCGCCTTTGCCGAACGAGACACAGTTCTCTTCGGTTAACGGGGTATACCGCTCATCGAGCAGGCACATGCGGCAGGCATCCACGTAACTGGTTTTTATCTGGAAATCTGAAAGAAATGTTTCAAAGTTCACGTCGGATTTGGTAAGCCGCACATCTGCCTCGCGGAACTGGGAGATCAGGTCCTTTGAGGGGGTATGACGGTATCTTTTTTCCCGCCCCACCTGAGCCGGTATTTTGTCGGACGGGGCCCTCGCGGGGTTTCCGTCAGCTCGACGTACCCGGCACCTGTTACGTGTCTGCCGTCATAAAAGAGGAGCTTGTAATTGTCTCCTTTCTGGGGCTGGATGAGGATCTTCATGGCGAGATCAGGTCGTGGATCACATACGGGAGTTCAACGCTTTCCAGTCTCTTTAAAAAGTCGGTGAACTCTTCGTCAACAATGACAATCGCACAGTCAATCCCGTGGAATGCGGCCTCAATCACACCTTCCCGGGCCCCAAAGAACATATCGGGCTTCTTCCCTGCTGCTTTCAGCGCAATGAATGCCTCAAGTCCCACCGCCGCTACGACACCGGCCTGGCCGATGACCTCCAGTAGTTTGTCCGGCCGGACTTTTTTGAACCCCCGTGCTGGATCCGTGGTACCTTGCAGACATGAACCCTGCCTTCCTTATGATCGATGATCCCGTTGAGGCGGGCAACACCTACATCCTCATCCTTTTTTGCCTCCGCGATGACCGTTCCGGTCGCTGCCAGCGGCTTTTTTCCCGCATAGAGAAATCCGGCCTTCATGTATACGCCGACCTCGTCTCCCTCCCGAAGGTCTTCTGCGGCGATCGCGGTCCAGACGGAGATCTGCTGGATGATGTCGCGCCGTATATGCCGTGCATAGGACTCCAGCGACTCGGCATTTTCCAGCACCCACTCGATCCCTGCCTTAGTGACTTCATAATTGCCCCGGCCGATTGCAGAAACCTTTCCTTCATCGACCAGTTCGCGGATATACTCGGAAATTGCCTGCGGGGTCACGCCCAGTTTTTCGGCGATCTCCTGCTGCCGCACTGCAGGCTGGTGCTCGGCAATCTCGACAAGAATCTGCAGTCGCGAGACCTCGCGTTTGCTGCGCAGAATGGAGTACAGGGGATCCTTAGCGCCCAGTGTCAAGCAGCACCAGTCCCTGTCCCTTCACATCCAGGTGCGTAACCCGTTTGGCCAGCCCCTTGATAAAGACGGGACTGACACTGAATTTCCGGGAGAGGTCGTTGATGGAAGAGTTGCCCTTGCCGAGTTCTCCTTCAATATTCTCCACCACTTCGCGGAGGTTCTCGTCATTGGAGAGCGAGATGTACAGGATATCAGAGAGATCGGAGAGGTTGCACTGGAAGTTTGCACGGAACTTGTTATAGGTTGCACGGAACTCTTTTTCCGGCTTCGCACCGGGCTTTGGCATTCGCCACTGCTCCTCCACGAGGTTTCCTTTCTTTAAGATCTGGATGCAGAGCGAGACATTGTCGTCCCCGACCTGCGCACGGATCTCGTCTTCTGTCAGCCAAGATTTGTTCAATAGTTCATAGACCTTTTTAAAGGAAGGGTCGTTGAACGTCATCAGGAGAGGAACAGACTCTACGGGATCGTTTACGATTCGAATATGGCCCGGCACGGTAAAAACCCTATACTTATATCGTTCCGCGAATCAATAAAATTTTGCGAGAAATTCATGCAGAAAAAGGGCAAAATCACAGTTCGCGGAATCGTCCAGGGTGTCGGGTTTCGCCCTTTCGTGTATGCCCAGGCCAATACGCTCGGGATTTCGGGCACGGTGAAGAATCTTGGGAGCGAGGTCGAGATCTTTGCCCGGGGAGATAATTTTGAGAAGTTCGTTGCCGAGGTCTCCCGGGGCCCCCTGCTCTCACGCATCGATTCGGTTGAAGTCTCCAGCATCCTGCAGGAGATCCCGGACGGGTTCTTCATCCTGCCGAGCGGTACCGGTTCCCTGACCGGTATGATCCCGCCGGATATCGCGATCTGCGATGACTGTGTTGGTGATATCTTTACCAAAGGAGGGAGATACGGGAATTACTGGGCGACGTCCTGTGTAAACTGCGGATCCCGGTACAGCATCGTGCAGGAGATCCCGTACGACCGTGAACGAACGTCAATGGCAGAATTTCCCCTGTGCCCGGACTGCGCACGGGAATACGGGGATCCCGGTTGCCGGCGCCATCATGCCCAGACAATCGCCTGCAGTTCCTGCGGCCCGCACCTCTCCCTGATCGATGCGCGTGGAAACAAGGCAGAAGGCCTCGATCCCCTGCAGGAAACGGCAGAACTGCTCGATGCGGGAAAAATTCTTGCTATCCGGGGCGTCGGGGGATTCCATATCGCCTGTATCGAAGATTCCGTGGATGAACTGAAGCGGCGGCTGGGCAGGATCGAACAGCCGTTTGCCATCATGGTGCGCCCGGCCTTTATCGGGCAGCTCGCCTGCATTTCTCCGGAGGAATGGCAGCTGCTCGACCAGCCCGGTTCACCCTATCGTCGTCCTGAAAAAACGTGATCCCACCGCCCACGGGACGATAAGCAGTCTCCACACGATTGGCTGTATGCTGCCATATACCGGGCTTCATCACCTTCTCTTCTCCCGCCTGAAGCACCCGATCCTCATCATGACGAGCGCCAATATGCCGGGCTACCCGATGATTACCGATATCGACCAGGCAATGTCTAAGCTCAACCGCGATGTTGACTTTTTCCTCACCCATGACCGGAAGATCGTGAACCGGTGCGACGATTCGGTAATCCGCGACGGGTATATCATCCGCCTCTCGCGGGGCATCGCCCCGAAGCGGACAGCGATTGCCCTGGGAAATCATTGTATTCTCGGCGTGGGTCCCGAACTGAATGCAAATGCCACAATCTACAGACATGGCTTTACGGTCACATCTCCTCACGTGGGGAATGTGCGCAACCCGCCGACCCTCGAATACCTGCAGGAGACCGTCAGGAACCTGCAACGCCTCCTTGGGGCGAAGTTCGACGTGATAGCCCATGACCTTCACCCCCGCTTCCTCTCGACACGGTTTGCCCGCGAGATAGCATCGGACCAGGGACTGGAACTGGTCCCGGTGCAGCACCATCGTGCACACATCGCTGCAACAACATCCGAACCCTGCATCGGCATCGCGATCGACGGGGTTGGCTATGGCGATGACGGGATGGTCTGGGGATGCGAGATATTCTCCGGTCAGACCCCGGATCTCCGGCGTGTCGCCCACCTTGAACCTTCTGCCATGCCCGGCGGGGATCTTGCCACACAGTTTCCTGAACGGATGCTCTACGGGATTCTTCCGGATCAGAAGGTACTCTCGTTACTTTCCGGGCGGGGCTGGACGGATGTCGAGCTGGGCGTTCTTGAAAAACAGGTCGCCAGCGGTTTCAATGTCGCACAGACCACCAGTACCGGGAGGCTGCTTGACGCCGCAGCCGCCCTGCTGGGACTCTGCCGGGAGCGAACCTATGATGGCGAACCTGCCATGAAACTGGAATCCGCCGCAGCGGGTGGCTGCCCTGAACCATGGGAACTGAGGTTTAACACCCGCGAGGGTCGCGAGATGCTCTCGGGACGATCCCTCATCGAGACCGCGTTTGGACGGATGCAGACGGCAGGCGACGGAGACAGCCAGGCAATCCGTGATATCGCGGCTTCCTTCCAGTACAATCTTGCCCGGGGCATCGCCCGCCTTGCCCTTCACGCGGCCGACCGGGAGGGAATGGAACAGATCGCACTCAGCGGCGGTGTTGCGTATAACTGTGCCATCCGGGAGACGATCCGTGCGGAGATTATTGAACATCACCTCGGATGCATCCTTAACAGGGACTATCCTCTCGGGGATGGCTGCGTCTCGTTCGGGCAGTGCGTCTATGCCGGGAAACTCCTGGAGCGGAGGGGCTGACCCATGCAGGCTGGACGCCAATTCGCCGGAAGACGGGTAACGTATTATGAAAATAATGCAGGGAACTACCCGTGACGAAATCATCTGACCGGATATCCCGGCAGGAGAATAAGATTAAAAAACTCGAACTGGAGCTCAATGATCTTCGCCAGGGTCTTGCGATCCTGAAGGACTATTATCGCGATCTCGAACTTTTCTCTGAAGACCGGGAGGCGGCCATCCACCTTGGCCATGTCGTTGTGAAGCCGCTGCCCGATGATGAGCGGGAATTTAACGGGATCTGGAAGTTCCACAGAGAGGTCCTCATCCCCGACCCGTCTGCACATATCTCCTATGCTGAAATGTATGGCGCTTTCATGGAGTACTGCAGGAAAGAGGGGAGCGAGCCGGTAGAGCAGGAACTGTTTGAATATCTGTTTGCCCGTATGGAGAATCCCACCCCGGTGTTTGACCGGGGTGAATGGAAGGGCTGCCGGCTCCCCAGGGAGAAAAGGTAGCCATCCCAACATTATCCCGTTTTTCATGACCCACTTCAGAATAACCCGGAATTCAGGGATCCCGCTCATCGGGTCGCTCTACTTTGGTATCATCGACCGGGGGACCAGCCTCCTGCAGGTACGCCCGAGCTGCGGCTGCAACCTGAACTGCCCGTTCTGTTCGGTGGACGCCGGACCGGAGTCAACGACGCGTGCTACCAGTTATGAAGTCGAGATGGAGTACCTGGTGGATGCGGTGCGGGAGGTCGCCCGGTTCAAGGGTGAGGGTGTCGAGTGCCACATCGATTCGCCGGGCGAACCTCTCATGTATCAGAAGATCCCCGATCTCATCAACGCCCTCAATGGGATCGATGAAGTGAGTATCATCTCCCTCCAGACCAACGGCACCCTTCTTGACCGGGAGATGATAACTGCGCTCGAAAAGGCGGGACTTGACCGGATCAACCTCTCCCTCCATGCTCTCGATCCGTCAATCGCAAAGATACTCGCCGGCGTCACATGGTACGATATCAACCGTGTTACTGAAGCGGCTGAAGCGGTCTGCCGGAGCAGTATCGACCTGCTTATCGCTCCGGTCTACCTGCCGGGGATCAATGATGCGGAGATCCCCAAACTGATCCGGTTCGCACAGGAGATTGGGGCCGGCAAACGGTTCCCGCCGCTGGGAATCCAGAAGTTCGAGCACTACCGGTATGGCAGGTCGCCCAGGGGCCTGAAAGCCCAGAGCTGGTGGCAGTTCTTCAACCGGAGCATACGACCCTGGGAGAAGGAGTCCGGCATCCCGCTGCGACTTGAACCGGCACGAGACTTTGGGACGATGAGGCGTCCGTTTATCCCGCTGGTCTTTTCCAAGGGTGAGAAAGTAACCGTAGAGATCCGGGCACCTGGTTGGATACACGGCGAGAAACTCGGGGTTGCCCGTGACCGGGTGGTCTCGGTCTTCAACTGCGAAAAAGAGTCAGGGCAGGTGCGGGTGAAGATTGTAGCGACGAAGCACAATATCTACGTCGGGGTGCCAATATAGACACGCGATAGTCCCGTTGTATTCTTCTAAAAACCGATAAAAACCGGGCACTGAAGAGAAAAGAGCCTTCTCAAATACGCTTTTTATTTCCTGAAATACCAGGCAAGGGCAATCACCACAACCGCAAGGAGGATGCCGAGAGAGTATATTGTCCATTTCACCATTGCGGAAAAGAGCAGGATAACGAGGGCAAGCGCAGTCAGGACATCATCTCTGGTGAGGGAGTTCATGGTATTCGTTGGTTATTGAAACATGATAAATCGTAAAGTCTGTTCGTACCTTACCCGGAACATATCCCGGCCTTATCGCAGTATATACCTGTCGACGTTAAAAACCTCTCGCATAAAGAATCAAAATCAACTCAAGAGAAGGGGAAATCCTGTTAAGGCCATCCTATAGGATCTGATCAAGGAAATTAAAAACAACCAATCTTCTTCATACTATCAAAAAGCATTCTCTGGTACTGATCTGGGTTCGACCCAAGAAATTCCACGAAGCCATTCAGGGACGGTTTATAAAGAATAAATTGGAAATGTTGATGGCTGCAACCGTTTTCCAAAAATATTTTGTAAACTATTTCTGAAATTTGCCGTAGGACAACAATAAGATTATTGATACTATCTTAACTCATATCACGAGAAACGATCGTGTCATATAAAATAAAATATCCCCCATCAACAGATTGAGTTAATCCGTCAATCCATTCATCATTATATTGACCTGAAACAGGAAGTGTCTGGTTCCATTCCTGTGTTCCATCGGGTTTTAGTTTGGTGCCATATTGACCTAGGTAGAAGAATCCAAAATCTTTTGTCTGAATCACGTTCTTAGTTGCATTAATCGGATATTTTTTGATTAAAGTACCGTTATCGTCAAACTGCATGACACTCATTCCGAGTTTTGTATCCGAATATATATTTGAATACCCGTTCGGAAACTTATAGAGCGGACGTTCTACAAACAGCCCATTGTCTGAGATTAGCGATGCGTTGGTCGAAAAACCATCCTGATTTAACTGGATTTTATATACGTTGTTTGAAAAACTATTGGCAACATATCCCAGTCCATTGTTCAATTCTATCATGGAATATATCTCCCCGAATTTTTCATTTTCAAGTGATCGCTGCCATATTATAGTACCATTCGCATCGAGCTTCATCAGACGGGAGCTTGCAACAATCAGTTCACCATTTTGAATTTCTATAATCGATGACCGTCCAGGTTTGATCCTGGTGTTCATATTCCAAATGGTTTTCCCGTCAGAATCTAATTTTAGAATTTCTCCATTATTCAGTGTAACTGCAAAGCCCCCGTCACGTAATTGAACAACAGTCTCTGCCCAGTTTGCGTCATAATCAATGATATCATCCCAAACTATTACTCCATCCTTTGAAAACCGGATTAAACGTGGCTGTGATTTGAGGATACAAGAACCGGTCTTTTTTGATATTGATCCTACAGTTACCATACCGCCATCATTTGTTGGAGTAAAACCGTAAACTCCGTTGGAAATTCCTGTGTCAATAACGTGAGTCCATTCCAAAGTTCCATTCGATGAAATTTTAATAATATGTACGCTGTGATTACCATAAACACAATCATTGCATCCCGCTGTCAATAACAAAAATACCATCGCAATTATCAATACAAACATTATACGGAGTGCTTTCATCGCATCACCAGACTTTTCAGGAAAATCTTTTGAAGTAATTGTTTTATCATCAATTCAATCTAATCCGGGACATTCAATTTGATTGAAAATTCAATTCAAGGATATTAATGGGTCCCGGCTGATTGAGTCGTTCCCGAAAATACCAGATCGTGGATTGATCCGGGATCTTTTCGGGAAAGATGAGAAATTTCAGAAACGATATCTTGTCATTTGCCCGTCGTTCAAGCTCGGGATCGGATAACCCATACATCGACTGGAAAACGAGTGACTTGACCATCAGGATCTCATCGAAATTCTGTCTTCCTCCGTCTTCGGTTGTGTTGGCGTACAAATCCCCGATCAACGGTCGAATCGTTCCCACTCGATTAATGTATCAAACTCTGCTACTTATCCCCAAGCTCGCTTACCCTCTTCTACCGTTCCTGCAACGCAAAATCGAGGAGACTTTCCATGCATTCCGTAGTCGGTACTATGATAAAGTACAATCGATGTTTTTCGAAATTCTCTTTGGAATTAATCACCTTAAGGTCCGGAAACAACCGAAAAACTTCTGCAAGATCTTGAAAAAAAAACACTGGTAAAATTATGAAATTACTAAAAAGAGAATCATCCGAACAGGGCACCGAGCCCTGCCATACCGCTCTCTTCGTCTTCCTTCTTATGCTCTTCGGGTGCTTCTTCCTTTGCTGCAGGTGCTGCTTTGCCCGCTGCTGCGGGTGCTGCTGCGACCGCGGCGACGGGTGCGACGGCTGCCTTGCTGATCGCGTCTTCAATGTTTACGCCATCGAGTGCTGCAATGAGTGCCTTTACCCGTGATTCGTCAACCTTTACACCTGCGGCGGTAAGGACTGCCTTGACGCCGTTCTCATCGACCTTCTTGCCTGCCTTGTGCAGGAGAAGTGCTGCATAGATATACTCCATCTTGTTCACCTCAATAATTTTTTATTTTACCAGGCTTTTCACTGCCTGGCTTTCTCTGTACGCTTTTCCGATAATCGCATCAACAACGTCTTTTTCATAGATCGCTGCTTCAACGGCAAGACCGCGTGCATCCCTGACGGCTTTGGTCAGGATTGCACCCATCGTATCTTTCGTCGGGATCGCTGCATTGACCGACAGGTTGAATGCCTGAAGACCGGCGAGCTGGATCTGCCCGAGAATGACCGTCTCGTCAACGGCAAGCACGGACGGCTCGAATATGCCGCCTTCATGGTAAGCTGCCTGAAGCGCAAGTCCGACATCCATCGGCTTGATATCAAGCTTGACCAGGATCGCTGCAAGTTTTGCCGAGATGACCTCTCCCTTCTTTACGACGGTCTTGGTCTCCCTGATCCTGACCTTGCCGCCTTCAATCGCGGCAGGGATGCCCGCCTGCTGGAGTTCCCCCACGATCGGGCCCGGTTTGAAACTGGTCGGACCCTTCTCGATGACGATGTCCTCCGGGGCTTTTTCGCCGGGCTTTGCCGCCATCCGTGTCTTGGTCTTTTCCAGCTGCTTGTAGAGCTTGAACGGGTTGTCGTTGGTGAAGATAATCGCAGAATGACCGGAGATATATCTGGAGAGGTTCTTCACATCCCCGCCGATCTCTGCGAAAGCATGCTTAATGAGCGTGTTCCTCGTCACCTTGATGACAGCCTTACCCCGCAGGTTCCTGCGGATCTGCTGCACCTGCTGTGCCGGGATCCCGTACATGTCAACAAGCCCGATCAGGCTGAACTTCTTCGCGTTTGCCTTGATCTCCTCGACCTCGTCCTTCTTCCATGAGGGGAGGTGGTGTGTATACAACGCCATTATTCCAGCCTCACTGCAGGACCCATGGTCGTCTTGACAAAAACAGAACGGACGTTCAGCGGTCCCTGTTCGAGAACTGCCTCGACCCTCTTGACGATCGCTTCGATATTCTCGGCGACCTGTTCGGGTTTCATGGCAGTCGAGCCGACTTTTGTAGAGAAGACCGTCTTGTCCTTTGTCCTGATCTTCACCGAGTTGCGCAGTCGCTCGACAATCGGACGGATATCCGTACTGCCGGCAATCGGCATCGGCATCCTGCCCCGCGGACCGAGCCGTGGACCCAGGTACCTTCCGACCTGCGGCATGACCGCCATCTCTGCAAGGAAGTACCGGTATTTACCGGCAATTCTCCGTGCTTCGCGGGGTGCACCGCCGAGTCGCTCAACTTCTTCAGGGCCGATAATCAGATCAACCTTGGCATCCTTTGCCTGGGTGACAATATCTCCCTTCCCGATTACACAGATACCGATCTTTTCGCCGATACCGTGGGGAAGCAGAATCGTCTCGTCAATACGATTTTTCGGCTGCGCCATATCGATATTCTTGAGATTGATGGTAATATCGATGCTCTCAGAGAATTTACGCTCCGGCGCCTTCTCAATCGCCGTGTTCACGGCTTGTAAAATTTTGGCCCTATCAACCATCAGATTCCTCCATAGTTCGCGACCTTTCGATCTCCTATGGTTTTCTCCTGTTTATTTCACGAGTACACTGTCGTACTTGCCTGCATTGATCTCGGCGAAGATATCTTTTGCTTTCTTGCCGTCGACCGTAACTCCCATGCTCACGCAGGTTCCGATGACCTCTTTTACCGCGGTCTTCAGTTCATAAGCGAGCATGCCTTCGAGTTTCATGTTGGCAATCCTGACAGCGGCCTCAAATGGTAGATTACCTACCACATTGACGTTGGGCTCTGCGGAACCTTTCTCGATATTCGCCTCTTTCTTGATGAGCGCCGTAGTGGGCGGTACACCCACTGTGACGGTGAAAGCCTTCTTTGCGTCGACATCGATCCTGACCGGGACCTGCATTCCATTGAATGAGGCGGTCTTCTTGTTGATCTCGTCGACAACTGCCTTCACGTTGATACCGAGTGGTCCGAGCGACGGTCCCAATGGGGGACCAGCGGTAGCCTTTCCGCCGGGTACTAAAACCTCGACCACTTCTGCCATAGTCTTTGCACCATGCCGTCCCTTATGTTAGGGCTCCCAGCTTGGGTCTGTAACTATTGATGTTGAGGGAAATAAAGGTGATCTTGAGATGAGGGAGAAAATTCTCTAAAATCAGAGAAGGCTTTTCGATATGATAAACGTCCTCGTGATTTTTCCGCGGCCGAGCGACCCTCCTTCTTGGGGAAGACAACCTCGCTATGCTTAAGGTGGATTGAAAGGTATCGTAACTATTCCGACCCCATTTCAGCCCCCGTTTACCTCTCCCATTCACTGAAAAAGCACTAATTCGGCAAAAAACGACATCGTTGTTTTGAGATTCGTCTGATTCAGACTCCGTTTCGCTATTTAGGGCTATATTGGAGCTGAAAATGACCGCTAATAGCACCTTATTGGTGGGATGATATTGATAAACGGCCTGACCATGCTTTGTGAGTTATCACAGAAAATCACCCAGTGAAACGACCTCCGTATTCGCGTCCGGCGGGCAGATCGTCTTTGCGATGGACTTCCGGACGTGGTGATTATCGCCAGCGGGAACCTGAAATTGCACTTTTCATTGTCGGAGAATTTCACTTGAAACTGGGTGTCAGACGTATGTCGTCGGGGTCTCTCCGACGGTGGATGGAGAGTAGGAAAGGAAGGTGCAAATCCCATGATGATATGGTATACAAGTCTCCACTCTCCGGGAGCGCCTTGGTCAGACAGATCCCCCTCATCATCTGGTTATTTATTATCAGGAAAGAGCGTCTTTTGGGTTACCTCCCGTATCCAGGGTTGGCTGTCCTCCCAGATCCCCCATACCGATTCTGCCCATTTCATCAGCATCTTCTCCTTTTCCGCATCCGTTTCCGCCCGCAGGACGTCCATCACGGTCAGCCCGGCCTTTCCGGGCAGGAGGTTCCAGACGTGGCCAGTCCTTCCGGCGGGATGCAATCTTCATGTGCGCCAGTTGCACCTGTCGGCCGGTATATCTCTTCTCGATGGCAAGGTAGAGCCCGATGAGGCCAAACACCCCGGTGATGGGACGGGTCTTCCCCCCCGCGTGCTGTGCCTCGTATGCGTCGACGGCATGCTGGTGGATGAACCTGCCATCCTGTTGAGCCAGAGTCCAGTACGTCAGCTCGGTAGTACGTCTCGAGGCACTCGCCCGAAGCGTTGAACCGGTCGGCAAAGCCACGGTGACGGTCAGGAAGGCTCAGCCCGCAGCCGGGGCATTCGATAGTCGCATTCACGTTCTTAAAAAGATCCCGCCGGGAGCAAAAAACCTTCCGGGGCATATAATAATCTCTTTGTGCGATGCATTCAGGAAGATTATTGATAATTGACCGTCACCCGTGGGTAACGTGGGAAGAAAAAAAGGAGTGAAAACGATGGTACAGGTAATTGCAATCAATGGCAGCCCGAGGAAAAAATGGAACACCGCAATGATGCTGGAGAAAGCCCTCGAAGGTGCAGCATCGCGGGGAGCTGATACGGAGCTCATCCATCTTTATGACCTTGATTTCAAAGGGTGCACCAGCTGCTTTGCGTGTAAACTGAAAGAAGGGAAGAGCTACGGCAGGTGTGCGATTTGCGACGAGCTGACACCGGTGCTCGACAGGATCCATGACGCAGATGCACTTATCCTCGGATCGCCAATCTACTTCGGCATGGTAACCGGAGAAATGCGGTCCTTCATGGAGCGGCTCCTCTTCCAGTACCTGGCGTACACCAATCCCCCTTCAACCCTCTTCGAGCGGAAGATCAAGTCGGCCTTAATCTACACGATGAACGTCTCGGAGCAGCAGATGAAGGAGTTCGGGTACTCCCTGCATATCGCTGCGAATGCCCATATTCTGAGCCGCACGTTCGGGCATTCTGAATCGCTATGCGCCTTCGAAACACTCCAGTTCGAGGACTATTCGAAGGTCGTCTTCAGTTACTTTGATCCGGAGGAGAGGAAAGAGCGGCGCAGGAGGGTGTTCCCGAAAGATCTTGAAACGGCATATGATCTCGGGGTGCGGTTCGGGCAGAGCAGGGGAGTAGGCTGACTTCCCCGTTCCCGGAAATTTCCTGTCTTTATGCAATTCCGGGCATCGCTGAAACTCCAGGTAACCGGGCTCAGTTATTCGCGGTATAGATCTCCCGCCTGCAGAATACGTAAAGCGCGAGCAGGAAAAACGATCCGATGAAGACTGCGGTTGCCCAGACAATGGGGCGCCATGTGGCAACCTCGCCGAGAAGAGAGACTTTTTCGAATTTCCGTCCGGCGTGGATATTTTCAGCATCGAAGTAGACAAGGATAGCGCTCAGGATGTTGAACGGGATGAGGAGGTTGAGGCTGTGGGCATAGAAGAGCCCTCCAAGGAACAGGAGGATCAGGAGCAGATTTGTCTGGTATTCCGGGCGGAGTTCTTCAGGTAATGTGTTTTCCGACGGTTTCTCCGAAGGCACGTCCGAAACCGGTATCCTGGCGGAGTTCGCAAATTCCGGACCAGGGAATATACCGGTTTTCCTAGGGGATCCATGCGGACACCAGCCGAGATATTTCCGGATTGTATCTGATAGGTGCATGTTCAGACTGCTCCTGCCTGCCACTCGGCCAGCATATCAGACATCTCTCCGGGACCATTGATATACAGGCCGATGATTTTTTTGTTGTTTGTGCGTATTGCAAGTATATGGGAATAGTGTGATCTGATATACTCGTGATAGAATAACAACCCGAAAAACACGATAACTGCAAAGTTGTACATCACGAAAACCGTAGAGGAAACCCGGGAAATTATCCGGGAAATATACTGCGAATTCCCGCTCAACAGAACCGAGGGGATGACTCCGACGAAAAAGATCACCATCGCTCCACGAAAAAGCCATCGGTGCGTATAGTGGATATTTTTCCGGACCCCAAAGGTTGTTATTGTATCTTTCAGCTATTATGACAGGTCTCAAGAGATGCCGGCGGACGGTGATGGCATCTGGAGTAAATTCGATAATTGCCTTTTTAATATCCTGATCGACCATCTGCAAAGCTGCACCAAGAATGAATATGCTCAGCATGATTAATCCAAGGGATGACCAGCTTTCAAAAAGGCCGTATCTCATGATGGCGAACAATCCCGTGATCGTACCGGCAAGGATAAGAGTAAAGAGGCGTATTGACAAGCCGGTTGAACCATAATCAATGATCACATCGTTCTTCATTTGGACCACATCCGTCGGCAGGGTCGATATACTCGTATCAGACCATGAGAATTTTTTCCTGACCGGCGCCGTACTGCTGCCCGGACACCAGCCAAGCCATCCGCGTATTACATCTGAGACCCGTGCCTCATGACGGATCACTCCGGTCCTGAGACAGCAAACGCAGGCAGGGTTCCCGTCTTCGCATACACATAAAGACCCACGAGCGATATCCCCACGAGCGTTGAAACGATGAGTGCAACAATACTCCACATCAGCATGTACAACGCAGCGCCGGCGATCCACCCTCCCTGGTACCAGAAGAACACGTAGAACACGCTGCCGTATGAGACAAGATGATATCCGATCGGGAAGATCAGCGAGGCGAGAGTGACCGCAAGGAGACCGAGACCGAAGACGAGGAAGCAGGAGAGGATATCGGCACAATTCTTTTTTGCAAGCGAGAACGATTCCCTGACAGCGCCAGCGAGGCTTTTCTTTCCAAAGACCATTGCCGGGATGAGGAAGAGAGTCATGACGAACAAAATGAAGTTCATGATCATGGCAAGGAACGTGAAGGCGACCGCCGACATGACGTGGGAGTCCCCGCGTATCGGACCCGGGCCGAGCACTTCCGGCCTAAGGACATATTGAAAGGGGAACTGGCCGAGCAGCGAGGACAACCCCATGAGGGGGTCGTAGTAATACTGAAGAAGGATCGCATAGAGAGCGGTTCCCAATACTGCCATAATTATCGACAATCCGAGAATCGATCGCAGGTGAGCTTTCGCATGGGACAACTCTTCCAGGACCATCACCGGTTTACCGGAAAGCCCGGAAGAGACACTCATGATAATGCCGGTAAGAAGGATGTACAGGCAGAATATCGTGACAAGCTGGATAGCAAATAACCCGGCAAGGAGAGTGGGAAAGTCGATCGGCTGGTATGGATAACTCGTGTAGACCATGAGGGATAACACCGAAACGACCATGAACAGGAGAGCAAGACCCGTTAAAAATGAAAACCATAGCAGCCTTTTGTTCTTTACAAGGAATTTTGTGCTTCCGGCTGCAAGCCTGATTCCCCGGTAGAACCGTCCCGGTCCCCCGGTCCCGGGATCGGATCCGACGGGGTTTGCGGTTGGGGTCGAAGACACAAAAATAGCCGGCGCGTTACGTATGACCGGTGCATTCGGGCACCACCCGAGATAGGGATGTATAGTTTCACGTATGTGCATAATCAGTTCCTCCCCGGGCCATTGTCAGCATCAGGCCATCGGATTGAAGAACCCGGTGAACTCTGGTCTCCCAGAACCATACGACAAAGAGCTGAGCCCAGAACAGGATGAAAATAAAACCGGCGGTAACCGCGTTCCACATCATCATGTTCGCCGCAGGACTGGCGCTCATGGTGATCACAAGCGGAATGAGAAATGCCAGCATTGCCAGGGAAACAGTTGTTTTGTCATACAGGGTCGCAAGAAAAACCGCCCCGCTCTCCAGAACTTCGTTCATCGTCCCCCAGAACCGGAACCCTATGAAGGCGGAAAGGCCCAATCCTGCCAGTAATCCCCCGGTAAAAAGCAGCACATTATTATCGCCGATGGTTACCAGGAGCAGGTATCCGACAACCGAAAACCAGATCGCAAGGAGGAGCATCTGGTTCCGGAACAAGCCCAGCCACCTGAATGCCCCTTCCCTGAACGATCCACTTCCCGGGGGGGTGCCCGTAGCATCGTCCTGCCCGCTCACTACCCTGTGTGTCCGTGCCGGTGCACCCGGACACCAGCCCAGCCATCCCCGTATAGTATCTACGACATGCACCTTCATGCAAGCGCCTTCACTTTTCCAAAAAGTTCCTCTGCCATCTTCGTCGGGTCTGCCGTTTTTTTGATCCTGATGCCAAGCTCGTCTGCATAGTCCCAGAGCAGCTCGACACATTCGGTGTACCGCTGGCAGGTGCCGCAGGTGCCCTCATGCTCGTACCAGACCTGCACGCCATGCTTCTCCGACACGAAGATGATGGCCGCCGCCTGGAAGGGTATGGACCGTCCGATCAGGATACCCCGCTCCGCATTGATCTTTTCGACAGCGATCTGGTTTGCCTGCGCCATTTCGCGCAGGGTCGCCTCAATCCTCTCGTCCATCAGGAGCAGCGCCCGCGAGACTGCCTGACGTGAGATGCCAAGCAGGTTCGCTATCGTGATATTGGGCATGCCGCTCCGCCGCATCTTCCAGAACCCGAACTGCTTGTCGTTTGTTGGCAGGAGCATATGTCAATATATTAATGTTGACTATATAAAAATTATTCGGGATCTGCCCTTGTTCTCATTCATCGGAAATAATTTTGGAGTGAACAAGGGCTACTTCGGGCTTTGAGGCTTTGCTTCCGATGGATTGTCCCGGCTCATCCCCATCCCTTCAGTTCAAAGGCCTGGAAGGGATTTACTCCATCCAGATACTTATCCGGGTATTGGTACTGGACCGGTACGGGGACACCCGGTATGACCCAGAAGGTAATTGATGTCCCATCCTTGAATTTACCCAGATATTTCCGGGCATCCGGATAGTTACCTGCCGGGACGGTTATGGATTCGGTGCCCAGGTAGCCAAGGCTGATATTCATCTCCCCGAAAGGCTCAATACCCAGATAACCCCCCGGGCTGTCCTCTGGAGAATGCCCCGAATAATATGCAGAAGAATTCACCGCAGGTTTCTCCACTCCCTTTATCGTCTCGATCATCGTATCGCCGAGGAACCTGCCCGTGGTAGTACCATAATAAAAATCGTGGATGGCAATCCGCCCATCCTTGGTAACAGTAACGGTATTACCGACCAGTTCCGGATAATCCGATATCGTAGTGAATTTGTAGTGAATTGTGGGAGTGCCCTTATAATTTTCCGTTGACCGCTCCATCTTAATAGTATACAACCAAAAAGAGCGGGGATTTGGCGGCATGGTTACCGATATATTATTCCGGTATTCAATCCAGTGGTAATTTCCGGTAAAAATTCTGACCCCTGCCGGAATCGTCGTCGCTTCAGGAGTAATTGAGGATGATTGCCTGGCAGGTAGTGTCACTGTTGCTGTGACCTGAGTTGCATAAGGAGATGTGGTTGGGACCGGATCCGAGCAACCGGAAAATAAAATTGCCGTGATAACGAGGATAATCGTGATAATACCAACATATGAGACCTTCATAATTCATACACTTCGGTAGGTTTCCTGTGCAGATAGCAGGATTATTATGTCAACAATAGAATGTTGACATTAAATAATTTGGCATATAAGGTGGAGATTTGATTTATAATCTACGACCAGGGTTGGATTATTCGCAAACCTGTATTTACCGCTAAAATAATACACAGATTATGGTTCTGATCTTCGATCCGAACAATCTGTTGCTTCTTCTCATGTTATTTTTTGTAATCTGCATTCCCTTGTCGTTTCTGACCGTCCTCATATTTTTTGCTGTCAAGCAGATCCCGGACCGGGGGGCACAGGGCCTGGTACCTCTCATTACAGGGATCCTTTTTGCAGGCGTCTATATGTCGATGGAACCCCCGGTTACCGGCAACTACCCGGTTTTTATGAGCCTGATCGGCCTTCTCATACATCCTCTCCTGATCCTTTCACCCGTTATGTTCTTTCAAAAATACCTGCATCGTATTTCTCTGTCATATGCTGTATTCTTCACCGCACTCATCTCGTTGTTTTTATTAGTAGCAATGGGTGCACTGCAGGGAGATCTGCGGTATGTGAAGCCTGATGGTATACAGTTTATCCTGGAAGTGACAGGTCTGATGATGAAAGATTTCGTCATCGCATCGGTTGCATTCGGGATACTTGTGTATCTCGACTCGTTTTTCCCCGGGAGTGACGAACACTCCTCCTGAATTTATCATTCGTGCTCCCTACCGATCGTTTTACCTGACCGCAACACCTAACCCCCGGCACAAAAGAATATCTTTGCATGAAGCGGGTACCGGTTTTCTGCGTCATTCTGGTTGTAATGGCCATTACCTGCGGATGCATTACCGGAACCGGGAACCCGGCAATGTCCCCGGGTCGACAGGACTCCCCAGTTCCGGGGACTGCCATGACATCAGGAGAAGGTGCAATAGCGATCTCGGTTAGCGCCGATGCGATCTCCGCCTCTTCTCCGGAAGCAAAGGAACTCTTCATCCAAGGCATCACCACCAGCACACAATATGCCCGCTATAATGAATCGCTGGAATACTTCGACCAGGCGCTCTCGATCGATCCCGGTTTTACTGCCGCATGGTACGCAAAGGGCGTCGCCCTCTACAACCTGAAACGATATGATGAAGCGGTCATATGTTACGACCGTGCTCTTGTTCTCGATCCGCAGAACGCGGCGGTTTGGTCTCTGGAGGGAAAAGCACTCGACGCCTCAGGCAGGCATGAGGAGGCGGCCAGTTGTTACAAAAAAGCAACCGAACTCGACTCCCGGTATGGCCCGGGTCCGACCCTCTCTCTTTAATCTCATCTGAACGCCCGGGTTATTAAAAAAAAAGGCTGTCCGGAAACATTACCAACCAATGCCAGAGCACGCCGGAAATACTATCCGGTTTTCAGAAAGTAATGATGTTCTCCCGTTTTCAGCGTTTCTCTACCACTATCTCTTCAGGTATCCGGAGGTTTCGTTCAAGCCGGCCAGCCCTGCTACCGGGCATTCGCGTCTTCCTGCATCATGCCAAAGGAGTTTCCCTCGGTATCCCTGCAGGACGCCCACCAGCCGATTCCCGTTACGGGCATCCGGGGAAGCAGGACACTCCCTCCGGCTTTCATCACTTTGTCAACGGAGTCATCAAGGTTGGCAACGCCGATCGTACAGACAAATGCGTTGGCCCCCTGACCGTCGACGGGGGCCGGACCCGGCGGGACACGATGCCCCCGTTGATACCGGATTCGGTCTTAGAGCCCGTCGTTACCAGCCAGTAACGATCTTCTTCTTTCATCTGGACACCGGGCATAACCCACTCGTTGATCTCCCAGCCAAACACGTCCCGGTAAAACTTCACTGCCCGTTCCGGATTTCCTGCATGTATCTCAAAATGAATGATCCTGTTCATGTCGATCGTCTTCCTGTCATGAGGTCGTACTTCCTTCATCCCTTCGTTTAAACGGTTGTTATCCATTCTGCGATTGATTTGAGGCTTATTTACGACAATACATTGCGTTTTTCAATCCTGATCTTTTTCACTTTTTCTCTACAAGTTCTGCGAGGCGATCCATGACCTCCGGCCCGCCTTCCTCCATCCCCGATGCGAGCATCCCGTCACGATCCCAGACCGACTCGAAAACGGATTTCTCCGTTACCTTTGTCCTGCCGTCCCGGTCTTCAAAGGTCACGATTCCCAAGAGGACATGACCCGGCATACCTTCGAATTCAAAGGTATAGACCAGCCTCGATGGTGACGAAACCTCGTGATAAACACCATGGAACCCGAACTCCTTGCCCTCAGCGTCACGGTTGAGGATTCGCCAGACACCGCCGGGTTTCACGTCCATCTTATCTACGATGATCGTAAATCTTCTCGGGGCCCACCACCGGGTCATCAGATGAGGATCTGTGTAGGCCTTGAAAAGGCGTTCACGTGGTGCGTTAAAAATGCGTACAATTGCCGCCTCCTGCTTTCCCGGTTCAGCAATCAGCCGGGTTTTCGGGGCGCCTGGCTTTTCTTCTTCCAGGACTTCGGCAAGCTTGTCAAAGGACCCGCTCCAGCCGGCCCGTGTCATATCGATCATCATTCCCGGGGGAAGGCCTTCATGTTTCAGGGTGAACTTCGTTTTGCCCTTCTGGTCCTCGAAGGTTACGGTCACCAGCAACTCCTTCGGCCAATCCCCGGTCATGCCGTAAAACGAAGCAGGGACGATATTACCCTTCTCATCTGCAAAGTTATCGGTGGCCACGATTCGTTCCCGGGGAACAATCTCGCGGTAGACGCCGGTACTCCAGAAGTCCTTGCCATCAGGAGACCGCATAGCGGAAAGATATTTCCCGCCGACACGAAGGTCAATCTTCGCCACCGGGCATGTGTATCCCATCGGTCCCCACCATCGCATGACGTACTTCGGCTCTGTCCATACCTTCCAGACGAGTTCACGTGGTGCGTCGAAGATACGGGTAATCACCAGTTCCTTTCCTTTGTTATTTTGCTG
Source organism: uncultured Methanoregulaceae archaeon (assembly GCA_963829225.1). Classification (GTDB taxonomy): domain Archaea; phylum Halobacteriota; class Methanomicrobia; order Methanomicrobiales; family Methanospirillaceae; genus Methanoregula. The sequence continues at coordinate 504,035 of CAWHHQ010000004.1, read as the reverse complement.
TGCCTTTGCCATGGTATTCATCCTGTATTTTTTTGATGGCTAATTCTCTTCTTAGATGAATAGAGTTTCCAAAGCGGCAAAATGGGCTCTCCGGTTAGGGAATCTGTCAGCTATGAGCCGTATGTAAGAAATTATTCCAAAAAAAAATTTCCGGTGTTTGGCAAATGCAACGGATAATTGCCTTCATCTTTATTTTTCGTGTCTGAAAAGAATTGTTTTGCGTCAGGTCGATTTCAGGTCAAGTTCAAGCGCCTGCCCGATATAATAGCCCAGGGCCTCCTTGTTTATACTGTGAAGATTTTTAATTTTGACATGTTTTGATACCTTTCCCTTACCCCGGAGCATATTGAATTTGTCTTCGAACTCCCCGCCGTGGGAAAAGCCAAACGTACTATCCTTCTTCGTCGGGTTGATGAAGGCAACTATTTTCCTGCCCTTTATACATGGGTATCCCGTAGCTAATCTGTTCTGTTGCATCCGGTACCATTTCACGCATCAGCTCTCGCAGCATCGCTACAACCGGCTGAAGTTCCGGTAGAACCTTTGACGTTACAAACTCATCGACGGTCATAGATAGTTCTCCTCACGTTCTGCTGACTCCTCCACGATCTGATCTATTCGGGAAGGGGATATATTCCATTACTGCTCTCCCAATCGGAATTACCTTCAGGATCTATTCAGTGACCATAATTTTTTGGAGATACCCGGGACAAATATCAGGCCGCGGGGACAGGGACCACCAGGAACGTAGCGTACCCCTCACCAATGTTTCTCGTCACGTGCCCCTTGCCCGAAGTATCCTCAAGCAGGACGAGATCCCCTGGCCCTAACTGCCTGACCGTTCCATCGGTCGTCTCCGCCTCCACCGCACCCGACATGAGGGCCAGGAACTGCCGGGCGGGACTCGGGTGCCAGTCACCGATCCAGCCGGGTTGAAACGAATAGAAACGATACTTCGATGCAGGCTTATCCCCGGAGACGTAGAACGGGGCAGCAGGTGGCGCCCCGCTCGCAAGCCTCTGTTCGACCGTCACGAAATCAAAATGCGAGCCACCCTGTGCATCCGCGTATATTCTGTGATACTTCACAAGGGTGAGATTGGACGGGAGTTTTTGAGTCATGGTTAATCTTCCTCAATCGATGTCGGGGGGGGGACATTTCTTCCCGATGATAGTATGAACAGAACGTTGAACGATAAATGTTACGACGCGACGATTCGGCCTGTCAAACAGCCACGTTCACGGTGATGTTGAAACGTTTCACTCCCTGTATATCGCATCCGGAGATCGAAAAGATCCCGTCGATGGTCTCCATGCCGGGACCCTCTGCCCGGTAACGCCACCGGTAATATCCCCGGCCGCCCAGGAACTCTGAATAATAATCATCGGTTTTTTCTGGCATCTCGTAGAATGGTCCCGCGTTCAGAAGAGTCAATCCTGACCCCTCTGCCGGCATGATCCAGCGGTAGCCAAGCCCCGGGATTGTACCGAGGGTAATCTCGACGATATCCCCGCTTTTAAGTGAAATGGTCCTCCCGGAATCGCTCTCGTTTAAAGAAAACCGGACACCTCCGGGCAGAGGCTGGTCGATCGGGACCAACGTGTCTGCACGTAGCGGTTCGATATAGTTCACGTACTTCGGGATACAGCGTGGGCCCGAACCTTCCGGTGGGATGAAATCGAAATATGAATCGGGGATGCCGGTATTGACCGCGATCGATTCGTACTGAATTTCATTATTCGGCTGTTCCATGACTCCGCAGACAGCCGGCGTTCCAAAACCAGGTGGAGTCGTTGGCACCGGAGAAGGCCCGCAACCATAGTACGTCATCACATTCCATGCCAGACCGGTCGATGGTTCAACCCACACACGGATACGGGAGCTGATGTAGGGCGTGTACTTGTCGGACCAGGGTTCGGTCACCACCTCGATCTGGTACCGTGCCGGCCCATGGCTGGTATCCCGCCCGGTAATCGCAAAGTTCCGGTCCGCGACGATCCGCCGGACTATCTGCTGGTAATCGTACTCCCGGGGGAGTTTCATGGCGGAGGAGAGGTCGTAGGTCCGGGTTTCCGCGTCATACCATGCAGTCCAGGTGCCGTTTGTTGTCGCAAATGACGCCGGAACACGCGAGCTTGACCGGGTTTGCTCCATCCGGGCAAAGGATGGAGCTTTGTAGTCATACCGGATTCGTTCTGTGAAAGGGTTCTCCGCTGTTCCCGAAGAGACGCTGTATTCCGACCGGTAGTCCCGGATCCCATCCGCGTGCACAAGGTATTGATCGGCGAGGCCTGCAGCAGTCAGATTTTCTTCCTGCGGGGTACTGGAGAGGCAGCCGGGGCAAAGAGCGATGATTATTAGAACAAACAAGAACGATGCGGACAAGATTTTCCGGTGTTCCCCCATACAATTCCATTACGAAATGCGGAGATAAGTGTTTTCCTTCCGGAGGTTCATGAAATACCTGTTCTCCCATCAAGTTCCCGATTTTCTCTTTTTTTAAGACGTCCGTTGAAAAAAAAAGATCCTCATATTCGCGTTCTGGCAGGCTTTATGACTGGTCTGATGGCATAAAATGTGAGGCTAAAAACAGCTCGATTTAAAGGGGCTTACGAACCATTTAACGAGATGCATTTCAACCGTATTTTGTCAAACAGGGCGATTAATGGCCATATTCTCCGCATGAACCGAAAATCGAGATTTTAACGGGTTTTTGAAAAAGCAGGGTCGAATCGTAAGGAGAATCGGAGCCCATATAGGGCTTATTCTCTCTCAACATAGAGACCCTCATATTCCAGGTATCCCCAACGAGGATAAATGAGGAGGGAATTCAACTCACACCCCCATTCCCGTAATAATCCCCACCACCTGCTGAGCTGTCACCGGATCCACAACCCGGGCCAGCACCACCCCGGCCATCGCAACGAACATAGGTCCAGAACACTTTCTTGACCTGCTCATTCTTCCCGAACGCATCGATGACTGCATCCGTATCCGCCTTCATGCCCCGCTGGATCAGCTTTGGCATGAACACAAAGAGCGGCAGGAACAGGACCGCAGCCCCAATAAATGCCAGGGAGATCTCGGTCTGTCCCGCAAACCAGATCCCGGCAGGAACCGCGATGCTCCCTGCCAGAATACCGGCCATCCCCACCTCCCCGAACCAGAAGTAATGTTTTTTCTGAGCATAGTTCACTTTCTCCGCATCAGTCAGTGTGGAAACGTCAAAGATGCCGAGCGTGTTCAGCATCCCGTACCAGACTGCATGGGTCTCTTCCGGGTCTGCAACGATACCGAGGAACAGTACCGCGACCGGAACGTGAGCAGGATGAGGGGAAGATGGGCCAGCACAAAGACGAGCCCGAGCAGGATCCCGGTCCCGCAGATGGCACACCGGGTCTGCAGCTCATTCTCAAACATTGTCGTCCCCAGCAATCCTGATCTCAAACACCGGGCTGGTATACCCGCCATTCTCCGGGCTGAAGTCCCGGACCCGTCCCATCTGCGCAAACTTGCGACGGCCTGTCCGGATCTGCACGGTGTGAATACCCGGTATCCGCGGATACACCCTTCGGCCATCAATATCATGCATCTCCTCATAGGGCGGGATATCGAACCAGTCCGGCCAGAACCGGACTCCTCGCGGGATATCCGTCCCCCTTCGCAGGTCCTGCAACCGCAGCGGCGAGAGGTTATCGTAGATCACATCGATGATCAGGTTCTCATCACTCATGTCAGGATTCAGGTCCAGTTCGTAGAAGATGGGGTTCCGGCGCACTTCTTCCGGGGTGAGCGGGGTATCGACCGTGAGAGGTTCAAGCCCGCTGAATTTTCCCCGGTACAGGCCGGTCACTTTCGCAATTGCATGTGGATACGAGTTTAGTTTCCATGATAGTTCTCCTTGTGGGCTTCGTGTTCTGCCCGGAGTTGTTTGAACTCCTCAACAATCTCGTCATATTTGCCGATCTTCTGATAGATGGCAAACAGCATGGGATAGAGCGGGAGCACCACTCCCAGCATGATCCCTAGCATTTCAGTTTCCATAACGGTCCTCCGCAACACGACGAGAGGACCACAAAAGAGAGGGGACCGGGGGGTCTCCTCCCCTCCGGGTCGTTTCGTCCGGTGAAATTATGCGAGGGCCGGGACGGTGTCCGCCCAGGTCTCGACCGCGGTGCGGATGGCCTCGTCCGAGTAGGACGTGAGGGTGACCCGGTCACGGCTGAAGTTCACCATGTAGAGTTCGCCGTTCGCATCGTGGCACCTGAGGGTTGCAGCTGAATGCATCGTTCCCTGCATCGTGGAGTGCTGTACCGCCATGTGCCGTGGTGACGGCCGCAGCAGCCAGCAACGCGGTCACGCCGGCATTGAACCCGGCGAGGGTGCTGAACCGGTGTGAACCGGTGCCGATGCTCTTTGCATTCGCGTCCTCGTACACGATCCGTGCGGTGTAACCTTCCCGGGTCTTCTCTACCGGGTCGTGGTTCTCCCCGGCGGTCATATACGCTACACAGGCAAACGGGTTGTCGGTGATGACCGACTGGACGATCGTGTTGAACGCCGTTACGTCTGCAATCGGGCTCGCAAGTTCGCGAATCGCATTTTTGGTCTGTGAGTTCTGTACGAAATCTGCCATGTTTTTGTTTCCTGGCCCGCGGGCGCCCTTGGGTTGAATACGTATCTGTTCCGGGGGGCACTTAGGTATATCTGAAGGACAGGCGTGAAATGGCAGATTTCAGGACGGGACAACAAGGGATTTACGGGAGAGCCTGGAAGAAGGGAGCAGAAGAAAAAACATAACCAGTACGATTGTGGATGCATTCATTTTTCTTCATTTAGTGCAGAGTCCCTGCTTAAAGGTAAAAAAACAGGGATCTGGCCTGTGAGAAAATGCCGTGGGGTTTCCTGCCGGTGAGGAGCCCGGGCACGAGGGATCTCTGATGGGTGGAGAAAATGAAGGATACGGGATTGCACCAATATTCAGGTTCCGAGCCCTTGAAGTGCCAACAAAAGTACAGCGTCCGCCTGGCCCGGCGTACCTGGCACCTGCACCGGGACATGTCCATCATTATCCCCGCAGCTTCCCCCCAGCAGCCAGGTAAAAAAAAGGAAGTTCTCCGGATCCAAGGATTTGGAGGCACAGGAGGTTTCGGGGGTTAACTCTTTTTATCGCCGGAGCCGGGAGGGACATCGGTGTGCAGGTTTCGGTATACTCTCCTGCGGGTCTCAATGATGATCGTAAACCGGTTCTGGAATGTTTTCATGGCCGTGATCCGGTATACTGACGTGCACTTCCCTTTGATCTGGTCGGCGATCGTTTTCGGGATGAGGTGGAGCGGGACGTCCGGTATCTGTTTCGAAATGATGACCCGGGAACCCGTTTCAACGGGCATAGGCAGCCACCTCGCGGATGGTATCGGGAAGGACCTCGTAGCAATGGATTGCGTTGTTCGTTGATACGATCCAGACCTCGCATCGCAGGAACATATTCCCCGGCGAGAGAGAAAGCAGTGAGCGGAACTGGCAGATGTCGTACCGGCAGAATGATTCCACATACGCTTCGCTCACCGAGCCCGTGGCAATCCGGAGTTTCACGCAGAGGGCCTCGTAATCACCCTTCATGCCGATAAGGTGAAGGGGGATGTAATGCGAGAGGAAGCTGTCGGTCACCGGCTGGACCGGCTGTATCCCCGCGATACCAGCAGTTTTACCGACCGGTTCTTTATCGAATGAAAAGAATTCCGGGAAATCATCCTGCTGCCTCCTTGTCATGGAGTGGTTCAGCATGTTCCGGCACCAGCCGGGGAATTTCCCGCACACTGCCGGGGAGCACCTCAAAACAATGATACCCGTCATAGGGAGAATAGATCCAGATTTCACAGTGCAGGCCGGCACCTCTGCCAGGCCCTGAAAGTATCCTCCGGTAAATCACAATGTCAGTCCTGCACATGGTTTCAACATTCTGGATCGTCCTCCGCCGGCGATAGGATTTCCTGATCCTGATATACCTCGTCTCATCAGGTCCGCGTGTTGCCACCAGGTGGACCGGGAGGGAATGCCGGTTGTAGATGGCTGGAAGGATCCGGACGGTATAATGGTCCAGTTCGAGCAGCTCACGCACCCCTTCCTCAAGAATAATGCAGCGCCGGCTTGTCACGGGATGACACATCCTTGGGAATCCGGAATTATTTCGCGATCCGGTTCACCTGATGGCACCTCAAAGAAGAGGCAGGATACCTCCTCCCCGAATGCAACCGCGAGGAACCTGTCACGGGGGAGCATGTACCGCTGGCTGCCGGCTGCAATGATGACTGCCCTTCCGGACGGAGTGAGACAGACCGACCCGGAGACCTGAGGTAAGGGCTGAGGGACTTCCTCCGCTGCCGATCCCTTCCTGGTGAGCGAAACCCGCTCTCCCATAAAGAGCAGCCTGCCGAGATCTTCGGGACAGATGGCATGGAGTTCTCCCCAGATGCGGACATGCACGCAGCCTTCTGCCCCGCACATAACCTGGCCGCCACTGGCAAAGGCAGTCATGATGCACCTCCCCGGGAGAATGCAGGGTTTGCACGATTGCACAACGACAGAACGGTTCAGGCACTGCACGGAATTTCCCGCAGGTTGCCATCCGGCAGATCGCCGCTGAGGCTGAACCACACCCTGAAAAGGAACAATTACCCGGACACAGTGTTCAACCATGATCTTTCTTACGCCCTGGAAGCCGGTCTGCCGTTCGTTCGTGAAGACTGCTTCCCGTGTGACCCTGATGGGGTCACGTGCATTACCCTGCATGTATTCACCAGTTTTTTGAGATGTTCATCAGCAATACCGGAACGGCCAAAAAGGATCTTCTGACCGTCCATTCATCAAGGAAGACGCAGTTCCGGCATTGAACAGAGCCCTGGCTAAAATCCGGTCGATGACCTCCTGTCGAAGATTCGGCAGGTGACCTGTCGGAAGATTGCCAGAACATCTGTTCAAACACCGGTTACCGGCGTCTACCTATCACCAAAAAAAGTATAGAGCGAGAAGATTGGGGAGTGGTCGCTCGTCAGCCGGTACCTCTTGCCCGCTTTCATCGCATTTCCTGTTTCAGATGAGATACCGGGAATCGGGAACTTCATAACCGGGACCGCGGGCATGAGCTTGTTTGCCAAAGCATTGAATTTTGCTTTGAGAACTTTTGCTACCTCCTTTGCCCGTTTTACCAGTTTTAAAAAGAATTCCCTGATCATTGTAATAAAATTATAAAGATCCCTGTTGCTTAAAGGATTATCTGAACCAGCGGGTTATATGACCGCTGTGTGTCATACAAAAATACCAGAAATTCGGGTTTTTTATGCACAAAAAAGAGATCCGCGGCTGAATTTTTTAGAGAGTTTACATTACAAGATGAATCTTGTGGTTAAAATAAATTTGAATGATTGGAGGTGCCGCATAATGTCCGTTCCGGGGAAATTGAGATTAATCTGAATACTATGCTCTTGTGCCAGACCTGGTCAACAAATCCTGAGTCCTGCTTTTAACCAGAAACAGATGCTCTTCGTCGGAAAAAAAGATCCCCATATCTTCAGTCCGGCGGTGTTTTGGGGTCCGGATGGACTGAATTAACCGGCTGAATTTGTCCCGGTTTAAAGGCCTTTGGCGGTCAACAGGTGAGGTGCATTTCAGCCATATTTTGGCAAACAGGGCACAATAATGTCTCATTTTCCACACGAACCAAAATGGGAGATTTTGCAGGGTTTTCCGATAGGGGACGGGATAGGAAAAAGTGAAACAGAGCCTGATTTGTGATTGTTTTTCCACAGAGAGACAATGGTTTTGATGAGGTCCAGGGTTTGTTGTCAGAGGTTCGTAGACAGAAAAACTGGAGATGAAATTCTCCATAATCCCGAATTCTCAATAACGTGGAGATCAGATGTCTGATGCCAAAAGTCAGTGGCTGTCATAATCACTGCGGCTAAAATCCCTGAGATAATTCATGCAAAGAAACATTCACGTTGCCCGTGTTAATCCCGGAAGATGACATAATACACCGTGATTAATAAATTATAATCTATACAATATTCAACTGGATAGAAAAGATGTCGTATAATTATTCTCAACATGAAGGGAATTTTGACTATTCCAACTAAAGTGATATAAAAAACAATAGATTTCCACTCAAAGAGAAAAATGCGGGATATGGTTCAACTAAAAAATTAGCAAATGAGGAGTAATGAGACGGATGAAATCGATGAAAATTGGTATTCTTCTGATTGTTATTTTACTGTCAGCGATTGTGATAGTGCCAAAGGTGAGTGCGGATGAAAAAAATATCACTATAAATATTACCTCTCCGGAAGAAGGAGATATAATTTATTATGATGTGGTTCCTGCATATATCGCAGTTCAAGGAACGATAGATGCTTCACAAGGTATACGAAATGTTTCAATCACGAATGGTTTAAACGATACTTATGGTGTGGTGGTTTGTGGAAATGATTTGGGGATTCATTATGATATTTTATGTAAAATTCTGATAACAAATCATGTCACTATTGTAGTCACTGATCACTCAGGATTTGTTATTTCGGAAACACGGAACTTTACCAGTTATGCCGGGCCCCCCGGTCCAGGGTACTATCTGGGTAACCGGGTGGGTCATCGATACGAATGGCCAGCCAGTTTCCAATGCTTCAATTATTTTTGAAAGGATGAACGAAAATAACTCAGTTGTTGAAACGACGAAGTCTGGTTCGGATGGCATGTATAAAATGAAAAAGGCAATTGGTTTTTTTCAAAGAGTTACCGTCCAAAAGGAGGGGTATCAGACTCTCGAGCGTGAAGTGACATTTAAAGAATACAATAATGAACTCAATCTCACCCTTACACCAGTAGGCACGTCAGTTCCGGGATTTAATTTTGAGGTTGCAATATCAGCAATTCTCATTTGTTTATTTTTAGTTAATGTCAGGAAGCGGTAATTTGAATGAAAAAAAGGAATATACGGGCTTTCATTTGAAATCAATGAGAATAGTCGTTTTTCTGATTGTATTATTGCTGTCAGCGATGGTCATAGTGCCGATGGTGAGTGCGGATGAAAAAAATATCACTATAAATATTACCTCTCCGGAAGAAGGGGATATAATTTATTATGATGTGGTTCCTGCATATATCGCAGTTCAAGGAACGATAGATGCTTCACAAGGTATACGAAATGTTTCAATCACGAATGGTTTAAACGATACTTATGGTGTGGTGGTTTGTGGAAATGATTTGGGGATACATTATGATATTTTATGTAAAATTCTGATAACAAATCATGTCACTATTGTAGTCACTGATAACTCAGGATTTGTTATTTCGGAAACACGGAACTTTACCAGTTATGCCGGGCCCCCCGGTCCAGGTACTATCTGGGTAACCGGGTGGGTCATCGATACAAATGGCCAGACTATTCCCAATGCATCAATTATTTTCGAAACGATTGGGGAAATTAATCCCATAACAGCGACGACAAAGTCTGGCGCGGATGGTTCTTACAAGATGCAAAAGGCTTGGGGTTATTTCCAGAAAATTACCGTCAAGAAAGAAGGATATCAGACCTCTGTGCGTGACGTGAGATTCAAACCGTTGTATAATGATCTTAATCTTACCCTCAACCCTCAAGGAAGGCCGGTTCCAGGCTTTGGTTTTGGGATTGGAATGTCAGCAATACTTGTATGTTTATTTTTAGTTAATTTCAGGAGGATCAGGTGATTATCATGAAGAAGATGATATCAGGTATTATTGTTGTAATTGCACTTTCAATTCTTTGCATCGGATTCGTACACGCATTAGAGAAGGAAAGTTATCCGGTCGTTCAACCAACAACCGCCCCATTAAAAAATAATGTTGACCCTTATTCCCTTCATCACTGATAGAGGATGAATAAGCGGCTGGAGATCATTCCTACTTGTTCAACCCGTTTTTTTAACCATTCCCGCCAAGGCTTTTGGAATCGTCAAGATTTTTAAGAAATAACCAATCTAATCCCCTTACTTGAAGAAAAACGAGAAAATAAAAGATGGGAAAATTTAAACATCAATTTTTACTTCACGACAATATTGAGTCCAGGAATTTAATTGTTTGGGTAACTTATTTTTAATTCGTTTTAATTGTTTTTCATCATCTTTGTTGAAATTTTTGTATATTTTAAAACATACAAAAAATTGATTTATTGCCATAAATGCAAAATGAATTTGCATTATGACAAGCGCCTTACTATTTTTTTTCTAAATATTGGAATCATCAAAAAACCAATATCCTCCTTTTTTTTATTCAGAATTAGATTTTCTTTGACGCCATTGAAATTCGGATGTGTATAGTCACATAACATACCGTATATTTCTCTAATTTCGGTTGGTAAATTTAAAGTATTGGCAACGAGACGATGCCCAATTTGCCCACCATCTAACCAAGGATCTGCTTTTTCGGGATTCATCATAAATATATTGGGATAAAAATGTTAATTCAAAAACATCTCTTAAAAGAGAGCGAAATTCACTATAATGCCCTTTTTTTAATAAATCTGAATTACAATTTAATGTTTTAATTATTTTTGCATGGATTAGAATTATCGCTAATTCATGCGTTTTGATATCAGTTTCATCATTGATTTGTTTTTGAAGGAGATAATAGTAAAAATTTAAAATCTCTTCTAAAAAATTAAGATTTGATTTTAACTGAGAACGAGTTTGATGCTCGCAATAATTCTCTAATTGAGATACTTCCTGGATAAATTCCATATCAAAACATAATTTCAAATTAAGATAATATGTTGCTATCAAAATACAAAATGCAATAATTCACAGTCAATAGTTTATTATTAAAAAAAAAATGATTACCGGTCCTTGAACTTCTCGACAACGCGGACATTATCGCCCCGAACCGTGATCGGGATAGGGACGACACTCTCGTACAGCTCGACCGTGATCTCTTCCTTTGCAGAGTCAACCCGCTTGACGACTGCCTTCTCGCCCTTGAACGGCCCGGCGATCAGCTCCACGATGGTGCCTTCATCGATACCGGCGACGACCGGTTTCGGGATAAGGAAATGCCCGACTTCGGCAAGGCTCGTCTCTCCCTTGATGACGGATCGGGCATGGGCAACTTTCTCCACGAGCTGCTCGATCCGGTTCAGCTTTTCCGGGGTTTCGATGAGGACATAGCCCTGGAGTTCGTTGGGTACGATGATCGCGGTGACCTTGACATCGGTCGCCTTGGTCTCTATCGCCTTGAGGATATTGTCGGCAACGGTCCGCTCCTGCTTGGAGGTCGTTTTTATCGCAAAGATGCGGTTGTTGAAGACTTCGGGGATGGCGGGAATCTGGGGCGCTGCTGGCGCCGGTGGTACTGGTTGTGTCATGCCCATCAGTGCGGTAATACGATGAAGAACTCGTAGATAATAAATCCAATCAGGCCCACTAACAGGACGCCCGCCGCAGCGACGATAGCGATCTTGGTGAACTCTTCCCGGGTGGGGGTGCGAGCGAGTTTCAATACCCGCAGATATTTGCGGAATAACTCCTCGTGTATATCGACTTTGAAATCAGGTTTTGAAATTTCCATATCCGCTCACTTGAGAAAATCGATCTCAAACTGTTTCTGTACTTTGGGGGTAAGCTTCTCATTACGACCATATATTTGTGGCGACCGTACGCCCGTGACCACCAGCAGGGTACGCATCTTGTTCTGCATCGCCGGGTCGATCTGGGCTCCCCAGATGATCCGCGCATTCGGGTCGACTCGGTTGTACACTTCCTGGACGACCCCTTCGGCCTCCTCCATGGTCATATCCGGCCCGCCGACCACATTGACCAGTGCAGCGGTCGCTCCGCTGATATCCACATCGAGAAGCGGAGAGCGGATCGCCTTTTTCACCGAATCGGCCGCCTTATCCTCACTGTCACTCTCACCCATCCCGATCATCGCAACGCCACCCCGCTCCATGACGGTCCGGACATCGGCAAAGTCCAGGTTAACCAGCCCGGGCATGGTGATCAGTTCGGTGATTCCCTTGACCGCCCGCATGAGGACTTCATCGGCGACCTTGAAAGCAGCATACAGGGGAAGCTTGGGTACGACCTCGAGGAGCCGGTCGTTGGGAACGACGATTACGGTGTCCGCCACATCCCGGAGGCGTTCAAGCCCGGCCGCCGCATTCTCCATGCGGATGGCACCTTCCGCAGCGAATGGCAGTGTGACGATCGCGATGGTAAGCGCCCCCTCCTCCCGTGCGGCTTTTGCCACAACCGGGGCGACACCCGTACCGGTACCCCCGCCAAGGCCGACGGTGATGAAGACCATGTCGGACCCGGAGACAACCGCACGGATCTCCTGCTCGTTCTCGAGAGCCGCTTCTTCACCGATCTGGGGGATGGAGCCGGCACCGAGACCCCGGGTCCGCTGCCTGCCGACAAGGATACGCTGGTCCGCCTGGGTGCGGATAAGGTGCTGGGCATCTGTGTTGATGGCGATGAGTTTTGCGCCATGGATGCCTTCCTCCATCATACGGGAGATCGTGTTCGATCCCCCGCCGCCACAACCGATCACGGTGATCTCGGTTTTGAGCTCAGCCAGGATCTGGTCAAGGTCTTCATTATTCTGCGAGGGCAGAACTGTCTCGTCCCTCGCTTTGGTAAGTGCCTCTTCAACAATTGACCTCATGTATACTTCTCCAACCCCGGGATGTGGATCCTGATTTCACTGCACGAAGAGACCATGGCAGGCGTAATAACATTGCCATTGATCGCGACCTCCTGGCCCTCAGCCAGGTGCTTGTAGGAAGGTCCGGGCGGTACCCCGAGTTCGCGCGCTTTATGGGGATCAAACCTTACCTTACGTAGGATCAGGGTGTCTTTCTCCGTAACAGTGATCTCGTTACTACGTATGATTTTTACGCACAATGTATTTAAATCATTTATTATTTGTGACGATTTGCCTTCATACGTGATAAAAAAAGGAAGAAGCCGGTTATCCTGTGTGGACAGGTGCACGAGGGGAAGTTTTTCAAGATTTTTTATCAGATCCGGCTCCTCGGATTTTACCGTTTCCCCCAGTAAGACCGGATCAATGCTGACCGTGCAGAGGGTTCCCTCACCCTGAAGGTCATGGATATAGCAGCGGCTAAGCGGCGAGATCTTCCCGGCGATCTTCCTGACTTCCCGGTAGGTATCCCACGGGAGGTGTCCCAGTGCCATGATCTCGCTTTCAGATAACCGTAGGATCGAGAGCCGCTTCAGCAGGGTAGCAAGATTGTCGAGCTCTTCGCGATCCAGGGCTTTCCGGTCGATATATGCAGCAACGGCCCCGCTCTTTTCCACCATCGCCCGGACCATCTCTTCGTCCAGCGTTGCAATTTCCCGTGTATGAGCAATGTGCCCGAACGCCCCCCGGGAGGTAAGGGCAATTTCTGTCTGCCGGGCGGCGTAATGGGTACCGCCAAAACCGATGAGCGGGACAGAGTTTGACGGAAATGCCGAGAGCACGCTCTCCGCAACTGCCTTCCCTGCAGCCTGATCGGTCCATTCCTTCTCAGTACTCCCGATCTCCACGAAGAACGAGGGGAGGGAAAGCCCGGTCGGTCCGTGATGGGTAACCTCGTACGAGACCCGGTAGCCTTCCGGGCAATGCCGTGAGAGCATGCGGAGCGTTGCCTGCATCATGCCGGGTGCAGCAGGGGCGAGCGTTCGGGGAGCGCCCCCGAGATCCGCTGTCCTGAAATTTCCCGTGACGTGGACGGTCAGGACGGGGACAGGATGTACGCTGGAATGCCGCGAGAGAAAGATCACAAGATCCGCATCGACCCGGTGGTCGACATGCTCCGCATGGATCAGCCGCTCTTCTACTTCAATAAACTCATAGGACCGGTCCTGCTCCTGCCATAGGCCGGTACCCGAGCATCTCCTCAAGATGGTGCCGTATATTCACGCCCGCCTTGTCCTGCCGGGAGTTGATCAGCGCAACCTTCATCAGCCATTATGGGTTTTTCATTACGATTAAGCGTGCCCTGATGCAGGATGAGTAAACACTATGAAGAAATACACATCATAGTGTTACCATGGATACACAGAAGATGGAAAAAATATTCAAAGAGGCCGGTATCGATACCGCGATCACCTGTCCCCAGGCATTCGCACTCGCGGAAAAGCACAAGATCCCGAAGAAAGATATCAGCGAGTACTGCAACTCACACAACGTCAAAATCCGCGGCTGCCAGCTGGGCTGCTTTAAATGAGTCTTTTTTTACAGCTCGTTTCAGTTCCAACGGCGATAGAAACAGCACGGGGTATCGCGGTGCGAGGCAGGGAGGAGTCCGTGCCTCTCGAAGAAGCACTGCACCGGGTCCTCGCACAGGATGTCTATGCCGATGTCGATATCCCCGGTTTCACCCGCTCTGTGGTAGACGGCTTTGCCGTGCGGGCAGCCGATACCACGGGTGCAGGCGATTCCATTCCTTCGATCCTTGCCTTTCGGGGGAGGATCGCGATGGGGTCTTCTTCCGGCACTCCGGTAAAACCGGGCGAGTGCATCTATGTTCCCACCGGGGGAGTCCTCCCGGAAGGTGCCGACGCCATGGTGATGATCGAACATGCCGAGCAGCTCGGCGGGGAAGTGCTGGTCAGAAGACCGGTGGCGTACGGGGAGAATGTACTCTTCTTTAACGAGGATTTTGCCCGGGGGGACACCGTATGTTCAGACGGGAAACGGCTTTCCCCGAGAGATATCGGCGTGCTCGCCGCTGCAGGATGCACAACCGTCCCGGTCGTCCGGATGCCAAAGGTAGGTATCATCTCGACCGGGAACGAACTCATCCCCGTGAGTGAAAAACCGCTGCCCGGGCAGGTCCGGGACGTCAACTCGTACGTAGTGGCGTCGTTCGTACAGGAACAGGGAGGTGTACCGCTTCTCTTCGGGATCGTCCGGGACGACCGGGATTCACTCCGTGCCGCAATCACCAGGGCAGCAGCGGAATGCGACGCTGTCCTGATATCGGGGGGGAGTTCCAAGGATGACCGCGACATGGTAGCGGCAGTTATCGGGGAGCAGGGAGAGGTCCTGGTCCACGGCATCGCCATCGCTCCCGGCAAGCCCACCATCATCGGGAGGTGCGGGACGACGCCGGTGGTCGGTCTCCCCGGCCACCCCGCTTCTGCTTATATCGTGCTCATCGCTATTGTCCGTCACCTTCTTGCCGGCATGACCGGAGAAACAGGAAGCAGTCTGCGGGTCATCCCGGCGACCCTCGGCCAGAATGTGCCCTCCTCGAAGGGAAGGGAGGACTACATACGTGTCGCCGTACGGGACGGGATCGCCACACCGGTCTTCGGGAAATCCGGGCTGCTGAATACGCTGGTGCAGAGTACCGGCGTAGTGCGGGTTCCCGCCGACAGCGAGGGGCTGGAGACCGGAACAGCGGTCGAGGTGATCCTGTGGTAAAACGCTACCTGACCGTGACATCCCTTGCTGACACCCTTGCACTCCTTCGTACCGGGTTTGACTGCACCCCGTCCCGCGAACGGGTGGAGCTGCTCAGTTCCGTGGGGCGTATTACTGCGGAACCCGTCTTTGCCCGGTATTCGGTCCCCGAGGTGCACCTCGCCGCAATGGACGGCATCGCGGTTATTGCAAAGGAGACCGGGGGGGCGAGCGAACAACACCCGGTCACCCTCACCGAAGCAGTGCGGGTAAATACCGGTAATGTGGTGCCACCACGATATGATGCCGTGATCATGATCGAGGATGTTCACATCGATCATGACCGGTTTACCATCCGCAGGGCGGCCCCCCCATGGCAGCACATCCGTCCCGCCGGTGAGGACATCGGAGAGTCTGAGATGGCCCTTCCTTCACGACACCGCATCCGCCCCCACGATATCGGAGCGCTTGCGGCGTACGGTATCACCGGGCTTGATGTTCTTACCGTCCGAATCGGCCTCGTCCCGACCGGGAGCGAGCTCGTCGCTCATGGCAGCCGCCCGGCTCCCGGGCAGGTTGTGGAGAGCAATACCGTAATGGCGGAAGCAATGATGAAGACTCTGGGCGCGAGCTGCACACGGTACCCTGTGGTGAAGGACGATCCCGATGCGATTAAAAAAATTCTCCGGCGTGCCGTTCATGAAAATGATTGTGTCATCATCTCTGCCGGGTCATCTGCCGGGACAAAAGACTATACGGCCGGGGTGATTGCAGAACTCGGGGAGGTGCTGATCCACGGCGTTGCGATCAAGCCCGGAAAACCTGCCATCATAGGACGGATCGATAACAAACCGGTCATCGGGATGCCGGGGTATCCCCTGTCGGCGCTGACGGTTCTCCGGGAGATCATGACACCGCTTATCCATGCCTTCGGACTTCCCGCACCCCTGCCGGGTTCGATTGACGCCCGGCTGACGGTCTCGGTGTCGAAGGATGCCGGGAGTGATGAATTTATTCTCTGTTCCCTCGGCCTTGTGGGGGATTCCTGGGTAATCTCTCCCCTGTCACGAGGGGCCGGGGTGCAGATGAGTGCGGTGCGGTCAAACGCCTATCTCAGACTACCCTTCGGTTCAGAAGGCTGCGAAGCGGGAAGTGAGGTGGCAGCCACACTCACGGTCTCCCATGCCGAGGCAGAAAAGGCGCTCCTTGTCACCGGGAGCCACGACCCTCTGGTCGACTATCTCGCCGATCTTCTCCAGCAGAAGGAAGTAGAACTTCATTCCACCCACGTCGGGAGTATGGGGGGCATTCTAGCCCTGAAGAAGAATGAGTGCCATGCGGCGCCGATGCACCTGCTTGCGGAAAACGGGGATTATAATATCCCTTACCTTGAAAAATACCTTCCCGGCGAAGAGATTATTCTCCTGTGTGTCGCAGAACGCCAGCAGGGTATCGTATCCCGAGAAGATATCGGGTTTGACCAGCTCCCGCAGCACCAGTTCATCAACCGCCAGCGGGGTTCGGGGACCCGGATGCTGCTGGATCATGAGCTGAAATCGCGGGGAATCGGGCCTGAAACGATCCGGGGCTACGAGCGTGAAGTGACCACGCACCTTGCGGTGGCACTTGCCGTGAAGTCCGGCGAGGCGGATGCGGGGATGGCTGTCTATAGCGCGGCAAAAGCACTCGGGTTGGAGTTCATCCCCGTGGCAACAGAACGTTACGAAATCGCCATCCGCCGCGAGCATCTTGATGACCCGCGGGTAGCGGAACTCTGTGCCGCCATCACCTCATCCGCATTCAGGGGGATTATGGAACGGCTCGGGGGTTACGATACCCGGGAGACCGGCGTGCGGCGCTTACTGCCTTAATCACCGCCTCCTCGGGGGATGCACATCCTGTTACCCCGTGGATCTCCCACGTTTTTATGCCAAAGACCGGGCAATGTGTCTTCAGTGCGATGGCAATCTCCGAGAGGGTCCCGTAGCCTCCCCCGATTGCAATGACCGCATCGGAGGACTGGACAACAAGAGCGTTCCTGGCATGCCCAGGTCCTGAGCGGATGACAACATCAAGGTACAGGTTCCCGCTGCCGGTATCAGGTACGATCCCGATTGTCAGCCCGCCTTGCTCCTTCGCACCTTTGCATGCTGCTTCCATCACACCGGAGAGTCCGCCGCAGATCAGTATTCCGTGATTTTCTGCAATCAGGTTCCCCACGGTCCGGGCCGCTTCGTATTCCTCCGGTGAGGCATTACCAGCACCGATTATACCAATCTGTCCCATAGTTTTTATCCTGTTTTCTGATCCCGATCCGATACCCGGCTTTAAGGAAAGGTTGTTTTCAGGTGTAGTCTGATGCAGACCATTCACCACAACTGCCGATCCATCACTCTTCATGAGATTGTACCTATCGATGTTTCTGAGGAAAATACGTTAATTTTTATTTTCTTAACTTTTGTACCGAAGACATATTTTATCAACGATGAGAGAATATGAACGATACATGGCAGAAGAAAACAAGCCACCCTTGCCACCGTTCACCAGGGAGACGGCGGCTCAGAAAGTCCGCATGGCGGAAAACGGATGGAACTCACGCGATCCCGAGAAGGTATCGCTTGTCTATACCCCCGACAGTTTCTGGCGCAACCGGGCCGAGTTCGTTAATGGCCGCCAGGAGATTATTGCATTCCTGCGACGTAAATGGGCAAAAGAGCTCGACTACCGGCTGATAAAAGAAGTCTGGGCATATACCGACAACCGCATCGCTGTCCGCTTCGCGTACGAGTGGCACGACGATGCCGGCAACTGGTTCCGTTCTTATGGCAACGAGAACTGGGAGTTTGCACCAAACGGTCAGATGCAGCGACGGTTTGCAAGCATCAACGACCTGCCGATTAAGGAGTCAGACCGGAAGTATCACTGGCCGCTGGGACCCCGCCCGGAAAATCACCCCGGACTCTCCGACTTAGGCTTGTAATTCTCCTGAAAGTTCTCCCTTTTTACCTTCCCCCTTTTTTTCAAACATTCATCGAAAAAACAGGATTCCTGTTCGTGTTCCGGCAGGTTAGTGATGGGTGATGGTTAAACAACGGCAACAACCGGCCTTATTGACATTTGGATGAAATGAAAATATGCCGTATTTTTATCAAGGGGACGATTGCTGGAGCATATTATCAGCACGAACCGAAAGGGAAGATTTTGGGGGTTCCTTTATTGTCCCCAATATCATGACACAGAAAAGGAGCCCTTTTTTGGTGTATATTCGATAGGATCACGGGCAATGAAAGGGGGGTTTAAAGTACCGTTGTTCCTTCCGTCGGATTTGGCACCTTGACCACGAGTACGCGGAAGACCGCCTCGCTCTCGTTCGACCACCTGTGCGGGATACGGGCCGGGCTCTCGACCAGCATATCTTTCCCGGCCGTCTTCTTTTCATCGCCGATCTCGACGACACCGGTTCCTTCCAGCACGTAGAAGAAGACATCGACCGGCGTGATGTGTTTCTTCAGCCCTTCGCCGGGCTGGAGCGTGATGACAACTGCCACCGCATGCGGGGATTCGTAGATCCTGCGAACATCGACATGATGCGGGTTCGGGCCTGATACAACGTTTGAAACCTCGGTAATTTTCATCTTCATTCCACCTTCTCGACGGGTATGTACGGAAGTAATGTCAGCAGCTCGGAGTTGAGGGTTTCCATCCCGACGCGTTCCATGAACCGGGCGGTCCGCTCATGAGGATTCGCATTGCACCGGTAATACTCCGCAAGCCTCTGCGTGCAGTCCAGTGCCTCTGGTGCAGAAAGATTCCGGGCTATGATGTCGCCGAACCTTGGCCGGGTCCCCCCGTTACCACCGAAGAAGACAGCCCATCCCTTGTTCGTTCCCATGATCCCGATATCCCGAGTATGGCTCTCACCACAACAACGCGGACACCCTGAGATCCCGATCTTGATCTTCGCCGGAAATGTCTGATCCCTGAACTGCTTATCAACCGCCCTGGCGAACCCGATCGAGTCCTGGTTGCCAAACCGGCACATATCAATGCCCAGACATGCCTGAACGAACTTGACACACGGGGCCGTTTCTGGTTTAGCGAGCGGGCCCAGGTCAGCGATGACTTTCTGCACATCATCCGGTTCGAGACCGACAAGTGCTATCCGTTGGCCGCTGGTTATCTTGAGCATAGGAACGCGGTACTTCCGCCCGGTTTTAGCGATTTTCTCAAGATCTTCCGGTGTCACGATCCCTGCCGGGATATGGGTCACTACCGCATAGGTCCTCCCATCACGCTGGAGAATTGCGCCGTTCGGATCTGCCATTTCTATACACTTCTCCGGTGTTTTGAAATTCGTCTGTCTTCTTTTATCACTTTTCCTGCGCCAGGATGTTTTTTTCCGCTCTGATCAACCTGATGTGCACGTTCAATCATCCGGGAGAACAACCGGCTCTGGACACAGGTAATGAAGGGCAGTGTTATGATAACCGCCATCCGGTTCCCGTTCTGCGTATAGATGAGCATGGATTCCCGGTCATCTGCGATAAAGATGCACTCGAGTCTGAATATCGTACCTTCGCGGTTGATGGGGGAGGAGAACACCTTCTCAAAAATATTCACCCCGAAAAAATTCCTGAGCGTCCCGGCTTCATAGAACGTGGTGCCTTCAAGGGGGGCGATCCCTTCTGCAGACCCCGGGGGAAACAGGATCTTAACCGTGCGATCCTGCGCAACTGAGGTAATCGGCCCCTGGAATCTTTTCAGGGTCTCTTTGTTGAAACAGAGAACAATGAGTTCCCGGTTGACACCCTCCACCAGCTTTTCGAGGTTGTTCTGGATGGTCCAGTCGCTGTGGACATACCATATCGGCGAATAATTCTGCTGTGCATCAACGGACAGGATCTCAAGTGCTTTCACACTTTCCCGGGCTGCGGTATCGAGGTCCTTTTTTAAAAAGGATACTACGCTGTCCGGCCGAACTGCAGCTGTACATCAACGGGCTTCCCTGACGTATGTTGATAAATCCCTTTGCAGCCAGTTCGTTCAGGACATCATATACCCGGGGGCGGGGAACGCCGCTGACTTCGTGGATCCTGCGGACATTTGCCTCACCGAGTCCAACAAGCGCGACATAAATTTTTGCCTCGTATTCTTTGAGCCCCAGCAGGACAAGATTTTCAATTGCTGCATCCATTTGTTACTTTGTTAGGGACAACAGAATTAAATAGTTACCTGTCCAGCATAATGCATGACGCAGACAACAACCGAAAAAGCGAATATGGTGACGGTACGGAAATTTTTCGAGGTGGGGCCTTCAAAAGGTGACATCGCGGCAGCCGATGCACTTCTTACTCCTGATTTCTCACTGCATGTTCCCCTGCCAACACCCGGTCCCGGGATTGAAGCGATAAACAACGTCATCACGACCTGCCGGGCTGCCTTTCATGGCCTGAACGTAACCATTGATGACCTGGTGGCGGATGGCGATAAGGTAACGTGCAGGTTTCACCGCCCGGGGTATGCACAACGGGGAATTCATGGGCCTCCCGCCAACCGGAAAGGCGATTGTCATGACCGGTATTGAAATATTCCGCATGCAAAATGGAAAGATCGCTGAGCTCTGGGGTGAGGCGAACCTGATGGGGCTGATGCAGCAGCTCGGCATTGTGCCATCTCCGGCGTAATCGACTTTCCTTCATGGAAAGACCTGGAATGATGATTTATTATGGAGTTCAAACCCGAATCCCTGGAAATGACCGGAAAACCGGATAAAAAGCGCGAAGAGCTCAAAGGAAAAGTGCTCAGGTTAAAAGAGCTCGTCAATTATCAGGAAGGAACCGTTGCAAGCCGGATGATCGTCAACAGAAAGGCGGGCAGCATCACCTTGTTTTCATTCGATGAAAACGAGGGCCTGTCCGAACACACCGCACCCTACGATGCAACCGTTACCATACTCGAGGGCGAGTGTGAGGTCTGGGTCGCCGGACAGACCTGGCAGATGAAAGAAGGCGAGACCATCATCTTTCCTGCAAACGCTCCCCACGCCCTCTCCGGGATTACCCGGTTCAAGATGAGTCTCACGATGATACGGGAGTGAATAATGGGCGGCGATGAGAAGGACGGATATTATTGCACGATATGCGGCGGCATTCCGCCGGACCAGATAAAAATCAGGAAAATCCCTGTTGAGGGAAAGGAGACCGGCATCGACCGGCTCGACTGGATACTCCGGGATGTTGCAGGCCTGAAACTTACCAATGATGAAACGATCACCGATGAGATCGTCAAACGGGTCCGGCAGTTCAATTACATTCCTACAAAAAAGATGACCGAATACCGCGAAGCACTCCTGCGGGAATACAAAATGCTGAGCCCCGACGATATACGGCCTCAGGAAAAACAGGAGCACTTCCATGCTTGATCATTGTCCCGGTGCTGCGAATCTCCGG
Organism: uncultured Methanoregulaceae archaeon; assembly: GCA_963829225.1. Taxonomy (GTDB): domain Archaea; phylum Halobacteriota; class Methanomicrobia; order Methanomicrobiales; family Methanospirillaceae; genus Methanoregula. The sequence continues at coordinate 482,145 of CAWHHQ010000004.1, read as the reverse complement.
ACACCGACACTCTCGATAAAAAAGTGCCCGCAGTGTGGTGAAGATGTTGAGATCTTCTCGAACGACCTCAGGGTAACCTGCAGCAGCTGCGGATTTGTTATCTACAACGATATTGCCTCCTGTGTCCAGTGGTGCAGGTACGCCAGGGAATGCGTCGGGGAGGAAATGTATCGGAAACTTGTGGAGAAAAAAGAGTTATGATGGAACCATCACCTTACCTGGTGAAGTTTCCTGACCAGAAATACCATCGTCGTCCGTTGAGTGAATTAATTTCTGTTTCCTTTCATACAGACCATTCGTTCAGGCAGCAGGTGCGGGTATCTCACCGCTTATCTCTTCCTTCGAGATGGAAGTGATGAAGCAGGCGATGAAATAACGGTGTCATGAAGATCGCCACCGACAGAATCAGGACAAAACCGCAGTACATCGCATATAATCCCGCAAATATCTTTCCTCCGTCGGTATGGAGCATATCTACAGGACCCATACCTCCCATGAGCATCGCTGAATTCAGGAATGCATCAACAGGTTCCAGACCCTCAAATCCCCAGTATCCTGCCATTCCTATACCCAGTGAAAACAGGATGATCGCTAACGAGAGCAGAGCAAACTTCACGAGACGGAGATAAAATTCCCGCAACGGGAGGAGTTTCTCCTCTTTTCGCTCGAATTCTTCCAACACCATCGCAGTATCTCCAAACCTCATTTTCGTTCACGTAGGTCTGCAGTTGATTTATTCATTTCGTGGATTTTTAACCGGTCTCAGACAATTCTTCAGATTTCCCGGGGCATCAGGCTCACGGCAAACCGCCACAATATGAAGTCATATTGGCTGGAATTTAAAGAAATTGCCCCATAACTTACATTTTCTCTGAATCTCGGTCGGGAACCTCCGCCAGACGGGATCTGCCCGGAATGCGGGGCGGTGAAGGACCGGTTTGTTCTCGTGCAGGATTTAACTGAAACCGCATTTGGGGGGTTAATCACTTATCTTCATTCTTTTCCGGGAGATAAGATAAAAAAGGTTACACCTCTTCTTAGCAGAATTAGTCTGGAGATACAATCATCGGTCAGATCCAGAAAGGATAAAGAGGTGAAGACTCATTCAACAGTTAGAGAAAATTAGGTGTTAAACGGGTAGTTTACCCATACTAAACCTCAGCCGTGGTCGACACTAAATCTTGAGTCATACGACGGTAAAATCACTAAATTTGGTTTTTTACCAATTAAATTCTTCGGTTCGAATCAACCGAACAATACTTCGGTGCTGATGGTCTGGTAGAGTTCAATTAAATGACTGTCACATTTAAGGGGAAAAAAATATTCGGCGGCAACCGCCCCCGATCGTACAGATCATTAGAATCTGTATCTCTACAGTGAACCATCGTTGCAAAAGCCTTTGTTCCATTGATTGTGGTATTAATTTGGTATTGGCCCTGAGCCAAAGATAGATCAGCAGAGATTGAGACCACTGAAGGAAAATCAAGGCCAGGTTTTGCTATATATTCTGAAGGAGTGATGGTAAAATTCAAGGGTGTATTTAAGGAAATAAATGAAATCTTCCCAATATTTCCTTTATAATCTTCTCTGAAGGAAGCATTGAATGTTTTTGTCTCTCCAGGATTTATCCTAATTGAACAGTTATCTATTGAAAGTTGGTTCCACGAGTATGGCCCTGATGTCAATAATCCGGGATAAAAAATCATTCCATCATCCCCAAAGCTTGAACTATTATCCTCAAGACTAACATGGATATTCAAACTTGCCGGGTGTATCATACCTCCATGTAAGAAGCCTGGCGCTTTATAATCGGGAATGTAACTTGTGTTCAGAAAAACGTGAGATTTATAGATCTGACCTGGTTCTGCCTTGAATGAGGATGGATCAATATGAAATAATTGTGGGTCACTGACAAATTGTTTATCGATGTATGACCCCGTGAGAGTATATTTTACTTCTCCGGGCCCCCAGTTCCGGCTATAAAAAATATAATCAGTTTCAAGTAGAGTGTCAGGCTCTACTACCCCAGCCCATGTTGTTTCAAATCCTCCAATTGGAGACTGTATAAATTGAAGCTGAATGATGAAGAGACATTTTTGGTTGGTGGGTTCGTGACACAACCGGATGTTATTAGGAGGAAAATACACAATACAATAAAAATTTTCAATTTTAATGATCGAATCATTAATGAAAATTATTTTTTATATCAAATATATTCTTCTATTTTGATATTGCACCACAATATATACGAAAAATCGTAAATTTCATTTAGAAAAATTAATTTTAATATGACAACTATTTATGAATATCATTTTTATTTATCATATTTATCGATTGTTTATATAAAATCATTTGGAAGTAATGAAAATGAAAAAAAAGAAATTACGCATTCTTCTGTTAGCATACCTTATAACGGCAATGCTGATGGCACCATTAGTCAATGCAGAGGAGCAAAAGGCAGACTTCAATCAAAATTCAACTTTCTCAGTTACGATTTAATGATTCACAGGAAAAGGTGACCATTCAAAAAGGATTTAGTCTTATACCGGATGCGGCTCTAAATCAAATCCCTATTGGCTCTATTATTTATCATTCATCTGATGGTAATACTAGAGTATTTGATTCCAATGGAACGCAATTATTGATTACGGATGATACCATCTCTCAAAAAATCACAACTTCTGCTGGAGATTTTTTTGCGACTAATATTCTTCAAGTTCCAAGTGGGGTATTAATAAATGAAAATGCGGAAAGAACTGATATAATTCTGAATAATAAATCAATTCTTTCTTTAGTTTATGAAAAAAATCTTTCTTTGACATCTGAAAAAAATATTAAATTAAATGATCTTCTGCTGGACAATAAAATCAATGGGTATATTGAAAAAGCCGAGTATTCGCCAGTTTTCAATCTTAGTTCTTTCACTTCAAATTGGACCATTCCCTCATCTCCTCCAAATCCAAGCAGTGGTTCCGTTCAAGATGATTTATGGAACGGTATTGAATCTCTTGTAAGCGGCCCCGGCCGTAATATGAGTTTAATTCAGCCTGTCACTACATGGTTTAATGGTAATTGGACTAGTTACGTCGTCTATGTAGATTCATGGAATGAATTTTTTTATTCTGCACATATCGATTCAAACATCGGTGATAAAATTGAAGGACAAATGACCTGGGATCCTTCTCAATCCACTTGGACTGTTACTGTTTGGGATTTCAATGTTAATCAATTTCATCCTGCCTTCCAGGTTCATTCTGAAGATTTTACTGAAGATAATCTTTGGTTGATGTGTTCATTAGAAGGCCATAATATTTATGGTATTTCGGATTTGTCGGGTTCCACGACGTTCTATGATATTCAAACAAATAATATTAACGGTGGTTCTGTTATATTTAATTGGAGCCCTTGGGTTAGTCCTAATGCGACGTTTTTAACAGGTTTGAATGTAACATCTCCATCGCATTCTACAGCAATTCTTTATACTGATAAAAATTTTGCAATTACCCCAAGTGCAGGTCCTCATGGTACGATCTCGCCGTCATCGGTACAATTTGTACGTAGTGGCGATAACAGTCAGCAATTCACTATCACCGCAAGCTCAGGATATCAAATCGATACTGTGTATATCAATGAAATATCAAAGGGAGAATTACATACTTATACTTTCCCAGATGTTCAATCAAATAATACAATCCACGCAACTTTCAGATCTATCCCCTCTTATACAATCACACCAAGAGCCAGTCCCGGGGGCTCAATCTCTCCATCAACACCGCAGACAGTTCCCTCAGGAAATAATATGACTTTTTTAATCGCACCGAATAGCGAATATATCATCGACTACGTATCTATCGACACATCTCGAATTGGACCTGTCGCCAGTTATACTTTCTTCAATGTCACTTCAAGTCATTCAATCTCAGCGAACTTCACTCAAGCACTCATGTCCAAGACCGGAGTATATCGGCCCGGTAGCGGTTTCTATCTCAAGATGGACCAGGGAAACACCTGGAATTCGTCGACCGATCTCTTTCTTGCGTGGGATAACGCGGCTAATGACAGCCCGATTGCAGGCGACTGGAATATAGATGGACGAGATAAGACTGGAGTGTATCGACCCGGTACCGGGTTCTTCCTTAAGATGGACCAGGGGAACACTTGGAATTCATCGACTGATCTCTATCTTCCTTGGGATATGTGGTCAACAGACCTCCCGATTGCCGGGGACTGGAATATAGATGGACAAGATGAGACCGGAGTGTATCGGCCCGGTACCGGGTTCTATCTCAAGATGGACAATGGCAACACTTGGAATTCGTCGACTGATCTCTATCTTGCCTGGGATAATGCTGCCGCAGACCTCCCGATCGCCGGGGACTGGAATTTGGACGGACGCGACGAGACCGGAGTGTATCGACCCGGTACCGGGTTCTTCCTTAAAATGGACCAGGGGAACACTTGGAATCCGTCGACTGATCTCTATCTTGCCTGGGATAATGCTGCCGGAGACCTCCCGATCGCCGGGGACTGGAATCTGGACGGACTGGACGAGACCGGAGTATATCGAACCGGTGCTGGGTTCTTCCTTAAGATGGACCAGGGGAACACTTGGAATCCGTCGACTGATCTCTATCTTGCCTGGGATAATGCTGCCGGAGACCGCCCAATTGCCGGTCACTTTGGTCAACAGTAACTTCTCCATTTTTTTATCTATCAAGATCGGTAAATTTCGGGAATGACGTAGGATCAATTGGATTACCATTATGACGAAGTATTAGGATGGTCAATCGTGCCGGAAATGGAAAGGTTCGGACACGTGAAATAACGGAAATATGCATGTTAAGCTTGATCCTTTTGGGTTGACCCGGATGTAAAAGAATGGAATCGCGATTTCAAAACTAAAATAGATATTTATGAAAGATGTGTCTAGAATCGAGATTACAACGGCAAAAGAGTCTGAGATGCCGGAATCAACAAGGTATATAGTTTCGAAACGACCGGCTGGAAACCGGTAGTCGGGATATGGGTTTAAAAATTACAAATTTTTCCAGTGCTGTCCTATTGGAGGTTGGTGAGAAATAATCGCGTCGTCAAAACTCTCTAGCCAACCGCTAACATATCAGAATTTGCATGAATACGCAAAGACCGGTAATTCCCCTTAACATTATTGTCAGGATCCGCTTTTCCAAGCCAGATTTTTCTGGCAATTTGAGGAGTAGAAGATTCTCAATATTTTGGATTTTATGTTTTCCTTTAATTACAATTAAAATTGTCCTATAGCAAAATGCTATAGGATTTTATTCTCTTTTCAATTTCATTCCTTAAAAATTTTCGGATTTTTTTTTCGGGGAAAAACCGGAACTGGGGACCCGATCTTGATCCGGAACTGGATCCAGAGCGAACCGGATCGGCAGGATCACAAAAATTATCACCTGGGACTACAAATAAAAAATCAGAATATTAAAAATATTCACTATTCAAAATTATATACTGTCAAAGATATATGTTTAAAAAAGTCTGGTAATATAGCTTTTACGACCTGTTTAAAATAATTTTCAGTTAAACCCTTCTGACGGTGTCTTTCTTTAAAAAAAACCGGGTTTCCGCTATCCAACCCTCGTCATCTTCACCGGCACCCTGATGATGGCGTCATTCACCCCGGATTCCTTACGGTCATCGGCGCAGAGGAAATATTTTCCCTGGCTCTTTATCGTGACCGTCTTTTCCTGGGTGGTAGAGACATCATTGAACTGGACGAGGGGCACGATACCCTCGTAATCCCACGTCTTGGCTATGGCGTTCCACACCGGCAGTGCGGCCTGAAGTTTTTCCTTGTCGCCGACATCGAGGAGCAGGAGATTTACGCTGGCTGGGACGTTTGGCGGGGATACCCGGATGGTATACTTCTGATCAGGGTTGAGATACACCACGCCCAGATCCTGCTGGACATCAAGGCAGTCATAGTCGTTGTAATGGATGTTAATGGTGGTGTCGACAACCCCGGTCTTCACCGCCGGGGTCAGGGAAGTTGCCTGCACCGGTGGAGAACTTGCCGGGGAACTCGTCATAACAGGGACGACCGTGGTCGCAGGGACGGGTGCTGTGTTCTGAGTAGAGGTACAACCGGCGGTGATTGCCAGGACCACCACCAGCAGGGTAAGAACACAGATGAATGTAAGTGATCGCATGATGTTCAATATAAAAGTAATACATATATGGCTTACGATCCTGAAATAATGGACCCGTTTTTATCAGGAAGTCTTCCCGGGTAACCCGGCTGCAGGAGACTTCCGGGAAAAACTACTTTGTGTTCCGGCGCCAACATTCCATCACGCACATCCTGCGTCCTATCAGTATTCAAAGAGGGGTTTTGTGAGGGAAGTCACCGCTAACTTCAATGCGCAATCGATCGAGTGTGAGGTGCAGGAGCACTGGCGCACCCACGACACGTATAAGACCGTAAAAGAGCATCGCTCACGGGGGAAGCCATTCTTTTTTGTCGACGGGCCACCTTATACCACCGGGACCATCCATCTCGGGACTGCCTGGAACAAGATCTTAAAAGACAGTATCCTGCGTTACCAGCGGATGAATGGCAGGAATGTCATCGACCGGGCAGGCTACGACATGCACGGGCTGCCGATCGAAGTCAAGGTGGAACAGGAGCTGGGATTCAAATCCAAAAAGGACATCGAGAAGTTCGGCATCCAGTCGTTTATCGGGAAATGCCGGGAGTTTGCCATCAAAAACAAACTGCTCATGGACGACCAGTTCGCCAGTCTCGGTGTCTGGCTCGACTTCAAAAATGCCTACCAGACCGTTATGCCCGAGTATATCGAGGCGGCGTGGTGGACGCTTGCCCGGGCCGACGAGAAGGGCATGCTCGAACGGGGGCACCGTGTGGTGAACTGGTGCCCGCGGTGCGAGACGGCCATCGCCGATGCGGAAGTTGAGTACTGGGACGAGAAGGACCCCTCGATCTTCGTCAAGTTCCCCCTCAAAGGAAAACAGGATGAGTATCTCGTTATCTGGACAACCACACCCTGGACCCTGCCCGCAAACGTCGCGGTTGCCGTCTCCGAAGGGATCGAGTACGCAAAGGTCTCGGTGGTGAAGGACGAGAAAACCGAATGCCTCTGGATTGCCGAGCCTCTGGTAAAGGCCGTGCTGAAAAAGGGACGTTTCAAGGATTTTTCCCAGGTTGATAAGAAGAGGGGGATCGATCTCAAGGGTTGGGAGTATGATTCACCCCTCCAGGAACAGGTGCCTGTCCAGCGGGAGATCAGCCATAAGGTAGTTACCGCGGACTTTGTCCTGCTGGAAAATTCGGGCATCGTGCATATTGCCCCCGGGCACGGGTGGGACGATTACGTGCTTGGTTCTCAAGAAGGACTTCCCATTTTCTGCCCGGTTGATGGCGCCGGGAGGTTCAAAGAAGAGGCCGGGGCATTTGCCGGCCAGTACGTTAGGGATTCAAACGAAAACGTCGTTGCCGCCCTCGGCAGTCACCTGCTCGCCCAGGAAGCCGTTGTCCACCGCTACGGGCACTGCTGGCGCTGCAAGACCCCGATCATATTCCGGGCCACATCGCAATGGTTCCTGAAAGCCTCCGAGATGCGCGACCTGATGCTCGCTGAGGTCGCAAAGGTCACCTGGTACCCCGAATGGGCCGGCAGTGCACGCTTTTATGACTGGATCAAGGAAGCCCGCGACTGGTGCATCTCCCGCCAGCGCTACTGGGGGATCCCGATCCCGGTCTGGGTCTGCCCGAAGTGCAACCGGTACCGGGTCATCGGCACCCTCAAAGAACTGGAAGTGGCAAGCGGCACGCCGCTCAAAGACCCGCACCGCCCGTTTGTCGACGAGGTGACGATCCCCTGCACCTGCGGCGGGACGATGAAGCGGGTGGAGGATATCTTCGATGTCTGGTTCGACTCCGCGGTGGCGTCATGGGCAACCCTTGGTTTTCCCGGGAAGACCGCAGAGTTCGAAAAGCTCTGGCCCGCCGACTTCATCACCGAAGGGCAGGACCAGACCCGGGGCTGGTTCTACTCGCAGCTGGGTGCAAGCACGATCGCCTTTGGCAGGGCACCGTACAAGAGCGTCTGCATGCACGGCTTCGCTCTCGATGCCGAGGGCAAGAAAATGTCAAAGAGCCTTGGCAACGTTGTGACTCCCGAGGAGGTCATCGCAAAGGTGGGTGTCGATGTCCTGCGACTGTATGTGCTCTCCTCGTCGGCTCCCTGGGATGACCTGAAGTTCAACTGGGAGGGTGTGGGCACCATCAACCGTGCGGTGAATATTCTCTGGAACGTCTACCGCTTCCCCCTACCCTATATGATCCTCGACAGGTTCGAACCGTCGAACAGGAACGGGGTATGGGACGATACCTTCGTCAGGACGCATATCAGCCGTATGCCGGACGAGGACCGTTTTATCCTATCCCGCATCAATTCGGTGGCCGCCACGGTCGACAGGGCGGTGAAGGAATGTCAGCTTCACCGGGCAACCCGCGAACTGGTCACGTTCATCCTGGAAGATCTCTCCCGATGGTACGTGCAGCTCGTCCGCCCGCGGATGTGGCTCGAAGGGGAATCGGAACAGAAGGTGTTTGCCTACGAGACCATCTATTACGTTATGCGCAGGCTCTCCGCGCTGCTCGCCCCGTTCTGCCCGCACCTCACCGAAGAGTGCTACCGGAACCTCCGATGCACCCATGATCCGGCAAGTATTCACCTGCTCGACTGGAATGCCGGAGACCCTTCGCTCGTCGATGCTTCACTGGAACATGCCGTTGAGATCGTCCGGTCCTTTGACGATGCATCGGCGAATGCCCGGCAGGCAGGAAAACGGAAACTCCGCTGGCCGGTTGCCGAAGTGGTGGTGGTCACGGACGCTGAACCGGTAAAAGATGCAATCGAACGGCTGAACGCGGTCTGCATGGACCGGGCCAACGCCCGCAAGGTCTCCGTGATCATGGGGAGATGGGAACGGATCGGCTGGCATGCAGAGCCGGTAATGAAGGCGCTGGGGAAAGGTTTTGGCAAGAACTCCTTCAGGGTCAAAGGGCTCATCGAGGCAGCCGACGGCAACCACCTCAAGAATGAGATCGAGGCCGGGCGGACGGTGAACCTCAGCTCCGGCAGCGAGGTCTTCGAAATCGGTGCAGAGCATGTGACGTTTACCGGGAAGCTCCCGGCTGACGTCTTCTCCGCTCCCATGCAGGACGCCATGGTTTATGTGGATGTCAGGCTCGATGACAGCCTCGAAACAGAGGGCTATGAACGCGAGGTCATCCGGAGGATCCAGGAGATGCGCAAACAACTGGATCTTGTCGTCAGCGAGTCCATCTCGGCAGAGGTGCTGGTGAACAACCCGCGGGTCTATGGGCTCCTCAGTGATAACAGCGGACCCGGAATAGCCGGAGAGGTTTTAGCTGTCGGACCGGACAAAGAAATCCTGTTCACGTTCTTAAAACCGGAAGATTCCCTGAGAACCCATGATATGGTGAAGGACTGGGAGATTGAAGGGGCAACCGAAACCGTCAGCATGACCATCGGGATCTCACGGACCGGATAGGAAACGAGGACGGGGCAGGTTTACCGGGGGTGTTCAACCTTATCGGTGAACCTGAACCGGAATTCCGTACCGTTATCCGGCGCGACCTCGATCGTTGCTTTCAACTGGTGTTTTGCCAAGAAACCGACCAGCTTGAGACCGAGTGTTTTTATTTTTTTCAGGTCGAACCCTTCCGGAAGCCCGACGCCGTTATCCTGTACCGTCAAAAGATTTGTATCGTCGCTTTTTACCATCGTTACCTGGATCGTACACGGGGCATTTCGCTGAAGGGTGCAGTCAAATGACGGGGGAAAAGCGTACTTCAGGGTATTTGTGACCAGTTCGGTAATGATCAACCCGCACGGCATCGCCCTGTCAAGGTCCAGGGTTACCCCTTCTGCATCTACGATAGTACGGATCTTTATTGGTGAAGGGTAGGACGTGACAATCTGGCCGACCAGCGTATTCAGGTACATACTCATATCTACGCGGGAGAAGGTCTTGGTTTTGTAAAGGGTTTCGTGGACGAGTGCCATGCTCCTGGCCCGGTTCTGGAGATCGAGCCGGAGAATACGTCCCGCCGGATTTGCAGCATCGTACGTTCCCTCGAGGCTGAGGAGCGAGATGAATGCGGCAAGGTTGTTCTTGACCCTGTGGTGGATCTCGGAGAGGAGGACTTCCTTCTCTGCCAGGGACTCGCTGAGTTCCTGTTCCTTTGCCGTCAGTTCATAGACTTTCTTATGCAGCTCTTCCCGGGAAGAAGAGACCTCATTATATGCGGTGTTCAGCAGAGTGTTTTTCCGTCTGAGTTCCTCCTCGCTTTTCCTGAGCCGGGTAACATCGCGGCTGGTGGACAGGACAGCCACGACTTTTCCCCCTGCATCGAATTCCGGAACAAGGAGCCAGTCGTAAAACCGCCGGTCATCACCAGTACCGGACTCGATCTCGGTCAGGACCTGCTTCTTGTCCGAGAAAACCATACGGATCTTATCCTGCCAGTCCTTTGCCCTGTCTTGGGGGAAGTTCAATTCCTCCGGCGTTTTCCCCATCATGTCCTCCGGAGGTATTTTCGTGACATCCTTAATCGCCGGATTTGCGTACATGTGGCGGAGGTGCCGGTCATACCGGATAATCACATCCGGGTTGTGCTCTACAAGGGTGCGGAATCTCTCCTCGCTCCTCTGCACAGCGGCTTCGGCCTTTTCCCGCTCGGCAAGCTGCGTCTGCAGCTCTTCATTAACCGTCCCGAGCTCCTCATTGGACGACTGGAGTTCCTCTTTGGCCGTTTCCAGCTCCTCGTTGACGCTCTGGAGTTCCTCATTCTGGGACTGGAGTTCGTGGAAGGCTGTCAGGAGATCCTCGCCCACCTTATGTTCTTCCTCGATCATAGCCCTGAGGTGCTCCCGGGTGTCCGCGAGTTCCCGCACTATCCTCTGGTATTCATCAGGGCTGGCAATCAGCGGTACTGCCTCTCCCTCAGGTTCTGGCCCTGCTTCCTCTTTCTCCCCAATCGGAATGTCCGGGGCCATGGATTCGTCCTCGATTACAATAAGATAGTGCCAGGTGTCGGGCATATGCGATGAATGGATTGGCGCGACGGTAAACCCGACCGATCGGGACCGTCCCCCGACGGTGATCCTGACACTACCTTTCCTGACTGGTTTGCCGCTCGTCTTCGCCTTGTGAATAGCGGTGCGAAGATCGACGAGAAGATCGCGGTGGATCATCTTGTTGAGGGTGAGTCCAGCCGCACCCTGCACGGGTTCCAGGTACGGGCCGATCTTCCCGCTGAACTGGAGAATATCCATCGACTCATTGACAAAAACAGATGGTGGCCCGTACGTACCGAGGATACGGTTCGCCTCGAGAACCGGATCAAACCCTGGCAGGGAAAGATCCGGTATTTTGCGGCGCGGTGGCGGTCCCCCGGTCGCCTTCTTCCCCAGCGGAATCGTCAGCGGGATGCGGTTCGGCGCAGGTTTTTTCCGGTAGATCCGTAACTTCTGGTTAACAACGGAGAACAGGTCGGTGAAGGTACCCACCGTTTCAGAGATCCCCAGCAGGAGGATACCATCCGGGTTCAGGGAATAGTGGAGGATCGGGATTACCTGCCGTTGCATCGGGACTCCCAGATAAATCAGGAGATTCCGGCAGCTGATGAAATCAAGGCGCGAGAACGGCGGATCCCTTGTCAGGTCGTGAATGGCAAATATACAGGAATCGCGGAACTCCTTTTTGACCCGGTAGTCGCCGTCGAGCTTGTCGAAGAAGCGGATCCTCCGCTCCTCGCTGAGGTTGAGAACTTCCGTTCCGGGATAGATACCTTCCCGGGCTTTTGCGATAGCCGGTTCGCTGATGTCACTTGCAAATACCTGGACCGGAAAACTGACTTTTCGTCCTTCCATGGATTCGAGGAGACTCATCAGGAGGGAATAGGCTTCTTCTCCGGTAGAACATCCCGGGACCCATATGCGGATCGGGACGCCCGCAGTTCGTCCGGTGAAAAAATGGGGAAAAATTTCCGTCTTCAGCACTTCGAAGATTCCGGGTTCCCGGAAGAACGAAGTCACATGGATGAGCATCTCCTCGGAAAGAGCCGCAATTTCATCAGGGTGGTCATCGAGGTAGGATGCATACTCATCCAGAGATCCGAGTTTATGGAGGATCATCCGCCTGCCAATGCGGCGTCCGACTGTACTCTGTTTATATTGGCTGAAGTCAACACTGTCAGCATTTCTCAGGTGGGTGAAGATCTTCTCCAGGACTTTTCCTTCATGCTTAAGCCGGTCACCTGCTTCTTGTTTCTCACCCGGGATCAGATACGGGTTCTGCCCAATCCTGACCAGCTCTTCTGCAATTTCCTTTGGATTGAGAACAAAGTCAACGGCACCGGTAGTGATCGCGCTTTGGGGCATACCGGTCTGGGTCGCAGATTCGATTGTCTGGGCAAAGGTTATCCCTCCCGCCTTGTTGATGGCCCGTATCCCTGATGCACCGTCTGATGCGGTTCCCGAAAGGATTACCCCGACAGCAAAGGTCTCCTTATCTGCAGCAAGCGAGCGTAAAAAATCGTCGACCGGCAGGAACCTCCCCGCCACGCCGGTTCTCGGAGCGAGATGAAGGATACCCCCGGATATCGTCACCACCGCATTCGGGACGATCACATAGACATGGTCCGGTTCAACCCGGAGGTTGTCCTCCGCTTCCCGGACAGGCATGCTGGTCTCGCGGGCAAGGAGCTCCGCAAGCATGCTGGGATGAGTAGGGTCGAGGTGCTGGATATAGACAAATGCCATGCCGTTCGCTGCTGGCAGGGAATGGAGAAGCTGGGTGAACGCTTCGAGTCCGCCGGCCGATGCACCGATGCCGGCGACCGGAAAAAGTCTTTCCCGATCTTTCAGCTCTTCCGGCAATTGCGGTGCCAGTTCATTCGTCCGGGTTCCCGAAGGCTTCTTCGGTTTCCGTGAATTGCTTTTTTTCATTTCAGGCACCAGGACGGCGGATGGGAGGAGCCGCTCAGATCAATGTAGGGTATGTGATCTGATGCAGGTTTGATTATATATTTTCGCTTAAAGGCACAATATGTCCTTGATAGCCGAAAATCTTTCAGTTTAGTAAAAATCATAGATCAAAATTGTTGGGAACATCTTTCGCATCATCCCCGGTCCCGCGATCGGGCCACCGCCGAATGTCGGATCTCCTGGTTCTTTTACAGGTTCTCCCCCGAGGGTACCGGGTTCGTAGTTTACCTCCCGAAAATCCCTGACCGGTTTCGCATAAATCCCTCCTGCTGGTAGGTGTTGATCCCGACGTTGGGGGGGTTTACCGGTATTTGGAGATAGTTTGGCCCGGCGGTCACTGGGTGTCAGCAGAGAAGAACAACCCGCCGGCGGAGTTTATCGGCGGACGGTTCAATCCCGAACGGGAATGCCGGCAGAATACCGCCTGCTCGACCTCACAAAAAAAATCTCCGGGGTTCTTATCACGGACTATCCCACCGACCGGATCGCGGATACTTGTCTTCCAGCCTGGTCAGGCACCGGCGCCTTTTGCACACTCCATCCCGGATCCACTCCCGGTCGAAATGCGCCATCTTCTCAATCAGGTGTATAGCCTGGAGAAGGATCGGACCACGCTGCCCGGCCGTGAGAGAGTTCTGGTTATCTGCGACCGCAACTCCCTGATTTGTCGTAAGAGTTTTTCGCCGTGATCTGTCACATGGGATGACTACCGTTCTCGGGACATCAATCATTTCGTCCGGGTAATCCGGAAACATCGGAAAAACAGGGGGATATCAGAGGCCATTACAGACATATCAGACGAGATCATCGGCTGGTGGTTCCTCAGGATTCTCAGGCTTGTCCCGGAACCGGAAGGTGACCTCCAAACCATGGTAACGCCGGTATTCGACGGTAGCCTTGAGCTGGTGATGAGCGAGAAAATTGACCAGTTTCAGGCCGAGGGTCTTTGCGGTCCTTGGATCGAAATCTTCCGGGATCCCGACGCCGTTGTCACTGACGGTCAGCAGGTTCACATTGCCCCGTTTTGTCAGGCTCACCGTGAGCATACAGGGTTCATTTCTCCGGGCCTGACAATCGAATGACGGGGGGAATGCATACTTGAGAGCATTCGTCACCAGTTCGGTGACGATCAGACCACAGGGTGTAGCCCGATCGAGATCAAGAGATACCCCCTCTGCATCCACACGGGTGGTTACCACATTGGATAACTCGTAGGAAGTCACGACCTGTTTGATTAATGTCGTGAGGTAGATCTCCATATCGACACTGGAGAACGTTTTGGTGCGGTACAGGGTTTCATGCACGAGCGCCATGCTCCGTGCCCGGTTCTGGAGATCTATCTTGAGATGACGCCATTCCGGAATGGTATCGTCGTACGTTTCTCCAAGGCTCAGAAGCGAGATGAATGCGGCAAGATTGTTCTTCACCCGGTGATGGACCTCGGAGAGAAGTGCTTCTTTCTCCGCGAGGGATTCGGTGAGTTCTTTGCCCTTCTGCGTCAGGTTTGCCAGGTTCTTCTGCATTTCTGCCCCGGAAGACAGGTTTATGTTGGCAACATTGAGCTCCTCATTTTTCCGGCCCAGTTCCTCTTGGGCCGTTTTAAGCCCGGTGACGTCACGGCTCGTGGATAGGACGAATTCGACCTTGCCTCCGGCGTCGAATTCCGGAATAAGGAACCAGTCAAAGAAACGACGGGACTTACCGCTCCCTGTTTCGATCCCCAGAGAGACGGGTTTTCCTGTCGTGAAGACTTTGCGGATCTTCTCCTGCCAGTCCTTTGCCATATTCTGGGGAAAATTCAGCTCGTCGGGAGTTTTTCCGATTGCCTTATCAGGAGGTATATTTGCGAGATCTCTTATCGCCGGGTTGGCATACACAAGACGGGATTTGCGGTCATACCGGATCATCACATCAGGATTATGCTCGACGAGAGTCCGGTATTTCTCCTCGCTTTTACGTGCGATATCCTCGGCTCTCTCCCTCTCGACCAGCTGGGTCTGCAACTCTTCGTTGACCGTTGCGAGCTCCTCGTTGGAGGACTGGAGTTCTTCTTTTGCCGTTTCCAGTTCCTCATTGATACTCTGGAGTTCCTCGTTCTGGGACTGGAGTTCGTGGAGGGCCGACAGGAGATCTTCGCTCACCCCGCGCTCCTCTTCGATCATCCCCCTGACGTGCGGTTTGGTATCGGCAAGTTCCTGCTGTATCTTCCGGTATTCCTCAGGAGCGACAAACTCACGGCGTTGTACCGCCTTCGCGTTTGCCTTCCTGCCAAAGGAAATGGTGAGGGGTAGGGAGCTCGGTGCCGGCTTTTTCCGGTAGATCCGGAACTTCTGGTTGACCGTGGCGAACAGGGCCGTAAACGGGCCGACCGTCTCAGAGATCCCCAGCAGGAGAATTCCCTCCGGGTTGAGGGAGTAATGGAAGATCGGGATCACCAGCCGCTGCATCGGGACATCAAGATAGATCAGGAGGTTGCGGCAGCTGATGAAATCCAGGTGGGAGAAAGGCGGATCCCTGGTCAGGTCGTGGTATGCAAAGTTGCAGGACTCTCGGAGCGACTTCTTTACCTGGTAATCCCCGTTGAGTTTGTCAAAGAATTGTGTCCTCCGCTTCTCCGAAAGCGTGAGTACTTCCAGTCCCGAATAGATTCCGTCCCGGGCTTTGGTGAGGGCCGGTTCGCTGATATCGCTTCCGAATATCTGGACGGGAAAGGCAACACCCTCTTCCTCCATGGATTCAAGGAGACTCATCTGGATGGAATACACCTCTTCCCCCGTTGAACAGCCGGGGATCCAGATACGGATCGGGAGGCCCGCCGGCCGGTCTTTGAAAAAGGGCGGAAAGATTTCGGTCCTGAGAATTTCAAAGATCCGGGGTTCACGGAAGAACGAGGTTACATGGATGAGCATGTCTTCTGCAAGGGAAGCAATCTCTTCCGGATGACCGTTCAGGTAGCCCGAATATTCATCAAGCGAGTTGAATTTATGGAGGATCATCCTCCGGGTAATGCGGCGTATTACGGTATTCTGCCGGTAGTGACTGAAATCCACGCCACCCTGATTTCTCAGTACGAGGAAAATATTCTCCAGAACGTTATCTTCACGCAGGTGCCGGCCATCTGCTTCGCTCTTTCTCTCCGTTATCAGAGAGGGGTTCTTCCCGATTCTCACCAGTTCTTCAGCGATCCCCTGAGGATCGAGAACGAAGTCCACTGCGCCGGTATCGATTGCACTCCGGGGCATTCCGTCCTGGCTCGCAGATTCGGTGCTCTGGGCGAAGGTTATTCCGCCCGCCTTGTTGATGGCCCGGATTCCTAACGAGCCATCTGAGGCGGTCCCCGAGAGAATGACACCGATAGCGAAGGTCTCCTGATCGCTGGCGAGGGAGTTGAAAAAATCGTCGACCGGCCTGAATATCCCGGACGGGCTCCCCCGGGAAGAAAGGTGGAGGGTGCCACGGGATATGGTCAGGTTCGTATTCGGGACAATCACGTACACATGATCCGGCTGAACGCGGAGACCTTCTTCCGCTTCCAGTACCGGCATCGTTGTTTCGCGGGCAAGGAGCTCGGCGAGCATGCTGGGATGGGTTGGGTCGAGGTGCTGGATATAGACAAGTGCCATACCGGTCTCCGGTGGGAGTGCATGGAGGAACCGGGTGAATGCCTCAAGACCACCTGCTGATGCACCGATGCCCGCAACCGGAAAGAGACCGACCGGATCTTCGTGCCCCTCCGGTTTTAATGATTCTGTTTCTTTCACCGTGATTCCCGAAGGTTTCTTACCTTTCCGGGGAGTGCGTTTTTTCATTCAGGCACCAGGTCAGCAGCCGGGGAGATTGCTTACAATAATTAACGAATATCTGATCTATCGTGCCGTTTATTTATTTATTTTCGCCTGAAGAAGACTATTACTACCCGGGAAATTTTATCAGTGACGGGTGCGCTGATCGGTGGTTTTACCCGGCGCAACCTGATTATACTGAACTTTCAAACGGGTGAATATATCCCGGTAACAAAACCCGGGTAACAATCCTCTCATTTGCCGCTCTTATAGTCCCGGACAAATATCATCACCGCGACGATGATGGTGGCCGCCATGATCACGATAAAAATGTCGGTGATGTAGTCAAGATAAAGCCCGACCAGAGAGATGCTCCCGATCAAATACCCCATGGCAAGGAGAATGCCGCACCAGATTATCGCGCTGATGAGATTATAGGCAAGGTACCGGTGATAATTCATCGAGTTAACGCCTGCAAGGAACGAGGGGAGATTCAGGACCGGCAGGAACCTGCTGAGAACGAGCGCGACCGGGCCGAATTTATCCATGAGATCCAAAGCCCTACGCACACGCCTGTCGTTCAGGACCATCGGGCAACTCCGTTGACATAGGGTGAGGCCGAGGAGACGTCCACACCAGTAATTGATCTCGTAGCCCGCAACTCCGCCACCGACAGCGACGACAAGAAGCCACTCGACCGACAAGCTGTTGTCGGCCGCGACGGCACCAGCAAGGAACAGGAATGTGTTGTCGGGAATAGCCCCGCCCACAATCGTGGACGCAAGCATGATCACGAGGAATACCAGAAGGTAAACCCATATCCCGAAGCTGAGGATCTGATCCGACAGGGAAGTGGTGGTAAGCGGCAGCAGGGCCGAAATAAAGGGGAACACGCTAGGGGAAAATCCCTGCTCAAACTATATGAATCTCATTATCAGGTTCTTTGCAGTCATTTTGCAGAACATTCGCAAATTTTTAAACAGGATAAAGAGAATAAAGACGGCCGGCGATTCGTTAACAGGATTTTGAAAAAAGTCCTTATGCAATCCAGTTAAGCAGATTGAACAATTACCACCCCATTTTTGTTATAAAAAAAAGATTCGGAAACAGATTTCGTAAGAAAAAGTATCATTAAAAAGTTTCAGGATTATCGATCGGCTTTGAACTGATGAACCTTGATTTAGTTTTTTTATTTTTTGTCCCTGAACCTGAACCTGAATTCCGAACCGTCATCGGAGTGGACCTCGATCGATGCCCTGAGCTGATGTTTTGCCAGGAAGTTGACCAGTTTCAGTCCAAGGGTCTTTGTAGTTGTGATATCAAGATCTTCGGGAAGTCCAATACCATTGTCCCTGACGGTCAGAATATAAGCCCCGTCATCCGGGGTGATGCCAACCTCTATGGTGCATTGTTCGCCCCGGACTTTTTCGCAATCGAAGGAAGCCGGGAACGCATATTTGAGGGAGTTGGTCATGAGTTCGTTGATGATCAGTCCGCCCGGTGTCGCTCGTGACAGGTCGAGCGTTATTCCCTGAGCATCCACCGTTGTTCTTACAGACTTTGCTGCTTCGTAGGAATTCACGATCTGGCCGACCAGCGTCGAGAGGTAAACATCCATATTGACCCGGGAATAGTTCTTTGTGCGGTACAGGGTCTCGTGGATGAGCGCCATGCTGCGTGCCCTGTTCTGGAGATCTTTTTTCAGGGCGAGGCCTGCGGAAGAGTCATCGTATGAACTTTCCAGACTGAGCAGGGAGATGAACGCGGTCAGGTTGTTCTTCACCCGGTGGTGGATCTCGCTGAGGCAGGACTTCCTTTTCACTCAAAGCTTCATGCAGGTCGCGCTCTCGTTTGCCGAGTTCATCGTTGTTCTGCTGCAGTTCCTCGCTGATTGCTGTAATCTCCTCGTTCATCGCAACAAGGTCCTCGTTCTTGCGGATAAGCTCCTGATCAATCCGGTATCGCTCATCGGCATACCGGATGGAGCGGGAGAGGGACGGGCCCGTGATCTGACCTTTTACGAGGTAATCCTGCGCTCCTTCATGAAGGGCGTTTATACCGGTTTCTTCATCATCGAACCCGGTGAGAACCACGATGGGTATTACCGACGAAAGAGATCTCACTGCCCTGAGGGTCCCGATACCCTGGCTGTCCGGCAGGCCGAGGTCAAGGAGGATAAAATCGATCTCCCCTCCCGGGACAAGTGATTTCGCCGCAGCAAGAGTCCGTACATTTTTTATTTCAAACAATGATCCCTGCTGATCCGCCAGCAGCTCCCGGAGTATCTCCGCATCTGCCGGGTTATCTTCAATCGCAAGGATCTTCATAATCGTCAGGCCCCGGCCTTTGGCGGGAGCGTGACGATGGTGAACCAGAAGCTCTCGATTGATTTTACAATTTTTATGAACTCCTCGAACTTCACGGGTTTCCGGATATAACAGTTCGCGTGAAGGCGGTACGATTCAAGGACATCCCGTTCATCCTGTGAGACGGTCATAATAACGACCGGGATCAGGCTCAGCGATGCATCGGCTTTGATTTCGGCTAAGACCTCCCGCCCGTTCTTTTTAGGCAGGTTCAGGTCAAGCAGGATGAGATCCGGGCGGGGTTTTCCGGTATAGGGAGAGGCGTTTCTCAGGAATGCCATCGCCGCCTCCCCGTCTGTGACGATATGCAGGTTGTTCCGCAGCTTGCTCTCCTGCAGTGCTTCCTGCGTAAGAGCAACATCCGCAGGACTGTCCTCAACGAGAAGAATCTCGACCGGACGCGACAGTTCCGGATTTGTCGGTTGTCTGTTCATGGTTTTACCTCCCGGTTGGTTGGGATGGAGAATAAAAAGGTCGATCCTGCACCCGGCTCAGAACGGAGGGTAATTTCTCCGCCGTGACGTTCGACGATCCTTTTGCAGATAGCAAGCCCGATACCCGTCCCCTCGTACTCACCCTTGGCATGCAGGCGCTGGAAGATCTTGAATATCCGTTCGGTGTACTGCGGATCTATGCCAATACCGTTATCGGCAACGGCAAACATCCACACGTCCCCTTCCCGGCGGGACGAGATCCGGATATCCGGTACCGTGTCCGGCTTCTGGAACTTGAGGGCATTTCCTATCAGGTTCTGGAAAAGCAGGCTGATCTGGGTGCCGTCGGCAAAAATATCAGGAAGCCGGTCCACGGTGATCACTGCCCTCTTGTCCCGGATGGAGACCTGGAGGTTTGAGAGCGCCTGGCTCAGGGATTCATTCATGTCGATAAGACTGAATTCATGTGCCTTGGTCTGCACACGGGAATACTCGAGGAGGTCCTGGATGACCTGCTGCATCTGTTTTGTCCCATCGACGATGAACCCGATGTATTTGTCAGCCCTGTCGTCAATCTGACCTTTGTACCGCCTCTCCAGAGCTCAGTGAAGCCCGGAGATTGCCCGGAGGGGTTCCTGGAGATCGTGGGATGCGATGTACGCGAACTGCTGGAGTCAAAATTCGACCGGACAAGTTCCTCACTCCTCTTCCTTAATTCTTCTGCGGTTGCCTTCCGTTCCGCGATCTCTTTTTCGAGGTTGCTGTTCGCCTCCTCAAGTTCGATCGTCCGTTCCTTAACCCGGTCGTCCAGTTCAACATATGCCTTCATCAGGGCATCCTCTGCACGTTTGCGTTCGGTGATGTCACGGGCAGCAGCAAAGACACCTGCGATAGCACCCGATTCATCCCGGAAGACCGTTGCGTTGTACAACACCGGAGTTATCCGGCCGTCCCGGTGACGTAACTTGAGCTCGTAGTCGGTGACAAATCCTTCCCGGAACACCGTCTCATACCCGGCCTTTGCCTTCTCCGGCTCGGTGAAGTACTGCGAGAAATCAGTACCGATCAACTCATCCCGGGAAACACCGGTGATCTGGACCGTCGTCTCATTTACATCACTGATGGTCCCGTCAGGATTGATCGTGACCAGCGGATCGAGACTCGCCTCGATAAGGCTCCGGTTATAGGCGTTTGCACGCCGGATCGCCTCCTCCGCCTTTTTCCTTTCGGTGATATCACGGGCAGCGGCAAAGACACCGGTAACAGTTCCGGTCTCATCCCGGAAGACTGCGGCGTTATAGAGGACCGGGGTTGTCCCGCCATTCCGGTGCCGGATCTCCAGTGCATAATCCGTCACCGATCCGTCCCGGAACACCGTCTCATACCCGGCCTTTGCCTTCTCCGGCGCGGTGAAGTAGTGGGTAAAGTCCGTGCCGATCAGTTCTTCCCGGGAATACCCGGTGACCTTGACGGTCGCGGCATTCACGTCACTGATGGTCCCGTCCGGGTTGATGGTGACCAGCGGGTCGAGGCTCGCATCGATCAGGCTGCGGTTATAGGCACTCGCACGCCGGATCGCCTCCTCGGCTTTCTTCCGCTCGGTTATATCGCGGGCAATGGTTGACGCGCCGATTAACCTCCCGTTCACGGTCCTTTATCGGAGAGAGGGTGAGTGAGACCGGGATCGTCCGGCCGTCTTTTGGCATCCTGAGGGTCTCGTAATGGAAGATGGATTCCCCGCGCTTGATCCTGTCAAGGATATAGTCCAGGTCATCGGCCTGATCATGGGGGACAAGCATCGATATGCTCCGTCCAATCGCCTCGGACGTGGAATACCCGTAGATCTTTTCGGCGCCGGCATTCCAGCTCAGTATGATACCATCGAGGGACTTTCCGATGATGGCATCGTCTGAGTTCTCCACGATGGCCGCCAGGATTGACCTTTCCGCCTCGGCGCGTTGCTGTTCGGTAATATCCCGGGCTGCCGCAAAGACACCGGCAACCGCTCCCGTTTCGTCCCGGAAGACCGACGCGTTGTAAAGAACGGGAGTAATTTTCCCGTTCCTGTGACGGATCCGCAGCTCGTAGTCCTGTACTGACCCATCCCGGAACGCGGTCTCGTACCCGGTCTCGGCTTTCCGGGGATCGGTGAAATACTGAGAAAAATCGGTGCCGACCAACTCTTCCCGGGAATATCCGGTCACCTGGACGGTCGCGGCATTTACATCGCTGATGGTGCCGTCAGGATTGATGGTGACCAGCGGGTCGAGACTCGCTTCAATTAGAGACCGGTTGTACGCATTCGCTCGCCGTATAGTCTCCTCCGCTTCCTTCCGTTCGGTGATATCACGGGCGGCGGCAAAAACGCCGGCAACAGCTCCCGGTCTCGTCCCGGAAGACCGCAGCGTTATAGAGGACCGGGGTTGTCCCGCCATTCCGGTGCCGGATCTCAAGAGCATAATCCGTAACCGATCCGTTTCGGAACGCGATCTCGTACCCGGTTTCAGCTTTCCGGGGATCAGTAAAATAATGGGAAAAATCCGTGCCAATGAGTTCTTCCCGGGAATACCCGGTGACCTGAACGGTTGCGGCATTCACATCGCTGATGGTCCCGTCTGGGTTGATGGTGACCAGCGGGTCGAGACTCGCCTCGATAAGGCTCCGGTTGTAGCCGCTTGAACGCCGGGGACTGATATCAAAGTCGGGAGAACCGGATTTCCGAGGGGGGCTTGATATTCTTTCTGACATGAATGATCAGGACAAAACCGTGGTATGAGTTTTCAAAGTTATTTTCTGGTTATTTCGTCGATACAGTTGAGGGAAAATCCTTTTTTAAACATGATAAATATTATGTTTCAGTTGCCGGATCGTGAAAAATCAACCGCATTTTCAAGAAAACAATCATCCTGATGACAGGACCTGACGCGCTTAATCTTTGGCCTTACTTCCCTCGTTCCCCGAACCGTATCGTGAAGACGGTTCCGTTATTTACGGTCACCCCGACTTTTGCCCTGAGCTGGTGCTTTGCCAGGAAATTGACCAGCTTCAGGCCGAGGGTCTTTGTGGTCGCTATATCGAGATCTTCAGGCAGTCCGATGCCATTGTCCCTGACCTTTAGGATATACGAGCCATCATCATGGGTGAGGCTGACCTCTATGGTGCATGGAACTCCCCGGACTTTTTCGCAATCGAATGATGCCGGGAACGCATACTTGAGGGAGTTGGTCAGGAGCTCGTTGATGATCAGCCCCACCGGTGTTGCCCGTGATAGATCCAGCGTTATCCCATGGGCGTCCACGACCGTTTTAATGGGTTTTTCCGATTCATAGGATTGGACGATCTGCCCGATAAGGGTAGACAGGTAAACATCCATATTGACCCGGGAATAGTTCTTTGTCCGGTACAGGGTTTCATGGATGAGTGCCATGCTGCGTGCCCGGTTCTGGAGATCTTTTTTCAGGGCGAGGCCGGCAGGGGAGTCATCGTACGCACTTTCGAGGGAGAGCAGCGAGATGAACGCTGTCAGGTTGTTCTTGACCCGGTGATGGATCTCGGAGAGGAGGACGTCCTTCTCTTCGAGGGCTTCTTTGAGTTCCGCCTCGCTCTGGCGGAGTACCTGTTCGCTCCGCCCCAGTTCTTCGATATTCTGCTGCAGCTCTTCCTGCGTGGCGTTGAGCTCCTCGTTTATAGCACCAAGCTGCTCGTTGGCTGCGAAAAGCTCGACGTTTTTCTGTGCAAGGTCGGCTGTCCTCTCCTCCACCCGGACCTCGAGCTCATCCCTGGACTTCACCAGTGCGGCCTCGGCCCTGTTCTGCTCCGTAATATCGATACCCATCTCAAGAATCAGTAGGGATCCGTCAGTATCGTAGAACGGAAAGTCGTAGATATCATAATCCCTGCCGTTCGGGCCGGTCCAGTCCCAGTGGTGCGGGGCTTTTGTCTTCATCACCGTATACGTTTCACAGGTATCGCAGGGCTTTTTAATATTAAACAGGAAATCGTGGCAGCACCGGGTGTCCGAGTACCCGAATGTCTCACGGAAATACCTGTTGGCAAACGGCATCCGGTAATCCTTATCGAGGAGGCAGACATATACGGGCAGTGTCTCAAGCACATCATAGAGCCGATGTCGTTCCGTTCCGATCGTCTCTATCGCTTTTTTAAGCTCCGCCGTCCGTTCCTGAACCCGCAGCTCCAGCTCGTCGTGGGCCTTGCGCAGTGCCTCCTCGGCACGCTTCCGTTCGGTAATATTCGAAAAGACCGTCGCGAACCTGCCTTTTGCTGGCGAGAATACCGAAATATGGAAGATCTTTCCCATCGGGGCGAACGCGGTCTCGAACTCCTCCGCGATCCCGCTCTCCGCCACCCGTGCATAGATTTCAAGGTAAGGCGGTTCCCCGGCCCCGTATAAGGCCGATGCGAGTGCACCGATCGCCTGCTCCTGCGGGATGCCGGTAAGGGCAGAGAAGGCAGGGTTCACTTCGGTGAGCCGGTAATCGGTGGCTATTCCAGAGGCATTGCGGATGATTTCGTGGACTGCGACACCCTCCGTCATGGACAGGTACAGGGCGAGGAGCCGGGCCTCGCTCTGCCGGAGGGCCTCCTGTGCCACGGCCAGTTCTTCGTTAAGCATGTGAAGGTCGTTGTTCTTCCGCAACAACTCCTGCTCATTCCTGACAAGGTTCGTATTGGACTGCTGCAGCTCATCCTGGGCTGCGGCGAGCTCCTCGTTGAGCGCAGTGAGTTCCTCGTTCCTGCGCACAAGTTCCTCCTCTGCAACTTTGCGCCGGGTGATATCCCGGATAACCACCTGGACCGCCGACTCTCCTTCCCAGAGTGTCGGTCCGGCGGTGACCTCCGCAGGCACCGTGCTTCCACCAACAACATACCGGACCTCGGCGAGCGGCGTCGTAATCTGCAGTGTCTCAACGGTCGCTATCCGGGCTCGTGCTGCAGCCAGGTCATCAGGGTGGAGATAATCGAGGATATTTTTTCCGGCAATGTCTTCCATCCTGCCGGCATGGAAGAACCGGAGACCGGCCTGGTTCAGGTACAGGATCGATCCGCCCTGATGGACGAGGATGACATCGGGCGAGAGGTCGCTCAGGGCACGGAACTTCTTCTCGCTTTCGTTGAGATCCCGGTAGAGGAGGTTGTAGGGCTTCTCCTGCCCTACCTCGATGATCGCGCGATAGAAGAAATAGTATGCGAGGAGCCGGAGCACATGCCCTATGACACTGAAGACATCGACGAAACTTGCATACTCGGTGAAGGCAATCTCGGATATGATGGTGAGGACGATCGCGATGACGAGGTTATCGAGTACCTGCCGGTCGAACGACTCCCGGTTCCGGTAGAGGAGGACGACTGCCCCGATCAACAGGATACAGATAATGTACTCGCTGAAGATCTTGAACGGTGTGAGGCCGACACCTTCGATGTAGGTAGCGGGGAAAACCCGGAAGACGAAGATTGAGGCTACAATAAGAATATCCGCCACAAGGTAGATGGCAGCGACAATATCCATCCGCGGCTTTCGCCGGATCAGGAGCGGTGCCGCTAAGAGCGTGACCGCCTGCATGTACCGGGCGGCAATCCAGAGCCGGGTGCTGAGAGTCCCGCCACCTTCGGAGAATATGCCGACACCCTGGTAGACGGTCGTATGGAGGAAATCAAGGACGGCAATGAAGACAAAGGTTACACCTATGAAGAAGAGATAGTTGTTCTGGACTATCCTGCGGGATTTCCAGACCAGGAGGAAGATTGCGACGGCAACTGCAATCGTGGAAACCTCGATCGCGGTGTGGAAGAGCGCAAAGTTATACTTGCTCAACGCGTAGAGAACCGCGATCACGAGGATGAGGAGAAACGCCGGGATAATGTTCTGGCGGATGCAGGAACATGCCCGGGCGGAATAGTGGCGGAATCCGGGATTTTCTGCAGCTTCTCCGGGAAGAGGTGATGCCATCATTTCATAGGATCCGTGATAAAAATAGTGCCCGGAGAGGGATAATACATTTCGTAAGCTTTCCTGCAGGTACTCATGCGATCGCGTTACACTTTGTCACGGAACCGGAACCGGAAATCCGCACCTTCATCAGGATTTATATCGACTGATGCCCTGAGCTGGTGTTTTGCCAGAAAGTTAACCAGCTTCAGGCCGAGGGTCTTGGTGGTCGCTATATCAAGATCTTCGGGAAGTCCGATACCATTGTCGCGGACCGTGAGGAGATAGGCCCCGTCGTCCTCTGTCAGGCTTACCTCTATCAAACAGGGGACACCCCGGATCATTTCGCAATCGAACGATACGGGGAATGCATATTTGAGGGAATTGGTCAGGAGCTCGTTGATAATCAGCCCACATGGTGTCGCTCGTGACAGATCGAGCGTTATCCCGTGGGCATTAACGACCGTTTTTACCGATTTTGCCGATTCGTAGGAACTGACGATTTGCCCGACCAGCGTGGACAGGTACACATCCATATCGACCCGGGAATATTTTTTCGTCCTGTACAGGGTCTCGTGGATAAGCGCCATAGATCGCGCCCGGTTCTGGAGATCTTTTTTCAGTGCGAGGCCGGCCGGCGAGTCGTCGTACGTACTTTCCAGGCTGAGCAGCGAGATGAATGCGGTCAGGTTGTTTTTCACCCGGTGATGGACCTCGCTGAGCAGGACTTCCTTTTCCCTAAGGGCTTCATTGAGCTCGTAGCCCTGGCGGGTAAGTTCTTCAATTGCGCTGTTGAGTTCCTCGTTTCTTTCTTCAAGTTCAGCTTCGGTCATCTTTCGTTCGGTGATATCATTGCCCTGTGCAATGGTAGACTGGATGGTTGTTCCGTCAGCCTCAAAAAGAGTCGCGGAGTTCCAGAGGACAATCCTGATCTCTCCTCGGCGATTGAGGATGGGAATTTCGACAACCTTCAGCCGCTCCCCGTACATGGTCTTCCTGATAATATCCATCGAAGCGTCCAGATATCGCGGCGGGAAGAGCACCTCAAGTCTCTGACCGATGATTTCCCTCGCGGTCCTTCCCGGTCAGTTCTTCGAAGGAATGGTTGAACCGGGTGATCACAAAGTGCGGGTCCCAGACAACAATCGGGGCATTGGCATAATTGATCAGGTTATCGAGATACCGGCTTGTTTTTCGTAACTCCTGCTCGGATTCGAGTAGCTCGTCATTGGACTGCTGCAGTTCTTCCTGGGTCGCCATGATCTCCTCGTTTGCTGCGATGAGATCCTCGTTCCTGCGGAGCAGTTCTTCTTCTCCTCTTTTAAGCTCGGTGATATCCCGCATGTAGACATCGAGCCCTCCCTTCAGTCCCTGCATGAACACTTCGTACCATCGCTTATTCAGCGGAGACTGCGCCACATAATGCTCCAGGGAGTGCGTTTCCACAGCGTTGATGTAATGCTGGTAGATGCGGGTGCCCACCAAGGCCGGGTACACTCCCATATGACCCTGCCGAGCAATTCGGCGGCAGGCCTTCCAAAAGGAGCCTTCTCAGCCGCCGCATTAACGAGGGTAAATCGCCACTGGTCATCCAGCGAATAGAACGTGTCGGCGATACCTTCCAGGACGGTTGCGGTCCGCGTTTGTGCCTCCCGAAGAGCCACACCCGCTTTGGTGATTTCTTTGATTTTCTGGACCAGCTCCTCCTGTGTGGCTGTCAGCTCCTCATTGAGCGCGTTAAGTTCCTCGTTTTTATTGAGGATTTCCTCCTCCGCTTTCCTGCTCTCGGTGATGTCCCGGACGACGGAAACAGACCCGATAATGATCCCCTGTATATCCCGGACCGGGGTAGAAGTAACCTGGCGATACCGTAACTCCCCCTGAACCGGAGTCCGGACGATCTCTTCCTGGTTCTTCACGACCTCTCCTGTAAGGGCTCGCAGCGGCGGCGCCTCTTCCGCCGGGCGGGGGCTGCCATCCGGGCGGAATACCTCAAGACCCGCAGCCATTTCTTCTACATCGATATTGTCACTATACTCTCCTCCGAATTCCCGGAGGGCCGACGGATTTGTGAGGGTGAATCTTTTTTCGGTATCGGCAAACCAGATCTCGTCACTAATGCTGTTGATAAGTGCAGACAGCCGATCTCTCTCGGTCCTGACATCGGAAAGTAAGCTCTCGATTTTGTGTTCGGCTTGTTTCCGGGCGGTGATATCGGTAATGAACGAATAGTAGTACAGAGGACTGCCATCTTCGTTTGCAACGAGATGGACGAGGAGTTCAATGGGGACCCGTTTGCCGTCCTTCCGGACATACTCCTTCGCGTACAAGACCGGCTTGCCGGTGCGGTTGAGCTCGGCGAGACGTTGCCGTTCCACCTCCTGCCATTCCGGAGGTGTCAGAACCCCGACCCAGTCTATACCTCTCAGCTCGTCTGCTGAATACCCGGTGAGATCCTCGAATGCCTTGTTGACGATCCCCAGTTTCCCGTCCGGGTAGCCAACCCCAAACGGCTGGGCCGACTTGTCGAGGATATCAGCAAGGAAGGTATTCCGCTGCTGGCTCTCCCTCAACGCCTTCTCGTTCCGGATCAGTTCGTCATTACTCTGCCGCAGTTCCTCGGTGATCGCTGTTAGCTCCTCGTTCATGGCGCCAAGGTCCTCATTTTTTTGTTTGAGGGAATCCTCCGCAAGTTCGAGGTCCCTGCCGATCCTGCCCGAAAACCGTGCGATGACCCAGGACGTTACAAAGCTGAATATGACGATGCAGACCGAGAGGATGAGCGCATCCTGAATTCGGAACACATCCGCGATAGCTATAAAAAGAATGTCCTGCACGAGCGTAAGGATGATAACGAGAGGGACGAATACCCGAAGGAGCCGGGCTCGTGTCGACCTGCCGGTGAAGTATTTCAGCGGGATCGCTGCATTACCTGCGGCTGCGACGAGCCCTAAACCAGTGAAAAGTCCGGCAAGTGCCGACATGAGGGCCATGGGGATGAGTGCTGTGTTATTCAGCAACGGGGCCCCGTACATGTAGCTCAGGACGAACGTGAATGCTACGAGCGCGATTGCTAGGCCGGCAATCCCCCCTGCATCCCGTACCTGCTGGTTCCATTTTTTCCTGGCACCGGGGGAAAGGAGAAGAAGAAGCGCGATCGCTCCAGGGATGATCAACGCAGAAGCAGCCGGTGAAATGGGCGTGGTCGGGTTCCCGAGGAGTGCGCTCCCGACCCTGACCGAAAGGATCTCTACGACCGAATGGCTCCCGATAAGGCTGAACATGAGTTCGATCGCCTCGATGATCGCGATACCGGCAAGGACGATCCGGACCGCGAGCACCAGCTTCCCCGAATGAGGTCGTGTCGCAGAGAGAACAAGGACAAGGCCGAGGAAGATCCATATAACTGCCGCGGATACTGCGATTGATTTGTATCCCGGCAAAATGCTCGTGAAGGCGATAACTCCGGACGCGAGACCGATAAGGCCGATAACGCCAATCGCGGCGGTGATGAGACCGGCCGCTGTGGTTATCCGTTTAAGGACCGGCCCCTCTGATCCGGCGGGTATGCCGGATCCTGTCACCCCGGAATCTTCGTCTATAGAAATCAGTCCTGCTCTGTTAACAGATATAAACAAGGGGGTATTTTATTCCATCCGATAGTGACAGGGGGCTCAGTCGCCCGTTTGGATCGAAGGACATTATTTTTCCTGTTTGCAGAAACGAATGGTGAATGTCGTGCTTTATGATTTTGAAATGAGCAGGTGTTTTGAGGAAGTTCCCCGGGACAAAGAGACCTGGTTGCCCGAATTGAAAAACGGCCGGAGGCTGAATCCAACCGTTTACAGATGTATAATTCATTCAAATTTATCAATGGCCTTGTGAAAAAAAGATCCGATCCTGTTCTCAGGTGGCCGCCACGAGTTTTTCCAGGAACCCCTTTCCTTCCGGACTGGTGAAGAGCGGGAGCTCGCGTTCAACGGTGACCGCACTCCGCTCTGCCACCACATGCTCCCGGGTGATCGGGTTATAGCCTTCCTTCTCGGTGATCTTCTTGTAGACCAGCACGCCCCGGCGCTGCCAGGCCGGGGTCGTGGCAAGGTTGAAGCCCCGAGTATGCATCATCTCGTGGAGATCCTTTGCCGGCAACCCCCTGAGCCGGTCTGCTGCTTTTTTCGGGTGCATTCCTTCCCCGATCAATGCCTGCTGGCAGTAGCCGTTCAGGTGATTTCTCCAGGCCTCATTCTGGCGGCCGGTCAGGTATTCGACGGCAAATTCCTGCGTTGCCGGAATGACCCGTGCATCGAACGAGAGCGGGGCGTCTGTCTCCAGAGCCAGGGTGAGGACGCTTGCGGCAAAGGAGGCGGTCACCGAGTCGATCTTCTCCACCCTCCCGTTGAAGGGAAGCCGGGTAAAATAAAGGCTGATCTCGTCGGAGAAGGTGAAGCCGAATTCAGGATTGAGCCCGCTGTCAGCGATGAGTGCGGTGCAGACCTGTACCATCGCGTCGTTGAACCGTACGTCAAACGGTTTTTTCAGGGAAAGCATCCCGGCAAGACGGTGAAAGGCACGACCGTCGAGCCTGACAAAAACAGGAGGGATGGCAGTGATCGTTGAAAATATTTCCCGGTTTTCCATACAGACAACCCTGCGGGAGCAAAGAAAATATGGGGATTCTCCCGCAGCACAACGGGCTTAACTCTCTTCCGTGCTGCCGCCGGAGAACGCTCCCGGCAGGTGACGGATCAGGACGATATCGTCAATTGCGCTGATGATGCGGTAGGGGATCTTGAGGCCTTTATAATTTTTCAGCTCGAAGAGCTGGTCGTTGACCTTGCCGACGACTATCGAATCTATCTTCTTCTGATCCACATCGATGAGAACATCTTCGACTTCGCCGACAAACATGCCCTTGTCCGTATAGATCTGAAGCCCGAACAACTCCGTAATCTGGGTTTCCATCGTTATCAGATGAAAGTATATACTTAAGAGTTAAAAAGATAATCCTTTGTTATGGACGGGTCTTATCGTATCGGCCGCATTTTTGGGATTCCAATCCTGATCCACTATACGTTTATCCTGGTCATTCCCCTCTTTGCCTGGATCATCGGCAGCGAAATCAAAAATAACATCGATGCTATCACATCGGTATTTGCCGTCCCGATCGATTCCTCCCTTCTCACTTCCGGGCTCATCCCGTACCTTATCGGCGCGATTGTCGCCCTCGGGCTCTTTGCCGGTGTCCTCGTCCATGAGCTCGCCCATTCCATCGTCGCCCGCAGGAAGGGGATCAAGATCAACAGCATCACCCTTATGATCTTCGGGGGCATCGCAAGCATGGATGAGGGAGTTCCGGACCCGAAGGCCGAACTGCCCATGGCACTGGTGGGGCCTCTGACGAGCCTCCTGGTAGGTCTTGTCCTGGTCGCGATAATGTATGCGATCCCGGTGTTCATATCCACGGCAGCGAGTGCGGGGGTGCTCGTCTTCATCTTCGGCTACCTCGGCCTCCTCAACATCATCCTTTTTGCCTTCAACCTCCTCCCCGCATTCCCGATGGACGGAGGGAGGGTGCTCCGGGCATGGCTGGCAAAAAGGATGCCTCTTCACCGGGCGACAAAGATCGCCGCAGATATCGGCAAGGGCTTTGCCATTGTCTTTGGTCTCATCGGGCTGTTCTTTTTCAACCCGTTCCTGATCCTGATCGCGCTCTTTATCTATATCGGGGCAAGTTCAGAGTCCACCGCCGTCAAATACAGTTACCTCCTGCAGAACGTGACCGTCGGTGACATGATGAGCAGCCCGGTGACAACCGTGGCGCCAACGCTCCCCGTCAGCCAGGTGATCACCATGATGTACTCGAGCAAGCATCTCGGGTTTCCGGTCGTCGACCGGGATTCCCTCATCGGCATGGTTACGCTCGCGGATGTAAACCGGATGCAGTCGATCGATCGCGAGGCGATGCAGGTGCGCGATATCATGACAAACGACCCGGTCACGCTGCCGCCGAACGCACCGGTGATGGAAGCATTAAAGATCATGTCTGCCCGCAACTTTGGCAGGATCCCGGTAGTACAGGACGGGAAGATCCTTGGGATCGTCACCCGGACGGACATCATCAAAGTAACTGAATTAAAACAGATCTAGAACTCCAGCAGCGGGTCGAGCACCGAACTCCCCGCTATGTTCCGGAACATCTCCACATTTTTAAACGGGCGTTTGGCGAGAACAGCCGCCACTCGTTTCTTCCCGACACCCGGGAGCCATTTTATCGCGGCGGCGGGGAGCGTGTTAATCGCGACCGGCACCGGAAGAGCTGTCACGGATCTCATACCCCAGTCGACGACAACGGTATCGGTTATGCTCCTCACCGGAAGACAGACGGGAATTCCCACCAGGATCGGGTAGGAACCCATCTGTCGCCCGAACGAAAGGGCACCGGAGACTTCGATGCGGACGTCACGAAGCACCGTGCCGATGGGGTATACCCTCTGAAGCATCGGGAGATCAAAATTCTGCCGCACGAACTCCTTGAATGCCCGGAACCGACGATCGTATCTTCCGAGCGTGTTGTCTGTGTAGGCGGGCGTACCTTCAAAGGGCATCACCTGACGGATGTTTACCCGTCGTACCAACAGCCCGGCATCGCGGACCCGGACCAGGAACTCTTCGTTGAGTGCATAGGTCTCCCCGGTCTCACCGGCCAGGCCACAGACAAAATTGAGCCCGGGGAGCAGTCCGGGGATACCGTCCTGTCGGCGGCCTCCTTCCTCATTCACAATCCGGATCGCCCGGAAGACATCCCCGGACTGGGCCTTCAGGTTGTTGGCTGCAACAACCGCCGGATCTGCAGTCTCCATGCCAAACGCGGCGACATCCCCGGGCGTGTGATGCCGGATGATCGCCCGCAGCGCCTCCCGGCTCTCTTCTTCATGCCGTGCTATCGTCGCCGGGTTCGTGTTATCGATATGCAGGGTTTTCAGGTCAGGAGCCGCGGCCCGGATCGAGGCAAAGAGATGCTCGATGAGATCCGGGCGGGGTGCCGGGTACTCCCCGACTCCTGCACCGTAAGCAAGAATGTCCGGCTGCCGTCCGACCCGGAAGTGCCTCGCTCCGTGGGCATACAGGGCAGCAACTTCAGCGGCGATACCTTCTGTGCTGCGATACTTCGGGCTCCCGTAGAATGGCTCGGTGCAGAACGAACAGCCGCCCGATGCCCCGTGCGAACATCCCCGGGCGGTCTCCAGTTCGCACATCACGTACGGGTAATCCGGGTGTTGTCCGATGATCCCGCTCCCGGCGACACTCCAGGGATCGGTACGGTGATAATCGAGGATGCCGGCCGGGTCGCCGCCATTGAGATAGTTGTCGAGGGCAACCGCCGGCTCACCCGCGAGGAGAAGATCGAAACCCGAGATGACCTGCCGGACTGCACGCCGCCCACCCTCCGGGGAGTACCCGAAGCCTATCGGCCCCCCGATGAGCTTCTTCGGACCCCGTAGCATATGCCCGACCTGTTCGATCTCATTGAGGGTCGCGGGGGTGCCCCCGAGATATTTTCCCGGTACGGTTACGCCGGCGATCAGGATCAACAGTGCCGCAGCGTCCATCCTGTTGATATACGCCGGATCCTTGCGGGAGCTGGTCGATGGTCAGGTACCGCACCGTGAAACCATGGGCGGTCAGTGCACCGGCAATCGTGCGGATATAGGGCGAGATATAGGGAGGGACCCCGAGACACGCAGGTTCATCCACGTACCCGTCGAGAATATAAGCGTCAGCAGGCATACCCGATCGCCGCGAGGAGTTTTCGCGCCCAGAAGAGTTTGCCCCGTTTCACCGGGTCCACGTTCTCGTCGTCAAGGTCAAAACCGATGAGGGTGATATGCCCGGCGCCGAGTTCGTCGGCAGCAAAGACTGCACGGTCACCATCGGAAAATCCCCCCAAGTTATGGACATGCGCAAGCGGGACGCTCTGCGTGGTACCCACGAGCGGCCCTCTGAACCGCGGCACCCAGTACCGGAGCAGGGACATGTTATCCCCGTGGGCATGGACGACCACGATCGTGCCTGATTCGTTCATGTCGAGAAGGCGATCGGATGCGCCGTCCAGATCGGTAAAGACCACATCCGGGCGGATATCGTGTTCGTCGAGCACATCCGCTGCTGCATCCGCTGCACAGACAACGCCCCGTATCTTTGAGAGCTCATCCTTCAGGCAGGGAGCATTCCCGCAGACCGTGACTTCGCTGCCACTGATGAGGTCTGCGAGGGCTGGGAGATCATCGCGGGATAGGAGGGTCTCAAGCAGTTGTGCCGCTTCTTCATCCTGTGCCCGGGAAAACCCGAAATATTCGAGGATCTCGTGGTACCAGGGTTCCCATGCTTCAAAGTCCATACCCGACCTCAGAAATTATTATCCTGCGATATCCGGTCACAGGGATAACTGCCCGTGTTCCAGGTCCGCAGTTCTCTCCGGGCTTGTCCTGGAAGTGGTATCAAACCATGTGCTCCGCCACATGGCATCTCCCGCCAATTTTGAGAGAATTCCTTTTTCCCCCGTCCGCCGGGCACTAGGAACCATTCTTTTTTACTTCGTTCTCCAGCCCGACGAGGTTCCTGAACTTCTTCAGGATAGGCTCAATGACAAACTCGAGCAGCTGGGCTTTGTTCTCCACCTTGCCGAAGTAGTGCAGGGGGAGCGTCGCAGCCGCCATATTCGGATGGCCTCCGGCATCCCCCATCTCCCCGAATGCTTCCGACAGGGCATTCCCCACATGTAACCTGATATCACGGTTGCGTGCCGAGATGACGATCGCATTGTCGGTGATGCCATAGACCAGCGCCGTGTTCACCCCCTCGAGCGTGATGAGGATATCCGCAGCCTGCGGGAGTGCATCACGGTTCATCACGTACCCCACATTGGCAAAGAGGTACCCGCTCTGGATTTTCCGCCGTGTGATCGCGGTCCCGATGACATCGAGCGTCTCCTGCGACATCGAAGGAGACATGATCTTGTCGAGCAGATCGGCATCCGTGAGGGGAAGGAGGAATCCCGCGTAATTGAGATCCTGCGAGGTCACATTTCGCTTGAACTCCTTGGTATCGGTCCGGATACCGTAGAGAAGTGCCGTTGCTACCCGCTTGTCGACCGGCACATCGAGCTCCTGCAGGTACTGGGTCAGGATGCTGGCGGTCGCACCCACGCCCGGGCGGATATCGACGAACGTGCTCTGGGTCGCCGTGTGCCGCCCGTCCTTGTGATGGTCGATAACGATATTGATCTTTGTCTGCGGGGGGACATCGTTGTTTGCCCCGGGCCCCGAACAGTCGACGAGCGCAAGGTAGGTGCATTTCTGGAGCGCCTCGGGGGTCAGGTGCTCCATCTTGATGTCGAGGAGGTTGACAAACGTGCGGTTCTCCTGGTGCCCGATGTTGCCTTCGTAGAAGATCCGGGTGGAGAGGGTTTTCGGGTTGGCATGTTTTGCTATCTCTGCAAGTGCCATGGCAGACGAGATCGCGTCCGGGTCCGGGTTCTTGTGGGTGATAATACCCAGCGTGCCCTCCCAGCCGGCGAGGAGGGTGAAGAGCCTCTGGGAGATCCGGCTCGAATGCTGCTTCCTGATCTGGAGGATCGCCGACCGTGCCACGACTTCCTGCGGGTAGAGAACCAGGTCTGCCCCGGCAGCCGTAAGTTTCTGCCCGTTCACCGGATCGATCGAACGGGCGACCACCTGAACTGCAGGATATCTCTTCTTTATGGCGATTACGGCGGCAAGATTGGCTTCCCCGTCACCGGTCATGATAAAGGCGATCTCGAAGACCGGGAGTCCGGCCAGCATCTCCGGGGAGGTGATGTCCCGCAGGTACGCGTCGTACTTCTGGTCACGGAGGTTTCGGACTCTCGTATCATCCTTGTCAACGATGATGACACGCTCATTCTCCTTGGCAAGTTCGAGAATGATGTTGTAACCGTTGGTCCCGCACCCGAAGATACAGTATTTTATCGGTCCCGGCTGCTCGGACGGGGCTTCCTGTGGCATGTTACTCAAAGATGTACCACTCCAGCGTATTAAGGGATTCCAAAATGACTATCGCCAAAACATTTATTCGGCATCATCGACCACATTATTAGGTCTAACTGGCTGGGTCTGTAACTTAGTTCGGCATAGCGGCGGACTCTTAATCCGCAGGTCAAGGGTTCAAATCCCTTCAGGCCCGTTTTTGATGAGGTTTTTTTTAACCATACACGGCTGACAGTGTGTAATTTTGTAAAAAAATGATAATTTTTTTCCCGATATTCTTATTTTTTCTATCCAAAACAATATTATTTGTATCCCAACCGATCCGGTCTGATTCTGACACGGTTCTGTATTGCCATCCCGGTTTTCCCAGAAGAAATTCGGAAAGGATTTACGGCATAAAATTCAGAAAGATAAAAATCACATCGGATTATATTACGGCGCAATATCAAGTTAGTAGAATATACATAATATAAAAAAATAATTTCCAATAATGATTCGACAATCGATATTAATTATTCTTGTCTGTATAGTCTTCCTTGTTACCTCAGGATGTATAACGCAACCACTTCCTAAAAATGGTAATTCAACACTCTCTGATATTTATTCAGCTCCTACAGGCGGATTTGTGCATCCTGAAAAAAATACAATACAAGATCCAAATACTACCTTCGAGTCGGACTATGTATTTTATAGCAGGAACTGGAGTGGCGTAGTAAAATATTCGATATTCGGTAAATACAAAGATCAGATCGTAAATGACAGTTCGGTATTGTATGTGGAACCTTCAACATTTACAGCAGAGCCTGATCACATATATACATCAAAAGTTTATTTTAATTCAAGCACCCTTTCCAAAGATTTCTTTATAACCCAACCTGTCTGGGCAGACCCGAATTATGCTTTTTTATATTCTTCCTATTTCCTGTATTTCAACGTTAGTTTGGATGGTTCTGATTCACTGTTCTGTAACGACAATCTTCGATTGCAATCTTATTATGATAAGCCTTTT
Organism: uncultured Methanoregulaceae archaeon; assembly: GCA_963829225.1. Classification (GTDB taxonomy): domain Archaea; phylum Halobacteriota; class Methanomicrobia; order Methanomicrobiales; family Methanospirillaceae; genus Methanoregula. The sequence goes on along the minus strand of CAWHHQ010000004.1, from coordinate 445,503 downwards.
CCGCTCTTTAATTATTTAGATGTTGAAAAAGGTTCATGTATCCTTGAAAAAAGGAGAGACAAAAAATTTCACTTTTAATTATTCGCCGAATTGGCATACAGGCCCGGGAGAAATCTCGTATTCTTTTTCAAAGACTCCCTTAAACGTTACAATAACACCCTCTCATTTTATTGCTACACATAACTTCATATATCCAGTCATTGTCAATATTACCGCTGATTCGCATCTTGCTTCAGGACTGTATCCCGTGAGTTTTACCCAACAAGGAGGAGTTAACGGGATCCGAATTTATTGCAAGGATTGCAAGGCCTCAGACTTCGAACAAATGTTTTTTGTAAATGTGACTGTTGAATAATTTAAGAATTTATTTTTCCAATTTGTTTATGAGACAGGGGTAATACTTTACTTATTGCAATTGAAGATTATTAGAAAGACTGCTATGAGTCAACCAACAAGATTGATGATTATTATCATCTGTATTGTCTTCCTGGTAACATCAGGGTGCGTCACGCAACTCCCCACCCAAAATGTCACTTCCACCCTCTCTGATATTTATGTAGCACCGATAGGAGGATTTTTACATCTTGAAAAATATACAATCCAGGATCCGAATACTACCTTCGAAGCAGACTATGTATTTTATAGCAGGAACTGGAGTGGTGAGGTAAAATATTCGGTATTCAGTAGATATAAAGGTCAGATCTCAAATGATAGTTCTTTAATGTACGTAGAACCCTCAACATTTACGGCAGAACCAAACCATGTTTATACGTCAAAAGTTTACATGAATACAAGTTCCATCCCAAAAGATTTCTTTATACCCCAACCTGACTGGTTAAACCCGAATATTAGTGTTTTGGCTCCTCCTTATACTCTATATGTCAACGTCAGTTTGAATGGGAGAGATTCACAGTTCTCTAACGATTATATTTATCTAAAATCTTTTTATGATAAGCCTCATCCACCCTTTAATTTTATAGATGTTAAAAATGGTTTTGTATCCTTGAAAAAAGGAGAGACTAAAAATTTTACTATCATTTATTCACCGGATTGGTATACAAGTCCTTCTGAAATTTCATATTATTTTTCAGACACTCCATTGAATGTTACGATCATACCCTCACGTTTTATTGGTAAGCATGACTTCAGATATCCCGTCACTGTTACTATAACCGCTGATTCCCACCTTGCTTCAGGATATTATCCTGTGAATTTTACCCTCCAAGGTGGAGTGAATGACATCACGATCTTTTGTGATAAATGCAAAGTATACCAGCGGGAAAAAATGTTTGGCGTAAATGTGACGGTTGAATAGTTTAAGAATTTATTTTTCCAATTTGTTTATGTGATAGGGGTAATACTTTACTTATTGCGATTGAAGATTCAATAATGATTCAACCAACAAGATTGATGATTATTCTCGTCTGTATTGTCATCCTGATAACCTCAGGGTGCGTCTCTCAATCACCTCCCAAAAATACCTCTTTGCCCCTACCTTCAATCTATACCGCTCCGATTGGAGGATTTGAAAAAGATACTGCTGTCGCTATAGATCCGGATAGCACATTCGAAGCGGAATATACCTTTTACAGCAAGAGTGGGGACCGGGTGAAGTAAAATATTCAATGAATCTTTCGTACCTTAATAAAACCTATCCTGTTGACGGGAACCTCCTCTCCATTGAACCGTCAAGATTTATTGCGGAACCCAATCATATATACAAATCCCGGGTTTTTCTCAACACAAGGTACCTGCCAGGAGATTTTTTTGAACCTGTTAATGCTACACTGGGAGGCGAGATGTACCCGGCGGGTTTGCGTGTGGATGCCAGTTTATCAGATAACAGCACTAATTTTGGGTCTGATTTCATCATCCTGACGTCCTTTCATTCGGGACCATTTAATTTTGACAGAATCATCGTTGAAAAATGTTCAATTACAATAAAACGGGGAGAAATGGGAAAAGTAAATATGACCTTCCTAGGCGCTCCCGATGCGGGTATCAGAGAGATCAAATATATTCCCTCTCAAACACCGCTGAATGTTACCATTTATCCCCAAGTATTTATTGCAAAACACCACCTTGAATTTCCCTCAACCATACAGATTACTGCCGATCCCTCTCTGGATCCAGGTAGATATCCTGTTAGCATTACTATCAGTGGATTAAAGAATGACCTGTCTATTGAATGCAACGATACCGGTCCTTCCGGGCACCAGACGATGCCGATGAACGTGACGGTTGAATAATGAAAATTCTTTGAGACCTGGGATTGTATGATGGGGGGTTTGAAAAAAAAAGTCGACCATTCTTGAAGATTATTTTTAATCAGAATTAAAGAGGCGATGTATCAACAACGATTGGGGGGTGAAAATTCCTTCCATAGTATTAGACTCGTTATTTAGGAATTCTGCCGAGCCAAAATTTATGGAGATAAAAATTCATTATAGTTCGAGAGTAGTTCGAGAGTTTTTATGAAACAGATAATTCTCATTATTATTTTCTGCATTATCCTCGTCGGACCGGTTCATGCGGATACCTTCCGTTATGGGAACTGGACACAGGCTAGCATGGTTCCACCTTTCGGTCCACGAGCAGACTACGGTTCGACGGTATTCCATGATCAGATCTTTGTAATTGGTGGTCAAAATACCGGACCTCAAACTCCCGATCTCAAGTCTTATGCCATGAATAACGATGTCTGGTCGACCACTGACGGAACAAACTGGACCGAACTTACTGCAAATGCAAGTTTTAGTCAGAGAACCGACCCTCGGGTTGCGGTATTTAAAGATAAAATTTGGGTGATCGGAGGGATTGATGCGAATTCTCTACGAAATGATATATGGTCTTCATCAGATGGAAGTAACTGGAGTCTGGTAATTTCCAATGCTGGTTTCAGTCCGCGAAGTAATCCAGTTGTTGTTGTATTCGACAATAAACTCTGGGTGATAGGTGGCAAAGATTATCTATCCAATCTGGTAAACGACGTATGGTCGTCTTCTGACGGAAGTAACTGGACTTTAATTACGGATAATGCTGGTTTCAGTCGATCTCCAGGTTTTATTTTGAGTGGTGCTGTATTTGACAATCACATTTTCATCATTGATGTGGCTATCAGCAAGGAGAGGTTTGGATCAAATGAAATATGGTCTACTTCAAATGGTAAAAACTGGACCCTGGTAAATGAAAATGCGTCATTCAGAATCATGGAATATATACCAATGATTGTATTTGATAACAAATTTTGGATCGTTGGTGGTGGTAATCCTGGTAATAGAGGAACACCAGAGATGTTTGCTCATCCGGAAAATTTTTTTTATTTTAATTCTGTCTGGTCTTCAATCGATGGTAACAACTGGACACTGGAAACGGAACATGCAGGATTCAGTCCCCGGTATGGGATGGGCGTTGTGTCGTTCCAGAACAAGATCTGGGTTCTCGGAGGTTTCCCTCATGCTGGGGATGTCTGGTATATGCCGCTTCTGACGACAGGTCCAAATCAAACCGGTGTTGCGCCAGCGGTTCTATCATCAACGTCGAACCCAGCCGTTTCAGGTACTTCAGCTCGTGCTGCGTTGAGTCCGATCTCCCCATTTCTGAGTCTTGTAATTGTAGCGGGAATCTGTGCATGTTATTCAAAAGCCGGGAAGAGGAAATCGTAGAGAATATATCATTGCGATTTTTTCAAAAGAGAGTCATATTATTAAAAATAAATGATCTGCCCATTCAGTCTTCATGGTTGACTTTTAATGTTCAAAGCCACACGACGAAAAATTCACTAAATCTTTTTATTATTTTAAAATAGAAGTGGCTCCTGATCAGGATAAAGGACATCTGGAGATATGAGGATAAGGTTTGGTATTACCGTAATTGTTAAAAAGTCCTATTAAATCGCCCCGTTTCCTGAAATATCTATTTAAAACCCTGATTTTTTGATCCCTCGTTTTCAGGGCCCTGGTGGGCACCGGTGGCAGGAAAATGCCTCAGGAAAGTTACCCATTGCATTTTTTTCCAGGACCGGTTAAAGCCCGCTAAATTGCACGGATTTTTCCTGGATTTGTAAAACGATTTTTTCCGAAAAATAACGATTTAAACAAAGAATCCTGTCAGGGGTTGGCACTGGTTCCTATGGAGATTTTCCTGGTATTTTTCGATATGCCAATTCTTCGTCCGTTTGCCAAACCGGGCATTTTACGGGGATTAGATCTCTCAGGTTCCGCAATATACACCGTAGCACCCTCTGAAAACAGGTTCTCACCTCGCGTGCGGGTTCTTGTACCCGTCCGGTCCCCACCATTCCAGCTCGCCGACTGATAATTCGTGGACGAGGAGCCTTCTCCAGATCCGTTCATGCTGGGTACGGAGCCAGAGCTCACGGAGAACAAATGCGGGGAATGGCAGATCGCGTAAACCACGGAGATCGTCCGGGAAAAGATCTTCGTAGAACGATTCCGGATCGATCCGGTACCGCGTCTGCCTGACCTTCACGAGCCGGATGGATGCAGGCTTGAAGATGAGGAGATCATACAGGAGATCCGTATCCGGGTTCACCTGCCAGCGGTAACCCATACGTTCGGCAAATCCTTTTGCCTCGTTAATCGCTGCTACTGGTTTCCTCCCGCGGGTCATGGCAGTAGCAGCCTGCGTCGGGTTTTTCCGGGAACGGTCATGCGGTATCCGATATGATTCATGGGTGGTTGAATGCCTTGTGGTCAGCATTCAATTCACGAAGGAATACCCGAAAAAGTGATCCCTGCGAAAAAAACCCGGAAAAAGTGTAACAAATTTTGTTCCCGCTGATCCTTGTCAGAGACCCAAGTCAGGAGGCAAAGCACCCCAGGCCACCAGCTCACCTTTTCTGATCTCCCTGCTTGTTGATGAGGGAATATTTGATAATCTGTTAAAAGGATTAAAAAATTTAAAAAAAATGGTTGGATCAGGACTGCACAACAATTGTACCTGTCATGGAGGGATGAATTGCACAGTGATAGGGGTATGTGCCTGGATTGGTAAACGTAAACTGGTACGATGCACCGGTTGACAGCGAACTGGATGAGAATGAGACCGGAGAGCCTGAGTCGGAAGCGATCTGGTGGGCCGGGCCATCCTGGTTTGTCCAGATGACGGTCGTTCCTGTCTTGATTGTCACGGTTGCGGGGGTAAAAGCGAAGTTTTTGATGGTGATCGCGCTCGACCCACCGGAAGACTGGGGTTGTCACCACCATCGTTGTAACCGCCGGGGTTGTCCCCACCTGGGTGGTCGATGCCGGAGTTGTTGGCGTCGGGGTTGTCACCGGACTCGGATTGGAAGTACAACCCGCACATAAGCCAGCAAGGATCAGCATGATGGTACACACGACCAGAATATAAATCTGGAATAAGGAGCCATAGTCTTTCATAGCACGGCACATAAAAAAATGTTCCTGTCCGATGAGTCAATACGGAAACGTGCATCCCTATCCACAAGTACTCGAACAATTTGAATATGCATACAACAATGGAAGTATATTCATAACAGGTATCGCAATGGCCCAGGTATTCCCAAGTGATGCAAAAAGAGCTTCGCTACGACAAATATTGCCAGGACTCCGAATGAGAATCATGCAAGTCACGTTCCGGGTGATATTGAAGTGACGGAAAACATGTTCCTGCCCCGGGTAATCTCCTGGAACATGACCCTCCGCTGTAACCTGCAGTGTCCGCATTGCTACATCGGTGCGGGAGGAAATGCAGGAAAAAAGGAACTAACGACCGCCCAGGGAAAACTGCTCATTGACCAGATAGCCGAAGTGAGCAGGCCGCTTCTTATCTTCAGCGGTGGAGAGCCACTGCTCCGTCCCGATATCTGCGAGCTTGCCGGGTACGCAACAGAAAAAGGACTGACCGTGGCCATGGGGACCAATGGAACACTCATCAATGATACTGTTGCCCAAAAACTCAAATCGGCCGGTGTAAAAGCGGTTGCCGTAAGCATCGATTCGCATGTACCAGAACTGCATGACACATTCAGAGGACAGGCAGGCGCATGGGTGCGGGCAATGCAGGGCATTGACGCATGTATCCGGTCAGGAATACGCGCCCAGGTGAATACCACGGTAACACCGCAGAATTTTGAAGAAATTAACCGTATAATCGACCTGGCAGCGGAACACGGGGCGTCCTCCTTTCACCTTTTCTTCCTCGTCCCAACGGGGCGGGGCGCGAATATCGGGGATATCTCGCCGGATAGGTATGAGGACCTGATTTCCCGTGTCCTTGATACCGTGATCCAGGACAGGCTCCCGCTACGTATCCGCCCGGTGTGTGCCCCTCAGTTTATCCGAATCGCATCAACAAAGGGATATGACCTGAAAGAATGGGGCCGCGGGTGCATTGCCGGGCTGAGCTATTGTCGGGTCTATCCGACCGGAGACGTGACCCCTTGTCCGTATCTGCCCGGTAACCCTGGGGAACATCCTCAATACGGATTTTAAGGACATCTGGTTCAATTCCCCTGTACTGAAAAAACTCCGCGACTTTGACTCCTTAAAAGGAAAGTGTGGCGTATGTGAGTACCGGGATGCCTGCGGGGGCTGCCGTGCCCGGGCATATGGAATGACCGGGCCCGTGAACACCTGCAGCGGCCTGCATGAGCCCGGAGAACCGGGGGGGATTATATGGCAGAGGAACCCTGGTGCCCGTACATCCCGGGAGGTGAGGACAGGTGAACGAAACGGTCCGGGTGGATGAGAGAGACCGGGCCCTCCTCCAGTGGCTGCAGGACGAGTTCCCGGTAACGGAACGACCCTGGCGTTGCGGGCGGGGCGAGGCTGGGGATGTCTGAAGAAGAAGTGGTATATCGCGTGCGACGCCTTTCCACCGGTGGGGTTATCCGATCGGTCCATACGATCCTTGATAAACAAAAAACCGGATCCGGGAGCTCAACCCTGATTGCGATGAGAGTGCCCGAAGAAAAGATTCGGGACACGGCTTCGGTTATCAATGAATATCCGGGGGTAACTCACAACTACCAGCGTGAACATGAGTTTAACCTGTGGTTTACGGTAAACGCCGGAAACGAGCAGGAATTAACGGGTACAATAGACGAAATGAAACAACAGAACTGGTGCAGGAGTATCCCGACCTCCTGGATCTCCGGACCGTACGGGTATTCAAAACCGATGTCCGCTTCAGATTTTCCAGCGGAGCTCGTATCACCAGAACTCGTGGAGAACCTAACCTCATCCCGGCAACTATGGACGAGACCGACCGGGCAATCCTGAGCATTACCCAGAATGACATACCCGTGGTAGATGAACCTTTCAGGAAAATATCAGAACAACTGGGAATAGAGCAAAGTGAGGTGCTGACACGACTTGAACGCCAGATCCACCGCGGAGTGATCAAAAGGATCGGCGGCTCCGTCAATCAAAGGAAACTCGGCATCGTCGCCAATGCGGTCGTGGCATGGAAGGTGGAGGAAGATCTGGTGGGGGAGACTGGAGAAAAATTATCCTCGTATGATGAGGTCACCCACTGTTACGAGCGAAGAACGGTCCCGGGAGTGTGGGATTACAACCTGTTTACCGTCCTGCATGGATATGATCGCGAATCGGTGGAAACCTGTACGAAACGACTTTCTGAATTGATTGGTATCACCGACTATCGTGTCATATTCAGCACTAAACAATTCAAGAGGACGAGCATTATTCATGATCTTAAGAATATTCCTCAGGAATGAGAAGAGATGTACCATGAGTCAAACAACATGTTGTTCCGGGGATAACCCATGATCCGCATCACCCAGCTGCTGAACGGTACAGGAACCGTGGGTACTGCCCTCAAATACCGGTATGTCGAGCCCCACGAAGTTCCCCGCCCGGTTCTCGCGTTTACGGAAACCCGTCGGCCGGTGGTTTTCTGGAATATGACCCGGAAATGCAACCTGTCCTGCACGCATTGCTATATCGATGCAGGTCCCGATGCCATAGACAGATCGCCGCAGGGAGAATTGTCGACTGAGGAGGCAAAGGCTTTTATCGCAGATCTTGCGACGATCAAGGTCCCGCTTCTCATGTTCTCCGGCGGGGAGCCGCTGGTCAGACCGGATTTCTGGGAACTTGCGGAATTTGCAAAGGCATGCGGTCTGACCACCGCGATGAGCACCAACGGTACGCTGATCACCCGGAAGGTCGCAGAAAGAATCAGGGAGAGCGGAATAGAATACGTGGGAGTTTCACTGGATGGAGCGACCGGAGGGACCCATGACGCGATCAGGAATAAACCCGGGTGCTTTGATACATCAGTCCAGGCGCTGAAATACTGCCGGGATGCCGGGATCAAGACCGGTATCAGGATTACCGTCACGAAGGACAATATCGATGAGGTTGCCCCCCTGATCGATCTTGCCCACGAATTAAAGGTCCCAAGGTTCTGCGTCTACTGGCTGGTCCCGAGCGGAAGGGGAGGCGGAATGTATGATAAACAAATCACCGTGAACGAATCTTCCCGCATTTTCGACATCCTGTTCCAGAGAGCGGAGGAATTAAAGGGAGAGGGGATTGAATTCCTCACGGTAGATGCCCCCCAGGACGGGATTCGCCTCCTCAATAAGCTGAAAGAGAGCGGGAGCGGGGAATTTGAGAATGCCTTAACCCTGCTCCGGTGCACCGGAGATTCGTGCAGTGCCGGTGACCGGGTCGCAAACGTCGATCCCTCGGGTACTATCTACCCCTGCCAGTTTATGCAGCGGGAGGAGTTCAGGATCGGGAATGTGCGGGAGCAGAAATTCAGCAGGATTTGGACCAATGCGGAAAATCCTGTTCTCAGGGCATTCCGACAGAAGAAGAGTCTCCTCACGGGGAAATGTGGCTCCTGCGGATACAAGGACCTATGCGGAGGGGGTTGCCGGATCCGGGCATATGCGCATTACGGGGACCTTTGGGCAGATGACCCTCTGTGCCCGTATAGTTAACAGGTCTTCTTTGGGCTCTGGAGAAAACCTCCTTCCTGATGACGCTCCAGGGGCTTCGCCCCGCCGCTGTGGCGCCCCAGTCGCGATAATGCTGTATTACCCAGATCGGGATTTCTCGGTTAATACAGTGGAATCGTATGCGCCCCCGCCCCCAACGGGGGCAGGGATGGCGCAAGGGGGGCTTCAAATTTTCAAAAAATAATTTCTACAGAGTCCTTTTTTGTCAAAGGAAAGTACCGTTACCCCGGCATTCACCCTATTATCGATAAAGGTATGTAGTACGATGTCGATTAGACTCATAGCATATACTTACCGACACCGGATGATGGGGCTTCCAGGGTTTTTGTCTGTGCGAACTGCCGTGAGCCGGAAACGATGACATTTTCCTGAAATTAAAAAAAATGTGACAGGTATGAAAAGCAAAAAAAATAAGACCGATAACGTACCCGATACACACCAGAAAATAACCGTAACAAAAGATGGCCCCTATATTGTTTCCGGCAGGATCCCTCTCGCAGAACAGATTATTACGAATGACAAAGACGGGTTTTCCTGTGAATGGCGCGAGGGTGAGAAGTACCGCCCGCAGGTAAAATACTCCCTGTGCCGCTGCGGACAGTCAAAAACCCTGCCGTTCTGCGATGGAATACATACAATAACCGGTTTTGACGGGACCGAAACGGCTGACAGGAAACCATATTGTGATAACGCTGAAAGAATCAACGGCCCCTCGCTCACCCTGACAGATTTTATTGACCTGTGTGCTTCCGCCCGTTTCTGTGATCGTGCCGGGGGGATCTGGAAGCTGACCCGGCAATCAGATAAAAAGAAAGCAAGGTTCCTGGCGATTACCGAGGGGGGAAACTGCCCTTCGGGCCGCCTGGTTATCTGGGATAAAAAAACTCATGAAGCGATAGAGCCGGAATTTGAACCGTCTGTCGGACTGATCGAGTATCCGGAGAATGCCGGGAAGGGGCCGGTATGGGTGAGGGGCAGGATCCCGATCGAATCTGCGGATGGGACACGGTATGAGATTCGCAACCGGGTTACGCTCTGCAGGTGCGGGAGATCAGAGAACAAACCATTCTGTGACAGCAGCCACCTTGAGTCTGTTGTCAAAATAATATGCAAACCGGCAACCGTCCTTATCTGGCTTGAGGTACGGCATAAATTACCGATTCCTGCTTTTTTTTGCTGTCTCAACAATTTCCCGTTATTTTTGCTCATCTGTCTTTCTGTGTTTCAGGAGGTTTTCTTTCAGATGCTCCTTTAACTTCTTGGGATCATTGATCGCCTGCTGCATTTTTTTGGTCCTGGCTAACCCGGGAAGGAAGAGTTCCTCGAATTCCTTGTCTGAATGGCAGACCTTCTTTTCTTTCTCATCTTTTTTTTCCATGATTGATTCACCTCAGTTACGATTGGTCAGTTGCGGGTTCAGTTCCTGCCGGAAATACTGTTTTTTCTTGATCCATACAAAGCCGTCCCGTTTCGATATCACCGCTACATCTACCGGTCCGCCAACGGTTTCAGCCTGAAGGGAAACCTTCCGTTTCATGGACGTCAGGTTCACGAGGGATTCGGCCATCGCTGCAAGCTCGGTTTTCGGGAGGGATATCACCACATTGAGAATGGGTGTGCTATTCGAAAGGCGATAATTGTTCAGGTACGTCGAGATCCGTTCAACAAGTTCATCGCTTTTCGGCTGGAACTGATTTTTCAGATTGGATTTCTCATCTTCGCCCATGGTTTCAATACTGTCGACGATTGCCTGCGGGTATTCATTGAATATTTCTGCCAGGCTTTCCACCAGTGCGGTGACGAGCCGGCTGTCCACACCGGACATGAAGATATCGACCATCTCCCGTTGGGCGAACGGAATGACATAGGCACCATACTCCGGTGTAATCCTCCTGTTCTCACTTTCGGTATACTTCAGGATACCCGACAGCCTCCCGTCAATAGAATACGTAATAAGCGATGGAAAGATCTCTTTTTCCCCAAAGCCGGTGATTACGATGCCGGAGAAATTCTGAGATGCCGGATCCTGTATACCGGTAACTTTCAGAAAAAACAGGAAGGGAATCTCCTGGAGCTGGACACGTGCTGGATCCGGAATGGGGAGTTGTTCGAAGACATCGGTTATCGCCTTTTTCGTTATCTCGTCATAGGCAGTAACGAGAGCCTTGATGCTGGACGCATCTGCGCCGGTGACATATTCGGCGCTGCTGATTTCAGCATAAAAGCCATTGATCTTCTCGGCGACAATCTCCCCTATCTGGTCTTCGTTGATGACCCCAAGGTCACGGATCATCTCTGATGCCTGCTGCTGGAAGAGAGTCCTGAAGGAAAGGTAATAGGTATAGATTAACGAGGTGAAATACTGCTTTTCGATATCAGGCGTGATCAATTCCTGTTCAGTCTTCAAAAAACTGATGAAACGGTCGGCATACCCGGCGAGAGTCGGCAGGGGCACCGGTCCGTAAGGATTCTTCGAACCGGGTGAGGACAGGTTCCCACGGAATTCCCAGAAAACTGGCATTATTATAGATCATGAGCGATACGGCGTGGTTATCGGAAAGCCCGAAGATTTTATTTGCCGACGTAAATATCTTTTGCGGACTTTCCGACGGGCCGATTACCAGACTGACGGCACTGTCTGCCGCAAGTGCGACCGCCTCTTTGTTCATGATCACGATTTCTGCAGTCATTGTATCCCCGGCATTTTAATGAAAGCACTTCACCGCAATCCTTTTTAAAGGTTGGGAAGGAGGCCCGTATCCTTTCGTGAAGATTCACGAAAAAATGCATCTGCACGGTTATGGCAGCGTGACAAAGATTTGCCGCCAGGGTTTCCTGCCGATGCCCCGTGTCCGGTGACCTTTGCCGGTCAGGTCTTCAGCGAGGAGGACATCCCCTCTGCCAAATATCCGTTTCTCGCCACTGCCTGCTTCTATCTCGGCCTGCCCCTCGATGGTTACCACATATTCCCGGCAGACAACATTGTGCCATGGATATATGTATCCGGGGGGAATTTCCCGGAAAAAAACCGCCTTTGCACCGACCGGCTCGCTGAATAATCCAAGGGGCCCCTTCGACTCAAGATCGATATCGATGTCCTCAAAACAGGAATGATTATCCGGTCCGTTGTAGAGTCGGGTAATTTTCACAGGTATCACCGTACATGGGGATGAATTAATAATACCAGACCGTTCATCTGGCATAATCTCTTGTATCCGGATGCTCCGGAAGCATTCCCGCTGGGGGTATCACGAAGTTCATGCGATTCATACTTCAACTCATTTTTTGACAATTCATGATGGAGCAGTACATATGGCTGATACCTGTCCATCATTGGCAATGTCACCACGGGAGTTTCATCATCTTTATCGTCGCCACCCCGGCAGTTTTATCCTTTCTGTCCTAACCCTGCTTCAAAGCAGTCTTTGCAATGCTGGAACGATTCTCAGGCAGTAGGTCAACCGGTCAAAAAGGGCGAAATCGCACCAGTCTGAACCCGGCGGAAATGGGAGAATTATCGTCGCGAGATATGCGGGTTTCCCTTCAGGTAGAACCGGTACGGCTGGTCCTTTGCTTTGGAGATTCCGATCCGGGTCGTCTTCACGATCTCCGCCTCAGCCGAATCGCCGGATTCAGGCAGGCTGCCAGAGGACATTATCAGGAGAGTACCCTGAGAAGAGAGGGGCCCCGTTGAACTCTCCGGTTATCGCAAGAGCCTGTGTCAGCCGCCCCGGGCCGCTGCAGAGGAGACGTATCTCCGTAGTCCCGCGTCGCTCCTGCATCACCGGGATTCCATCGACCGGTTCAAGAGCCCGTAGCAGTACCGCCCCCCTCCGATCTCCCTGCCCGGTGACAACATTCAGGCACCAGTGCTTCCCGTATATGAAAAAGATATGTGCATGGCCGGGCGGACCGAAGAGGACACTGTTACTCCCGGTTTTGCCATGAAATGAGTGTGCGGCAGGATCCTGTTGCAGGTATGCTTCGGTCTCGACGATCCTTCCTGCCGTCGTGTTCCCGCCATCTGTATGCACCAGTTGCTGCCCGAGGAGGTGCTCCGCAACCGTAAGAGTATCCCTGGCATAGAATGACTGGTGAAGAATCATCCTGTTCTTCCTCCCAGCGTCCCTGGTGAGAGACTGCGTCGGCGATTGTCCTGGCGTTGCGTCAGGAAATCTCCCTTCCGGCCATGATCCGGCAATAATCACCTGATCCATCCCATCCGCACCCACCGATCGTACTCATCGCTCCGGAAATCCCGGTTCTCTTCGACGATCGCCCGGAAATACGAACGGTTGTCGGCAAGGATCGCCTCCTGCGCCGGATCTGAAAAACCTTTCCTGACCGCATCTGCAAGGTTCCTGCCGATGGCTCGTGCAGCCGATCCGGCTTCCTCCACAGCATCCGCCCTCCCGGCTGTGGCAACACTCAGCCCTCCCACCGAAACAATTCCAAGATAATTGAGCACGTGGTTCAGGTACGCAACCGCGTCATTCCCGCCGGATTCATGGGTGGTGGCGACGGCACACCCGAATTTGCCCGCCAGTACCTGGTAATGGATGGCATCTGCCAGCCGGTCGAAGAAGACCTTCATCTGGCCGCTGATGTTGTCGATATACACTGGCGAGCCAAAGATAATGGCGTCTGCTTCCCGCATCCTCGACAAAAGAGCCGTGATATCGTCACCAAAGACGCAGGTGCCGGTGAACGAGCATGCCTCGCAGGCGGTGCAGGGCGTGATGCGATAATCCGCAAGGTCGATCATTTCCGTCTCCGAACCGGCTTCCGCTGCACCTTCGAGCACGAGCCCGGCGAGTCTCCGGGTAGTGCTGCGGATCGTGCGGGGGCTCCCGTGGATGGCAAGGATCTTCATTTCAGGTCGCTCTTTTGCAGTTCCTGTATGGAGCGGGAGTTTTTATAGTCGCTGGAGGAGTATGATTTTCTTGTTGTACTTAATCAAAAAGAGATGCGGAGCCTGCAATGCAGCCTCCGGGAATAATTACTTTTTCTGCATTCCTTCAAGCCAGTCACCGATGAATGCACCGACGAGGAAGATGATGACAAGGATGATGATCCCGATAAAAATCCCGATGCCACCGGCTAGACCTAAACCAAGGCCAAGGAGTCCCGGGGCAAAGAAGAATGCAATGAGCCCGAAGATAACCCCGAGAACGATCCCGATGATCGCCCCGGTCTTGAGGAGCCCCCAGAAATCTTCCTTCCCTTTATGGAAAAACCCATATGCGATACCAATGATGAGAATAAGCAGTTCAAACCACATACTACTACTCCTGATAACCAGCAATATCGCGCCTCTTTGGTAAAAAGGTTGCGGAAATTCCGGCATTCTGCGCGGCAAATCCTGCTCCGGGCCCGAAGGGAGGATAGTGGGGGGAAGTATCTTCAGATGTTTATAGATGGAACTCCCGAAGGGTTCCCGGAGGCTGAAGTGTTCCTTCATCGGGCTGGTTTGCACCGGTAAGGAATACGTAGCCGGTACGATGCGAATGAGGGATGCTTCCTTTGCTATCCGGACAGGACAGAAAACGGTGGGAGGGTTTTAGAGATTACGGCCAGTCCGTTTCTTTTTCCGGAGGCTTTCGAGCTTGTCGCCAATAAAGGCACCCACCATAAAGATGATCACATAGATGATGATGATGATGAAAATATCAAATATTCCCAGGAAACCCGGGCCAAGGCTTAAGCCTCCAAGAATAAAGACCCTCGATATGAGCACAAAGGCAATACCCAGCACAAGACCGGCGATTGCCCCATTCCTGAGAATACCCATAAAATCTTCCTTCCCGCGATGAAAGAAGCCAAATGCAATACCTATGATGAAATTCAGCAGGTAAAACCAAAAGTTATAGTCCATGAGTACCAGCAGTATCTCGTCTCTTATCTAAAAATGTTCCTGAAGAAATGACTTTTCTGCCGGTCACAGGAGTGATCAGCCCCGGAGGAAATGCCGGCATTATTAGTACTTACCGGGGGATTTATCTGATTAAAATACCCCAATAGCACCCGAAAATCAGTTTCTCTGAGGGTGATGTGAGGGATTTCCCTTTACCGGATCTCCCCGTAAAGAAAATCGGTCGTAACCGGTCAGTTATTTCATTGGCCGGCTCTTCATTCAGTGACCATAGCGGTTATCCTTCGTTGCAGAGGGGAAATCCTCCATTGCACCTGAGGGAGCTGAATATCCTGCTTCGCCTTTCCCGGATGAAACCCCGGGCGTATGTTCATGTTCGGGTCTTACATCAGAACAACCAGCTCGTTTTGGGTATAAAATCCGAGAGCAGGTGCTGGTAGTCATCAAACCAGAACGCAGCGGGATCGCTGCGGAAGATAAGGAACTTTCCAATGGAGTCGCGGTTGGCAGCCGAATGGTACCGCATGAAAATATGCTGGGCGGTTTTTCCGACAACTTCTATCCTGCCGGTTGCGTGTGACATCACAAACCGTGCCCGCCGGACAAGATCCGAACACATCTGCCATGTCTGCTGGAGGATCTCGTAGGACTGCTCAACAGGAGTCTGGAAGAGCTGGTTCCCGATCGATGGCCGGCATTGAAAGACATAGTAGGGGGAGACCCCGGCCGCCGAGAGCTTCCGGAAGAGCTGGGTAAGAACAAACGGATCGCTGTTGACCTCGTTTAACACCGGCGTCTGGTTGACTACGATGACTCCCGAACGGTGCAGTTGCCCAATGGCCTGCATCGAGACATCGGTCATCTCCCTCGGGTGATTGTAGTGGGCCAGGATATAGATCTGTTTTTCCGGCGAGCTGTACCGGGACAGGACCTCCGTAAGATGGGGATCGTTCAGGAACCGGTAAGGATTGTAAGCCGGCATCTTGGTACCAATCCGGATGATGGCGACATGTTCGATCTCACGAAGCTCGTGCAAAATCGCCTCCAGACGGTTTGTCTCAAGCGTGAAGGGGTCTCCACCGGTCAAGAGAACACTGGTGATTTCCGGATGGGAACGAACATAATCAAGCCCGTCGGTGATATCCCTGACCGTTTCCGGTTCCTCACCGACAACCAACCGTTTCCGGAAACAGAACCGGCAGATGCCATCACAGACATCAGACAGCAGAAGCAGGCCGGTATGGGCATCTTTGTGCCGGAGACCGGGGAATTTTGTCAATTCTTTCCCGCAGGCAGTATCCTTGCAACCCCCGCCTTTGAGCTCGCGGGGGTCGGGGACCACGATCCGCCGAAGAGGGTCGTGTCTGTCCTTCCAGTCGATAAGGGACAGGTAGTATTCATTTGCGCGAAACGGAAATGTCTGCGTGACTATCTCCATATCGCTGCGGTCTTTTGTTTTGAGCCCGACAAGGTTGTCGAGTTCGTCAATGGAACTAAAAATCTTCGGGTTCATAGGTTCACCGTATTTCAGGATCTTTACCCGCCCGTTCAGTCGGACAGGTTGAGGGGCTGCTCAAGGTTAATGAAATACAAAGAGTAGTATGCTGGTCGCAGCACCCGGTAATTTTTTCTTGGGATTTATGGGTTAAACCCTTTCCGTGTGAAGGGGATTGTGATGATAAAAAATGTCCAGCTCTATCGTTCAAAGTAACCGGCGATGGAGAGACAGGCTGGGGAATTTCAGGGAGGAAGTCCTGATCTCGTGGTCGAGTCTGCTGCCAGGTGAGAACCATAACCAAGAAAAAAACAGGAGGCAGGGTACCAGAGTGTGTGATACTGAAGGGGATCGGTGAAGAGGCCGATAAAAGCAGTTACCCCAAACAACACCGCAGCGAGTTTCAATGCACGTTTACCATGGCATACGCCACGATGCATCCGGTTTACGGCAGGTTCGAGGAGATCGGGAAAAACAGAACCAACAGCCGTGGCAAGAAGTCCGAACCAGAATGAACCGGTGGCATTTTTGAATATAGTAATAATACCAGAGAAATACACGAAAAATAACATGCCTCCGATTAAAAGATGCGTATTTCTCTTCATTCCATTTCTCAATCCGCTCGTGTGATATTATAATCGTTTGCGGGGGCGGCGAAAGTTATGATACCGTCCGTTTCAGCATTTTCGTGGGTAATTCATCAGTGGGGAATAAACCCCGCACTGGTCCAGAAGACTGTTTCACCGAAGGGAGACCGGGGGAGGATTGGGTGGAATTCAGGAGCGCCCTTTGTTCTCGAAGACAGGCTTATGACAGTATTCTGTGATAATTCCCGGGACGGGTGATGAACCTGATGGTGAAGATCTATCGGACAGTTGCCGGGATAGTCCGGACGCCGAATCAACTGCAGGGAAATTGCAGGGGATCCGGGTGAAGGGTTAAAATTTCGGATTCACGAACATTTTCCCGGCCCGGCACCAGCAGGAGTGACCCGGAACCCGCTTTTCCCTGAGAATCCCGCTACGACGGGGGGTTGTATGTCTTGCCCCATGACAAAACCTTAAAGAGAACCTGCGACTATTCTCCCGTATGGCCTTCATGATGGATTACAGGGGGGAGGGTTTGGCTTTCCGTTCTTCGGCCTGGGCATGATGTTCTTCTGGCTGATCATCTTCCTGATCATTGCCTGCCTGGTCTACATGGACGCGAACAAGCGGGGGATGAACGGGCTGCTCTGGGGGATCCTTGTAATCATACCGGTCCTTGGGGTACTGTTTCTGGTCATCTATATCGTCGTCCGTGAGACCGGCGGACAAAAGACAATGTCCGGCGAGAAGAGCGCGGTGGATATCCTGAAAGAACGATATGCAAAAGGGGAGATTACGAGCGAGCAGTTCCAGTCGATGAGCGAAGACCTGAAAAAATAAGCCTGGGGAACGGCTCAGGTGCGGGCAGGAGGATTGCGGTGCATTGATCTCATCTGCAGGAACCGGAAGCCCACTGATCGGACAGGGCAAATTCAGTTCTTTATACCACCAAGCTGGATCTGACGTGTCCGGATCATGAATGAGACGGAGGCGGCATGAGTTCAGAACCCTTCGCCAGATTCGGGGTGGACACGAAAGAAAAAAAATGAAGATACAATTTCGAATTCAACCCCCTGCAACCATAATCTACCAGATGATGATCACGGGAGGGATCTATGAACCCGGAAGAGAAAATTATCGTAGTAGTTGTTGACGATACGTTTCACGAGGATACTCCGCATGGCCGGACGATTAGCCGGATCGTGCAGGGACTTACCGATTTTGATATCGAGGTGTCTGCCATTGCCTCCCTGGAAGATGCACGTTCAGCTTTCGCAAATTTACCGGAAGCCGATTGTGTCCTGATCAACGGGAACCTGGGAAAAGCACAACCGGAGACTCACCATGATGCAAAACAACTCATCCGCGAGATCCGGCAACGCAACGAGGATATTCCGATCTTTCTTATGGCAGAACCGGAACAGGGACCCGGCAGCACGTTCTCTACGCTGAATGTCGATACGATCAGGGAAGTCAATGAATTCATTTATATCATGGACGATACCCCGGAGTTTATCGCCGGGCGCATCACTGCGGCCGCAAACAGGTACAAGAAAACTCTTCTGCCCCCCTTCTTCGGAGCCCTCGTGGAATTTTCGCGGGACTTCGAGTATTCCTGGCATACGCCCGGGCATGCCGGGGGTACGGCATTCCGAAAATCGCCGTCAGGGCGGTTATTTTCCGAATTCTTCGGTGAGCAGCTCTTCCGGTCCGATCTCTCGATCTCGGTCAGCGAGCTCGGTTCCCTGCTTGACCATTCCGGTCCTCTGGGCGAAGCTGAACGATATGCTGCCAGGGTCTTTGGCGCAGATATGACATATTTTGTGACCAACGGCACCTCAACGGCTAATAAGATCGTCTTTTTTGGGAGGGTCACAAAGGACGATATTGTCCTTGTCGACCGGAACTGCCATAAATCCGTTGAACATGCGCTTACGATGACCCATTCGGTACCGGTATTCATGGTCCCGACAAGGAACCGGTATGGGATCATCGGACCGATCCCTCCGGACGAGATGACTCCGGAGCGTCTGAACACCAAGATCGAAGCATGCCCCTTGACAAAAAGACTGGAGAATAAAAAACCGGTTCACGCGATTGTTACCAACTCGACCTATGACGGTCTCTGTTACCATGCCACCGAGGTAGAAGATCTCCTCGGGAAGAGCGTGGACAGCATTCATTTCGATGAGGCATGGTATGCCTATGCACGGTTCAACCCCCTGTACCATGAACGGTTTGCCATGCGGGACGGCGCAGGGAATCCGGCAGGGCCGACCATCTTTGCAACCCAGTCTACCCATAAACTTCTTGCAGCCCTTTCCCAGGCGTCGATGGTGCACGTGAGGAACGGGCGGGTCCCGGTTGAACATTCCCTCTTCAATGAAGGGTTCATGATGCACAGTTCGACGTCCCCGCTCTATCCCATCATGGCAAGCCTGGATGTATCTTCGAAAATGATGGATGGTGCTGCCGGGCGGGTTCTGACAACCGAATCCATCGAAGAAGCGATAAGGTTCCGGCAGACCATGGCAGGAATATACCGGGAAGTTTGTGGAATCGGGAAACCGAAAGACTGGTGGTTCGGTGTATGGCAGCCTGATACCGTGACCGACCGGAAAACAACAAAAGAAGTCCCGCTTTCCGAAGCCTCGTTTGAAACCCTGCGGGACGATCCGTTCGCCTGGGTACTGCATCCCGGAGAGAGATGGCACGGGTTCCCCGGACTACCTGATAATTACTGCATGCTTGACCCGACAAAGGTCACGGTCACGATGCCCGGGGTAAACGATGACGGTACAACCGGTACATGGGGAATTCCCGCTGCTGTTGTTGTAAAATTCCTCGGTACCCGGGGGATTGTTGATGAAAAGTCCGGCGACTACTGTATTCTCTTCCTCTTCTCGATAGGCAATACAAAGGGAAAGTGGGGGACCCTCATTACCGAGCTCTTCGAGTTCAAACGTCTTTATGACGAAGAGACCCCCCTTGAGGAGGTCTTTCCTGAGCTGGCACGTGCATACCCGGACCGCTACGGGGAAATGACGTTAAAGCAACTCACCGATGAGATGCATACATTCAAAAAAGAACACCGGATGTGCGAACTGCTCGAGAAGGCCTTCTCCCTTCTCCCGGAGCCGGCAATCAGGTACGCTGAAGCGTTCCAGAAGATGGTGCGGGGCGAGGTCGAGCATGTGCAGGTATCAGGGGCCTCCAACCGGATCGCGGCAACCGGAATATTCCCCTACCCCCCCGGTATCCCGCTCTTTGCCCCGGGGGAACGAACCGGTAACCAGGATGATCCCCCGCTCCGGTACCTGATGTCGATGCAGGAATTTGACAACATGTTCCCGGGATTTGAACATCATACGCATGGCATTGAAAATATCAGAGGGAAATATTGGATGTATTGTATCAGGGAGGATCGGGGCTGAACCAGATTGTCCTGCACCTTGATACAGCCCGCTTCCAGCAATTTTCAAGGCTTAATTGATTCTTTTTTTTTTATTTCCTTGATGAAAGAAAGAGAGAGAATATTTTTTTGTACCTTTCATTACCTGCTCTCCCTCGGGCTGTCCACCCACTTTGAAAGACTTCCCAGTTGCCGGAAAGCTTCGAGCATGGGGAGTCCGATGCCGGAACGACGGGCGCTGCGGAAGAACCGCCACCGGTCACGCATCCTCGGGCCGCCTTTGCCCCGCCGATCGAGCAGGTAATCGAGTGTTTCCCGCTCCCTTTTCATCCAGGCGAACCGGGCCAGGACAGATCTGGCATAGTCGTCAGCATCCGGCCAGGATTCTGCAAAAATTCTCGCGCATTCGAGGGAGTGGATAATCCCTTCCCCCGTGAACGGCGCCACGGTTCCGATCGATTCACCGACTCCGACAATCATCTGAGACCTGTCGCCTTTCCCGGTCGTTTGCCGGTACAACGGTGTCGAGTAGAACGGGGACGCTACCCGGACATCTCCCCGGCAGCTGCAGAGCAGGGTGAATACGAACCTTTCGGACAAGTCCTGGTAAAACCGGTCCATCAGGCTTTCAAGACCGATAAGCCCGATGCCACCGATGCCGACATGATACTGGTTTCTGCCGAGGGGAAAGACCCAGATATAGCCGAGTCCGGGCACCTGGCTCCCGTAGACCCCCGCCTCAAGGCGTCCGCTCCCGCGGGGTTCTGCCAGGACCCGGTGCTGCAGGGTTGGCAGTGTCAGATCGGAGCTGCAGGGAGGCAGGAGAGCCCGTGCAATCCCGGTCGCATCCACCAGAACATCATAGTCTTTTGCCTCCTCCATCCCCAGGTTCTGCCGTTTCAGGGTAATACCCCGCGTGAAATCACGGATGAGCCGGGGTTTGTCAACGGTGAGCAGGGGCGTCTTTGCCACAAGGCTGTCGAAATTCATGGAAGGCATAGTCTCGAGGAGGTACTCGTTCAGATCGAGGCCAATATCGGTGAGGTACCGTTCAATACCTGCCGGAGCGCCCCACCCGCATGAACGGCAGCCGCATCGGGTGTCATGCTCCATCGCATCATAGACATCCGGGGAGAGCCCGTTCTGCTGGAGAAGCTGCGCAAGATAGCCCCCGGCAATCCCTGCCCCGGCGATTGCGATCTTCATATAATTCCCCCGAACACTACTACCAAAACGCATATCACAACCGCGTATGCCATTGATACCCCGACCTGCCGGAGCATCAGTTTGTTGGCATTTGCCTCAAAGCCGGGAAAGGGCGTGCATATGACACGGGTACAGAGCTGATCGATCCGTGCCCCGAGGACCGTATTGATCCCGGCGGTAATTGTCGTAGCAAGAACGAGGATGTACGCGAGCCAGAGATTTCCCAGGACCAGGACCAGGGGGTAGATCATCAGGGCAGAAACGAACAGGGTGATAACACCATATCTCGTCGAATGGGGCAGCTCCGGGGATAGAACGGAAGATGTGCATTTCGCACCGAGCCGATCGGAATTGACGTCCCGGCGCATCATGGAGACGACGAAGCAGGTCACGATCAGGCCGTGCAGCAGCGAGAGGATGAACGCTAGAAGGGAAAAAATGCCGGTCGCAGCATAGACGACGGTGACCGTCACCCCGACCACCAGCCAGGGAAAGATGTACCACTCGGTATACGGCCGGTGGGCCAGCGCAATGCGGGGATGGTTGTACCCGTAATCAAAGAAGAATCCGAGGATTACCAGGAACGGGATAAATACCCGGTAGATCGTGAGGTATGCGGCAAGGACCACAATCACAACCGTGACGATGGCAGATATCGTGCGGTAGTCCCGGACCGTCGCCCATCCATAGACGAGAGGACGGTCACGCCCGGTCTCCCTGCTCTTCTCCCGGCGGTCGATCTCCAGGTCCATGATATCGTTCCACAGGTGAGCATCGATGTGGATAAGGACAGAGGTAACGGCGGCGATCAGGAACAGGTTCCAGTCGGCGGTTTTGAAACCGGCTTCCCACAGGGTCACCACAAACCCGATCAGAATAGCACACACGGTAAAGGGAATGAGCCCCTCAATCCTCAGGATACGCGGGAGCGCACGTGAGTCCATGGTATCCTTCAAAGTGGTAAGAGGAGGATTAAAAAGGTTCGGATATCATCTGATACAGCCATAGAAATTCCGGAAGATTTCCGGGAATTCCTGTAACGTCCTGCCGTTTGCCGGAATATAATTTCGGGTACAGGATAGTATCAGGAATCCCCCCGTTTCCAGGATTAATTCCCGGCAGGGCATTCTTTCAGAATCCGGGACCAGGGATGATCGGAATACCGTATCTTCATAAACTGGTATGACGACCCTCCTTCAGCCTGATTATCTGGAGTAATCAGCACTCGTATCCCCTGTTCTCTGTGGAGCAGAACCGGAACTTTTTACCTCTATCAATCCAAGTATCCACGATGCACGAGTTCATACGAAAACTCATTCATATCATCGTGGGTCTTGGTATTGCCGGGATGGTCATTGTCCTGGACCGTACCACGGTAACTGCGATTCTTGCGGGGGGTCTTTTTATGGGTATACTAGGTATTGATCTGATCCTCCGTGGCCATACGCTTCCGGTCATCTCGCCTGTCCTGAACTATGTTGACCGGAAGGATCCTTTACCGGGGAAAGGTGCATTCTATTTTGCGGTGAGCGCCCTTACCTGCGTTATTCTTTTCCCGCCACCTGTTGTTGTACCAGCGATTGTGTCGTGGGCGGTGCTGGACGGGGTTGCAGCGATTGCAGGAATACGTTTTGGCAGGACGCTGATGTATAAAGGAAAATCGCTGGAAGGAACAGGTACGGGAATTTTTGTCACTTTCCTTGTCCTGCTTCTGTTCATGCCGGTGTATGGGGCCCTGATCGTCGCTGTCATCGCAGGAGTCCTGGAAATGTTCTCCCCGGTTGACGATAATTTAGTCATCCCGGTCAGTATCTGTATCCTCTTGACACTCATTCCCATGCTTCTCTGAGTATTCAAGGGGATATCGCACTATCTGTCTGACAAAGTTTGAAAATTCCTTATCGGAATCTCAATCCGGAAAAAGAGTTCCGGATCCCTTTCCGGGGTCTATGCCAGCTTTTCTTCAACCCCGGTATTCCTTCTGTGTAATGCCAGCTGGTATCCGAGAATGATGGAAAGGAGCCACAGGATCCCGATTATGTAACTTCCTAAGACATCGCTTGCCCAGTGTGCCCCCAGATATACCCGTGACGGGCCGATGAGCAGGATAAGAACAGCACAGACTGCAATGATTGGTATCCGGACACGCCCGGTCGGGTTAAGCCATGCAAGATATGCGATGAAACCAAAGAACACAACAAAAAAGAGGACATGACCGCTGGGAAAACTATACTGGTCGATGAGGGGGAAGGTGTCAGCCGGATTGGGCAAATAATAAGGAGGACGCGGGCGGGCAATTACTATTTTGAGAATTGCCGTTATAACGAAATTGCTCGCCGTAAAAAGAGTAAAACCAGCTTCCAGCCACCGGCGCCTGATCAGGAAAAACGCCGTCGCTGCCCCTATCATCAAAATTCCCATAACGGTTTCCCCGATCGCACTCACCTCCTGCATGATCAGAGAGAACACGGGATTATTTTCCTCCCGCAGTTCGTCGGTAATCTTCAGATCAAAGGGGAAAACAGCAAAAAAGTGCGCAGCGAGCGAGAGCACAATTGCGCCGGTGAGCATAAGAATGATTGCGGTTTTTAATCTTCGATCCATCATGTTCCGTATTGATTATGGGAATATTTAATTAAATACCAAGTCCCAAAAAAAATGAATTTTTCTGCTTTTTTCAAGGTGTCATGCATATGCGAATAGTGAGCTGAAACTCCCAGGTTACTCTTCCCCGTTATAGGCTTGCTTCAACTTTTTTATGTCAATCTTCCCCATCTGCAGCATTGCCTTCATGACTCTCTGCGCTTTTACCGGATCGGCATCATTCAGCATATCGGTGAGCACGACAGGAACAACCTGCCATGACACACCGAACCTGTCGGTCAGCCAGCCACAGGGTTGTTTTTCACCGCCTTCTGAAAGCTTCTCCCAGAACCGGTCAACTTCTTCCTGAGTTTCGCAGTTTATGACAAATGATATTGCCGGCGTGAAGGCGAATTGAGGGCCACCATTGAGGGCGACAAATTCCTGCCCTTCGATCAGGAAATCTGCGGTCATAACCGAACCGTTCACCCCGGGTCCGGCTTCCCCGTAGCGGAGAACACGCAGGACCTTCGAGTTTTTAAAAACGGAGATGTAAAAATTCATTGCCTCTTCGGCTTTGTTATCGAACCACAGGAATGGTGTAATCTTCTGCATTATTTTTTCCTCCATTTCAATTCCATTAAATTTTGATCAACCACTATCATTCAAAGAACTTATTTTTTTGCTAATGTTTTCATTTTCTGTCATTGCTGCTTTGACAATTTTCTCGATGATCAGCACAGGAAGGGACTTTTCGGCCGGGAAATGGTCCCGGGGTACTACCGGTTCACTAATCAATCTTTCAAGGATCGGTTGGTTCACTATGATGACCTCTTGTCCTTTTCATCATTAATTACCAGCCTTGTTGGCCTCATGGAGGAGGTACCTCATCTGCTTCCACCGCAACACTTTTTTCCTCCCGTTCCCATCCATCCATTATGCCCGGGATGAATCTCAGCCGGTACCCTCTTTATCGTCCTTCTTATCGCCATTACCATAGCCGTAGCCATTCTGCTGAATACCGGAACTCCGCTGCTGACGGGAAATACCAGCGGTACGCTTGCCGGTAAGGTGACCATCGGCCCCCTCTGTCCCGTCGAACCCTGCACGATTTCCCGTGAACAGATCATCGCAGCGTTTGCAGCACGACCCATTATGATCTCGACGGCCGGGGGTACCCTTGTTGGATCGGTGACGGCCGATCCCGATACCGGCTATACGATCTCCCTCAGACCCGGGACCTATGTGGTGGATACTCCTCACAGCGGTGTTGGCGGAAGTAATCTGCCAAAGACCGTTACCATTCGTGCAGGAGAAACAGTCAGGTTCGATATATCCATCGATACTGGCATCCGGTGATCTCCGGTCGCGATTTTCTGACGCCTGCCAGTTCGATCCTGCCCGGTGGGGAAACAGGTGCCCCAGAGGATGCTCAGCAGAAATCCTCGGTTATATAGACCTTGTTATCAGGTGCGATCGCGACACCGATTCCTTCGCGATCAAATGACGGCGTCAGGATATTTTCCCGGTGCCCGGTGCTGTTCATCCAGCCGCTGACGGTGGTCTGCGCAATCTCTTCAGGCGAACTCCAGTCATACACCGTCTTACCGTTGCTGTAGGACGTGACGGAGGAATAGAGATTGTTCTGGAAGATATTTTCCGCAATACCATACGTATAGTACGAAGCATAATCTTTCCTGCAGTCATAACCCGCATCGGCTCCCCGGTCTGTCGGGTCCTCCCCGCCGGGGTCTACATGGGCGAAATAATTCAGTGCAGCCATATCCTCGCTGTGATCCCTCGCGATATCACTGAGGGCAGGATCAAGATTCATCGGGGGGAGGCCGCCGATTGTCCTCTGCAGGTTGATTAATTCGTGTACCCTATGCTCAAGACCTGTCGTTGAAATCGTGTAGGGATCACCGGTGATGGTTATCATGGAGATGGGGGGAACGGGGGTGATTTCCGCCGCTACAGGTGCCGGGACTGCGGGTATTACCGATATCCGCGTTGGTGAAGGTATCGGCTCCGGGATCAGGCTGGCTGGAAAAGCCGTGGGAGCGGGCTGTTCTGCCCTTGCCGGCGGAGAGCCCGGCGAGGGTACCAGGCCGCTGAACAGGAAGATTATGGCAAGTATCACACCGGCAGCGAGAATGCCGATGAATTTGAGAAGGGGACCTCGCTGCATAGCTGTTATTCCTTGTGAGAGTTCTACCGGGTCAATGCCAGGAAGAGAACAACCAGCGTGATGATAATCATAATCAGGGTCATGACCTTCAGCCAGGGAATTCCTTCAGGTGACCTGCCTGGTTTTTCGCGCCGGGATACCGTGCCGTAACCACCACCGGTCGCCGTTGCAGTTCCACCCTTTCCATACGATATCCCTACGCCGGGAGCAGGTTTTTTCTTCCATGAGTCTATCCTGGCGCACTGATGGACGGGCGGCAGCCGGCAATCCGGGCAGAATGTTCCTCCGCAATGCTGGCAGGTGAAGGGAAGGGTGCATTCGTTTCCGCAGTAATCACAGCGTGCCATGATCCACCATTGTGTTTTTTTGCATTAATATCTATGATGCCGGCAGGCGAATTACGTCGGTTTTTTAAAAATCAGGAGAGAGAATATCAGAAAATGACATCCTCCCGGGGAAACCTGACCTTCGGCATCGGCTTGTCAGCAGCATACCCGACCGGGCAGAGCATGACCGGGACGAGTGGCGCCGGGATCCCGAGAATGCGGATGAATTCCTTCTGGTCAAACCCTCCCATAGGACAGGAGTCAAACCCCAGCGCTTTTGCACCGTTAAGGGCGTTCCCGAGCGCGAGATATGTCTGGGACTGCGACCATGCAAGTCTCTGTTCCGGCGGCATTTTCCGGGTAAAATCCCGGGCCATGCCGATCACCATGCTCTGTACCTCTTCGGGGGCACCCGATTTTGCAAAAAGGATCGCAAGCCGGCGGATAAGTCCTTCGTAATCGGGGTCTGCACAGAACACCAGCAGGTGTGAACAGCTCGTGATCTGTTCCTGGTTGTTCGCCGCAGGACGAAGCTGTTCTTTTATCTTCTGGTCCGTGACAATTTTGATCCTCCAGGGCTGGAGGTTCAGCGCCGACGGTGCATATCGCACGAGTTCGAGGAGTTCCCCGATCGTATCTTCGCTGATCTTCCTGCCATCAAATTTTTTTGTCGCATACCGCTGCATTACGATGTCCTTAAACTGCATCTTCGACCACTCCGTTCGTATGGGGCTATCTCCTGGCATGATATTTATAGTTATATTTTAAGGAGAAGTCCTGGAAATCAGTCTGACAGGCATCATAGGCTGCTGCAAATTCCTACCGCTGCCAGGAGTCCAAAAACGTTCCCAACCAACCCCTTATGCCACTTGAGTACCGGAATTACTATGGATGGGACATTATTCTCGTGGCGATGTCGTGATCGTCTCGGTTGCTCTTGACGAGCGGAACGGAACCAAGACACGCCCTGCGGTGGTCATCGGGAGCGGAGAGCATAGTGACGTCTTTCTCTGCCCGATCAGCAGCAGGCCGGCACCGGATGCACCCTGTGTCCCGGTTTCACTCGATGATTTTTCAGAAGGGGGACTCGATCTTTTCGGTGAAAGTGATGTCCTGGCATCGCGGGTTTTAAGGATACACTCCGGTGAGATCATGGAAAAAAGGGACGGCTGACCGAAGAGACCATCACTACCGTAATGTCGTTCGTGCCGCCATTACAACGGCCCGATCATGGAGGGACGAAGAACACCCGCCGTCCGGGAGAGGTGAGGTAATCGATCCCCGGTCTTTATCCTGTAAGCAGGTATCCTCCGGCAACCCGTGAATGACATCAGTATCCTTATTATCCGGAGCGGTGAGATTCCGGTAATGGACATTGCACGCTGCCTGAACGAAATCGAAACCCAGGTAGGGAGACTGTCTCCCATGCAGAAATTCCTGCTTGGCACCGATGGTTCGGTCACCCAGATCCTCGAAGCAATCACGGGAAAAAAAGTTGTTATCGAAACGCAGGAACAAAAGATCATCCCGGCCGATCCTGCAACCGCCGAGCGGCTGGGTATCGGGCAGGGTGACCCGGTCAATTACCGTGTCGTCAAGATCAAAACGCTTGCCGGCGGCGATGTGCTGATCTACGCGATATCGCATACTCCTGTCGGGCGGCTTTCCCCGGAATTCAAAGATGACCTGATGAAAGCCGATATTCCTGTCGGGAGGATCATCCAGAATCACCGGATTGAGTCGCGGCGCGAGATCCTTGATGCCCGGGTTTCCCCCGCAACGGCAGAAGCAGGCAGGATATTTTCTATCGGGAAACATGAACCACTGCTCAGCCGCCAGTACCGGATCATCCACAGGGGTCAGCCGTTGATCTTCATCGAAGAGCAGTTCCCGTATAACAGATTCCTTGACGAACGCCGCGTAGTCGTGCAGACACCGTCACGGCTCCACCTGGCGCTCATCGATATGCATGGCGGATCCGGGCGGGTCGACGGCGGAGTCGGAATAACCCTTGACGAACCGGGTATTCTCCTCGAAATATCCGCGAACCCGGATCTCGAAGTGAACGGGTGCGACAGCGTGACACGGGAACGGGTCATGGATACCGCACGAAAGGTGCTGGAGGGATTGCGGATCGGCGGAAGCGCATCGATTACGGTGAGGGAAAACATCCCTTCCCATATCGGACTGGGCAGCGGATCGCAGATTATGCTCGCAACTGCCCGGGGGATTGCCGAAGTCTATGGCAGGGAAGTTACCGTGAAAGACCTTGCATTTCTTATCGGTCGCGGCGGAACGTCAGGTATTGGCACGGCCGCTTTTGAACACGGGGGTTTCATCATTGACGGCGGGCACGCATTCGGGCAGGGTCGCGGGAAGAACGGTTTCAGGCCTTCTTCCGCCTCAACGGGCGTATTCCCATCGCCGGTTATCGTGCGTCATGAGTTCCCTTCCGACTGGCGCATCCTTCTCGCGACTCCTCACCTTCCCCCCGGTGCGAGCGGCGCTCAAGAGAAAGACATCTTCAGGACCCACTGCCCGGTCCCGGTTGAGGAGGTGCGGACGATCTGCCACGAGATCCTGATGCGGATGCTCCCGGGCATTGTCGAGCGGGATCTCGACCTGTTCGGTTCCTCGATCAATGCGATCCAGGGCCTGGGATTCAAGAAAGTCGAGCTCAGCCTGCAGCCGGACGAGATCCCGGCGCTTATTGAAACGGTGCGTTCGGCAGGTGCTGCAGGGGCCGGATCAGCTCGTTTGGTCCTACCGTCTACGCGATCGGAGATACGGACATGCAGGCACTACAACGGGCAGCCCGGGAATTCATGGATGAGCATGGGGGCGGATCGACCCTGATTACCTCTGCCCGGAACAGCGGAGCTATGGTAAGAACGGTATAATTTTTTATCGCGATTTCTCCAATCCTCCCGGTAAAAGCAAGGAAATCGATAATATATATCAGTTCCTGTTGGAGAGGTTTGTCGTCCCATTAATAAAGAACTGGTCGCCGACGATATGATCGCCAATGGGATCCCATGAAATCCAGTAAGTTCCATTGCTGATCAGGGTTTTTCCGTGATCGGTCTGGGTTGATTTCAGCTCTGCAGTTGCCGGGCACGATAACCAATGCTAGCAATAGAATCACTGCGATCAATGGAGATCGATATCCCTTAAATCTCATTCTTTTCTCCTGTTTTTTTTGGCCTTTCAGATGTAATGAAAATACTCTTTAAAGGGGAATCAACTCATCCTATCTTATTTCAAAGTGTCGAATAGCTCTGTTCATAAAAGGGAATTCTAATGGAGTATATTTTCCACATCCAATGAACGTTATAAATATGTTATTATTTATTTATCACGGTAATTCAGATTATCCGCCGCGATTAAAATCACCCGGAAAAATTTCAAAAAATGATATTCCAAATCAAAGATCGGGACCTCCGTGACCACTACAACTCTTTCTGCATCCAGATTACATCGAACGGCTCGCCGAATTTCGTGCCGGCCCTATGAAGCCTTCCCACTTCCGTAAACCCATGGCGGATATGAAAACGGAAACTCGCCGTATTCTTTGAAGCCATGTTAGCGACAAGCGAAGTCATTCCCAGTTTTTCCGCCGCGGTCGTCAGCCGTTCAAGAAGGCGGCTCCCGAAACCCTTACCCGTGAATTCCGGCAGGATGAAGTAGGTGAGCATCCCCGTCGTCATGAAGGCGGGAAACGGCAGGACCGGTTTGATAAGCCCGAAACCAATAACCCGGGCATGGTGTTCGATGACAAAAAACGCGAGTGTTCCGTCGCGTAAGAACCCGAAGAACCCCTCGGTGACCAGCATCTCGGGGTATGCTGCGTAACTGGTTTGTGCATAGTAATTGAAGATGGCAATGACCGCATCCTGGTCGCTGTCGCTGGCTTCGCGAACGATAACGTCCTCATCCGGATTCTGGATCCCGTTCTGCATAGTAGGCGGTCTGAAATAGGATTGAGCCGGGTGTTCTAAAGGGTTTCGGCGTGAGGAATAACGAAGAAAAAGAACAGATCTACAAATCGGCTCTGGAGAAACGGGGCATAAAAATTGTTCACTTCCGAACGGATTAAAATCTGAATATTTACGAGAGTTCCCCCCCATCGGCGCATCTCCCAGGACACGTCGGGGCAGGAGGACTCACCGGTTTTGTCTCAGATCCCCCGCCCCGGCCGATAAGGCACACCCTTAAAGGCGATAGCCACTCAGAAAGTTGACGTGAAAATCTCTGGAAACGAGAAAAATATGGGGGGGCAAGGGGGTCCTCCCCTTGGGCTGCCTCCCCCTGTGGGGAGAGAGGGGATCACCCTCATAGCCTCCTAAAAATGTAAACAAAAAAATGAACAAGGATATAATTTCCCGGGGGCAAAAAAGTTATTTCCCGATCTTGACCAGCATCTCTTCCAGCGAGGGGTACCGGGACTCGATCTTCTCAACCCGCCCGCCGGATTCGGTGATGATACCGGTGCATTCGTTGAGTTCCTTCATGTCCTGTGCCTCCCAGATAAAGAAACCCTCTTCCTGCCGGTAGGGTTTTGCATGCCCGACCAGCCTGCCCGGATCCTCGATCGCAAAGAAAATCGTATAGGTAAGCGTACCGAACTGGTCGCGAAGCTGGTGCATACTCCCAAAAGCAACCATTTTGCCGCGTTTTAAGATCATGACCTTATCGCAGATCGCCTCTACCTGATAGAGGTTGTGCGCCGAGAGCACGATCGTCTTACCTTCCTTTTTGAGCGTGCGGAGGTAATCGGCGATGAACCGCGAGGTCATGGGGTCAAGCCCGCTGGTTGCCTCATCATATACCAGGAACTTCGGGTTATGGATAAGCGACCGGGCTATCGCCACTTTCCGCTTCATGCCCTTGCTGAATTCGCCGATCTTCTTCCCTTCAGGTTCAAGCGAGAGGGCGGCGAAGAGCTGGGTCGAGCGGAGCCGGATCTCCTGTGCCGGGAGCCCATAAATCTCCCCGAAAAATGCAAGATAATTCTCTGCCGTCATCGTTTCATACAGCCGGGATTCTTCAGGGAGGTACCCGAGAGTTTCTTTGAGCGCAACCGGATGTTTCACCACATCGATATCGTTGATGTAAAGGGAACCAGAGGTCGGCGTTATCAGGCCGGAGATTATTTTGAGAAGGGTCGTCTTCCCTGCCCCGTTGTGCCCGATTATCCCGAAGATCTCGCCGTCTTCAAATTCAAAACTTACATCATCCAGCGCGGCAAAACCGTCGAATTTTTTCGTCAGGTTACGGGCAGTGATCATGGGATACCTTATCGATTAGGTTTGCCCGAGGTGCACCATATACCTTGGGATGCTGGCATCGCAATCTCCCGTAACCTCCACCTTACAGGGAGGCGGCTGGAGCCGGAAATATATGAAAGGTTCCCCGAAAAGTTCAGACTTTCACCAGGGACCGGTCTCCGGACAAATTAGTGTCAATACCGATGATTATTTGACCGATACCCGGTACAACTCTGTACCCAACCCTTGCCGGGGTTTCGATGGATCACCGCTTTACCTGTAGAGGGAAGAACCTCCATGAGCACGCTGACTGACATTGCCACCCTGTCCCGCTGGGAAGTAAAGAAGTCCTTCTCCATGATGAGCAGGGATGTCCTGCCCCTGGCAATTGTCCTTTTTGTCCTTCTTGTCCTCGTTACCGGTTTCACCGCCCAGACCGGGCTTCACCTGCAGGATGGGATGTACCGCGTCGGAGTTGACGATCCACAGGTTGCCCAGCTCATCGCCAGCGACACCCGGTTCTCCGTATACCAGCTTGATGCGGTCACCCTGAATGCAAACAGGAATGCCTTTGACGTGATCATTGTCCGTGGGCAGGGATCCTCTCCCGGGACCGACAAAGCCAACGCTGCGCTGAAAACGCTTTCCCGGGATTACGGGAAATACGTCAACAGCGTTTACAACACCGAGACCGATCTCTTTGCGGCGTACCCGCTCTGGATCGACTCAGAAAGTGTCAAGAGCGAACTCAGCTTCCTCGCCACCCAGAGCGGTCAGTATCTCAGTGCCGCTCCCAGCCGGGCTCCTCCCGTCCCTGAAGGCGTAGTGCAGAACATCCCCACACCTTCTCCGGCACTCTCCATCACCGAAGACCAGCTCCGGGCGCAGCTGGTCCAGTCCAATGCGCAGAATACCCAGATCTCACGGTATACAGAAGTTCTCTCCTCCGGAAGTGCGATGGGCAATTTCAAGACGCCATCCCAGCTCTCGCCACCCCTCCCGTTCGACTCTATCATTCTCGTCTTCATCTTCATATTTCCCCTCTACTTTACCTCGCAGTTCTTCATGATGAGTATCATGAATGAACGGATCGAACGTAAGGGGGAAATCCTCCTCTCCACCCCGGTCAGGGCATCATCAATTATCATCGGAAAAGCTCTTCCGTATTTTATCGGCATGCTCGTCATCTGCACCGGGCTCACCCTCTACCTCGGGGCGTCGCTCCTCATCATTCTCCCGCTCATCCCGATCATCTTCTTCTTCCTCGCAAACGCGCTTCTCATCGGTATGCTCTCCCGGAGTTTCAAGGAGCTTTCGTTCATCTCCATCTTCTTTTCCACAGTGGCAACCTCGTACCTCTTCTTCCCGAGTATCTTTGCCAATGTCCACGTGATTAGTCTTATATCCCCGCTTACGCTGATCGTTCTCACCATCCAGGGCAGCACCTGGACCGTCACCGATTATCTCTACTCGACCTCGCTCTTCTGGCTCACCGGCGCAGTCCTCTTCTATATTGCCGCAAAAAATTTCAAGGATGAACGGCTCTTCTCCGAAAAACCGCTTGCGACCCGGGTCCGTGAATTTCTCTCGGAGATCCTCCCCCGGAAATATCCTTTCACCTCCCTGTTCCTGCTGAGCGGCTTTTCCATCCCGTTCGTCTTCATGGTGCAGATGATGTGCCTCGTGCTTTTCTTCAACCTGCCCATGCCTTACTCGCTGATCTTCCTGCTCCTGTTTGCCGCATTGATCGAAGAGTTCGCGAAAGGGATCGGGATCTATACGATATTCTCCCGCGATGCCGCGTTCTTCACCTGGAAAAATCTCATTCTTGCCAGCGGAGCAACCGCGATCGGGTTCCTGGTCGCCGAGAAGCTTCTCCTCTTTGTGACCATCGCCCAGATCTCAGACTCGGTCTTTGGCAGCATCCTCTTCCTGTCTCTGGGATCCCTCTGGCTGCCGCTGCTGCTGCACTTTGCCGGGGTCCTCATTGTCGCTACGTGCCTGAAACTCGGGGGAAAGAAATGGTTTGTTCCCGGTCTTCTGATTGCCATGGTCGTGCACTGTCTGTATAACCTCTATTTCATCCTGGGGTGGCTGGGATGAAGGGAAAACATCTCTCCATCATCGCAAAAAAGGAGTTCCGGGGGCTCCTGAACGAGAGGACAATACTCCTTGCCGTCCTGCTCCAGCTTTTTATCGCCCTTTTCTCATCATTCCTGATGGTCGGGCTGACGTCCATGTACGATCCTTCATCACTCTCTCAATACTCTCATTACCGGTACAGCGTCGCATATGCGGGGAATGACTCACAGTTATTGACCTATCTCCAGACAAGCCCGGATTTCCGGGTCTACAAGATGGATCTCTCAACGGCTGTCGCAGCTCTCGGGCAACGCAAACTGGCTGCGGTTATTTATGTCCCGGATACGCGCCCTGATGCACCGGATCCCGTCAAGATAACCCTTTATACGGTTCAGAACGATCTCCAGAGCGCCATTGTGGATGTCAAGCTCAAGGACATTTTCCTGAAATATGAGCAGAATCTCCGGCAGATCCGTCAGGGACGGCTGGATGTACAGCCGTTGCCTCTCCAGATCCCGGCCTCAACGGGCGGGGGAGACTTTTACGAATTTGTGTACGGCCTGCTTATCCCGCTCCTCGTATTCATGCCGGCGATCATCTCTTCGGCACTTGTCATAGATCTGATAACCGAAGAGTACCAGCACGAGACACTTGAGACACTTATATCGACGCCGATCAGCTTCCCGGAGATGGTCTGGGGCAAGGTGCTGGCCTGCGGGTTACTCGTGCCGATCCAGGCGGGAACCTGGCTGGTTCTCCTGATGGCGAATGGTATCGCGATCCAGAATTCCGTCGTGATCCTGCTCCAGGTCACCGTCTCGTCGCTTATCCTTATCATGATAGGAACCCTGGTGGCACTCCACTATCGTGAACGGACGACAGCCCAGTTCATTTTCTCCACGGGACTTGTGGTGGTCATTCTCCTCGCACTCGCGGTGCCGTCAAATCCGCTCAACCTGCTGACAAGGCTTGCGGTCGGGACTGCCGGTGCGGAGCAATGGCTTGTACTCGGCGTTGTTGTTGCCATCGTCATCGGTCTTGGGTATATAACACAGAAGTTTGCAGAACGGATCGCAAAAGATCACATGACCTGCTGAATTCACCGGCCGGATTGTTGAAAAAAGTGTCGATTTTCTCTATTCTAATAGTAGGGATTTGAAAGCGGCATGTCATAGATCTTGTAGGTCCTCCCTGAGGTGGTGAGAAAAACCGCAACCTGGTCGGTCCCCCGGGTGCCGGTCATGACCAGCTCATCTCCACGTTGAGGATTTCTCGCACCGTTGTTTAAATACTCTTCATTTACCTGGCCGGTGGAGAGGGTGACCCGCATCATGATATTCCGGACAAAGATCTCCCCTCTCCCTCCGTTATAAACAAGGTGAATTGTGGCATCGGGACGCTGTTTATAGACCTGGACATCAACAGTTTGTTCAGCGGGAAGGGTTTCTACCGCGAAGGGAGTTGATACGACCGTTGCCGTTGAGGTAGAAGTTACCGGGGGTGGCAGAGGGATGGTTGTTGTCGCCGGAGTATTGATCCCGGTCTGGGTCGTGCTGGTACAACCGGCAGAGAGCGCACTGAGTATAAGAACGGCCAAGGCTAACAAAATCAGGGAGCATTTCATGAATAGTCCTTTAATTTTTTTTATATTTTTGATTTGCGCTCTGGAATCGGGCTGATAGTTATTTGCCCCCATGAACGGGATTTTCCCGGCAGTCGGCGGTTCCGGGCAGCATAAATGCATGAAATGGCAGAATAGAACAGTTAAATTAAAAAGGACACCCGGATTAACTTTACCTATCAGGAGTAAGAGGGAATGTTCTGTCCGAAATGTGGAAAAGAAACTGATGCTTTAGGAAAATTCTGTCAGTGGTGTGGGGAGGATATTGTTGTCGTCCCGTCGACAGTTGATGCCGCTACTCCGGAGGAGGAGGAGTGCCCTGATATCGGGGTATATGCCGGCCTTGGCAGGCGGCTGATTGCGTTTGTTGTGGATTTTATTCTGATACTGTTATTTGACCTGGTCGCTGCGTTTGTCCTGGGTCTGACGCGGGGAATCCAGAATCTCTACTTCTATCTCGTCCAGCATGCACCGGTCAGTTCGCTGACCCCGGAGGGGACCTCGATGGCGCTCTACGGATCGATCATCGCATCCTATGGCATTCTTCTGATTGTCATACCGTGGATCTACTTTGCAGGATTCGAGTCGTCACGGAGCCAGGCAACCCCGGGTAAATTGCTGATGCGTATCGTTGTGACCGACCTTGATGGAAACAAACCCACGTTCGCACGCGTTACGCTCCGTCACTTTGCAAAGATCATCTCCACGCTGGTCATCTTTCTCGGATTCCTCATGATCGGGCTCACCCGGAAACGCCAGGGTCTCCACGACAAGATTGCCGGGTGCCTGGTGCTCCTTCAGGAATAAGACCTCTTTTTTTGTTGCAGGCCCAACCGATTGCCTGACAATAGACCGGTAATATATTACTGATACCTGATCTTCATGCCGAGCAGGAAGAGGATAAGACCGAAGGTAATGACATTTGCCGCAATAATAGGAAACGAGTTGATCCAGATCCCGTACGCCGTCCAGAGAAGCATGCCCGCAGCAAAGAGCAGGAGCATTGCCAGCGAGAAATCCTTGGTCTCCCTGAGCTTCCAGGTACGGAGTACCTGGGGGACAAACGAGACGGTTGTGAGAGTCCCGGCGAGATAGCCGGTGAGAGCGATCATGTCCATGAGATATCTCCTGAATATTTCATCATATAATAATTTAAAGCGACAGGAGCTGACTTCCGGTCGTGACACGGGTTTTTCATCATTCCTGGCAGGGTTCTGATTTTATCCGGTGATGCACGGGACATTCATGTTCCCACCCGATAACCGCGGGCCGTTTACCGTTTCCCGGGACAAAAAGGACTGCACAAAATCCCCCGCTGGCGGAGGGTTCCGGTTCATGGTTACGGGTCGTAGCAAATTGCATGGCGGTTCTCCATCTCAAACCTGATAAGACAAAGGGGAAAAAAGATCGGGCGAGCGGCGCGAAAGTGCAGGAAAATTTCCTGTGCAATCAGGCACCTGAAGACAATATTTCGGAATTTTTTTATGCTCGTGAGGATTATGAGATTCCGGGGTTCAGGTTCTTATCCCGATCGCCTTGAAGAATGTATAACAGAAGACCCCGTCTTCCCCGCAGGTGCGGTAGAGATCGAGGATACCCCGCGCCCAATCCTCCCGGCTTATCATGCCCTGCTTCCGTGCCGCATCTTCAACACCTTCAACCATCGCCGTAAAAGTCAGTTTTATGAAGCCTTCAACAAGATCGGGGCGTGAGGCATCGACATATACCATACGAGGCGAGACGTGGACTTTACCAAATCCTGCAGCGCTCAGGAGCGGATAGAGCTCTCTCCCGATAAGGGCATTTCCTCCCATCTCCCGCTGGAGGCGTACGAGACAATCGATGGCTTTCCGGGCGAACGGGCTTTCGGGATGGAAAAATGCAGAACCATGATCTCCCTCAATAACGGTGATCGTCCCGCCCTTTTTCAGGAACGGACGGAGTTGCTCAAGCGCACGCTGTGGTTCAGCAAGATGTTCAAGCACGAAACAGACAAAGATATGATCAAATGTTCCCGGCACGAACGGAAGATGAAAGATATCCCCCTGGCAGAAAGTGACATTGCTTATGCACTCCTCCTGGATCATACCCCCTGCCCGCCGGAGCGAGTCCGCTGAAATATCTACCGATATAATACCTGCATGGGGACTGTTCTTTGCGAGAATTACGGTCTGGGCACCGATCCCGCAACCGGCCTCCAGCACCTGGGATCCCGCAGGATAGAGCGTGTCGCCATGAAGGAGTCCGGTGAGCGTCTGAGCCTGGTCAGTAAGCCGTTCCGATTCGCGATCCGTGTATCCATGAACATATTTTTTACGGCTCATATGATTTTGTTCCCGGTTCTTTGGGATACACGTTTGAAATACCAGTATAAATACCGTGCCAGCCCGGGCTTCATTCATTCACTGATCGGGTTTCTGGGATTATCGGGATTACCCAGCGCCGGTAATCGGGCGGATACCTGAAATAGCCCTTCTCTCGGAGAGGATCAGAAAATATAAATTCAGACCGGGTTTTTTCTGTTACCATGATGTAGGAATGGAATTTCAGCCGGCGGACCTCGGGTAGTATGAGGAACCTTTCCATCTCCGATGGATCCGTGTTGGTATATTTCTCAAACCTCTCCAGGCCGGAGATCCCACCTTGCAGGGGATACCGGGTTGCAGAGACCGACGTCCCGCCTTCATCAATGATGATCCACTGCAGAGGGTTTGGCAGTGGCACCCGCCTCCCCCGGGGTTGCCGGATACGGATAACAAGAAACAATGAGGTCCGGAAGCCGAGGAAAAGTATGATTATTGCGGTGGTAACCCCAAGAGCAAGGGGTGCGGTTACCCTTCCAAAAAACCATATGACAAAAATACTGCCGGTTGTAATAAAGAGAAGAATACTCGGCCCCGGCAGTATGCCGGCGGTAATCTTCCTGTCCGACAGGGGATACAGCAGCGGGATACCGGGATACGCAAGGGCATCTATTCCCAGATGGATAAAAGTTCCGGCGAGGATCACAAAAAATGTCAGGGGCAGGGTGAGGGGCAGTGCCCGGGCCGGGATTGCTCCTGCCAGGAATGCCAGCTGGATCCCGGTGACAGCGAGTCCCGACATAACAACGCTCCCAACGATACTGTGCGCAAAACCCCCGTGAGTGAAAATATAGAGTGCGGGAGATCTGTCAGAAATTACCTGGAACACGATGTCTGCGTCCACGATAACTGCCCCGACGATAGCATAGGGAAGAAGAGAAGGAGTGGCGCCGGTCTGCAATAAATATAATCACGATAATCAGGGCATGCGAAAGCGCGTCCACACCTCAGGTTTGCCCGGTTGATCTACAAAAAGGTGCTGAACAACACATGCGGCATGAAACCCTTTTCACCGGAACCTCTTTCTGAGGAATAGGTTGAGTGCAGGGAATTCTTTCAGAAATCGCAGAGTTTTTTTATACGTATCGTCACCACCCGGGAAAAAAACGGATTATCCTTTGATTCGATATTGTCAAATGAAAAAAAATATGATTTGGGATTGATTATTTTTTATCACATTATTTTTAAATTATTTTTGAGATAAATTGATAAGATGTAACCACAATGTGGTTATTATGCCGGTAGTGGAACACACACTGGGAACTGATGTAACATCTGAATCAACGAATCGCGACATCATGAAAAATTCTATCGATCATACAGAACCTGAACACAAAATGCATAGTCTGACCGTTGATATTATTTACCGGTATAAAACAGGGTGAGAAAATACATCCAGTTCCCTTTTTGCCTAGATCCGGAGTTCCTGGCCACACTGTACAGTCCTTTTCAATAGCTTCATGTCAGGGAACAATTCTGGATACCGGATTCCCAGGATTTTGCCGGGATATCTCTTCTGATACCTAACTGGTGAGAGAAGTAAGGTAAGGTCAGGATGACAGGATACGGAACCTGAACCATAGATATCACATTTAACATAACAAATGGGCCATCGGAGTAAATCTCACTAAAAAAGTTCAGACTCCACAAAAGGCAATAAGGCCAGGGCCGAGATTCGAACCCGGGTCGGAGGATCCACAGTCCTCTAGGATAACCAACTACCCTACCCTGGCAGATGTCCTCTTTACATTTGCACCTGACTCTGATTAATGTATCCTTATTTGATCGATCACCCGATCGGAAAAGACCGTTGAAGGGGAAGTGCTGAACTGCAGCGAAGGATCCTAAGGTTATTATTAATAGAGTCAGGTGTCCATTACATATCAGGTGGCTCTGATCACAATTCCTTAGCGTTTAAGGCATGGCACATCACCGAATGTGCACCGGGAATTGGGAAGGTATTCCATCCCACATCAGAGCGGGAACGAGGTGAAGGGGTATGGCGGAGAACCCAAAGGTCAGGACGCCGATTGTCTGCGTGATGGGACATGTTGATCACGGGAAGACCTCTCTTCTGGACCGGATCCGCGGATCGTCAGTTGTCACTTCAGAAGTGGGGGCGATTACCCAGCACATAGGTGCGACCATTGTCCCCATTGATGCGATCCGGTCTATGTCCGGGACGATGGGAAAATCCATCAATATTCCCGGGCTGCTTTTCATCGATACCCCCGGGCACCATGCATTCACCACCCTCCGGGCACGAGGGGGAGCACTGGCCGACATGGCAATCCTTGTCGTTGATATCAACCAGGGATTCCAGCCCCAGACCATTGAAGCTCTCCAGATCCTGAGGAATTGCCGGACCCCTTTTGTTGTTGCTGCTACCAAGATCGACCGGATACATGGCTGGCGGGTCTTTGAGAATGAATCCATCCTTACATCTTTTGCAAAGCAGAACGACCGGGTGAAAGGGGATCTCGAGAACAAGACCTACGAGATCGTAGGAAAGCTCGCCGAACTGGACTTTTCTGCAGACAGGTTTGACCGGATATCAGATTTCAAGCGCAACCTGGCGATCGTGCCGGTCAGCGCCCATACCGGTGAAGGTATTTCGGACCTCCTTCTCGTCATGATTGGGCTTGCCCAGCGATATATGGGTGAAGAACTGGCCCTGCTTGTCGAAGGCCCGGGTGCCGGAACCGTCCTTGAAGTCAAGGAAGAACGTGGGCTCGGGACAACGCTCGATGTGATCCTCTACGACGGGACTCTGGCCATCGGGGATGAAATTGCGGTTGCCGCACAGGATACTGTTATCGTGACAAAAGTACGGTCACTGTTAAAACCCCGGCCGATGAAAGAGATTCTTGTCGAAGACCGGTTCGAGCGGGTTAAGAGCGTTGCAGCCGCAGCAGGGATCAAAGTCACGGCCCCGAACCTCGAGAGTGTGATTGCGGGTTCGCCATTCTTTGTGATCCGCGGAAACCGGGAAGAGGTGGAGGCAAGAATAAAAAAAGAGATGACGGAGATCCACGTCAAACTTGCTGACGAAGGGATCGTGATCAAAGCAGATACCATCGGTGCACTGGAAGCGCTCTGCAAGGAACTTGAGGGGAAGGGTATTGGCGTAATGCGGGCAGAGGTCGGTCCTGTCAGCCGCCATGATCTCATCGATACCGAAACCATCAAAAACCCGGTCTTCCGTGTACTTCTCTCTTTTAACACCCCGATACTTCCTGATGCCGCGGAAATGATCAAAAACCCGCTCTACACGCTGGTCAAAGTCTTTGAAGGCAGGGTCATCTACCAGCTGATCGATCAGTATCTTGCATGGCGGGATGAGCAGAAAAAGCTCCAGGAAAAACAGCGGTTTGAGCATATCGTGATGCCCGCAAAGATCCGGCTTCTTCCGGATTGTGTATTCCGGCAGAGCAACCCGGCGGTTGTGGGAGTGCGGGTGCTCGGGGGAAAACTCCGCAGCGATGTGAACCTGATTAAGACCGACGGGAAAAAAGTAGGGCATCTTAAATCCATGCAGCTCCGCCAGGAATCTATCCGTGAGGCGGATGCCGGCCTCGAAGTCGCGATATCTATCGAGGGGGTCACGGTTGGGCGGCAGTTGAATGTCGGAGATGATCTCTTCGTAGACATTCCTGAACGGCACGTGAAAGTTCTCGAACGCGAAATGCTCAAAACGCTGAACATAAGCACGCAGGAAATTCTCAACGAGTTTACGACGATAAGGCGGAAAGAGGAGCCTTTCTGGGGCAAATGAGGCGAACGAATCCGACCGACGCGAGCATTTAATAGCGTACCGGTATAATAAAATGGGTACTTCTCATGTGTAGGCATCATTGCCGGCAGCCTGGAGACGTGAAAGATCCCTACCGGATTTTTCGAAGGACCAATAAGGAGCAGAGAAAATGGTGGAGTTAAAGATCGTTGTATCAGATCCAAAGACCGGTCGTGCCTTTAATGTGGATGCGAGCGGGGGGGCAGCAGGAGCAATCGTGGGCAAACGTATCGGCGAGGAGATCGATGCGGGTGCACTTGGGCTTGCGGGTTATAAAATTCTGATAACCGGAGCATCCGACCGGACCGGAATACCTGCAAAGAAGAGCCTGCCGGGGGCGGGGCGCAAGAAACTGCTTATGGCAGAAGGCGTAGGATTCCACCCGACGATGGAAGGCGAACGCCGGAGAAAGACTATCCGGTCAAACGAGATCACCGCTGACTTTGTGCAGATAAACGCCCGCGTTACCACATACGGCGATAAAACCCTTGACGAGATCTTCCCCAGGATTGCCGGGGAGAAAAAAGAAAAA
This sequence comes from uncultured Methanoregulaceae archaeon, assembly GCA_963829225.1. GTDB lineage: Archaea > Halobacteriota > Methanomicrobia > Methanomicrobiales > Methanospirillaceae > Methanoregula. The sequence continues at coordinate 403,202 of CAWHHQ010000004.1, read as the reverse complement.
CCGGTAAAAGCCGGCAGAAGATAGAAATCAATTCTCTTTTTAAGATTTTAATCAACCATTCTGAAAAATCACGTTAAAACTAAAAAGTGATTATATCAGATAGGTGACACTTGCCCTGCCAAATGCGGTGGAATTCGTCGCGGAGGAGAGCAGCCTTCCGTCTTTCCATATCTTGACCGTAAGAACGTGGGAAGACTTGTCCTCTTTGGTGAAGGTCGCAGAAACATTTCCCGTCGCATTATCTATGGTAAATAACCTGTCACCGGAGTTTCTCACTTTCTGCACCGCAGAATCGATCCCATAAGTCCCATTAAACCCACCGATATAACTGACTTCGACAAATAGTCCTACAGCAGGAATAACGACAGGGGTCGTCGGTTTTACGGTGGGAAACGTCGTGCCGGTACCCGATTCCTGTGCCTGGCTGCCGGATGGCACCGTCGTTTGTCCTCCGGGAACCTGCCCGGGATTCCCACTTCCCAAAAAAAATGCCAGTGCGATTGCCGCTACGGCAACAATACCGATAATTACCGCAATAATCACCCATTTGCTATCCCATGAATTGTGTCTGCCTCTTGTCATGAATCACCTCATCACACTATTTGAAGATATATAAGCAATAATTCACCGAAATACTTTGTTATCACAAATCCGGTTTGTTCACATCCGCCGTCAGCCCGGATAGTCCGGGGACGCGGTCCGGACGGGATCACCCTTTCTTTATTGCACCGGCAAGCGCGTCTCTCTTGTCTCTGAATGGCACTTCGTATTTTTTTGCAAGCAGGACCAGTGCTGCCGCCGGGAGAAGGTTCCCGTCAAACTGCTCTTTGATCACCCGGTTCATTTCAGACACGACGGCGGTTTCCTGCATTCCCCGGGCTTTTGCAATCCTCCCGATCAGTTCCTGTATGGGATCATTGCGCTCAAAGACCGATGATGTTGGTTTGAACCCGATCGGAATAATAATCTCATTTACATCAAACCTGGGTGAGAGAACACCGTTCTGCTGAGCGAGGAGACCCTCTTCTTCCGCCCGGTTCAGGAGCATGTTCGCCTGGTCGGTGCTCATCCACTTCCGGTCGAGCGCATAATAATAGACCAGCTCGTTCTTCCGCATCCCGGTCTTCCGGGAATGCTTGAAGGGTGCTGCAATCGTGATTTTAATGGTCACTTCGGGGCCCCAGAAGAATATTTTTCATATCCAGTGCATCCAGGCCTTCTCCCCGCCCTTCTTTTGCAATATCGATATCGGTTCTTGATACCCTGTCGGTCAGCCGGAGAAAGAAGACTTCGTTGCCGACCGGCACCTTTCCTCCGCCTCGCAGGGCAAGCAGGAGGATGGATACCTGCAGGTCAACCGCTTCCGTAATCACTCCCGGACGGAGCGCATCCGGCGTGATATCCCCGAATGTTGCCCGGTCAACCGCTATCTTTACCTTTGTCTTTACCTTTACCAGTTCTTTCCCGGTCTTCTTGGTTGATTCCACATTATCAAAACCCGCAATGTATTTCAGGGTCTCGTTAAAGGGCATTCCCATGGCAAATGAGAGATCCACACGCTGGGGGAAACGGTAATAGATCCTTCGCATAGCTACACTATGGGAATGTTCTAAAGAAAAAAGATTGCTGAAAAACGAATATTCACCACATGCCGGAAATGGATTTTAAATTATACCTGTCTCATCGGGGGAATGCCGTCAACCGGTACGGTTGCCGGGAAAAAATGATATCCGTTTATAAAAAAAGAGATGCGGGATTTATCCGAGTAACACCGCGTTGATGACGCCATCCTGCCCCGGACGGCTCATGATACGGGCATTTCCAATCTCGGTCTTGATAATTGCGCCTTTGGTCAGGAGGTTTCGCCGCACGTAGTTCGGGTTTGCCCCATTTTCGATAACACTTGCAATCGTGACCTTTTTACACTCACCGTTTGCGGGATTGGTCACATTTGCAAAATTTGCACGGAGCGCACGGACTTTCTGGTTTGCACCGGTAGTCCGGATATTTTTTCTCCGGTCTTCGCCGATATGGGTGTCTGCGGGTGCAAGCCCGATCTCCGTTCTTCGCTTCGTCTGTGCCGGGCGGCGCCTGCCCCCGGTCACCTTTCGTACTGATTCTCCCTGCCACTGCATGGTGTCACTCTCTTTATAAGTTTCTCCGGGAACCTGTCCTGAAGATGGTGCTCTATATATTCCCTTCTTAGTTATTTATAGTATTTCCCGAATGCGCCCCATTCAAACTTCGGACCACCGGAACTGTGAGAAGGTTGATTCCCAGGAAGGATGGTGAAAAAAAAAAGATCCGATTCTTTTTGGAAACCTGTCGTTATCTAAGGAGTCGTCATGCGAGTATCGCATCGAGGAGTGCCGTAATACCATCACCGGTCTTCAGGTTTGTCCTGAATACAGGCATCCGGGGATTATACCGGTGGATATCCGACTCCATCCGGTCAAGGTTTGCTCCAACGAGGGGGGCAAGATCGACCTTATTGATCACCCCGATCGTACAGTCACGGAACATCATAGGATGCTTGTTTACAACGTCGTCGCCCTCTGTTGAGCTTACGATAACGATCCTTTTTTCTGCACCGAGACGGAAATCGGTGGGACAGACCATGTTGCCAACGTTCTCAATAAAAAGGATATCAATATCATCAAGCGGCAGGTGATCGATCGCATGTTCCACAAGATGGGCATCCAGATGGCATTCCTTTCCGGTATTTGCATTGAAGGCCGGGATACCCAGTGCGACAAGCCGCCTGAAATCATCGTCGCCATACACATCGCCGGCAATAGCGCCTGCACGAAGTCCCTTTTTCACCAGCAGGGGAACGAGGCGCTCGATAAGTGCAGTTTTTCCTGAACCAATGGCTCCAAGCAGGTCAAAGGCCCGGACGCCATGAGCTTTCAGATTCTTCGCATTTTTGTCAGCGAGCGTGTTGTTGACGTCGTAGATATCCTTTTCGATCCTGACGTCGATGTGATGCATACTAGAAGGTGGGAGCGTACACTGTTTATACCTTGACCCCCAAATTCTGGTGTAATGGTACAAGGCGAGTGCATACTATATCCCTGCTATTTCAACGCGGCATATACCCGTCGTGAGGGGCGGAGAGTATCACGCAGCCGCGGGGCGAAGGCCCCGGTGATCAATGATCTCGAACGCGCATTACAGCGCATCGGTGTCACGTTCAGGATCGAGGAGCACCACCACCCGGCACACTGGATGCGGCATGAAGGCCGGGTTGTCGTCGTATGGGCTGATCATAAAGAAGCCCTTATAAAAAAAGTCGTCCAGAGACTTGAGGTGAAACGGTGAGCGGTATGTATGATCTCCATACCCATACCATCCTTTCCGATGGAGAGATGCTGCCGATCGAGCTGATCCGGAGGATGGCGGTGCTCGGGTACACTACCGTCGCTATCACGGATCATGTCGATCCATCTAATACCATATCCGTTATCGAATCGCTTAAGCAGATCCGGGAATCTGCACACCTTTTTGGTATAAAGCTGCTCTGCGGCGTCGAGATTACTCACGTCCCCCCGTCTCAGATCGCCGATCTTGCCAGGAAAGCAAAGAATGCCGGTGCAGATATCGTGGTTGTCCATGGTGAGACGCCGGTGGAGCCGGTAGCTGGCGGCACAAACCGGGCAGCCTGCGGATGCAGGTACGTGAATGTTCTTGCTCACCCGGGACTTATCTCCCTTGAAGATGCACTCCTCGCCGCCAAGAACGGCGTGGCGCTTGAGATTACCTCGCGGGGAGGTCATAACCGGACAAATGGCCATGTCGTTCAGGTTGCCCGTGAAACAGCCTGCCAGATAGTGGTGGATTCGGATGCTCATGCTCCCCATGACCTGCTGGATGAGCGCGCGAAATTTATCATTGCAAAAGGGGCCGGACTGACCGATGCTGAGTGCAAACAGGTAATATCTTTAAATATTGACCAGTTTCTTATTTCCTGATATTTCTATTTATACTTTCACGCAATATTTAAATAACCAGCCATCCTATATATATAAATTACTAAATTATTCCAGTGCCATTGTATCTTTGAGGTTGTTGTGTGAAGGTTGTTGGTCGAGCGATGAGCACCGTTGGCAGCCGGATGCTCATTATTCAGTGCGATGCCGCCCAGCTCCCCCCGTTATACAGCGAAGTGACTGACCGCCGGATGAAACCTGTAGGGAAAATTCTGGATCTCTTTGGCAATGTCAAAGCACCCTACGCAGCAGTTCTCTGCCGCGAAAAATGCACGGTTCAGCCAAATGAAAAACTCTTCGCAAAATGATAGCACAACACCCGGGATACGCCGGTTCCGAACAAAAAATGTATACCTTGGTGAATCTTTATGCAGGAAGTTGAAAAGTTAAAAGTCCTTCAGAGTGAGAGGGAAGCCCTCAAATTACGCACGAAGGGAAAAGAGGTCGAGAAAAAGGCCGAGAATCATACCGAGACCGTCTGCCCGGAGTGCGGGGGCAGACAGCTCGTTCATGACTACGAGCGGGCTGAACTGGTCTGTCAGAGCTGCGGTCTTGTCATTGACGGCGACTTTATCGACCGCGGTCCGGAATGGCGTGCCTTCGACCATGACCAGCGTATGAAACGCTCACGGGTTGGGGCTCCCATGACCTTTACAATCCACGACAAGGGTCTTTCAACAATGATTGACTGGCGCAACCGTGACTCGTACGGCAGGGCGATCTCGTCCAAGAACCGGGCACAGCTCTACCGGCTTCGCAAATGGCAGCGCCGTATCCGTGTCAGTAATGCCACTGAGCGCAACCTTGCATTCGCCCTCTCGGAACTTGACCGGATGGCATCTGCACTGGGTCTCCCGAGAAACGTCCGTGAAACTGCAGCGGTTGTTTACCGTGATGCAGTCGACAAAAACCTGATCCGGGGGCGGAGCATTGAAGGTGTTGCGGCTGCAGCGCTCTACGCGGCATGCCGTCAGTGTAATGTGCCCCGGACGCTTGACGAAATTGCAGAGGTTTCCCGTGTATCCAGAAAGGAGATCGGCAGGACATATCGCTTCATCTCCCGGGAACTGGGACTTAAGCTTCTCCCGACTTCGCCCATTGATTATGTACCGCGCTTCTGCTCCGGGCTGACCCTCAAAGGAGAAGTCCAGAGTCGCGCCGTGGAGATCCTGCGCCAGGCTGGAGAACGCGAATTAACAAGCGGCAGGGGCCCAACCGGGGTCGCCGCAGCCGCGATCTACATCTCCTCCATTCTCGGCGGCGAGCGCCGCACCCAGCGGGAAGTAGCCGAAGTAGCAGGTGTTACTGAAGTCACCATCCGGAACAGATATAAGGAACTGGCTGAAAAGTTAGATATCGAGATTATTCTCTGATATCATCTCATTTTTTGGGCTCGTAGATCAGGGGTAGATCGTTACGTTCGCAACGTAAAGGCCGCGGGTTCAATTCCCGCCGGGTCCATCTCGATCCCTGTGTTCATGCATTAATCCTGAACAAAGATTATTTTTTATTCATCACCTGGACTTCGCTCTCGAGGGTGGTCTTCAGACGCTCGACCGCTTCATTGAGATCGTTTGTTGTTGTCAGGGTGAACTGGTTATCGGTTTTTGGGTCCTGGTAGGTCACAATATAGTCGATTAGTCCGTCTTTTCCTTTTTTTGGTTCAATAATAAATTTTGCCATTACCTTATCACAATCCCTTATGATTTACAGGAAGATGTTGAATTTTATATTTTTTATTGCTTTGAATGGTTTGTTGTTCCGCCACCGCAGTTCATCCGTTGTCCGCCGTTAATTCAGTATGACATGACCAAAACGATATAATCCCGGGCTGAACAAATAGCTGATACTAATAATCAAGCACCAGTTGAATAACCGGAGAAACACTATGATTCGAATAAAAAATATCAATACTTTATTTATCCTTTTACTGTCCGCTGCTCTGCTGATCATAACACCTTCAGCAGCATTCAATATTACCATCTACGGCGATACTTCGGGTTTCAACCCGGCTCTCCATAACGACGCGTTCACTCTGGTTTATTCCCTTCCTGGTACCCAGGGAACAGATCTCAACACCAACATTACGCAATACACCGATCCCCTGGTTGATGTTATTTTTATGGGAGGCGACGATACATTCAGTCGGAACACCGCATCACAGCTCGAACAGGCTGTTGGGTCCGGCAAAATCTTTGTCGTAACCAATAAAGATTACCAGAATTTCGATGCCAGTCTGCCAGCCACTACCGGGAATAATGTAAAGGATTCGAAGTACCTGCGGGTGACCGATCCTGATACAATGCTCTCGAAAACGATCTTCGGCGGGTTGCGGGAGAATTTTCCGAATACCGATGCATTTTCCTCACGTCCTCGAATAACGGCAAGACCCGGCGCGGTCACACTCCTGAGTTTTGATAATAATGATCCGGCCCTCCTCTATTGGCAGTACGGGAACGGGTATGTTATTGAATGGACCATGATCTCCAATCAGAGATTCCTGAACACGAGCGAGGCCGACCTCATCAATACCCGGTTGATTACGTTCCTTCTCAATTCGATGGTTCCCGGGACACAACCATCTGCCACCATAACCCCGGCGACTACCGTTACCACCGTGCAACCGAATTCCGGGGATATAGGAGTTTACTCATCCCCCCTGGGGGCAAGTATCTTAATTGACGGAAGATACTACGGGACTACCCCGGCAAACCTGACCTCCATCCCCGCCGGTAATCATATTATCCGGCTGTCATTAAGCGGGTACTATGACTATGAAGGCACCGTGTACGTGCTTGCCGGCCAGGCAACCCATGCATTCGGCACACTCCAGCCTTTAAATCAATATACCGCGATCCCGACACCGGTTCCGACAGGTCCCATAATCATCGAGGTCCCGGCGACGGTAGTCCCAACCCCTGCCGGAGGTCCTCTGGATAATCCCGGGGTCCTGGTTGCAATAATCGGCGTTTTCACTGCAACAATAGGGGCTGCCGCGACCATCTTTTCCCATCTTTTTAAAGGCAAAAAAGAATGAGGGAGTTTATGACAGGAAACAGGTCCTTTTTTTATAAACGTTGTTCATCCGTGCATACCAGCCTTATTGATGCGTTCCGGTACGGACAGGAACAACTATATGGAATCCGCTGAAAAATAGTATGCCGCAAAATGCGGGCTCGTAGATCAGGGGTAGATCGTCACGTTTGCAACGTGAAGGCCACGGGTTCAAATCCCGTCGAGTCCATTGTTTTTTTAAATCCAGTCAAGCGATACCAGGGGCTTTTCGTCCTCTTCACGTTTCTGTAATTTCTCTTTAACCTTTTGTACCGCAGTTGTAGCCGGTGACGGGGACCGGTCAAACTGACCATAGTCCATATAATCACGGGAGATCCGGTCGTCACCTTGTGCTGAAATCTCATGGAAAGGAGTTGGCCGCTCTGCCGGTGCAGAGTCTGATGGATTTTCAATGGGGATCGTATCACATCCCTTTACGGGGGAATTCTCCAGGATATGAACCGGTTCCTGGACGATAAGAGGAGGAGCTGACGTTCTGGATCCGGGGCTGAACCGGCGAGGCAGCAGGTAATTCCTGAAAGATTCCTGACCGGAATATCAGGAATTCTACGAAATCTTCAACTTCCTTTCGCTGTTCCGGAGACAACCGGTCCAGTTTGCTCTCTAACGATTCCATATGACATACCAACGAATTTTCTGATAGGAAATATCTCTTCCTGTTGGTATTTATAGTCAAAGACCCGCACGTTTTTTTTCTGTCATAATGACCGGATTTTTTGCCAGATTTTAAAAAGGTCAACGGCAATGGAAGGAAAAAAGAAACTGTGCTCCGGAATATCCGGGGATCATTCCCAGCGGTGCTGGTACCCACGTCTCTCCAAAGGGTGTCCGTCGATCAGGACAACTTTTTCTTCGATTGTTGTGCCTATAATTGTATATATAACACCTTCCACCGGATGTCGCTCGGGTGGCAGGGTGAAGATCAGTTCGTAATCCCCGCCGCCAAATAGTGCAAGTTCAAAAGCCTGGTTTTGTGGGATCCCGGCAGGACGGGGGATTTTTGCTGAATCGAGGGAAAATCCACAATCATTGACACTTACCAGATCATACAGCGAGAGGGCGATCCCATCGCTGTCATCCATCATTGCGCTTGCACCGGACCTCCCAAGACATTTTCCTTCCTCTACACGGGGCTGCGGTTCAAAGAGTGCTTTTTCATGTTGGGAATACCCATCAAGATATGCCTGCGCCTGTCCGGGCGTTCCGGTGATACAGACAAGATCGCCCGTGCGTGCACCGGTGCGACGCACAATACGGTCCCGGTCGACAAGCCCGATTCCGGTTGTCACGACCGTTAACTCCTGATGATGGTCTATGTCCCCCCCGATGATCGCAGCACCGAACTTCCTGCAGCAATCCTGTGCGCCCTGCATGACGCCAGCCAGGTTCCTCCAGTCGTCAAGCCCGACCGCAATCAGGAGATAGCTCGGTCCGGCACCCATGCTCGCGATATCCGAAAGAGTGACTGCCGCACTCATCCAGCCGATCTGCCAGTCACTCATACCTTCTTCAAAATCCGTTGTCCGGTGGAGCATGTCGGTGGTCAGCACCATGAGCCGGTCCCCGCAAGGCACTTCGGCACAATCATCCATGGTGTTCTCTTTTCCAACAATTCCCGTAACGACCTTCAGGAGCTCGCGGTCATCCACTTTTACGTACCTCCTTACCCCGTTCGCTCTTATACTCTTTGAATATGTGCTCGATCATGTCGGATTTTTTTTCGCGTTCGTGTTGCGCGTGCTCTTCCTGCCACCGGTTAAGGGCGTTCTCAAATGTTTCCTTACCGGCAAGCCCCTGCTTTCCCCGTACCTGAACACTCGCATCTTTATCGGAAAGAAGCGGGATCCCTGACTCGAGGAATGCCCGGATCATCTGTGGATCGCTCTCTGCAAGCGCCGCTTCGCCGGTTATAACCGCCCTGATCCGGACTTCTGCGAGATCCCTGACTACGCTCCTTCCCCAGCCATCAAGGCGGGTCACATGGATGACGTCGCCTTCAACGATCCCCACATCATCCATCAGCCTGCGGAGCCCGTCCTTTGTCAGCGCATCCATCACTTTCACCGGAAGTACTTCACCTTCCATCGAGAGCTCGGCAAACTTCCTGATGTTCGCGAGGCGTTTGGACAGCGTTCGGTTGCGCCGCTCTTCCCGGCGTACCTGTTTTTTAAGCTCTGGATAACCGCATCTTTCTTTATTACCTCGATATCTTTCGCAAGCTGTGCATCCTTCGCGGCATGAATCTTCCGGATACGTGCCTGGAGCCTCTGGATTTCGAAGTCCTTCTCCTTGACTTCTTCCTGAAGATCAGCAACGAACGTTCGCAGGCGCTTTACCATACCGTCAAGCACCCGGACCTTCTCATCGTGTTTTACCTCGACCGGTACGGCGGGAACTTCGATGGATGGAGCTGGAGTCACCGAGCTCATTTCCCCGATTACCTGATCGAGTGACTGCCCCCTGATCACCCGTGCCCGTACTTCATCAAGGTCGTGACCCGGAGGAATCCGCTTCATCAGGTTCTGGAATCTATGGCGGTACTGTCGGTACGCATCGAGGGCGGCAGACAGTGCATCCCGCTCATGATCATTGGAATACTGGAACGGGGCGGTCAGTTCAATCTTTGTCTCGACACTCACATCCTGCCGGGGGGTATACGAAACGGCAGAAAAAGCCCGCCTGACCTTCTCCACTGAATAGGGCATCTCATGCACATCCGATGCGACGATAAGTGGTTTCCCGATACGGTAGAGTGACTCCACTACATCCCCCATATTCATCTGCCGGGAACTCGCAAGATGAAGCAGATGACCATCGAGATCGACCGCTGCAACAGCTGTCGTCGTGCCGGGATCTATACCGACGATCAGGTACCGCGGTTTTGCTGACAGGGAACGGAACCGTATCCTTTCAAGTCTTTTTCCGCTGATCCGCACCTGGACATCGGTCCCCCGGCAGGTTGAAACAGGGACCTGATCCCTCTTCGCATAGACCTGGAAAGCGACCCTGCTGCACCCGCCAAATGCCCGGGTCACCTTCTTCTCGTACTTCAGCCCGGCCGCAACGAGTTCCATCTCGATCTCTCTGCTTTTGAGTTGTACCGCCCCATGGATCTTGCGGACATACCGGTTCTGGCTCCAACCGCCCTTGCCCGGAGACCGGTGCCGGCTTACCACAACTTCACTTTCGTTTTCGAATGCGATGACCTCCGCTCCTGCTCCCAGCGAGGCAACCTGTGCCGTTGTTCTGGCCTCGGCGAAGGGATCGAACCGGTTGAAACTGATGTTATACCGTGCCGCTACCTTACCAAGTGTCTCTTTGCGTTCCCCTCCCGTTACCTGCACAAGCCGGGTCCGGGGGGAAGCGCCTGTAAAAAGAAGAAGAGCTCGTGCTGGTCAGCGGCAACCTCCTGGAGGCTGTCCACGGCAAGAATATCCGGCTGTTCCTCGTTAAGCATACGGAAGAGACGGAACATCGAGACTTCGGACTCGCTCCCGATGACCGGTCCTTCCATCCGGACAAGGGCATACATCGGACGCCGGGAACGTGATCGCACTGAACCTTTGATGATGTCGATGCCAAAGACCTTCAGCCGATCACGCATCGCAGTGCATCTCCGCGATCATACTTCAATTGGTATTTCCGTTTAAAAAACGTGAGAATATTTTCGATGTCCCGCTCCAGGATCGTTTGTGCATTCGGGTGACAGGTCTCAACCCATTGTGGCCAGTCGATGATCACGCTTCTGCCCTCCTCCATAAGAATATTGTATTCAGAAAGATCGGCGTGGATAATTCCTTGATGATAGGCAATACCCGCGTACATGAGAATCTCGTCGAGTGTCTGTTGCGGTTCTTCGAGCCGGCAGTGGTTGAGATTCGGGCCGTTAATCAATGCCATTACCACGGTATGGCGGTTCTGGGCGATGGGCAGGGGGACGCTGACTTTCGGATGGAGGGTCGTAAGAGCAAGGTATTCCCGTTCCGCTGATAAACGGGATGCAATCAGCCAGGGACAATGACCTTCTTCCGGCATGTATTCCCGGTTGACCCGTACTGACGAGAACGAGCGTTGCCCGACCCGGTGGAACTTGATAGCAACCGGACCAAGTCCGAGGGCTTCATACACCACCGACTCCTTTCCCTCGCCGATACGGGAGCCGAGTGCGGATATTGTTCCGTTCTTTGCAAGTGTTGAGAGCGCAAGCGTATCGTAACCACCAAAGACAAGAGCGTACCCGTCGTAGGGTACCGGATTGAACCGGACCATTCCCCATGCTATCAATCGGGAAAGGCGGTAATTGACCTCGGATTCTGATAGCCGGGTTACCAGTTTGATCTGGTCCAGCGGCACCCAGGCATACCGCTTCATCCCGCGTTCAAGCGCAATGAGGATGGATTTTTCATATTTGTTCAGGGTGCGGATACGTTCCGCGGCGACGACCATAATCGTTAGAGTGATTATGTGTCAGACTATAAAATCACATGTTCGCTGACACACCTGCCCGATCAACACAACCTTAAACATCTTTTATCGTCCAGTCTAGAATGGATTGGCGATGCAGTGCAACAAGTGCAGGAGGGACGCAGGTACTTTTTCAGGAATACTCCGGCCAGCACCTATGTCAGCAGCATTTTGAAACGGACCTCGAAAGAAAAGCAAAACACGAAATCCGCACACACCACTGGCTGGAAACCGGCGATCATATTGCGGTCGCCCTCTCCGGAGACGCAAACAGCAGCGCACTTCTTTATTTTCTTAAAAAACTTACCTCCAGACGCCGCGATATCCGGATCTCTGCGATCTCCATCGATGAAGGTATCAGGGGATATCGCGATCCGGAATGTGCGAACAGGATCGCCAGAGCGGCCGGCACGGATTGTTTCAGCGTATCTTTTCCTGAAAGTTTCGGGATTGGCATCGATGAAATCACCGAAAGGAAGGGGATCTCGCTTTCCTGCACGTATTGTCACGTGATCAGGAACTTCCTGCTGGACAGGAAGGCCATCGAATCCGGGGTCACGAAACTTGCCATGGGGGATGACCTGGATGACGACGCGGCGTCGGTCTTGAAAAATATCCTCCGGGGAGATACCGATATGATCGCCCGGTCAGAGCAAACAGGAAGTGGAAAAATTCCCCGGATCCGCCCGTTTATTTCTATTCCCAAAAAAGAGGTGGGACTCTATGCAGCGCTTCATATCAAAGGATATGATCAATCGCGGTGCCCTTACCATAATGGATCTTCTGAGGAGGAGGAAGTAAAAGAGCTGCTGGAAGATTTTACCACCCGTCATCCTGCAACAGGATATGCCCTCATGAGCCTGAAAAAGAACCTTTCTGATATATTTTGCACACACTCTGATAGGGTTCCTTCCTGTGAGCGTTGCGGTGAACCATCTGAAGGGATATGCATGAACTGCCGGATCATCGATGAGGTGACTGCCGGTGGCTCATAGGAGGGGCAGGATCTGGAGGACGATCCGGAATTCTCCCGGGATACAGATCTCCCTGTATTTCTTCGCTTTCGCCCTGCTCATAGGGCTCTATACGATAATTGTCCATTCGTTCTATCCTTTCCTGGAAAACAAGCCCATATCATGGGCAAACGCACTTTTTTTTGTGGTACAATCCATGACGACCGTGGGGAATACCGAGTTGCCACATTTTGGAAATTCGCTCATGATGATACTTTCGATCCAGATCATTCTTACAGGAGTTATTATGATCTTTATCGTGGTCCCCCTTCTTGTCGCCCCCTTTGTTATCACCCTTCTTGCTCCAACTCCTCCAAGGAAGACCCCCCATGCGCTATCGGGTCACGTCGTTGTATTCGGGTATGACGAAATCATCCGGTCCATGATCGACAGCCTCGCCATATCCGATCATGATATCGTGATAATCGAGCAGGACAAGGCATTGGCACTCAGTATCGCAACGAATTACCGGAAACGGGCCTATGTAGTGTGGGGGGACTATACCGATCCGAATACCTGGTCTGGTGCGCATGTGGCAGACGCGGGGCATGTGGTTATCAGCAAAGATGAACGACTGACGGCAAATATCGTACTGGGAATTCGTGATCTGGCTCACGGTAAGATCATCTCCATAGTTGACAAATTATCCTTTGACCGTTACCTGCGATACGCGGGAGCTGAACATGTGCTCTCACCAAAGCACACGACCGGGTGGATCCTCGCACACCATGCAGTCTTTACCATGAGCGGAAACACAACTCCGGAGGTCCCGGGACTTGAACGGATGAGTGCCAATTCCGGCAACCACGCCACCCATGAACTCCGGTTGATCAATATCCCCGTAATCCGCGGATGTAATGCTGAGGGAAAGACACTGAAGGACCTGCAGCTTTACGAAAAGTATGGTATAGTTGCTCTCTTTCTCTGGAAAAAGGGTAATTTTATTCCATGGCCAGTTGAGGAAGAAAGGGTGGATATCACCACCTCCCTTTTTCTCTTCGGGAAAGCAGATGCAATCGGGGCAGCGGTCCACGATGAATTTGAATCTGACGGGCGGAGGGATGCCATTGCAGTCATCGCCGGGTTCGGGGATGTGGGCGCAGCTGCGTACAAGGAACTCCGTTCAGGCGGGATAACCTGTGTCGTTGTTGATTTGAAACAGCAGGGTGTCAACCAGGTTATCGGTAATGCCGAGAATGAGGAGGTACTCAGAAAAGCGCAGGTCGAACAGGCACAGTTCTGTATTGTTGCGCTGAACAGTGATGATGTCAATGTATTTACTACTCTCATGGTCCGCAACCTTAACCCGGTTATCCGCATCCTTGCACGAGCTAATGAGCCGGCATCGGTGGAAAAACTTTATCGGGCTGGGGCAGATTACGTCGCCCTGCTTCCAACAATTGGGGGGCAGACAATCGCAAGGATTGTTCTTGCCGACAGCGTAACCATACTCCTTGATCTCCCCAATGGTGAAATGGTGATCATAAAAGACGTTACCGTGCAAAAGCCGACTTCTGTTTCCTGGTTCTTCAAAAAAACCGGGGTAAGAATTATCGGGATCGAAGGCCCGGGTCGAACTGTTGTTACCCCGGGTCCGGAGGAGACTCTTACGAACCGGGATGTTGCAATTGCTGTAGGGAATAACGAACAATTGAAGAAGTTCATCCGTTTACTATAACCAAAGTGATCGTAATGGAGACAGAACTCGGGTGCAGGATGGGCCAGATCGAACAGATGATCCGTTACGCCTACTGGACCAGCGGGTGCAGGGGAATTGTCGTGGGCCTTAGCGGGGGTGTTGACTCTGCAGTCGCTGCGGTCTTCTGTTGCCGGGCGATTGGTGGTGAAAAGGTGCTTGGGCTCTCTCTTCCTTCAGCGGTGACCAGACCGTCCGACATCGAAGATGCCGCGGTGCTCTGTAAAAAGTGGGGGATGGAGCACCGTGTAATAAGCATTGAACCTATGCTTGACGGGTTCAGGACCATGCCGGCCTTCAGGGATTCGCGGTATCTCATCGGTAATCTCATGGCCAGAACGCGTATGGCGATTCTTTATTATAACGCCAACCGGGATCAGAAAATCGTCTGCGGCACATCAAACCGGAGTGAATACATGCTCGGTTACTGCACGAAATTTGGCGATAACGCAGCGGATTTCCAGCCAATCGTGCATCTCTATAAAACTGAGATCTATGTGATCGCGCGGGAGCTGGGAATTCCGGAGTCGATCCGGAAAAAGACCCCCTCGGCCGGTTTATGGGAAGGGCAGAGCGATGAAGAGGAGATCGGTCTCTCATATGAAGAGATCGATACTTCACTCAGGATGCTGGAATTCCGGGACTGGCTGGCCGATACACCCCAAGAGAAGAAGGTACTGGATCTCGTGAAAAAAAGCGAACACAAAAGACTTCCTGCACCTAATCTTTTAACAGGACCGAAAAGACCGTAAGGAATTTTTCCGGCTCATTGAGGAATGAAAGTGCCGTCTCGTTCCCAATCAGGTCATAGACCGGAGCCTTGCAGAGGTGATGCATACCCGACGCACAGGTCGCCCCAAGATAGCGGATGGGAGGCAGCGAAGGATAGTATGGATTCTTTTGCATCAGTCCGGAGCTCATGACATAATATGCCGCACCATGATATTTTTCATATTCGCCATACTCACTCTCGAAGGCTGTTGAAACAATATTTGCCATGACCAGCGTTGTATTTACTGAAGGGTTAATGGAAATATGCCCATATTCCGGCGGAATTATAACAAGATCGCCGGATTGTGCGGAGATCACCACCACATCATCAAGTGTCCGTGACTGGAGAAGGTATTGTACCTGACCTTCAATGACCTCATAGATCTCGGGATACCCGATGCCGGCTGGGTTTTTCGGGTGGTAATGTCCCTTTGTCTTCACCCACTCGCCGCAGATTGAGCAGGGAGGAATGACCGTAAGATCATATCGCAGATGGTGGTGGTGCAACCAGTTCCAGTCAGTAACCGACCTTGACAGATCCCGGTACATAAAATAGAGGGAGCCGCTGCTCTCGCATGAGGGATCGGCAAGGACAGGGCGCATATCCTCAATCGTCCGAACCGCCGGTTGCGGGAGCTCCCCTTCCCATCCAAACATCACTTCTTCTTTCGCCCTGCAAGTAAATAATACCCGGCGCCACAACCGATCAGGACCAGGATCCCGCCGGCAACCAGAATCGGCAGCCATCCGTTGGATGCGGGTTTTTGCAGGACTTTCACCGGAACATTAAAAGTATCAGAAACCTGGCTGATGTCCTGTGCATCCCGGTACCTTACCTCTGTATCGAGGTTGTATTCCTTTGCCGCCGCGGTATCGCTGACACTAATCTGGTAACGGGCAGTAGCTGTTTCACCGGGTTTCAGGTCGCCAAGGTATGCGGTATCATCGGTGCTCGCAAACGGATCAACTGCTGAAAGGCGTGCCTGGGCCTTGTAGGCGATAGACGTGCCATTGTTGGTATAAGCGACCTGGATCACACCTTCCGATCCCTGCACTACCTGCACCTGCCCGGGGGTGAAGGTGATCTTTCCGCCCACCGGTACGCCGATAGTTTCAGCCGCAGACGTAACTATATCCCCATCACGGTTCTCATACGTGACTATGACGTCCACCGGATACGTCTGTCCTTCCGCATCGCCGGAGACTGAAATTTTATACCGGGTTGTTACTGTTCCATTACGGGGAAAATCTCCAATATAAACGCTGTTATCTGAGGGAATTATCGGGCTTGCGCCATTACGGATAATCTTAACCGAGGCCTTCCTGCCGTCCTCAAACCCGATATTTTTTATCTTCAGGTCAAGATATCCTTCTCCACCCACATTCAGGTTCTCCGGCACGGCTTCGAGGACATCGATCGTTATCTGGGGTTTGATCTTTATCGTGATCGGGACCGTCTCGGTCACTGGCTGGTAATTAAACTGGATATTGTCAGTACCGGCCTGGTATGACGATGCGAGATAGGTATACCTGATCGTGAGCGGCAACTCGTATTCACCTGCGGTTGCATCAGCGGTGATCTTCGTTGTGATCGTGACGGTTGCAATCCCCTGGCTTTTGATATCTCCGGCGGACTGCGGATCGCCCCTGACAATGACCGGTGCATCACCCGGAGAAAGTGCAACCGTTACTCCTTTTGCCGTTGTGGGAAGATCATCTGCCGCGATAGACCCTTTCATTACAAACTGCAGACTCTCAACTCCGCTGTTCTGCACGCTGATGTGTATGACAGCGTCCTCTCCTGACGTGAACTCGTTCGTACCCGCTATCGATGCCGACATCTGTGGACTTCCCCCGAGATAGGAGGTCACACCCGTGACCGGCAGGCAGCATAACAGCCACAGCACGATAAAAACGATGGGTGCTCCATAATATTTCATTATTCATCCCTTGTTGTTATTGTTATAACAACATTTATTATTGCAGGATATAAAGCGATGTTTCAATGAAATTGCCGTCAGAAAATCCGGTCCGGGTCGTTGAATGTCTCAAATCGCTCGGGCTGACAAAGTATGAAGCACGGGTTTATATTGCACTCCTGACGGTTGCGAGTGCCACGGCAAGCGAGATTCACGAGATCTCCGGGGTTCCCCGCGCATCGGTATATACCGTCATCGATCAGCTTCTGAATAAGGGACTCGTCTCGGTCTCCCAGTCAGCTCCAAAACGGTTTGCCGCATTCCCCCCGGAAGATGCCATCGCCCGGCTGATGGACCACATCGAAAACGATGCACAATATACCCGTGATTCATTATCCTCGATGTACCGGGAACGGACGAGCCCGGAGACCGGATATGAAGAACTGATCTGGAATATCTATGGTATTGAAAATATCAAAAAGAGACTTATTACCCTGATCTCCGGTGCAGAGCGGGAGATTCGTATTGTCGCTCATCCCAAAATACTTACATCCGATATTAAACACAAGCTCGCCTCGATGGCAAACCAAGTTAACGTCGAGATTATCACTCCACACGGGGCAGGAGAATCCCTTTCGTCAAAAAAAATGGATATTTATGTCATAAAATATCCCGATATTCCGCAGGAGATGAGTAACACCAAGGACATGATGTCGGGGGGTATCTGTATCGTAGACGGCAAAAGCGTCCTTGTTTTCATGGGTTTGGGCGAGGTGGATGCCGTAGCGTTGTTTTCTGAGTCCGAAGGATTCATCCGTTTCTTTACACGTTACTATAACCTGATCTTCGATTGGGCCAAAAAAACCTTATGAAATGAGACCCTGACCTTAATAATCCCTGATCTCTTCCATTTCTGCAATCTCCATCAGGCCCTTCATTGCCTGGGTCTGCACCCGGCAACCTCCTTCCTTTATTGCTGCCATGGGATTAGTACCGCCCACGGCTGCAATCGCAACAAACTGAGGGCTCACTGGTACGCCAAGGAGCGGAAGGTTGGGAATGCCTACTTCGAGAATTCCCGAGAGACTGCTATTCGCAAGCTCATCAAGCACTGTACCGACCTGCGGTTCTGCTTCCATATGGAACTCACGGATATTTGCGAGAATTGAACCACTTCCCGTTCGCATCACGCTGGTAACCGATGTCGTTTTCTGGGAGAGGAGGACCTGGAGAGGATCAATGGTCGTATGTTCGTACAGGATAATATGAGTAAACCTCAGGGGGGTTCGTTTTTCAATCTCCACGACTCCACCACCGATGGGAGTAATGGGAATTCCACGACGGATAAGGAGACCATCAAAAGTTACGCTGCAGATAGTGCTGATACCGGTGAACCCTTTCGGCACGGCGTACCCGTCAACTTTCTCCCCGGAAGAGAAAAATTTAGTACAGACCGCTTACGGTGATACCGGTCTTATACGCATCTTTAAGAGTGGACACCGCAAATTCAAGATCTTCATTTTTTATGACTGACAGATTATATACGACCCTGCCCTCATCTGAGACCGGATCATACGTCACCTGCATCGCATAATCTTCAATGCAGTGGTTGACAAATTTGAGGGGGACGGTCATTATAGTAAATTCTGACATCGCAATAGAAAAATTGTTCTATAAGACCATGGCAATTTATTTATGATGGAACACGATATGCGGGAAAAAGCCAGGCATGCGATGCGACTCATTCTTGAGGCAGCCCGTTTTGAGGTCGAGGAGGTAGACGAACCCCTCGATTTATCTGCGGTACGCGACGACACCTGCCTTCTGGTACTCTGTTCAAATGACAGCGACCTTGTCGGGCAGTTTGATAAAACAAATTACAGCCTTATGATCGATGATCATGAGATGTCCTGTAAGAAACTCCTTTTTTCTGTTGACAAGGATATCGCTACCGAGAACTGCATCCAGTGGGGCATTGATGAATTCGTGCGCTACACGGGTGAAGCCGTGCTCGCCGATATCCTTGACCGCGAACTGGCATTGGATCTTACACCTTCAAAAGGGAAGAAAGTAACCTCGTCTGTCATTGCCGGGCCCGGGGAGACCCGAACCGAGGAACATTCCGGTATCACCATCCCGCATTATCCGGTGAAGATCACCGAACAGGCAGCCATGCGAATCGGGGGTGTTCAGGGTGCTGCAAAACTCCGGTTCATACCTTACTATCTTTTTCATTACACAAGCAATGGGGAACAGATCTACAAGGACCGGCGGATTCCCTTCGATGCGGAAGGCTGGGGTGCGATCAATGCAATCAACGGGATAAAGATCGAGATTGATCAAAAACTGGTTGAGGAGAATGAAATCCCCGTGGGTGCCGAGGTCTCTGATCCCCATATCCGTAAAGATGAAGCAACTGAGCGGATTGTCAGCGAGCTGATCGACCGTCTCACCCAGAAAGTACGCATCAAGCAGGAGAAAGGGGATGCCATCTTCTACGAAGAGAAGATCCTCAAACCTGATAAGAAAAATATCACGGTCGATACCCAGCAGGTATATCTTCCGGTCTGGCAGATCCGGGGCAAAAAGATCGTCGAGATCAATGCCTTTACCGGTGAACTGCTGTCAGAACCGATGGATGAAGGAGTTGAAATATTCTGAACCGGGAGGAGTCTGAAACAGTTCCCTTTTTGAAATGAAATCAGAAATCCAAGTGTTTAAAAAAAATCCATATTAATTGTAGAGCGGAAAAAGGATTTTTGTGGTGATTTTCGGAAAATCCCTATGATAACTATTCTCGGCGGAGGCCCGGCAGGCAGGATTGCATCGATCCGACTTGCTTCTGGAGGAAAAGAAGTTCAGCTCATTGAGCAGGGAGGAATCGGGGGGCAGTGCCTCCATTTCGGTTGTATGCCCGTTTGTGCGATGAATGATGTCGCCCGCATGATCCATTCAGCACGTACTTTCCAGGGCATGGGAATCATGGATACCGTTCCCCGTATACATTTTCCAACACTCATGAGGGAGATGAAAGAGATCCAGGGGAAGATTGCTTCCATTCTCGACCACGAAACCAGAAATGCCGGCGTGAACATAATCTACGGAAGAATCGGCAGGCTAGAAACGGACAGGGTTTTTTTAGATAAGGAGGAGATCGATGCCGAAACAGTGATTTTAGCTACAGGATCGCGCCCAAATGTTCCCGAAGAAAACGGTATCCACCTTCCTGGCATTTATACGCCCCATTCATTATGGAACATGAATACCCTCCCGGATACACTTACCATTATTGGCGGCGGGATAATGGCTGCTGAATTTGCCTATATCTTCAGGGAATTCGGCAGCAGGGTAACGCTTGTCTGCAGGAGTTCTTTTTTAAAAAATCTCGATGGCCATCTCCGTGCGCTCGCCCTTAAGGAACTCAGGGGAGTTGAGATACGGGAAAATACCGCCGTTGGCTCATTTTGCGGTGACCCGGAGGTTACATCGGTAAACATGAGAATGAACGGGGGTGATGTGCCCCTGCAGACCGATGCTGTCTTGCTGGCCACGGGCCTCGTACCCCGGTCTGAGATGCTGAATGGAGTTGCGAAAGGCCCGGCAGGAGAAGTTATTGTTGATGACCGTATGCGTACGAGTATTAAGAACGTGTATGCAGCCGGCGACGTTACCGGGCCCCCTTACCTCACCCCGGTTGCCCGCCACCAGGGCCTTGTCGCTGCTGATAATATTCTGGGAAAAGACCGGAGAATGGATTATCGTTACATCCCGCAGTCTCTCAATCTCACCAATGAACTCGCTTTTTGCAGAACCGATCTTGAGGGCACCGCAAAGCTCACCATTCCCGGCCCCGCCAGCCCGGGGACATTCTGGTCTGTTCCTTCCGGTGAAACAGGACTTGCAAAGATCATGGCAGATCCAGTTTCGGGGGAGATCCGGGGAATGTGCAGTGCCGGACCCGGGGGTGGGCTCATTGCAGGTTATATGGCGTTTCTCATGCAACGGAATTTCTCGGTTCATGATTTTGAGGAGTTTATCGAGGTCCATCCATCAACAGACGGGGTCTATGGTCTTGCAAAATACGCGTCGGAACTCTTGAAAAAACGTGGTTGATGGAGGTCCGCCGCACCTTTTTTTCGTATAATCCTTTTTTGAAGATCAGTTATCGCTCACGACGCTTCTGCTGATGGTATTATTACAGTCTGAATCGAATATACAAGATACATCCCATTCCGAACAACCTGGGTGCCTGCCGATGACTTCTCCTCAAGATAATCTCGCATTCGACCAGACACGGCTCGATAAAGTACGTGCACTGAAGGATAAAGGAATCACCATTTTCCCGTCTTCATTCGACCGGCAGCATACCGTGTCCGAGATTAAGACCCGGTACGTGAATATCACCCATGACAAGAGCGTTGACCCGGTCTCAACCGCCGGAAGAATTTATATCGTCAGGAACCATGGGAAGACCCTGTTTGCCGACCTCGGTGACGAGACCGGGAAGATCCAGCTCTATATCCGGAAGAACGATATCGGGGAGGAGCAGTTCGAGTTGTTCAACCAGTTCATCGAACGGGGGGACATCATCGGGGTTACCGGCCATATTTTCCGCACAAAACTTGGCGAGATCACGATCTGGGTTGACACCTTCACCCTCCTCTGCAAGGCGGTCTGTTCCCTCCCGGAGAAATTTCATGGGCTTACGGATATCGAAAAGCGGTATCGCCAGCGGTATGTTGACCTTATCGTCAACGAGGACAGCCGCCAGACGTTCCGGATCCGGAGCCGGATCGTCTCCCTTATCCGCAGGTATCTTGACGATCATGGGTTCCTGGAATTCGAGACCCCTATCCTCCAGCCAGTGTATGGTGGGGCTAATGCCCGCCCGTTTACTTCCTACCACAACTTCCTCGATCAGAAACTCTTCCTCAGGATTGCGCCCGAGTTGTACCTGAAGCGGCTGATTGTCGGAGGATTTGAGAAAGTCTTTGAGATTGCGCGGAACTTCCGCAATGAAGCAGTCGATACCAATCACAACCCTGAATTTTCCATGGTGGAAATTTACTGGGCCTACCGGGATTTCGAGGACATGATGGCGCTGACCGAAGCTATTGTCTCCTCCATCGTCCTTGAAGTCCATGGGAAATTTGAGATCCCTTTCGAGAACACGAGCCTGAATTTTCAGAAACCATGGAAGAAACTCTCTATGGCAGACGCGGTAAAGGAATATGCCGGCATCGACATCTTTGCCCACACGGTCGGACAACTCCGTGATCTTGCCCGGCAGAACAAGCTGGAAGACTGGGAGAAATCCCAGACCCATCGGGAGTTCCTTGTCCAGTTCTTCGAAGGGCTCGTAGAGGAAAAACTTATCCAGCCTACGTTCATCCACGACTACCCGGTGGAGAACTCCCCCCTCGCAAAGCGGCACCGAACCAAAGAGGGATTCACCGAGAGATTCGAATTATTCATTCACGGCATGGAAGTGGGCAACGGCTTCTCGGAACTGAACGACCCGGTCGACCAGAAAGCACGGTTCGAGGACCAGGACGAGAAGCGGCGCCTGGGAGATGTGGAAGCCCAGATGATAGATTACGATTTTATCAACGCCCTCGGGTATGGCATGCCGCCTACCGGCGGAGTTGGCATCGGCATCGACCGCCTCGTGATGCTGCTCACCAATAATGTTTCGATAAAAGAGGTGATTTTGTTCCCTTCGATGAAGAAACTGCCGGAAGAAGGCGAGGGGGATATAAAGGAGCCAGTCACCGATCAGGAAGAATCCTAATTCTTTTTTCATCCGACAGAACTGTTATCCCAGCAGTGCTCAAACCTTTCTTCCATGGCCATTACAAATCCGGGAGAATCCTCCGCTGGTACCAGGCAACCTAAGCGCCCTCATCACGAGGTATTCTCTGCCTCCCGCGCCGGGCACCTCGACTCCCGCTTTCGCAGGTTTATCTATCGCCCGGATCGTCTCGCAGAGCGGTATGTAAAACCCGGTGATCACGTCCTCGATTTCGGCTGCGGCCCGGGGTTCTTCACCCGCGAGTTCGCGAAGAAAACCGGTGACACCGGCAGAGTGATTGCCGTGGATTTACAGGAAGAGATGCTCCGGCTCCTGCGGGGAAAACTTGAACCGGAAGGCCTGATGCCGCGTATCAGGACGCACCGGTGTGCCACGGACTCCATTGGCCTGTCTCCCGGTTGTGATGGGAAAATCGATGTCGCCTTTGCGATCTTTGTTGTCCACGAAGTGCCGGATCCGGGCAGACTGTTCCGGGAAATTGCCGCTTTGCTCGTGCCCGGCGGCCAGCTCTTTTTACTCGGAGCCCCCGTTCATTGTCTCAGGCACTGAATTCCGGGATAATCTTGCTCTCGCACAGGAAGCGGGGTTCGCGTTGGTTGAGAGCCGGTTATTCGTCGTGAACCGGGCGGCGGTGCTGAGGAAGAAGTAAGAGGTCAGGTACCATGACACTGATAACGAACGAGGATATGCAGAAGCGGATGGCGCAGACAAAAGAGTATTGTGTCGTTATCCTCAAAGCCGGGCCGAACCGGCATATACCAGAAGTCGGGAAGATTATCTGGGAACACGGGAGGCGAAACTTTGCTCTCCGGGAAGAAGGGGAGCTTTCAATCGTATGCCCTGTCGCTGACGGCAGCGAGGTGAGCGGCATTGGTATTTTCAATGCCGGGATTGACCGGGTCAGGACGATTATGGATGAAGACCCGGGCGTACGGGAAGGTGTGTTCATCTACGAGATCCATCCGTGCCGGAGTTTTCCCGGGGATTGCCTGCCGATGTGATATGTATCGGTACCGGAGGGAGCAGTGATGCCAGAAAAATCCTCCTGTTCACTCCTCAATGGACTATTCCGCCGGGTGAGGATTTAGGAAAGGGAATCCTCTGTTCCGGTTATTCTCTCATAATCAGGATCCAAAAAGTAACCAAAAATGATACTCCCTGATCTCCATCATACGGCCCCCGTTTTCCCCTTCCTTAATGCTTTCCGGCACGAATTCAGGAAAAACGTGCATGGTTATTTTGGGATTCCATCAATTCTCCGCCCATTCTGTAGTCGGGGACCATTTCGGCGCAGAAAATGGCCGCTATTAGCACCTATTGGGTGGCAAATCTCCGTGTCATTTGACCCTGAGTAGCGGGACGAGAGGGAATTCCATTAGGGGCAACCAAAATCAGGTCTAATATCTGAGTGATACCAGGAATGTATCTGTTCCTTGCTTCTCCCTTTTATGTATCCTCCGGATCTTACCCGAGCAGGCTTGCAATCTTCTTCGGGTCGAAGCCGAAGACAAATTGATCCCTGATCTGGATGACCGGAGTCCCGATATACCCGGTCTTTTCGATCAGCCAGTTCCTCGCTTCCTCGTTTTCCGCGATATTGATATCCTCGAAGTCAATATGTCTGGACGTGAGGAATTCCCGGGTCATGCGGCAGTTGTGGCATCCCGGCGTTGAGTAGACACTGACCTTTTTCCCTGACATTTCCCAGGTCTTTGCGAAGTAGGATTCGCGCCCGGAAAACGTCTTGTACTCATGGTACTCCCCGGGTTTTTCTTATCATAATCCTGGTGATATTCTTCAGCCTGATAGAAATTCGTGTACGGCCGGATTTCTGTTGCTACCGGTTTTTTGAACTTCCCGGAACTGTCGAGGTTCTTCTTCGAGTCTTCCGCGAGCCGTTTCTGCTCGTCGTCATGGTAAAAGATGGCGGTATGGTACTGGGACCCCTTGTCGGCGAACTGGCCTTCTGCATCGGTCGGATCGATCTGCCGCCAGAAAACATCGAGGAGCTGATCAAAGGAGATCTTATCAGGGTCATACGTCACCTGAACCGCTTCAAGATGTCCAGTGGTACCGGAGGAGACTTCTTCATACGTCGGGTCCGGTTTAGCCCCACCTGCATATCCTGAGACCACTTCTGTGACGCCTCTAAGATTCCGGAACGGCGGCTGCATGCACCAGAAACAGCCGCCTGCAAATGTTGCTTTCTTCAGTTCTTTGTCCATGGTATCACCTTATTTTATCATCCGAATGTGA
The DNA here is from genome assembly GCA_963829225.1 of uncultured Methanoregulaceae archaeon. Taxonomy (GTDB): domain Archaea; phylum Halobacteriota; class Methanomicrobia; order Methanomicrobiales; family Methanospirillaceae; genus Methanoregula. The sequence goes on along the minus strand of CAWHHQ010000004.1, from coordinate 378,207 downwards.
ACGTGTACGCTCGGAGACCTGTATTGCCACTATCATTCAGGGCCCCGGTGCATTCAAAGCCCTACCAATACAACCACATTGATATTTAATATTTTTTTAAATAATTGATGATATTATTGCCTCTAAAATCACAACTGTTGTCCACACTCTCCTAACGATAAACCCTCCCCATATCAGGCTCCGATTTCCGTTTTTCATGATCCGGAAACCCCGCAAAACGCTCCGATTTGACCTTTAACCGGAAATCGGATAATTGAGGGTAGTTTGCCAAAATAACTCCATATATTGCCCCAATTCCGACCCCCATAACTGCGTGAGTTTTGATCATGAGCCTGCTTTATCTAATCATGGTCACGATCAGCCACGCAAAAGGCATTGGCAACCTATTAAAAGGGGGATGAAAAACAGGTGGATATTTGGGGTTATTTTCGTTGAATAAGCCTGATTCATGAGTAGTTTGATACGACGATGAAAATTTTCCGGTAGAGAAGGAATCGTTACGATGACGTATCGCGTTTTCGAAAAATAAATTCTGCCAAGAACATCGGTGGTAAATGCCCGGGTTCCTTTTCAAACTCTGCTTCCAGTCATTTATGGTAAGGTTCGCCGCTGTTGATCCTGCATGCCCGGTAGACCTGTTCAAGGAGCAGGAGCCGGGCCATCGGGTGGGTGACTGTCATCTTCGAGAGCGATAGTCGCATATCACTCTGTGACAGGACTAGAGGGGAGAGGCCAAGATCCCCGCCGATAATGAACGTGATCTGGTTCATTCCGGCCAACTCCCGCTGCCGCAGGAATTCGGCCAGCTCGATGCTTGACCAGGCAGTCCCTTTGACGTCGAGGGATATGATATATGAACCGTCAGGGTTCGCTGCGAGAATCCGCTCGCCTTCCTTTTTCATCGCAGCCTTCTCTGCGGATACAGAAGCAGAGATATGCCGTTTCTCCTCAGCAAGTTCCAGGATCTGCAGGTTCACGTACGGGCGCAGGCGTTTTACATATTCTGCAATACCTTCCTGCAGGAATTTTTCCTTGATCTTACCGATAGCAATGATTTGGATCTGCATACTCAACCAAATATCAAATTGCGGGAAAGCCCCCTCTATGTAAAAAAAATATTATCCGAATAACTTTTTTGACTGTTCAAGTGCATCGACGGCAGGGAGCTTTTTCCCGGTCAGGAACTCGATGCATGCTCCGCCACCCGTCGAAATATGGGTGAAGTCGCGTTCAATGCCCATTTTTTCGATGACCGCGGCGGTGTGACCACCACCCACAACGGAGAATTCGACCTTCGATGCTGCCTTAAGTAACTCATAGGTTCCGGTTGCGAAGTCCGCATCCTCAAATACGCCCGCCGGCCCGTTGAAGACGACGGTTCCCGATTTTTTCAGGGTTTGCACCATGGGTACAAGGGCATCCATCCCAAGGTCGAGCACCGGAGTATCCTCGGGGATTTTGTCAACCGGATATTCAACACGGCGGTTGTCCTGCCGCACAGCAACTGAATCCGGCATAACAACCCGATCCCGGTACAGGGAAAGTATCTCCTTGGCCTTCTCGATCTCCGGCTGGTACTTGAGCTGGGCGATCAACTGGGTAGATGGCTTTCCGATGTTGTAGCCGGCAGCTATCAGAAAGACATTCGCGACGACGCCGATCACGATGACCTGGTCCGCGATGCCTTTTGCAAGAACATGCCGGGCAACGTCAATCGAGTCATCCACTTTAGTGCCACCAAGAACCATAACGACAGGACGCGGGGCACCGGAAAATACCCGGGAGAGCGTCGAGACTTCTTTTTCCATCAGGAGGCCGCCCGCCGATCGCATGACCAGCGGGAGACCCACGATGGTTGGCTGTGAACGGTGGGCGGTACCAAATGCATCGTTTACAAAAACATCAGCCATTGAGGAGAGCTTCTTCACCAGGTGAGTCTTTTTTGCCTCTTCGGGTTTTAAGGTCAGGTTCTCTTCTGCATTGAACCGGACATTTTCCAGCATCAACACATCGCCCGCTTTCATGGAATGGACCGCCTCCCGGGCATGCTTCCCGAAGATACTATCCACATAGGTAACCGGCGTTCCCAGAAGGAGCTCGAGTTTCTCTGCATGTGCCTCCAGCGTCGTAAAATCCTTTTTCCCAGGCCTGCTCTGGTGAGTGACTATAACGACACGGCTGCCGGATAGAGCACGGATCGTCGGGATGTGCTCCCGGAAACGTTTGTCATCAAGAATCAGGTTGGTGGTGGGGTCGATGGGGGAATTAAGATCAAGCCGAAGCAGAACCGTTTTTCCCCCGGCTCCCAGTTCCCTGATGGTTCCAATCGGCATCCGAATCACCTTTATGTTATGATGTACTCCGTGCTTTGATCCTCTTCATCCGGAAGAGCTCTTCGCGTTCCATTTCATCAAGGCGCATCTTGATGAAGTCCCGGGCTGCGGTGAGTTCAGGAATTACCTTGAACTCAAGGGCATTAACCCTCCTTTTTGTCTTCTCGATCTCATCGAGCAGGCGTTTCATCGTGGTCTCGATCTCTGCACTCTCTATAATCGATTCCACCAGTTCTTCAAACGCCGAAGCAGTCTCGTCAATGACGGTTGAGGTTCCCAAGACACCGTAACCACGATCGACGAGAGTCTTTTTTACCTTGGATGACTCGATCTGGGGGACAATGACCCCCATGATATTTTTACTTTTCAGAGTAATTTCCGGAACCTCTTTTACCGAAAATGCCGCTGATTTTACTCCGATGGCACCTTCTACCGTATTGGCGAGAGCCATCGTCCTGACTGCAGCCTCATATTTATCCAGTAATTCGCCCCTGCTGTCCTTGGCAGTGGCAAGAACCTTGAAAAATTCAAGGATGAGTCCATCGCGCTTCATCTTGAGGATTTTATAGCCGCGCTCGGAGAGCTGGATCTTCCGTTTCAGGTTGATCAGTTCCGACCGGGTCGGCTTGATATCACGCAGCGCCATGGAAACTTACTCCTTCTTTGCATCACGGAACTTCGGATGGTATTTCTGAATCAGTTCACGATCGATACGGACCAGCTGTTCGACCGGCAGTGTTGATAACAGGTCCCATCCAAGGTCCAGAGTATCCTTAATCGTCCGGTCTTCGTCATAACCCTGGCGAACAAAACGGTTCTCGAAGATATCTGCAAATTCGAGAAGCATCCGGTCACGTTCAGAGAGGGCGTCCTTCCCGACGATTGCTACCAGCCCGCGAAGGTCATTGCCTTCAGCATAACCTGCGTACATCTGGTCGGAGACTTTTTTGTGATCTTCACGGGTATGGCCCTTACCGATACCGAGGTTCATCAGCCGCGAAAGCGAGGGCAGCACATTCACCGGGGGGTAGATACCCTTCCGGTGCAGATCACGGTTGACAACGATCTGCCCCTCGGTAATATAACCCGTCAGATCAGGGATCGGGTGGGTGATATCGTCGCCGGGCATGGTCAGGATAGGGATTTGGGTTACCGAACCTTTGGTTCCCTTGATAATACCGGCCCGCTCGTAAAGACATGCAAGATCCGTATACATGTACCCCGGGTAGCCACGACGTCCTGGTACTTCCTCCCGGGCAGCACCGATCTGGCGCAGCGCTTCACAATAGTTGGTCATATCCGTGAGGATGACAAGCACGTGCATGCCAAGATCGAATGCGAGATATTCTGCGGTCGTGAGTGCAAGTCTCGGCGTGATGATACGTTCGACGGCCGGGTCATCCGCAAGGTTCAGGAAGACCACTGCACGCTCAAGGGCACCCGTCCGTTCGAAGTCCTGCATAAAGTAATTTGCTTCTTCCTTGGTGATACCCATCGCAGCGAATACGACAGCAAACCCCTCTGTTGAGCCGGGCACTTTTGCCTGTCGGGCGATCTGGAGGGCCAGCTTGTTGTGCGGCAGTCCTGCACCCGAGAAGATCGGGAGCTTCTGACCACGGACGAGTGTGTTCGTGCCGTCAATGGTAGAGACACCGGTCTGAATGAAATCGGACGGATTCGCACGTGCGTACGGGTTGATCGCAGCACCCGTAATATCGAGACGTTTCTCCGGGACAATCTCGGGACCGCCGTCAATCGGCTTACCGCCACCTGAGAGGATCCTGCCCAGCATTTCGCGTCCCACCGGCATCTTGATGGCTTCACCGGTGAACCGGACCCGGTATCTTTGCCGATGCCGGCAGTTGTCTCGAAGATCTGGACAACAACCAGCTCGTCGCTGGTATCGAGGACCTGCCCCCGCTTCATGGTACCGTCGGCAAGGACAAGGTTCACAAGTTCTCCATACCCAATCGGCTCGGTCTTTTCGAGAAAGACAAGCGGACCGGCGATTTTATTGATTGTCCTGTATTCCTTCATGCTGCCGACCTCAGTACATTGAATTCAGCGTCCATTTCCTTCTCAATCTTTGCGAGCTCGGGCTTATAGTCCTTGATGAACTTGATCTGGTTCAGCTCGTTCTTCGATTTGATCGTGTTTATCTGGGTGGGGCTGACACCGGAAATCTGTGCCGCATAGGCAAGATCGGCGAACAACTTGATGGCTTTCATCATGTCGTACTGTTTCTTCATGTCGCAGAATGTGTCAACTTTGTCATACGCGTTCTGCTGCAGGAAAATTTCACGGATCATGCGGGCAACCTCAATGGTTACCTGCTCAGATTCGGGTAATGCGTCAGAACCGACCAGCTGAACTATCTCCTGGAGCTCGGACTCCTTCTGGAGGACTTCCATCGCCCATGAACGGATCTTGTTCCATTCCGGAGAGACCTCGCGGTCATAATAATCCTGGAGGCTTTCCAGGTAGAGTGAGTATGAATTCAGCCAGTTGATCGCCGGGAAATGACGGCGTTGGGAGAGTTTTGCGTCAAGCGCCCAGAATACTTTTACGATACGCAGGGTATTCTGCGTGACCGGTTCGGAGAAGTCCCCGCCCGGGGGTGAAACCGCTCCGATAACCGAAACGGATCCACGGGCCCCATTCAGGGTTTTTACCAGACCGGCACGCTCATAGAATTCAGACAGGCGGGCTGCAAGGTACGCAGGGTATCCTTCTTCGCCCGGCATCTCTTCAAGCCGGGAGGAGATCTCTCGCATTGCTTCTGCCCACCGCGATGTTGAATCGGCCATAAGGGAGACATCGTACCCCATGTCACGGAAGTACTCCGCGATGGTGATACCGGTATACACCGAGGCTTCCCGGGCAGCGACGGGCATATTTGAGGTATTGGCAATAAGCACCGTCCTCTCCATGAGAGGCTTGCCCGTCTTTGGATCTTCAAGGTGCGGGAACTCCGTCAGTACTTCCGTCATTTCATTGCCGCGTTCACCGCATCCAATGTAGACCACAATCTCCGCGTCACTCCACTTTGCAAGCTGCTGCTGGGTGACCGTCTTCCCGCTCCCGAATGGTCCGGGAATAGCAGCGGTGCCACCCTTTGCAATAGGGAACAGCCCGTCCAGAATTCTCTGGCCGGTGATTAACGGAATGGTGGGGTTCATCTTTTCCTTGACCGGACGCGGGACCCTCACCGGCCAGCGCTGTATCATCGGGTACTCACGGCCATCCTCAAGGACACAGATGATCTCATCAACGGTAAAATCACCACTTTTAATCGACTTGACACTGCCTGGCTTGGCATTCGGGGGCAGCATGACCTTATGAACAATATTGGTTTCCTGGACGGTCCCCAGGATTGCACCGGGTTCGATCTTGTCACCGGCTTTTACCACCGGTTTGAAGGTCCACTTCTTCTCATGAGAAAGACCGGGGGCGGAGACACCACGCTCGATGAAGTTGCCCATCTTGTCCACAAGAACAGCGAGAGGACGCTGGATCCCGTCGTAGATACTTGTCAGGAGGCCGGGACCAGCTCGACTGCCAGCGAAAGTCCGGTATTTTCTACCGGTTCTCCGGGCTTGATACCCGAGGTATCCTCATAAACCTGGATAATGACGTTGTTGCCCTGAATCTTGATGACTTCTCCCATCAATGCTTCTTTACCGACCTTTACCACGTCGTACATGTGGGCGTCAAGATTGACTGCCGTAACGACAGGTCCGGCGATTCTTTTGAGGACCCCTTGTTTGTGTTCCTTTGTTTTTTTCTCTTTTACTTCCACAGATCAACACCCACCGATCTTTTGATTCTCTCTCTCATGGACAAACCCCCTTCCTCGCCACCAATTGCGATGACGGTCGGCTTGACGGAATTATCCAGCGTGGCGCGAAGCCTGCGGGGAATTTTCTCCATGTCGCTGCTGTTGAGAACGAGAATACCGACTTCCCCGTCCTGCAATACGCTGGTGATATATTCATTGCGTTTTTCGTCATTATCAGCTGCGTACGTTTTCCGAATGCCGGCAAGACGAAACCCAAGGATGAACTCACTGTTCCCGATGACTGCAATCTCCATTTATACCACCAGATATTCTGCTATCTTCTCCGAAGGGAGCTTCGATTCCTTTCCTCTGGCAAGCGCCCGCAGGTTGAACACTTCGTATTTTTTCTTCTCCAGATACACGAGAACGGGATAAATCGAGAAGGGATTGCGTTTCGACAACCGCTCCATCCGGTCAAGTTGTGCGCGGGTCAGTCTTGTCTCCACATCGCGAATCATTTTTTCACTTTTCAGTTCATCGAGGAGGGGGGACAGGGACTTCTGGCGAATTCTGGTTTTAAGCGTTTCAATGAATTCATTCTGATCCTGGATTGAGTTCAGGGCCGTGAAATCCTCAACCGAAAGAGTGCCCCCCTTCACATACAAATCCCGCGTATCAGTTTCGGATTTATCCGTGCGTAATCTGAAAAGAGTCTTTACGTTCTTGATATCGATATCAAACCGTATAAAATCACGGAACAGGTCCCCGCCTTTGATCCCGCTTTCCGATTCTTCAATGATCTCTGCATAGAACTGTTTGTACAGCTCATTTTCCAGCCTTGAGAAGGACCCGCTCTCTTTTGCGAGGGGATATTCACGGGAGAATACTGAGGGGTACATCCGGTACCCCTTGAGCATTTCGACAATCTTGTCGATATTGTCTTCTGCCAGGAGGCGATCGAGCATAACCCGGTCAAGACTTCCGGCAGGAACCAGGATTTCCTTGATCTTTCCTGTCTTCTCGCCCTGCTTCTTTCCTCTGATGATCGTGAGCACATTCTGGATATCCCAGCGGCGGAGATAGGAGCGGGTGAACTGTTTTAAGGCTCCCGGCATAATCTCCTGGATCTTCTGGTATTCCTTGGCAAGGTTCCAGCTTAATGCGATCTCTATAAGGTCGATACCGCCAAAGACCGGACTTAGCTCGTCGATCTCCTGACGATATTCAGTTTCTCCGATGAACCGGGTGATCTCAGGAAGGCTCATATTGAGCATTCGCATGTATTCCTCACGAGGGAGGAGCTTGGCTTTCCTTACCCGCATCCTGGTACATACATAGGTGTAAGGCGCTGAGATAAATCTCATACCAGCCATGTGTCAACCCCCTTATCCAAACAGGATATCGGATGCATCTTTCAACCCGGATTCCCACACCTTTGCAAGAAATGTGCGGTAACTGTAATCAATCTGCAATTCGCCACCTTCACCTTCCACAAGGATACCGCCATCAATCTCGACAGGATCCCCGACCTTGAACCTGGCAAATTCCGGATTCTCGGATATAATATCTTTGACTGCCTTAAGATCGCGGCTGTTACAGGAAATTTTGCCCGTTGGGATCTCCTTTTTTGCCTCGGTGAGGAGTTTCTTGATGGCTTCACGATGGAAGCTCTCAGGGAGACGGGCAATTTCCAGCAGGGTTGTTTCGTAGACCTTATCGAGAAGTGCTTTTTGCGTGTTCAAAAGCTCCCGTTTGACAAGCAGGTTTGCGGCCGATATTTCCTGATCAATAATGTGAGCAGTCTGCTTTACCGATTCTGCCTCCGCTGCGAGCTTTACTTCTCCGACACGCTTGTTGGCTGATGCAAGAATCCTGTCTGTTTCCTGCTTTGACTCGGAACGTATCTTCTCTGCTTCCTTTCTGCCTTTTTCCCTGATCTCTTCTACAACTGCTTCCAGTCCCATTGTCTGCTCCGCTTTATACAAACAACAGCAGGAGACCGACAACCAGACCAAAGATTACGATCGTTTCAGGAATAACGGTAAAGAGAAGTGCAAGACCGAATATATCCTTGTTTTCTGCGGTTGCACCGACAGCAGCAGAACCAATTGCCATTTCAGCAACCCCTGTACCGATTCCGGTCAGGCCAACAGCAAGACCTGCACCGAGTGCCTTCATTCCCATCTGCGATGCCTGTACCATTTCCAACGTCATGTTTACATCTGCCATTTTTAATCCTCCGTAAATCTTCTTTTAATTCCAAACGGATTATATTTCATGCCTCCACCTTTGTAGAATTTGGTGAAGAATTCAACATACTGCAACCTGATTGAATGCAGGCCTGCCCCGAGAATACCAAGCGCCATATTCAACGCATGTCCTAAGAGGAAAACAACAACACCCACGATGATAATGAGTACCCCCAATATCGTAATGTTCCCAAGCTGGGGAGTGATAAGCATTCCAATCGCGATGAAGTTCACTACCATGGCGATAGCTACTGAAGAAAGTCCCACAGCTACGATACGTGCATACGAGAGGACGTGACTGATAATCGTCGGCAATTCAACGATCTCAAGAGCGGAGTCCCGCGCAATGAATACCACGCCGACGATTAACATCAGGACGCCGACGATTGCCGCAGCATTTATGCCCACTACAATTTTCGGAAGAGTGGTTAAGTCCGGCATGAGCGGTACAGCGGCTATTGACCATATAATGACGAGAATCCCCCACATCACAGCAAGCCAGCCAAAATTCGCCATCACCGTCTTGGTCCGGTGTTCTCCGTGATCCTGGCGTGCATGGTTTATCATGCCAAGGATACGCCCGAGGGTGATATGCAGGATTCCAATCCAGATCGCCATGACCATCAGTTCGGGGATCGCCGGACCATGTCCGCCCGCCTCGCCTCCTCCTATCTTAAGATGACGGCTGAACATGATGGGTGTCCATGGGAGAGCGAATCCAAGAAATTCGCTATAAAGCAGGCCAAAAATGATACTCGAGATACTCGCATTCCTGAGTACCGCAAGCAATTGTGTGCCTTCTTCCCCCTTCAAAAATGACCGCAGGCCAAAACATAGCACAAGGAGCATCAATCCATAACCTACATCTCCAAGAATCAACCCGAAAAAGAGGGGGAAAACGATGGAGAGCATGAGTGTCGGATCGACTTCGGTATACTTCGGTCGGGAGTATACATCCATGAGCATCTGTGTCGGCCGGGCAAACGACGGATTGTCGTACTCAACCGGCACTACATCATGTTGAAGGTCAGTGGGCAGTACCAGTGACAAAGATCTTCCCCCCGGTCGCATTGACAAGTCCGTCGCTAATGGCATCAACCCGTTTTGCGGGCACCCATCCCTCAGCGACGAAGGTCTCTTTTGTCGTTGCAAAACGGAGCGGAGCTTCGGTCTGCTCTACTTCAGCCCGTAAAAATTCTTCACATGCGACCAGGAATCCGGCATGTTTTTCTTTGACACCGACAAGATTCTGGTTTATTTCGGTGATCTCCCGTGAAATCATGGAGATTTGCCCGGAATATTCATCAATACGTGCCTGGGGCATTCCTGACTCATCAGGGATCTGAACTGCCTGGAATGCAGATTCCTGTAAAGCCCGTTCGATTTCGTCACGCTGCCCGACGGGCGCGATAATAACAATAAAATTTTTTTCCTTTCCCTTTGAAAAAAACATTTCACTGGGAACGGAGAGTTTCACTTCATGTGCAACATAGCCGGCAGATACCGAAAATCCGGAATATCCCCGGTATAAATCCAGATCGACCGGTATAGGCACAAAGGGTTTTATTTCAGCAATTTTCTGCTCGAGCTCTTTTAACCGGGCATCAAGCTTTGAACGTCTTACGGTCAGCTGCTCGACTTCCCTTTCGAGCAGAGGAAGTTCGTGCTCAATCCTGGATTTGAGCTCTGCCCGGGTGCACGTATTCACTGATACAAGATCATCTGCATGAACGGAGATCGCATTCTGGATCGCCCTTATCTTGACAAGATCCCCGGACACTTCACTTGCCCCGGCAAGAGGCGTGCCAATCTTAAAACCCTCATAGCCTTCCGCTCTTGCTTCAACGTAGTCTTCAATATGAAACAAGTTATGGCAATAAAGCTCGGCAACAATGGGACCCATCTGATCCCTGGTGGCAACGATGAGCAGTCTGCTCATCGGTTCAGGCTTTAACATGCAGCTGCTCCTTGAACCGCATCACCAGCAGCCGCACTGCCTTTTCGAGGTTTTTTGAACCTTTCTCCTGTATTGCCGCTGCCCGTTGATTACCATTTTTGATAATCTCTGCATGCTTAAGTGCCGCCTGGTGCCGTGCTTCTTCCAGTTTCAGCTTTTTGTATTGTTCAGCATTACTCTGCGCTTTCGTAACCAGATTATCGGATTCCAGCTCGACCTGAGAATGCCTGTGTTTCTTCTCATCTAGGGCCGCACTGATTGTTTTTTGGTACTCCTCTTCAGTTTTTTTAATGTCTCGTAGGACCTCTGTCTTCATCCAACCCTCCTCTCACGGCAGTACAATAATTGGTGAAAAAAACAATATATGTATTGTTATTTACGCTCAAATGATTGGCTATAAAAGATGAATTTCTTAAAAAAAGAACAATTTCAGGAAAATCCGGTTTTTATTTCGAATTTCACGTGCCTGACGGATAAATTACCGGGTAATGGGGATATATCGACAGTCAGCCCGCCTCCTTTCAGGGTGATACCTGCCAGCTCATCGCTCGAACAGATCAGGTTCTGTTCCGGATGCGTCCCCCTCCGTATCGAACAACTGGTGAAAATTTCTGGTCCGACTGAAACGACATACGAAATCCGTCGCGATCCGGGATGGTCTTTTGGCAATACCAGTAATGGCACATGGAAGGATCTTACCAGATCCATGAGCATCAGGGCTGGTTCAACAGCCCCGCCTTCGGGAGCTGATACGACTACAAGGTCGCCGGCATCGACACCCTGTACATATTCATTTTGTGAGGTCTCAATATAGAGCCCGAATCTGTCCTTCACACATGACACGAGCAAAAAAGAATAATCTCCTTTAATGAGCAGCAATTCATCAGCGGAATAATTCATATCTCTGCCACATTATCTGACTGGCAGCTGGGACAGATAGGTTTCTTTCCAATACCTTTGAATCGCTCACTGCAATCATTGCAGCGGTAATCCTTCCCCTTTACCCTGTCAGGGGGGAGATCGATATCAACCGGTCCACCAACGGTACACATCCACAATCACCTCATTACGGAATCTCCGCGTCATTTATTTAATTCTATCTCATGTCCTGCTCGTCTTTTTTCCGGGCATCTGTCGCGGTCTACCTCACCATTCACAAAACTTCGACGTAAGCATTTCCGCAACCGGATTACCTCGCTCAACGGATTCGACTCTTTTTCAGACATCCATCGGAAAAAATGAGATTTATATCCGCGTTTCGCCAGGGTTTATGGATGCTCAATAGGCAGAATGGCAAACCCCGGGGATTCAAAGGCCTTGGCAGCCGTTAGTTGGGATGGAAATTGCCATATTTTAGCTAACAGAACGATTATCCTGCATATCTTCCCACGAATCAAAAAACGGTTTTCACAGGTTTTCCCAAAGTGCAGGTAAGAATGGGAACGAGAACCAGAGCCCTTTTTGCGTTTTTTTACTCATTTTTTAGCGAAGGTGATTATCATGTCGTTGGTTGCATTTTACTGAGATTTTTTTCATACCGATCAGTACTGATTCTCCGGTAAAAATTTTCATCGGAATTATTGATTTTTTTTCAAAAGAGATGCAAATATCTTAAAAAATATTTTTCAAATTGTTATTCCCAGAATATCAAGCAATACGAGGACACAGATACCCGGAAGTCCGCCAACCGCACAAATAATTACTATCGCGAGATCGTATCCAAGATCTGGTTTACCCATCCATTGCATCACATGCAGAAAATTCAGGAGGAATAATGCTATCAGTCCCAGTATAGCGTTTATGACGAGAACCGAAAATTTTTTCACCAGAAAATAAACCACTGCGATAATTGCTATGACAAGAATCAGGGTAACCAGAATATCCGTCATTTTTTTTCTATTTTCCAATAATACGCTGTGTAGTTATTTTTATCGACGGCAGGATCAGAGATCCAAGCGCACGGGATTCTTTACTCAATCCCGCGATGCTTTTGTGCATATCAAATACATTTCCCGACAGCATTGCACTCCGGATGGGGGTCTCGTACTCCCCACCTTCCATCCAGAATGCATTCGAGAGTTCCACAGAGAATTCGCCACTCATAGGGTTTGCCGTATGCGCACCTACCACGTTATGAGCATATACCACACGTTCATCCGCGATTTCGTCTCGTTTTCCATTTACGACGAAATTATGATGACCGATGGAGGGTAAGCCACCAAACCCGCCCCGGATGGCATTCCCGGTACTTTCTTTCCCAAAACGGTACGCAGTTTTAAGATCATAGGCAAACCTCTCAAGAATGCCATCCCGGATAAAATCGACACGACGCGTCGGAGTACCCTCAGCATCCCACCGTACACTCCCGTTTGCTTTTTCAATCAACGGGTCGTCATACATCGTGATCCGTGGATCGATCACCGTTTCCCTCAGGGATTGCCCAAGACGGGATCGTCCTGCGTGCACGTTTCGTCCGCTCAGCGCAGGAATGAAAACATTCCCCAGAAGTTCCCCGTATGCAAGGGGTGACAGGAGGACGTCATATTCACCTGTGGCAATATCTTTTCCATTATCCGATTCCATGGCAAAAAATGTTGCCCTCTCTCCGACAGCTACCGGATCCACCTTATCCATAAACGACGAATGGTCGAATTCATAACCGGTTGACTGGTTGTGAATTGCCTCAAGGGAAAGCGAGATCCCGGTATGCTGATTGGTATATCGGACCCCGTTGCTGTTCGCCAGCGTCACCGTTGCAGAAGAGAGTGAGGCTGATCCGGCTGTCACGTCGGCCGGGTGTTCCGCCGCTCCTGACAGCATCTTCTCGACCAGATCGATAACAACCGCCGGTTCGACTTCCAGAGATGCATCATACGTGAGGGGAACCTGAGAGAGGGGAAGAGAAGCCGGTAGTCCTTCCCATGTCTGCGGGGTCGCAAGTTTTCCACTGGCAATTGCCGCATTCAGGCATTCGCGCCACTGGTCAGGATCGTTTGTTCCCGATGATCCGATCTTGCCGTTATGAATAGTCCGGATGCCAAGACCGCAATCCTTAGATGTGACAGCGAGGTTCACTTTTTTTCGTTTCAGTTCCGCAGAGATCGATATCCCGCTGACAAAAAAGACCTCGACCTCGTCGACTGTTTTTTGCGCTTCATGGAGGAGTTGATCAATCCACGCCACTGCCACCCACCACCGCATCGAATAAGAGTATATGTGGTGCCCCGTCACTCACGGGCACGCTCTGACCTCCCTTCCCGCAATACCCCGGGCTCATGGTACGCTTATTGCCACAGAGCGTTATTCCATGGAGAGTAGTCAGGATTTCTCCTGATAACGAGACATCTTTTACCATTTTTGTGCATACCCCGTTTTCGATAAGATAACCATACTCCGCATTAAACTGGAATATACCCCGCCCGGGATCGACCTGGCCACCCCGGGATCCTTTGAGAAAGATTCCGTTCCGGCATTCTTCAAAGATCTCGTCATCCGTCGCATCCCCGGCCTCAATGAAGGTATTGCTCATGCGGACCAGAGGAGGTTCGCCCGGCATCGCCCGTGCATGACCGGCTACACCATTCCCCACCGAGGAAAGCGTCTCGCGATTATGGAGATACGCGTTAATCACGCCTTTTTTTATTATTTCTGTTCGGAGCACCGCAACACCCTCGGCGTCAACCGGATCAAACCCAAACTCGGGGATTCCGGGGTCGTCGATGATGGTAAGGTTCTCATTCCCGATCTTCTGTCCGGTCTTTCCCTTCAGGACCGAGTTGCCTTCCTGGACCAGATCACCTTCGCTCGCATGCCCTATCGCTTCATGGGCAAACACACCCGCCAGTTCCGGGTCAAGGACAGCCCGCATTTTCCCACCTTTTGCTGCCCCGGCGTCAAGGAGCGCGACCGCGATGTCGGCTGCCTGTTTTCCAAGGCCCTGCCGGTGCCGGAGGTTGAAGCCGTGAATCGAATGTTCACGTTCATATCCCATCTGGACATTTCCGTTCCTTGATGCAACTGCCATCACATTAAACCCGGAGCGACACATCTCATAGGAATATTCATTCTCAGAGCTATCGGCGAAATGAACATTCTCAATTTTTTCGATGTAATTTGCTCTCCTGTTCACCACAGAAGGGTGCACCGCAGCCTGTTCGATGCCCAGGAGCAGGGCCGATTTCTCCTCAATATCCACTTTGCGGGGGTCTTCTTTCATAGAGGGTACCGGAAGAATACCGTGCGGGACATCCCCAAGCACAACATCTCCCTGCGTGATCCCGGCCAGCCTGCATGCTGACCGGAGGAGTGTATCAAATTTCTTACCATGGCAGGGAGTGTAGTTATCGATCTGGAGGACTCCCCATCCTGTTGTGTGGAGGACTCTGATAACTGCATTATTGAAAAAGGATGTCCCGGCAGATTCCACGATGCCGTTATCGATATCGATATGGGTGACCTGCCCGGTCACATGCCGCAGGTCATAATAGCGTAACCCTTCCATTGCTCTCAGGCCGCTGTTTTATTAATCACGGGGGTTTCGGCGATAATCGCCGTCGACCTTAACGCCATATTTTTCAGCTTGGTAAGGAATCCTTCGGCATTCTCAGGGACCAGCGCGAGATTGAGTACATCATTAATGGTATCAACGGGAATGACCGTAACGAGTAACTTGAACCGTTCCTCAATCAGGACGTCATTGATATTTGCCCTTGGGATAAGAACGGTCCGGATTCCTGCCTTTACTGCGGCTTCGATCTTAAAGGTCACCCCACCTACCGGAAGGACATCGCCACGAACTGAGAGCGACCCCGTCATTGCGAGATCCTGCCGGACAGGTATACCTTCGATGGCACTGATGACTGCAGTAGCAACACTAATCGACGCCGAATCTCCATCAACTCCACCATAGGTACCGATGAACTGGATATGGATATCGATATTTTTCACATCTTTTCCGGTGAATTTTTTCAATATCGCACTGACGTTCTTGATCGATTCCTGTGCAATCTCTTTAAGCATCCCGGTCGCAATCACCGTCCCGCTTGCTCCCTGAGAGGGAGTGACTTCCGCCATAATGGGGAGTACGGAACCGGAATCACTTCCCATCACAGCAAGACCATTCACCCGGCCAATACGGGTTCCATCCACTACCGTGAGCTCATATTCCCTGCTTCTCCGGATATATTCGTCAGACACCTGGTCCTCAATTGTCCGTGCTGTCAGCTTTGCGGTAATTACGTGCGCAGCTGTAGCCAGACCTGCTCCTTCCTGGCGTGCGATATCTCCGGCAACGCGGATAAGGCCACCCATATCCCGTAATTTCAGGGTAAGGTGCCCCTTCCGGTTGGAACGCCGGCGGGCTTCACGAATTATTTCATCAATGGCGCTCTGGTCAAAATGGGGAATCTTCCCGTCATTTTTCACTTCCTGCGCAATAAACCGAATATATTTCTGGCGGTTTTCCGGCGTGTCATCCATGGTTTCGGACATATAAACTTCATACCCATAGCCACGGATACGTGAACGGAGTGCCGGATGCATTCCCTGGATAGCATCGAGATTTCCGGCGGCCACCATCACGAACCTGCAGGGCACCGGTTCGGTCCTGACCATCGCCCCGCTCGATCGTTCGCTCTGACCGGTAATGGGGAATTCCCCTTCCTGGAGTGCAGTCAGCAGGTTCTGCTGGGAATGCGGTGTCAGGGTATTGATCTCATCGATAAACAGGACTCCTCCATGTGCCCGGTGAATCGCACCTACTTCGACCCTGTCATGCGCCGGGTCTCAAGTCCCCCGCTCTGGAAGGGATCATGCCGGACATCGCCAAGCAATGCGCCTGCATGAGACCCGGTCCCGTCAATAAAGGGTGCGACATTCTTGGTATCATTGGATACGAGAAGCTTGGGCACCATCGTTTCTTCCCGGGGTGTGGTATACCTCAGGGCCATGAAGACAAATGCTGCAGCGATGATTCCCAGGAGCCATTGATAGGTAAGGAAGGCATAGCCGATTATTCCAATCAACAGGAGCATCAGCAGGGTATTCCTGAACTGGGTTTTTTT
This sequence comes from uncultured Methanoregulaceae archaeon, assembly GCA_963829225.1. Taxonomy (GTDB): domain Archaea; phylum Halobacteriota; class Methanomicrobia; order Methanomicrobiales; family Methanospirillaceae; genus Methanoregula. The sequence goes on along the minus strand of CAWHHQ010000004.1, from coordinate 361,828 downwards.
CTTTGCTTCGGCTTTATGGGCGGCAACGATCTGTTTTCCCCGGCCCCCGGCGACTGTCCTGATGACCGGGTTGTTGGGATCATCGGAATTCGGGTACGCGAGAATATCCTGTAACTCTTCTTTGGGAAGGAGCTCGGCCATTGCTTTGGCCAGCATTGATTTGCCTGTACCGGGACTTCCAATCATCATAACATGTCGGCGTTGGATCGCTGCTTTTTTTATAACTTCAACTGCATTTTCCTGACCGATCACCTGATCAATCAGTTTCTCCGGTACCGTAATCTCGGAGGACATCGTAATTACGCCATCGGTCTGCACAACCGTCTGCTGTATTTCCTGAGGCTGTGTTTCCTCGTGCTGCGGTGATAATTGTTCGGGAATTTCCATTGCGGAATATACCTCGTTTTCCTTTTGGGGTTTCATATAAATTGTTGCATAATAGTTTAAGTACTTTCAGCTGATTACATCGGTTTGCCGACACAGAGTGGATCAGGCCAATTACAATGAAAAAACTACAATACCTACTATCGTACAATAAATTCCTGAAGAAAAAACTACCACCCCCCGGTTTTAGGAAGAATACCATGAAAGTGATCTGCACGGAAAAATCACAAATACTGGCAACAAGCCTTGCCAAGGCTTTGAAAACGAGCGTCACGGAAGTAAAATACTCCCGTTTTCCTGACGGGGAACACTATCTTATCACCGGAAAATTGGATGATGAGACCATCATTGTCGGAAGCGTGGTAGATAACGATGCACTTGTCCAGCTGCTCCTGTTAGTCGATGCATGTGACAGTTCAACGAACCAGCTTGTATTACCGTATATGGGATATGCACGACAGGACAAGCGGTTCCGCCAGGGAGAGCCGGTCAGTGCACGGGCCGTTGCACGGGCACTCAGCCATGGAGTTTCAGAGGTCATCACGATCAATATCCATGAAAAGGAAGTTCTCGGGTATTTTGGCGTGCCTGCAAGGAATATTTCCCTCGCCAAAGATATCGGTTCGTATATCAAAACATTAGAGCTTGACAATCCCCTTATTCTCGCTCCTGACGAAGGAGCCCTTGCATTTGCGGAACAGGTGGCTTCTGCAGGACGATGGGATTTCGATCATCTTGAAAAGAACCGCCTGAATGGAATGGAGGTTCGGATGGCTCCCAAACAGTTATGTGCTGCTTCGCGATCCGTGGTGATTGTCGATGATATCATATCGACGGGGGGGACAATTGCCACCGCTTCCGGCATGCTCTACCAGCAGGGAGCCATCGACGTGTTTGCAGTTTGTGTGCATGGCGTGCTCACAGGAGGGGCATATGTGCGGCTCACTGCAGCGGGAATACGCGATGTGGTCTGCTCTGACACTATCGAACGTGGATGCAGTAAAATATCTGCCGCCGGCCAGATTGCCCGGGCAATTTTAAAGCCCGGTTCTGAGAAAAAACTGAAAGAATGATTTATTTTTTCTTTTTCCTGGTTCCTGCTCATGAAAATCATCCTTGACTCCAGTTTTTTTTTCTCGGATTGCCCGATCACAGGAGAGGTATATATTACTCCTTCGGTCCTGAATGAGCTTATTGACCTACGGTCGAGGGGCAGATTCGAGAAGTTTTCTGCTGAAGGACTGAAGGTTGTTTCTCCGAGTGAAGAGAGTAAAGCAATGGTGCGTCAGGTGGCAAAAAAAACCAGGGATATCGGCGTGATTTCTGATACGGATTGCGATATTCTTGCCCTCACTCTTGATCTTGAAGGAGTGCTCCGTACCGATGACTTCGCTGTCCAGAACGTCGCAGGAGTTCTTGGTGTTCAGACCGCCCCTATTATCCAGCGGAAGGCAAAACGAATCCACTGGAAATATCGCTGCAGTGGCTGTGGCAGATATTTTGACCATGACGGAGAATGCCTCATCTGCGGTTCAATAATTAAAAGAAAACTTAAATAGATGCCAGCGAATCTTTTTCCCATGTCTTCCCTTGATGATCTGATTAGCCGGGCGAAGGTGCTCCTTGCTGAGGGACACAGTCCGGGTCAGATTGCAGATGAATTGTCACTTTCCATGGAAACAGTGACATGGCTGCTTACCCAGACAAAAGGTACAGCCGCTCCAAAGGATGTTCATATCGACTGGACGGCGGTCAGCAGTTACGCACCGTTACTTGAAGAAACGGCATTGATGCTGCTCCAGAGGTATTATGGAGACCAGCAGGACGAGAATATTTCACCGCCGGCAGCAGAGGTTATTGTCGGTATTTCCCTGTCAGGAGTTCCCCTTGCAACCGTTATTGCGGTACAGGAAGCAGCAAAACTTGCGATTTACCACCCGGCGAAACAGAACCAGAGTGAACGTCCGATGGGGTCAATCAGCGGGAACTTTGCGGCAATCGGCGGGGAACATTGCATCATTGTCGATGATACGATAACATCCGGAAATACCATGCGGGAAGTAGTGAAGTATTTAAAGAAACATAATGCGATACCTGTTGCGATCTGGGTAATATTCGATAAGCGCGGTATCAAAGATATTGATGGTGTCCCGGTCTATTCGCTCTTCAAAATATCCCGTATTGACTGATCACAAATTTTTCAGAAGCCCAACACAGAATATTTATATAGAAGTTCAATTCCACCTTTTACATCATCGGAGGATCCATTATGCAATCTAACCAGCCAATTATCATATTAAAAGAGAATGTAGAGCGTAATTATGGGAAAGAAGCCCAGCGCTCGAACATAGCGGCCGCAAAGGCAATCGCCGGTGCCGTCAAGTCAACCCTTGGTCCACGGGGGATGGACAAGATGCTTGTCGGTTCCACGGGCGATATCGTGATCACGAATGACGGCGCAACAATCCTTGGGGAGATCGCCGTGCAGCACCCGGGTGCGAAGATGGTGATCGAGGTCGCAAAGACCCAGGACGACGAAGTCGGTGATGGAACCACAACGGCAGTCATTATTGTAGGCGCGCTCATGGAACAGGCCGAGGGAATGCTGGAACAGGGCATTCACCCGACCGTGATCGCCCAGGGATATCTGATGGGCATGGAAAAGGCTCTCGAGATCGTGAACAGCCTTTCACTCCATGTTGACCCGACCGATCGCAAGACCCTTTTTAAGATAGTTGACACCGCAATAACCGGCAAGTCGATTGAGTCGGTGAAGACCAAGCTCGATGGTATTATTGTTGACGCCGTGATGGCTGTTGCTGAAAAGACGAACGGTAAGATCCTGGTCGATGAAGACGACGTGATGATCAAGAAGCAGAAAGGGCAGGCAATGGACGATGCCGAGCTGATTCGGGGTATTGTCATTGACAAGAAACGTATCAGCGAGGGAATGCCCAAAAAAGTGACAAAAGCAAAAATTGCCCTGATTGCTACCCCACTCGAGATTACAAAAACCCAGGTCAAAGCGAAGATCAAGATCACGAGTGCAGAACAGATAAATGCTTTTTCCGAGCAGGAACGGGACACCCTCAAAAAGCTTGCTGACGCGATTATTGACAGCGGTGCGAAGGTTCTTCTGTGCCAGAAGGGGATCGCAGATCCGGTCCAGTTCTATCTGGCAAAGAACGGCATACTGGCCATCGAGGATGTGCCGGAAAGCGATATGAAATATGCCGCACGATCGCTCCACGCAACTATCGTAAACAAAGCAGACTCACTTACCGGAAAGGATCTTGGATACGCAGAACTCGTTGAAGAGGATACGGATGCCAATATCACCCGGTTCTCCGGGTGCAAGAACCCCAAGTCAATCACCATCCTGCTCCGTGGATCAAGCGATTATCTTCTCGATGAACTCGAACGGGCAGTGGTTGACGGGAAACGCGTTGTAATGGACGCGATGGAAGACGGCACCTATGTTGTCGGTGGCGGAGCGGTCGAAACCGAGCTCCTGATGAAAATCCGGGACTACGCTTCGAGCGTCGGCGGACGTGTCCAGCTTGCCATTGAAGCATACGCTGCGGCATTTGAATCCATTCCCCGCACCCTTGCAGAAAACTCAGGATACAACCCCATTGATAAACTGGTTGAACTCAAGAATGCACATTCAAAAGGGAAGAAGCATGCAGGATTGAACGTTTATGAAGGTACAGTTGTCGACATGCTGGGAGAAGGCGTCCTTGAACCCCTGAGATCTAAACGCCAGTCGATCCAGAGCGCTACAGAAACCGCAGTTATGCTCATCCGTGTTGATGACATGATGATCACCCAGTCAAAGTCACCCGGCGCTGCTCCTGCAGGATATTGAGAAATTTTATAGGCAGAAAGAGGGATAGAGTTAATATCCCTGCCAAATTTTGGTTTTTTGTGTTCTCTTCTAAAATATTCACATTTTACAAAGAAGGGAATTTGAAAATACCAATCATCCTCATCTGACAACATCAAAGAGGATCAAGAGGATCTATCGTTTCATTCATCAGATAACTATTAGAGCGATTGATGAAAAAAATATCAGAACCGGTTGCCGAGGTAGTCTAGCCCGGGAAGGCGGTAGCCTCGAAAGCTACTGGCGCTTCGCGCCTCGGGAGTTCAAATCTCCCCCTCGGCGTATGCGATTCCCGTTTTTACTGAATTATTAATTCCTGAAGTTCCTGTTTTCCTAATTCAATTTATACCAGATTTTTTTTGACAGATAAAAAAAATGAATCGCTGAAGATTTTACGGAATAGCATTTCATATTGAAGAATGCTTCACGATTCCAAAAATAAGGTGTTTGATATCACTTTTTCGTATACATGTTGATTTTTCCGGGTTTTTATTTATACCTGATAATAAAATTATTTATAGTACATATTCAGATTATATGATACCATTGATCGGTTGCTCAGCTTACGTCGAAGCTACCGTTCCGGAATTAGTTCGATGGAAAGACCTTTCAGACAGGGTGCATCGTTATGATCCGAATAAAGAAAAATAAGCCGCAGGTTTCGGCAGATGCCAAATCGTTTCGCGTCATCCGACGCCTTCATCTGAACCGAACCTATATGCCGCTAAAAATTGGTGCAGTTGTCGGATATATTCTCTTGGGAATGTTATCTGCATCAACGTCAATGTTCGGTATTCTGGTAGGTGCGATGTTCCGGATCGCGGGATTTTAATTTCTGAGGAAAAATAATTTTTAAATAGGTTATCTACAAAAAATTATCATTCTACTATAACGGTTCCATGCATCTCCGGATGGATAATACAGATGTAGGGATATACACCGGTCTCAACAAACTTTTGGCTTCCTGACTGGCTGGCCCCGAGAAGCATTCTCGAAAAGTGTTTATCATCAAATTCGAGGTTATGGGTATCTGAGTCTCCATTCACCCATCGAACTATTGATCCTGCCTGAACGGTGATATTTACCGGATTAAACTCGAAATTTTTTATCCTGACGGTATTTTCCGACACAAAATTTGTCGATTGAGGTACTGGAGGTGTAGTCACAGTCGGAAACACAGAAACCTGAGTATGCCCTGTTATGGTAGTCTGTCGGCTGGATCGGTGGTGCTGACTGGGTACATCCGCAAATAACAACAAGGACAATGATTATACAGAGAATTAAGTAATATTTTTTCATACACTGATCTCAACTTTTTCCCGTATAAAATCAGCCATCGTGAAAAGTTAAACACAACGCTTCTGATGCTCATCTGATTTGTGCTTTACCGGCTCTGAACGGAATTTAGCGGAACACTCTTCATAACGTCGATGAACTCCTCCACATGATAGTGATCGGATAATACCATGTCAACAAAGAGTGCAGGGGGCAGGGCGTGTGCAAATTTCCATCCCTCCATGGAGGGCATGGGAAGAATATCTCTTATTTCGTCCTTTCCCATGGTTTGTATTTCCTGTAATGCATTGATTACCCGTTGCCCCGCACCTTCTTTTCCAACATGCATTACGTTAACGACAAAATCATTATAATGCACATGCGCTTTGCTTCCGAGGCGATCCTGGAGAAGGGATGTAAGTAACCGGTTAAACCTGCTCCCTGAAAATGTGAAAATTCGGACCTCAACCCCTTTGATCCCCCTCCGTTCAATAACGTATAATCCGATCTCTTTGGCTCCTTCAGGGATCCGGGCAAGCACGGTTTGCATTATATCCTGCTCATACTCTCCAAGGGGGAGAACTGTCCCCCCCCGCGCATGGATTTTTCTTATCATCCGGCAAACTAGGGAGGAGAAGCCACCTTCGCCCGTACTGGTCCAGAAGATACGGGAAGAGGCTGATCCACTTGGGACCACAACGACAATGTTATGTCCTTCGTCACATTTTACCATCGACCAGTTCCGCCCGCCGAGCGAGAGCTCCTCCGAATTTTTGCTGTTGACGAACCGTGCATCCAGCTTCCCCACCACTTCACCTTCCGGGGTCACGGCTCGGGTCCTCTCCACCTCCGCTGATCACCGAATAAAGTTCCTTCCAGTTCGAACGCCCGAACTCCCGCTCGGCCTCAGTTCCCAGCATCAGCATCTCGCCGTCGACGGTCAGGTATGATGCCGAGATGAGATGGGCAATGACCTGGTCCAGAATCTTTTGTCCCAGCTCTCTGAAGACCGGATGAGAAAGTAAAGAGGAGGAGAGCTTCTTCGGCTGATCCTTGAATGATTATAGACGTGCAGGAAAATCTGCTGGAGGAGAACATTATAAGGTCTCCGGGGGGGCACCAGATTTTCAACATCCTTTCTGACTGCACATTCTATGATTGCAAGACTGCACAGTAATTCACAGGGATCCTGAAGCACCCACGCCACATAAGCAGATTTTCCCCGCCGGCCACACCTCCCCATCCGCTGGAGAAAAGATGAGACCGAATTCGGAGGACCGACCTGAACAACGACATCCAGGTCGCCGATGTCGATACCAAGTTCGAGCGTGCTTGTGCAGATGATACAAGCGCCATCCTGTGATGTAAAGGCTTCTTCGGATGTTTTTTTGGTTGCAGGTGCGAGCGATGAGTGATGGATGTGAAGATTCCGTATCCTGCCCGGCGCTCACCTTCATGAGTTGTTCAGCAACGCTCCTGCTGTTAACAAAAACGAGGGCCTTCTTTCCCTCCACGATCCTTATCAGAGCATTGATTCGGTCTTTTTCTTCCGGTTCGACAACAAACAGGAACTGTTTTTCTTTTGGAGGAGATGATATTGTTACGAGTTCCGCTTTGTGCCGGCCATCTGATAGCCATGCCAGCACCTCATCAGGATTTCCCGCGGTGGCTGAAAGACCAATCCGCTGGACCTGCCTTTTCGTGATATGGTCCATCCGGTTTAGCAGCACCTTGAGATGCACACCACGCTCGGACTCAACAAACGCATGGAGTTCGTCGATGATGATGGTCCTGACCTGCCGGAGATCCGAAGAAAGGTCTTTTTCCTGAAGGAGTACCTCAAGTGACTCTGGTGTGATCATGAGAAAATGAGGAGGTTCTCCATCCTTCCAGGAACGATCCCCTTTTGCCACGTCGCCATGCCATTTCATCACCGACAACGATGTAGGAATGCAAAAAGCCCTGAACCGATCTTCCTGGTCGTTGATCAGCGCTTTTAAGGGTGAAAGGTAAAGACAGGTTATCCCCATCCTCCCGTTTTTAAGAATGTCATCCATTACCGGTATGAGTGCTGCCTCAGATTTCCCCCCCGCGGTAGGTGCGATGACGAGCACGTCGCTGCCGGCGACTATTGCACCATATGCCTGCTCCTGGACCTCACGGAGTTCTGTCCATTCCAGTCTCTGTGCAAGTACCTGCTGGAGGGATTCGTGAAGCGCTGAGAATACTGATGACACGATTTCTGTAGAGCGTAGTGCCTGACGCATTATGGTCTTTCCGGGTCTTGACGGATTAACGGAACGGAGTCCGCAAAACCATAAACGATCCTATAAATATAAAAATTTCCAGAAAAGAAACCGGAAAACAATGATATCACCACCGGTTTGGATTGATTTCTCTTTAAGCCCGTTTTTCTTTTCATTAAGGCAAGAATCCGCAACAAGTAGGTTCCCCGGTCGTGTTGTGATTACGAGTTTCTCCCGAGGTTTATCTTTGCTTCTTGGAATTCCTGACCCACAGATATTGGCTACAGTCTTGCTCTGTGTGTATTGCATACGGATGGCTGACCTGGAATAAAGAAGGGAGCAAAGATGCGGCGATCCTTCCTGCTTTCGTCCTTGTTAATTGATAATGAAAATAGCTGCGCCATCGAGAGCGCGATATAACTCCTGAAATAATCCATAAAAGTATCGCAAATAACCCGCAGGCGGAAAATCATGCCAGCTGCTCAAGAGAAACTTTTTTTGTTCGGAGTGTTGAGAACTAACCATGGAACTCGCAGAGAGAAAATGCACAACCTACCGGACCGGATCTCCTCCGTTAACGAGGAAAGAGACGTCTGAGCTTCTTGGGGATGTGCCCGGGTGGTCGCTCGACAACGGTCACCTGATCCGATCGTTCGAGCTTGACGACAGCGGCCAGTGCATTGAATTTTTTAACGAGGTCATGACACTCTCAACCCAAGAGGGACATATCCCGGACATCTGCATGAAGAAATCCCGGATCATCGAGATCGCGTATTATACTTATCCGGCGGGCGGCTTGACACTGAACGATTTTGTCATGGCCGCGAAGCTGAATGCCCGAAGATAAACGCAGATACATATCCGGAAGTATTTTTTTGATTATTTCAGATTAAATTTCCTGATAATTTTTTCACGGATTGCTTCTTTGGGGTACGCCCCGATAATCCGGTCCACCAGCTGACCGTGAGAAAAGAGCATGATGGAGGGGATCGCCGTAATGTTGAACTGCATAGCAAGGTGCCGGTTGTCCTCGGTATTGCATTTACCGAACGTGACTCTCCCTGAAAATTCCTTCGACAGTTCCTCAAGAACTACTGCTACCCTGCGGCAGGGAGCGCACCATTCTGCCCAGAAATCAAGAACTACAAAAGGATGGGTCTTGATGAACTCCTGAAAATGGATTTCATCAACGATCTGTACATCTGCATCGACCGCGTGCCTCATTTTCCCCTTCAGTTCATGTAGCCGCTTCTCCCGTATCCGGCTGATCTCATCATCCATACTTCTCAGTTGATAATTGAGTAATTAAATCTCCCGAAGGGGGACTGGTAAAGAGGAAAACTGAGTAAACTATATCTGCGAATGCCGACTATATTATAAACCTGATTATTGGAGCGAGGTAGGGTAGTCAGGATATCCCGACGGGCTCATAACCCGTAGATCGATGGTTCAAATCCATCCCTCGCTACTCGTCTTTTGTGAAATTTTTTTAACTGGAAATCCCTTTTAATTTTACGCTGCATAAAAAAAATTTTTTATTTTAGGATTTTGAATTACGAAGATCCGGCTTCGAACGATTCCAGCTTAGCCTGATAAGTCTCATCAACAAAATCCACCTGGTGCATTTTGGCCTGTTCACCTTCTATTGCAAGAGGGTAACATCCTGTCAGGCAACCGGTGCAGAGATCCTCCCGGTCCTTGCCAATTGCTTCGAACAGCGCATCAATAGAAACGTGGTGGAGCGTGGTCGCCGTGATTTTATGCCTGACCTCTTCTTCTATCCGGTTGCTCGCAATCAGCTCCTCACGTGTCGGCATATCTACTCCGAGATAACAAGGTGCCTTAATCGCAGGTGAGCCTATCCTCATATGGATCTCGCGTGCTCCGGCCTCTCTCATCATTTCTATGATTCGTCGCGAAGTTGTGCCGCGCACGATGCTGTCATCGACAAGCACGATTGATTTATCCTTCAGATGAGCAGAGATCGGGTTAAGCTTAAGTCGCACTGCTTTCTCCCGCTCCTTCTGGGATGGCATAATGAACGTACGTCCGCTATACCGGTTCTTCATCAGAGACTCTACAAACGGGATCTTCGAACCTTCTGCATACCCTATAGCATAGGCAGTACCCGAATCCGGTACGGAACAGACCGAATCGGCATTGGCAGGATCCTCCTCATGAAGTTTATGCCCTATTTTCCGGCGCACATCATATACAAGAACCCCGTCAATTACCGAATCTGCCCGTGCGAAGTATATATATTCGAAAATACAGTGAGCACGCTTTCCGGGAACCGCTATCCGTGTGCATTTTATTCCCCCGGAATCGATCTGAATCAGTTCCCCGGGATAAATATCCCTGATGAACTTTGCATTCAGGGCATCTGTCGCAACACTCTCCGATGCAACCATGTATCCTTTCTCAGTTTTACCGATACAGAATGGTTTGATACCCAGTGGGTCACGAAACGCATAGATGATCCCATCGATCATCATCACGACCGAATAGGAACCACGAATTTTCTGCATGCATATCTTGACCGCATCTTCAACCTTCTCGGAATTGCCGATCTCATCCATCAGAATTTTTGCGATTATCTCAGTATCGGTAGTAGTTGTAAAAATCTGCCCGGCCTGCTCATATTCTGCGCGGAGTTCGCAGGTATTAACGAGATTGCCGTTATGTGCTATAGAGATTAAATGTTCCTTGAACTGAAAATTGAGGGGCTGGATATTTTCCGGCAGGTTCGCTCCGGTAGTCGGGTAACGGACATGCCCTATCCCGGCGTTCCCCTTCAGGTCACATAATACCGTTGGAGAGAAAACATCGGCAACAAGTCCCGGCCCCTTGAATTTATGGAGGTTTATACCATCAAAAGTGGATATTCCGGCGCTCTCCTGGCCACGGTGCTGAAGAGCGTATAACGCATAATAGAGTTGAATGGATGCACCGCCAGCATCCACGATGCCAACGATACCGCACATGATGGGGCTCTAGTGAGTTGGGATTTTTGGTCGCTTTGTGTGCCACTTATAGCCAGACATCTTAGTGCTCCTGCCAAAACCGCAGGCTGAGCAGACTTTTTTCTGGGCGTGAAACGAGATCTTCCCACAGCGCCGGCAGGCGATGTGAGTAAATTTGTTCATCTTACCCATTGAGGGGGTGCCTTTTGACATGTTACTTCACCTATTGTTCGAGTGATGGGGATATATAGATAACATTATCCCCGCGTACGATGAGCGTACCTACCTTCTGAACCTGCCCATTCTCCACTTCCTCGGCTTTGTCGAGCACGAGATTCATGTGAACATCATATCCCTGGAGAATACCACGAATTTCTCTCCCGCCTTTGAGAGATACAATAACGGGCTGCCGGTTCAGCACCTGATCCAAAATATCCAACGGCCGTTTGGTCATAACAATACCCTGTTACCATCGCTCTGGAGTAATATATGTGGGTGAGCCGGTTACTTAAATATACCGTAGATATCCTTCCGCCAGATACAATTCTTCCCCGAACCAAAACGGGCCAATTGAGGCTTGCTATGTTCTCCAGATGCAAATTTTTTTCAAGCGAGAGAGATGAATATACGAATTGTACCAATGAAGAAAATTATCGTAAAAAAACGTCATTCCATCCGAAAGAGCCAGGCACAGGATCTCCTGACAAGACTATTCGATCAGATCGGAAATTCTGCACAATTTTTCCATGCAGATATGATCGAGGTAATTGAGACCAATGCCAATGTTTCGCTCTTTATGGTCAACAAGAAACTGCTCCTGATGGATACCGGAGACTGGGTGTTCCCAACGTTAAAAGGTGCAATCCAGTTCACGATTCCTGAACGAAGGATAGTCGTGGATGGTGGCGCAATACCCTATGTAGTCAATGGAGCCGATATCATGCGGCCGGGTATCGTTTCGGTTTCCGACGACGTTAAAGCCCATTCACCCGTCCAGATCGTTGATGAGCGGCATGGTAAACCTCTCGCGATAGGAATTGCACTCTTTGATGCGCCCGATTTGCGTGCCAAAACTTCTGGAAAAATGTGTAAAAATTTTCACCACGTCAGCGATGAAATATGGAATATCGAAATCTGACAGCAAAGAGTTCGAAGGGATTATGCGTAAAATTGGGGATTCTCACTGTTTTATTGGAAAAATCCCGGATAGATCATTTCAAAATAGATACTATTAAATAAGTTTCATCATACAGTTTTTTTATGGTTAAAATTATTGATACCCTTCTTGGAAAGAGTTCCACAAGTTCGGATGATGACTACATGGAACTCGATCTCGCATCATACGAAGAGCACGGGGGTTCTGCCCCGGCGTTGCTCGTGAAGATCGCGACGATTACCGATCTCAAGGATACCCCGCGGGTCAAGGATGAAGTTTATAGTGGTAACATAGTAATCGTTGACATTTCACGGCTCAAAATGGACAAAATATCCTATGAGCGAGTATTAAAAGACTTAAAAGAAGTTGCAAAGGACGTCAACGGGGATATTATCGGTCTGGGGGATCAGAGATATGTCGTACTCACGCCGATGTCGGTAAAAATTTCCCGTGACAAGATTGGTGGGGCTTAAAGGTGCGAACGGTCGTTCCGGGTCCCTGTCCTTGTTGTAATACAGAAATTGAATATATTTACCACACAGAAAATATTCCCTATTTTTCTGATATTCTGATAATTTCTGCTCTCTGCGATTTCTGCGGATACAAATATGTCGACACCCAGCTCCTCAAAGATAAAGACCCGGTTCCGGTACCAGCTAAAAGTGGACTCGGCTGAAGATCTCGCAATCCGCGTTGTACGAAGTATGAGCGCAAGCCTTGAAGTTCCTGAGCTCGGAGTGCGAATTGATCCTGGTCCGGCATGTCAGGGTTTTGTGTCCAATGTTGAGGGGGTCCTGAATCGAATTGAACAGATTGTGAAGGGTGCCCTGAACTGGGGAGATGATGAGGAGCAGAAAAATGCACGTACACTCCTTAATAAAATTGATCAGGTAAAAGACGGGTCTTTATCAATAAACCTTATTCTTGAAGACCGGTGTGGCAACAGCGCCATCATTTCGGATAAAGCTCAAAAAAGTTTCTATACGCCGGAACTAAATTAACAAATAAAAAACTCAGGTAATTTCGATATCGCGCAGCCAAACCCCGGGTTCCCCAATAATTTCCCCAACAACTTTTGCTCCTTTGACAGCTTTCTGAACCTTGGTTGTACTCTCGTGGGGAACTATGAACACATATCCCATTCCCATATTGAACGTGCGGAACATCTCAATCGTTGAGATATCCCCGGTCTTCTGTATCCAGGAGAAGATCTCCTGGGGGATGACAGGTGCGTCAATGCGGAACCCGTAACCGCTGAGCCGTTTCAGATTAAGAAGCCCTCCGCCGGTGATATGGCACATGCCGTGAACTATGCAGGTGGATGCAACGTCAAGACTTTCATGGTAGATTCGCGTCGGTACGAGGAGCTCTTCGCCAAGGGTCCTGCCGTTCTTAAGCCGATCGCTATAATCCGCATATTTTTCTACAACCGTACGGGCAAGAGAAAGCCCGTTGCTATGGACCCCGGTGGAGGAAACTCCGATGATTTTGTCACCGGGCCGTATTTTGCTACCGTCGATAATTTTATCCTTCTCCTGTATTCCAAGGCACGTACCGGCAAGGTCGAGGCCATTGACCAGACCACGCAGGGAGGCGGTCTCACCTCCCACGATATCAATATTCGCCTGACGAGCGCCTTCATTCAACCCGATGCCAATCTGGGACATCTTCTCGACCGACAACGTATCCGTGGCGATATAGTCTACGAAAGCAACGGGCTCCATGTTCATAACATAAAGATCATTTACATTCATGGCTACGCAGTCGATACCTACCGTACTCCAGTCCTGCATCTTATCGGCAACCAGCATCTTTGTACCAACCCCGTCGGTGGTCAGTGCAAGAGCCTTCTCACCGAAGTCAATAAGTCCGGCGAAATGACCCAGATTGCCCGTCATTTTAACATTACCCTTTCTCCTGTACGTCAGGTTCTTTATCAAGGATTTGATTGCTGTTGCCTCGAGGTCAATATCGACACCGGACTCACGGTAGGATATATTACTCATGGCACTCCTCCGACAACCTGAATTCATCGTGAAGCACCCGTACCGCACGGGGTCCGTCCTGCTGTTTCACTACAAATGAGATGTTCGCCTCCGACGATCCTTGTGAGATCATCATGACATTGACTCCTGCATTTCCAAGTGCTGTGAAGATCCTTCCACCGGTGCCCGGTGCGCCAGCCATGCCGGCACCGACTACGGCAACTGCGCATACATCATGGTTATGGGATACTTCCCGCACTATCCCCTGCTTCACCAGATCGGCGAGAGCATGCACGGCAGCGTTGAGATGTGCTTCATCTACAATAAGCGAGATATTTGCCTCCGAAGATCCTTGTGAGATCATCATGACGTTCACTTCGTGATCCGCAAGGATTGAGAAGATAGCTTTTGCTACTCCCGGCCTGCCGATCATCTGGGCACCATTGATATTAATTGCAGCAACTTTTTCGATATAGGTCAGGGCTTTTACCACACGATGATCCCGTTGCCCGTTCCGAACAATAACAGTTCCCGGATGGGAGGGATTGAACGTATTTTTTACACGGACGAGGATGTTCTTTCGCATAGCGGGTTCTATTGAACGCGGGTGCATCACTTTTGCACCGAAGTAAGAAAGCTCCATCACCTCAATATAGGAGAGGGATGGCATTACCCGTGCATCGCTGATCACCCGCGGATCACAGGTCATTATGCCATTCACATCGGTCCAGATCCAGATCTCATCCGCATCAATTCCGGCGCCGATGATGGATGCGGAATAATCCGAACCACTCCTGCCAAGGGTAGTAACGACCCCGTTCCTTGTGCAACCCATAAACCCCATAATGACAGGTACTTCTTTTTCCAGCAATGGCCCGATCCGTTTTTTAATCCTCGCATCGCTTTCAGGAAGTGAGGTGGATTCCCCATGCTGGGGTGTGGTGAGAATTCCTGCCTCGCAGCCGTCAATGACGGTTGATGCGATACCGCGCTGGCGGAGAGCTGCACTCATGATAGGGGCAAGCAATCGCTCCCCGAATGATATGATATAATCTTTTGATCGGGGAGTGAGCTCTCTCAGATTATAAACGGCAAAGAGGATATTCTGAAGGCTGATAAGGCGGTCCTCGATGACCGCTCCCGTTTCGGCTACATAATCAGGAGCCGCTCCTTCGAGAGTGGTCACATGACGTTTCCCCAGTGCCTGGATCAGGGGTTCGATCGCAGTGTCTGACTTCGCGGTCGGAAGCTTATCGGTGATTTCAATCAGGAGGTCGGTTACACCGCGCTGTGCAGAAACAACCACCGCCACCTCATCTCCGGCTTTATGGTGTTTTTCTAAAATATCCACAACCTTTCCGATACACTGCGCATCGGCCACTGAAGTCCCGCCGAATTTCATCAGAAATCTCATTTCTCGCTCACTTTTGGCTGTGCCATTTATTTATGTAACTATACGATCCACAAAATAATAAGATGCTTGCAGAGGAGGTCGTGGATTGCCATGTACTGGTGATCGGGAGTGGCGGTGCTGGGGTAAGAGCAGCTATAGAGGCATCGAACTATGGCGACACCGCACTCGTTTCAAAGACCATTGTTGGTAAAGGCGGTTGCACAACAATGGCAGAAGGTGGTTACAACGCAGTTCTGAGAGAACAGGATTCATGCGGGGTTCACTTCGAGGATACACTCAAGGGAGGTGCGTATCTCAACGATCCGGAGCTCGTGAATATTCTGGTCAGGGAAGCACCGCTCCGGATGAAGGATCTGATAAGCTGGGGAGCGGTATTTGATTTCACCGATAATGACGAAGTTGCCCAACGGCCTTTTGGAGGCCAGCGGTTCCCGCGAACCTGTTATGCAGGTGATAGAACCGGCCACGAAATGATGACCACGTTAGTTGAGCGGCTCGATTCGGCGAAGGTAACGCTGCTGCAGGAATTTACGGTAATAGACTTGCTCGGAAATGGAGAGGCGATCATTGGTGCAATGGCACTTGACGAGAAGGGAGACCTCGTAATACTTAAAGCTGACAGCACGATTCTTGCGACCGGCGGAGGGACCAGAGTTTACGATATCTCCACAAACTCATCGAGCGGGACGGGTGACGGTTTCGCGATCGGCTATCGGGCCGGTGCCGAACTGATTGATATGGAAATGATCCAGTTTCACCCGACCGGTGCAGTGTACCCCTACGATGCACGGGGTAGGCTCGTGACGGAAGCAGTACGCGGTGAAGGGGGTGTCCTGCTCAATAGTGTCGGGGAACGGTTCATGAAACAGTACGATCCTGAAAGGATGGAACTTTCCACCAGGGATATTGTTGCACGTGCCATCGCAACAGAGATTCTCAATGGCCGCGGCACTTCACACGATGGTGTCTATCTCGATGTTACTCACCTGCCACGGGAGCAGATAGAGAGCCGGCTCCCGGTCATGCTGGAGCAGTTTCTCAAATTCGGCGTCGACATCAGAGAAAAACCCATGGAGGTCGCTCCAACAGCACATCATATCATGGGGGGCCTCCGGATAACTCCGGAATGCCGGACAACACTCCCCGGGTTGTTCGCCTGCGGGGAAGTCGCCGGGGGCGTTCACGGGGCGAATCGTCTCGGGGGGAATGCTCTTGCAGAGACTCAGGTTTTCGGCAAACGTGCCGGAGAGTATGCAGGAAAATCAGAAAAACAGGTTAAAAGAGTGGATAAAGAACAAATAACCAAACAACAGGCACACCTTACGGCATTTCTGAAAGGTAACGAGAGTCCGGCACGAATCCGGACACAACTCCAGCAGGCTATGTGGAAGGGCGCAGGTATCTTCCGGAACGCAAAAGATCTCTCAAAGACTCTTGAGATCATCAATTGCCTGCCGCTTGCAGGTATCCGGGCAGATTCTCCCCGGAACATTGCAGAATGCTGCATCGTCGGGAACATGTGTCTGACAGCTTCTCTTATCTGTCGGAGTGCGTTGATCCGGGAAGAGTCTCGGGGCGCACATGTTCGAGTGGATGTTTCCCAGACGTATGACCCCCGTCACTCATCGTTCTGTCATACGTTCATTTCCCCAACAAGAGCGGGAATTGAAAAAGCAAGGGGGATGTCATGAAGGAAATAACGGTAAAAGTTTCCCGCTATGATCCTGATGAGGACACCAAGCCGCATTTCGAGCTGTATACAGTAAACGTAAACGAAGGCGCTCGGGTTCTGCACGTCCTCCATGCCATCCATGATCAACTGGATCCGACACTTGCGTACAGACACAGCTGTGGATCGGGGCAATGCGGGAGCTGTGCCGTACGGGTCAATGGTGAACCTGTGCTTGCCTGCATGGAAGAAGCCCACGACAATATCACAATCGAGCCCCTGGATTTGTCCGTAAAAAAAGATCTTGTTGTCGATCTTGTGCCCACACTGGAAACAATCGCATCCTTGAAACCGTCTGAAACCTCAAAAATGCCAACGAAATCCGATATCGATACAATTAAACCGCTCAGGACGTGCATCGAATGCCTCAGCTGCGTATCGGTCTGCCCGGCCATGGATGTGACGAAGTTCCTGGGGCCAACAGCCATGCGCCAGGAAATGCGCCTCGCACTCGACCCGCGGAACATCGATGACCGGATCACTGCCGCCGTTCAGGAGGGGCTCTTTACCTGCACCAGTTGCCAGGCCTGCTGGAAGGTCTGCCCAAAGGAGATCCAAATTCCGGGCAAGGCGATAGAAAAGCTCCGGGCTCTTGCGAACCGGCGGGGATTTACCCTCCCCCGGCATCTGGAAGTGGCAGCGCTTATCAAGGAGACCGGAAGGAGTGTTACCCGTACTGGATCGACATTCCAGGAGATGGTCGGGGAGATTGTTGAACCCGAGGGAATTCCCAAGGCGACGGTGGGTTTCTTTGTCGGCTGTATGTATGGAATGCGCCTGCCAGAAACAGCAGTTAACGCCGTCGAAGTGCTTCGGCGGAATGGGATACGGGTGATCATTCCCAGGGAGCAGGTCTGCTGTGGCTCCCCGCTCATACGGACCGGCCAGCTGGAATTTCTCGAAACCATAAAACGCAGGAATATTGATGCATTCAGGTTCCGGGGTATTGATACCGTCATGACCATGTGTGCCGGATGCGGCTCTACCCTGAAAAATGATTACAGGACACCGTTTAACGTGATGGACATTTCCGAAGTGCTTACAAAATATGGCATAGAGCCCCCGGCCCGCCTACATTTAAAGGCAACATATCATGATCCCTGCCACCTGCTGCGGGGGCAGGGCATTAAAAATCAGCCACGCCAGCTGATTGAACAAGTAGTAGAGCTTGTTGAAATGCCATCTATCTGTTGTGGTTCCGGCGGGGGCGTTCGATCCGGAAACCCTGAAGAAGCAGCTGCTCTCGGAGATCGTCGTGGCGATGAGATAAAAAAGACCGGGGCTGATATCGTGATATCATCTTGTCCATTCTGTGAATTCCATATTGCTGGTCACACAGACAAACCGGTAAAAAACATAACTACCGTACTCCTTGAGGGATACAGGGCAAAAGACCGAAAAAAGGGAAGTACGTAAAGATCTACAACAGGATACTGAGGCAGTAGTATCAGATATTTTCTTCGTGAAAATATTTTTCCAGATTGAAAAATCAGGAATTTTTAAGTCAGGACCCCAACTTCATCAGATATTCATTCGCTTCAAGTGCGGCTTTTGCCCCGTCCCCGGAGGCGATAATAATCTGTTTGCTCTTTACCGAACTAACATCGCCGGCTGCAAAAACCCCCGGTACATTCGTATGACAATTTATGTCAACAACGATCTCCTTTTTCTCATTCAGTGCAACAAAACCGTTGAGGAAATCTGTGTTGGGCAGCCACCCGATCTCTATGAAAATCCCTTCCAACTCGATCTTCTGCTCTACCCCTTTTTCATTTTTCGTTGTGACGGCAGAAATAAACTTATCCCCGTGGAGAGCTGTTACTTGTGTGTTTAAATATACCGTAATATTCTTTTTTGATTCGAGCATCTTTGTGTATACCGGGTCTGCCCTTATACCGCTCCGGACAATGAGAATTACCGAGGGGGTGATTTCACTCATCTCCACGGCGGTCTGGATTGCGGAATTTCCACCACCCACTACAGCCACCCGTTTTCCTTTGTATAAAGGACCGTCACATGTTGAACAGATAGAAAGACCACGCCCGAGAAATTGTTCCTCATTTGCCACGCCAAGTTTTTTTGGACGGTTGCCCTGTGCAAGGATCAGGGTCTTTGCTTTTACCGTATTTTCCGAAATTGTTCGTACCGTAAAAATATCTTCTTCTTTTGAAATACCGATGATGCGATCGAGTTCAAGCCGCATATTCAATGTACGGACCTGTTCTTCAAATTTTTTCATCAGATCTTCGCCGGTAATCATGCGGTAACCCATGTAATTCTCTATCGCCCATGATTCCAGTGCCTGCCCGCCAATGTTTTCACTGATGATAATTGTTTTCAGCATCTTTCTCGCGCAGTATACACCCGCTGTTAATCCCGCAGGACCTGCGCCGGCGATCAAAACATCATACACTTCTCCCGTTGTTGTTTCACCAAACAGGTCATTCAACCTCTGAGAGTCAAATCCAATAATGACTTCATTGTCGACAATAATCACCGGTACACCGCGTTGACCTGAAAGGTCTATCATTTTTTTTGCCGCATCGGGATCTTCACCAACATCAATCCCTTCGTAGGGAACCCCGTGTTTATCGAGAAATGCCTTGGACATCCGGCAATAGGGACAGTTTTTTGTTGAATAGACGGTGACTTTCTTCATCAATTCGAAAATAGTCTTGCTTCTTATAAATATATTGACCCAATCTTACCAGAGATTAGCCATCACAACTTTCTTTTTGAACGAGATCCTATACACAGCGTAAGGGACCTGCTGATCATCATGTCTGAAACGGGGAGTCTGATAAAATACGTCCTTTTTTGTCTTGCATTCCTTTGTCTTATTAACGGGACATGTGCCTCTCCCGAAAACCTTTACTCCACACCAGAACCTTCACTCTATTTCAATTTCAACGAGGGGGGGTCAAATTACGCCATTGATGGGTCTGGAAACGGAAATATGGGGATTTTATATGCAGTATCGCGTTCTGAAAATGGAGCTTGTGGGAAATCGGTATTTTTTAACGGGATCAATAGTTATGGAGAAATCCCATTCCGTTCCCGAAACCATCCCACGGAGCAAATTACGGTATCGGCATGGTTCTTTACGAATTCGTTTGATCCGCAGGTTTTAATTTCCACTTTCGAAGATGGAGGATACCGACTGGGGTTTGATGATGGTGGAGACCTATGGTGGACCCTTGACCTGGAAGGTAATGGTGAGACATCAATACCCATTCAGCATGAAAGCATCGCGCCCGGCACGTGGCACCACATCGCCGGAACGTATGATGGACAAAAAATGAAGGTGTACCTGGATGGCATACTCAGAAACCAGATGAACGTGACAGGTACGATCCAATATCGGTATAATAATTACGTTACACTAGGTGCTGACACAGGAGTCTATAATCAGACAGACGAGAATTGTCCTATGTATTTCCGAGGCGGGCTTGATGAGATCAGGATCTATGACGCTGCGTTGAGCTATGGCCAGGTAATGGATGACCGGTTCGCCTGCTCGCCGGAACCTGGCGCAGGGTCCGGAGACTTTTTTAATACATCCGAACCTCCGTCCTCATCCTGTTCCGTTCGATCAGGTTCTGTTGTTATTGGCACAAATGAACAGACTTCAAGAATTCTTTCTTTTAAGAACCGGAATGAAAATGGAACGTGGAATGTTACCTTGCCCCCTGGCTCCATTCTCAGAGTGAAAGCCCATGATTTCTACTCGCTTTCCTACCCTGATGCCTGGTATATCGAAATTGCCGATGAAATAAACGGTCGTGTAACCCGATCCATCGCATTTCCCAACAGGAACAATGCTCCGCTGAATGGGGAAATACCCTCGGGTAATGCAACGGTATTAATCAGATACTTCGACGGTAAGGGACGTTTCCCCTCCAAAGTTGCCATCAATTTTGAGAGTGTTATCTCCCCACACCCTCCGGTGACCCCTCCCCGGACAGTACTGAATTACCCGATTATTGTGATCTACTCAGCTTCCTGGGCAACCCTGGTTGCTATCATTCTTGTCATAGTCTGGCTTCACCGTCGCCGGAAAAAACTAAAAACATAACGGGGTTTGAAAAAGATAAACAGATGAAAAAGAAAGATTTTTTTTAATTACAGGGCAATTTCACGGAACTGCTTTCCGAAAGTACCACAAATCGAGCATTTCTCAGGAGGCTTTGCAATCTCGATATTGCCACATACGGGGCAGAGAAAAATTTTTTCCCTTCCGATATCATTTCCGGATTTTACTGCGAGGAGTGCTTTCTTGTAGAGGTTCGCATGTACCTCTTCGGCTTTCATCGCATAGGTAAATACCAGTACGGCATCACTCTTTTTTTCGGCTTCGGCAAGCTTCACGAAATCGGGATACATGCTGGTAAATTCATGCGTCTCTCCCGCAATACTTGCCTCAAGATTCTTTTCTGTTGCCTGAATCGACCCCATAACCTTAAGTAATTTTTTTGCGTGAATCGCTTCAGCTTCAGACGCCGCCTTATAGAGAGTTGCAATGTTCTTGAACCCTTCAGCACTGGCTTTTTCAGAAAAAGCCTGATATTTTCGAACTGCCTGAGATTCGCCCGCAAACGCTTCCATCGCATTCTCATTTGTAGTCATGCGGGAACATATGGAGAGAATTCAATTTAAATATTCTTCATTGGGCACTATTTTTTTGATCCTAAAAATAGCATTTGTGATGGCATTTGATGCCCAAAACAAAAAAGAAAGTTTTTTTGTTGATCCATGCGAACGCTGCCTTCAAACAGAGAATCAAATTTTTTTTGATCTATTTCTATTATAAGGATGTCAAAATGAAAAAAATGAAGGAAGTACCTGTCAGGGACCGCCCGCGTGAAAAAATTGCCTTGAAGGGGGCATCTGTTCTTTCTGATAATGAATTGATCGAGGCAATTATCGGCAGAGGGACCAAGAAAAAGGACGTCCGAGAAATTTCAAAAGAAATCGGAATGCTCATACAAAAACGCAAAAAAAATCTGCTATACAAGGACTTACAGGAGGTCGAAGGTATCGGCCCGACAAAAGCCTCCCAGATAGTTGCCTGTTTCGAATTAGGGCGGCGATATTTCGAACCGGCTGGAACCGATATCAAAGTGACGAGACCCGAGGATATTCTTCCACTTGTCGCCGAATTTAAAGGGAAAAGACAGGAACATTTCATCTGTCTCACGCTGAACGGTGCCGGGGAAATTCTCGGCAACAGGGTTATTACCGTAGGTCTGCTCAACCACAGCCTTGTCCATCCCCGCGAAGTCTTTGCAGATGCAATAACCGATCGTGCTGCTTCCATCATCTGTGTCCACAATCATCCCTCCGGCTCTCTTGAGCCAAGCAGCCAGGATATTGCCATCACCAACCAGCTCAGAGACGCCGGCTCAGTTGTCGGCATCCAGTTAATAGACCATATCATTGTATCAAAGAACGGACATCTCAGCATGAGGGAACGAGGATTACTCTAAAAGAAATGCCCGGAACCTCCTTGATTCAATCGTTATTTCCCGGGGACATTACGTCTAATTGTGGTAATTTCGCATGTTTTTCTCTATTGAGGGGTTGCCTGTATGCTCTTCCCCAATGCAAATCCCTTTTTGTATGCTGCTTCAAGAATGTCCGGCTGTTCCCGGAGATTTCGGATAGTATCCATATCGTTGATTAACAACTCATCAGAATATTGGCAATCGATGATATCAAAAAAGGCCTTCATGGTCAACTTTGCACCGACAAATACATCGGGTATTTTCATGCCGGATATGCAGATGAACAGCCCCCTTCGCCTTTGTTTTTTTTCATATGATACGAGAGAATTTTTTCGCATATATTTTGCCATGAAAAAAACCTGGAACCGATCGATAAAGGATTTTAGTTTTCCGGGAATACCCATAGTCATAACCGGTGTTGCGACAATGATGCCATCCATTTCCCTGAGTTTGGGATACAACTCCTGCATATCGTCATCAAGAATGCAGGTTTCATGGTCCTGGCAGAACATCATCTCCTGACATGCCTGAAAGTCAAGATTAACGAGAACAATTTTTTCGATAGCGCATCCGGCATCTTCAGCTCCCTTCAGGGCCCGATCCAGTAACAACGCCGTATTTCCTTCAGTGAGCGGACTTCCCAGAATCCCTATAATCCTCGCGGCCATAATACACTTAAAAAAACCGACGCAATATAGTTTTGCAAACAGCAATGCCAACCTTCACATCTGGTTTTATACTCTTGCACGAACACAACCCATAAATATCTTTGGCGTGCATGAAAGTTTTGGTGAATCGTTTGACCGAACAGAAGACGTATAACGCGGGACAGAAAGTTGGCCCGGGCAAATATGTGTGCATTGATTGTGGAAAGGAACTCACTCTTGACAAGAGCGAACAAGATCTCAGGAAATGTCCGGCCTGTGCCTGTGAAGAATACCAGTGCTTCCCGATGACACATATTCGTCCGGATGTCAAGACTCCGGAGGATGCGAAAAATCCGCCAAAACGTGGGAAGAGTAATCAGTAATTTCTTATTTTTCTTTTTGAGCACCGTATCGCTTCATGAACTCTGGTAATTAAACGCCATCGGTAACATCAATACCATCGAAATATTGCGTTTCCTCCAGGATAATTCTGCTTTAAACGAGGAGAATAATTATGGTAAATGTATCAAAAGAAGGACAAGTGTTCAGATGTGATATCTGTGGAAATGTCGTCGTCGTTAAAGTCGCCGGTGGCGGCGAACTTGTCTGCTGCGGTGAACCTATGATTCAGGAGAGTGCTTAATTATGGTAAAAAAAGATACAGAAAAAGAACTAAAAATCCTTGAAAAGAAGATCGGAAAAGTGCCGAAATTTTTCAAAGAGCTGACGGTGAATGAGCCCGAGATGTTCGACCTTGTCATGAGATTTGAACAGCATATCTGGGACGATGGAGCATTGACAAAAAAGACAAAAAAACTGATTGCAATTTCAATTGCTGCTGCTCTTCGTGACCAGCATGCGGTCAGGGCCCAGCTCGCCGGGGCAGCGAATCTCGGGGTCACCAAAGCAGAGGTAGAAGAGGCATTACGGGTCACTTTCCTGCTTTCTGGCATGCCAGCATATGTGTACGGAAAAGCACAACTTGATGAAGTGATGAAATAACAGGATTACTCGTATGCAAGACGACACTTGTATCACGTTCCCCGTTATTGGCGAACCAGCACCGGAGTTTGAAGCGGAAACAACACAGGGTCCGATTAAACTCTCGGATCTCAAGGGAAAATGGGTGGTTTTGTTCTCACACCCTGCCGATTTCACCCCGGTCTGTACAACCGAATTCATCGCATTTTCGAATATTTACGATGAACTCAAATCACTCAATGTTCAGTTAATCGGGCTTTCGGTTGACAGTATCTCTGCACACCTGGCCTGGATACATGCTATCAAGGAGAAGATGGGGGTCACTATACCATTCCCGATCATCGCTGACCTCACTATGTCAGTCGCAAAAAAATATGGTATGATCCACCCGGGACAGAGTTCGGTTGCCGCCGTCCGATGTGTCTTTTTTATTGACGATAAGGGTATCATGAGGGCAATGATCTATTATCCGCTCCAGAACGGGCGGTTCATGCCGGAGATCATACGCCTGGTAAAGGCACTCCAGACTACTGACAAGTTCAAAGTCTCTACACCTGCCAACTGGCAGCCTGGCGATAAGGTTGTTGTCCCCCCACCAAAGACTGCGGCTGAGATGGAGAAAAGACCAACAGAGGGATATGAATGCAAGGACTGGTATCTCTGCTTCAAAAAGATATAATAATTTAAAAAATTTCTTCTGAATTGATCAAAAACCAACCTTTTTTAGTATTGCCGCCACAAGAAAACTGCTATGCCAATCAGGGTCCTCGCCTTTGCCGGAAGCCCACGAAGGCACGGAAATTCTGAAACATTGCTTGACTGGGTTCTTGCTGCGATGGGCGAAGATCAGGAGGTTAAGATTGAAAAAATTCCCCTCACAGAAGCAGATATCAATCCCTGCCGGGGATGTAACGCCTGTGAAACGCTGAATAAATGTGTTCAACGGGATGGGATGGATATCTACCATGACAAGATTATCGAAGCTGACTGCATTATCCTCTCTTCGCCGATATTCTGCATGGGACTTGCAGCTCAGGTGAAGGCACTGGTGGACCGGGCACAGGTATTCCGTTCAAGGAAATATGTCCTCAAGCTCCCGATTGTTCCACCGGAACGGAAAGGTAAAAGACTTGGGATCTTTCTTTCAACAGCTGGTCAGACATGGGATTTTGTCTTTGACGCTGCGATTCCTTCGGTAAAGTGTTTTTATCATGTGATTGACATCAAAGACACGGATATCAGGTACCTGATGATTAATGGTGTAGATGAGAAAGGCGCAATCGACCATCACCCCACCGCAAAGGCAGATGCAACAAATCTTGGCAGGAATAGCGTCGCTGAGTTGAAAAAGCGCCTTGATCTATGAGGATTCATGGAAATAAAAGTTCTTGGCATATCAGGAAGCCCGCACCGGCACGGCAATACTGAAACCCTGCTCGATAGTTTTCTGGAAGGGGCAAAATCTGCAAATGCTCACGTCGAAAAGGTAGTGCTCAGGGAACTTGCCTATACTCCCTGCCGCGGATGCAACGCATGCCATAAAACGGGTGATTGCGTCATCCTGGATGACGCGATCGTTCTTTTTAACAAAATACTTGAAGTGGACGCCATCGCTGTTGCTTCTCCGATTTATAGTATGGGGATTACCGCAGAGCTCAAGGGGTTGATTGACAGAGGTCAGTATCTGTGGGCAAGGAAATTTATTTTAAAAACTCTTTTTTTCCCCAATGAACATATCATCCGTCATAAAGGAATTTTTATCTCAACCGCAGGGCTTTCGTGGGATAATGTGTTCGATGCCGCTTTTCCTGCGATCACTGCATTTTTCAATGGCGTCGGTTTTGAATATTACGATAATATTATTGCAAATAATATGGACGCATACGGAGGAATTAACAAACACCCGACCGCATTAAAGGAAGCATTCGGGAAAGGGCAGAAGGTGGTCAGGGTACTGGAGAAACTAACCGCTGACATTCCTCAAGAAAAACAAGCCCCTTAAAATTATTGTTTTCTCCTCACCTGCTAAAATTTTTTGTAATAAAATAGATGTTAAAGAATTGTGGAGATTGCTTCCGGATAGAATGATACCAGCAGCATACCGAATGCCGCAAGAATCATTATTACAAATACGGCCTTATTCCACGCAAACACCTTTTTACCGTCCAGAACGCTTACGGGAAGCATATTGAATGCGGCGATCATCGCATTGACCTGTAATCCGATCATCCCGGTCATCGTAATTATATTACCCGTGAAAAGGTTAGTCCCGCCCCCATAGATGAGCAATGCTGCGAATGGGATGCAGAGCAGGAGATTTACCAGTGGCCCTGCCACTGAGATTTTGCCATTCTGTTCACGGCTGATGCCCCGGCCATTCGAATCATATATAACGGTCGCTCCCGGAGCTGCGAAAACAACCCCGACAAGTGCCGCGAGAGCAACTGCTACGAGTAGCATGAGATTGTCTTTCCGGAATTCCGCCCAGAATCCGTATTTTATCGCAGTAAATTTGTGCGCCATCTCATGGAGAATAAATCCGATACCGACTGTGAACAGGGATACACCAAGAAATAGAAGGGCAGTAACCGGGTCTACTCGTCCGGTGTCCCGGAGAAAAATAATCGCAAATGCTAAAGATATCGCGATCCAGGCTATAAAAAGATCAAATTCTTCACGTCTGGATATTCGTTCGAGCAAGAAATCACCTGATAAAATAGGGTTTTTCTCGGTTATCTGCTTTGGTGTTGAGGACCGGAACGATTATGTTTATGGTGAAATATCGGAAATGTATGCATATGTCCCTTGATAAGGTACGGGAAGATATCACCAAAGTTGACAGGGAAATAATTCGGCTCATTTCGCGAAGACAGGATTATGCCGGGAAAATAGCCAGGATCAAGGTCAGCAGCGGGACGCCGATCCATGATGAACGCCGGACAGCTGAGGTGCTTGAATCTGCCTTTGAACAGGCAGTCGAATATAAAATCGATCCCGTAGCAGTCCAGAAAATTTTTGAAATTCTGATTACCATGAGCGAGGAGAGGCAGCGGGAATGTTCTGGAGAAGGGAATCTTCCCTAAAGCAATTTTTTGGTTACAGGAATTCACAAAAAAAAGTTATCCAAACCACCCAAAAAAGATGGTTGAACCGATAGCGATCATCGCAATCCCCACAATAAACCGAAGTGTTTTCCGATGTTTAATTCTCCATGTATTTGCCCGATCCGGAGAGATTCCATATGCCACCAGTAGTAAAATCAGGATCAACGGCATCACGAAGATCAAATTGTAAAGAATCAGGTATGGCAGACCTTCCATGAACGTCATTTCCCTGCTCATGAGCCCAAGAATGGCAAGATAGATCCCTCCGGTACAGGGTAACTCAAATATTCCGACAAGGATACCTAATGCAAATGCAGCGGGGAGCGATGCTTTTCCTATATACTGCCCGATTATTTCCTTTTTGGATTCAGGAATCGCCAATACAAATTCATCCTTGTCTCTCAGGACTTCAATGACATTGACTATTCCAAGCACAACCGCTACTGTTGCACCAAGGAGAGATATCGCCGAGGAGATACCGGAGATGTGAACAAGGGAAAAAAGTCCGATTCCTGACAGGAGATAAAAAATGAAAACAGCAGAGATATAGACCCCACCCACCATCAGTATTCGACGCCGGTCTTCAATCGCCACGATTGATATCAACAGGAAGATCAGGACTGCAAAGGCACAGGGATTTATACTATCGACAGCCGCTGAGAAAATAACCAGCAGGGGGGTAATTTGTCTAACCGGAGGTAAACACTCTGCATTGGAGGGGAGTGTAGTGTTGGGGGCGGTACCGTTGCAGGATGCAAGTCGTTGTTTTTCTTCCAGGATGCTCTCTTCAAAATGATTTTTGATATCGGTATCACCAATCAACGCCTTATTTCCAATAAAGATCGCTGGAATTCCCGCATTTTCAAGGCCATACTGGTGACTCATTGCCAGAAATTTTTCCTGGTTCTCTGAATTGTGATAAATTTCCAGCTTTTCGATATCCAGATCAGGATATTTCACTGCGAGATCGGCAATAAGGGGTTCTACATTAGCGCAGTGGCTGCAGCCGTCGCCGTAGAAAAAATATGCAATAAAAACCTTGTTCTGCAGTTGCGAAAGATTGGATAATGTTGAAGAAAAGGATGTTTCAGGAATATCAGTTATGGGTTTTTTTTTATTTCTTCAAGGATTAAACCTTCGAGTTTGGAAGGAATATCTTTGTCGCCTATGAGTGTGATGTTGCCAATAATGACTTCAGGAACTCCGGGGTTCTGTATGCCAAGTTTCTGATTTAACGAATTTGAAAGGGCAAAGTTCGTCTCATTATGCCAGGTTTCCAGCATTTTGATGTCCACTTGGGGGTACCTGGCTGAAAGATTCTGGATAAGCGGCATCACGTTGTGGCAATGTGGACACTCTTCCCCATAAAAGAAAAAGACAGGGATTTTACTGCTATCTGACACCTCATTTTCTGATAAAGCAGGTGATGCGGGTTTCATGAGCGGGCTGAGGAATAGAAGTGCACACGCGAGAATTACGACAAGAAAGACTGTAATGACAATTTTTATTGTTTTATCCATCCCGACGATCTCCTGTACTTTTTGTCGATTACTCACTTAATAACATGTCTCAAGCAACAACGAAAACATTATTTCTGTGAAATCATCGTCCCTACGCCGTCACGAGTAAAGAGTTCAAGAATCAGGTTGTGTTCAACGTTTCCGTTGATGATGTGGGCATAGCAGACACCGTTTTCCACTGCCTTGATCACTGACTTCACCTTTGGAATCATACCCTCACCAATCGCCCCGGATTTCTGCAGTTCGTTGGCCTCATTGACGGTAAGTTTCCGGAATACCTTTGTCCTGGCTGTGTCCATGACTCCGTCAACATCGGTCATATTGATGAGTTTGAAAGCTTTGAGTGCGACCGCAATATCCCCTGCTGCTGTATCTGCATTGATGTTTAAGCTTGCACCGGACAGATCTATTGCGATGGGTGATATCACCGGTATATAGTTTTTTTCGAGGAGAATGTTCAGGATCGCAGGATCGATCCATTCGATCTCCCCTACATGGCCAAGATCGACTTCTTTCTGGATTCCCCCGACATCGACTTTCTGGAGATCCATTTTCTTCGCGATGATCAGGTTCCCGTCACTCCCGGAAAGACCGACGCCCTGCGCACCACATTTTGCAATAAGGGAAACGATACCTTTGTTGATTTTACCCACAAGAACCATCTGGGCGATCTCGAGTGTTTCCTGATCAGTGACCCTCAAGCCACAGACGAAGACAGATTCCTTACCCATCGCCTTCATCTTCTCGCTGATCTCCGGACCTCCTCCGTGAACGAGAACCACCCGGATTCCTACATAATGCAGCAGTACCGCGTCACGGATTGCATTTTCGAGAACGACCGGATCGACCATCGCGTGTCCTCCGAGCTTGATTACGATGGTCTTCCCATGGAACTGCTGGATATAGGGAAGAGCTTCCATCAGGACATCTTCACGTTTCATCATGTCGTGTACCTCCCGTTGATCTCGACATAGCGTTCGGTAAGATCGCAGCCCCAGGCTGTTGCTTCTTCTTTTCCGGTACCAAGATCGAGGATAAAGATAACCTTCTTCCCGTGCATTGTCTCTTTTGCTTTCTTCAGATCTGCGATGATCGCCCCGGCACTGACCAGAGGGTACTTCGCATTTCCATCACTTATCCAGAGCGAAACCGCATTCGGATCGAAATCAACACCGGCTCGTCCCGCAGCTGCAACGACCCTCCCCCAATTTGGATCCTCGCCATAAACAGCAGTTTTTACGAGCGGCGATTCAACAATAGTGCGAGCGACTTTTGCAGCGGCCTCTTCTTTTTGCGCTCCTTTAACCGTCACCTCGATTAATTTTGTCGCACCTTCGCCATCGGCCGCTATCTGTCGGGCAAGCGACCGGCAGCACTCTTCAAGAGCAGGATAGAATTCCGAAGCGGTTACTTTTCCTGACTCTCCCGTTGCTGTGCAAAGAGCTATATCGTTTGTACTCATATCCCCGTCAACAACAACACGGTTGAATGTCCGCCGTGTTGCCTGCTTAAGCGCCTGTGACAGTGGTTTTACGCCGATATCTGCATCAGTATAAATAAATGCAAGCATAGTTCCCATGTTCGGCGCTATCATGCCGCTTCCCTTGGTAATTCCTCCAATGGTAAATGTCTCTTTTTGAACGAGCGCATGCTTGGGATACGTATCGGTCGTCATGATAGCCCGGGCAGTGAGATTTTCATCTTCCGGGGTACGCCCGATCTTAGGTACTGTTTCCTCGCACTGGCGTTGAATGAGCGGGAGGTCAAGATATCGCCCAATGACACCGGTACTGGCAACCCCAATAAGATCCGGTTCGACATTCAGTGCAGACCCGGCGAATTCCGTCATCGCAATGGCATCCGCATATCCCTTTTTTCCGGTGTACGCATTGGCACACCCGCTGTTTGCGATTACCGCTTCCATCCTCCCTTTTTTAATCTGTTTGCGCATCAGTTCGATCGGTGCTGCTTTGACAAGATTTTCGGTGAATACACCTGCTGCCGTTCCGCTTGCCCTGATGAGTGCCAGACCGAACTTCCCTTCTTTCATCCCACAGGCACTGACACCCCTGACTGCACAGATACTCCGAAAGGTCATTTCAGGTATCAGCTCCCTCTTTGGCGGAATGCGGTAACCCGACTGCATGAATGATGTCCCCCCGGGTAAGAATTCCAACCAGTTTTTTCTTCCGCAATACAGGTAAACGTGCAATACCTTCTTTCAGCATCAGCGCAGCAGCTGCCTCGACATCCATATCCTCGGTTGCAGTGATTACCCGGTGAGTCATTACTTTTTCCGTCTTCATATCCCCGATGTTGCGAAGCGCATGCTTTGTCTTCTCCCAGTTGATATATTCCCGGATGGGGATCTCGATAATCTCAAATGGGGACGGCAACCAGAGATCGTCGGAGATCCTTTCGGATTCGAGGAGAGAAATTAAATCTGATTCTGTAAGCATGCCTGCGAGTTCGGAACCTTCCATAACCGGAAGCCCGCCAATATGATGTTTCCTCATCAAGCCTACTGCCTCGCGGAGGGACGTTTCAGTAGTGCACACGACGGGATCCTTTGTCATTGCGTTTTTAACCAGCATTGTCAATCACCTACGGCAGCATTCCTGCACCTATCAGCCCATCATTTTCTTTTAAACCACACATGAGGTTCATATTCTGAATGGCCTGGCCACTAGCCCCTTTCACAAGGTTGTCAATTGCAGAGACCGCTACGACACGGAGTCCTTCACTCTCGACCATGATATCACAGAAATTGCTTCCGCGGACCGCGGCAAGTGAAGGTTTCTGGTACCGGATAAAATATTCGCCCTTATAGAAATCATGGTAGATTTCTTCAACATCTTTCTGCTGCATGGGTTCGTTGAGGAGGATATGGGCTGTCGTAAGAATTCCGCGGTTAACTGGCACAAGATGCGGGGTGAAGTAACATTTCGCTTTTGAACCAAGCCGCAAAAGCTCCTGTTTCATTTCCGCGAGATGCCGGTGGGATGTCCACTTGTAAGGTCCGATATTATCCCCCACGTTCGGGTAATGGGTGGTGGCAGAGGGGTTGTCGCCGGCACCGCTTACTCCGGTCTTTGAATCAAATATTACCGTGTGAGCATATTTTGCCAGGGGAGCTGCCGCCAGGGTTGCTCCGGTAGGGAAACACCCGGGGTTCGCAACGAACTTCTCGTTAATACACTCCTTACGATGAAGCTCTGGTATGCCATACGGTGCCACAAAATAATCTGAGTGAGTGACGCCGTATACAGTCTCATAGATCTCTTTGGGTAACCGGTAATCAGCACTGAGATCGACAACTTTTATTCCTCTGGACAAGAGTTTGCCCGCGTGGAGCATTGCAGCGGTATGGGGAACTGCAAGGAATGCAACATCTGCGTCGATAGCGTCGGTGTCAGGGTTTTCAAATTTGAGATCGATAAATCCCTTAAGGTGGGGATGAACCTGATCAAGAGGTGTTCCTGCCAGTTTTCGGGACGTGGCACAGGTGACCTCTGCGGTTGAGTGGTGAACGAGGAGACGGACCAGCTCGCCACCAGCATAACCGGAAGCCCCGATAATCGCAATTTTCATAAAAGAATATCCGATTATAAAAATTTAATGGTTTTTAACCAGCCGGTTGAAAATTGAAGAATATGCTTAAAAGATCGTGAAAGAATAAAAATGGATCCCTGGAGATCTGGATGTGGCTGACAGGAAAAAATTCATCACGTATATTGTTTATTCTTCGCGATTTGAGCATTATGTGATCCGGTTCAAAAAATTAGATCTGCCCAAGTTTCTGCTGATAGAGTGCGTGGAGGCGTTGCCCCAGCAACTCAATTCGCTGCCGGTCTTCGAGTCCTTCCAATAAATCTGAGGGTAATGCATCGATTCCCCGGGAAGCACCAAGATATGCACCACAAATGAAACCGATGGTATCTGTATTTCCCCCTGCGTTTGCAGCTACCGTGAGGAGATCGGAGGGATGTGAGTATCTCCTGATAATGAAAATGGAGATGGGGAGCGTCTGGAACACTGACACATCATTTCCAATTTTTAGTAATGCGGTCTCGATATCCATCCCCTCTTTTTCTAGAACAAGGGCGTTTCTTATTTTTCCGCCAAGGACTTCATCTTCATCCTGTGCCTTTTCGAGCGCCCGTTCGATAGGATCGGAGGTGTCGTGAAGTGTGTGGTAGATGAGACAGGCAAGAGTTGATACTGCCGCGTGAGCCGCCGGATGGGTATGCGTTACATTGCATGCACGTACCGCCCGTTCGCTTCCTTCATTCATGTCAGGAAACGCCAATCCAAACGGAATTGCGACAGGAAGGCATCCTGAAGTTGTCGATTTCACTCCTTTCCGGGGAATGTTTTTTTTGACATTATCTTCGCATGCTGCTGAAATCGATCCATCAGGAAAGCGAAGGTTCCCCTGAGCATAAAGCTCACGGAGTGCAGATGAATACCGTTCCTCATTGTATTTTCCATCAGCGATTAGTGTTGCTGCCAGAATCATCAGCTGGGTGTCGTCAGTATATTGCCCGGGTTTAAGATTGTCGTTTGGATGACCCTTATAGGGGCGCCGGTAACCATATTTCATCTTGTTCAGGTTTGGGGCAGCACTTTCGTTGGGCATACCAAGCGCATCGCCGATCGCAGCACCCAGCAGGCACCCTTTAAATTTTTTCAGCATCAATTCTATATTGAAAAATTCGGATAGATAATCCTTGTTATAACCTTTCAATTTCAGTAAAAAGCCCGGAATTAAAAGAAATTCAAAACGACCCCCGATGAATCAGAGTCCCGTTTTTTTTATCACCCTATTTTCTATCAGCTATATCAAATTCCAAATTTTTAAATACAATGTTTAACATGATTAATAATGTAGAATTTGGTGACTACATGACGGAAGATTTCGATGTCAGACTTTCTGATGAGGGCAAGTATTACGCACCTGACCCTCAATATAAGAAAAACGCCTGGATGGGAGATTATCAAAAAGCTTACAACGAATTTCTGGCAGATCCGGATGCTTTCTGGAACAAAATGGCCGGGGAACTTGACTGGATTCGCCCCTGGAAAGCAGTGAAAGAGTTGAACTTTCCCTATGCAAAATGGTTCACCGATGCAAAACTCAATATCACGGCAAATTGTCTGGACCGCCATGTCAATAACAGCCGGCGCAATAAAGTTGCCCTGATCTGGAGGGGAGAAGAGGGAAGAGAGAGGATCTTTACCTATCAGAAACTTCTCTCCCAAGTGGCCCGTTTCGCTAATGCATTAAAGAATACCGGGGTGAAAAAAGGGGACCGCGTCTGTATTTACATGCCTCTCGTCCCTGAGCAGATTATTGCAATGCTTGCCTGCGCACGAATCGGAGCTGTCCATAGCGTAGTTTTTGGCGGATTTGGTGCAGCAGCATTGAACATGCGAATCCAGGATGCCGGGGCGAAGATTGTCATTACCGCTGATGTCGCGATCCGGCGGGGAAAGGCAATTCAACTGAAGGCAATTGTGGATGAAGCGATTAATAATGCTCCAACCGTAGAGCATGTAATTGTCCTGCGGAGAAGGGATCCTCCTGTGGATATCCACCCGACCCTCGAGCTGGATTTCTACGAGATAATGGAGGGAGTTTCCGATGATTGCCCACCTGAAGTTATGGATGCCGAGGACCCCTTCTTTATCCTCTATACGAGTGGCTCTACAGGGAAGCCAAAGGGTATTGTCCATACCTGTGCCGGCTATATGGTCGGAACATACTACACGAGCAAATATGTCATGGATATCAAGGACACTGATATCTATTGGTGCACTGCCGATCCGGGCTGGATTACCGGTCACAGTTATATCATCTATGGCCCCTTTGCGACCGGAGCGACGGTATTTATCTCGGAGCTCACCCCGGATTATCCGGATGCGGGCAGTTGGTGGCATCTCATCGAAGAACAAAAAATAACGATACTCTACACCGCACCAACTGCAATCCGGATGTTCATGAAGCTGGGGGAAATCTGGCCGAATAAGTATGATTTAAAATCCCTGAGAATCATCGGCTCTGTCGGTGAACCGCTGAATCCCGAGGCATTCGAATGGTATTATCATGTGATTGGGAAAGACCGTTGTCCCATTCTCGATACGTGGTGGCAGACTGAGACCGGAATGCAGATGATTACAACCATGATAGGCGAACCGATGCGCCCGGGTTTTGCAGGAAAACCGGTTCCTGGTGTGATCGCTGATGTTGTTGATAAAAATGGCACTTCTGTTGCCCCTGGTACCGGTGGATTACTTGTCATCAGATCCCCGTGGCCTGCCATGCTGCGGACCGTTTATAAAGATGATGAAAGGTACCGGAAGTACTGGGAAACAATAAAAGACGTTTATACCGTAGGGGATCTGGCAGTAAAAGGAAAGGACGGGTATATAATGATCCTCGGGCGGGCGGACGACATTATCATTGTTGCCGGTCATAATATCGGTACTGCCGAGGTAGAGAGTGCATTGGTATCACACCATGCCGTTGCTGAGGCCGCGGTTATCGGAAAACCTGACCCGGTTAAAGGAAATTCAATCAAGGCTTTTGTGATCCTTCGCGTCGGCAATCAGCCAAGTGATCACCTCATGCAGGATCTTCTCCATCATGTGCGTGTAACCCTCGGGCCTATTGCAATGCCCCATGAAATAGAATTTGTTGAAAAGTTACCAAAGACCCGGAGTGGTAAGATTATGCGTCGTGTCCTGAAGGCAAAGGAGATGGGAATCGATCCCGGAGATATTTCAACGCTTGAAGAATAAAATTTTAAAAATTTTAGATCTGGTACTGGAAAATCACGCATGTCCGCATAGAGAGAGAAACCATGAAAGACATAGTTACTACTGAAACGATTTTGGGTATGGAGCCTGGAAGAGGTCGCTGGCTCCTCATAATCCTCGGGATGATAATCAACCTGTGCCTTGGTACGATTTATTCCTGGAGCGTCTTTGTTGGGCCGCTTACTACTTATTTCACAAAAACATTAGGTCAGACCGTTTCCGCAAATGACATACTTTTGCCATTCTCGGTATTCCTTGCGTTTTTCGCGATCGCAATGCCCTTGACCGGCAAATATATCGAATTATATGGACCAAGGAATATTACAATCATCGGGGGGGTTCTGACCGGCCTTGGCTGGCTTCTTGCCTCATTTTCAACATCAGTGCCGATGCTCTACATTTTGTACGGAATTATCGGAGGTATTGGTGTTGGTATAGCCTACGGCGTACCAGTTGCTGTTGCTGCACGCTGGTTTCCGGACAGGAGGGGCCTGGCAGTAGGTCTCACCGTGCTCGGATTTGGATTTTCCGCGTTCTTTACCGCTAACATCGCGGGTTATTTGATCGGTGCGTACGGCGTTATGACGACGTTCAGGATATTTGGAGTTGTCTTCGTAATCCTGACAATAGTGCTTGCACTGCCTTTGAAATTCCCGAAACCCGGATGGGTCCCGGCGGGTTGGACACCTCCTGCACCAAAGGCGGGGGAACAGAAATCCTGTGAACTCACCCGGTCGCAGATGATTAAAACATCATCTTTCTACGCGCTCTGGGCATGTTTTTTTATAGCCTGTCTTGCCGGCCTTATGGCGATATCTATTGCAAAGCCTGTAGGCACCGATGTGGGAGTTGAAACCGGGCTCGCAACCGCCCTTGTCGGAGTCTTTGCTATCTTCAATGGATTTGGACGTCCCGTCTTTGGTATACTAACGGACAGGTTGACCCCACGTCTTACATCTATGGTGTCGTTCGGTCTGATTGCAATAGTATCGCTTCTTATGTGGCAAATCCCGACCGTCCCGGTTTACCTCATTGCCTTTGTTGTCCTCTGGGGTTGCCTGGGCGGGTGGCTGGCAATAGCTCCTACTTCATGTGGCAGCTACTTTGGCACCTGTGACTATCCACGATGTTACGGGGTTCTTTTCCTGGCATATGGTGCCGGGGCAATTGCAGGTCCCCAGCTGGCTGGGTTTATCAAGACAACAAGTGGATCGTATATAGGGGTATTTCCCTATGTGCTTGTCCTTGCTGTGATCGGTTTTATAATCGCATTCACTCTCTTAAAGCCGCCAAAAGTTGAGTTACAATAGTCTTTATTTTTAATTACAACAAATTGAAAATTTTCTTCCGTTGGGCCATGCGATATCCGGAAATTACCTGAATGGAATCGCCAAAGTTCTTGTCAAGCACTGAATCACCAGAATCTACATAAAGGAGCGGAGTTTCCCGAAGTTTGTGTGGAGTAGCGACCACAATAATGTTGTGAATCCCCACTCGTTTAACTATACGTGCACTGATCTGCTGGTTTCCACGCCCGAGGATAAATCCCTGTGCACCAATTGGGCTTACGAGAATTTTTGCCTCCTGCCCATGCTCGAGCAGAGACCAAAGCGTTTTTTCGTCGAGATCCCGGGCAACCACTTTTCCGTTTTTTATTGCATCAATTCCGAGCAGCGTCTTGTTCAATCCTATTTCCCGGGCAATGGATTCCGTAGTTGTCCCTGCCCCCAGAATATAGAGCACGTCAGGAATCATTACCTCATAAATAAAGCGTGCAATTTCTTTTTTTGCACGCTCTTCATTGCTATCCTCATATAGTTGTTTCGAGACCTGCGTCTTTCCTGCCAGTGAAGGAACGCGGGCAATTCCATAAAGACGGGTTTTCAGTTCCCCTGCCCGATAAGCATCTTCATCCACATCCATCACTTCTGAATCCCTGAGTGACTGGATCTCAAATTGTGAGACAATCTCCGCTGCTACAAATGGATTGACAGCGAAAACGCCGGAGTACATCTTCACACCGGCTGGAATGCCGAGCATAGGCACGTTCCGACCCACGACATCAAAGATGTCCCGGGCAGTCCCGTCACCACCACAGAAGAGGATCAGGTCCACATCTTCTTCAAGAAACCGCTGTGCTGCAATCTTTGTATCCTGAGCGGTACTGTCATTCTCCGGATAACTGATAACCTGAACAAGCTCAAGAGGCGTATCTTTCAGTGCATCCTCTCCCATTTCCCCGGAAGGCGTCAGAAATATCAGGTTTTTATTATTTTTAAGGGCATTCAGGGTAATTTTAGCCCGATTTATTGCTTCTGGCACTGCACCGCGAGTGGTTGCTTCATCCAGTTTGCCATCGGTTCCCTTGAGACCTACAGCCCCACCCATACCGGCAATAGGATTTATGAGAAAACCGATTTTTTTCATAAAAAAGGGAAGGTTCAGGAAATTATTGGTATCCGGGCGATCGCCTCTTTAATCAGCGCATCCGGGTATTCGTAGTCTACGAGGCTGCCCGCGTAGTAGGCATCATATGCCGACATATCGAAGTTGCCATGGCCGGAACAGTTAAACAGGATGGTTTTTGACTCATTTGTCTTTTTGCACTTTAGCGCTTCATCAATGGCGGCTTTCACTGCATGGGAAGTCTCGGGGGCGACAATGATACCTTCCGTACGGGCAAATGTCTGAGCTGCATCAAATACCTCACTTTGGTGGAAGGCTACCGCCCTCATCACTCCATCGTGTACCAGACGGGAGACAATCGGGGAATCTCCATGATAGCGGAGACCGCCTGCATGCATGGATGGTGGCACAAAATCGTGCCCAAGCGTAAACATCTTGAGAAGGGGCGTATATCCGGCCTCATCAGCGAGATCGTAGGTATAAAGCCCTTTGGTCAGCGTCGGGCAGGAAGCAGGTTCAGCACCGATAAGATCCACATCTTTGTGTTTTCCGGTCAGCTTATCCCCGGCAAACGGGAAGGATATCCCGGCAAAGTTGGATCCGCCACCTACGCAGCCAATCACCACATCCGGATAGTCATCTACCATTGCCAGTTGTTCCCGGCATTCAAGTCCTATCACCGTTTGGTGCAGGCAGACATGGTTTAAGACAGAGCCTAATGCGTAATTGGTATTGCTATGGGATGCTGCATCCTCAACCGCTTCAGAAATGGCCATACCCAGACTTCCCGGGGTATCTGGATCCTTTTCAAGCATTGCACGGCCGGCATTTGTCTTGGTACTCGGGCTGGGTATACATTCTGCACCCCAGACATGCATCATGGACTTCCGGTACGGTTTCTGCGTATAACTTGAACGGACCATGTAAATAGTACACTGAAGACCATAGAGCATCGTAGCGAATGCCAGGGCAGATCCCCACTGTCCTGCCCCGGTCTCGGTCGCTATCCTCTCGACCCCGGCCTTCATGTTATAATATGCCTGAGGGATGGAGGTATTCGGCTTATGGCTCCCCGCCGGACTGACCCCCTCCCATTTATAATAAATTTTTGCCGGAGTCTTCAGGAATTTTTCAAGCCGGTGGGCACGGTACAGTGGGCTCGGTCTCCAGAGTCGCAGGACATCCTGCACTTCTTCCGGGATATCGATGTGACGATCGGTGGTGACTTCCTGCCGGATCAACTCCATGGGGAATATGGCAGCAAGATCCTCAGGGCCTATCGGCTTCTGGGTTTTAGGATGGAGCGGTGGATCGAGAGGTGATTTCAGGTCTGCCTGAACATTGTACCACTTTTTTGGCATCTGCTCCTCATCGAGGAGGATTTTGGTTTGCATACTAGGTACTTGTTTTGTATAAATATATACATTGTCCTACAAATATGATACTAGATGTTATTAAATATGCATTTAATTTTTTGCATGAATCCAACATTTTTTTGCGGGTTTGGAAAAATGTTATTATAAATAAAACTAATATAGTGCAGATTCCATGTGTATTAGCGTTGTCGCAAACACAACAACACATGACTGGCGGGAGATATCAGATGGTAAAATCATTAGTTA
Organism: uncultured Methanoregulaceae archaeon; assembly: GCA_963829225.1. Classification (GTDB taxonomy): domain Archaea; phylum Halobacteriota; class Methanomicrobia; order Methanomicrobiales; family Methanospirillaceae; genus Methanoregula. The sequence continues at coordinate 322,187 of CAWHHQ010000004.1, read as the reverse complement.
ACGCATTGGTTCATCCCAATGCATTTTTCAAGGATGCATTAACGGAACAGGAAAGTCTCAAGATCCCCGGACTTATCGTTATTATACTTGGGGTTTTGTCAGCAGTATATGCTTATTTTATCGGGGGATTAACGGGAAGAATGCTGGCAGGAATGGTTCCGGGCATGGAATCAATAATTGCCATTTTTACCGTTTTTGGTGCATTATTTGGCGTTTTAATATTCTGGGTAATATGGACAGGGGTGTTCTTTCTCATCTCATCGATCTTCAAGGGTAAAGGATCTTTTAAAAGATCGCTTGAGTTTGTAGGGTACGGTTATCTTCCCCAGATTCTGGGAGTGATACTTACCATTATTATTGCTCTGCAGTATCTCCCGCGAGTAATCGTTCCCCAGATCACATCAGCCGCAGCCCAGGATCCACAAATGATTGTGGATGCTACAAAGGCCCTGATGCATGATCCCGCAATGATGGAGATGACCCAGATCACATCGATCATCTCGATTGTCTTTCTCCTCTGGAGCGCAAATATCTGGATCTCAGGTATGAAAAATGCCCGACAGCTTTCTGAAAGAGACTCGGCACTCTGTGTAGGAATACCGGTTGTCGTCTTTATTCTCTATATCATATTTAACATGACAGGGATTTAACATGAAAAACACGCGATTTATTGTACTTTCCATAATCCTCCTAATGTCCGGCATCGGGTTCGGAGCGGTCACAGCACAACAAACTCTTGACTCCCAGGCAGCTGCTAACAATGTTTATGTGTCCAATGTAACCTTCGATCCGGGAACGTTCTTTACCGATGATACCGGGACCGTCATGGTCTATGTTACCAATAGCAACTCCGATACCAGTGTCGTTGTGAATCATGCCACGTTCGGTGATAAGAATATACTCCTCACCAGCTCGCCTTATGATTCCTCAGCAAACATCGGCCCCCTCCAGAGACAGCCGTTCACATTTTCCGTTGTGGCCACCGCACCAGACGGGACATATTTCCCGACATTCTCGTTGAGTTTCGTAGAGGCCAATAGTCTTTACTACAGGGCAACGGCTGAGGTGGATAATACACCACTTGAACTGACCATAATCGAAAAGCCGGATGCGTTTACCCAAGGCAAGAAAAAGACCATTTCCCTGCAGGTGGCAAACCCCCGGAAAAATGATGTAAGGAATGTTGTACTTGATGTCTCCGGAGCCGGCATTTCCGCCACCCCAACAAAAATCTTCATCGGAAATCTTGCAGCAGGCGCCAAAATACCGGTAAACTTTACGATATCTCCTGACCAGGAGTCTCAGCTGGTGATGACTGTAACGTACAACAATGGAAATAATCCTCACACAGTGACGATGGATCTCCCCATCACCTTCGGCATTGACAAAATGCAGGCAAACCCCGTTGTCAGCAATGTTCAGGTAACCTCTTCAGGAGGTGTCTACCATATCACCGGAGACGTAAATAACGCAGGGTTGGAAACCGCAAATACCGTCACGGTTACCTCCCTTCCACCCGCGGTTCCCCAGGACCCGTACAAGACCTATGTTGTCGGAGCGCTCAAACCCGATGATTTTGGAAGTTTTGAGGTAACATTTTCCGTAAACGGAACCCCAAGCATCCCGCTCCAGCTCTCGTACAAAGACACCAATGGCAACCAGTATAGTACTTTACAGGAAGTTACTATTTCCACGTCTCCGGCAACATCACAGAGTACCAGCGGATCGAATCTCCTCTTTCCCATCATCGCGATAGTAATCGTTATTTGCGCTTGCATCGGTGGATGGTACTTCTACGTGAGAAGGAACAAGAAGTGACCGTTCCTATGGATGATCAGCCGGTCATGCTGTTCCGGGACGTGGTCAAGGTCTACCCGCTTCCCGCAGGAGATGTTACAGCACTGGATGGTGTCTCCTTCAGAGTTGACCGTGGCGAGTTTATCTCGGTTATGGGCCCGTCCGGTTCCGGCAAGTCCACGCTTCTGAACCTTATGGGATGCCTTGATACCCCGACATCCGGTGACATATTCATCAGTGGTACTCGTATCGGGGATATGTCCGATATTGAGCTGACCAATCTCCGAAGGGACAGAATCGGATTTATCTTCCAGTATTTCAACCTCTTTCCCCTGCTCAACATCATCGAGAACGTCACCTTCCCGATGATGCTGAAATCCCAGAAAGAGGTGGATCCGGAAAAAGGCAAGGAAGTGCTCCGGTCAGTCCAGCTGGAGGATAAATTATTTACGCATACACCCACTGAGCTGTCTGGCGGGCAACAGCAGCGGGTTGCCGTTGCACGGGCGCTCATCAACAATCCCGACATCCTTCTCTGCGATGAACCGACAGGAAACCTTGATTCCAAGACCGGTGCCGGTATCATGGACCTGATGACCGAACTCAACCGGAAGGGCACGACGATCATCATGGTCACGCATGACGCCCACATCGCGGAATATTCTCGGCGGACAATCCGGATCGCGGACGGGAGGATCGTTGCATGATCTTCTGGGAAATTGCAAAACGTAATCTCCGGATTCACCTGTTGCGCTCAACGCTTGCAATGCTCGGCATCGTTATTGGTGTTGTCGCCATTGCGTCGATGGGGATCCTCGGCAACACTCTCGTGCTTTCCGTTTCAGACAGTCTTCACACGGTCGGCGACAGTGTGATCGTTTCCCCCTACGCCGGTGGCGGTTCCGGGTTCGGGCAGGGTGGTGGTGGGGGTTCAACAAGCCTGAAGATCACGGATCAACAGTTTCAGCAAATTAAACGTGCCGTTGCACCCAACATCGCAATTCCTGTCCTTCAAACCGCGGACATCATGAAACTCGGCGTTGGCAGTGATACGATTGTAGCACCTGTTTATGGTCTTAGTCCTGACGATGTGCCCAGCCTCCTGAACCTGAAGGCAGGGAGTTACAGCCGGTCGGATTCCGGATGCCTGGTCGGATCGAAATTTGCCGATGACCACAACGTAAAGGTCGGTTCCCGGATCTCCATCGGAACAGACGGTGACAAAGGAACCCTGCGAGTAACCGGTATTATAGAAGAGAGGGGGATCAGTTTTGATATCAGCACCGACTCTGCTATTGTTGTGACGCAAAACTGGTTTGACATAACCTATAATCGGAACGATTATGATACGGTTGTCGTGAAAGTTAACCTTGGCGTGGATTCCGCTGTCGTAAAAACCACCATCGAGAAGCAGATGAACAAGAGGGACAAGGTCGTCACCGTTATGGATAGTAAGGCGACCCTCGCGACAATTTTTTCTGCGTTCGGGGCGGTCACCACATTTGTAACTGCGATCGGGGGAATTTCCATGATTGTTGCGGGCGTTTCAATTTTCAATATCATGATGATGTCAGTGACCGAACGCATCAAGGAGATAGGTATCATGCGGAGTATCGGTACCCAGAAACGGGAAGTGATGAGTATGTTCATGTTCGAGGCGGCTATCCTTGGCACCGTCGGGAGCCTCATCGGGGGGGTATTGAGTATCCTCGCAGGATATGCGATAAGTGCCCTGTTGCTGAACACCACGAAGTACCTGTTTGTCTGGTCCAGTGCGATACCCATTATCGAGGGTGTCTTTTTTGGTATCATCATCAGTCTTGCCTGTGGCATTTATCCGGCATGGAAAGCAGCGAACCTCAGCCCGATTGAGGCATTGAGGCATGAATAAATCTCCTCCTTTTTCCCTTTCTTTTTTGTAACGTGAGACCTTTATTACCGGCCGGGTGCATACAGTGTGCTATGAGTTCCCCGGTACTCATGGATCCCGACTGGAATGAGATCTGGAAGCAGCGCCAGGAATTGCACGAGTCCTCAAAAAGTTCCGATGATCCTTCCCATGACTGGAACAGGAAGGAGAACGCGGAGCGGTATGACACAAATGCCCGGAGCGTGTACCGATGAACGGGTGAAGACCACCATTGCTTTACTCGATATCAGCCGGAATTCGAGGGTACTGGACATTGGTTCCGGCCCCGGGACCCTGGCGATCCCCCTTGCCCCGCTGGTCAGAGAGATTACTGCGGTGGAACCCGGTGCCGGTATGGTGGAGATCTTCAAAAATAATGCAGAAAAAAAGTTGATCCGAAACATTACCTTTGTACAGAAACTGTGGGAGGACGTTGATCTCTCCCATGACCTGACGGGTCCCTATGATATTGTGATCGCATCACTTTCCCTGACCATGCATGATATCCGCGAGGCGCTTATGAAGATGAATGCTGCATCATCGGGGTCTGTCCACCTCTTCTGGTTTGTAGACATGCCTTTCTGGGAGCGGATGTACGCCGACCTCTGGGAATCGCTGCATGGGAGCATGTATCACTCTGGGCCGAAAACCGACTGTCTCTTCGGGGTCCTCTACCAGATGGGAATTTACCCGGACGTCACCATGCTGCCGCTCGCAAAGGAGTACCGCTTCGGGAGCCGGGAGGAGATGCTCGGGTTCTTCCGGAAGCGGTTCGGTGCAAGGACACCGGAACAGGTCAGGATTGTCGATGATTACATCAATCCACTCATCCAGGTGCGCGGGGGCGGAGTCGTGATTTCCGGTGACTCAACCTTTGCACATGTGCGATGGAGAACGACAAAATCCTGAAGCGGTTCTCGTAAATCGAAGAACACCTTCAGAGTTCTTCTCCTGCTCGCGGCTCTGATGAGCCACTCAGACTACAAAGCGTATATAATTTTGAGAATAACGCGTGGAGCACCAGTGTGGCCGCCGGCCTGTGCACTCACGGGATTACCCCCGGCATATTCACCACAAGGAAAGGAGCTGGTGCTATCGATCGAATCTATCAGACACACAACAAAAACCGTACGGCGGAGGAGCACCGGTCGCTATACAAAACCCCGGCTGGAACTAGTAGAGGCCGGCCATGACCCGCGGGCGAATACCACTCATGGCCCTCCGCGAGGCCGTGCTGATCGCGAAGAAACGGGGCGAGACCCGGCAGTTCATGCACGAGCCGGGCACGATCTGCAACTTCGTTATCTACTGCCTCGGTTTCGTGGCCCACGTCCGGATCAAACGGGTCACCCGCGTCCACTGCTCCCACGCATGGATCGAGGGAGAGGCAGCCGATGCACTCGCAGCACTCCGGGCTATTGCGTCCGGGTCCGGGATCTCCCGCGAGCTCTGGGTCTTCCTGCCCCGCGGGGCGTTCCGGTTCTTCCGCGTCACGGACACAGGGCTTGTCGAGCTGGACCGTGATGGGTCGGTGATGCCGGAAAAACCGAAGCCGGCAATCCGGACACCACTTGTAACACCAGCCCAGCCGGCCGAGACCGGAGCGGGAGTCATACCCACGGTCCTGGCACTCCCTGTGGAATTCTCCGTCGGAGAAGATCCATCAAAAAAGGGTCAAGGTGGGTAAGGATCGACCCTTCGTAAAATGCCCGAATTGGCAATCAGAGCCCTTATAACAGACTTTATCCGACCCATTTTTCGGGCATCCGAAAATGCATCGAATTGGGGGAAAAACGGTACAATAAGGTTATTTTTATCGATGAATTGGGCCCGGATCGGTTTTCTCTCCGCCTATGACCGGTAAATGTCTAATTAGAATCAATTGGCTGGAAAAAGTAGCCTGAAACTATGCTGGGGATTTGAGGTTTAGCCGGTGATCGGGGGATCCGGGAGATCCAGGGGGTCTGGAAAAGGGTCGTTCTGAACCCTAAAATAAAAAGGTCCCCCCATTACCCAACCCTCTTGATCCGCCCCATCGCTTCTTTCAGTCGCTCCATCGATGTCGCATACGACAGGCGGACCCACCCCGGCGCATAGAACGCACTGCCCGGGGTTGACGCCACATGGCCTTTCTCGAGCCAGCGTGATGCTACTTCCATATCATCGCCGGCAACTTTGACGAAGGCATAGAATGCCCCCTCGGCAGGTGCGGTCTCGTAACCCATCAGGTTCAGCTCGGCAATGACGTATTTCCGCCGGCTGTCGAATTCCTTGCGCATCTCCTCGACGCAGGACTGGTCGCCTTTGAGTGCGGCAACCCCGCCCCACATCACAAAGGTGGTGGCCTGGCTGATGGTGTGCTGCTGCACCTTGGACATTTCCGCGATGATCTCCTTGGGGGCAACTGCGTACCCGAGCCGCCAGCCGGTCATGGCATAGGCCTTCGAGAAGCCGTTGATGGTGATCGTCCGCTGCGCCATGTCGCCGATTGCGGCAAGCGAGAGGTGTTCTTTGCCGTAGACCATCTTCTCGTAGATCTCGTCGGACATCGCATAGATGTCATAATCCGTGCAGAGATCCGCAACGAGCTTCATGGACTTCATGTCGAAAACGGTGCCCGTGGGATTCGACGGGGAGTTGACCACTATCATCTTGGTCTTTGCATTGACGCGTTCGAGAAGAGAGTCGTCGAGCTGGAAGGTTTTGGGGTTGATCGCGTGCTTCACGACCTTACCGCCGGCAATCTGAACACAGGGCTCATACGAAACCCACGCCGGGGTGAGGATGATCGTTTCGTCGCCCGGGTTCAGGACAGCCTCCATCGCCTCGTAGATAGCATCCTTGGCACCGCACGAGACAATTACCTGAGATGGGGTACAGGGAAAATGATTTTCGTTTTTGATCTTTTCACTGATAGCATTCAGGAGTTCAGGAATCCCATTGCTCGGTGCATAATGCGTTTCGCCCCTGTTTAGCGCATCGATGCAGGCATCCTTGATGTGTCTCGGTGTGTCGAAATCGGGTTCACCTATCGAAAGGCTGATGACATCGATGCCTTCCCTCTGCATCTTCTTTGCCTTATCAGATATCGCAATGGTTGCAGAAGGAGCGACCTCAGCTATCTTCTCCGAAAGCCGTTTCATCTCAATCGCTGGACAAGTTTGATGGCGGATTCGACTGCCCTCTTCGCATAATCGATCCGCTCATTTGCCTCAAGGCGGGTCATCCCTGGTCCGGAAATACCAAGGGTTACCGGTTTACCGAATTCAAGCGAAAGATCGATGATCTTGCGGGCTGCATGCTGCACGACAATATCATCATGCTGCGTAGCACCTTCTATAACACACCCTATAGTAACAACTGCATCGACTTTTCCCCCCTGCAGCATTTTCTTGATTGCCAGCGGCATGTCATAGGCACCGGGAACGTACAGACATTCTGTTACTTCCGCTCCGAGAAAAGCAGCGTGCTCTCGTCCTTCGATCTCCATCATATAGGTGATGTCGCGGTTGAACTCCGCAACGACAAATCCCAGTTTTATCGGGTTGGTATCGCACATATCAGATCATCTCTTGGAAATGGTTCCAAATAAAGTTGTAGGCTTGTTTCACCGGCGGGCTGGGCCGGCATCGGCAAATCCCTGCCGCTGCCCGGTGCCTGCTTCACGCTCGAGATCTTTTGGGTGCAGCACGAGTTTTACGGCATTGACCGCGTGTTCGCGGGTTCGTTTTTCGGCAAGCCATGCCAGCTCCGACCCATCCTTTGCCTCGTCCTCGTGGACGAAGACCTCGATGATATGCTTGTTCGTCATGAGCTGGCACATGATCAGCCCCTGCGAGGCTTCGTGGGCACACATCCGGTCCTTGTCCTGTCCCCCGGGCATACCCAGTGCCATGACAATATCGCACCGGCGTTCCTCGATCAGTTTCTTGCAGGCAACCGGGAGATCCTTGATCCCCGGCACAGTTGTCCGTTCAATTGCCACACTGGCGTGTTTTTTGAGCTCGTCGATGGCGATAGCTCCCATGTTGACGCGTGAGAAGGTGGTATCGGCGACGCCCACTCTCATCCCAGCACCTCGCTGGCCGCTTCGACACCATCGCCCTTCGTTTTGAACCCGGACTTCCTAAGGGCGTGCTGGGTAGCGGCAAGGGTGGCAAGGATCTCGGGTGCGCTGACGGCCCCCATGCTGCCAATCCGGAAGATCTTTCCTTTCAGATGGTCCTGGCCTCCGGCGATCACGATACCCATCTTCTTGACGATTGCCCGTATCTCGTCATCCTTGACGCCTGCAGGATAGTCAACTGCGGTGACCGTAGTTGAGTAAGCATGTAATTTGTCGATTTTCGGGAAAAGGGAGAGCCCCCATGCCTTTGCTGCGGCCTGGATCGCACCGGACATCTTCTGATGCCGGGCTATCCGTGCGGGAAGACCTTCCTCCTCGATCATGAGGCAGGCCTCCCGTAGCGCAAGGAAGAGGGGGACTGCAGGCGTATAGGGGGTCTCCATCGGTTTTCCGCTGGCGCTCTTTTTGTAGGCTGCAAGGTCGAGGTAAAACGGTGGGTTCTTTGTCATGCGTTCCCAGGCACGACTGCTCACCGAGACCATGGCAAGGCCGGCGGGTGCGGCAAGACACTTCTGGGAGCCGGTGATGGCGATGTCAACGCCCCAGGCATCAGCCTCAACCGTGTCGCCGCCAATGGAGGTGATGCCGTCCATGATGAAGAGCGCATCGTGTTTCCGGCAGAGTTTTCCGACTTCCTGTGCGGGATTCCTGATACCTGCCGAGGTCTCGTTGTGCACGAGCGTGACGACCTGTGCACCCTGTTCGAGCCGCTCTTCAAGCGCTGCAAGGTTGACGGGCGTTCCCCATTCCGATTTGATCTCGTAAGCTTTGCCATAGCGCTGGCTGATCTTGAGGAGCCGCTCACCGAACTTGCCGTTGACGATACAGGCAATATCCTTGTCCTTCCCGACATTGGCAACCGCGGCTTCCATGCCCGCAGTCCCGGATCCACTTATCACAAAGAGGTCGTTTGTTGTCCCAAAGGTGGTCTTCAGTACCCGCACGCAATCGGCGTACGCGGCGCCGAACTCGGCACTGCGGTGGTTGATTGCCTGGCGCATCATTGCAAGCCTGACCCGTTCCGGCATCGGTACAGGACCTGGCAGCATCAGGAGAAGTTCTTTTTCCATGTGGATCTGCTCATAGTATATTTATATAGACACAATATAAGTTTGGATGGCTACCATGGCAGACGTCGCAGTTATTTCAGGCTCCGCATCCGACGCAGCAATTACTGATAAAGTAAAGAAAGTTCTGAGAGAGAACGGGGTTTCCTTTGATGATCAGATCATCTCTGCTCACCGCGATCCTGACAAACTTGATGCCTACATAAAAACCAGCACGGCAAAGATATTCATCGCCATCGCCGGACTTTCCGCCGCCTTACCGGGTGTAATTGCATCCAAGACCGATAAGCCGGTCATTGGCGTTCCGGTGAGCGGGACCCTCAATGGTCTGGATGCACTTCTCGCAATCGCCCAGATGCCCAAAGGTGTGCCGGTGGCATGTGTAGGTGTCGATAACGGTGAGAATGCGGCGTGGCTGGCAATCAGGATTCTGAAGTTGATAAAAACCTGATTTCATAATCATTTTACTAATCTTATTTTCAGAAAAAACCCAAATTTTTGTTTATTAAGGCGTCCGTGATCCGGATTTTCTCCCATACGGGCAGACATACAGACACAATCCGCAGACCGAAACACCACCGGACTGCTCTAACTTCCTGAAATACCGGTCACAGGCTGCAGCATCAAACCGTACCTCCCGTGGTTCGTCGCGGTGAAACTGTCTTCCGGTAAAGGCATTCTGCGGGCATATATCCACGCATGCAGTACATTCACCGCAACGCTGTTCCAGAGGCGATCCGGTCGGGTTGAGCGTGGCATCGGTCAGAATGCTGACCCACCGGACCCGGGGTCCGTGATCCGGGGTGATGAGCAGACAGCTCTTCCCGATCCAGCCGAGACCGGCGAGATGCGCCGCGAGTTTCTGTGAAAAGATGCCGCATATGTTCTTGTCGTCAGTCCGTCTGGATGCAGGTACCGGGAAGGCACTATATCCAGCTCTCTGGAGCTCGTTTGCCACCCGGACTCCGATCTGGTCGAGCATCTGGTTGACGACATCGTAACTGTTGTGCCGGTACAGAATCGCTCCTTCAGGATCCTTGTCCGGCAGCAGGTCAACAAGACTGTCCTGCAAAACCACACCGATCACGACTGCTCTCGGGTACCGTGCAACCCGTTCTCCACCCTGCTCCAGAATAACGTCATGAGCATAAGAAAGATCAGCAATACCGAAATAATCGGCGCCCAGAGAGAGGGCAAGTGTCCTGAGCTGTGCATCAAGATCCATTGATATCAGTTACTTGAAGGAGAGTATGGACATTAAGAATGGCGGTCAGGAATGGGTCAGCTCCAGGGAGACGGGACCCGATAAAACTACCCTTCTCCTTCCGATACCCTTATCCGATTCGGCGCCTACCTTCCGGCAGAAGGAGATAATGGGATGGCACGAATTGTCGCAATCTCCCCCACAACTCGCCATGAGGGGCACTCGCAACTTGTCCTGAAGATCGATGAAAGCGGGATCGTTGAGCGGGGAGACTGGGTTGGCACAACACCGGTGAGAGGATTTGAAAAACTCTCGATCGGAAAGGACATGCACCAGGTACCGAAGATTGTGTCCCGTGTCTGCGGGATATGCCCGGTCGCCCATGCCCTCGCCGGAGTAAGTGCGATGGAAGCATCATCAGGGTGCGAAATACCGGAAGATGCCCTGACTCTCCGCATGATCATCCATTTTGCCTCGCGCCTCTCGGTCCAGGCCCTCCACGGCCTGATGGTCCTGCCGGACCTGTACCTCCCGGGCACGGATACGCGAATCAACCCATTCTCTCCGGAACCGCAGGCCCGGAATATCGCGAACCGGATCCAGCGGCTGCGGCAGATCGGCCAGGAGATTGTCCAGATTGCCGGGGGCGAAGCAATCCATCCAAGCAATCCCCGGGTCGGCGGGATGTACCGGAACGCTCCCGCCAGGCAAAGGTGAAGATGTTCGATCTCACCAAAGAGGCCATTCCTCTTGCCCACGAGCACGCGGAGTTCATGATTGCCCGCATCCGCGATTTCCAGCGGCGGGAATGGGTGGAGATCGGAGGCACGCAGGTGCCGGTCCCGCGGACACTCGGTTACCATAACCAAGGGTACCTCGCTACCGATACCCTGTATGGCACTTCGAGCCTTGAGGATCACCCATCGTGGGACCTTGCAAGGTACACCGAGGTATCGCCATGGGCCTGGTATGGGGGGAAGGATGAGGTCACATTCGAAGATCCCCAATTTCCCGGCGGCGGAACCTCGCCGGTCGGGACTATTGTGAACCCCCGGTATGAGGCGTGTCCCTCGATACCCTTGTATGACGGCCAGCCGGTTGAGGTGGGGGCGGCAGCCCGGTTTACGACGTTCCGGAATTTCGGCGAAAGGGGAACAATCGGCCAGCTGGTAGCAAGGAAGATGGAGTGTTCTCAGGCAGTGAACGAACTCCTTACCTGTTTAGACCGGCTTGATCCCCAGGGACCGGTATTAGCAGGCACTATTCCCCGTGGTGACGGGACAGCCGGGTGGGCTGCGAACGAAGCCCCCCGCGGAACCCTTATCCACATCGCACGGGTCAGGAACCAGCGGGTGGAGTACTACGCGATGGCCGTGCCAACGACATGGAATATGCCGACGGCAGGAATGGCGCTTGCGGGTTCACCGTGGCAGCTCGCCGAGTTTATTATCCGGGGATATGACCCCTGCATCTCCTGTGCAACCCATATAATCGTCCTGGATCCTGACCGCCGGATCGTTGCGGAAAAGGTCATCCAATGATCCGGCAACTACGGGCAAACTTATAGGGAGGACAGCACTACAGTAGATCCATGCAAGCCGTGAATGAGCCTCTCGTTACCATTAAAGGAGTGAAAATTCGGGCCCTTCACCTTACATCCATTGATTTCGATGTCATTCTCAGGATTGAAAACCCCAATCCTTTCGGGGCGACCGTGAGGGAACTTCCGTTTACCGTTTTTTTCCGGAGCGGTAACCAGGAAAAAGAGATCGCCAACGGTGAGACAATCAAAATGGATATCCCGGCAAGCGACAGTATTGAGATTACCGTCCCGCTAACATCCCACGATCTCGCGCTTTTCGAGGGGATTGTGAGTTTGATCAAAAAAGGAAATATTCAACTGAGGATAGAAGGAACCGCAGTAATCGATCATATCATCGGCTGGTCCCTCCCGGTCACGGAAGAGATAGAAATTACTGAACATGAGATTGCAGAAGCTGTTTTAGCAAAGATCCGGGGCAAACAGGATTCATAATTCGGTATCCCAATCACATTTTTCCCTGGGATAGCTGCATACATCTATTTCGGGATGTTCGTTGGACACTCGCACTGGCAGTTTAGGAGGAGTCGGGACTCGTGGGTGTGAAAAATAGTAATTGTTCGCGATTAAGTTCGGGTTGGAGTACCCATACCTATCACATTTTTACCGGAGAGGAGATTCTCAAGAGATGAGGGGGGGCTTTCCTCCTGTCTGACAGTTTCGGGAGAGCGTAAGTTTCAGAAGGAGTTCCTCAGAGTGGGAGATTCTGGAGTCTCTCCGTCGTAGCACACATCCCAAACAACGATGGGAAGGGCAGAACCCTTTTTTGGTCATCCGGGCTCATTTCAGCCCCGGATACCTCCTTCCGGCATGATCGCGACCGGCCTGTTTCAGGGCATTTTGAGAGCATTTTTCCGTAGGATTCTATTTTGACCCCGGAATGTCCAACAAAGCATTTTCCAAAGGGAAAAACCGGCCTGTTTAGAGCTGTTTATTTTGAGGATCTCCCCCTTTCGCAGGATTCAGCATGAGGCAAGGGTCTGGTAAGGAACTGGATAAAATGAACCTCCCTTAATGTGTGTCGTGATTTCACGTCGGATATTATCGGGGGGGGACGGGGGGGGAGGCACCCGTTTGAAGAAGATCAGCTGTGGTAGAATATGGATCAGTAAAAAACAGAATTGAAAAAAACGAGAACAATTCCGGAACTCGAGAACAATCCTTAAAATTTTTTTCCTTATTATTTCCCTTTCTCTTTCTTCCCCGTTCCGAACAGCTCGTTCACCACCTTGATTGCACACAAATCCCCGCACATCGAACAGGTCTCCATGTCCCCGTCACGACAGTGGATCTTCTTTGCATGGTCGCCAAAGAGGGCGAGCCTGAACTGGGCATCCCAGTCGAGCTCATGGCGGGCTTCGGCCATCTGCACCTCGCGTTCCATCCGCCAGCCCTCGTGCTTCCGGACAGTGTCCCCGATGTGGGCAGCGATCTTTGCCACCCGGGTTCCCTCGATGATATCCGCGACATCCGGAAGGGCAAGGTGTTCGCTCGGTGAAACCATGCAGAGGAAATCTGCACCGTTCAGGCAGGCGGTCGCCCCGCCGATGGCTGCGACGACATGGTCGTAGCCCGGCGCGATATCGGTTACGAGCGGCCCGAGCAGGTAGAGCGGGGCATGGTCGGTGATCTCTTTGATCATCCGCACATTGTAGCCCACCTGATCAAGCGGCATATGTCCCGGCCCCTCGATCATTCGCTGGACACCCTTTGCCAACGCTTGTTTTGCCAGTGTGCCGAGCGTGATATACTCCACCGACTTTGCAAGTTTCCCCGCATCCTGGAGGCAGCCGGGGCGCATCCCATCCCCAAGGCTGATTGTCACATCATATTCTGCGAGGATCTCTAACAAATAATCGTATTCAGCATACAGCGGGTTTTCCTCATCACGCTGCATCATCATCGCACAATGGAATGAACCGCCCCGGCTTACAACACCCATAAGGCGGGGATCGCTCCTGAGCGCCGCGAGGGCCTGCCGGTTTACCCCGCAGTGAAGGGTCAGGAAGTCCACTCCCTGCTGGCAATGTTCGCGGATGACCTTGAAGAGCAGGTCGGCAGTCACGTCACGGGCGCTACCGGCCCGGCGGACCGCCTCGTATACCGGGACTGTCCCGACCGTGGTGTTAAGAGCGAGAATCTTCTTCCGTATTGCAACAAGGTCGCCACCGGTCGAGAGGTCCATTAAGGCGTCGGCGCCGTTCGCAAGCGCTGCCTTCGCCTTTTCCTCTTCAAGAGCGGGATCACACCGGCTGCCCGACGTGCCGACGTTCACGTTAACCTTGACCGTGCATTCTTTCCCGATGGCACAGAGCATGTGTTTCCGGGCCGGGTTTGCCGGGACAACAATCCTGCCATCAGCAATCCCCCGGGCAAGGCGTGCCGGATCCATTCCTTCCGCTCGTGCCACTGCGTCGAGTTCCGGTGGAACACCCGAAGTACACCTGCGGATCAGCGAATCCATAAGAAACATCTGTCGGGAGTCCTTATTATTGTGCATGCAGGTGAAGTGGATTCCCGAGCAGTCGGGCTATGCAAATTCCTATATTTTCGGTACAATACTCGTTGATGCGGGCGTTGTGCCGATGGCTATCAGGCCATACAAAGACGAGATCGATACCATTGTCCTGACTCACTGCCACTTTGATCACACCGCCCATGTAAAAGAGATTGCCCATATGTGTAAGGCGAAGGTCGCCATTCACAAAAATGATGCCGGGGGGCTTCTGGATGACCTCCAGAGTCTTTCCATGCACTTTGGCGCACGATCTCCGGGTATTGTTCCCGATATCATACTTGCTGACGGAGACATCATTGGAGAACTAACGGTCATCCATACACCGGGTCATACACCGGGAAGTATCTGCCTCTTTTCTGAGCCGAACAAAGTGCTTATCAGCGGAGATACTGTTTTTGCTGACGGCTGTTTCGGGCGGTATGATTTCCCGGGGGGAGCAGGCTGGAACTTGCACATTCACTCAACCGGCTCTCGCTTCTCGATATAGAAGGGCTTTACCCCGGTCATGGGGAACCGGTCGAACAGGGCGGCAGACGGCACATTGCTGCCGCACAGGAACTCATGAAGAGCGGATATGGATAAAGGAATTTATTGCCTTGTTTTTGAAACTCCCGGCTGCACAATCCGGATCGGTGCATTGGGAGCTCTTACGTTTCGGGTTGGCTGGTACATCTATATCGGATCCGCTCTCGGTAGCGGGGGATTACAAAGGCTCGGGCGTCATATCTCAATCGCCGGATTGCGCGACAAACGACCGAAATGGCATGTCGACTACCTCCTCATTTCACCCGGTTTTTCTCTTGCGTATGCGGTCTATGCAATCACTTCGGATCGCTTTGAATGCCGGATTGCCCGTGAACTGAACGGGAGCAGCACTCCAAAGTTCGGCTGTAGTGACTGTTCCTGCACTTCGCATCTCCTGTACCGGCAGGAGGACCCCCTGCAGGAGATTCTCGCCGCATTCCGCGAATTCCAGCTTACCCCGGTCATCAAAACAATCATAAATGCACAGGTATAGCATAACATATGAAAGTGCTCGGGATATCGGGAAGCATGCGTAAAGATGGCAATACCGCAGATCTGGTAAATGTCATTCTCGACCGCTGCCACATCGACGGGATCAAGACCGAATTCATTTCGCTTTCGGGAAAGAAGATCCACCCGTGTCTGGGCTGTGAAAAATGCAAGGAAAAGAAATGGTGTGTAATAGAGAACGATGACTGGGATGAGGTCATACAGAAAGTGCTGGACTGCGATATACTCATCATCGGTTCACCTACCTATTACTATGACGTCTGCGGCCACCTGAAAAATTTCATCGACCGCACCTATTCACTGTACCATGACAGGAAGCTCGCGGGAAGGAAGGGTGTCGCCGTTGCTGTATATGCGAATAAGGGAGGTAGCCGGACAATCCAGACGCTCGAGGGGTTCTTAAGCACTCATGAATTTTCATCGCTGGGTTCAGTCAAAGGGAAAGGTTACCAGAAAGGCGATGTACTCTCTGACAATGAAGCCGTAGATAAAGCTCAGAAAATCGGCGATAAAATCGTCCGGCTCGTGAAGCGCAACCACTATTGATCCAATAAAAATGCTCTTCCCCTTACTCGTGTTTTTTACCGGTCATCGAGTCAATATCAATCCTGATCACACAGACATTTCTGATATCCTCATCGGAAAACTCGTATATCCCGCTTCCAAAATGGCGCATGATGCAGTTTAAACCTTTTTTCTTCTCCTCACGATCTTCAATGAAACATGCCCTGCCAAAACCGATTACACTCCGGTAGCGCATCCCCCAGTCACAAGGACGTTCACCACGTATGAGGTTGTCACACTGGTCAACTTCAAAGCAGCATCGGGAATTTTTCATAAGCATCGAGATTTTTTTCCCTGCAAGCGCTGAGTGAAAATAGATTGTCCTGTTTTCATAACCAAAACTAACGGGTACAATATAGGGTTCATCACCAACAGCCAATCCGATTCTGCAGACGATCGCATGGTGAAGGATGGTTTCAATTTCGAGGCAGTCGTTAATCTCCCGATCGTCTCTTCTCATGATCCCGCCACTTGGTGTTTGTTATTAATCCAGACGGATTCCATGTCAGACTAATTCGTAGAGTGTCGTGCGGCGCCTGAGTGTTCTGCCAACGTCTTCTGCAACCCGCTGCATCTCCTCAGGATCGAGGTAATCGGTGTTGACTGCACCTGCACCTTTTGAGATACTCTCTTCAAACATCGTTCCCCCAAGATCATTGGCACCGGCGATCAGGCTTAACTGCGCCATCTTGATCCCTTCTTTCACCCAGGAGACCTGTATGTTCCGGAAATTGTCCAGATAAAGCCGGGCAACTGCAACCATCAGGAGATCTTCTCTCCCGGTCGCTCCCGGTCGCGCGAGTTTCTGCCGGAATATCGGTGTATTCATGTGAATGAATGAAAGAGGAACAAATTCGGTAAATCCGCGCGTCTCATCCTGAATTTTACGAAGAATTGCAAGGTGTTGAACCCGGTCTTCAACACTCTCACAGTGACCATACATGATTGTAGCAGTTGTTGGAATGCCAAGGTTATGCGCCTCCCTGATAATGCGCACCCATTCTTCCGTTGAAATCTTCTGTGCACAGATCTTTTCACGGATCGCATCTACAAGAATCTCGGCTGCAGTTCCACACATCGACCCGAGCCCTGCCTCTTTCATTAATTTCAGGACCTCTTCGGTACTCATATGGCTTTTTCTGGCAGCATAGGCGACTTCCATCGGATTGCCTGCATGAAGATGGACGCCCGGCGCGACCTCACAAATCCAACGGTAGACGTCACAATAAGACTGTGCATTAAAATCGGGATGGAGCCCGCTGACCGTGCAAATCTCGGTAACTTCGCGTTTTTTCGCAAGGGCGGCTTTTTTCTGGATCTCTGACCGGTCATGAAAATAGATCCCGTCGTCATCGGGTTTTTTTGAAAAACCACAGAAACCACAGGCATTAACGCAGAGATTGGTCACGTTGATGTTCTGGTTCCTCACATAAGTAACTTCATTCCCAACCCGTTGCTCACGCATCTCATCAGCAGCCGATGCAATCTCCCAGATATCCCGATCCTGTATCCTGAAAAGATCCCATGCTTCGTCTTCGCTGAGACGGTGGCCGTTTTTCACATCATCCAGCAATATCTTCAGATGGTTATCCATTACTCGCCCCGGATATTCTCAGGCAACGTAGTGTCCGGATAAAAGTAAAGGTATCGCATCCTTGGCCACATGATTATTATCCTCTACGCCAACCATCACTACAGGAGAGATATGGAGCAGGTTAAGGTATCATTGACCCGGAAGATTGCAGATGGATATATTATCCCGCTGGGACCGGCGAATCTGGTCGCCGTAATGACTGATGTCGGAATGGTCGGGTGCGGAGCGTTTGATGTAGCCGCACTTGATTCGTTTAGTTATCCCGCAGCCAAAGTGAGACCCTCAATTGGACCTACAATTGTAGATACCGATGATATCCTGAAAGGGATCATCAAGGAAGCAAACCGCTCCGCGATTGGGCGTGGGATTCGGACAGGTATGACCGGGCGAGAGGCACTCGACCTTCTCTAATATCTTTTTTAAAAAATCCCGGATTTTCGCGTTGAATTTTTTTTGTGATGCCAGCGGTTTTTTGCTTTTTATACCATTCCGTAGAGAGTTGTGCGCTCCTTCAGGATTCTCCCCAGATCTGATACCACACGTTCCATGATCACTGGATCGAGATAATCCGCCTCACTTGCCCCTGCATTTTTAGAGACGTCATCTGAGAACATGGTGCCGGGAAGATCGTTGCCCCCGGCTAACAGCATCATCTGCGCCATTTTAAGTCCCACCTTACCCCAGGGAACCTGAATATTTTCAAAATTGTCCAGAAATAACCGCGAGACTGCAATCATAAGCAGATCCTCCCGGCCGGTAGCACCAGCCCGGGAGATCCCCGCTTTATACAGCGGGGTATTGGTATGAAGATAAGACAGGGGAACCAGTTCAGTAAAACCATGGCTTTCATCCTGAATCCGGCGGAGAATCCCCAGGTGTTCCGCCTGATCTCTTGCGGTCTCATAGGATCCATACATGATTGTTGCGGTTGATGGAATTCCCCGAGAGTGCGCTTCTTTGATTATTCTTACCCATTCCGTCGTATCCAGTTTACGGGGACAGATCACCTTTCTGACAGAATCAACAAGGATCTCTGCTGCTGTACCCTGTAATGAGCCGAGTCCCGCGGCTTTCAGTCGTATAAGTACTTCAGCACTGGATATATTACCGGTAGATGCCGCATGGGAGACCTCATCCGGGCTGAATGCATGCATGTGAATATGCGGCCCTATTTCGCGCACCCAGGAAAGGATATCGCAGTATGTGTCAACAGAAAAATCAGGATGTACCCCGCTCAGCAGACAGATTTCTGTGACGCCGCGTTTGAGGGCGAGACGCGTTTTTTCCTGAATCGCTGATTTATCGTTACAGTAAGCACCCTGATCATCTGGGCTCCTGCCAAAACTACAAAACCCGCAGAGGTTCTTACAGATATTTGTCACGTGGAGGTTCTGATTTCTGACGTAGGTTACTACGTTTCCTGTGCGACGCTCCCTCATCTCATCGGCAGCTGATGCAATCCGGAGAGAGTCCCGTCCCCGGGCATTAAGAAGCCAGGTGGCTTCCGATTCAGTAAGACGATATCCACCGAGTATATCTGAAAGGAGGGGTGAGATTTCTGCCATATTAATTTACAAATCTAACGCCGTTTTTTCCCGCTTTTATCTGGCTTCCTGCCTTTTTTATTTTCACGGGAGGACAAATACAACTCATGAAGAACCATGATGGCAATAACGACAATGGCAACTTCGATAATATGAAGCGGGAGATATCCTACCAGGGGAACGGAAAACAGGGCCTTCCCGACAATCCAGTCTTCCTTTACCGGTTCAATAATCCCAATACCCGGAAAATTAGTGCCCTGATCCGGGCGGGGGTTATTATCCCCCCAGGTAATATATCCTGCGTGCGGGGGAGTATAATTCCCCAGGAGTTTCATCCCTTTGATCTCGTTAACCGGTTCATTACCCACGAATTGTATCGCCCGGTGGATAATGGGATGAACGCTGGTGAGACCATTCGGCTTGTAGATAATGACATCGCCATAGTCTGAAAACTTCATGTCACCATTCTGTTTTCCATCAACCCATGTTTCAAAAGTGCCATACCGATCTTTCTGGACCACAACAACCAGATCTCCCACATTCATGTGAGGCATCATGCTCTGGGATTCGATGGTAACAACTGCGGGCCAGGTGCCACAGATAAGGAACAAGGCAAGAGCGACGCCCCCAACTACCGTTACGATCCAGATAAGATCCCGTGCGAGGGATACTGCCCAGTGATCGCTTGTCCTGAATTGTGCAACCAGCGTCCGGATATCCTTTTTATTATTGTTATCTGCCATTTCTTAACGCCTTTATTGATTTTTAGTTGTTATTTTACCCTTTCATAAGTTGCCATGTGATCTTATAAAATGCCACAGGTTTCATCGTCAGATCCTTATACCGGATATGTAGTAGATTCCAAAAAGGATAAGGAAAATTCCGCATAGTACATTTGTTTTTTTATATGCAGTTTCAGAAAGGATAGTCCTGCCCTTCGACACGCTGGTTGATACCGCTGTGTACCATGCAGTATCTGCGGTCCAGTGCCCGAACATGAAGGCTAAGACAAGGACCAATCCTCCCTCAAGACCCGCAATCACCATTACGCTTCCTATTGAGAGCCACCAGACCCAGAAGTATGGATTTGCGGCACTCGTCATCAGCCCCGCCATGTAAGGATTGGTATCAGGCTGGATCAGAGAATTACCCAGCGTGGCTTTCCTGGCTCCCATGAGTGTCAGCGACCCGAACACAACAAGGGCAACCCCCCCGATTCCAGCGATCGCTGTGGTATAGGGTAGGGCAACGGTTGCAAATCCTAAAAGTATCAGAATAACAAGAAAAAACTCAACAATAATATGCCCAAGGGATATTTTCAAACCGGTCGTCCATCTGCCGCGTATCGAAGCATTGATTGTTGCAACCAGGGTTGGACCGGGTGCAAGTGCACCGGTCATGCCGATAATAAAACCAAGGAGCACCATCTGAAATATATCATACATAGAAAAGTATCCGCAGCAATTTCCCGTTACTATCTAGGTCTGATGAGTAATCAACCAACCACTTCAGTCGTCCAAATCATATTCCAGCGTATGTGTAAAGATAAAACCCTATATTTTCTTTGCGGCTAATATACTATCCATGCTTGATGCACAGCAGATTACACTCCAGTTTCTTGAGACAAAGCTGCAGGTGCACCCGGATGTCGTTCGTTATATTCAGGAACAGGACCAGCCGGATCTCATCGAACGAATAATCTCGCAGGTTCCTGGAGACACTATCGTCGTTTCATCAAAACATATTCCTGGGATGAACGCTACAAGGGAGGGAACCCGATTTCTGACCGACCCTTCGGTTGAAGTGATAAGCGGGAGTTCGGGAACGTCCGGCAGCGTGAACGGTACGAGTGATTACCTTCACTATTTCCGTGATCGTTATAACCGTCTCGGAAACATGATACGCAGCCGGTGCGGAGGGATGCCAATCGAGGCACTTACCAGGAATTCCCGTTACCGACAGGAAGAATGTACGATTATAGGCATGGTTGTCGAAGTCAAGACAACGACGAATGGTCACAGGATTGCTGAGATAGAGGATTCTTCTGCAGGCATTCCCGTTCTCTTCCGAAAAGATCGTCCGGTTTTTGCCGACGCAGAGCGAATAATCCACGATGAGGTTATCGGGGTGAAGGGGAAGCTCTCAACTGACGGAAAACTCTTTTTTGCCGAGCAGCTCTACCGACCGGACATACGTATCGACAATATCCCCTATAAAAGCGAACTGCCGGGGAAAGCGGTCTTTATCTCTGATACTCATGTGGGGAGCAACACATTTCTTGAAGGGTGCTGGAACCGGTTCGCAGACTGGCTTTCGGATTCCGATTTCTCGTATCTCCTTATTGCGGGCGACCTTGTTGACGGCATCGGAATCTATCCGGGTCAGGAAAGCGATCTGGTAATCAAAAACATTTACGAACAATATAATGCATTTGGCGAAATGATGCGGGATCTTCCTTCGCGAATGAAGATTGTCCTGTCACCGGGAAACCACGATGTCGTGCGTGGTGCAGAACCCCAGCCGGTAATCCCACAACAGTTTGCCGGAAAATTCCCTTCAAACTGCATACTTGTCGAGAATCCGGCTGTGGTTAACCTTCAGGGAGTCCGCGTCCTGATGTATCACGGAAGATCTATAGACGATATGATCGGCCTGATCCCAGGTGCGTCCTATGAGCAGAGCGGGCTTATGATGGAGGAGATGCTCCAGCGCCGCCATCTTGCGCTTGCATACGGACGCAGGACACCAATCGCGGCAGGTAAGGTGGACCGGTTGATAATCGATCCTTTGCCGGAGATCCTGCATACGGGCCATGTCCACATTCGGGGGATCACCCAATACCGGGGTGTGCTAGGGATTAATGCCGGCACATGGCAGTCTCAGACTTCATTTCAGAAACAAATGAACGTGAACCCGACACCCGCTCAGGCAGTTGTCGTGGATCTTCAGACACTGATTCCGGAAACATTTACCTTTGCCTGAAAAAAAGTAAACCTTTATTCTTTTTCCGGTTTTCCTGCCTCAGCAACCGGTTCTTTCTTTTTCGGACCTGCAACAGTCACTTTATACTTTCCACCACGGGCGGTCAGGGCTTTTGGGTATCGTGGGTCCATACTAAGACATTTTGTCGGACATACGTCGACACATGAATTGCAGATTACACATCGCATCTTGTCAATCTGCCATGTCTTCTCTTTAACTTCAACGCATATCGCACCAGTCGGACATTTGCGCTGGCAGGTACGGCATGTAATGCAATTATCGGGATCGATTCGAATATGGCCCCGGGTTACAGCGGTCATCTTTGCAGGCCGAACCGGATACATCAGCGTCACCGGACGCGAAAAAAGACTTATTATTACAGTTTTTGTCATTTTAAGAAGTGACATTTTCTTTTCACCTCTCCGTACAACTGATACACGGGTCAATAGATAGGACGATTACGGGCACATCAGCAAGTTGGCAGCCTCTGAGCATCTTCACAAGAGGGGGGATGTTCGTGAATGTAGGGGTCCTCACTCGTGATCTCACCAGGTTCTTCTTTCCATTGCCTTTCACATAATGCACGAGTTCTCCCCGAGGCTGTTCAACCCTGGAGAAGTATTCGCCATTGGGAGCACCGGTAATCTTGATGTCAATCGGACCTTCCGGTATCTTCTTTCCTGCTTGTTCGATGATATCAATCGAAGTAAATAGCTCATGAATCCTCACAAAACAACGTGAATAGGAATCTCCACCCGTGGCAACGACAGGCTTAAAATTGATCTTTCCATACGCGGCATATCCTGTCTGACGGAGATCGATCGCCACCCCGCTCCCCCTTGCTGTGGGTCCAACGGCCCCGAGGTCAAATGCTTCCTGTTTAGAGAGCATTCCCGTGTTTTTCAGCCGGTGTTTTACCGAACTGTCTTCTAAAAACACGCTGGTAATGCTATGCAAATCTTTTTTTATGTCTTTGATCCGTGAAAGCATTCCGTCCATCTGTTCGCCCGAAATATCTTTTCTTACACCTCCGACTTTACAAGCGCTCTGGATTACCCTTCCCCCCGTAGTTGCTTCCAGCTCATCAAGGATATGCTCGCGGATCCTCCACGAATTCATAAACAGGTTCTCAAAACCCATACCATCAGCAAAACAACCGAGCCAGAGCAGATGGGAGTGCAGCCTTGAATATTCAGACCAGATCGTCCGCAGGTAATGGGCGCGTTCTGGTACTTCAATTCCCATAATTTGTTCGATACCCTGCACATAGGCAAGGCTGTGGATAAAACTGCAAATCCCACAGATGCGTTCAGCAATAAAAGTATATTCGGTAAATTCCCGTTTCTCGACAAGTTTTTCGAGACCACGATGAACGTACCCAATTGACGGGAGAACATCTACAACCGTCTCATCCTCAAGCACGAGGTCAAGGTGGATCGGTTCAGGTAGCACCGGATGCTGGGGACCAAACGGGATGATTATTTGTTTTGACATGGGTTATCTTCCTTGAATGTTGGAATGGAGAACGGGTATTTGACCGTCGTTTTGTAAAGAGTTCCTTTAAAATCAATATTTATTCCAGTAATAGTAATTCCGAACAGGTCGTGGATCTCATTTTCATAAATGAAGGCCCCCCAATAGATCCCGCTTATGCTTGGCACGACGGTATCCTGTTTAACCACGATCCGAAGGTTCTGGAATTTGTAATCCTTATCAAATGAGTAATTGATCTCATACCCATCTTCGACACCGGTACACCCGATCTGGACAAGCCGGTTTCCCTCATCTTTCATTTTCCCGACACGGGTGACCAGCTCGCTCATGTCGATCGGTATGATTATTTGTTGTTCGATTGTCACTCAACCCCACCTCCCTGTGGCAATTCCACCTGTTGAATTTCTGTTACCCCGGAGATCATTTCAATCCGTTTTCGTTCAAGAATTCCCAGGGCCGTGACAATCCCATCGATAATAGACTCGGGGCGGGCAGCACACCCGGGAACATAGACGTCAACAGGAATTATTTTATCAATCCCCCCTGCAACATTATAACATTCCCTGAAGACACCCCCGGAAGTTGCGCAGATCCCGACCGCGACGACAACTTTGGGATGTGGCATCTGTTCATAGAGATTTCTGACCACTTCGCGGTTCTGCTCGTTCACCGAACCCGTTATAACGAAGATATCCGCATGTTTTGGATTGCCGGTATTGATGATCCCAAACCGCTCAACATCGTACATCGGTGTCAGGCAGGCGAGGACCTCAATATCGCAACCATTACAGCTTGTGGCATCGTAATGAAGGATCCATGGCGACTTAGACAGGTATGTCATCGATTACACCACCCCAAGATAATAGAGGACTGCAAAATTTGAGATCCCCAGGACAGCTGTTACTACCCAGGAGCTCTTCATTACCATCTGCCATTTCACCCGGGCACTTGCATTGTCTATGACAAGTTCGATCAGGTAGACGATTATGAGTGCGATTACGGCAATCAGGGGGTTGAAAGCAAAGAACAGGTACACAAATCCCATCAGGAATACCGTTTCATACCAGTGGGTTACTTCGATAAGTCCCAGCGCCGGACCTGAGAATTCGGTGGTAATTCCTTTGACAATTTCCTGATGGGCATGATGGGATGTTGAGATATCAAACGGCGATTTGCGCAGCTTGATGGTCAGAATATAGATAAAACCTGCAAAAATCCCTGGCAGGAAGAGAACCAGAGGCTGAGAGTAACCAGCGATGGTTCCCACATCGAAACTTTTTGTGACGACAAACATTCCAACCCCGGCAAGTATCACCATCGGTTCGTATGCCATAATCTGGATCAGCTCTCGTTCTGCTCCGATATGACTATAGGGAGAATTTGCCGAATATGCTCCGAGTACAAGAAAGATCTGGGACAACGTAAGCGCGAAGATGACTAACAGGATATTTCCTCCACCATAAAAGAGCGCTCCGGTAAAGATCATGAATAAAAAATAACTGATCACATAAAACCGCTGGGTCTCATTTGCCTCCGTCATTTCCTTCTCGAAGAGCTTACCCACATCATAGAATGGCTGCAGGATGGGAGGTCCGACCCGTCCCTGCATGTGTGCGGTAATTTTCCGGTCAATTCCTGCAATGAGTCCGCCTATTAAGGGAGCAAGAAGTATGAATACGATAACTCCAACAAGTGAGATCATAGTATCACCCCCGTATAGGACACCATAATAAACATAACGGCGATAAGCCCTGTGCAGATATAAATACCCATATTCCGGAGCCGGCTTTCCCCAAACCAGGAGATCAGGTAGTAATTGGAGAGGGACATATCTCTTTTCAGGCCGATTGCACCTGTATACGACATATCCTCATTCGTCGTCATTCCACCCATATATGGCTTAAGTTGCCTGTGCCGCCGGTGGGGAAGAAGAATGCTCAAGGGGAGCAGCAGGATTAAAAAAAGCATCATTATCATGATGATGATGTTGTCCTGAGACAGGAGTGCAATATTTCCGTAGTTCTGAAGAAGGAAGGGTTCGATAAGGGTACTTGAAATAACCGGGAAAATAAAACAGGTAATTGCCGTCAGTCCGGCTAACGATACAAGGGCAAGCCAGATATTCGAGTTTATATGTGTCTCGAGGTTCTCCTGTTTTGGCGTTATTACAATGAGTTTCCCCATCCATTTTGCCCAGAAAAAAACGGTTAGTGCACTGCCAAATGCAAGAATAACAACAAATATGAAACCATAAGGTGCGTCTATGAACGCCTGGATTGCCGCCCATTTGGATATCAGCATACCAAATGGTGCCAGAAACATTCCTGCAATACCGATTACCATCATTGCAGCAATTTTTGGCATACGGACGATTAGCCCGTTCATGTCCTCGATATCACGGCTTTCGATCCGGTGTTCTACCGTACCCACAGCAAGGAACAGGAGGGATTTGGAAATGGCATGGAATATTATCAGGAGGATCGCTGCCCAGATCGCCTCATATGTCCCGATTCCGGCACAGGCAACAATAAGACCAAGATTGGCAATTGTCGAATAGGCGAGGACTCGTTTCGCGTTACTCTGCGAGATAGCGATTCCGGAGGCTATAAGGAACGTGAGTGCCCCAATAAGTGCCAGAGCATATCCGGAAAGTGTTGCCTGAAAAACGGGGGCCATCCGCACAAGTATATAGACTCCGGCCTTCACCATCGTGCTCGAATGCAGCAGCGCCGAAACCGGTGTTGGCGCGACCATTGCTCCCACCAGCCACGAGGAAAATGGTAGCTGCGCAGATTTCGTCAGCCCGGCAAACCCTAAAAGTACCGCAGGAATGAGTGCAAAGACTTTTCCTGAGGTGAGCACCTCATCAAGTCCCATAAATCCACCAGACTGGGTTGCCAGATAGAGAAGCGCAACAGCAAATGCAACACCGCCAAGCAGATTCATCCAGAGAGCGTTAAAGGCGTTATTGGTAGCCTCCTCGGTTTTTGTATATCCGATCAGAAGGAACGAACAGAGGGTTGTGACTTCCCAGAAAAAATACACCCAGAGAAGGTTGTTGGAAAACACAAGACCGAACATTGCAGAGATGAATGCAAAAATAATGAAAAAAAAGATATTGCGCCGATCAGTGAGTTCCTTGTGGTGCTCATGAAAGTCTTTCATATAACCAAGAGCATACACGCCGATAAGCGAACCTATTATCCCAATTATTAGGGCCATAATAATCGAGAACTGGTCGATAAAGAGGGAGTACTTTACATCGATCGAATGGGCGTATACCCCTTCGAAATAGACCATTATGGCCGATTGCAGAAGTATAAGGGCAACGACAAGATAATTCTTATATTTTATACCAAGATAAAGGATGAAAACCGCAATTACCATCTCAATTAAAAACATGAGAAGGCTGACCGGTTCTGAGGAAAATGAATAATAAAGGGTTCCCTTATCAAACAGGCTTACGAGAAGTAAAAACGTAAACACTCCAATGCCAAGTGCGGACAGTTTTACAATCCAGTCGCGTTCCGGATCATTCCGCACAAAAAGCATGAATAGTGCGGTAATGAGCGGAAATAAAATTAATAATAATAAAAGTTGCACACTCTACCCCTCTTTCAAAAAATATGGGTATTTTTCATTATTAATCATTTTGAATTGTGTTTTTAAAGATAAAATCTGAAGAAAACCCAATTAATTTTATCGATATTGATTTGAATGAATGCACATAAATATGGATCAATCAGATCTGTTTCTGGATAAAAGTTTAATGTTTTAAAAATGAACTAATAATCTCTAGGGATAGGTTAGGGTATTTTGGGTTAAACCCAAGAACCGTTGGGCTATCCTTTAATTCATTTGAGCAGATTACTGCTGATATCAGTCATCAAACCTGAGATGTTTGCCTATATCCTGATCCGACCGGATTATGTGGTAAAAAGCCGGTCGCTCCGAATAACCCAGGCTCCATAACAGGGAGGTTAGGGAATGTACGAACTCGCAATAGTGGTTGTAATTAGTATCCTCGCATTGATCCTCGCGGCATTCCTTGCTCGCAGTGTCTTCGCACAGGACGAGGGCACGCCCAAGATGCGTGAGGTTTCTGACGCAATCAGGGTGGGTGCTGAGGCATTCATCAAACGACAGTACTCGACTATCGCAATCCTGGCAATTGTGCTCACCGTTGTCATCTTTGGGGTATACTTCCTCACGGGACAACAAGGCCTTGCTTCATTCACGGCACTTGCATTCGTGATAGGTGCATCCTGTAGTGCGCTTGCGGGGGTCATCGGTATGTCTGTTGCTGTCAGGACAAATATCCGAACTGCGGCGGCAGCCCAGACCAGCGATGGAAAAGCACTCGACATCTCGTTCCGCGGCGGTGCTGTCTCCGGTCTCATTATCACGGCGATGTCACTTCTCGGTGTCTCACTGACCTATTATGCGTTGGGTGCTGACCCGCACACCACTCCCTTTATCATTGTCGGGTTCGCGTTTGGTGCCTCGTTTGTTGCTCTTTTCGCCCAGCTCGGAGGCGGTATTTACACCAAGGCCGCTGATGTCGGTGCAGATCTTGTCGGTAAAGTTGAGGCCGGAATCCCCGAAGATGACGTCCGGAACCCAGCCACAATCGCCGACCTCGTGGGGGACAATGTCGGGGATTGTGCCGGCCGTGGGGCCGACCTATTCGAGTCAACGGCAGCGGAGAATATCGGGGCGATGATCCTCGGTGTCGCACTCTTCCCGGTATTCGGCGCAGCCGGGGTTCTCTTCCCGCTCGTTATGTGTGCGCTCGGTCTGCTTGCCAGCATGATCGGCATCGTCTGCGTCCGAGGAAAGGACAACGCCGACCCGATGAATGCTATGAACCTCGGATACTATATTACGGCTGTCATATCAGCCGTGTTCTTCTACATCGGAACCATGTGGCTGCTCGGCAACATCTGGTTCTTCTACGCAGGTCTCGTGGGTATCGTCCTCTCGGTTTGTTTCCTTCGGGTTACCTTGTACTACACTGACCACCACTATCGACCTGTGCAGGAAATTGCTGATGCCTCAGAGACAGGACCCGCGACCAACATCATCACCGGGTTCTCGGTCGCTCTCGAGACCACTGCAATTCCGGCGATCATGATTGGTGCAGCGTTACTCCTTTCGTTCTGGTTCGGTTCCCAGAGCGGGATCGCGTTCGGTGGACTTTATGGAACCGCAGCAGCAACCATCGGTATGCTGATGGTCTGCGCATACGTTCTTGCCATGGACTCGTTCGGTCCTATTGCTGACAACGCCGGCGGAATCGTCGAGATGAGCCAGGCTCCCGAAGCAGTCCGCAAGCGGATGGATGGCCTCGATGCAGCCGGCAACACGACCAAGGCCCTTACCAAAGGATACGCTATCGGTAGTGCATCCCTCGCAGTCTTCCTGCTCTTCAATGCCTATATGTCTGATATCTCCCGACTTATCGGCAAGACCTTTGATGTCGTCAACATCTCTTCGGTCCCGGTATTTGTCGGCGCACTGCTCGGCGCGATGCTGATATTCGTCTTTGCAGGTTTCGCTATTCGAGCAGTCTCCAAAACGGCACAGTATGTAATTCAGGAAGTGCGAATCCAGTTTAAGGACCCGGCCATTATGGCAGGCACCAAGAAACCGGACTATGCACGTGTTATCGACATCACCACACTCGGGGCCCTCAAGAATATGGTGCTGCCTGGCGCAATTGCGATCGCCTTCCCCATCTTCATCGGTATTACCCTGAAATATGAAGCACTTGCAGGATTCCTGATGGTCGGCACGATCACCGGGATCCTCATGGCATTGATCCTCAACAACGGGGGAGGCGCATGGGACAATGCCAAGAAATACATCGAATCCGGTGTTCATGGAGGCAAAGGCAGCGTCGCCCACAAAGCAGCTGTCATCGGCGATACACTCGGTGATCCTTTCAAGGACACTGCTGGCCCATCACTCCACGTGCTCATTAAGCTTCTCGCCACGCTCTCGCTCGTGCTCGCGCCGCTCTTCATTTAATAACATTTTTTATTTCTCTGGTTTCACCTGTGTGTCGATACCTATCCATCGTATAATAGCACGTCTGACGCTTTGATTTTTTTTCGGGCAGATTGATCCAGCTACTGGTGTCCCAGTAGGACTAAAACGGTGTTCTTCCCAGAGCCGGTTCAAACGCAAAATTGACGGGTAACGGGAGGGAGTTACTGTAAGAGAATATGTTGATATTCGGGGAGGGATAGGTCCCGTTTAAATGCAAATCGCAGTCGGCTGCAACTGACTGTAAAAAAAACCCATGAACTGAGGATTCACTCACCGGTTTTTCTCACTAAGAGATTACCAGGAGATTTTTTATCATAGTAATGGGAGCGGGTACCGGATCAAATCCGGTTATGTGAGGAATTGAGGTCGACACAAATATCGTGCGCAATACGGGTGTGACGTTTCGGGTTCTCCTCAAACTGTTTACGGCAATAGTTACAGCAGAAATAATATTTCTGGTTCTTAAATTCGCTCGTATACTGTGCACCGTCTTCATCAACGATTGCCAGACAGACAGGATCGATAGCCATACGAATTTCTCCTTTGTACCATGCGCATCCGCCTGCTAAAAGCGTGTCGTACTTGTCTGGATAAACAAACCCGTGACTTACTTTTAGAGTGCCAACTGGAAAATGATCCATCACGTCCGGAAAATATTGATCCCTTTTTCGTCATCAAATCGGTTCGACTGCCAAAATCTCGCATGTCGGCGGAAGACAATGTCACGGAATTTACGGAAGATGTCAAAGATATGGAAAGGATTTCATGCAATTATCATAGAGAGGTTCGATCAATAGAAAGTATCGACGGGGATGTCGTAAAATTTTGTCCGAAGATACTGCTATCAGCGAGAAAATTTTTTCGGTCGCGGTGAATGAGACAAGTATTTACCCTTGTCTCTCCTCATAAGTGTTTATAGCCCAAAAACCCGTTCTTCATTCTTTTTGTTGTCGCTCATCCCTTCTTGAAAATCATTAGTACGGTTGACTCCAGGAAATCCGGGGCGATATGCGGCTGCGATTTGCGACTTCTTTATGGTGATGGCTCCCTTATTACAGTAATCAATTTTGTTTACCGGCACTCTTGATCCCCAATAACTTCTTTATCTATCGAAAGATGACAGAACTCACAAAATCCAGGGTAGAAGTCTTCCAACAACCGGGACGCAATTGTTCAGGGATTGAGATCTCTATGCATCGATGAAAATATTAAAAATCTGTCGCCAATAATGAATGGAATCACAGAATCCAGAAACGTCATCCGTGGTTTTTTCAAGCACCTTTTTTGTATTTTCACCGTAGAATTATGTACTTCAATATGTGAATAAAAAACAATTAATCATATCCATTATCCCTCATCAACCACCAAACATTTACTATGGATCCGGTTATCGCAAACATCAGAAACGATCTCAGAGCCAACGCCGATCCTGCCACACGAGCTGGCTTTCCACGGTTCTTCAAGGAGGAAGTCACGTATTATGGCGTGAAAGCACCATTAGTCGGGAAAATCGCAAAAAAATACTGGGCAGAAATAGAAGTTCTCGATAAGAGAGAGATCTTCACTCTTTGCGAAGAACTCTATAGATCAAACTATTGCGAAGAAGCCCTTATCGTTTCCAGCTGGGCTCATCTCCTCGCCGAAAGGTACGAAAAAGAAGATCTGATCATATTCCGCCACTGGATAGATTCATATATAACCAACTGGGCGGCATGTGATAGTTTTTGCAATCATTCGATGGGCATCTTTATTGAAAAATACCCGGAACGTCTTGATGAACTTAAACGATGGACGCAATCCAGTAACCGATGGATGAGGCGGGCCGCCGCAGTTTCACTTATTATTCCGGCAAAACACGGGAAATATCTTGAGACTGTGCTGGAAATTGCTTACCTGTTACTGAGTGACAGGGATGATATGGTGCAGAAAGGATACGGCTGGCTCTTAAAAGAGGCAAGCAGGAAGCACCAGGAAGATATCTTTGCGTTCGTCATAAGAAACAGGAAGCCGATGCCCAGGACGGCGTTGCGATATGCGATCGAGTTGATGCCAAAAGATCTAAAAGTTGAAGCTATGAAGAAGGATTGGTAAATAAAAAACTATGTAAATACAATGGATCCGCAGGGATACTTTCGTCTGATTTTTCTCCAAGATAAGGATAGTATTTCTTGTAAATAAGTCAAAGGGTATTCGTTGTATATTGCTAAATTTTTGTGCCGGTATTATGAGAATATTTCAGATTCCCTGCTTCCGTAAAAACCGCTCATGCAACCGGGTATCCCCACCAAGTTCCGGGTGAAATGAAAATGCCATATGCCTTCCCTTCTCCACAGCGACCACTCCCTGGTCTATCCGGGCAAGCACCTTCACATCAAAGCCGGTGGCTGTTGCTACGGGAGCGCGGATAAAAACCGCGTGGAACAATCCTCCATTCTCACCGATGATAGAGATATCAGCTTCAAATGATTCCCGCTGTCTCCCAAACGCGTTCCGGTCGACGGTCATGTCTATGAGGCCAAGTGAATGGATACGGGGATCAGCAACATGGGTTGCCATGAGAACCATACCTGCGCAGGTTGCAAAAATACCACCGGTAAAATTACGCAGAGGTTCATGGAGAAGATTTTTATCAATGAGCCGGGAGATGGTAGTGGATTCTCCGCCAGGAATAGCGAGTGCATTACAGTCCGTAAGGTCCGACGGGCATCTTACTTCGAAAACTTCCGAGGTCCCTTTGTTATTTACCCGTTCAATAGCCAGGCTGAAGGCGTCAACATGTTCACTCACATTACCCTGGAGCGCGAGTACGCCGATCTTAACGTCCACGGGTCTGCAGCACCTCATCGTCCCTGAGTGTGTGCACATCAAGCCCCGGCATCGCATCCCCGAGACCTTTACTCACTCTGGCAATCACCTCTGCATCGTTAAAGTGATTAATAGCTTCCACAATTGCCTTTGCCATAAGCTCAGGATTGGATGATTTGAAGATGCCGGATCCAACAAAGACACCATCGGCTCCCAGCTGCATCATCATTGCTGCATCTGAAGGGGTAGCAATGCCACCGGCAGAGAAGTTTACCACGGGCAGACGTCCCCGCTCTGAACATTCGATGACCAGTTCTGAAGGGGCTTCGATCTTCCGTGCGTAATCGATCATTTCCTGGTGATCCATTCCCTTCAGTCCACGAATTTCCCCCATAATATTGCGCATGTGGCGGACTGCCTCGACAACATTTCCGGTTCCTGCTTCACCTTTTGTCCGGATCATCGCGGCACCCTCGTTAATCCTGCGGAGCGCCTCTCCAAGATCCCGTGCACCGCAGACGAAGGGAACTTTGAACAGTTTCTTATCGATATGATATTGCTCGTCAGCCGGTGTCAGAACTTCACTCTCATCAATCATGTCGACGCCAAGGGTTTCCAGGACCTGAGCTTCGACAAAATGGCCGATTCTCACTTTACCCATAACCGGAATAGACACGGCATCGATTATCTCCAGAACCTTCTCAGGGTCCGCCATTCGCGCCACCCCTCCCATTCTTCGGATGTCAGATGGTACCCGTTCCAGTGACATGACCGCAACGGCCCCTGCTTCCTCAGCAATAATTGCCTGCTCGGCATTTACAACATCCATGATTACGCCCCCCTTCTGCATGGATGCAAAGCCTCGCTTGAGAAGCTCGGTACCGAACCTCAGTTCCTCGAGTTTCATATGCCAGGTACTATTGATCAATGATCCCAATAAAAACAGAGTACATCCGGCCAGAACTGCAAAGGTGATGGTAACAAAACGGCTCGCCCGGATAATTTCAGGACCTGCTTCATCCAATGTTCGCTCACCATCTCCAATCGTGTATACTCCCGGTTTTTCGAACCGAATTCCGATTCCACCTGCCATGGCCGCCATTACCATGCCCCCGTTAAACCCGGGTCTTTTATAGCTGTCACGGCGTATAACGCGCACTGTGCTTGAATATCGCCCCCCGGATGAAAAATAAATAAGAAGTAGGAGAACTGTCAGCCTCGCAGGAAGGAAATTGATAATATCGTCCATCCGTGCCGAATACCAACCTAACCGAATCCGTTCATCGCGATACCCAAGCATTGCGTCCATGGTGTTTGCCGCACGAAAGATTGCAGCACCAACAAGCCCGAATAAACAGAAGTAAAAAAGTGGGGAGATGATGCTATCAGTAATATTTTCCGTCATTGATTCATAACCGGCTGAAAGAATTTGATCTCGTTCAAGATTTGCTGTTTCTCGCGATACCAACAATTTTACCTGTGTCCGCCCACCTTCCACTCCTTGTTTTAATGCGGTGACAACAGCATCTGTATGTTCTTCAAGGGCCCGCCAGGCAAAGCAGCTTTTAAGGAGAAATGGTCCCGCTGCCAGATAGATATACCATGGTGAAATCACCCCGATAAAGTAAAACGGGAGAACAAAAAGTGCAACGGTGGCGAACCAGAAAAAGATGCCGGCAAAACGCTGCATTCCGTAAGAATACAGGCTGCGGCTTACCCCATAATCCGATAAACCTGCCTAAGATAGAGCTACCGGATGCCAGGAGGAATGGGGATCCCCAATAAGGCGATCAACGATAAGAGCAGCAAATAAAACAATTATTCCTGCTTCTATTGTTGACGGTACCATGTGTAAAGAGCACCAACAATAAGTATGATAAATGAAGCGGTGTTGAGAAATTCTATTTTCGTATAGAGTGATGCACTAAAGAGGATTAAAGCAATACCCATCATGATCATCAGGGGATGGGGGCGACCATGGGCAACTGGCTGGAGAGGGGGCTCTTCCCGTATGGCAGATTTTTGGTGAGATATCCCTTGTATAACATCAACGTGCAGGGATGTTTTTACTCCACCGTATCCTGCTGTAATCTCAATATCAAAAAAACCCTCCTGAACGTCTTTATACAAAGGAATCGACAGGACAGCTTCATCGACCACATAAATATTTTCATGGAAAAAATCGGTAAACATTCCTGAATTAGGAGATGATATGGTTATATGAGTTGGCGCACCACGGTTTTTAAAAATTAATCGCAGTGTACTTCCGATTTCTCCCCAGATATTTTCCTTGGGGCCCTCAATAACATTAATTCCTAACCTGTTAAGATAAAATTCAAAAGAAGTTTCGTGCGAAACCTGACCAACTACAGCCAGTACCGTGGAAGACAACGTGAAATTCATCCTTCTCCTTTCATTATTTTATTACGGGAGGTTGGGGGAGAAGATTCGGAATGCCCTCGCGAATAGGATACTTTACTTCACATACGGAACAAAGCAATTCACCCTCGAGAATTTCATTTTCGTCTTCCCTCTCAACAATAAGTGCAAGATCCCCTTTGCACACCGGGCAGCAGAGAATGTCCATGAGAGTCCGTCTCATATCATTTCATTCCTCAGATCTATGATTTGGGTCATCTCGGGTCCGGTGGATATTAACGTTATTGGGCTGCCAATATCGTCCTCTGCAATCTTTAAAAAGTTCTTCGCTTTCTTCGTCAGCTTTCCGTACTCAGTTACCCCGAAGCAGGATTTATCGACATGGTCGATACCGGTAATTGCAGCCTGGGTACAGCCGTTAATCATTGCGGAGTACCGAGCCATATCCCCGTCCCATCCACCAATACGTCGCTTCCGGTGGGTAACTGTCCCAAATTCCTGGATGCCCATTGAATCAGATTTTTCAAACGTCATTTCGGTGCTGAATGGTCCTTCCCCGACACGAGTGGGATATGCTTTGAAAACCACAATCACGTCATCAATTTTAGTCGGTCCTACTCCATTATCAGCCGCGATCTGGGATGCAGATGTGTCTTTACTCGTAACGAAGGGATATGTACCATAATAGAGGGAAATCCCAAAGCCCTGGGTTCCTTCAAGGAGGACCGGGCTACCTCGTTTAAGTTCATCATCAATCGCTTTGGGGACATCAAGCAGATATTCGGCGAGTTCTGGAACATCTTTTGCCTGGGGAGAGAGCCTCATCACCCGGTCCGAGTTTGCGGGACCGCATCCCGATCCCGTGCTTCCGATCTTCTTCGACAGATGGTCGCTTCCCTTATCGCGTCTGATATGATCCTCGGTAATAATACCGCAGCGTTTATCAACAAATATACGCCCTTTAACGCCGAGCATTTCGACTTCCTGTTTAAGAACGCGAGGATCGACAAGTACACCACTCCCGATACAGAGTTTCGCTTTCTTGTACACGAAACCGGAAGGAACCATCCGGACGCCGTACTCGCGGTCTCCGACTTGAACAGTGTGCCCGGCATTCGGCCCCACACCGCCGCGAGAGATAATTACAGGTTTGTCATTACAAGCGATATGGGCGACAATCTTACCTTTTCCCTCATCCCCAAAAAATCCACCAACGATGATCGTGCAGCTCATTGTAATTCAAGTAGTATTGATCGAGTTGCAAAATAAAGTATCCTAGATCCGGCTTCTGATCTCAAGGAATACTTCCAGGAATGAGTTTTTACCCGGGTTGTCAGAGACCATTCAGAAATGTTTCCATTCGGAAAAGAGCTTCAGTGAGTTGCTTCCGGGAAACCGCATACGCACAGCGGAGATGGAATTCTCCCCCCGTTCCAAACACGCTCCCCGGCACTACGGCTACATGCTGCTCTTTCAGGAGTCTCTCAGAAAACTCCGTGTCTGAGAGTCCCGTGCCTTTTACAGAAGGAAATGCATAGAATGCGCCCTCGGGAACGTGGGTGGAGAGACCAATGCGATTTAAACCCGTAACAAACATATTACGCCTCAACCGGTACTCATTTACCATATTATTCTTGTCCGCTTCCGCGGATCGGATCGCTTCAAGCGCTCCAATCTGCCCCATGACAGGTGCACAGAGCATAACGTACTGATGGATCTTAAGGACTGTTTCACAAAGCTCTTTTGGAGCGCAGAGGTACCCGACGCGCCATCCCGTCATTGCATAGGCCTTGGAAAAACCGTTGAGGGTAATTGTCCGTTCCCAAAGATCGCTGACCGTGCCTGCAGCGATATGGCTTTCCTCGTACGTAAGTTCTGCGTATACTTCGTCAGTAATGAGCAGAAGATCGTTCTCGATTATTATATCAGCAATTGCTTCAAGATCCCTCCGGTTCATTACTGCCCCTGTCGGGTTATTCGGGAAATTAATCATGAGCGCTTTTGTCTTTGGGGTAATTTTTTCCTGGAGAGATTCGGGATTGAGTTTGAATTTGTCGGCTTCTGTACATTCAATTGGTACCGGCGTGCCTCCCGCAAGTGTCACACAGGGCGCGTAAGATACATAACTCGGCTGTGCGATAAGAACCTGATCACCCGGATCGACTATTGCACGAATGGCAATATCCAGGCCTTCTGACACCCCGCTTGTGATGATAATTTCATTATTGCTGTCATAGGCAAGGTTGTAATGGTGTTTCAGGTAGGAGGAGAGTGCTTCACGGAGTGCCGGCAAACCCTTGTTGGGGGTGTAGGATGTGACTCCCTGCTCAATGGAGTAAATACTCGATTCGCAGATATTCCAGGGGGTACGGAAATCGGGCTCGCCTACGCCAAGAGAAATAACATCCTCCATCGTGAGCGCG
The DNA here is from genome assembly GCA_963829225.1 of uncultured Methanoregulaceae archaeon. Classification (GTDB taxonomy): domain Archaea; phylum Halobacteriota; class Methanomicrobia; order Methanomicrobiales; family Methanospirillaceae; genus Methanoregula. Next base: position 285,095 of record CAWHHQ010000004.1, on the reverse strand, counting down.
AGATCGAAGAATTTTCTGATTCCCGATGGCGGGATGCTCTGTGCACGTTCAGAAATAAAATTCCGCATGTTCTCACCTTAGAAGGAGTAGGGGAGGCGTTCTGCTTCCTGTTGTTCAAAAAGCACATTGCCGTTTTCCTTGTAAGACTTCATGATGATATGAGTTGCAGTCTCCCGGATTCTGTCCATCGGTGCAACATGTTCAGAGACAAAACGGGATACCTCCTGCATATTTTTCCCGGTTACGAGAAGCTGGAGATCATAGGTTCCTGTCATAAGACGTAATGTTTTTACCTGCCTGAACCGGGAAAGCCGTTCAGCTATCCGGTCATAGCCATAGTCACGCTCCGGGCTTACTTTGAGTTCGATGATAGAAGAAACTTCTCCATTACCAGCCATCTCCCAGTTGATAACGGTAGTATACTTCCGGATTATTCCGGAAGTCTCAAGAGCATGGATCCGTCCCTCGGCTTCTGCAGGAGAGAGACAGGTCATGGTACCAATTTCCTGGGCAGAAAGGCGGCTGTTATCTTCAAGGATACGAAGGAGTTCAAGATCTTTTTCATCCATATTTCATCACCTGAACCAGGTTTTTAACCATTTTGATTCCATTTGCTTCACATCTAGGTCTTTTAACCCGTTCAGTCGTGGGTCTTTCAGCACAACCTCACGAATCTTGCCTGTGTTGGAATCAAACCACATCTCTTTTGTCCTGCCATACCTGCCACGACTGACGACACGGGTATTGATTACGCCGAGCATGTTCAGTTCAGAGATAAGATCAGTGATGCGTCGATGGGTAAGTACATCGAGTTCAATGCTTGGGGCTATATCCTGATAGATCCGGGATACCTCTCCGCTCGTAAAAATATTCTGTCCCAGCTGTTCGAGGATGAGCATGGAGAAAAGGATCAGCTTGCTCTGGGTAGGAAGTGTCGCGATGCATTCGATCATACTGTCCGTCTCGATCTTTGCCTGCGCCTGTTTTACATGATCTTCCGTAACCTGAGTTGATTCGTCCCGATCGGCCAGCTCGCCGGAAATTCTCAAAAGGTCAAGGGCGCGGCGGGCATCTCCGTGCTCCTGCGCTGCGAGAGCTGAGCAGAGGGGGATGACACCATCGGCTATGGCTCCCGCCACAAAGGCGGCATCTGATCGTTGTGCAAGTATGTCAACAAGCTGAGGGGCATTATAGGGCGGGAAAACAATCTCCTCCTCTGAGAGCGATGATAGAACACGGGGATCAAGAAAATCCTTAAAACTCAGGTCGTTCGATATGCCAATGATACTTACTTTGGAATTTTTCAGATCGGAATTTATCCGCGTAAGATTATAAAGTGTGTCATCGCCGCTCTTTTTTACGAGCTTATCAATTTCATCAAGAACAATTACCAGTACACCACCACCGGCTTCCAGTTGATTTTTCAGTTCGGCATATACCTGGTCTGTAGGCCAACCCGTCATGGGGATATGTGTACGAGCCTTATCGCTGCCGACTTCGTCGATTCCATCAATGTTTTTTGCGATCTGGGCGAGAACCCTGTACTGGGTATCAATTACCTCACAATTCAGGTGGACAATCCGGCATATCGTTCCCATTTTACTGCTTGCCTTCTCAAGCTCGGAGCCAACATACCGGACACAGGCGGTCTTGCCGGTCCCGGTCTTACCATAAATCAGAATATTTGACGGGGTTTCATTGCGCAATGATGGTGCGAGTATTGAAGCTACATTATCTATCTGTGGTTTCCGATGGGGTAAGATTTGAGGTCGATATGAGTGTCTGAGCACTTCACGATCACGGAATATTTTGTTATTTGCAAGATATTTCTTAAATAATCCGGTTGACGGATCTTCTGGTTCAGGCATGATCACACTAAGGATCTGAAACTTAGTGACCTGAGACTAAAAAACGATCGGTTTGTTCAGTTTATAAACCCCTTCGTTTCCTGTGGAATTCGCGTAATATGACAGTAAATTTACCATTAAAGCTCAAATTTTAAATTTTATTTTTTATATTTTAAAATATTTATAGTATTAATAAAAAGAAAATCATATGCCAATGAGTTTTTATAAGATGCATGGGACCCCTTCGTTTCGTGTGGAAACACCAAATAAACCAACCTTTAATTTTTTAGTTCATAAAAAAAGCCCGTTTTAATTTCTCATTTGTGAGTATATTAAGTAATTGATTTGTAATTGCACATTACACGAAAAAAAGGGGAATTGCTACCAGAAATATCAAATAATATTTCCATGAGAAACAAAGGGGTGGCCCAAACAACTTTTTTTCAATATTTTTAAAATCACATCTTGTTAATATAAAAAAACGACTATTACTATCCAATGAATCAGGATCACGTACAACCCTTAAAAATTTTGGCGGCAATAATTACTGTTTCGAGTACAAGAACAAAAGAAAATGACACAAGTGGAAAAACAATTTGTGATTTGTTAAAAAAAGCAGAAATTTCAATAAATCATTATGCAATTGTCCAGGATCAGGTTGAATTAATACGTTCTGAAATTTACCGATCCCTAACAGATTCCAACTGCATCATTCTCAATGGCGGGACGGGTCTCACCTTTGATGACTGTACAATTGAGGCAGTTTTGCCTATCCTTGATAAAAAAATCGATGGATTCGGAGAAATTTTCCGGATGAAAAGTTATCAGGAAATTGGAACCGCGGCAATACTGTCCCGGGCTTTGGCAGGAATTTGTCACAAAAAGGCAATCTTTTGTATTCCCGGTTCCACGCCTGCTGTAACTCTGGCGGTGAAAGATCTTATTATTCCAGAGATCGCGCACATCCTTTCACATGCAAATAAGCGATAACAACCCAAATCCCCTGTTGAAAAAAAACGCAGATGGTGTGCTATTAGAAGGCCGGTTTTTTTGTACAGCATCTTTTCAAAAAAATATTACACATGACAAATATCATCTGATTATATCTATCGGTTAACCGCAAGAAGGGCTAACCGTTCAAGGATAAGATCAATAATCCTGGCATGACCAACCAATACAAGCTCCTCATCAGTAATGCCAAAAAAGGTTTTGAGCCGTTCTTCTTTATCCTGAGTCATTTTATCCCATGTTTCTTTAACAAAGTCCATATAGTCTGAGAGATCTTCCCAAACATCTTCATTCAAGGGATACGTGCAGACGAATATCGTATTTTCCTGCTCATGAATTCCGAATAAAGCTGCTATACTGCACTGGCGGGATCCCGAAGCGAAAAGCAAAGCCTCCATCTCAAATGAGTTGGAAATAGGTTTCCCTGAAAAAAATGATCGTTCCGCATACCGCATTGCCCTTTCTGCATGTCTGAATCCCGCCATATTCTCAGCATTAAAACACACAATATATGTGGAATGCCTTTGTGCTATTGACCGAATTGTCTGAAGGAATTCAGCTCGATCGCCTACGGTCATTCGTGCCTGCCGGATTTCCAATCTGCCTTGTGCTATCTCCACCCAGATCACCCAAAACGATTGAGAGTTGACTGGCCAGGAGTTGATGTACTTTCATCGTCATTCGCAGGTGACGCTCTTTTTTTCTTTTGAATCTGTTCAAAGATCTGCTCTGCGATACCCCGTCCAAGTATCCTTGTCACTTCATCAATTCCGTGCGCTACGATCTCATCCGGAGTTGTCATCCGACTATTGAAAAGCCTTCGGGCCCGAACCCTGCCAATACCTCGAAGCCGTAGAAGTGGCAGAACTCCCGGCGAGTGCCGTGTTTCATACATATCTCATATTCCAGCATCTTTGTATGAAAGGCTGATGCAAACATTCGAGCGAGTTCAGCACTTGCATGCAGGAGCCAGGTTACACTTTCCACCATCCCATAAATGTCTCCAGGTCCTATGGCGTATCTCTCACAGATTTGTGTATCTGAGAGTTCATCGGTCCAGTCGGAAAGGAGCATCGCGGTTTTAAGTGCTCGATAATATACTTCAGTCTGGGCCTCATCCTCCGGCACAGTGAACCAGAGATCTTCGGCATGATCATTGATCATTCGGGATAAAGCTGCAATATCTGAATTGCGTACATAGAGTTTCGGCATATCCGGAGTACTGCAAATTGCCTGAAGCAGGCCAAGATCAGAATATATTTCTTTTTCACGCAATGCACTGACGATTATTGCAGCACTTCTCGGATCAATATATAATTTTGAAACAAGTGTACCAAAATGGGTAGAACCGAGATGTTCTCCGACTTCAACAACTAACTCGGAGTTAACGAGAAAGGTCAGGGCAGCGTCAACCGCCCGTTGTATAAGTCGCCCGTGTCTGTGTTCGTGGACATAAAATGTCCGGTTCATGAACAAGGTCAGGTCATTACGATTTTTGGCAAAGCCGGATGCGATGAGGGATAATATATGTGTATAGAGTGCGGTTGGTTCAGCAATTTTTGAGTGAATCTCCTCCGCAGGAGCTTCAATATACCATTCGAAGAGATGCTCTACCTGGTCAAGATCCTTGGCAATAAGAACCGCTTCACCATAGGGATCAAGACGGGGGCGTCCGGCTCGTCCTGCCATCTGGTGATACTCGCTTACCGGAATCGGCTGCATCCCCTCACCTGCTGCAAACCGCTGATAATCACGGATTATCACCCGTCGGGCAGGAAGGTTGAGGCCTGCAGCAAGTGTAGGTGTCGAGGATATGGATTTTATCAGACCTTTCCGGAATCCCTCCTCAACAATTGTTCGCTCCGGACGGCTCAATCCGGCGTGATGAAAAGCAGACCCCCTCGCTACACAGGAAGCAAGTAACTTTCCCATTTCCGTTTCTGCAATCTTCCGGATACGTTCCGCATATTCAGCAAGCGCAGGATCTTCGCTTTTTATAGCTGCAGCGGCACGTTTTGCGAAGGCCTCAGCATTGCGGCGTGATGACACGAAAACAAGACATTGCCCGCCTTCGGAAATTGTATCGAGGCAGAGATTAAGATCTTCATAATTTTTCGATACTTCTTTAATCGCCCGTGAACCTCCCCGGAAATGGATGCTGTCCTTGAAAAAGACACCCTGCCTGAGATCGACAGGTCGCCAAGTGCTCGTCACAAGTTCGGCATCCAGCCAACCTGCAAGCTTATCGGGATTCCCGATCGTTGCTGAAAGGCCGATTACCTGCATGGATGGATTCCGGAACCGCATCTTGGCAATTACCATTTCCAGCGTCGGCCCCCGGCTCTGGGAGTCAATTAGGTGTATCTCATCAATAACAAGGAGACTGATATCTGCAATCCAGCGTGCATTATTGCGCAGGAGAGAATCTACCTTTTCACTTGTTGCAACAATAATGTCATTTCTCCCGAGCAGATCATCCCTGCGATCGAGATCACCGGTGGCAATACCGACACGCACATCCTTATTGCGAAATTCTTCAAATTTTTCACTTGCCAGTGCCTTGAGGGGTACTATATAGAGGCATTTTCCACCGGCTTCGATGGTATTGTGCATAGCCATTTCGGCAATCAGGGTCTTTCCACTGGCTGTTGGAACCGCAACCAGCATATTTTTTCCCGCAAGAATTCCTCTATCGATACACTCGGCCTGGGGAGGGTAGAGCTCGGAAATACCGGCCTTGGAATATTTTTGCTTGAGACCGGTGGGGATAACAAGGTCCTGGATAAGCATGGCAAATCTTATACTAACGTGTAATTTAGTTCAAACATGATTGCAAAACATATATCTGAATTGGGCCTTTTTCAGAGTTTTGTTTGTACTAACGATTTAGTCCTCATTGAACTATCATAAATGCTGTATTCGAGGCTGAGAACTGATGGCTTTCCGCCAATCAGTAATAATAACTGATCATATCCTGTTTTGCCTCTTTTTTCTTCTTGTCGAGGAATGCAAAGACATTTTCATGGGGAACACCCTCAATAAGCATGTCTATAGCAGCTCGGGCTGTTTTTAACTGCTCCGGGTACCCTATAAGGGCTATTGTTTTTCCAAAGACGGAGATCTCGACATCGGTCATATCCTCAATCTGCTCCCGTGCACGACCATCTTTCCCGATAATTCTTCCCCGGAGGCGATCGAGCTGACGCGGGCCTTCTGCCATACCTGAAAGGTCAATTACGTCCAGAAGCAGATCTTCGTCCTCAATCATTTCAAAGGCCCGTTCCGGTGAAAACCCCCGGTTTATGGCGTTAATAATTTCAACAGCCCGGAGAAGAGAGATGGTGTTTTCTTCAGAACTTTCAACCTTCACCAGTCCCTCTTTACTATCGACGGAAATGGTTGTGTGGGTCTTCGACTCCAGTTCTTTTTTTGTTGCGCCGCCTTTTCCAATCAGCACACCTACCCGGCTTCCGGTAATCTTTACTTCTTGCATCATTTTTCCTTCACCTTGAATTCAGGATACGATCTTATACTTCACAGCGATTTTTTTTATTATATATCTAATGTCGTCTTGGGTTATCATGGTTCAGCAGTATCAAGCCCGGTCACATCATTGAAAATCTCGATATCCTTACGCACATCGCAGCGGTTCTTGAAAAACCTGTTGATGTTGCGGATATCGCGCATCAGAAACTGGAACGCACGAGGGTGATCACGGGTGACCGATTGACCCATGTCAATAAGGTATGGTTGGTCCCCGTATAATATATTGAATTCGCTCAGATCTCCATGGACAAGTTCAGCCTTTTTGTAAAGAATATCAATATACTTCATGATTATTGCATAAATCTCTGCCGGATCCTCAATATCAGTATTTTTTAGCTGAGGGTAAGGTATCTCATTTTCTCCCAGATATGACATGATAAGGATATTACGATCCCACACAAGTGGTTCGGGAACTGCAATACCAACCTCGTAAGCCCGTGCAAGATTTGAAAACTCTTTTCTTGTCCAGGCAAAGACAAGCTCTTTTCGGGATTTTTTCACACGGGAAAATCTGCGATCGCCTACAATGTAGGAGCTCATCGTTGTGAAATTCGCCGTTCGGATCCGATAGATCTTAATGGCAACCCCTTTGCCATCGCGCTCACCGTAAAATACGTTGGCCTCTTTTCCCGTACTTATAGATCCACCAATAACTGACAACCACTTTTTATTGACGAGCTTATAGAGTGCAAGAAGTGTAACATCGTCAAAAACATTTTCGGAGACTTTGAACTGGTTGGCGTCCTTTATGCGGACACCCATCTCTTCCAGTTTCTTGTCGAATTGGTCCTGTCGTTTTTCTAAACTCACTGCGAGTCACCAGCCAGTTATAGGGGTTTTCATACCTTATCGAATGTACTCCCGTACCGGGGCAAGTATCTCGACAAGGGACTCCCCACAGGATTTCTTGAGATCAAGCGGGTGTACCTCTCCCTTTCCATATGATGCCTCGAGATCGACATAGCTCATGAACGTCCGGTCACCCCCGAATTTTTCCGGTCTTCTGATGGTAATCTTCGGGAGCCGTGGGAAAATATGGTACTGGAATATCTGCAGAATGGGATTCTCCGGAATCTCCGGAGGGCAAAACGCTTTCTGGCATTTTTTCCGGATTTCTTCTTCCGTATCGGCCACAGAGATATAGTTACCCTGCGAAGATGACATCTTTTTCCCATCAAGCCCGTTAAGGATTGGTGTGTGGATGCAGACCGGAGCTTTGTATCCGAAGTTGATCAGGTGCTCACGGGCAAGCATATGAATTTTCCGTTGATCGATACCGCCTACCGCTGCATCGACACCGAGTGTGGCAATATCTGCCATCTGCATGATCGGGTATATCATCTGTGAAACAGTCGGATGATCCATCTGTCTCCCTACTTCATCCATGCTCCTGGTTGCCCGGTTCAGGGTAATCTGCTGGGATAGCTGGAGAAGGAGAATCTCATACCCCCGGTTAAGCTGGAGATCGGATCCCAGTACGTACCTGACATTCTTCAGGCCAAGCCCTTCGAAACAACGCTGGTTGTAATCAGCGAGCTCCCCGATCTTCTCCATTGTTCCTTTACGGTTCAGGAAAGCATGGAGATCGGCAAGCAGGACGGTGACTTCAAAACCGGCGGCCTGGAGATCTACAAGCTTATTGATGGTGACAAGGTGGCCGAGATGTATTTCTCCACTGGGTTCGTAGCCTGCGTAGACTTTTTTATGTGATTGCGCAAGAAGTGCCCTCAGGTCCTCTTCCGTAACTATTTCAACAGTATTCCGGCTTGCAAGCTCGAACGCATCCATTAAAAATAATGGGATATGATGGAAGTTAATGGTTATTCTGGATGGGGGAAAATCCGAGCGCTTCGTTGGTGGTTTTTATTGATTTTATCGCATCCTTCTCAAGACCAAACATTGCACGGATTGCATCAACATTCTCTACCACAACGTCGGCCTCCTGATGAATTGCCTGGAAAAAACAGAGTTCATTTTTGTTGGCATAAATTGATTCCTCGAAGATACAGTTCTCCCAGAGATCAGAACGCTGCCTTCCGAGATCCATTGCAAACTCCTTGAGCTCTGCAGAACTTTTTATTCCCAGCGTCTTTTTAATCAGTCCCAGGCGCGGGTGGTTTTTGATAAGATCAATAACCCTGTCGCGATTCACAGGTTTTTTTGTAGTAATCTGGAGGGCATGCATGTGCATCATGGTAGTGGGGACTATCATCGCCATCGTAGTTATTGAAATGTGAGGCATTACTGTCTGTAAATCCGGGCCGTGGTGACTTGGCACACTCACCGGATCGAGGACCACTGCATCTATGGGTCCTTTTTTGATCTCACCGGGATCCGATCCTCTCCTGACCATGACTGCATGGACATGAGTCACGCCATACTCCTTATCAATTTCATGAATTATCCTGCAAAGACCTGTTGTATTGCATGATACGACCCTGACAAACTGCCTGCCAATTGCATCCTTGTAGTTGCAGGAAGAGTTGAAAGAGAAACCGGCTATCTCATGATCTTCGCCACCTTGCCAGAGTGCCTTTTTTCCAAGCTTTTCATAAAGTGGCTTATTTGTCGCACCAATATCTCCAGGGGTAGCATCGACGATGACATCAGCCAGTTTACACATATCTTCCACGGATCCGGCTACAGTGAGGCCTGCTTTTTCGAATGCACCTTTTTTTGATATATCCGCAATGAAAAGTGGGTAGCCTCTCTGTTTTGCAATAAAAGCCTCAGCGTTTGGACGGGTCTTTGATACCCCGATCACCTTCATGTCTTTCTGGGCGGCAACCGCATCAGCAACGCGCTTTCCGATAGTACCATAACCATTGATAGCAACCTTGATCATACAATCTTACATGGTGGGTCGTATAAAAAAAACTATGTGGATACTCCCAACCTGTGTGTTGATGTTATCATGAGAATTTATTAGGGGAATTTCCTAAACGTGCCTTTTGAAAAGGAAAATGAATTTTTCCGAATGCTTCTGGTGAAATCATAAAGACTATTGAATTGTTTTCTCAGCAATTTTTTTAAAAAAAAAATGAAAACAAATTTTCTGCGACAAAAGAACAAAAAAAAGTGAATATAATCTTTTGACTTACTCCAATTGTAAAATCTCCGGGTAGAAAGATTTTATAAGACGCTCAATTTGAGTAAATGCAGTTTTATGATCGATAAACATTCTGAACGATTCACCCGCCTTGTTATAGAGTGTCAGGAATCCGGGAAGCAGACGAGGATTCATCAGTTCTATTGTTTTTAGATCCCCTTTAGAAATTTCGTAGATCATTAATTTTTCAATAGAATCGATTGTCCTTTGGCGGTCATCAATGGTCGCTTTGGTACCAAAAAGATCGTCTAAACCAAAGGGTTCATACCGTAACCCCCTGGGTTTTGATAGATCAAAATCAGGATTTTGGATAACAAATAGGCGCCGGTTTGTTGCATAAATACCATAACCCCTTCCCGAAGATGAGCTTCCACCGGCACTCACCCCGCGCAAACTTTCCCCGGTGACTTTGAGTGTTGGACTTGATAATCCCCCAATATATGTCTCCTTTTCTGAATCCCCGGGACATATTGTTGACTCCTGCTTCTCAACGACTGTTATTGTTTCTATTGCTGCAATCAATGCACCATTCTCATCATGCAATGCGGTTCCTTTGCCCCATAAGTACATTGGTTTTCCACGAATTTTTACCGTTTCCATTTCACCGATAAATGAGTTCCCCGTTTGTTTTATCCCTGAGAGTTTTACGGATTTGTTTTTATCATCTGACATGACGATATAATCAACCAGCATTGGTCTTGGTTCGCCATAAAAGGGAATTGCATACTCGCGACTTCCCTTATGCATCATTGTTTTTGTCTCAAAACCAGTCAATTGTTCCATGGCTTTATTCCATGCAATAACAACTCCCGCTTCGTTTATGGCAAAAACCGGATTCTCGAGTATATCAATTGTTTTGGCAAATTCTTTCCAGTTATCAGTGGATTCCTCAATAATCGCACCTGTCTTCGGGAGAGACTCAATATAATTTTCATTTTTTGGAGATGAGGTTTCAAAAACCTGTTCCACACCGATAACCTCCCTGCCTGAAGTCTGATACCCGGTAATATCTCCCCCGGGCTGAAAATTGCATGATAATTCCATTGGAGAATTGGATATGTACCATCACTTTTTCTCATCTTATGTTCGATTAATATGCCGGATTTTATTGGAGTCAGGTTGCATAATATTTCCTGAATCTTTTTGTGTTCACCCTGTGGTATCAGCGACAAAAAATTGCTTCCGATGCATTCGTTGTTTTGCATTCCAATGAAATCAGTGAATGATTTATTCACAAAACATAAATCCCCTTGCGGAGAAAAACGGGAGAGAAGATCGGGATGGTTTTCGATGATTGAACGATAGATCTTTTCACTCTCAAGCAATGCATGGTTTGCCCGTATTTTTCGGACACCCTCACTTATGAATTCAGCGAGTTGGGGGATATCCTCAACAATACCCCCCCCTTTCTGCACATAATAATCCGCACCATCATTTAGCGCATCGATAGCAACCTGGGCACGATGTTTACCGGTTATAATAATAAAGAGTGCAGAAAATCCCCGACCCCGGACTTCCCTGAGTAAACTGATACCATCCATATCAGGAAGGCTGTAATCGGATATTATTGCATCAAACTCAAGTGTATTCAAAAGTTCCAACGCATCATGTGCAGTGATACATGTTTTTACCGAAAATCCGGGTTCACGTTCAAAAAATTTTTTAATAACTTCTAACAACAGAGGTTCATCATCCACACATAAAATTGAAATTAACCCCGGATCGGTCAAAGTAATTACCACTCCTCGTGTTATACACAAGATATTATTTATTGTTGTTACTTTATAACATTCGATTTCTTATATTTAGCCCTTTATTTTTCTCATAATCAAATCAAAGAAAATTGCATATATTTCATCGAACTGACCAAAAAAACGTATAAAAAAAACTTCAAATAAAGAGTTCCTGAATTTTTATTACGTCAGTGCTATCCTTTGCGTTTGCATACATATCAAGAGGCTCCCGGTTCACTTCCAGAAAACGAATTCCCCAGCTGACTTTCGAGAGAACAGCTGATGCCCGCTCCCTGTCGCCTGTGATAAATAAGGCGGCAGCAAGAGCCTCAATAGATGACAATATGCACGGTTTGCCGAAATTGACTGGATTTGCTGCTACGAGAAAGGGGAGCGCCCGGCGGATTCGCCAGGACCTAACTTTTCCGGTGTCTAACACTACCCAGGAGCAATCCAGTACCGTGATAGAGCGGGCGTTCTTATCTGCCGGTGAAAGTGCCTGTTCGGCAGTCGGATCGAGAAGTAATGTATTTCGTGGAATTTGTGAAATCTTATTAAAAATTTTTAAAAAACCAGCTTTTTCAAGTTTTTTGACTGTACACTTCCGCGGGTCACAGCTGTTATCCCTATAGGCATACAGCGGTGTCATTGATCATGTGTAAGTGCACACCATGTATCAATGTATGTACTCTGCAGCCCCTGCATTCTTGATCCTGCATTACGTGCAGATGGGATTACAAAAGCCTCGGATATCGTTCTTTTCGAACATTGTAAAGAACGGTGTGACAAATTCAGGATCGAAATGGTACCGCTGCCGTGTCCGGAGATACAGTATCTGGGGGCAAATCACACCCCGGGAACATTTCTGGAACGATTGAATTCCCCGAAATTTTTCAGTCTGATCGAAACTCTGGAAAAAGAGGTCCGTGGAATCATCACGTTGCGTGGTCAACCCCTTTGTATTTTGGGGGTCAACTCATCACCGACATGTGGTGTGACGAGTACGTATTATGGTAGCGTCGGTAACGAACCCCCGAAGAGGGCAGGCCGCGGCGTATTTCTTATGAAATTCCCTCATATTGCTGCGATGGATGTAGCGACTTTTTCACAGTACCGCATTTATCTGGCAGCACCGCTTTTTTCCGATGCAGAACGGACGTATAATCTGTCAATTGCCAGATTATTAAAGGAAAATTTTTTCGACGTCTTCCTGCCTCAGGAAACAAGCGATGATTCGGAAACAAGAAACAATGAAGAACAGGGACGGATCTTTAGCAATAATTTGAATGCACTCAAAAACGCGGATATCCTTCTTGCCATCATTGATGGTGCAGATGCAGATTCGGGAACTGCATGGGAGATGGGGTACGCATCCTCACTCGGGAAAAAGGTTATTGGATTACGAACAGATTTCCGGAGATCCGGAGATCATGAAAAGGTAAATCTCATGCTTGAAGAATCATCAGTTGTGGTGACCAGTACAAAAGAACTTCTCGAAGCTCTTAAATCTCCGGTAATCCTGAAATCGGATTCCTGATGAATTGGTCATATCAAAAAATCGTTGAATTTTAATATTTTTGATATTCCCGAGGAATCTTTGAAGAATTGCGTGAATGGAATAATCTTTATGAGATTATTTACGAAATAGTACCTGAGCGCAATGGTAAAGAAACGTGATCGTCCTGGAAAGGAAAAAAAATTAGGACAGGATCTGCCCTTAAATCTCGATGGAGATTTTATCTCACCGGTCCGATCATTCAGGGATCTCACATTCAAAAATATTAATGCAGTTCTATCCCACAGCCGATATGCGCAAATTCTGATAACGTTGACGACTGTCGGTTTAATCCTCCGTTTTTATCATTTGAGCTTTAACTCCCTCTGGCTCGATGAAGCAACCACCCTTAACTGGTCGAAACCCGGTTTTTTCGAGATCTGGGAGATCAGCCGGAATGTGGATTTCCACCCACCGTTGTTTCACTGGATCGAGCATCTCATGCTTGTTTTCGGCCAGAGTGAGTTCGTGCTGCGTGCAGTTCCAGCTCTGCTGGGAATTCTCACCATCCCGGTTTTTTATCTGATAGGCAAGGAGTTCCACGATAGGAACGTAGGTATTATTAGTGCAGCGCTTCTGACCGTCTCGTATTTTGGTATCTATTATTCCCAGGAAGCGTACTCATATTCACTGGTCCTTTTTGCTTTCTCCCTCGTAATTTTATTTTATTTATATGCCCTTCGAACCGATAACATCACCTGGTGGGTGATATTCGGGCTTACCTCAGCAATCGCTTTCTGGACGCATTACTATGTTTTCGTTGGGCTGGGTGTTATCTATCTTCATGCTGTAATTATGAGAGCAGGCGGTATGAAAAAGGACATCCGCCGGGCAAAAAATCTTTTGATAGCATTTTGTACAACGCTTATCCTGACCCTTCCTCTCCTCTTTATTGTCGGGGAACGTTTTTTCAGGCTCACCGGGACTCCCCCAACGTATGGGGTGCTTGGGCCAACCCTTATACAGGAAACGTTTATCCGATTTTCAGGAGGGTATTCCTCATTAAACTCGATTATTGCCTTCATTTATCTCGTTCTGATGATTGGGGGATTTGTGTTCCTGTATACTAAGGACAGGACCAAGTGTCTATTTTCTGCGATGTTTCTTATTCTTCCAATCGTGATCAGTGTCCTGATATCGTCAAAAATGACAATGAATCCCCGATATCTTATCTATCTCCTTCCTGTTTTTTTTGTCCTCATTGCTTTGAGTTATCCGATCATTTTCCGGCTTGTTCCGAACAGGAATTTAATCTACATCACCCTGATCCTGATTTTTGCTATCAATGCCCCTCTTCTCGCAGAATATTACTCCAATTATACAAAAGAGGACTGGCGGGGATTTGCAGGAATTGTTCAGGCAAAAACCACGGATGGTGATATTGTCGTTCTTGTTCCCAGCTATGTGTCAGTACCAATGAATTATTATTATTCCAATGTAACTGACAAAACAATTGAATATGGTGCAACCAACCGAACAGACCTTGAAAATATATACCTGACGAAGGGAAACAGCAGCATATTCTATATCGTAACCGGTGATATTTCAGCTGCCGATCCACAAGGGGATGCTCTTCTATGGCTTACCGAAAATGCACGAATCGATACTGAGCGCACGGGTATTTATCTTCTTACTTCGCAGTAAGGAAAAAATGGAATGCCTGCCAGTTTTTTAATGGAGAAAGAGTATGCGTTTATTTTCTGGCATATAACACGAGCGAAACACCCAGACCCAAACGCTCAAACGTTCGATCCAATTTTCTCCCGATTTCCAGCAACCGATTACTGTTTGTGAGTGCGAAAAGTGGGGAAACAAAAAAAATCGTCTTTGTTGTGCATTCTGAAAAGGCAGAGAAATTATTGCGCAGACCAGATTCGGAGAAAAATCTCAGGTGCGTCTCTCCATAATTCCTGCCCCTCCCGAATAGATCCCAGAGAAGTTCATAGATCCCCCAGACGGATCTATCATTAGGAGTGGTGATAACTACCGCACCGCCTTGCTTCAGGACTCTGGCCATTTCGTCAACAAGATAGTGAGGACTCTTAATGTGTTCAATAATCTCCGCACAGATGATCTTGTCAGTACTCGATGACTTGATGGGGAGGTAATGTGCATCGGCGATAATAAATTCAGTATTAGGGAGGGATCTTTCCCGTGCAAATCGAATCGCATTCATGTTGATATCAATGCCGATTGCGAGTGCATATCCGGTTCTCTCGATTTCTTTGAGCTGTACACCACTCCCGCATCCTATATCAATGACGACCTGATCAGACCGAACCTCTAGGGTAGTATTTATTATCTCAGTTTTTCTTCTCTGGAAGTACCGTTGGACCAGTAAATCGGAATTAAAAGCTTTTTCATCAATGTCCCCTTCAATCGTATTGTAGAAGGACAAAAGATCCTCGTTTTTCCATGGTTTCACGAGAAGTTTTTTCATACCAAGAAGATCGACCCCCACCTCAACCAGTCGTGTTAGAAGGGCAAATGACGTTGCAACGGCAACTCCAATGCCTATTGCAGTAAAGACAAAAACAATACCGGCTTCCTGAATACCCCACCCCGCGGGAGTGAGTGGGATGAGGGAGAACAGGGTCAGCAATGGATTCAGGAGCAGGGCATCGACAGGCGAGAGAAAGATCTCACGTATGGAGAGTGCAATCAGGAACCATTGGAGTCCACGCAGGATCCACCCCATAAGAGTAATGGTGAGAATAAATGGGGCATATTTCTGAATAGAGCGGCTCCGTTCCCCAAAGACCAGGATTTTATTAAAAAATTCCTTCTTTTGCAGGAATGCCTTGATCCGTTGTCCCGGATACATAACCATAAAATATCCTGCAACTACTCCCAGGATAAGAAGGAACGTTACGATGATGGCAAAACTGAGTTGATTGGCAAAAATAAAAGAATAAAGGAAATATGCTCCGAGGATGGCAGCAATCATCTTAAATGCGAGGTCATAAAGATACGTGCTGGTAATAGTAGCGATTCCCGTCTCCAGTGGCACATCATTTTCATTCAATGCGAGAGCCACATACAAATATCCACTCCGTGCCGGAGTAAAATCCGAAAGAAGCATTCCCGCCATATGAGAGAAGAATACTACACGTAATCTGATATTCTCGCCCATCGCAAACAAAATCTTTTTAATACGGTATGCCATCAAGAGGTTGTTTAAAAAGTAACATAAACCCGCAAGAAGTATAAACCGAAAATCAAGATGCGCCAGAAGTGAAAAGGTGAGCTGGGAATCAATAGAACCGATAAGCAGCAACAGTATTGTTAACGCAATAATTCCCTGCACAATGCTGATAATTCTGCTCCGTTTCATTCAGGCCATCCTTTGAATGTATCTTGATCCACAGAACTTATCTGTACAGGAAGATCTTCCATGCACGGATGATGTTATCACTTTTCCCTGCAATGAAATTATAGTGGAGTATTGAACCACACTGGACAAGAAAATCATATATAATTCTTCCCTTCAGTTTGCTGTGTCCAAGCTCCCTGTCCTTGAAAACGATAGGGATTTCCTGTACCCGTGTCCAGCGAGATTTTCCAAGGATTTCAAACCCCATCCGGAAGCCGCGGGGTGAAAGAAGAGTATCTTCCAGAATACATCGGTTAATTGCAAAAAATCCACTCCCTGAATCTTTAATATGCGGGATGAGAAGACGACCAAGAAGTGCTGCACCCGATGAAAGCATTTTCCTCATCAATGGCCAGTTAACTACTTCACCCCCCTGAACATAGCGACTGCCGATAACCATATCGAAGTCTTCATTTTTGAGAAGACGGTAAAAAACCGGGATTTTTTCAGGTGGATGCGAAAAATCACAGTCGATGCACTGTACCAAATCTGATTTGGCGTTATTTATTCCGTCATAAATAGACGGGGAGAGTCCTGGATTCCGCTTACGGATGAGAAGGTGGAGAATAGGATAATCACCCATCAGTCTTCTTACAATAGTAATTGTGTGGTCGTCAGAACTGTCATCTACGACAAGAATTTCTTCAGAAATTTTATTTGACCTGCAGATCGCGTCAACCGCGACGATCATTCTTTCGATGTTTTCCTCTTCATTAAAAGTGGGAATTATCACGGTTAGATCAAAGTGCATTCAAATTACCCAATTTAATTATTATCAAAGAGATTCTGATGATACCCAAATCAATTACAGTTATTTGCCTCGTTTTGTATAAATAAGATGGACATTCCGCTCATATGAAATGATAAAAAATTATCTGAATTAATATTCAGTTATGCGGGAAATTTTTTTTAGAAAGTTTATTTAATCTGTCTCTTCAAGGCATATTTCATGATTATTATTAATCATATAAAAAAATCATTAAAAAATTTCTCTCCAAATAACCTCGTTTATCTTTTAGTTCCATTACTTTTATTAATTATATTCTATGCATCGTTTTTTCCATTCAATGAGACCTTTATTGGCGCATGGCATGATATTTACGCCAATTCAATGTATTTTTCGCTTTTAAATGATAATTATTTCACAACCTGGAACAATTTGTGGGCAGGGGGATTTCCCCTGATTGCGAGTCCGAATAGTGATAAATACTATTTGCTCTCCTTTCCTTTTTATCTCATTTTCAAAGAGCTTTCTATTGTAAATTTTATTATCCTATTGCATATTCTGATTGCCTATTTTGCTTTTTTTAAACTGGGCAGTCTGCTCACAAAGAATTACAATTTGATAATGATTTTCTCATTATTTTTTGCATTTTCAGGAATAATTTTTGGAAGGCTTGAAACCGGGCACCATCTTCTTCTCTATGGGATTGCCTGGATTCCGCTGCTCTATTATTTCTTTTTGAAAATTGTTGTTTTTAATGAAGCAACGATTCTCAACGTATCTCTCCTCTCGATTGTGTCTGTCCTGATATATTTCACGGGAAATATCTATTATTTTGTGTTCGCCTATCTGATGGTCCTTATCTTCTGTTTATATTATATATTAAATAAACAACTGTCGAGGAAAATCTTGTATTTCCTTGTGCTTTCTCTTATTCTGACAACATTGTTATTCTCAATAAAATTTGTTCCGGATTTTGGAGTATCCGGTTCGATAAACAGACAGGATATAATCGATCCTCTCGAAGGGGGAGGTGCGATGGAAAACGATCTCGGATCGTTTGTCGTCGGAACTGGTATTACCCCAAGTTTTTCCAAAGAAGAAACAACGGTTATGGTTGGTGTAATTCCGATTTTTCTGATGATCATCGGATTAATTTATGGAAAAAAAGAAATTACAATCCCTTCGTATTTTGCATTTCTTTTTTCTATTGTTTGGGCTGATGGAGGTAGAACGGTACTATCATTTATTCATTTTGTGCCATTTGTAAATAATTTCCGGGTCCCTGGACGTATTTTTGGTGCACTTTTGCCAATAGTTCTCTTCCTTGCCCTGTATGGAGTAGTAGTATTATTTGATAAAATTAAAAACAGAAAAGATTTTGAATTATCGCCCGAACAAAAGCGAGGGATAATTGTCGGAGTAGCTGGAATAGCCTTTGTTAAGTTGCTGGAATTACCCTATCAGCAAACCATTACAATTGAAGCATTAATACCGGTAATCCTGGTCGGGAACTTCATTGCGCTTTTGTATTTGCAGCGAGGATCATTCAGGAATATCGTCTATTTTTTTATTTTTGCAATTGCCGTAAATATACTCCTTATTCTCTACATTAATGGCATTCCTGTTCAAGACAATCTGATAAAACTCCTTCTCGCTGGTATTCTTCTGATCGTTTTTTTTATTTTTATAAGAAATAATATAAAGAAAAGTGCGAACAATCAAATTTTTTGCGGTATACTTCTTGTCAGCATTTTTTTAGTTCTTGTAGGGAACATAGGATTTGTAACTATATTTTCACCGCAATTTGAAAAGAGCCCCGCTATTGATATTATCCAGGAGATCAAAAAACGCCCATCAGAAAATGCTCAAATATGGGTGCTTGAAAATGGATGGGCGGTCCAACATATGGATTTCACGTATTGGGATGTTGTCAATCATATCCATCCGATGAATCTCTATCAGGCATATTATCTTAAAACAATCCCTATGTTAAGCTATACATTAGGAAACGTGACCTATTTCAGTGCCGATTATATTATTGATACACAGTATCTCGAAAATGGAAATCAAAATCTACCTGAGTATACCTTCAAAGTAAAAAATATATCAGTTTACCAACCCGACCACGTGCTACCTAATGCCTTTTTCATTCGTAACAACCAGATATATCCTTTAACAATTGAAAAATTTTCCCCGGACGAAGTAATTACCTCCGGAGATTTATCACAAGGCGATGTGGTAGTTTTAAAGGGCGCCTATTATCCGGGCTGGAAAATAAACGGTGCTGACGCGGAGTCCGTCGGAAATATGATCGGAACGAAATTACCATCCGGCACAAAAAAAGTCAGGTTTAATTTTGATCCTCTTGATTACAAAGTAGGGATATTCTTATCTTGTTGCGGAATTATCCTCATTTTTGCGCTTATAATAAAACGGAAAAATATCGAACAGTATATTGAAAAACAATCCCAACCGGTTTTCAATCATAAAAGTAAGAAGAAAAAAAGACAATAATTGCGTTATCAGATGACCAAGCATGTGATCTTAAATTTTTTTGTGTTGTGTAAAATCTCTTATTTCCAGACATCCAATATCTTTTTCTATGTCTAATATCACTGTCGCTGTCATCGCACCACCGGACTATGCCAAAGATCTGGGAAAGAAGGGAACAACCAGCGACATCACATTTTATAATATGAAGAAGGGTGACGCAACAGTCACTCTCATCGAACCAACGAGGTATCCGGAAAAATTATCCTCGCTCTTTTATGCGATATCCCTTGCGGACCGAATAATTTTGGTCGTTGATGAGATTAATTCCTCTTTTGGAGAATCTGTTCTTATGCTCCAGTGTGCGGGAAAATCAACAGGATTCCTTATTCTGAAAAACTACATTACCCCCGACCAGATCGCTCCTCTCATCAAAGGAACGGTCGTCGAGCAGTATGAGGCAATTACTGAAGATATCGTCGGACTGCGGGAAAAGATCCTCGATATCGCTGTCGAGATTACCAATCATCATACGATGAAGACTACGGGCGGCAACGGTGCAGTCCCGATTGATCACAACTTTAATGTGAAAGGAGTTGGGATTGTCGTCCTTGGCTGTGTGGCTCAGGGAGTCATAAAAAAACACGATACCCTGAAAGTCCTCCCCACAGAAAAAACTGCCCAAATCCGCTCAATCCAGAAACATGATGACGATGCAGATTATGCAGAAACGGGAGACAGGGTTGGTCTTGCCCTGAAAAACCTTGATGCGGAGGAATTGGATCGGGGATATGTCCTGACGAATGATCCCGCAATAAAATTTTCCACAAAAATTTCCGGGAAAGCGCAGCTCGTAAAGTATTGGCCATCGCCGTTGAAAGAAGGAATGGTGATTTATACCGGTCACTGGATGCAGTTCCTGCCATCACGGCTCGAAAAAGTATCCTTCGGCACTGACTGGCGGATGCCGGAAATTACCCTTTCTATGGAAAAAGCGCTCATATATCCTCCGGCAGCGCGGATCGTCCTCCATTATCTCGAAGGGGGCAAACTTCGTGTCGTAGGGTCGCTCATACTTAACTAATCCCCTGCTTCTTTTTCCCTGATTTTCCGATAATCTTGCGCCCCTTCCCAATCAACTTATCTTTTTGAACGATCATCATTACTCTGAGATACAATGCTCGAAACTATCATTGGGTGGATTATCCTGGGCGTTATCGTCTTGGTCATCATCGGACTGGTTTTATGGGCAGTGGGAATCTACAACCGTTTCTATAGCCTTAGAAATTCCTCTGAAGCAACCCTTGGCCAGATCCGTGTGGCGATGAAAAAACGGCTAGACATGATCGACCAGCTGCTCGGTGCGGTGAAAAGTTATGCGAAGTTCGAGAAAGAAACATTCGAACGGGTTACTGCAATGCGGGCGAGCGTGGCAACCGCTTCCCCCGGAGACCTGAACAAGGTTGAAGCCGAATCCCGTTCGATCTTCGGGCGCCTTCTGGCAGTTGCAGAAAACTATCCTGACCTGAAGACCAACACGACCGTCACCAGTCTTATGGATTCTGTGAAGAGTATTGAAGAAGAGATCGCCCGCCAGCGATACACCTACAACAATATCTCGCAGGAGTTCAACACGATGATGGACACGATCCCATCAAAATTCATCGGACACCTCGTCGGGCTTATCAAGCTCGAGTACCTGCAGTTTGAAGAATCTATCAAAACCCCGCCGAAGATTGAGTTTTAATGGGTAATTACCGTGAGTGAAACAAAACAACTGGCGGTAATCGTCATCGCGAGTCTGGTCTTAGGCTTAATCGGACTGGTTCTCGTCACCGTGGTTCCACCACTGTTAGTGGGCAACCTCGTTGTGGACTCATATGATGCGGTACTGTATGAAAATGGAACTCTTACCGAAAGATACACTTATGATGTCAGAACATCGGGTCAATACCGCATGCTTTTTCGTTCATGGGAGGCCCCTCTCACCTTTAGTGCAGGTTCAGGTCCATCTGTGCAATTTGTATCTGCCGACCCTCCTTCCGGAACTATCGGTTATGCTAAGGATGAGGGGGGAAATGTCTATGTTTCCAGCGTTCAGGGAGACAGCCCTTTGAAAGTGACCATCGGAAATCTTGCAGAAAACAATGAAGTCGGAATATTCAAGCCAGATTATTATAACGCAGGTACGTATACCGTCGCATATACATATTTACTTCACCCTCCTGTTGAATACGACAGTACTTCTTCGCATCTGAACCTGAAATTCGCAGGAGCCGGCCATGTTCCCTACCAGAACATCAGAATCATAATTCCAGCGAGTAAAGTCGAGCAGGTCTTTGTGTATCCCCCTGCTTTGAACACGGCGAAAGTTGGCGATGCTTACCTTATCACTGGCACTATAGGAGCCGATGAAAATCTGGCCGTTGAATTTCTGACCTCTGCAGACGGCCTCCTTCAGGTTCCGGGATTCAGGACGGAAGTAACCGATATCAAGGGAAGAACAGTTACTGCAAATTTCTGGTATAATCTTCCTTACATTGTAGCAAATCTGCTGAACATTCTTGCCAAAATTGCGGTTATTCTGGTTCCGGTTTTTTTAATAGCCATTTATTACTGGTATGGAAGGGAGAAGGCGTACACAGTACCCGAATATCTAAGCACAATTCCCAATCCCGCACTCAAACCTTGGCAGGTTAACCTGCTTTTCAAAGGCGATGCGCTTGATTTCGATGAAGATGGTTACTATGCTACATTGCTCGATCTCCATCGGAGAAAGATTATCTCGATCACTGATAAGGGCGAACCAAAGGGAATCGAAATTCGCTTGCTATCCGGTGCGACGACCGATCCCTATGAACAGCGCGTGATTGGATTCCTTGAACTTGTGTCAGAAAATGGCGTTTTTGATACGGCAAGAATAGAAGCGCTCGCACGCAGTGCACAAACAAGCAGCCCCGCTGAAGAAAAGGCATTGAAATATCAGCGAACGCTCACCGATGTAACCGGGCGGGTGGATAAGACCCTTGCCCTACAGTATATGGTTGACGGTCGGGATCACCTGCTGCCATTCCTGCTTACCGGCATCGCAATGTTTGCCGTTACCCTGATCCTCGCTCTTGGCATACCGGCTCAGTTATCAATTATAGGTCCCGCGGTTGTGCTCTGGGCGATCGTCATTGTACAAGCGTTGATCGCCGTTTCTGCCCCGTCTACGCTTTTTGGGCACTGGAAAGACGATCGGTTCAAAGAAAAACTTGAATGGGATGCATTCACCCGTTTTCTCTCTGATATGGCAATGATCCAGAAATATGCGCCCGAGGATCTTTCGATGTGGGGCGAATGGCTGGTATATGGCACGGCACTCGGCGTAGGAGACAAAGTGGAGAAGGCGATGAAGGCGCTTGATATCCGTATTGCGGAAACTGGTGTACCTCTGGGAGTAGTGGGCATGAGTTACGCATTCATTCCTCTTATGCACTTCACACCTCCAAGTCACGGGGGAGCCGGCGTAGGCGGATTCGGGGGTGGAGGCTTTGGAGGCGGAGGCGGGTTCGGGGGTGGAGGCGCCGGGGGGAGATAAGGTCACCCCCCCATCTCTCTCTAGTTTTCCGCCATGAATTATACTCGGTTCCTGTCAAGGAGTTCCTGTAAATTCAAGACTACTATCAAGTGCCGTAGAAGGTATAAACCCGCACAAACCATATGAATACCAAAAAAGGAAAATTGATCTTATGCAATATACGGAGGGCCAGCTCGGAAGGGTCTTTGTCGTGCGGATTGATGATGGCGAGGACCTGCTGGTCTCTCTGCGCCAGTTTATCAATGACAAGTCTGTCTATGCAGGGTCGATCCTTTTCCTTGGTGCCCTTATGGAGGGAAGGATGGTTACCGGACCAGAAGAGCCGGTAATCCCGCCGGTTCCCCATTTTGTTATGTTTGAAGGTGGCTGGGAAGTTTTTGGAATAGGTACTATCTATCCGGGCGAGGATGGAGGACCGCACATTCATTATCATGCCTCGGTGGGCCGTTCCGGTCATGCACTGACGGGCTGTCTCAGAGAAAAAGCAATTACATATCTCATTGTTGAAGCGGTTGTTTTGGAATTCACCGGCCTTTCTGCGCGCCGGGAGTTTGATAAGAAGACCCAGGTTCATCTCCCGGTTTTTGGAAAAGAAGAGTATATTCCTGATGACGTTGATGATGGCAAAAATGAGGATGAACCTGGTGAGAACGAGGAATCGGAAGAAATGGATGATCTGCCGGGAGGACTTGCTGAAATCATCCGCGATCTGACCCGCCGCCCGTCTTCATGAAAGATACCTGAGTCCGTTTATTCTTATATTTTCTGCATTCTATGATGGATCAACCCGGATTTCTTCCTCTGTCTCCCGAAGAAAAGGAAAAACTCGGCATTCAGCAATTGGACATCATTCTGGTGACCGGGGATGCATATGTTGACCATCCTTCTTTTGGGACTGCACTGATAGGAAGAGTCCTGTGGGATGCAGGATTCACCGTAGGGATCATTGCCCAGCCAGACTGGAAATCTCCCGCTGATTTCGCGAAACTTGGGAAACCACGACTGTTCTTCGGTATCTCCTCCGGAAATGTCGACTCCATGGTGAACAACTTAACCCCCAATCGCAAACGACGGAGTGACGATGTCTATTCTCCGGCAGGCATCCTCAGGCGACCAGATCGGGCAACGATAGTCTATACCAATAAGGTGCATGAACTTTTCCCCGACACGCCGATTATCGTCGGAGGTATCGAGGCGAGCCTGCGAAGGTTCGCCCACTATGATTACTGGCAGGATCGTGTGCGGCAGTCGATCCTTGCAGATACTCCGGCGGATCTTCTCGTTTTTGGGATGGGAGAGCGTCAGGTGGTGGAGATTGCGGGTCGACTTGCGTCAGGTGAACATATCATTTCTGTACGAGATTTAAGGGGAACTGCTTTCACCATCGAATATGCCCAATGGCGTAGTCATCGGCCGAGAGAGATCGTCGAACTTCCAGGTTTCGTCGATGTTGCACAGGATAAAACTGCATACGCCCGCGCTTTTGCATTGCATTATAACGAACAGGATCCCGTCCGTGGCAGAACAATAGCTCAACCACACCCGAAGACCATTGTCATCCAGAATCCGCCGGCGCAGCCCCTGTCGACTCGCGAGCTCGACCATATATATGATCTCCCATTTTCCCGCCGGGCACACCCCTCGTACACACATATTATCCCTGCGCTTGAAACAGTTCAGTTTTCCGTCACAAGTCACCGGGGATGTTTTGGAGGGTGCTCGTTCTGCGCCCTCACCCATCACCAGGGCAGAATTATCCAAAGCCGGAGCAGTGAATCGATCATCCGTGAAGTAACCCGAATGACGAGGATGCCCGAATTTAAAGGTATTGTTCAGGATATCGGTGGTCCGACCGCAAACATGTACCGCCTCTCGTGTGATCTCTGGGAAAAATACGGGGCGTGCAGGGACAAACGGTGCAACCCTGCATGTAAAACCCTGAGAACGAGCCATCAGTATCAGGTAGCCCTTCTGGAAAAACTCCGTGAAATACCGGGTGTGAAAAAGGTCTTTGTCAGTTCCGGCATCCGCTATGACCTCGCACTCGGGGAAGACTCCTATCTTAAAATACTCTGTGACCATCACGTTTCAGGCCATCTCAAGGTCGCACCTGAACATACAGTAAAAAAAGTCACAGATTTAATGAACAAACCCGACGCTAAAGTTTTCGATCAGTTCTGCGAATGTTTTGAAACTTTGCAGCACGGCAAAAGGAAGCGGCAATATCTTCTACCTTACTTCATGTCAGGACATCCGGGATGCTCGATCAATGACATGATCGAGCTCGCGGTTTACATTCACGACTCTCATCTCTACACCGAACAAGTACAGGACTTCACGCCGACCCCGATGAGTGTCTCAACCTGTATGTATTATTCCGGTCTCAATCCATTCACCCTGGAGCCGGTTCATGTACCGAAGGGTCAGGAAAAGTTGATCCAGCGTGCGTTGATGCAGTATCGTGATCCGGGTAACCGGGGACTGGTTATCGAAGGACTGACAGCAGCCGGAAGAACCGATCTCATCGGCAACGGCAAAAAATTCCTCGTTCAGTCCAGTAAAGGAAGAGAATTACGATATGCGAAAAAGTACGGTAAGACGAAAAAATAAGATGGTTTATCAATCTTTACTTTCCGTTCCGGAAAAATTCACATTAACGTATAGCAGTATATGGTTTATACTCCAAAATCCTACGTTCCGGGTGGTTTTTTACCGCTCCATTGTACGGCTGTTAGGATTGCAAAAATGATAGAAAAAATAGCCTGAATGCTTCATCTCAAAAGTCTGACAGTCCCTTCAGTGAGGGTCGATGATTTCTTTAAAAATTATTTCCTTCCATAGTCGTCATCGAACCGTATGATGTCATCCTCTTCAAGATACTCCCCGAGCTGTACCTCAATAACTTCAAGGGGGATAACCCCCGGGTTCTTCAACCGATGCCTCGTTCCACTTCGGACAAACGTGCTCTCGCCCTGCCTGAGAAGTTTGATCTCTCCATTAAGTTCGACTTCAGCAGTCCCTCGCACTACAACCCAGTGTTCGCTCCGGTGATGGTGCAGTTGGAGAGAGAGTTTCTGGCCGGGTTTGACACTGACCCGTTTAATCTTATAGATTACGGTCTCCTCGAGAATCGTGTAAGATCCCCATGGCCGGTGCACCTGCCGGTGGAATTTCGTAACCGGATCATTTCGTTCATTATACCTTGTAACGAGTCGTTTTACCAGCTCCGAGTGGCTCCTGTCGCATACAAGGAGCGCATCAGGGGTGTCGACGACTATGAGATCATGGACTCCTATTAGCCCGACATGTTTGCCCGGCGCATGCACGAAGTTGTTCTCTGCTGAAAAATACTCTGCCTTGCCGAGATTGCCCTCATGGTCATGTTTCTCTACTTCGTAGAGTGCCGTGAAGGTTCCCAGATCACTCCATTCTGTCTCAAGTGTTACAACAGCAACTTTTTTTGATTGTTCCAGAAGTCCGTAATCGATAGAAATTGATTCAAGCTGCGCATAGTCCGGGATGTGTCCCTCACGGAATGCTTCGAAAAGTTCAGGACGATATTTTTTCAGCTCTGAAAAGAAAGAACCGACAGACAATAGAAAAATCCCGCTGTTCCAGAGATACCCGTTCCTGACGTATTCCTGTGCGGTCTTTTCATCGGGCTTCTCCCTGAATTCTTCGACCATCGCACCATAGGGAAGCGGTCGTCCCGGTTTAATATACCCATATCCTGTATGAGGTGAGTCTGGTTTGATACCGAATGTAACGATATTTTTTGCCGAAAGTGGTTCTGCGGCCCGGATCTGATCCAGTGCATTCTCTCCCAAAAGGTGATCGCTCGGGAAAACCACAGCGGTTGCATATGATGAAATGGAACGAACACGCTGCATCGCCCATGCGATGGCGGGTAACGTGTTTTTTCCTTCCGTTTCTGCGAGCAGGTGATCGTCAGATATGGCAAATCCCATCTCTTCTATCTGGTTACGGGCAAGATACTGGTGGATTTTATTAGTTACTACAAATATCCCCTCGGGATCCGAAAGGAGAGTTGCCCGTTCATACGTCTTCTGGAAAAGGGAATGCCCATCCAGCTGGATGAACTGCTTAGGGTAATATTCCCGGGAGAGAGGCCAGAGTCTCGTCCCGACACCTCCCGCAAGAATTATTGATTTCATGATTTTTTCCTGTTCCCAAACCGGAATGCGGTTTCAGATCATTCTTCTCACATAATTCTATCCGGAGTCGCCATTTATAGGATTCGATCCCGCAAAAACGAATTAATGATGAAGAATCGAACAGGATGGAAATTTTTTCATGCACCCCTCCAATTTCGTTTTTGCGGTCAAAAAATTTCTATAACCAGAGCTCTGCTGAGAATAATCTGCGCGATCCGGATATGAACCTATCTACATACCTCCAAGAAATTCACTGACAAGTCTGAGAGTCCATCCTCGATCCTCCGGGCAGGGGGCTCACCATGAGTCCCCGATGGGCAAACCATTCATCCGTTCTGGCGAAAAGCCGCCCCTCCGTTTCTCCGTCATTGAAACAGTACTACCCCACAATCCTGTTCAATTATATAAAAAATGACCCTGGATGAAAAAAAAAGTAGGGCCGGGTAATCCCAGCATTTGTACAATCAACGTGTCTTTGGTTTCGAAGCAGGTTTTTTTCTGGGTTTTATGCTTTTCATACTTTTTGTCTCACAGGGTAAGCAGCGTTCCAGCTTCTCGTCAAATATACGATAGGAGTTAGCGAGCACCGATGAGTTGGCAATCATACCTGCCAGTAGGATCACCTCGAGGATCTCTTCCCTGCTTGCACCCATTTTGAGTGCAGCCTGCATATGGTAACCGGTACAATGTGGGCATTTGAGTGCGGCTCCCACCCCAAGGCTGATTAGTTCTACATATTTTGGATCGAGAGGACTGGTCTGGGCCACCGTCCCCTTATAGAGAAGATGGGATATGAGGACCTCAGGTCTCTCTCCCATCCGTTTGAAAATAAGCGGGACGCGCCCATATTCCTCTTCGATTGCCTGCATCCACTCTTCTGCAGTGACATCTGCGCCCCGCGCTACGATCTCCGCGAGCCGCTCCTCAAACATAGCTTTCGTTGTTTTTTCCATCATACCACCGTATTCGTCTCTGAAAAGGGCAGAATTTTTACGAGTATATAGTCCCGCATCCGGGAGGGAACAACCCCGGCAACATCGGCAACGGTTATCCCGTCTTCGATCTCTATCTCCCGTATGTCACCGGCAAATGTATCATACGGCAACTTGACCCTGAGCCCCTCCATCTGGACGGTGAGGGGTGTAGGGGAGGTTACATCATGGATGGCAGGGACATGCTCCCGGATCAGATCCATCAGCCGGGCAGGTGAAACTGAAAGTGGGTCTTTTGCAATCTCCTCCCTCTTCATCTCGATGACCCTTGTAACTTCAGCGACAATCTTTTCAAGAATCCCAATCTCTTCCTCTGTCTTGCCCCGGCGCATGAACCTGCCGACATTCCCCACGTACCCGTCGGCAGCGGGATGGATTATCCGTTTCAGGGTTTCTGTGTCGGGACCACCCATCACGATTATCGGTACTTCTATACCCCTGCGCAGGGCAGGCCATTTGTACTCAATGCATGACTCGAAGTTACCGAATGCAAGAACGGCGATATCGTGTTCGTTGATCACATCGCGTTCTTCGTCGCTCAGTTGGGAGATCCTCTTTCCCGGCCCGCGAGCCGGACTGACCATATTGGTCTTTGCCCCAATCCTCCTCGCATATTCTGCGAAATCGCAGGATGGATGGGGCAGGTGATGGATCTCGAGGCTCATGCTGACAACGGCAATCTCCGTACCCACGAGTGGAGAATCGGTCACTTCCCCGAAGAGCGGCTTTGCGATCCTGCTGATATGCTCGATGTCATCCCGGGGAACAAAGCACTGGAGCACGACCTCCGCAGCGATGATGTGTTTCTGGACGATATATCCCCCAAGATCCTCGATCAGGTCGATAATCGTATCGTGCTGGTAGATCCCTCCCTTGTAGGTTACCGGGACGAGAGTCATAGTCTCTCTCCTATGAGTGCATACTTCTCCCGGATAAGGGGGTTGAGATCTTCGGCTAGGGTATCCTCACTCGCTACAAATGAGAACCGCTCTTTGCTGAACTTCTCGCTGCGCACCCTGAACCCTTCCGGTGCTATCAGTCGGAACGCATAGATCAGATCTTTGAACAGGGACTCGCTCGGGTCAGCGACAACCAAATCCTCTATTTCCCTTGCATCCGCCTCAGTGTTGTAGAGGATAACCGTGAACCTGTCCGGCTGCTCGACTCGGTCTTTGCCATACTTCTGCCAGAATATCTTCAGCATCGGCGCAAGGTAGGTCTCATCCGAAATGACGAGAGTGATCTTGTCACCCAGTGGGTTCACGTTGGCGAAGTCCCGCACACGGACGATCGTGGTAATCTTTTTTAGCGTGCCCACCGCGACGAAGACCGGGATCTTTGGATCGATGAACACATGGAGTTTGTTGATGACTCTCAGGAGGTTGTGATCAAGCAGGACATCATTCGATATCTGCTTGTAATATTCTGCGCCCAGCGGTTCCGGACATTCCACCTCGAAATATTCGATAGCAAGCATCTAGTCATCCCTGATGAACCCGGAAGCAAGGAGCGCCGATCCAACTGCACCAATATACTGTGAAAAAGGTGGCACAACGATCTTTGTCTGCAGGAGCTCGCCCATTGCGAATACGAGCCCTTCTATTAAGGATGTACCTCCAACCATTAGCACCGGCTCTTTGATATCTATCTCCTGCAACTGCTGTTCGAAGACCTGCTCGGCAACACTATGGCATGCAGCAGCGGCAACATCCTCCCGGGTGCTCCCGGTGGCGAGGGCGTTGACAAGGCTCTGGGTACCAAAAACGATACAATAACTGTTCATCGGGACACGCCCGGCGAATCCTTTCATGGCGAGCGGGCCGAGCTCGGTTATTTCGACACCAAGCCGTTTTGAGGTCATTTCGAGAAACCTACCACTTGCCCCTGCACAGATACCACCCATCGTGAACGTTCCGGGAATACCATCCATAACCGATATAGCTTTGTTGTCCATACCCCCGATATCGATAACTGTTGCCGGACCATGCTGCCGGTCCGCCAGGTAGACCGCTCCTTTGGAGTTCACTGTCAGTTCTTCCTGGATAAGGTCGGCAGCAATCTCTTTTCCCACAAGGAATCGCCCGTAGCCGGTAGTACCAACCGCCTGGACCTCGTTCCGCTGTATTCCAGCCTCTTCAAGCGCGTGACGGATCACTTCCTGCGCACTTCTCAGAACTTCAATCGTCGGTTGCCAGCCGGTACCGATGATCTTGTTGTCCTTCATCACCACAGCTTTTGTTGTGGCCGAACCCGAATCAAGTCCAAGGGTAATTCCCTGCTGCGTTTCACGGGCGAGAAGTGCCCTTCTACGGGCGATGGTGGTGAGTGCCTCCATACGGGTAAGGAGCGTTCCAGAGGTTGTCCGTTCCGTAAAGGAGTAACTGACCACCGGAAGTTTTGAGTTTTCGTGAATATAGCGCCTGAGTTCATTCCTTACGATTGCTCCCTCGGCGCACCGGAAACAGGTAGCGATAAAAACAGCGTCAGCATCAACGCGTCCTTCCACGAGCGCCTTGGCACGGGCAATGGCGAGCTTGAGATCAGGACTTCTGACATCAAGCCCGAATTTATCAAAATCTTGCAGGACATCCTTTAACGCGATATCCGGATAGAAGATCTCTCCATTCACCTCTTTTGCTGCGGTATTGATCTCCTGCTGGACTCCGGAATACTCCGGTCCGCAGGAAAGCTGGGCGATGCGTACCGGAGGTGTCATTTCCCTTCCCCCAACCTGGCAAGGAATCGTTTGATCGCAGCAACAAACTTTACGCCCTCCTCTTCGTTTTTTGGATAGTACAGGTCAAGCTTGGGGATGTCTTTTCGTCGCACAAGAAATGTTATTAATTCATTCGTCCGGGCACATCCCATGCACCCAAACGCAAGGTCGGCGTCATCAATAATGATCGCAGCTTCGCATTGCTCGATCATCGGTCCATAGAGAGCCATGCGTCCCCGGACCCCGCTGGGGACCTCAACAGCAGCCCATTTCAACCCTTTCTTTGGTTCTTCGGGAGTAATCTGAAGGGGGGTGGATTCGAATCCTGCGGTCTGGATGCGTTCACGGATGGCAGTTGCGGAGCTGAGTGGGGTATGCCCATAGCGTGCTACCATGTCAGAGAGGATCAGACTCGTGGAGGGATAGATGAATACTTTCGCCATGTCAGGATTCCTCCGTTTCGATTATTTTCCTGAGCCTGGAGATGTCCAAAGCCTTTCGCGCCAGCGGATTTTCCGGGGCAGCGATGCGGTTTTCATCATTTTCCCTGAGAACCTCAAGGCCATGTGAAACGTAAGGAATTATCGTCATTTCGTATTCCATACCATGAAATCCCGGGCGTGCACCCCCGAGGTTTGCCCGGCATCGTCGGGTATCTCCTGGAGGAAACCCGCGGTCTTTAATAAATATATGATCCGGGTCCATACTCCTGAGCTCAGCAATGATGCGATCGACTTCTTCTGCCTGTCCATTGATGACAAGCCCAAAACAGGTCTCCTTGATCATCGCACCCTGTGAGATCTCATAGGCACGTGCAGCGAGATCAGCCGGGGTTATATCGAATGATTCCACGACCACATATTTTGTTACACTTCCCACCAGCGCCGGAGTATAATCGATCACCGCTTTACCTCCCTGATATACATGTTCTCCTTCTCCTTTACATTTTTCAGTTTTTCCGTATCGACAACACGCCCGATGATGTTGGTTCCATCGAATGGCTCAGAGGTTGGCCCGAACTCTTTATTGGGCGAAAGCCGTACACCAATCAGTCCGGCACCCTTGCGGGAGTCATTGGTGATTGCAAGTGCCGCCGCGGGGACTTCATCTTTTGGTGTATTTTCGGGGTTGATCTTGACTCCTGGGGAAGTTAATGACTTGAACAGAACAACATCATCAAATTTGAAAAAGACCGGTATCATCCCGGCATTGTGTTCCTTAAGCCCGGTAAGACGGCGGAATATGTCGCAGCTGATGGGCGCTTTTTCATCATCCAGCTCGAGATCGATTACTTTTTCCAGCGGGGCGGTTGTCACCGTGACCATTCGCTCTCTGAGGACGTCCAGTGTTGTACCAGGCTCCTGAGAAACAATAATCCTCTCTCCCTCTTCCCCATCGACATTCATTGAAATACCCCTTTCTTTGGCAATCTCTTTTGCCCTGATAAGAGAGAGTCCGAGAAGATCGATTCGTTCCGGCAGAACACTGACCGCAAGGAGATCATGCTCTTGTGCCAGTTTTACCAGCTCAATACCCTGGACTACCTGTCCGACTACGTTATGAACAAAGCTGCTGGGCACATCATCACGGTAAATATAAATGCCTCCTTCCAGTTGTCCGGTGTTCCTTACCGTTACTGTCCCCTCCCTGCGAGGATGCCGGAATTCTTTTTCGATACCAGCTGTCCCAGTGAGGCGTGAGTCGAGAATATGGGTGCTTGTTGCCCGACTGACGGTGAACTTCCCGAACTGGAGTGCATGGAGCATATGTTCTACACTGCCAGCCGCTTCAACGGTGATCTGTTCCGGGGTGAACCCCTGGGCAATCACTTTCAGATGGGTGATGATGTACATCCCATCTTCAACAATAAGGCTCATGTCAGTAGTTGTGAAAGAACGGCTGGTATCTGCCCAGCTGATTACCGGCTCGATTCGGGTGATTCTGTCTCCGGTAGTCCAGCGGTCGAGGACAGCCCTGCCGCTTATGACTCTTCCGTAGACACCTCCACTTTCATCAGCCCCGTGATCTGCAGAATGGCGGGTTTTTGAGAAGATCAGGTAAGATCGCGCCGGCTCGTAACCTCCACAGCCAAGGATCACATCGCCCCGTTCATACAAGTGGGGCTTACGCAGAGGATGAACGGAAGAGGGGAACGGTCCGAATGCGGCTGCATACCGATCACTCCAGTGCAGGGTAAGGGTCTTCACAATTTCGGGAGATTCGAGGAATGCAGCATTCTGGCCGACGATCTCGATGCCAATCTCCCCCGCCGTGGTACTGATGGCAAGATTTCCTGTCTTTTCCTGTTCCTGAGTTGAAGGGCGGACGATCCCCACGCTCAATCCAGGTATTTGACGTGGGAGAATAGAACCGAGCGAACTCCCCGCGACGACATCCACACTCTCTCCATCGAGGTGGATGGTGATCATTTCGCTCCTCATTCGGTGGGCTGACTCATCAGCTTGCGCTCTTCTTCGGTAAGGATCGCAAGCACTTCTGCCGTCTTGCCAATCTGTATGATCTTACCTCCACGCATAAGCGCAAGCCGGTCACAGATATCCCGCACAAACTCCATGTCGTGTGAAACCACGATGAATGTTTCATCCATTTCTTCACGGGAGTGCATAATTGAGTGCTTCACATCAATCTTGGTGATCGGATCCATAGTACCGGTGGGCTCATCCAGAATCACAAACCGGGGCTCACGGATAAGAACCTGTGCGAGGGC
This sequence comes from uncultured Methanoregulaceae archaeon, assembly GCA_963829225.1. Taxonomy (GTDB): domain Archaea; phylum Halobacteriota; class Methanomicrobia; order Methanomicrobiales; family Methanospirillaceae; genus Methanoregula. The sequence goes on along the minus strand of CAWHHQ010000004.1, from coordinate 251,513 downwards.
AACGCGATGCCGCTCACCCTCGGAAAGTTGCCCGGGCATCCTTTCAAGGATTTCTCTGCTCTTTTCGTCAGAGAATCCCGCCATCTTGAGGGTTACCAGCGCCTTTCGCATAGCGAGCTCTTTTGGGAACTCCAGCCCGATTGCATCGGTAAGGTTATCAAGGACGGTGCGGTGAGGAAAGAGATCATATTCCTGATGCAGGAGGCCGATATAAGCTGTCGCCCGCCCTCGCTGATCGATACCGGGTTTGGTCATATCGACCCATTCTTCACCGATCCGTATATTCATCTCGCCGCTGGTTGGTTCGATGAGACCTGCGATAATAGCCGAGAGGGTGGTCTTCCCCGCGCCACTCTTCCCGATGATCCCGAAGATCTCTTTGGTGTATACGTCAAAGGTGACGCCATTTACTGCCCTCACCACCCCGCGATCAACAGAGATATAGCGTTTGACAAGATCCCGGGCGACAATAACCTTTTCGCCCAGTTCTGCCTCTTCAAACTTTTCGGTATCATCATACCCTTTCATGAACTGTTCGATAACTTCACGTGGCGTCCCTATCTTCGCAACACCACCATCCACCAGAAGTATTGCACGGTGCGCGACATCCTGGATAACCTGGGAGAAATGAGAAGTGACAACCATTCCCATATTATTTGTTTTTGCTGCCTCTGAAAGCATTGAATGTACGATTTTCGCAGTACCGGGATCGAGAGTTCCTGTCGGCTCATCTGCAAAGAGCATGAACGGGTCCTTAGCAGACTGACGGGCAAGCACTACCCGTTGTTTCTCCCCTCCCGAAAGATCCCGGGCGATATGCATCATTCTGTGGGACAGACGAACCTGATCAATGAGATCTGCGGCCCGGTTAATCGCCTTCTCCTGAGGATAATCGATATCATCGAGGGCATGAAGGACGTTTTCGATGACCCGGTCATCACCATACAGTGCAAAAGTACGCTGGAACATGATCGCTGTACGCCGTAACAGGCGGCGTTTCTGCACCTCATCTTTCTCATTCCAGAGATCCACGTCAAGGGGGGATAACATACCCCCGCAATGCGGACACGGTTTTCCCGACGAGCTCCCGACATCCATATAATCGCAGCCGTTGCATGCGGCTACATGGTAGATAATCTTCCCACTCGTCGGAGGCTGCTCTATGCCCCGCATGAGATGCATAAGTACAGTTTTTCCTGCGCCACTCCTGCCAATAATTCCCAGGATCTCCCCTTCGGCAATCTCAAAAGAAATGTTCTTGAGTACCCTCGTGCTATCAAAATTCATGCAGAGGTTATCTACCGTGATCAGTGGGGCCTTCATAATACTCTTATACCTATTGTGATACTTGTGGCATATTACCTTTTATATGCTGCATCACAGTCGTTCACGATCGAAATGCCCGGCAGAGGAGAGCTCTTTAACAATCGTAACAACTTCAGTAACATTTTTTACCACATAATCTGCTTCCTTGAAAAGATCTTCCGGCCGCTCACCGGGTTGCTGGATGGTAAGTATCGCTATATCTGCGTTCCGCATGGCACATAAGTCGTTGATCCCGTCGCCTACCATCAGAACTCTGTCGTATTCCTGTCGTAAATCATTCACTATCTGAGCTTTAACCGTAGGAGTTGCAACACCATACACCCTGTCGCGGGGGATGCCGAGATGGTCTGCCATCTTTTCCAGTTTGGTGACCCGGTCTCCTGATGCGATGAACGTTGGTACACCCATACGGTGGAGAGCGGTGATTGCTTCTTTAGCGCCCTCAAAAGGCCAGCCCCCGGCAGTTATTGCAAATTCAATGTACTTGTCCGCCATATTGACAATAGCCCCGCTGTTCATGGTCACGACAGATTCAGCTTTGCAGACTGTCCAGACATCACGGATGCATTCCTGAAGATCGTTTATCCGGACCTGATGGTCAGTATAAAGTACATCCCCGATCTCTTCCGCCGTAACAATCTTCCTCGTGCAGCTTACACCGAAGCCGATATTATGTTCCACGAGATAGGAGGACAGAAGCATATCGCCCGGCGTATTCATAATCTCCTTTGAATGCACTGGCAGTACGACAAGCACCCGATCCGGAGAACTGAAGGTAAGGGTGGTTGTCTCAATACCCGGCAGTAATTTTCTGTTCCTTATATCTTTTGCAACCCTGTATGTCTTCAGGAGCGTTCCGGCACTGTCAAAGATAACGGCTATAGACATAGTGGCACCCGGCAATAAACTCTATGTACTTTTCTGAACATTGAATCATTGAAGTCTGATGTTCGTTACTGAAACCGCAGATAAGATAAAGAGCATGGAAATACGAGGAGCCGGAAGAATTGCCCGTGCGGCTGCTGAGGCCCTCCGTCATCACGCTATGGAGACCCAGGCCAGAGATCTCGTATCATTCAAGCAGGATGTAGAGAGTGCGGCGCAAACCCTGGTCACTACAAGGCCGACGGCAGTTTCCCTGTCGAATGCTATCCACCTCGTGATGGATGGACTGGAGCAGGCAGCAACGATTGAAGAGGCACAGAACGGTGTGATCACTCGTGCCGGACAGTTTATTCAGTCTTCACATGATGCTCTGGGAAAGATTGCGACCTTCGGCGCACGCCACATACTGGACGGGGATACCCTCCTCACGCATTGTAATTCCGAAGCAGCCCTCGGGTGTATCGTTGAAGCACACCGGAGCGGAAAAGAGATTGAAGTCTTTGCAACTGAAGTACGCCCACGAAACCAGGGTCTGGTAACGATCAGGACTCTCAATGATGCCGGGATTAAAACCAATTTCATTGTAGACTCCGCTGTACGTTCATTTATCCACAAGATTGATCTCGTTCTTGTGGGGGCCGACGCGATTACAGTTAATGGTGCAGTCGTTAACAAAATCGGGACTGCGCAGGTTGCACACACCGCGGCCGAGGCACGGGTGAATGTTCTTGTCGCGGCCGAGACGTATAAGTTCGCACCCCGGACAATTATTGGGGAGCTCATCGAGATAGAGGAGCGTGAAGGCAGCGAGGTACTGGCAGATGAAATTTCCCGTGCTCTCCCGTATGTCACGGTGCGCAACCCCGCATTTGATGTGACTCCTGCGGGATTCATCGACCTCATCGTAACGGAAGCGGGGGTTATCCCCCCGCAAATGGCCTATATTATTATTAGGGATTACCTCGGGTGGGGGATTGAAGAATTTCATAAAAACTTTGAGATTGGCACCGGAAATGAGGAATGATGTATATCATACGGATGTTGTAGTTACTGAGGGATTTACCGATGGAAATACCATTTACCAAACTCCACGGAAACGGCAATGATTTTATTCTGGTCGACGAACACGAAAAAGTCATTATTCCGGACGATATGAAAGGGCAGTTTGCTGCAATCTATTGCGATCGCCGCTTTGGGATTGGCGCTGATGGAGTTATCTATCTCTCCCTCTCTGAAAAAAACGATCTCAGAATGCGTATCCTCCAGCCGGATGAAAGCGAAGCGGAAATGTGTGGCAACGGCATCCGTTGCCTTGCCAAATATGCCTATGACGCCGGATATGTAAAGGAATCATGTTCGGTAGAAACTGCCGCCGGGGAGATCGGTATTATGATGGGATACAGGGAGGATGAGTTTTTTGCAACTATCACCATGACAATCCCGAAATTTGACCGAAAGGACATACCGGCATCCGGTGAAGGAGATTATAAGGAAAGAATAGGGAATTTCGATGTATTTGCGGTAAATACCGGGGTCCCGCATGCGGTAATTATCGTTGACGCCGTCGATGCCATCGATGTTGACGCCGTGGCTCCGGCAATCCGCCACCATGCGACATTCGAAAGAGGGGCGAACGTGAACTTTGTCGAGAAATCCGGACCTGACAGCATCAGGATCCGCACGTATGAGCGCGGGGTGGAAGAAGAGACGTTATCCTGTGGCACCGGCGCCACTGCGTCGGCTGCTGTCGTGCACAAACTGGGTTTCACCGGTGAAACGGTCAATGTGGAAACCCGGGGAGGTTCCCTTACCATTTCTCTCAAAGACGGCACAACACTGGAAGGACCCGCAACAACAGTTTTTTCCGGGAAAATCTCATTTTAAATCTCCTCTTTCCGTCCGAAACAGATCATTGCCCTGCCCGGAATGCAATTTCCTGAATGCTATATTAATACAGGTACTCCGTTATCATCAAAATGTATCTCCTGCTTCAACGGGTTGCTATAGTCCTGTTCACCCGGCAATATCTCTCAGTTGTGACAGGGACAGGAATGTCTGGATTAGAAATTTCACCTGAAGCGAAGAGCCAAGGAGTCTCAGTGTGGCAAGGTTTGCGTACAGGATCTTTTCTTCACGATGAAGGAAAACAGCATCTGGTGATATCTCTACGAGTTTACGATAACGGTCCTCGCTTTCCCGTAATGCATTGTTCAATTATGTTGTTTCAGCACAGGGAAATATCATTATTAAAACTGGTTTTTTTTTAGAAAAAGAAGTCAGGTTACTCTTTTGTCCTTATCCCGTCTCCAGTGATCTCAAAATCGAATGAGGCACCCTCCGGTTGTGAACGATGTTTGACGAGGCGTGCCCTTCGGAACCCGGGGGCATCTGTCTTTTCGAGCCGGATTATCACCTTCGAGATATGCTCGAGAGCAGTACCGCCAAGACCAAAATAGGTGTTTTTTATCGTATCCATGTACACCTGGTTGGTTATGATTACCGGTATTTCGTATCTTTTGGAATAACCGAGAAGCTGGATCATCTGTCGTGTGAGCATCTGAATGGAATCCCTCCCCTTCTCAAGATCGGTCCGGTACAATGCCGTTGCAGAATCCATGATCAGCAACCGGGGTTTCTGCGCTTTCAGAATTTTCTCTGCCTCGGCAATCATCGCACCCTGGTGCTCAAAGTCTATAGGTTCGAATAAGAAGAGCCGGTCGGCAATTTTTTCAGTGTCTTCTCCTGCAATCTGACGGAATCGTTCAATGGAAAAACCTTCAGAATCGATAAAGACTACCGAATGACCTTGCTGGAGGCAGGCAACGGCAGCTATCATGCACAAGGTACTCTTTCCACTCGCCGGTTCTCCATAGAACTGGGTTATTGTCCGCACTTCAAGACCCCCTCCAAGCAGACGGTCAAGTGCCAGGCTCCCGCTGCTCCTCCGGTCAGTCTTCATCAGTCACCGTTCCCGGCACTGCCTTTTTTACCGACATCCAGCCGGCTTTTTCAATGATGCGCAGTATATCACGCACCGGAATACCGATCTCTGATGCCCAGGCTCGGGCATGATCGAATTCTGCTTTGAGTGAATAAATTTCACCATGCATCCACCCGATCTTAACCGGCATCGTACGGTGACTTCCTGCGATTTCAACATCCACAAGTTCTATGGTCCGTTCGGCGATAAACCGGTGGACTGCTGGAATGCAGCGAATGCCAAGTGTTCCCAGTTCCCGTGCCATCAGCGCTGCCAGCTCCGCACTCATATCAGGGGCGCTGATCACACGGATAAGGAAACCCGGTCTTCCCTTCTTCATGATGATGGGTATCGCGTTTGCGTCTCGTGCGCCATTTTCCATAAACCTGGAGATTGCATGGGCAATAACTTCTCCGCTGGTATCGTCGATATTGGTCTCGAGAATATCGACTGTGTCCTGATGCAGGGGTCCTTTATCCAAAGTTTTTTCGACGACCATTGCCCGGATCACATTCGGAACATCAGTCGGATCCCGGGTCCCCGCTCCATATCCTACGGCCTTAATGGCGTAGGTTCCGAGATCGTTAACGGCGATTGTCGAGAATTCTGCGAGGAGTGCGGCCGCGGTAGGTGTACAGAGTTCCCCATCTTCTGATCCCAACCGAACGATAAGTCCGGATCGAGAGAGAATTGCAGCAGTGGCGGGTGCGGGTATCGGGAACATACCGTGGGAGCCAGTCGCAGACCCCCGGCCCAGAGTGACCGGCATCACGGCTGCAGCTTCAACGCCGAGCGAATAAAAAGCCGTGCAGGCACCGAGTATATCAGCAATGGCATCATCAGCTCCCACTTCATGAAAGTGCACATGAGAACCGTGAACCCGTTCCTCAGCGTCGTTGATCCGGGTAAAGACCCGTTTTGCCATCGCGAGTGCCTCGGAAGGGATGTCAGCCGCAGCATCATCAAGCCGGCTCATAACATCAGAAAGTGTGCGATGGGTAGAAGCAGCATAGGTATTAACCTTCACGGCATGGATACCGGCTCGGGTAACTTCGGTAATTTCCGGCTCCGCTATAACGGACTGCATTGCCTTCAGGACAGATTTTCTGTCTGCCCCGCAATCCAGCAGTGCACCAAGGATCATATCGCCAGCCGCGCCGTGGAATGGATCAAAAACCAGAACCAGCATTTACAGTACTTATAAATCCCTGCGTATATGACCTTTAAGGTAATGCCTGAAGTGCAATTGAGGGTGGATTCTGCGTACCCGGGGATCAGGGTGGCGGGAAGGCCCGGCTTGATCCTGAGACAATGTTACTCCTCAAGATCTCGCCCGGCGATCTTGTGGCAATCGAAGGGAAACGCCGGACTGTTGCCAAAGTCTGGCGGGCCCTTGTCGAAGACTGGAACCAGCGCAAAATCCGGATTGATAATTTTACCCGTCTGAATGCCGGAGTAAGCATTGGTGATACGGTCAGGATAGTGAAAATAGCCGAAGAAGTGGAAGCAAAAAGGGTAGTCCTTGCACCCCCCGAAGATCTCCCCAAAAAAATACCAATTGCCAACAACCCGCATGTGTTGAACGGGCTCATCGATTTTCCGGTTGCGAAGAACGATTCAGTGCCGATCATGCTGGGTTTGCCATTCATCCAGCCACAGATCGTGGCGTTCAAGGTAGTGGAGATTGAGCCGGAAGAAGCAGTCATCATCACCAAGAATACTTCTATTGAATTCTCCGATAAACCCGCCGCAGGATTTGAAGGTATCAAACGCTTTTCCTACGAGGATATCGGAGGACTGAAGGACGAACTCCAGCGTCTCCGCGAGACTATCGAGCTGCCGCTTCGTCATCCTGAACTTTTTCAGAAACTGGGGATAGAACCGCCTAAGGGAGTACTTCTCTATGGCCCTCCGGGGACAGGAAAGACATTAATTGCAAAGGCGGTTGCAAGTGAGAGCGGTGCGCATTTCATCTCAATTGCAGGCCCTGAAGTCATATCGAAATATTATGGCGAAAGTGAACAACGGCTCCGTGAAGTATTCGAAGAAGCACGGGAAAACGCACCGTCTATCATCTTTATTGACGAACTCGATTCCATTGCACCCCGTCGCGAGGAGGTGACCGGTGAGGTGGAACGCCGGGTTGTGGCCCAGCTCCTGACCATGATGGATGGTCTGGAGGAGCGTGGGCAGGTCGTCGTGATTGGAGCGACCAACCGTGTCGACGCGATCGATGCGGCACTTCGCAGGCCGGGAAGGTTTGACCGGGAGATTGAAATTGGTGTCCCGAGTGAGTTGGACCGGATCGAGATCCTCAAGATCCATACCCGCGGAATGCCGCTCGCCGAAGATGTGAGCCTTGACACGCTCGCTCAGCAGACTCATGGTTTCGTTGGCGCCGATCTCGCTGCCCTTGCCCGCGAGGCAGCGATAAGGGCATTGCGTCGCTACCTGCCGGATCTGGACCTTGATGCGGAAGAGGTCCCGGCAGAAGTTCTGGATTCCCTGCGGGTTCTTGCAAGTGACTTCCGCAGTGCCCTGCGTGATGTCGGCCCGAGTGCGATGCGTGAAGTGATGCTTGAGGTTTCTCATGTAAAATGGGATAATGTGGGAGGGCTTGAAGAAGCAAAGACGGAAGTCCGGGAAGCAGTCGAGTACCCGCTGACCCACCGGCAAAAATTTGAAGATCTCGGGATCGAACCCCCGAGAGGTGTACTGCTTTATGGTCCGCCGGGAACGGGAAAGACCCTGATTGCCAAAGCGGTCGCAAGCGAGAGCGGTGCAAACTTTATTCCGGTTCGGGGACCGCAGCTCCTCTCTAAGTGGGTAGGGGAGAGCGAGCGGGCAGTGCGCGAGGTATTCAAGAAGGCACGCCAGGTTTCCCCCTCAATCATATTCTTTGACGAGATTGATGCATTGGCACCAGCCAGGGGCACATCGAACGACTCTCATGTTATCGATAATGTCCTCAATCAGATCCTGACCGAGATGGATGGCCTCGAAGAACTCAAGGATGTTGTGGTCATGGGAGCAACAAACCGTCCGGATATCGTTGACCCGGCTCTTCTGCGGGCCGGGAGGTTCGACCGTCTTGTGTATATTGGGGAACCGACGTTCGAGGACCGGAAAAAGATCATCCAGATACACTCCCGGTTCATGCCGCTTGAAGGTTCGGCCCTTGAGGTGATCATTGGCCTGACTGGAGGCTATACCGAGGAGGCAATCGGGGAACTTGTCGAGAAGCTGGGAAGAGACCGGATGCTTGAACTTGACGACGTGAAGGCAGTGATTACCGCTGCAGCCGAAGGCAGCACAGGTGTCTCTGTTGGCCTCCGGCGGAAACGTCTCGTTGAACTCCTGAGTGAAAAGAATCTCGTCCTGTCAGATCCCTCCCGTGATCGGCTTGCATCCACTCTCTCTGGAATGACCGAGGGATTTGTGGGCTCTGACCTTGAATCGATCTGCAGAGAAGCAGGCATGCTGGCGTTGCGGGAAGATGCAGCAGTTATAACCCCGCGCCACTTTGAAGAAGCTCAGAAGAAAGTGCATCCTATGATGAATGAGAGAGCTCAGGGATTATTATAAGAAGATCCAGCAGCATTTCAAAGGTGGTCTTCCTCAGCAGGTCCAACCCCCGGAGTACCAGTAAGATTTTTCTCATATTTTTGATTGCAGATCTTTTTTGAAATCTCTTTGGCTGACGCTTAAAAAACTCTCCCGGTGTGCCGCTTTTCTGGTTGACTTATCAGAAAACTAAAACTTTCTGTCTTCTAATAATGATTTTTGACATATTATTGACTCAAATTATGCCCTTTCTTTAAAATAAGGTTTAAATTGATCCCTATATAATTCAGTTTGAAGGTTCGTCTTGAATTTTCACCCAACCAATAATTCTACCTGCTTACTTTAGGGAAATCCGAAAGGAGATCATACAACTGAATACCGCAATTAATCTCATAATTCTTTCTCCGTTTGCCAAAATAACTGTTTTTAGAGAGCAATATCAAATTGAGACAGCAATCAAAACCTGATGAAGGCCCGGATTGAACGTATATATCACAAGAGGAGATCAACAAAAATCACCGAGGAATTGTCCTTTAGTCTGGAGCGGCTGACAGCATTAAAGTATAAAAAAGATCGGTTTTTGAAAGAAACCTAAATTTCTCCGGTGCCGGCAACGAAGGATAAGAGGTCTCCGGATTTATCGGATTTTTTCCGTCTCTTTTCAAAAAAAACTTAAAATGTTTTGAGAAATAGTCGGAGCCAAAAAAAAATTTCAAATATTTGAACCCCCTGCACACAACTGGTCAGACGGTCCTATTATTCACAGTAGGGATCGCTTGCCCATTCTTCGTATACCTTCTTTTCCGGTCTACCCCCATGACGTGGGCGAGATGGGGTTGACGCCCTGTCGTGTTCCGTCTCATCGTCATCGAGACCAACTTCTTTTAGTTCCTGCGCCTTTTCTGCCGGATGGGAAACCTGCTCCCGGGCCTGTTGGTGCCGGCGAGGGTCATGTTGATGCGATCTATCATTCTGGGTATTCGGTGCGTTGTGCGTTTCATCCACCATATTTATCAGGAAAGATAAATCAGGGCAGGTTACAGAAATAGCTTGCTCAGGAAAACAGTACGAGGTAAAAAGAAGTTACGGGGATTACCGCTCACGCATTCTCTACAGAATTCTGGCGCACCGGGAGATGGGAAGGACAGATTTCATTCTTGATATATGATCACGCTCATTTTTTTAACTCTTTTGCGTGATTACTGCGAGGAAGACCGGTGACGTCGCCTCTGAAAATCAAAACCTATATAACTCAACATCAAATTTGTTTTATCAGATCTGCCTGGTATCCATGCCAAACGTTACTACCCTTCTGGATGCAAAAAGCGTTCCTGCTGCAAAAGCAGGTTTAATCTGCCCCACCCGAAATGAGACGTATAGCTACGGAAAACTCCGAAGTGAGATGAATCGGATCGGTCTCGGGCTTTCAGGACTCGGTATTAAAAAGGGTGACCGGGTCTGTATCTATCTGGACAGCTCTCCGGAGTACCTGATCAGCTACTTTGCTATCTGGCGCATTGGAGCGGTAGCAGTACCTACGAATATCGTTTACCGTGGTGAGGAATTGTTACATGCGATCAATGATGCCGGTGCTTCCGCAATCATCACCAATGGTCAGGGGGCGAACATTGTTGCCGCTATCCGTTGTAATGCCCCTATTCTCTCATGTATCATTTGTACTGATGGTACGTGTGACGGATCGATTCCTTGGGAATCATTCTCCCCGGCACCTCCCGGCATGCGGGCGATAAACTGTGCTGTCGACGACGTCTGTCATATACAGTACACCGCAGGGACAACGGGAAGACCCAAGGGGGCTATGCTCACGCATGGCAACTGGATGACTGCGCTCGACGCCGAGCGCGAGGCGCTCCGGCTAAGGCCGGACGATGTATATCTTGGTATTTATCCCATGGGGCATGTAGGGATTTCGTGGGGACTTTCTATGCTCCGTGCAGGAGGTACTTACGTCATGATGGGGCGCTTTGATCTCGAACGGTATCTCGGTTATGCCGAACAATACCACGTCACGGTTCTTGCCGGCATGCCCCCGGTGATTCACTCCCTCGTCCATTCCCCAACAGGGACTGAAAAATATCTTGAACGTGCCCGGCTCATTATTTCCGGCGGGGGGCAACTCCTGCCGACGGTCTGGGAAGCATTTGACCGTCGCTTTCATATACCCGTCGCCAATTCGTATGGGTTATCGGAAACGATTGTTATCGGTTCTGGTACTACCACCCTCCCGGAGTACCCGGACCTGAGAAAGGGTTACCAGAGTGTGGGTGTCGCAGTTGGTTATACCGAAGTGGCAATCGTCGATGCGGACAATCCTGAGAAAGAACTTGCCTCCGGTGATAAGGGGGAGATCGCGCTCCGTGGGCCTTCAATTGCCAAAGGATACTGGAACATGCCAGAAGCGACCGCAGCCGTATTCCGGCATGATGGCTGGTTCCTGACGGGCGATATCGGATATCTTGATGACGAAGGCATCCTCTCCATCACGGACCGTAAAAAAGACATGATCATTATGTCAGGCTGGAAGATCTATCCGACAGAGGTTGAGAATGTGATTATCCAGCACCCGGCAGTTGCTGATGTCGCCATATTTGGCGTACCTGATGAACGCAAAGGCGAGGTCCCGGTGGCAGCGGTCGTACTCGAACCGGGCGGTTCCCTCACCAGATCGGAGCTTGAATCGTATTGTCGTATCCATCTTGCCGGCTACAAGATCCCGCACACCCTCATGATGGTCGATTCGCTTCCACGGCTTCATGGGTGGAAGTTGCTGCGCAGGACCTTGCGGGAGTCATTCAACGGCCAAACCTAATATTATAAAAATAACCCGATACTATCTGGCAAACTCCGTAGGTTCACACAAACCTTTTAAAGAGTTAAAAAAATATAACCCTGAAGCATTTTGGCAGACACAAAAAGCCATATCCAGGATATTCCGGAAATCGGAAAACCAAAAAAACGTTCCACAGGTATCACCGGTCTTAACCTGCTGCTCGATGGTGGATTCCCCGAAGGGACGATCATCATGATCTACGGCACACCCATTGCAGGAGTTGATCTTGCGGCAAAGCAGTTCTGGAATGTGGATGGTGAAGAGGGTACTTACCTGATGAATGACGGGGACGTCGAGACAGGAATGATCGATGCCTCCGAACTTCACCCTGAAATGTATATGACCCAGATGGCAGGAGGCAGGATTGTGGTTGATTCACTCTCGACCATCATCATAAAGTATGGGATAGAGGAAGCCTTGAAATTTTTACGGCTTTCCCGCGATGAGATGAAAAAACGTCATTCAAATATTATGTTTGTTGTTTACTCCGGTATCCATGAACCGGTTGAGATGACCAGAATTATGCGGGCGGCTGACATCGTCATAGAGTTCAGTACAATGATTAACCAGGCCGAGATCGAACGTACACTTGCAGTCCACAAAATGAAGGACGCAGCCTCACCGCGGCGACTTCTGCCATTCCTCATTACGGAAAATGGCATCGAAGCTTCGACCACGTCCAGGGTCGTATAATTTTTTATCCTTTTTTTGACGTTTGAGAGATTATAATGCCAGCCGGACTTCTTTTGCAGCGACTGTCAGATTTTTTAATTTGCTATAGGCCACCTCATGGGATCGCATCCGCATACCGCAGTCTGGATCGAGTAACATAATCCTGGGGTCGAATATTTGTATCCCCTGTTCGATCCGCTTCCTGATCTCTGGTATACTCTCCACGGTCTCCGACGCAGAATCGACACAGCCATATCCAATCATCCGGCCGGCAAGATCACGGCGGGAGAGCAGATCGAGATTGGCCGGGTTGTTCGCAAACTCAAAATCCAGTACATTCACATTGACCTTCAGGATTTCATCGATGACATTCCCCAGATTTCCGCAGACGTGCAGGCAGGTTGGAACATGCAGAGCCGCCGTGATGAGTCCGATCGCCTTCTTTCCGATCTCAAGATCAGACATTCCGGTAGAAAACATTGGTTCGTCGATCTGCAACAGAGTGATCCCGGCAGCTTCCAGTGCCTTTGCTTCAGGAATAAGTGCCGCGGCAAGATCCAGTGCAAGTTCCTCTTTGCTGCGGTACATCGGGGTGGCGATGTGGAGACCGTGGGCAAGTGTAGTGGGACCGGTGATTATCCCCTTCACTTTCGGGGATTTTGTAAGCGCATATCTCGTATCGCCAACCGTTATGGGTCCGGATGCAGGCTGTATCTGACCGATGACCTCTTGTCCTTTGACGCCGGGAAGTTTTGAGGCGAATACCTGGATCATATCGCCACGGACCTGGCCGTCCGAAATAATATCGATTCCTGCTTTGACCTGATCGTTCACTGCGGTCTCGACCGCCGAATGGAGCGGATCGAAAAGATTTCTCAGGCCGCCTCCTTTTACGACAGGGTAACTCCCGACTACGGTAGTCGGCAGCACTTTGTTGATAAAATACTCCTTTGCCATAAGATATCCGGGATATTAATCGTATAACCGGATCGACCGCGGCGATAAAAAAAGTATGTGGTCAGGGAACCAGCCGGTGCATATCACGCGGGAACAGGTCCTGCCTCGCGCACGTTTGATAACCCAAGCATAGTCATAACCAGCCGATCGGCTCCCAATCCCCAGCCTGCATGAGGTGGCATGCCGAACCGGAACGGGCGGAGGTAGAATTCGAAGCTTTCCGGGTTAAGGCCTTTTTTTCGGATCTGCCCGACAAGAAGATCATGCTGATGGATACGCTGAGCGCCGCTTGAAGACTCCATTCTCGGGTGCATGAGATCGAATGCCTTGCAGACCGAAGGATCATTCTCATAGGGCATGGCATAATACGGACGGATCGCGCTCGGCCAGTCAACGATGAAGTAGTGTCCGCCCATTTCTGATCCGATACGCTCTCTCCGCAGCAGGATTGATATCATCGCCGTACCTGATCGGATCTTCGATCTTCGCTTTTGCGATCTCTATCGCTTCGCAATAAGGAAGCCGGGGGAAGGGGGTTCTCGGGACGGCAAAATCAGTGATCTCAAGGCTGGCAAGCTGACAACTACACGTCGTATTGACATATTCATAGGTTTTAATGATCAGCTCTTCAAGGATGCGCATTACTTCGAGATGATCCGCGTACCAGACTTCAATATCAATCGATGTAGCTTCATTCAGATGTTTGGTCGTGTTGTGTTCCTCTGCACGGAAGATTGGCCCGATCTCGTAGACCTTCTCAAATCCGGCCCCCATCATCATCTGCTTGTAGAGCTGGGGGCTCTGGTTGAGAAACGCCTCCTTGTCAAAATATGCTATGGGGAAGAGCTCGGTACCGCCTTCTGTTGCGGCGGCAACAATCTTGGGAGTGGTGATGTTGATGAATCCTTCATGATGCAGGTACTGGCCGATGGCATGCATAGCGGCGCTGCGAATCTGGAAGACAGCAGCGACCCGGGGTCTCCGGGCATCGAGGAAGCGTGCATCAAGCCGCGTATCCAGATCAGCAGGGACCTTCTCGACAACATCGAGAGGGAGGGGGCTGGCTGCCATGCTGATGATCTCGAATAGATCGGGTACGAGCTCACGCCCTCCCGGTGCCTTGTCGATCGCCTTGACTACACCTGCGACCCGGACGACCGATTCGCGGGAGACCTGTTTTGCGGCAGTCAGTACCGCTTCGGAAGCTCTCTTTTTGGGATGGTTACCTGGATGATACCGGTCCGGTCGCGGATCAAAAAGAAGGCAAGGCCGCCAAGATCCCGCACCTCGTGAACCCAGCCGCAGACTTCTGCATGACCGCTCTCAGGAGTGACTGATTGTATGGGAATGCGCATGATGAAATCCTATACCTATGGGGTGCACAGGCTAATGGATTTTATGGGAATATGGTATCCTGTTCACATGGTTTTTTAGTTTCTACCGGATTCAGGAACCTGACTGAAGAAGGAATACCTGGCAATCGGAATGACCAGGTATACCAGCAAAGAGCCGGAAGGGATAACAAATGAAACGATCGCTGCCATGAACGCGACCCCAGGTATCAGCAGGGATCGAGAAAGATGTAATTGCAGGAAGTTTTTGTCAGCCTCGGGATCACACAGGTGTCCGGATTTTGAAATATAATATACATGATACACAAAGAGGAGCCCGACGATCATAATATTGATATGGAAAAGCATCACGGCTATTTGGACGTCGGGATAGTCCCCGGCCAAATCCGTGGAGAATGGTATGAATACAATGGAAATAAGAAGGATGATGTTGATCCAGAGCAGACGTGGATCAACGGTGCGGACGAAATGGAACTGCCGATGATGACTCAGCCAGAAGCTGGCGATAATGAAAAAAGCTGCAATAAAAATAAAGACCTGCGGAACGAGACTAAAAATTTGGCCGGGAAGCAAGGCTTGAGCCTGGGAGACCGCAGGCTTGGGCGGATCTATGCCTAGCACGAGGAGAGTCATTGCGATTGCAAAGATCCCATCGACCATCGTCTCCAATCGGTTTTTTGAGATATGGTAGTTTATTCCTTTTGACAGGTCACTCATTCCGAGTCATATATCTATCTCAATTCGCAGATATCAATTTCCCGTTGCGAAGCCGGGCAGGAAAAACCGGCCGTAAGAAAATTATATTTTTTTTTAAAATTTTAAACAAGTTCCTGCATCATCTACATGCCATTGTGGCATCACAAAGGTGGAGTTTCCTCTCGTGCACATTTTTATATTCCGATGATGAAACCACTACAGGGAGAATTATTTATGAAGATTATCGGCATCAATGCAAGCCCGAAAATGGAGAAGAGCCAGACACGCCGGCTCGTTATGGGTGTGCTTGAGGGAGCACGTCAGACCGGGGCGGACGTCACCCTGGTAGATATCTGCAGCCTGGAAATTAACTACTGTACCGCGTGCGGGACCTGTTACGCCAAGGGCGACTGCATCCATGATGACGATTTTCCGGTAATCCTAGGAACGATGATGGACGCTGATGGTATCGTCTGGGGCTCGCCAAATTATATCAACTCGGTTACTGCCCAGCTCAAGACCATCCTCGACAGGATGGCAGATTCGATCCATTGCCAGTCATTTTCCGGAAAGTACGGCTGTTCAGTCTCGACTGCTGGGGGATCGATGGCAGAAGAGGTTGCAGACTATATGAACATGACGATGCGCAATCTTGGCGCGACAACGGTTGGAAAAGTGGCAGTCCTTCTCGGCGCCGATCCACACGCAATAGAACCTGCAGAGAAGCAGGCAAAAGAGCTGGGCAGGAATCTCGCTGAGGCAATCCGGACACAATGGAAGGATCCGGTACAGCAGAAGATGCATGAAGAACGTAGGGAGTACTTCAAGCGACTGGTAATGTACAACAAAGATCTCTGGAAACACGAGTATGATTACTGGAAGGGTTTAGGCGAACTAAAATAGACCTTGCGAAATTTATTTTTTGGAACTCCACACAACTCCATACTATAGCTAGCGCTTGTGGAAATATGTCTCTTGATTACCATTCTTCCATCATTCCATCCGGATCTCGTACCCCCTGTCCGTCAGCACTTTTTCGATCCCCATGATGTGGTCCCGTCCCCGTGTCTCCACCTCAATGTTAACCCTCGCCATTTGTAGGGGAGTATCACGTTCTCCCTGCATATGATTGATCTGAATAATATTGCCGCGTTCCTGTGCCACCAATGTGAGAATCCGGGCAAGTGTGCCGGGCTGGTCGTCGAGCAATACCGAAAACCTCATGATGCGTCCCTGGCGGACCAGCGATTGCCGGATAACCCGGAAGAGGAGGGTACTTTCAACATTTCCCCCGCTGATCACGAGAACAACATTGCTGCCTGAAGGAACGTCAATGGAACCGTTCATGAGAACGGCGAGCGGAACGGCCCCGGCGCCTTCTGCGACAACGTGCTTGCGTTCAAGAAGCAGCAGCATTGCATCGGCAATCTCCTCTTCGGATGCAAGAACGTGTCGATCGACGTACTGTTCTATGATGGGAAGCGTATGAGTCCCCATCTTTGCAACCCGGATACCGTCAGCAATGGTCTTTCCTGCCTGAGTTGAGCAGGAGGAACCATTGCGGACCACTTCACCGGCTGACGGGCACATGCTGCTCCGGGCTCCGATGACAGTAATATCCGGCTTCATCCCTTTTGCCGCGGTGGCTATACCTGCGATAAGACCTCCACCTCCTACCGGAACGACTATGATATCTGTCGCTGGCAGATCGTAGAGAATCTCGAGGCCTATGGTTCCCTGCCCGGCAATTACCACCTCGTCGTCATAAGGGTGAATGAAGATATTCCCTTTACGTGCGATCTCCTTTGCCTTATCAATGCTCTCCTCCAGAGTAAGGCCATGAATAATTACCTGAGCCCCGTAACTCCTGGTCGCCTCCTGCTTTGAAAGGGTAGACCATTCCGGCATAACAATAGTTGCGGGAATGCCCGCAGAATGCGCTGCCACGGCGACACCCTGCGCGTGATTCCCTGCCGAAGCAGCAACTACCCCCTGCGTTCTGCTCGTAATTGCGTGTGAAAGAATCTTGTTGGTAGCCCCACGAACCTTGAAGGATCCAGCCTTCTGAAGCGTTTCAAGCTTGAGATAGACATTTGCCCCGGTCAGATCGGAAAGAGTAGGCGAATGGATAAGGGGAGTGCGAATAATATATGGAAAAATCCTCGTTTCAGCCGCGTGGATGTCTGCAAGAGAAACCATATGCATGAAAAATATATCCGGGAAGATATGATGGTTGCGCCTGGAGAAAAGTTCTAATTGTTCTATCCGCGACTTATCAGGTTGTCTGAAAAATTGATGTATCGAAGAGCGTAGCGATGAAAAAAAATTTATGAGCGTAATTGCATCGTCCGCTTCTTGATCATCTCAAGAGCTTCGAATGCTTCCCGTCTTACCGCGACATTCTCATCAGTAAGAAGGCCGGTCAGGTGGTCGATGGCCTTCTGGTCGCCGATCTCGCCGAGAAGCAGGGCAGCCCGCTTCCGTACATCACTTTGATCGTCTTTCAGTACCATAATGAGCGGTGTTGTTGACGGTTGCCCAAGCATCCAGAGTGCTTCCATAGCGCCGGTCCTCATCATCGCATCGCCCTCGCGGAAAGCCTGCATAAGTGGCGCTATCGCAGGGACTCCCAAGGCGGCAAGCGCCTTCACAACATACACGCGGACTGACCTGTCGGGATCATCGAGTGCTTCCATAAGGGCGGGTATTGCCCGGGTGTTTCCGATCTGGCCAAGGGCTTCAACCGAACCTCTGCGGATCTTCGGATTCTGATCACCGAGGGCTTTTATCAGCATATCTACGGAAGGCTCACCGATGGTGACCAAGGCGAGGATCCCCCTTCGGAAGATCTCCTCGTTTGGATCGGTAAAAGCCCGGATAAGGGGGAGTATTGACGGCTCTCCGAGAGAGCAGAGAGTTGCCATCGCAGCCATCCTGACAAACTCCTTTGGATCATTAAGCGCTTCAATGAGTGGTCCGATTGCCAGAGGATCCCCGATTCGGCCAAGGGCTACTGCACTCTCCAGGCGTACACCGGCATCGGAGTCTTTGAGCGATTCGATGATGCGGGCAACGGCCGATGGCTCACCCATGATCCCGAGCGCCTGGACGGCACCTCTCCGGATAGACGGGTTGTTATGTTTCAGAGCCTGAATAAGGGAACCTACCGCCGGATCACCAATTAACTGGAGCGCACGCACGATCTCCTGTCGAATATCATCACCCGGTTCCTTGAAAGCTTCGATCAATGGTCCGACCGCCGGGGCACCAATCTTACCGAGTGTATCTGCAGATCCTCTCCTTATGATCCAGTACTCGTCACCAAGTCCGTGAATAAGCGGTCCGATGAACGGCTCTCCCAAGTCGCCGACCGATCGCACCGCACTCCACCGGTCATCAAGATCACCTTCGCTGAGTGCCGTAAGGAAGTTCATGTAGTGCACTGATTGATCGCGGAGGAGCACTTCCTCTTTCTCCTCCTTCCTCTCCCCGTCGGCTTTTACCGATTTAAACAGGTTGAGGAATTTCTTGGTAACACCCATAAAAAATTCTCCGAACGAATATTAGTATAAAATCCCTCAAATAGGTATCGGATACCTTTGACGGGCTATTCTCTCTCGTGGAATTTTTTAACCGTTTTTTAAACCAATCCAAACGATTTCATGAGAAATTTCAGTTGATATGAGAATGGTTGCGGATTACATTCTTTTAAACGGCATCATCATAAGACTTTTCTCTCCTCTGAAAATTATCCTATTTGGCATCTTTGAATTTCCGAAAATTCTGGTAAAATTCCCCAAAAAAATATTACGAAAAAAATTACGTGGCGCTCACCGTGAATTGTATAGTACTGGATGCTGTTTCGGGAACATCATAAACATAAACTGTATAGAGTCCCGTGGGCATTGCCGAATCGAGAGCATACCTGAAGTTCCAGTTATTATCAGCGGTTACAGATACTGTCCCCAGTTCAACACCGCCGGAGAATCGTTCGGGCCCATATAATACGAGCAAAACTTTCTGAGCGCCCGTTGTACATCGGCCGGATAATCTTAGAGTATCTCCTCTGGTGGCTGAATAACTGTTGGATGAAATGGAAACGGCTCCTCCTCCCACAACGGAGAATTCAACCCTGTCGGATGTGGTTTTTTGCACATCTTCCACCACCAGTGTATACCAGCCTGACTGGATAGAATATCCCGGATTCCATGTATAACTCCACGCATCGGCAGAATTGGTTTTTTGCGAATCCAGGGAAACACCTTTAATATAGTATCCAGGCCCGTACAGTGTCAATAATACTTTGTTACACCCAGTGCATGTTCCTGAAAATATCTCCGATTCCCCAATTATCATTAAGGCACTGTTCGCCCGGACGGTGACTTTGGCGGGTGAAGTTGTCGTACCGGTTATGCCCTGTGCTGCTGACGTATTTTGTTGAGGGTTTAATGCGGCGAAATAGTGAGATGTGCCGGAAGAGACCGTAATGCTGGTAGACCAACTCTGATATCCGGGATACCGGAATTCAAGCGTATGATTTCCCTGATTCACATTGGCAATGGTGCAGGGAGTACTTCCCTGAAATTGATTATCAACGTACACTTCAGCACCGGACGGTGATGAGGTGAGTTGAATGGTACCTTTATAGCTCTCGTTTGACAGACATCCGGATAATAAAACAAAAATGCAAAATATCAGGATTATCAGGACAATATTCCGGTTCATTCATCTCCTCCACGATAACCCTTATTGTATGGTATTATATAGGTTTGCCAAAACCCGGGCAACCGAAAAGATCAGGAACCCCTTACGAGGGTGAGGATCTCATTAGCAAGCGCCACACTCTTCTCTTCACTAGTCATCAGGGTGTCAAATCTGACAGAGTTTTTAGTATTTATAGGATCACGGATATCCTGCACATATATATCAGTAATTCCTTCGTAGCAATCCAACGTTCCCTGGGAGCTGGGTTCAAATCCTGCTGCCTGCATGAGCGCGCCGGCGGGTCCGCTGAATGGGGTGTTGCCCAGGAAGGGACTCACGGTTATGACCAGTTTTTCCCTCAAGGCATGTCGAATCCCTTCACATTCGAGGATCGGGGAGATGCTCGTGATCGGGTTGGATGGCCCAATCACCACGGCCTCGCTCGCTTCGATCATTGCCAGCCCCTCATCGGTTGCCAGAGGGGGATTCTTAAAACTCCTCACTACTTTTTCGATCTCGATCTGCCCTTTTGAACGTACCCAGTATTCCTGGAAGTGAATAAGGCCGAGTGCAGTTTTTACCTGCGTAATCACTTCGGTATCGGTCATCGGGAGAACATTCTCCCGGACACCGAAGCGGTCGCAAAGAATTTTTGTTACATTAGTGAGGCGCATCCCGTTTCTCATCATCTCGCCACGGGCGATATGGACTGCCCTGTCCTTATCGCCGATGGCGATAAACTCATCAATTCCGAGACGGGTGATTTCATCATGGGTCGTGAATGAATCGTTCCTCACTCCCCACCACGTATCGGTGTTGAGAATCCCGGCAAACAAGTACATAACCGTGTCAAGATCCGGCGAGATGTGATTTCCTGATATCCAGATATCCTCGGCAGTATTAACGATGACAGATATTTCATGCCGGTCCATCACTTTCTGCATGCCCAGCAGCAACTTCGGGGTGCCTGTCCCGCCAGAAAGGAATGTGATCATTACTCAATACTTTTATGCGATGTATATGAAGATTCTTTAGTGAATTCGTGAAGATCATAAAAGATCCGATCCATGGCTACATCGAGGTAGAGGATTTTGTACTTGCCCTGCTGGATTCTCCGATTCTCCAGCGCCTCCGCTACATTAAACAGCTCGGTTTTTCCTATCTCGTATATCCCGGAGCCAATCATACGCGCTTTGAACACTCACTCGGTACCATGTTTCTTGCCGATGTTGCCTCACGCCGGTTCGGACTTTCCGATTCTGAGCATGTGCTGGTGGTGGTGGCGGCACTTCTTCATGACATCGGACACGGACCATTTTCCCATGCAAGCGAACCGCTTATGAATAAATTCCTGGACCGTTCCCACGATGATATTGAAAAGATTGTAGAGGAACTGGCAGGAGGCTCTCCCCTTGCAGGGGAGATCGATCCTGACGAACTCTGCGCAGTGGTGAAAGGGAAGCATCCCCTGTCCGGGATAATTCATGGCGACCTGGATGTGGACCGGATGGATTACCTTCTCAGGGATGCGTATTACACCGGTGCGCCTTACGGATCGGTTGATGCCCAGCGCCTTATCCGGCACCTGATCCGGACCAGCGAGGGGACAGTTCTTGATGAAAACGGGGTGAACGCGGCAGAATCACTGCTCATCGCGCGCACCCTGATGCGACCCACTGTGTATTTTCACCATGTGAGCCGGATTGGAGAGAGTATGTTTCAGCTTGCTGTGCTTGAGCATCTTGAGGGGACAACAGAAGAGGCTGCCAACATGCTCTTTAAGATGGACGATGCAAGCTGCCTGCACGCGCTGCTGACATCCGAAAATGCGGTCGCCCGGAGTCTTGCCCTCCGGCTCTATGAGCGCCGGCTCTACAAACGGGCTCTTTTTGTGGGAAGCGATCAGGTTAGCACACCGTTTTTTGAGCAGGGAGTACCTATTGAAAAATGCCGGGAATTCGCAGGAAAGATAGCCTCGGAGGCGGGTCTTATGTCGTATGAGGTGTTGGTAGATATCCCCGAAATTCCCCGCGAGATGTCGCTCGGTGTCCGGGTGAAGAACAGGAATACGGTAGTCGGTTTTAAGGAGATTTCTCCTCGCATCCGAACCCTCAACGCAACACGCCGCGAACAATGGCGTCTTGGGGTATATACGATTCCTGAGCATCGGGATTTGGTTGCAGAAGTCAGCGCGGAAGTCCTGCATATCAAAAAACCGACGAGGCAGGACACGCTCTCCTTCGGATAAGAAGTGTTTCGATGCAGGATTTGATCTCCTGATTCAATTCCCGATGAGATATTTTTAAATTCCCTTGTTACCTGGTGAAAAAAAGGCTGGAACCAGTAAGGGACATTAGTGAAAAATAATATATTCGCCCTCCCAACACTCACCCATATGAAAACCCGCATGTTCGTTATTCTTGGCCTTCTTGCTACGGCAGTAATTATTGCCGGGTGTACTCAGACAGGACCCGCTTCACCCGTGCCCACTCCAGTTCCTGAACCGACAACTGCGGTACCACAGATAACAATGACTCCTGCTACACAACCCTCTTTCATCCTGGGGGATCACTACCTCAAGAAGTCGTACGCATTCCACAGTGTGAAGGATGTTTATGTTGAAGATGTCAGGGTGGATAATGCCTCGTGGGGAATCGGGTTTGATGTACTCCCGCTCACCGATAATGTAACCGGGAGCTGGTTTGTGATGAAAGTAACCAACAGGGATTCCGGGCAGACGGATTTGTATGGCTATGGCGGTGCCTATGATTATGAACCTCATCACCTTATACCAATGTATTCAACAGGGCCTTATGAAATCGAGATGAAAGGATATCTTGTCAAGGTTGATCTAACGCTGGCGAAGAGAAACCCCTGACTTTTGAGGTGAATATGATGATAGAAGACTGGATCGTCGTGACCGGTGGCGTGGTGGCAATTAGTATCATCATGGCTGCCGCAGTGTTGAAACTCCGGAGTACCGAACGCAGGATGATTGAAATCTCCTATAAACTCAAAGTCTATTCCGATCTTTTAAACGCGATAACCGAGCTGAATCTTGCGGGAAGCGAACAATACAAGATGGATAGTGCAAAAAAGAATCTTGCCCTGACACTTAACCGCCTGAATCTTGTGGGAAGCCCCGGCGTGCTTAAGAGTACAAGCGATCTCCTGGACTTTTTGAACGAACACAAGGACAAGGATTATGATACAATCCGTCTCCACAATATTCTCAATACCATTGTAATCGAAGCGCGGCGGGATCTGAACCCGACGCACGCCCGACGCATCGAGGAAGCTCACGTGCGATACCGCTTTTTTGCACCCCCAAAGACAAGATAAATCCCGTTATTTTTTCCTGATTCCGGCATAAACTCTTTTTATCATCAATCCGACATTGGTATCACAGGAGTGGGCGAGGTACGATGCAAAAAGAGTATGTAATTGGAGTGACGGGTGCAAGCGGGGCCTGCTATGCAAAACGTTTGCTTGAAGTGCTCTGCAGGGATGCGAAAGTTCACATCATCATTTCGGATGTTGCAGGTGAGATTGCTGCTCATGAAGGGGTATCTTTCGAGGGGTTCCATGCAACGTATCATGCTATCGACAGGATGGGTGCATCGATCGCAAGCGGATCACACCCTGTTGACGGGATGGTCGTGATTCCCTGCAGTGCAAAAACGCTTGCGGCAGTAGCGTCAGGATATGCAGACAACCTGATCACCCGGACCGCAGATGTCTGCCTCAAGGAGCATCGCACCTGTATTCTTGTCACCCGGGAAACGCCGCTCTCAAAGATTCATCTGAAGAACATGCTTGCCGCTGAGGATGCAGGGGCAACAATTATGCCTGCCTGCCCGGGGTTCTACCACAACCCGGAAACAATCGATGGTCTGGTGGACATGGTCGTGGGGCGTGTACTCGATCACCTTGGGGTGGAACATAGCCTGATAAAGCGATGGGACGGTTACAATGCGTGAATTTATCGAAAAAATGCGGGAATGTGGGCTTGTTATTGATGTTGAGGAACCTGTTTCATCGGATATGCAGGCACCAAGGATGGCGAGTTCTACCGACAAACTCCTTTTTTTCCATAAGATCGAAGGAGCACGAGCAGTAATGAACCTCACTGCAAGCCGGCGAGCTCTTTCGATTGCTCTCGGCATTGATGAAAACACTATAGTAAAAAAACTATCCGAGGCAAAATTCGACGGTAATGTAAAAACAGCAGGCACGCTCACGATGAGGAAACCTGACCTTTCCGCACTGCCTGTCATGCACCACTTCCCTAAGGATGCCGGGAAATATCTCACATCAGGTATTGTATTCTCCCGATTTGAAGGAGTAGAGAATGCATCAATCCACCGGATGCAGGTGCTGGACGGTCATCGCGTGGCAGCCCGGCTGGTTGAAGGGAGGCATACGCATGTGATGCTGGGAAAGGCATTGGCAAAGAATGAGAAACTCCCCGTTGCTGTTACCATAGGAACGGATCCGGCCGTTACGTTTGCAAGCTGCACCAGGGTTCCGGCGGGCATGGAACTGGGTTTTGCAGCTGAACTTCTTGGCGGGGAGATCATGGTCCGGCGGTGTAGTAACGGTGTACTTGTCCCGGATGCCGAGATCGTGCTTGAAGGATGTATCGGGGGAGAGGTCACCGATGAGGGGCCCTTCGTTGATATTACCGGGACGTACGATCCTGTCCGACAACAACCGGTGATTGAATTTACCGGTATGCATCTCAAACAGAATTTCATCTACCACGGCATCCTTCCCGGTGGGGATGAACACAAAATGCTGATGGGTGCTCCCTATGAACCGAAGATCTATCGGGCTGTTGCGGGTGTTACGGAAGTGAAAAACGTCGTGCTGACCAAGGGGGGTTGCGGCTACCTCCATGCGGTAATCCAGATCAAAAAGAGCACTCAGGGCGATGCAAAGAATGCCATTATGGCCGCATTTGCCGCGCACACCTCACTTAAGCATGTTGTTGTTGTGGATGGAGATATCGATCCCAACGATCCGAATGATGTTGAGTACGCTATTGCAACCCGCGTGAGTGGTGACCGCGATGTCATGGTAATCACCGGTGTGCGGGGTTCGTCTCTCGATCCCTGCCAACTCGAAGACGGTACCAACGTGAAGGTCGGTATCGATGCGACCATGGTGATGGGGCGCGAGGAAGAATTCTCACGGGCTACCTGGTGAACCCGATGTACCTGGATCCTGATGACGAGAAGATTCTTGCCGGTGAGAAGGGAGAGACCCGGCAACGGATGATGGAACTTCTCGTAGCACTGGGAAAAGTCTTTGGTGCAGAGCGACTTGTCGGAATAAAAAGTGCACAGGTCAGCGGGGCTTCGTACAAAACGATCGGTGAATACGGGCTTGCATGGCTATCGAGTCTGGATGCACGTGTGATGGTTCCGGCAGTGTTAAACCCGATAGGTATGCCCCGGGAGCGATGGCAGGAGATGGGTATAGACCCGGAATTTGCAGCAAAACAGCAGGCGGTGATCGCGGTATATGAAAGGCTTGGAGTGAACCTTGAATGCACCTGCACTCCTTATTACCTGCATAAAACGTATTTTGGTGATCATCTTGCATGGTCTGAATCGTCTGCGGTCAGTTATGCAAATTCTGTCATCGGGGCACGGACGAACCGCGAGGGGGGACCGAGTGCGCTCGCGGCGGCACTCATCGGTAAAACTCCCTGTTATGGGTTGCATCTTGAAAAAAACCGCACACCCCAGGTGATCATCGAAGTAAACTCCAGCGAAAAGAACTGGAGCATTGCCCGTTATGGTGCGCTTGGCTATCAGGCAGGAAAACTAATAGGAAATAAAATACCGTATTTCCGGGGAATCACTCCAGGTCCAGACCAGCTGAAGGCGCTTGGTGCAGCGATGGCTGCAACGGGTGCGGTGGCACTCTATCATGTTGAGAAAGTCACACCGGAGGCAAAGAAAAACTGTTTCAGCATCTCTGGTCTTGAAATCATCAGGATTGACACAGCCGACATTGACTCGCTCTTCTCCGGGATCCCGGTTGATGCGATTGCCGTTGGGTGCCCGCACTGCTCGCCAGGGGAGCTGGAGAATATCGCCAGGCTCCTCATGGGGAAGACCGTAAAAAAACCCTTCTACGTATTTACTTCACAGGGAATAATCCAGACGAACCAGAAGATCGTTGATGCCATCGAAAAGAGTGGTGCCCGGGTTTTTTCTGATACGTGTATGGTTGTTTCGCCTGTGATGGAGCAGTACCCGGCGATAATGGTTAACAGTGGCAAGGCTCTTGCCTATGTGCCGGATATGTGTGGTGCAGTTGCCCGGATTGGTTCAATTGAAGAATGCGTCGAGGTAGCAACATTATCATCATAGTAAGATCCGGTTGACTTTTCTGGCGCGCATTCCCTGCACCCTATAATACGGACGGGTCTGAAAAAAGAGGATGCTGATCAGGCGAGGGAGAGCAGTATTTTTTTGATCTCATTAACTGCAGCTGTGTCAGGGTTTTTCCCCGGGCTGACGCCCTCACCAAACGAAAGAATATTCCGGACATCATTTTTTGTCATGTGGCTGAAGGGTATATTTTCCCAGATCTTCTGATCAACGGTATTCCACGTGCATTGCAACAGATGGCCAAGGAGCTCGATATCATCATTATTGAATGAACTCCATGCGGTGCCAACCCCATGTTTTATTTTTTTTATCGCCTCTTCCACTCTTTTCTCACGGTGTACATGATAGAGACGCCTTCCGATTTCTTTCTGTGTTACATCCGGCATCGTGTTTCTCCAACCCTTTCTACTGAGGGATGATGAACAATCCCATTCTCTGCCCATATACTTTTTGGCAAAAATCCTACAGGTCCTGATAAAAATTATCCCAAACTTTTCAGACGCGGGAAAACAATATAAACTAGCATTGTATAATTCAAAAAACATACTATATGGCCCATGTAACTGATGATAATCTGGGAAGACGACTTTTCCACATCCAAAAGGAAAAAGCAGTCGAAGATGCTTTGGAAAAGATACGGCGCGGGCAAGGTTCTGAGTGGCCATCAATTCCAGCCGCTGATAAAGAAACACTCAACAAAATTCTCGGTGAACTGTGGACCTCCATCGACCGTAACCGCTGGGGGAGTTATAGTTTTTCAAAATTATCAAAAGAAGATATCAAAGCGCTCATTATGCTGGGGAAATATATAAAAAATAAACATGCCATGACCGATGATGATCTCAGGTCTCTGGATATTATATTAAGTAAAACAATTTAATTACAATAAATTCGGCTCTGTAGAAAACCTAGGTGTAGCCGACGTAATCTGTTGAGCACAAAAGCTAAGGTACG
The DNA here is from genome assembly GCA_963829225.1 of uncultured Methanoregulaceae archaeon. Classification (GTDB taxonomy): domain Archaea; phylum Halobacteriota; class Methanomicrobia; order Methanomicrobiales; family Methanospirillaceae; genus Methanoregula. The sequence continues at coordinate 224,168 of CAWHHQ010000004.1, read as the reverse complement.
GTGCCTCCGTACCTTGTTATGTGAATACGAGCAAGGAGGCAAAATAATGTCAGCAAACCGGTATATCAGGTTTGTTGAATTATCCTCAGGGTCGATCAGAGATTTCCGGATTCCACTATTTTCATCCAAGTTCTCAAAAAAGATCCACGCCCAGCACCAGTTACTCATTCTCCTTTCCTGAAAGAATATCTGTCTGAAGATTAACGGGACACGGTTGAGCTGACCGAGATCATGGAGTCACTTCGAGAGAAGATTCACCTCGATGCGGTTCCCCATTTCACGACGATCCATAAGTTCTGTCAACGGATTCGATCCTCGACATTCACCCGGTTATTCAACCGGCTCATTAAACAGTTCTGCGACTGGGGTGAGAAGATCACTTGCACAGCGATCGATTCGTCGGGTTTTACCAGCTCATATGCCAGTTCATCTTATTCCTGGAGAACCGGAAAAACCCGGAAACGATTCCTGAAAACCTCTATCTCAATCGATACTGATCGACAGATCGTTACCGGGTTCAAGATCTCCCGGTAACCGGTCCATGATATCCCTCATGCGGAAAAACTTCTGGTTCAATGTCACAGAACGAGAAAATCTGAGACCTACATCCTCGATAAAGGATATGACTCAGAAGATATTCACCGACTGATCCGAGATAATTTTTGAACGCTTACTTGTTTATCCCGGTCAGAACCAGAAAACAGAAACGGATATTCGGCGTCTATCGTCGGGAACTCGCCAGGTCTTTCGACCAAGCCCGGTACCATCAACGAAACAAAGTCGAAACCGTATTTTCCGACATTAAAAGAACGTTCGGGGAAGCTCTGAAAGCACGTAAATTCCGAGAACAGATCAAAGAACTCAAAATCAAATTGATCCTCTACAACATCTCGAAAATTATTCTCGCGATCTTTATCCAAATCTATTACTGAGAAATTCTACAGAGCCATAAATTCTTTTAATGATATATTTATTTTTGTAGTTTTCAAGAAATATTAACGATAAATTTATATATGTTACTTTGTTAGGATACTATCATTCAGGAGGTCTTGAAAATGGTTGGTTGGGAAGTACCGATCGGAGCGGCAATAGCATTTGCCGGGGGTGCCATTGCAACTGGATGGGCACAATCGCGGATTGGTGCTGCCGGGGCAGGAGCAATTGCTGAAAAACCTGAAACTGCAGGTTCAATCATTATTATTGAAGCAATTCCGGAGACTCTTGTCATCCTTGGGTTCGTCGTCGCGTCGATGATTATCCTGATGGTGAAGTAATTTCACAATGGAACTATACAATCGAATACCAGTGTTTCCCCCAGCAAATATTTTTTCTTCGTACTCCCGGACCAGGGACAATCGGGAGTTTCCAACTATCATAGCATCTGATTATTCCGGAACCCGGGAAATGAGGTGAGTGAAGCCATGGCATATGAAAATCTTTTGAAATCGGTTGAGGAAAATGCTCAGGAAAGAGAACGCGAACTCCGGGAAAAAACCCGCGCTACGATTCAGGAAATTTCAAACGATACAAAGAACCAGGTGGCAATAGTACAACAATCTTTTCTTGAGCAGGCAAAAAAAGGTGCTCTTATCGATAGAAACAAACTCATCTATCTCACGAAAAATGAGAATAAGAAAAAATTGATCACTATCAAAGAAACGATCTTTTTGAGAGCATTTGTTGAAGCGGAACAGCAGTTGTCGCTGAAACGAAACCATCCGGATTATCCTGTGATCATAAAAAAACTGTCTCTGGAAGCTCTCGAAGCGTTGGGAGGAGAAAAATTTCGTATCCATGTTGACAAACGGGATGAGCAACTCATAAAAAAACTCATTGTCGAGCTGAATTTGCCCGGAGAAATTATTGCAGATCTCACGTGTGCGGGGGGTCTTGTTGCCAGCAACCTCGATGAAACGATCAAAATCTCGAATACCTTCGAATCCCGGTTGGAGAGGGCAAAAGAGCAGGCAAAACTCGAAATTTATACCGTTTTATTTGGTGATTGAAATGGATTACGGGTATGTGAATGCACGGATCCGCGGAATGAGAAGCCGTCTGCTTGACCGTAAGGAAATCGAAAATCTGATTTTTCAACCGGATCTTGATTCTCTCATTGCCGATCTTGAAAAGACGGCCTATAAGGAAGATATCATCGAGGCGAAAGTCCTGTATTCCGGTGTTCTGTGCATAGAATATGCCTTGAGGAAAAATTTTACCCGGACATTCCGGAAAATACTTGGTTTTGTCAGCGAAAGTGAAGCCGAACGATACATCAGGATATTCCTGCACCGCTGGGATGTCCAGAACATAAAAACGATTCTCCGGGGAAAAAACATCCACGTCACGAATGAAGAGATACTTGATTGTCTTGTACCGCCGGAGAACTTGACGATGTAACACTCTCTGAGCTCATCAAGCAGCCGGATGTCCGGGCTGTTATTGATCTGCTTGCAACTTGGGGAGTAGTCTATGCAAAACCCTTAACCGAAAAATACCGTGAGTTTATTGAACGGGCAGACCTCGCTATCCTGGAGTGCGCACTTGACAAATATTATTATCAGCAAGCGCTCGAATCGGTAAAAAAAAGGTCCTACAATAATTCCCTGACCCGTGACATCCTGATGACAGAGATCGACGTGGTGAATCTGAAGACCATCTTACGCATGGTCCGCGACCATGTTGAGGGCGAACATGCACAGGAATTCCTGATTGATGGGGGAAAGGAATTCGATCTGGAAACCCTGCATCATTTCATATCCTTTCACAGAATTGAAGAGGTTCTTAAAGAACTGGAACAAACACCGTTTCGCTTTCTTGCCGATGTTCCGGAAGTTGCCATCAAAACCCAGAAGATTTCCGTGCTTGAAAAGCAGCTTGAAAAATTCCTCATCAGAAGAGGCGCGAGTACCTTTTTTAAAAGACCCTTTAAGTGTAGCCGTGATTATCGGGTATTTCTGGTCAAAATATAACGAAATAACCAATATCCGGATTATTTCACGTTGTAAAACGGTGGATCTCCCGGATGAACAACTCAAAGAGGAACTGGTGTATGTATAAATTTGTGGTCGTAACAGACAGCGATCGTGCCTCGGGGTTCCGGTTGGCCGGAGTTGAGGTGCTTGAGGCGGGGAGTAGTGCGGAAGCAAAAAAAGTAATTACCCCTCTCTTATATAAAGACGACATCGGGATTGTCGCGGTGAACGAGGAGTTCATGCTTGCGCTTGACGAGAAACTGATGAATCGTATTGAAAAACTTGCCCGCCCCCTGATCATCCCCATTCCTTCGAAATCAAAAGAACTCGACCGGAGATCCTATATCGAACGACTCTTAAGAAAGGCAATTGGCTACAATGTCGTCCTGAGGAGGTAAATGTATGATCACAGGAACTATTTCAAGAATTTCCGGCCCTGTTATCGTCGCCCGGAATATGAAAGGTTCAAAAATGTATGATGTCGTGAAGGTCGGCGAGGATGCGTTGAGGGGCGAGATCATTCGCCTGGAAGGAAACGAGGCGGTTATCCAGGTCTATGAAGATACGACCGGTCTCACCATCGGGGAAAAAGTGGAGAACACTGAGCAACCGCTCTCCGTCGAACTCGGACCCGGGCTCCTTGCCTCCATCTATGATGGTGTACAGCGACCTCTTCCCGTGCTCCTTGAAAAATGCGGAAATTTCATTGAACGGGGGGTTTCAGCCCCGGGGCTGGACCGTAATAAGAAGTGGATGTTTTCCCCGTCAGTAAAATCAGGTGATTCTGTTGCAGAAGGCAATGTGATCGGAACTGTCCGGGAATTCCATTTCGAGCACAGGATTCTTGTCCCTCACAACATTTCAGGGACGGTGACCGATGTGAAAACCGGTGAATTTACTGTTGAAGAGACCATATGCGTCATCAATGACAAGATTCAACTCTCCATGATGCAGGTCTGGCCGGTCAGGATCCCGCGACCGATCGAGAAGAAACTTGATCCCATATTACCCTTGATCACCGGCCAAAGAGTATTTGATTGCATTTTCCCGGTAACAAAAGGCGGGACCGCCATGATTCCGGGAGGTTTTGGTACTGGAAAAACAGTCTCGGAACAGACCCTTGCCAAGTGGTCTGACACGCAGATCGTAGTATATATCGGCTGTGGGGAACGCGGGAACGAAATGACCGATGTACTTGCTGAATTTCCCGAACTTATCGATCCGAGAACCAACCTTCCTCTTATCGAACGGACGATTCTTATCGCAAATACTTCCAATATGCCGGTTGCTGCACGGGAAGCATCGATTTATACAGGAATTACCATCGCCGAATATTTCCGGGATATGGGATACGATGTTGCACTTATGGCAGATTCGACATCGCGGTGGGGTGAGGCGTTGCGGGAGGTATCAGGCAGGCTGGAAGAGATGCCCGGCGAGGAAGGCTATCCTGCATATCTTGCAACCCGGCTCTCCGCGTTCTATGAACGTGCCGGCAGGGTTGTTTGTATGGGGGGGAAAGAACGAATCGGATCGGTTACCGTTGTCGGGGCGGTATCACCTCCGGGAGGAGATTTCTCCGAGCCTATCACCCAGAACACGCTCCGCGTCGTCGGGACATTCTGGGCACTGGATACCAACCTTGCATACCGAAGGCATTTTCCGTCGGTCAACTGGATTAAAAGTTACTCCCTGTACCTTGACAGCATCGGGGACTGGTATGCTGAACACGTAGCCAAAGACTGGAGAGAGCTCAGGGAAAAGACCATGTATCTGTTGCAAAAGGAAGTCGAGCTCCAGGAGATTGTCCAGCTGGTTGGCCCGGATGCCCTGCCCGAGAGTGAAAAGGCGATCCTTGACGTAACCAGAATGATACGGGAGGATTTCCTCCAACAGAGCGCCTACAGTGACACCGACTCATTCTGTCCTATGGAAAAGCAATACCTGATGCTAAAGGTAATCATGACCTACTTTGCACAGGTTAACGACGCGATGAGCCGGGGGATCTCACTGAAACAAATCCAGTCTCTTCCTCTCAAAACAAACATCGGGCGTATGAAGGATATCCAGGATCCTGAAGATATCCGGAAAATGATTGACGGGATCCATAACGAAGTTGCATCTCTTGAGGTGGAAAAATGAAGCAGGTCTCTCTTCTGACCAAAGATTACCAGACAATAAATTATGTTTCCGGCCCCCTGATCTTTGTAACGAATGTTAAAGGGGCTTCATTTGGAGAGATAGTCCGGATCTTTCTCAGGGATGGCGAAGAAAGGACCGGGCAGGTTCTTGATATATCCGAGGACCTTGCCGTCATCCAGGTATTTGAAGGTACACGGGGGATTGACACACAGGCGACGAAGGTCCGGTTCACTGGCAAACCTGCACGCATTGATGTATCACTCGATATGCTGGGTCGTGTCTTTAATGGCGTCGGTAAAGCCCGGGATGGCGGACCGGATATTATTCCGGAATCCATTCTTGATATCGCCGGGACTCCTATCAACCCATCGGCCCGGGATAAGCCGGCAGATTTCATCCAGACAGGAATGTCAACCATCGACGGCCTGAATACCCTTGTACGCGGCCAGAAGCTGCCAATATTTTCCGGTTCCGGCCTGCCTGCAAGCAAACTGGCTGCGCAGATTGCCCGGCAGGCAAAAGTCCTTGGGGAGGGAGAACAGTTCGCAGTCGTCTTTGTGGCCATGGGGATCACTCACAAAGAAGCATCGTTCTTCATACGGGATTTTGAGAATACCGGGGCTCTGGAACGCGTGGTTTTCTTCATGAACCTGGCAGATGATCCCACCGTCGAACGCCTGTCAGCGCCGCGATGCGGACTGACTGTCGCTGAATTTCTGGCATTCACCCACAACCTTCATGTGCTGGTGATCCTGACCGACATGATCAACTACTGCGAAGCTCTCCGGGAGATTTCCACGGCGCGCGAAGAGGTACCTGGCAGGCGCGGGTATCCGGGATACATGTATACTGACCTTGCCTCGATATATGAGCGGGCTGGCAGGCTGAAAGGAAAAACCGGTTCTATAACCCAGATTCCTATTCTGACGATGCCCGATGACGATATCACCCATCCGGTCCCCGATCTGACCGGGTATATTACGGAAGGGCAGATTGTCCTCTCCCGGGACCTGTACCGCCGGGGTGCCGACCCGCCGGTCGATGCACTTCCCTGTCTTTCGAGGCTGATGAACCTTGGGATCGGTCCCGGAAAAACACGGGAAGATCACCGGGGCGTTGCCGATCAGCTTTATGCATCGTATGCTTATGGAAGAGATCTCCGCAGGCTCGTGGCGATCGTCGGGGAAGAAGCGCTCACGGAAATGGATAAAAAATACCTGAAGTTTGCTGATGAGATTGAAAAACGGTTTATATCGCAGGGCAATGAAGAGCGCTCAATTGAACAGACACTCTCGATTGCATGGGATCTCTTTGCCATCCTGCCAGAGGATGAGCTTAAGCGGATCAAACGGGATTTCATCAAAAAATATCATCCTAAATATAAAATAAAGGAATGATGAGCAATGGAGCAGGTAAAACCCACAAGAATGGAGCTTATGAAAAAAAAGGCCCAGATAAAACTTGCCGAGCAGGGCCGGGATCTCCTGCGGGAAAAAATGGACGCACTTATCCAGGAATTTTTTAAGATCTTAACCGCCGTTTCAAATTCCCGTGAGGAACTTGAAGTGATCTCACGTTCCGCTGATATGGCTCTCCTGATTGCGCAGGCTGTTGATGACCCGGTTACCCTGAAGTCAGCTTCCTTTGCTACCCGGAGGGCAATTACGGTGGATATCAGCGGGAAGAACATCATGGGTGTACCTGTCCCGGTTATTGAGAAAAAACGGATCTCAAAAAGGATGATGGAGAGAGGATATGGCATCATATCGACGAGCGGGAGAATTGACGAGACAGCGGAGCGATTTGAAGCCGAGCTCGATCTTCTCATAGAACTTGCTGAAACGGAGACTGCCATGAGAAGACTTGGTGCTGAAATCCAGATGAACCGGCGCCGGGTAAATGCCCTCGAACAGATCCTGATCCCTGAATTGAAAAACCAGGCAAAGTATATCAAAAATGCTATTGAGGAACGTGAAAGGGAGGATCTTTTCCGACTGAAGAAAGTGAAAACCATTATCGAAAGAAAGAAAAAAGCGGCAAAGAAAAAATCCCAAATAATCTTAACAGAGCCCGGTGACAGGGGGGTTAAATTTCCCCCTGTCCCTCTTTTTTGAAAGGCTTGTATGCAGTTCCCCCGCCCTTATAAAATTTTGAGAAAAACTCCACAAGATGCAGTCGCACAGAATGGATCGAGGGGGAGAACATGGCAAGTACGATATTCAGGATATGCAGGAGAACAGCAATAAGAACCCCAACAGCAAGGACTTCCATCGATCCACCAAGAGTATTGGCGACGAGAGCAAGGATCACTGATGCCATACCAATTGCCATCAGGCGGGCATACGACAGAATATTTCCCACAGAACTCATGATCTCCATAGGGCCCATGGCGCCTGCACCATAAATAATCAGTAAAAGTGCCGCGATGCCAAGAATGATCACCGGATAGAGGGTCCATGACGGAATCATCTCAAGGGCAAGGGCGATGATGGTGATGAGCACCGAAAGTGCAAGCAGCATTCCCACTTTTTCTGACAAATGTTTTTTGTTTTTCCGGGTAACTTCGTTAATAATTCCGATGATAAGTCCTAAAAATACGTGAACAACTCCTACAGCAATGGCAAGAACAAGCAGGGGGATTATCGCCTCGAGCCGGTTCCAGGTAATGCCGAGGAGGTAAACAGGGTGGAGCCAGCCCATCATCTCGCCGAAATTACCAAAAAATTCTCCGAAAAGAAATCCAAAAATAATGGTCGGAATTGATGAGATGATCAGGATGTCTGAGAAGTTTCTCACAAACTCGATTGTTCTGAACTTGTTTTTCATGATCAGGGCAAAGGCTAGGATAGCCAGTCCGTACCCGATATCCCCAACCATAAGCCCAAAAAAGACAGGGAAAAAGATTGCAAGGATTGGAGACGGATCGATCTCCATATATCGGGGAGGGCTGACTAGCTTCATGATCGTTTCAAATGGCTTCACCCAACGGGGGTTGTCATAAAAGGTGGGCGCTTTCTCCATCTCTTCCGCGCTTACCCCAAGTTCCCGGATAATAACCCTTTCGTCATAGGCATTCTTTACCGCCTCTTTTACCCGGTACAGAAATTTTTTCGGGATCCATCCCATTACGACGAATATGAATTCAGAGCAGCCGAATTTGTTGAATTCTTCCAGTTCTGCGTCGATATCTTCAAACGTTTTTTTCAGTATCACGAGTTCCTGATACCATGCGGCAGAAAGCCTGTCAAGTTTTTCATTGATCAGTTTCATCTCTTCTGTGTTCTGGAGACTTTTGTGTCTCAATCTGGGCAAACATCTCATAAAACGGCTTGCCCATATATTCCTGCGGGAGGCGGACTTCGTTAACATTTACAGAATAAATAAATGCATGGACCTGTTGGGAATAACGTTTATTAAAGATCATGAGGGTGGCGAGTGTCTCCTCATCAACTGAGGTGGAGGTCATTTCAAACCGGTTACCTGTGATCTTCTCCATCTCATCTCGTATGAGACCTAGCACTTCCCCGAACTGTTTCTGAATCAGGAGAATAGTCACTTCATAGTTCTCGAGAACGGGAAGCTCACGCTCCATTGGTTGAATAATATTCAGGATTTTTGCGTACCTGTCCAGCGTTGTCGTAGATAATCTCAGGTCGCTCTTTCTGGCTGCAAGATTTTTTGTAGCGTTTTCCAGTTCATGGATTACACCTTCAGCCCGCTGAATTATTTTATCCCGGGTCTTACCCCCCAACTCATGAGCAATCGCCTCCTGGGCGGTTGTATCATCCTGGATTTTTGGAAGAGTAATCAGGATTCCGGAAATTTTACTTAAAATTTCTGCGACTTCTGCAGATTTTCCCATCTCCACCCGGGAGAGATGAATCTCCCCATCACCGACGCATTGGCAGACGTCTTCGAGATGAATAGTACCTTCATGGTACAACAGGTCGACTACCTGCGAGAACTCATTCTTTGGTCCTATAACCTGGATTCTTTCCATCTTCTGGAGCATAGAATTTTAAAATATGTTATCCGGATTATTCCCTGGTCACATATCCGATGATTTTGTCAACCGCGTGAGGGAGGTTTCTTTCCCCCCTTTTTACGGCCGCTCCGGTCTCAGATTCCGCAACTTTTTTCATCCGTTGAATCTCGATCTCTGTTTTTTGCTGTTCTCTTCGTAATTGTTCTTCAGCAGAATTTTTTCCTGCTATCCCGGCCTGATGTATTGCCCTCTCCCTCTCGCGCTCCGCCTCCGTAATTTGTGCATCAGTTTCCTGTTTCACTCTTCCAATCTTTTCGGAAAATGCCTCTTCTTTATCCCGTATTTGTTGCAGCAGAGTTTTCTCTTCTTCCATATACCGACCTCACAAACCGTGCCTTCGTTTCATGAGAGAAGTAACTCCGTATTGTTCTTCATCAGACGGAGTATCCTCCTTTTGCTCCCCCCGGTTTCTATTTTTGAGGAGAACTTTGGCTCTCCGGGCGGCCTGATCGAGCCGCTCCCGGCATCGTTCAACGGCAATGCATCGCAATGCATTGATAGTTTTTGTCATATCCTTTGCCATTTTCCCGGACAACCATCTTTTTATATTAATTGGTCTATATCGTATAACTTTATAAATAGTTTCCTCCAGGAAGCGTGAAGGAACCGGACTATATCGCGAGAGGGATGCAGGAGTTTTCATTTTTTCCAAAAAAAGAAATTCATTTAAACCCCGCGACCACAAATCTGATATCAGAAACCAATTCGGTTTTATTTTGATGGGCACATGGTGATTTTCGTGGACATCCTGGCAAACCTTGGGCTGTTGATCATCTTTATTCTCGTCCTCGTCCTCCCTTTCAGGATCAAATGTATCGAGTGCAACCTGGAAATTTTTCTCTTCTTCTGCGGGGCTGCTGCACTGACCCTCTCCGGTTTCATAATTATCCCCAATGACCCAACCGGATGGAATGTCAAGATAATTACCGAAGCGTTGACCACGCCCCTCAACATTATGAAGATAGCAGGCATTCCTGTTGGGATTGTCCAGATTGTCCTGCTCATGGGGCTGGTAATTTATTTTTTCCACCATCAGATCCAGGATGTTTTCACTGCCATGATTGAACGCGTCCCTCTCACGGTGATAGTACCCGGGTACCATCATCGTCCTCGGGCTTATATCGAGCATAATCTCTGCCATCCTTGCAGCTATTATCCTGGTTGAAATTGTCAATGCACTCCCCATCGGGCGTCAGTCAAAGATCACCCTCGCGGTAGTATCCTGTTTCTCCATCGGTCTTGGTGCCGGGCTTACTCCTTTGGGAGAACCGCTCTCGACGATAGTTATCGCCAAACTTACCGGGGCTCCGTATTATGCAGATTTCTGGTTCCTCTTCCAGAAACTTGGCATCTATATTATCCCTACCGTTTTTGTTCTGGGGTTTGTCGGACTAGTGCTCTTCCTGCGATCGAAGGATGATGAAAATCAACTGGAATGTATCCTTGAGCGGGAGAGCATCACCGAAGTCGTGGTAAGGGCCGGGAAAGTTTACCTGTTTATCATGGCGCTTATCTTTCTCGGTGAGGGATTCAAGCCGCTTATCCTGGAATATATCATCAATATTCCACCGGCAGGACTCTATTGGGTGAATATTGTATCGGCAGTACTGGACAATGCAACTCTCGCCTCGGCAGAGATCAGCCCGGCCCTTACCCCCCAGCAGATTACCGGGGCGCTCATGGGGCTCCTGATTGCAGGAGGAATGCTCATCCCAGGGAACATCCCCAATATCATCGCGGCATGTAAACTCGAGATCACCAGCAAGGAATGGGCGAAGATTGGAATACCGATTGGTCTCGTGATCATGGGGATATTTTTTATCCTCCTCTTCGTACCCGGCTATCTCGGCTTCTATTGACCAGCCTGAGCATCCAGATAGAACCCCCGGAGTGTTGTTGAATCTCCTCCGGCAGAAATCCACGGTGATCTCGTTAATCTGTAGTGTTTTTTCAAAAGCATCGCAAAAGGGCCGGGGGAAAGAACTTTCCAGAAAGAGCAGAGTGATCAGGGTTATCCATTCCACTATCTTTTTATCTGGTTTTTGCTATACTAACATCAGATGGAATCCTCATCGCGGTTTTATGGTCAAAAAAAAATTCCGTGCGTCGCGATTCTGATAGTACTTGTAGGGCTGTCGTTTCTTGAACGTCTCAATTGTGGAGATCTTTTCGGGCCCGATGTCAAAAAACTTTCAAGAACACGGAACCTGAAGGGATTGATTCATGCACTGCACCATAAGGATCCGAAAATTCAATACGATGCAGCAGAAGCACTTGGCGAGACCGGAGATATTCTGGCAATTGAACCGTTGATAACGGCACTGACGCATAACGAATTAAGTGGTGTACGCTGGAAGGCGGCAGAAGCACTCTCCAGGATCGGCGCCCCTGCGGTTGATGCCCTCGTCGGAGCGTTGCGGCACAGTGATGATGATGTGCGGTGGAAAGCGGCGATCGCCCTTGGGGAGATCGGCGATCAACGGGCGATCGCCCCGCTCATCAGTCTTCTGTGTGACGATGACCGGTTTGTCAAGAGTCGCGCCGCGTATGCGCTTGGACTGATAGGTGAACCGGCTGTGGAACCCCTTATCTTCGCACTCCGCGAGGGTGATGGGAATCTCCGGTGGGGTGCAGCGATTGCCCTTGGCAAGATCCATGACAAGCGGGCGATCGCCCCGCTGATCCGGGCCCTTGCGGATAAATATGAGAACGTCCGTGCGGAATCTGCCAAGTCCCTTGCAGCCATCGGAAAACCTGCATTAGGACCCCTCATCCGATTTTTACAGGATTCTGATCGGTCCGTACGAATTGAAATAGTCTCCGCACTTGGAGAAATGAAAGATACTGATGCCATCCAGCCACTCGTGCAGATCCTTGAAACCGCCGATGAGGATGAACGGGTGGAAATTGCTGATGCCCTTGACGCTATCCTGATCCCTTCGATCGAGCCCCTCTCACGGAAACTCAGGAAGGGTAATGCTCAAAAAAAGGAAAGTACCTTATCAGAGAATAATGACGGAGTTGGACAATAACATGGAGGATCAGGTGCCGGCAGAAGAGAAAATTCACCGTCTCATTGCCTGTCTGAATGATCCTTCCATTGACATACGCCACCGGGCAGTGCAGGTACCTGGAAAAACCGGGAAGGCTGCAGTTGAACCGTTGATCCATGCACTCGCAGACGCAGAGAATAATGATCATCGATGGTATGCAGCGGTTGCACTATCCGGTATCGGTGAGGCAGCGGTTGTCCCGCTCATCTCTGCAATGCGCGTTCGAAAGGAGAATGAATTCAGACGTTTTGCAGCTGCATCCCTGGGGAATATCGGCATTCCTGCTGTTGACCCGATAATTGATGCGATGGCAGATGATGACCGGGAGATGCGGGGTTTTCTCTCTCTTGCACTCTGCCGTATCGGAAAACCCGCTGTCGAACCTCTAACCCGGCGTCTTGACGATGCGAACGAGATTATCCGGTCCTGTGCAACGCTCACCCTCTGGCAGATGGGCGAAACAGGACTTCCTTCCATGGTAGAAAAACTCAGGGAACAGGAATAACCGGATCGTTTATCCCCTCACTTTTAGTCCATAACACGAACAGATAAATCCGCTCCCGCAGAATCGTACCGGTATGCTTGTGCTTTCGCCTGCGATGGAAGCGTACGAAAAGTCCCTTATGGACAATCTTTTTATCGCAATAGCGATTGCCAAAAAAGCCCGCGCCCGAGGTTTCGATCCCTCCACCGATATCGAAATTCCTATAGCCAGTGACCTGGCAGACCGGGTTGAAGCGCTGCTGGGAATCAAAGGCGTAGCGGTACGGATACGCGAGCTTGAATCCCAGATGTCGCGGGAAGAGGTTGCGCTGCGTATCGGCGACGATTTTGTGGCCCGGAAGTTTGGCGAGACGACGGATATACAGATTCTTGACCATGCCATTCGTACCGCGATGGCACTGCTGACCGAGGGCGTTGTTGCTGCGCCCACAGAAGGGATTGCAAAAGTCGGGCTTGGGAAAAACGACGACGGAAGCCAGTACCCTGAAGATCTTTTATGCGGGGCCGATCCGTAGTGCAGGCGGAACCGCACAGGCACTCTCAGTCCTGGTAGGCGATTATGTCCGCCGCCAGCTTGGCATCAACCGCTACATTCCCCGTCAGGAAGAGGTCGAGCGGTATATCGAGGAAATACGGCAGTACAACTCCATTATGAACCTGCAGTACCTGCCCAGCGAACAGGAAATCCGGCTCATTGTCGAGAACTGCCCGGTGTGTATTGACGGAGAAGCAACCGAACAGGAAGAGATCTCCGGGCACCGTAATCTTGAGCGGGTGGAGACGAACACGGTACGGGGCGGTATGGCGCTGGTCCTCGCGGAAGGAATTGCCGGAAAAGCACCAAAACTCAAAAACAAAGTCGAGAAGATGAAGATGGACGGCTGGGACTGGCTCAGCAAACTCATAAAAAACAAAACAGATGAGGGAACGGTCAGCATCAAACCCCTGGATAAGTACCTTCGTGACCTGATAGGCGGGAGACCAGTGTTTTCCTATCCGATGCGTAAAGGAGGATTCCGGCTCCGTTACGGGAGGTCGCGCAACACCGGATTTGCTGCAGCTGGTCTTCATCCTGCGACCCTGTACATCCTCGGCGAGTTTCTTGCCGTCGGCACCCAGATGAAGACCGAGCGACCGGGAAAAGCGTGCGGAGTAGTTCCGGTTGATTCCATCGAAGGTCCTACGGTGAGGATGCAGAATGGCGATGTGCTTCGTATTGACAATGAAGCGATAGCAAAAAAACTTGGACCGGGTATTGAAAAAATCCTTGATGTTGGCGAGATTCTTATCTCGTTTGGTGAATTCCTCGAGAATAACCACCCGCTGGTTCCCAGTGGCTATTGCAGTGAGTGGTGGCAGCTTGAAGCCGGGGCCGGGACAAGGTCTCCCGAGTCCGAAGAAGAAGCCCTTGCTCTTGCGGGCACCGGAGGCTATCTCCACCCGGCGTATACGTGGTTTTGGGATGATCTCTCGATAGAACAAATCCGGACTCTGGCGGATGCCGTCACGGGGACGGGAAAAATAACCAGCAATCTGTTGCAGATTCCCTACGATCCCCTCATAAAAACAATTCTCGAAGAACTGCTCATTCCTCATGAAGTGCGGGATGGGAATGTACAGATCAAAACCTATCATGCATTTATCTCCTGTCTCGGGCTTGATGAAAACCTGAAAAAACGCGATGTCTGGAATGAAGCGCCCGTCGATGCTCCTCTTGGTCTGGTCATGTATCTTTCCGGGCTGAAACTCCGGTCACGGGCGGGCACGCGGATCGGCGGGCGTATGGGCAGACCGGGGAAATCCAAACCACGGAAGATGAACCCGCCACCGCATGTACTCTTCCCGCTCGGAGACTCCGGGGGATCCCGGCGGTCATTCCAGTCTGCATCCAGCCATACAGCGGAAGTGGATGTAAATTTTACCGAGCTGGATTTTCAGAAAGAGGGAGGTATCATCGAGATTGAAGTGGGAAGGCGACGATGCACAGAGTGTCAGGAGATCACCTATACCAACCGGTGCGAGAAATGCGGGGGTCACACCATTGCCATTACGACCTGCCCCAAATGCGGAAGAGAGACACTGATGGAACGCTGTCCCGGTTGTGATATGCCGACAACCTGCAGCCAGAGAGTTACCGTCAACCTGAAAGCAGAGTATGCAAAGGCGATGGAGCGGCTGGGGCTCAAGCCTGATTGTGTTGCTCTAGTAAAAGGTGTAAAAGGAGTCATATCCCGGGAAAAGACCGTGGAGTCGATGGAGAAAGGGATCCTGCGGGCTATCCAGGATATTTTCGTTTTCAAGGATGGGACCACACGGTTTGACATGATCGACCTGCCGCTTACCCACATCCGTCCGAATGAGGTGAGGGTCTCTGTCGGGAAACTCCGTTCGCTGGGCTACACTAAAGATACCCATGGCTATGATCTCCAGAACGAATCGCAGGTGGTGGAGTTGCACCCGCAGGACCTGCTCGTCTCGGATTCCTGCGCCGAATACATGGTACACGTTGCCCGGTTCATGGACGATCTTCTCGTGAAGTACTACGGGCTTGAACCCTTCTACAATATCAAAAAGCCCGATGATCTTGTCGGGCACCTTGTCATCGGGCTTGCCCCCCACACAAGTGCCGGTGTCCTCGCCCGGATCATCGGTTTCACCCGGGCAAATGTCGGGTATGCACACCCGTTCTTCCATGCCGCCAAACGCCGGAACTGCTTTTATGGCGATACTGAGATCGAGGTATATGACGGCAGGAACTGGGAAAAATCTCCTGTGCGCAAATTTGTCCTGGAAAATTTTGATGTAAGCCGGCCGGGGATCGACCGGCTCGGGACCTATTACTCTGACCCAGCCCGGATGTATTTCACCCGGACGGTCGATACCGGAGGGATCATGCATATCCGCAGGATCACATCGGTGTCCATCCATCGCTCACCGGCAACGCTTATCAGGTTCCGGACGCGTCTTGGAAAGGAGATCGCAGTTACCCCTGATCACGCCATGCTGGTGTGGGACACTGCATACCTCCGGAAGATCAGGGCGATGGAAATCAACGTCGGGGATGCAGTACCCGTTCTCGAAGGTAACAACGTTATAGCGGACCATATACAGTCGGTAGATGCCGTACCTTCTCCTGAAGAAAGGGTGTACTGTCTTACGGTAGCGGATGACCATACCCTGGTTGCCAACGGGATCTTTACCGGGCAGTGTGACGGGGATGAGGATTGCATCATGCTGCTCCTTGATGGCCTGATCAACTTCTCCCGTTCGTTTCTTCCCCAGAACCGGGGAGGGTCGATGGATGCACCTCTTGTGCTTACAAGCAGGATCGATCCCGGGGAGATCGACAAGGAATCTCTTAATATCGATGTCTGCGATCATTATCCCCTGGAACTCTATACGAGTGCACTATCGTATGCCGAGCCAAAAACGCTGACCGGCCTTATCGACCGTGTTGAACGAAGGATTGGCACTCCTGAACAGCTCGAAGGATTCCAGTTCACCCACGACACTACAGATATATCGGCAGGACCGATCGAATCGATGTACACCCAGCTCAAATCCATGACCGAGAAACTTGAAGCAGAACTTGTCCTGGCAGAAAAGATCCGTGCTGTCGACGCCGACGATGTAGCAGAACGGGTTCTCACCACCCACTTCATCCGCGACCTGATGGGCAACCTCTCTGCATTCTCCAAGCAGAAGTTCCGGTGCACGAAATGCAATACGAGCTATCGGCGGATGCCGCTTGCCGGGAAATGCACGAAACTCAGGGGAAAAGGCTCCTGTAGCGGGAATATTATCCCTACCGTGCATGAAGGATCGGTGAAAAAATATCTTGAGATGTCCCGTGAGATCTGCAGGAAATACAAGGTATCGGAGTACACGAAGCAGCGGGTCGAAGTGCTCGACCTTGCTATCGCCTCTACCTTCGGTGAAGAGAAGCAGCTCCAGCTCGGGCTTGCGGATTTCATGTAACCCGGCCCCGAATATAGACCAAGTATGTCAACGGTAATATTCACCCCAGGGGCAAACCAAAAAACTTCTTTGAAGATCTGCCTTCCCGATCCGCTACTCTTTTATTCCCGTCGTTGATACTTCTTCAGGCACAAAAAATGGCCCACGAGCACCATGATTTTAAAAAATCCCTGCAGATCGCGCTGGTCATCACTACCATCATCCTCGTGGTAGAATTGGCGGGCGGCCTGATCTCGGGTTCACTTGCTCTTGTCAGTGATGCCGGACATATGTTCAGCGATGCCCTTTCCCTCCTCCTCTCTCTGGGGGCAATTACGCTTGCAAGACGGCTTCCTACCAAAGATCAAACGTATGGTTTCCACCGGGCGGAGATCTTTGCAGCGTTTATCAATTCCCTGCTGCTCATCGGTATCAGCATAATAATCCTCTGGGAAGCGTTCCTCAGATCGCTGAACCCCGCACCAATCCAGAGTGGTCTCATGGGCGCTGTCGCAGTAATCGGGCTTATATCCAATATCGTGGTTGTGTATCTGCTTCACGGGAGCCATAACCTGAATGTACGGAGTGCCTTCCTGCATGTCATCGGAGACACCTTCTCATCAGTTGCAGTCATTGCAGCTGCCGTCTGGATAGCATTTACCGGACAGGTTATCGCCGATCTCATCCTTTCCGGCTTTATCACCGTCATGATCCTCATATCAGCTGCAGGCATTCTCCGCGAAACCATCGGCATCCTCCTCCAGTTCACCCCGCGATTCGTAGATTTTGATGCGGTTGTTGCAGATATGACTTCGGTCAGGAATGTTGCAGGAGTGCATCATGTCCACCTCTGGAGTCTCAGCTCCGAAATCAACGTGCTCGATGCCCACGTCTATTCCTGCGAGCGGGACGCATCAAGGATTGAAGAGATGAAGAGCGAGATCAAGAAGCGCCTGGAAAAGTACCACATCCGCCACTCTACGCTGGAATTCGAATGCGAGGAATGCAAGGATTGTTCCATCGTAAAAACCACAGATGGCGAACTGACGTAAGTCGGAGAGAATTACCGGTGATAAGAAGCGGTTTTTGACGGTCTCTCATCAGCTGCTGTATTAATTATTCTTACCAGTATAACCCCTTCTGCACGGAACGATCAGGGCCGGCTGATGATGACAGATTCAGGCGACACCCATCAATTCTGTCGTAAGATTCATAAAACTCAAAGCCTTTTACTATCCTGCAACAAATCATAGTATGAGCGAGGGTATCTAAGCCTGGTCAACAGAGACGGACTCAAGATCCGTTCCCGAAGGGGTTCGCGGGTTCAAATCCCTCCCCTCGCACTCTTCTTTTGGTATTTAAAAAAACTATACCGGCTCTATCCGCGTCTGCTGATGATTGCAAAACATTACCGTCGAATTGTTCCAGACTTATGCCCGATCGGCCAGGAGCGCCCCGGACGAATCCTAAAGGTGATCCGCCATTCCAGAGGATCGGTTCACCGTCTTTTTCAGGACGCAATACAGATCCAGATTGGCTGAAAAGCTGTGAATTATAGGATTTTGTGAACAACCGGGAATAGGGTAGTAAATGACATGAAAACAGTGTCTCTTTTCCTGGTACTGAAGTTCCTGATTCTCCGACGGTAGCCTTTTCCATGGTTACCTTGAAAATGGATCTTTTTTTCGATTTTCATACAAAAAATAGTACGTTTTTACCCACTTCTTTAAACAGGCCCAGAATTAAGGTTTTAATGCCAAAATACGGCAGATTATCGCCCGAAAATATTCGCTATTGAACGCTTTTGGAAGGCAGATCTCGGTTTCGATCGACCCTGACTACTGGTTTATCAATAGAACCCCATTGTCGCCCATTTGGGAGCATGCCCCGATACACACTTAATAATTGCAGGATCCGGGCATTTTCGGACCTGTTTTGAAAGATAATTTTTTTCACTCGGCAGACAGTGAAATGACATGAGAACTGGAGTATCTTTCTTGCAGAATCAGGAACCGATTCTCCGACGGTAACCTCCTCTTGTAGCTGTCTGACAAAACGATCTTTTTTTCGATTTTCATGCAAAAAACTATATGTTTTTACCCACTTCTTTAAACAGCGTCAGAATTAAGGTGTTAATGCCAAAATAACGGAGATTATTGCCAGAAAATATACGCTAATGGACGCTTTTGGGAGGCAAATCTCATAGTTGATCGACCATTACTACCTGTTTGTCAAAAGAACCCCTGTTTTGACGGTCTGGTAACTAACAGTAGTTGCTGGATTTTCCAATGGTATCTGACCCAGCTTTAGAAACCCATTCTTGAAAACCTGAACCTTTCCCCCCCAGTCTCCTCAATGGGAATCGCCTCGTTCACGATATGAACACTATCTGTTATTTCGTTATATCGTCCCGGTTCATTGTTCAGCATGCTTGAGATGGTAAGCAAGCGTGAGGGAACTGGTGACTAGATTATCAAGATCCTCCTGCGTGTACTTGTTATTCTGGATCTGGTCCCAGTCTTTGGTTGTATCCTCGTCATTTTCCCCAACCCATGCGGCAATCGAGACCTCCGGGCTCTGGAATCCCAGCCATGCAAAAAAGTTCAGCAGGTTTCCGGCAACATGCTGCATCCCGTCAACATGGCCGATGATAATGAGGCCAACAACTTTGTTCCTGATCATCCGGTTCCCATACCACGAAAACTGGTTTTCTATGCTGTTCATCCGTTCGACAAACTTCTGGACGAGTGCCGAATGATTATTCCAGCGGATGGGGGTAGCAAGGATCAGGATGTCACATGCGAGAACGGCATCATACACCTTCTGCATCTCATCGTCCGGGTACTTCATGGTTGACTGGCACGGGTAGGTGCAATACGATGGGTTTTCTGAATAGTTCCCTTCACAATCATATATTTTGAGATCCTTGAGCCGGAGGAATGTTGTATCGCATCCCAGTTCCTTATAATGGGCGAGAGCCTTCATCAACAGCCGCTCTGATTTAGACATCCCCTCCTGCTGACGGCTCGATCCGGATATGCCTGCTACCTTAATCCCTTTGATCTTCTCACGGTCGGGGGGGGCAATGTCTCCGACACCGAACTTTCGTCCTACGATGGGAGCTGGCATAGTTTATCATATACCGTTATCCAGAATAAGGACTTGTTCATACCACAAAGGAGTTCGCGGGCTCACCTGCCTCCTATCACACTCTTCTGCGAACCAATTTCACACAGAAACAAATGTTTTTTGGAGAACGATCCAAAGGTGTTCGTTTTTCCTGTCGTATCATTCCAATCACCATCCCGCCTCTTATTCTGTCATACTCTAAGGCACCACATCCACTATTTTCATGATTTCCGGGATCTTTTTCCTGTACAAATTTCTCGTAAGAGATCCCGGAAAATACGGTATTAGTGGATATAGTGCCTGAGGAAAAATTCCATGGAGCGCCTCAGTCGGGAAAAGTTTTTTTCGGTTCTGGCCCTCGCCCTACAAACACTATTCTCCTTCCCGGTCTAAACACACAAATAGTGATATACATCAAGAGGAGCAACCGGGCTGGGGAATAAGATGATTGATAGAGACAAATTTCCCTACCCTACCGGCACTATGGAACATTGATGTCGGGGGACATTCAACAGGTAGTATTGGACAATCTTATTCCATTATCGGGAAATGGATCGGAAATAATGATGTGAACATTTAGTTTGCCGGGTCAGACAATAACCCGGCGTTAGATGCAACGTGGATCTCAATCTGTTTATCCAGGGAATCATCATCGGCCTGACCCTTGCTGTACCCGTAGGACCGATATCGCTCCTGTGTATCCAGCGTTCTATCGCGGACGGACGACTTCACGGGATTGTATCGGGTATCGGGGTGGCATCTGCCGATTCATTCTACGCAGCAGTTTCCTTTCTTGGCCTTACCTTCATCTCCGGATTGATCATCGCCCAGCAGGATCTTTTTCGTTTCCTTGCCGGGATTGTCCTGATTGTTATCGGTATACGGGTTTTCATGTCTGTTCCTACCGGTGCCGGAGCCCGGACCGGGCATGAGACGTATCTGAAGGACTACCTGTCCATGGTTGCCATTGGGATTGCAAACCCGCTGACACTTCTCTTTTTTATTCTGATCGTACCGGGATTCGGGATTGTTATTCACGGGAATTCTCTTCTGTCAGCATTGGAATTTGTCGGAGGATTATTTTTGGGATCTACAGCCTGGTGGATCTTTCTCTGTGGATCGGTTGGGACCGTGCGTGCCCGCATCAGTGATGAAAAGCTAGGATTGGTCAACCGTGTATCGGGACTACTCATCTCCTGTTTTGGTGCCGGAATGCTCCTCCTCCTCGTTATAATGACAGGTTGGGGAGGATACTAGGAGAAATTCCCGTATACATTCACGGTCAAGTGAAAAACTCCGCACCAATCCCTGTTCCGTATTAACAAGAGATTGTAACCCGAACCCGTCCTTATTTGCAATCTGCGTCAGAGGTCAAAAGAAAGGAATAATTATATTTTCTCTCACGCTGAAAATTGAGCACGTAATTCTTATTACTACTAACCGGGAGAAAAAAGAGAGGAGAGGTTGTACCGACAGACAAGAAACCGGGATCACCTCCGGGTGATGAGATCATCAGGGTAAAGCTGCCCCAGAAACGAAACCGGGAGATGTTCGGGATCGCAGAACTGATGATGGGTGCAAATCATATTCGTGTCCGCTGTTTCGATGGCGTAACGCGGATGGGAAGAATCAAGGGAAAGATAAAAAAGAAAGTCTGGATCCGCGAGGGGGACATTCTGATAGTTATCCCATGGAATTTCCAGGATGAAAAATGCGATATTATCTACCGGTATACCGGGCCTCAGGTCGAGTGGCTTCGGCGTAATAATTATCTATAAAAATAAATCACATCTCCCTTAATTTTAAAAGCATTTATTATTAGGATGTTCTCTTTGATCCCAACCTGTGAACACATTCATCATCATCGTACCTTACGTCAAATTGAACGTTATAATGAATGAAGTGGCCCCTCATGTGCAGGAAAATTTCCCATTGACGCAGGAAGAAAAACCGGAATATGGTGATGCTATGCATCAGCGCATTGCATGAATTGATAATTATATCCACAGAATTAGATAAAGTAGGGAAAATGTTACAATGTCTTCACATGGATGTAAATATATCGGGATCGATTTCCTATCTGAAGTGCTGGGAACAAATTTTCACGAATTCATAAAATTTTCATTGAATATCCATAAATCACCCATAAAATCTAAAGAATCCGAATCAAACAAAAATCTGGCGTTTAAAATAAATATAAATCTTTATATACCTTTGCAGACAATGTTTCCATCGAGAGGATGTTTATGAGGGCGAAAGCTGGAATTTTTATAATTATTTGTTTGCTGTATCTGGTAGGAACGGTTGTGGCAGCAGGTCCTTTTGCCATTACTATTACCAGCAGCAAAACCTATCTTACAGCAGGTTATACCAACAACCAGGCCGTGATCAGCGTAAATGTAAAAAATGTCAGCACGAATATCCCCATCGCCGGGGCACGGGTGACATTCGGTGTTGATGATTCATCCCTTGGAACCTACCAGAATACCAGTTCAATGCTCACGGATTCGAATGGCAATGTCAATAACATCTTTATTGCGACCACAAAAAGTGGTATCGCGAATATTTCTGTAACGGCAACAGATCCACTGGATATGACTGCCACTTCGACTCAAACCTTTGTCCAGAAGATCGACCATGATAATGCCCGCATCGCCACATTCGATCATCCTCTTGAGGGAGCAGTAGGGACAAATGTGACGTTTAATATGTCGTTTGCCGACCGTTGGGGGAATCCTGTCGATCAGAAAATAAACCCCGGCAAAACACATACGATTAATCTCCATATAACCGGTCCCAATCCACACGATGCCATTTTTGTCGGATATGGGCCTGATATTTCCTTACTGCATCTGGATGTAAACGGGAATGCCTCCGTAAAAGTCAGATTAACCTCCGGGGCCGGGCCTAATGTCGTTACCTTGGATCCGTTCGAGGATATTGCAGTTACTACCAGGTATATTACGGCTGTTTCTGCCGAACCGTTTTCGATCCAGCAGATGTTCAATCCGGATTCACCCCCGCAGGTTCCGGCGGATGGAATTACCAAATTCGCGATTCTCTATACTCTTTTTGACAGATTCGGGAATCCGGCAAACCAGCAATGGGTTTGGGTAAATTCATCAGTACCGGGTGATGAACAGCAGTTCAAATCAAATAACCTCGGACAGATCTCAATCACATATGGTCCACGATACACTGTTGGTGTAATTAATATCACTGCAACGGCGGTCAATAATAATACAGTTTCCATCAGTCACGAAGTGGAATTTACAAGTACCGCAGCGACGACGATGGTTTTGACCGCAAACCCGGAGTTTATGGCGAGCCGGGATGTCAACCCTCTCGTTTCTTCCGACATTACCGGAACGGTTACGGATATTACGGGAAATCCGGTAGAAAATGAAACCGTAACGTTCTCACTGGGAGCAGCGGGATATCCCGGGGGACCCTATAATGTAACATCTTCACCCTCTCTGACAAGTTATAGTGCGGTAACCGATGAAAATGGTCATGCAACGGTTCAATTCATTCCGGGTAGTTTTACCACAAATAGCAACGCCATTAATTTCAGCCAGACTGCAACAGGTAACGTTCTGATTACCGCCCACTGGAATACTACCGATAAGAATATCCTGGTAACATGGAAGAATTATCCTTACCTGAGTGTCGATACATCGGTGAATCCCCAGACTATTGAGGTAAACAAAACTGTCGACGTAACGATCTCTCTTAAAGCTGATGGTTGGGCGTTACAGCCTAAACCGATCGATGCAGTATTGTGTACGGATCGATCCGGAAGTATGCTCTATGACGATCCAGATCGTATGTATTCGATCCGGGAAGCGGGAAAAGTATTTGTCGACCAGATGAATGTGTCCAGGGATTATTTAGGATTGGTTACATTTGGCAGAAAAGGTTATATTGGCACAGCCGGTGAAAACTCAGGAATATCATATGAAAGAGATAATTCTTACAACACTCCGGTAACATATAGTGATTATGCAACCGTAGACAAGACACTGAGCAATGGGTTTGCCGCAGTAAAAACCGCACTCAACAATATTGTTCCCGATCATGGAACTCCAATGCGGTCGGCAATTTACAAATCGGTAAATGAGATAAATACCCGAGGCCGTTCAGGTTCAGTACAAGCCATAATTCTTCTTTCTGACGGGGATTATAACTGGTATGGCGATCCGCTTGCACGAGGAACCGGTTATTCATCGAGTTCCTATGGACCAACAGACTATGGTGATCTTGATACTGATTATATGACATTTGCCAGTCTTGGTTCTGGCCAATTCTCAGAACAGAACATGTCGATATATGCAAAAAATCATGGGATAAAAATATACTCGATCGCATTCGCAGACCAGATTTCATCCGGTGGAAAAAAGACTCTCAGCATTCTTGCCAATGGGACTGGAGGAAAATACTACACTGCTTCAGCGACAAATATTGCAGATGTGTATAAGGCGATTGCAGGTGATTTACAGGATACAGCCGGGGTGAACACTACCATGGTGACGGACTTCCAGAATGTTAATGTCACCGGCATCTCGGTACCGGGTGCCAGCGTGTACGATTATGTATCCAACGCGACTTCTTCGACAAAGATCACGTGGCAGAATGGAGTAACAAATGTCACCAACCAGTCAGCCGATTGGGCTGCCGATAATAAATTAAACTTCACTATCGGAACAATGAAAGTTGGCCAGACCTGGGAGGCAACCTTCCGGCTGAAAGTCAAAAAGAGCGGCAGTATTGATATATTCGGCCCCAATTCAGGCTTTATTTTTCAATAATGGTTCAGAAACTCTGACTTTGCCACATACCTTCCTGAATGTAGTGCCCAACCTCAACGCAACCGGTTTTGAACATCCCTTTATCGATGTAACCAGTTCCTGCCCGACACAGGTACAAAACTCGCCTATTATCCCCATAACATGGACCGTTACCTATACCGGTGGGGAATCGGACATCTACGAAGTTGCAAGCTACATTAGCGAGTCAGGTGCCCATGTCGAATTTTATCATGGAGGCTACCACGTTATGGGAGATTCCACCACAATACGAAGTACACAGTTTGACATGAGAACCGTGCCGCCAGGAAGTTATGCTATTGAAGTTCGTTCATACACGCCCGATAATACAGCCTCAACTTCGCAGCCTTGTGGTAGTTACCAATGGAACACCAAAGGTGTGACATTTATAAAACTCAATTAACTTTTTTTGGTTCTATCTGTGACCGAGTTCGGATCCCGGGCATAGGCTTCATGAAAAAGGAAATGAAGGGTCTCAAGAATCCCCACCGCCTGTCCGGGTGAGAAGTCGGTTCCGGTCCGTCTTCTGTCCGAATATTAATCGGAGACTCATGGGAGAACATCACAAATACGAAGACAAAAATCGCTTGACCGCTAGAATCTCAATTTGGAGTGTTTCGGAAGTCTGCTTTGTGAACCCTGCCAAAAGAAAAAAAGAATAGTGAAATCAGATATTTTTTATCTGGACTTCATATATCTTGATAACGAGGGTATCTGTAGGAGGGAGTATATACGTTCGTGCCGGAGCATGTGGGGATGGAAGTTGCTCGGTCATGGGCAGGCTTCGAGTAAAATAATTGTTCCACGCAACTGAATAATCCTGAACGCCAGTGGAATCCGGCAGATAATCCATTTTTATGGTTGTACCTGCCGGAATAGAAGAATAACTATAATTGGTTTCCCCCAACGCCATCTGTATGGTTCCGATACCTTCTTTCGCCATGAGGTGAGTGCTTGTGATGTTAACGAGGTTGATCACCATGGTTTTTGTCAATTCATCATAGAACCAACGGGGTTCAGCGATCATGGTCGAGCCCTGTTGAAGACGGGGGCGCATCACTACGGCGCCATTCTGAAGAGATATATCGGTCTGGGCACTGACAGATTCATAACGCAGTTCGCCGGGAGCAAATGAATTTACATATACGGTACCCGATAATTGATCATAGATGGTAATATTGGAGGAGGAGGGGGAATAACTTGAATTGTATACTGTTAAAGATCCGCCGCCGATTTTCAGAGAGGTCTCCTTGAACGGGACCGTCTTGTAAGCGAGGCTTTTGATATCATTCTGAAGTACAATCATGTTCTTTTCCATGATCTTCTCATCGGCCCCCACCTGTTGCTGAAGGAGCAACGGATAACCGTAGAGTGTTACCAGAGCGATACCTGCGATCACTATTCCGAAGATAAGCATGAATCCGATTGCTTCAGACACTCCCCGGTCATTTAATTTCATTATTTGTGTTCTCACCATCAACATTTCACCCCTGAACTCGTCCCGCTCGAATTAAAGCAGATCGTGTTAATTCCCCTGCCGGTTGTGCTTCCACTCACATTGCGGGTAACTCCGATCCCCGAAAGCGTAATATCCGTCGTAAGCAGATTCCGGTAGATCCTGATATACTGGTCATTCATCGCCCCGTTATCCGGGTTTTGACGTGTTCCGACGTCAACAAAATAATCCTTTCCTGCGATATCGTCAGGGATATCAAAATTTGTAAAAACCGTTCCATCGGCCGGTGAAATGGAGTATACATCGACAATCCTCGTGGACACACCGTTGCCGATATCAGTAAAAGCAACATAAGTCAGCCGGTTGGCGGGATCCTCCATGATATTAGTGTTTACCAGCAAAAGCATCACAATAAGAAGACCCATGATCACTGCAGTTATCATGAGATACTCAATCATGTTCGAAGCTGCCGTATCATTCAGCAGCTGATTAGAGGTGCGACCAGTTTTCATTATATTCCGTCACCCCGTTGTTGTAATGAATCTGGATATACATGGCACTACCGTTGGTAAAATCCGTATAGTTTACGACCGAACCTTTCCGGCTCATCGAGAGGACCGCGATATCATTTCTGATAACCGGGCAGGGACGGATAATTCACCGACTCACCGATCACATGCCTGACATCACGGATATCATTTTTCGGAAACTCAATGACGCTTTCGGCGGTTGTCTGTCCTACTACGGTCGATTGGTTAATGACAAATGCAAGGAAGAAAAAGCTGAAACTAACCAGAAATCCCATCAGGATGATCCACTGGGCATCATCATTCAGTCTCGCCATAAGAGCACCTCCACGAGAACAGCCCGGTCAACGGTATTGGTACCGCAGAGTGGTACAGTTTGATTCACAATCACCCACTTTGTCGCCCGGACTGTATGTTCTCCTCCGGTCAGGTTACGGGAATAACTGATAGGGTGAGTTTCGATTGCATTGTTGATCGTATCCCGGCAGGTGTAACTTGCGTTGAACTGGATATAGTCCATGGTCGAACCGATCTTATTATAATCCGGGTTTTCCCCGATCCTATTGTTAGTGAGATTCAAAAACCTGGCCTTGAAATCACCGCCGGCATTATTCTCGATAATCCTCTGAAGGGGGTTACTTTCGGCCAAATCCATCGTGGTATTCTCCGGGTACCCATCATCGTCAGCGCATCGCTTCCCAGCGCCTCAAGTTGCATGTCGCTGATATGGGTATCTCCTGCGGTATATACCGATGTCGCATTAACAACAAGATATGCTGTTGTGATCATGATCAGGGCTGCTGCAAAACCCTCAATTGTGTAAAGTTGTCCGTCAGAGTTTTTCATGTCAGCACGACTCCTGTTGGTTGTAACAAAACACATGGTAACCAGTCTATCATGTGTATCCTGATAATGACGATACCGGTCAGAGCCCCCATTGACCGGATCGTCGCTGCCGCCACCGCCACCGCCGCTATTCGCTGATCCGTTATCACAACAGCACCATCACCACCGGCGCCGGCACCGGTACCACCACTACCAGATGTTGCGTCGAGTAGCAACCGCCACCACCACCTCCGGAATAAGTTACTGATGAACCTGAGACGAGTAGTCCGCCCTCCATACCAGCAACAGATCGTTGAGCACCACATAGCACTTGCTCCACCGCCACCGCCACCAAGATAATTGTGGTTATGACCCGCTCCACCTAGTCGGATTTCTTGACCAGTTATGCCCGATCCGCCAGCAACATTGACGTTGAGCCACACCGGAACCTCCGTCACTCCGTTATGTGGGTTGGTGGTGCACTAACGCCGCCACCCTCACCGGTTGCGGTGAACGGATGCAATTACAGAGTTTCCCGTGTACCCGACATTTGCCATGGTTAGCCGCTGACACCGCCACCAACCGTTACAGTATAGAACCGATGATAAACCTGTAATGTCCGATGAGAATCGCCACCGCCACC
Source organism: uncultured Methanoregulaceae archaeon (assembly GCA_963829225.1). Taxonomy (GTDB): domain Archaea; phylum Halobacteriota; class Methanomicrobia; order Methanomicrobiales; family Methanospirillaceae; genus Methanoregula. The sequence continues at coordinate 196,089 of CAWHHQ010000004.1, read as the reverse complement.
GCCACCACCGTAACGACCTCCACCATCGCCACTGATACTATAATGTCGTCGCTAGTGACACCTACGGGCACTGTCCAGTGCGTTCCGACAGTGGTGAACGAAGGAATGACAACCGTTTGCACTATGACTGGCTTCGTTGCATGTACTGCACAGGTTTGCAGTAATTGTGTGGCAGTATTAACCGCCAAGTATCGTATGCAGCAGGTTCCGACCAAACGAGTGTGCAGAACGTTACACCGATCTGAATCCGGTATCGGGTATGCCACCGACTGATGCCGGCCAGTACCAAAGGTCCACTTGTCGGTGAGCAGATTAAACGACTGGTTGGGGAATCGAAGTGATAATCGGGGCTGGTATTACTGCTGCCGAACAGTTTGAAGCAGTGACCTGATATCATATGCCATATGTAAAGGTATTCAATGGGCTCTGGGTGGGCAATTCGTCCAGTCCACCTACCGTCTTGTTGACATCCCAGGCTCAATGAAGACGGGTTGTACGTTGAACTGTCGGTGAACTGACATTCAATGGGGTGGTACCCGATGCAGTTGTCCACTGAAACCTGCCATCGGTGCAGACAAATCAATAGTCTGGGTAGAGGAATCAGTCACCCCATTGGTATCCTTCACCGTAAGTGTGACGCTATAGATACCTGGGACGGCGTAGGGATGGGTGGTTATACTTGTGGTTCCATTAGGTGTCCCGTCTCCAAAGTTCCATTCCCACTAACAGGTGAGCCGGTTGACAGATCCCTGAATGTTATGGTCCTACCTGCTGGTGGATCCCAGGTAAATTTGGCTTTTAATAGTTCGATTAAGGTTTCAGTAATTGTCCTGAATCCCGATCCGATGTCCACCTCCAGAACAGCATCCCGGAGATCGGCCTGGGTAACATTCTTCGGATCGTAATTGTAGTCAAAGGGATACGTGAGGGTATTATTCAGGAACTGGCTGCCAGTAAAATTATTTGGAGGGCTGGGACATGCAATATTGTTTTTAATCAGGTCGAAAGTAAGAGTAATGTAAACCAGTTTATAATTTGACCAGGGAACAAAATTAGGAATCAATTTCATTGAGATATTTTTATTAATTCCATAAGGCGGCGCAAAAGACAGATTGTATTGTTTGCCGTCAATCATGGGGTCATCAAAATAACCTATAGTGTAAAAAGTATTCGTGTTCAGGTCTTTTGAATATAAGGTTATCCTTTTAGAGAGATTAATATTGAAACATGGCTCGCGGGCTCCTAAAGTTGAATTAATATTCGTTATATTAATCACGATATTTTCTTTTGCCGGATTAATCTGGTAAATTGGATCGCGGACCTGAACCAGTTCGCTCTGATTGACAAGAATTGTAAAATCATGCTGTGTTTCATCAGTCCCACTGGTATAGTTGACAGAGTTAATCGTAGCAGAGCTGGTACCTTTGATCTTTACGAGACGCCGGATTGTCCCATCACTGCTGTTGGGAGACATCTCATCTCCGAGGGTCAGGGTCTTATTACTCCCGGTTTCCAGGAGGGAAATATTAAAACGGTACGGGTAATCCCCAAAAATAGTCTTATTCTGGTAATCCCGGGGATAGGAAAAAGCTGTTGAGCAGAAAAACCGGTTCACTTTATCCTGTGACAGGATATTGGGCGTGTCTTTCGACAGGGCAAGACCAAACCGTACAACATCTCTTGGGTCGGTCAGGTATTCCCAGGGATGTACAGGCCAGAGGTAACGCAGGCTCTCCCGGATCCTCGACAAGGATGACGCTTGTACGGTACGCCACGGCGTCATAATCGATGGTATAGCCCTGCAACCCGATTAACAGGCCGGGGATCATCGTGACTACCCAGATGAACGCGAGCAGGAAGATGGTAAAACCAACGAGAAAATCGATGGACAAGGCTCCTTTCTCATCGGTCATGCTTAGGGAATCAACTCCCCCATAGTCGCATTGAATTCGAGGATCCTTGTTGCGTTGTCAGACATAATAGTTAGGGTGTAGATCCCCTGAGTCAAATCAAGATCCCGCCGTTCGGGAATTGTGTGAGGAGGGTTACCGAGAATCACTGCACTGTTCTGGCTGAACAAACGACCTGGGGATACAATCCGGTCAATATCAATCTGATCTGCCGGGAGGGATGCATTCCATGGGATCTGTATCCAACCGCCCTGCTGGTATACAAGGAGTTCAGTTATTCCAGAGATGCGCACTCCAAAGATCCAGCTTTCGGCGTCTCCTGACATGTTGACATTCGTCCCATGGATAGTATAGATCGTTTCGACAGCAGCTGAACCATTGGTGGAATCATGTCGGTAGATCAAAAGATTCTGTCGTGCATCTTCAAAACTGATAAAAGGAGAATCTGTAGTTTGAGAAATGGGGGAAATCCCGACGTCTTTGGGATTTGTCTGGTTCGATGCTGATTGCGTAACGCAGGCGCTGCTTATGACGAGAAGTATTAATATGGAGAAAATAATGGGGACAAATTTGTGCATATTCATTCTTAAAGGCATATTGAGATAACAACAGATATAAATATTTGGTATTTATTTTAGCATTATGAAATGAAGGTGACACATTCGATTGCTATTTTCCCGGTATATTGCTATCACAGCAATACTACCCGGCCATTCAGGATCTGGCTGAAATGATGTAATTTCAAAAATTACGGCACAATCTTCGATATCGGTATCTCCAGAATATCTTCCGCACCGCATGCCTTGAGCCGGGGGATCGAGCTGGTTGACTGCGTTCTTTGCCACAACCGTCTGGATGCTGTAATAATCGATCCCGTGGAGGCGGCTGACCGTAGGTTTCTTCATCGCCGGAAGGGCATCGACGATCTTTTCCATGGCGTGGGTCGGGACATTCATGGTCAGGAGTACTTTGTTCCGTGCTTCGATTACTCCGAAGAGCAGCGTCTTGATCTCCTCGATCTCACGGCGTTTCTGTGAGTCGGCCCAGCTTGCCTTGTTGGCGATGATAACCGTATAGGATTCCATGATCTGCCCGATGATCTTGAGCCCGTTCTTGCGCAGCGTTGTACCGGTTTCTGTCAGATCGACGACCACATCCATGAGGTCCGGGACTTTTGCTTCGGACGCCCCGTACCAGTGAAAGAGCTGGACGGGAATTCCCATCCCTTCAAAATATTTTTTGGTCAGTTCAGGATATTCCGAGGTAACCCGGCTTCCGGGGCGGATCCGGCTCACATCATCAATCGGTTCATCGCGATGCACGGCGACGACGATTTTTACATTCCCCTCACCCGTCTTACTGTATGATAAATTCGCCACTTCAACAACATCGGACCCGGTCTCGTTTACCCAGTCAAGACCTGAGATACCGAGATCAAAATATCCCTTCTCGACATAGGTGGGAATCTCCTGGGGGCGGAGGATCTTGACCTTGCCGATACGTGTGTCGGTGATACAGGGATTGTAATCGCGGTCGGTGCGTTTGACCTCAAGGTCGGCCTCTTTGAAAAGCTGGAGCGTCTGTGCCTCAAGACTGCCTTTGGGAAGAGCGAGGGTAATCATACCATACACCATCGCTGCAAAAAACGATAAAGGATAAGGGTAGGGTTTTTTTATTCGAATGAATGAACGACCAGCCCGCTCAGGAGTTTGGGTTCAAACCAGGTGGATTTCGGCGGCATCACACCGTTTGCATCGGCAATAGAGAGTACCGTATCGACTCTTACCGGCTGCATGGCAAATGCAACCATGTACCTGCCACTATCAACAAGTTTTTCGAGATCCGATACCGGGCGGGCACCCCCGAGATACTGCAGCCGTGCATCTCCCCGGGGATCGCTGATGCCGAGCATCGGTTCGAGTACCAGTTTCTGGAGTACCGCGACATCAAGCACTTCGAGTGGCGGCGAACATGCATTAACCGGGCGGGTACATTCGTACCAGTCCCCGGCAAGGTACATATGAAAAACATGGAATCTTTCAGCGTGGAGAATCCGGGGAGGGATATTGTATCCGTCCCCATCAACCGGACCATACTTACGGACGTCAAAACAATCTTCGAGTCCGTGAATGAACGTCTCCGGGGTATAGGCAGCGATGTCCGTGAGCAACCGGCTGTAGCCGTGTATTTTCACCCGGTCATGGGCAAACATCACCCCCATGAACCGTGTAACTTCGCCATCGGCAGGCTTCCCGGCAGCCATACGGCGGTCAACCACATTCATGGCTGCTTTTGCCCGATGGTGGCCATCAGCAATATAGAGCGCGGGAACTGAGGAGAAATGAGTTTCGAGCCGGTCAAGAACTCTCCTGTCCGTGATCCGGAATATCTGGTGAAGGATTCCCATATCGGTGGTAACTTCTGCGTCCGGGACTACTGATTCGCCGATCAGCGATTCGATGAAGGAAAAAATACCCTCGCTGTCGCGATAAAGGAGAACCACCGGACCATTGTGTGCCCCGACTGCCTCAATATGCCGGGTCCGGTCCTCCTCCTTATCGTACCGGGTCTGCTCATGCCGGCGGATGCAGTTTCTCCGGTAGTCGTCAACATCAAGACAGCAGCAGAGCCCCAGATATATCTCACCATTCTGGCAGACCCGGTAGAGATACATGGCAGGTTCGGGGTCTTTTTGCATTCGCCCGTCTGATATGAGTGCCTTGAAGTTCTCTCGTGCCCGCTGGTATACGCGTTCGTCGTTGGGAGCAAAACCTGGTAATTCTGCGTCCGGGCGGCTCACGCGCAGAAAGGTCTCGGGATTTTTAGCGATGATTGCCTGTGCTTCATCAGCGGTCACGACATCATACGGGACAGCCGCAATCGCTGACGCAGCACAACGATGGGGGCGCACTCCTGAAAAACGATAGATCCTGACCATGTTTTCACCCTGACCTGTCCGGAAGCATAACCTGTCCTCATAGTTGGGTGTGCTACCATATATTTTCGGCACTCTTTTTGCCGGGTGGTAAAGGCTATGATTTGAAAAAGCTCATGAATACAACTACTAAACCAGAAGAGGAGTCCGTCCCCATGATCCGATCGCACAATCTCGCAACCTATCCGTTACCCCTTATCCGCCGCGCGGCACCCATGGATATTCCGGCAATAGTTTCCATCGAGAAAGAGTCATTCATCGACCCATGGGAAGAATGCGTTTTTCTTGAAGCGTTCACCTACTTTCCCACCACCTATTTTGTCGCGGTCTGCAATGGGGCTGTCACCGGGTTTGTAGTTGGCGGGCTGGAGGATACCGGGGAAAATATCTATGGGCACCTGTGCAATTTCGGTGTGAGCTCTGACCACCGGAAACGAGGGATCGGACGGTTACTCCTGCGACGGCTTGAGCACCAGTTCGCGCTGGAGCTCGCCACCGGCGTTCAGTTGGAAGTCCGGGTGTCCAATACGAGAGCCCAGCGGTTTTATTGCAGGCTGGGCTATAAAGCGGTCTTTGAGATTGACGGCTATTACGCCGACGGGGAAGACGCCATCGTGATGATGAAGTGGTTCAGGTTTTAACCGCGACCAAGCTGCTGGTGTGCCCGGGCTAGGTGCTGGGCGGCAAGGGCTCCGAGGAGAGAGAGCTCGCCGGCGAGTACGCCAGCCCCGATGATCTCTGCCAGTTTCCTCGCATTGGTACCGGGTGGGTTTCCGCTGCCCGCTACCCCGAGGATCCGCAGGCATTCCTGCTGGGTCTCAACCCCCGTCCCCCCACCAACGGTTCCTACCGGAAGTGAGGGAAGCGTGACGGCGACGTAGACGCCCGACTCGGTAAGATCCACGGTCGTAATGCAGGTGCTCCCGTCGATGGAATGGGCAGCATCCTGCCCGCAGGCGATAAACATCGCAGCGACAACATTTGCGGCATGTGCATTGAATCCCATCGAGCCGGCGCGTGCTGATCCAACCAGGTTTTTCCGGTAATTCACCTCGACAAGGTTTTCGGCATCCGTTTTTAAGATCTCCCGGATGAATTCATGGGAGAGCGCAACGCCGGCGGCAACACTTCTCCCCCGCCCCATGATCCCGTTAATTGCGGCGGGTTTTTTATCGGTGCACATGTTTCCCGAGAGGGCGACGAGACGGGCACCTGTCCCCTGCGCGACCAGATCTGCCACCTTTGCGCTCGCAATAGTCACCATGTTCATCCCCATTGCATCCTTGGTGTCGAACTCGAGTCTGACGAAAACACTGGTTCCTGCAATAAACGTGACAATGTCGATCAGTTTACCGTGGGAGGTTGTACTTTCTGCTGCCGTACGGAGATCGTCGTAGTGCTCCTCCACCCAGTCTGCCACCTGCTTTGCATGAATGATGCTCTCTGTGGCAAACACCGGGGCCCGCGTCATCCCGTCATGGAGAATTCGCACCTGGGCTCCGCCGGCCCGGGTAATTGCGCTGCAGCCTCGATTTACTGACGCAACGAGCGCGCCTTCTGTTGTTGCCAGAGGGAGATAGTAACTCCCCTGGGCATATTCTCCCTGCACAAGAAGCGGACCTGCAACCCCGACCGGAACCTGAACCGTGCCGATCATATTCTCGCAGTTGCGCTTTACCACACGCTCGATATCGATCGAAAAAATGCCGAGATTTTCAAGCAACGTTCCGGTTTCCTGTTCGATAAAACCTCTCCGTATCCGGATTGCGTCGAGAGGGGGGAGCTCTTTTTCCAGTTCGTAGAGTTTCAGGGAACCGTCTTTCAATTTTGTATACATGATACCCTTTTCCTCGGTTTTACGACCCGATCCATCCCCGCAGGCGGGATCCCCGCGGTGCTCTGCATCATCAGCCATGAATAGTGATACATCGTATAAATTTATGATACCGGTGGTTACGGGAAATGGTCGGGCAATGGTGTATCCGGGTACCTGTGCAGCAGGGTGAAGAAATGCGGCAGGTGTTGATCGAAGAAGGGGTGCTGGACCTCTCGCTAAAAGTGCGGCGGGAGGATACTCTGCTGCTCCTCCCCGTCACGGAAAGGCGGGAAGGTGCAGAACGGCATGATTTTGAGCCCCTGCCGGAACGGCGGGTCCTTCCCCGGCATGAGCTCGTCGGTGGCATTGCCATCATGCAGGACTATGATCCGGCAGGTGCGGCACAGATTCTCGCAGCCCGCCCCTCTCTTCACACGGTTCTCTGGGCAACCAGCGGCGTTTCGGGGGAGTACCGCACCCGCGAATTCGAGGTCATTGCAGGTCTCCCGACAACCCGTACGGTAGTGATCGAATACGGGCACCGGTTTACCGTAGATCTCTCGACAGTGTATTTCTCCGCCCGGCTCTCCTCTGAACGGCAGCGCCTTCTGTCACGGATGAGAGATCGCGAGACGGTGCTCGATATGTTTGCCGGTGTCGGTCCTTTTGCGATTACCCTTGCAGCACGCGCGGAGCGTGTCGTCGCATCAGATATCAACCCGGATGCAATTCTCCTGATGCTGGTAAATTGTGTCCGGAACCGTACGAAGAATGTTCTCCCCGTTCTTGCCGATGTGCATCATCTCCCGGCGATAATGCATTGTCAGTTTGACCGTATTGTCATGAATCTCCCCATGTCCGGATCCACATTCCTTCCCGATGCATTCCGTCTCAGCAAATCCGGCGGGATGATCCATTTTTACGCCCTCGTTTCAAAAGAAGGCGAGCACCTCGGTGCCATCTCTGATCTGGGAGGGATTGTGGTGAGCGAACGCATTGTCCGTTCATATTCCCCGGCACAGTGGCATGCGGTGTATGATATTGTAACCGGAGATAACTGAGACTCGGGTATTTTTTTTACTAAAATCAAATTTCCGCAACAGAAAAAAATTCACGGGTTGATGTTACATTGTGTTTTTCCGGGATTGTGTTTGTGCCAGTTGATAGTGATATTCACCATTTCCGGGAAAAAAAACCATCAGTGTTTTACTATCTGTAAATTACCCGATCACCGACGGCATGAGATCTTTTGAAAAGATCAGTGTCTCAGTAGTTTGCAGAAGCGCAGTTCCCGGACTTCCATTCCTTTTTCAAAACCCGGGTGGAAAAAAAATTTGAAGAACCTACTCAACCGGAACAAACTTCGTACCATAATGGATGATTCCGCTTTCACCATCCGTGGCGATCCGCCGGAACACGCTCTTTACCCGCATACCGATCTTCACTTTGTCAGGGCGGCAGACAATCTGGGCGGTCATGCGTGGCCCCTCATCCAGTTTTACAATGGCGAGCACATAGGGAGTGAAGGCCTCAAACTGTTCATTTGCGGTATGAATAACGGTATAGGTTACAATTTCACCGGACCCGGCAAACTTGTGATCAACGATCCTGCCATTCCTGCGGCAGTCAGGACAGAATGTCCGTGGGGGAAAAAAGTGCCTCCCACAGGTTTCACACTTTGTTCCGATCATGTTATAGCGCTGCGGGATCTTTCTCCAGAATCGTGCGACCGTCATCTCAGCACCTCCCGAGAATATGAACAACTGCGGTTGCTCCAGTACCACCCACATTATGGGTCATTCCGATCTCTGCCCCGTCGATCTGGCGCTTCCCTGCCTCGTTCCGGAGCTGCTTGGTAATCTCATATACCTGCTTGATCCCGGTCGCGCCGACCGGATGCCCGCAGGCCTTAAGTCCTCCGCTTGTGTTGACCGGGATCCTACCGCCGAGTGACGTCTCTCCGTCGGCAGTGAATTTCCCTGCTTCACCTTTCCTGCAGAAACCCAGGTCTTCAATGGCACATATTTCCGCGATCGAAAAGCAGTCATGAACTTCAACCATGGCGATATCCTTGTGGGCAAGTTTTGCCATCCTGAACGCCCTCTGACCTGCTACAACGGTCGCGTCGAGGGTCGAGATATCACGACGGTCATGAAGGGTAATGGTGTCACTTGCCTGGGCACTCGCAAGCACCTTGATCGGTGCATCAGTAAATTCTCTTGCACGGGAGAGTGGAGCTGACAATCACGGCAGCTGCGCCATCAGTAATCGGCGAACAGTCGAAAAGCCGCAGGGGTTCGGCAACCATGGGGGATTTCAGGACCGTCTCGATAGTGATTTCCTGCTGGTACTGTGCGATAGGGTTTCTCGCCCCGTTGTAATGATTCTTCACCGCGACCTGGGCAAGCTGCTCGCGGGTCAGGGGATACCGGTGCATATAATCAGTTGCTATCATCGCATACAGCCCGGGGAATGTTGCGCCTACAAATCCCTCCCACTCGCGGTCTGCAGCCCCGGTCAGGGTATCGGTGCTTGCGCCCGGTTCCACGTCAGTCATCTTCTCGACACCGGCCGCAACGACAATATCTTCCATCCCGCTGGCAACTGCAATCACTGCCTGGCGGAAAGCGAGACCGCCCGAGGCACATGCTGCTTCTACTCTTGTCGAGGGAATATGGCGCGTTGCGAGGCCGGCATAATCAGCAATTAAAGCTCCGATATGCTCCTGCTCGATAAACCGCCCAGCGCTCATGTTGCCGATGTACATCGCATCGATCTTTTCGCCGGAGAGTTGGGCATCTTCAAGCGCGAGCGCTCCTGCTTCGACAAAAAGTTCGCGAAACCCGCTCGACCATTTCTCGCCAAACGTCGTACACCCTACACCGATAACAGCAACGTCTCTCATAATTGCATCACGATTTTCCCCTTATGTACGGCATACCGGGCATAGTCCAGGTAAATGGGATCTTTCAACAACTGCTTTACACTTGGTGCAGCATCACGCCGGAATTTATCAGACTGGATTGCATCGGTTACCTCGATATCGAATGCATCGCCGCCTGCTCCTGAACCAAAGGAGCAGACAAAGATCGTATCTCCGGGTTTTGCGATGTCGAGCGTTGCGGCAAGCCCAATGGGAGAAGCTCCCGAATAGGTGTTTCCCAGCGTTGGCACCACAAGGCCCGGTTTAATCTGGTCCGGGGTGAATCCCAGGTTTTTGGCGACCTTTTGGGGGAACTTCGCGTTCGGCTGGTGAAAAACTCCATACGTAAAATCTTTCGGGCTCTTCCCGGTCTGTTCAAAGAGCAGCCTGCTCGCTCCCTCGACATGCTTGAAATAGCCCGGATCTCCGGTGAATCGTCCCCCGTGCCGGGGATAGTCCTGGCCTTCCCGTCGCCAGAAATCCGGTGTATCGGTCGTGAAAGAGCAGGTATGATGGATAGTGGCGATGGGGTCATCCCGTCCTATAAGGAACGCGGCACCACCGGCGGCAGCGGTATATTCGAGGGCATCGCTTGGCGCACCCTGGGAAACATCGGAGCCGATGGCGAGACCGTACGTGATCATTTCACTCTTAACCAGGCCCATGCATGTCTGGATTGCTGCAGTTCCTGCCTTGCAGGCAAACTCATAATCCGCTGCGGTCATATTAGGAGTAGCCCCAATCGCTTCACCAACTGTACACGCTGTAGGTTTCACCGCATAAGGATGGGATTCGCTGCCCACGTATACTGCACCAATGTCCTTTGGATCGATAGTCCTGCGGAGCAGGGCATTACGTGCCGCTTCAACCGCAATCGTCGCTGCATCCTCGTCAAGGTCGGGGACAGACTTCTCAAAAACGCCTAATCCCCCTGAGATATCTGCGGCATTTGCACCCCAGACTTTCGCGATCTCTTCAACCTTAATCCGGTATCTCGGTATATACACACCGTAGGTTATGATGCCTACCATTCTTTTTCCCTCAATGTACTTACAATTTTGTCGATTTCCCAGCTCGTGCACATCACCGTGATGTGATCCCGTTCCGCCATCTTCTCAACGATAGGGTGGACATCAGCAGATTCTATCCCTTGCAGAACCACACATCGGGGTTTGAAGGGTGTGACACGAATCGCGACCATAGGTGACTTTCCGGTTGAAACATTGGTGAAGACAACCGCCCTCTCCGTGCTCCAGCCGTAGATACGGTTAAACTCATCAGATGAGAATTGCATAATGGCGTTCAGGCTGTTCACCACGGTATATCCAAAAAGAACCTGGTCCAGCGATCCACAGAGAAGCGTGCAGCCGATAGTGTCAGAGAAATCCTTGAGCGGGACAGCTGTAGCATACTCGTGGATATCGTAGATCACATCATCTTCAACATTGGAAAAGAGCATGGTTGAAAATTTCTGGATATGTCTTCCGTCATTCTCCTCATCGATGGCGAGAAGCGTATCGACAATTTTGCCGACAACGGCAGTACCAGGGCTTTTTCTTCTTCCGCCTTCGTAGTCGCTGATAACTGACGGAGATACACCGAGACGGTCCGAAAGGACCCCCGGTGCGATCTCAAAGTTCATACGCCATTTTTTCAGGGCGTGCCCTGGCGAATCCGACAGGGTAATCTCGCCTGCCATTTTCTCGGCAAGCTGGTTACGCAATCCGGATTTCATGCTCATTACAAAGAACCCGTGGCATTATATAACTAACGAACGTACATTCGACATTGAACGAATCACGACGAAAATGTGTTCGAAGAGCAACTCATAAATAATAAGCACCTCAATTTTGATAAGCATGATTCCCGCTGAAGATCTCCAGTGTCTCAAGACAATTGCCTTACGTGGCGGCTGCAAGAGCCCGGTTTTTGTCTCATCCCAGACTATCGGAGAGATGCTTGCAATAAGCCAGCAGACCGCATCCCGCCGGCTTAAGGGGCTTGAATCCCGGGGTTTCATTACGCGTACGATTGCTGCCGATGGCCAGCATGTAACGGTTACCCGTCAGGGCGAAGAGGCGCTACGCAAAGAGCACCAGGAGTTCTGCCGGATTTTTTCTGAAGGCAATAAAGGTTATATATTATCCGGTGCCCTCGTCAGTGGAATTGGTGAGGGGAAATATTACATGAGCCTTGAACCCTACAAACAGCAGTTCCTGACACACCTGGGATTTGAGCCGTACCCGGGGACGCTCAACATCCGTCTCCCTGCATCCGGTCTTCCGGTGCGAAAGAAGATCGACAGCCTCGGTTGGATCCGGATCAAAGGCTTTTCTACGGATGGCAGGACATTTGGTGATGCAAAATGTCTCCCGTGCCGTATTGGCGACGTTCCCTGCGGGATCGTTGTACCCGGCCGGACACATTACCCGGAAGACATCATTGAAGTGATTGCACCGGTTGCGCTGCGCCGGAAACTTGGAGTTGAAGATACGGATACCGTAACCGTCGAGGTGGGCCCATGATAGATGATGCTCTGGCAGCGTTGCGGGACGGGAAGTTCATCCTGCTCTACGATTTTGACGACCGGGAAGGAGAGACAGATTTTGCTATCCGGTCAGACGCCGTAACACCCCGTCATATCGTTCAGATGCGCAAGGATGGGGGAGGTTTGATCTGTACGGCAGTCCATCCTGCGGCAGCCCAGCGCCTTGGTCTTCCTTTTGCCAGCGACGCCCTCCGGGCAATCGCCGTGGCAGAGCGCGAGGGGGATATCCCCTACGACCGGAAGAACCACTCATCCTTCTCGCTCTGGGTGAACCACCGCAATACCTTTACGGGAATTACTGACCGGGACCGGACCCTGACGGTTAATGCGATCGCAGAGCAGGTGAAGCGGGCACTCAACGGAGGTGGGGTAAGCTTTCATGAGATCTTCCGCACTCCTGGTCATATGGCGCTTCTCCGGGCGGCGGATGGTTTGCTCGACCAGCGGAAGGGGCAGACTGAACTCTCCATTGCTATGGCAGAAATGGCGGGTATTACACCGGCGATCACTATCTGTGAGATGCTGGATGATGAATCCGGGTATGCATTATCAAAAGAAGATGCCCGGCTCTATGCACGCAAGCATAAACTGGTATTTGTGGAAGGCAGTGAAGTGATCGAGCGCTGGCAGGCCAGGGCACATCCCTCGTAAAGGGAAAAAAATTCGCATTGTTCTGAAATTTTCTTCCTGGTATTGGGCAACATTTTTTTCGATGGTTTTAAATCTGAATCTTAGCTCCTTGTATTCTCTTCCGGTGAAAGAAAGCCTGATGGTCAGGTTCACCGTTTTGACCATAACGGAGAGATAGCAGGGAAAAAAATGTTGTCCTTATATAAAATGCCTAAAAAAGGTTTATATCCGGATCTGGGCTAAAGCGTCGTATGCCGTCTTCCGGAAGACGGTGACATCGATGGCAGGATACTGTTCTTTTGCTTTTACAACGTCCGGTTCTGTCCCTGTCGCAAACATATCAATCCGGTCAAGGGTTCGTGCGGCAGTATCCAGCACCCAGAGATCGCGAGTCTCTTTATCGACGACCGTGATGGATTCAACCCTGACAGATACAAGAAAAGTCTCCATCTGGTGTTTGGTACAGGTTGGGTTTTCCCACGACAGCGACAAATGCCGGCGTCTCGATTTTTGCAAGCTGTTGCATGGCCTCCGGCTGGTCAGCTGCCGGCCATTACAAAGAATGTACCGGAGGGATCGACGACTCTTCCGCGGTAGAATATATTCTGATCTCCCTGCCGCTGCTTCTCAGTCAGGGTACCTACCAGAAAAATCCGGTTACACCGCTCACCGGACGGGAGCAGGACAAATGTCGGACTCTTCTCATCTTCACCGTCTTTGAACTGGTACCGGCATTCGCGAAGTTCAGCGGCATAGACCCGTCGCGCCGGTTCGCGATCGAATGCTCCCTCCCTTCTCCCCATGTCGCGTGGATTCGTGCTCATAGTACACCTCCGGCCCTGTTCAGGAGTGCTGTATGTTCTCCGGTCTCGAAGGTAATGCGCTTGCAGGTTTTGGCCAGCAGACGGTTATCGATCTCGCGACCATGGCAGGTAATATAGCGCCCGAGAACCGTATCCCGCATCCGAATGAATACTTCGTCCATGCCAAGCGGATTATTCTCCGCGATCTCCTGGGCTGCAGCGAGCGTGATGCCCGTGAGTAACTCTACGACATCCCGCGGGAGCAGGACGTTATGGGTCTTCTCGCCGGTATCAAGCCACCCCTTGATCCTGAGATCATAAATGAACTTAGGCTGGATTTCGTGGACCGGGCAATAGTTCTGGCGCGAGATGGCACGGTTGCATCCCTCGACCGGACAGCGCTTGATGAGCCCGGAGCCGGGTGCGATATGCACAATGGCTCCTCTTACCGTTGTATCTCCCCCGCTCACCGGAATATCGCCTTCGTCCTGCAGGATTGTTGCCGTATTGAGGTTCAGGGAGAGCCGGCCGTTAAATTCGTCAACGAGTGCATAGAAAATATTGTAGACCCTGCCTACGGCGAGATGGTCTTTTCCTTCCTCCTTCCAGATCACAAATTTGATCGTACCCGTTTCGTCTCCCAGAAGACCGGACTGGAGCATCCTCTCGTGGGAAGCATCCCATTCCTGGACCACCTTGGCCCGGATACAACCAATCCCCTTCTGCAGATTACCAATCGGGATGGTGTCCGGAATGAGCGCTCCATCGGATGCACTATCTTTCACGGTAGTACCTGAGTGGATCTTCAGGCTGGAAATCCCCTTGAACTCATCGACAACCGCTGATTCTATCCGGTACCATGAGCCTTCGGACATAACCGGTGCATTCGACTTCGTCCATGCGACAAACCGGATTCCCCCGGTATCATCCGCGATAATTCCGCTCTGGGCAATGGCAGGAGAAGCTGGTGCCGAGAGGGCAACAATCTTGCCCTCGATAGTCACCCATTCACCGGGCGTCAGGTCAGCGATCTTTTTCTGGTCCGCAGGTCCGCTGCTCTTCCCGCCAGACGTTCCCATTGCGGGAAGATTGAACTCCTTGGCAAGTTCATTGGTTACACTGCGTTCCGCTTCAGAAGGCTGAACACCGAACTCATCCACGAGACGGCGGAGCTTACCCTCGATCTTTTTTGGATCGACTTCTGTTCCTTTATGAGAAAACTTTCGGGAGATTCTTTCTGCTGCTTCGGAAAAGTCCATTTCATACATCTCCAGTTACATGTGCCGTAGTATATTGACTATATAGTGTGAGCATGTGTAGTGAAAGTGCCGAATCGAGTTCGTGATCACCGCTATGGTCAGGTTTATGTACCGCCACGCTGACATAGTGATACTATGTCTGAAATTACCGCTGACAGTACGATCTATGATCTCTTAAAAGCAAAACCAGAAGCAACGGAGGCTCTCTTCAAGTTCGGCATGGGCTGCGTCGGATGCGCAATCGCCCGCGGCGAGACTATCCGTCAGGCTGCGGAAGCGCACGGCATTCCGCTCTCCGAGCTCCTGGCAGCTCTTGGCATAAAAGAATAAGTCTTTTATTTCTTTTTTATTTCCTGGATACGTACCAGCTCTGAACGTGAAGCTCCAGGGAATTTTTTCAGATAATCTGCAACTTCAGGTTCATGAAGGAGTGTGCACCCAGCACAGTTCCATACTTTTCTGCCATTAGAGCTCTCTTCCCACTTACCGAGTTGTTCATCCCTGCACGGGTAGAATGGGCAGTAACAGAAATCGCATATCTGACCTGGAAAGTGGCAGGGATAGTATGGGCAATCTTTTTGGATCCATTGTACCCAGTGCTCACCTTTGAAACGACTGAAGATGAAAAACGAGGTGTGTGGAGACAGATCTGCGGCATCGTGTCGCCTGACCGCTTCCGGTATGCCATGAAGAATCGATTCGCGGATACGCATGCCAGGATCGGTGATCCGCCCTGCATACCGGTGTTTTATTGTACCTTCACATCCAACGATCACGGCATCAGTCGGGGTCCCGGTCAGCGGGAGATCCATTCCCTGAAGTGCTTCGGCTTTTGCCTCAGCGATGACCATAATCGATTCGAGCAGTGCTGCATCTTCCATTCCCTCGCTGCTGCTTACAATAATGTTGATGGTGCCTGCATTCGCCGGGGGTTCACGGCGAACTCCTGCCGTGATGAAAACCGTGATAAAATCGTACTGGAGTATGCAGCACTGTTCCATGGGCACAGAGGTCAACAGACCGAAGAAATCCTGATCAATACCGGCATTGGCTGCTATGAACTCCAGTTCCTTTTCCGGCTCATTGTGGCTCCCGCCTGGGGTGACGGTGTGGTTTAAGAGCGTGGAGACCGGTCGAATCCCCCCGGATATTCCGGTGCTTGCAGCGCGGAATGCCCCGCGAATAAAAAGAGTATCGGTATCGAAATAGTATCTCATGCAACTGAATAACGCATGCGATCCTTGAGTTCCTGCTGCTTTCCGGCATTCCAGCCGGAAACATCCTGCAGGTAACCGGTCACCCGGCTGACCTGCACCACATCATGCGAACCACATTCCGGGCAGACAGGCTTACCGCACAGGGGGCAGTACTCGATGCCCGATATAATCTCGTGGCTGCAATGGCAGTGATCAAGGGGGCACATGACTTCAAGATGCGTCTCACCGCAGTTAGGACATGGCTTTTCATTGACGATAAGGTGACAGGTATGGCACTTATATTTGCGCTCATTTTCCGGAATGTCGTCAATGTTCCTGAATTTATTTGCCAGGGTCTTTTGTTCTGCGGTCCAGTCCATAGTATAAGATTGCATAAATCCTTAATAAATATTTAGAACCCGATGGTTCAATGAACCGGCAATTCATGAATAAAAAAGAGCCGGCGTACGGATCCGGTCGCAGGATGCGGTGTTTTATACCCGGTTACCCCGATCGGAACCGGTTAAAGGCCATGGCTGCGTCAATCGGATCCCCGGCCTCATAGATCGCGCGGCCGACTATAATCCCATCCACCAGCCCGGCGATGCAATCTGCATCGCCACCCTGGACTCCGATGCCGGGTGAGAGGATCTTCCTCCCCTTAATGATACCCCTCAGTATCATGACGCGGTCCGGTCGCGTCGCGGGAGCGATGATGCCATCCGCCCCGCATTCCATGGCGAGACGGGCAATATGCTCTGCGGTTTTGCCGCCGAAGAATTCAGAACCCCCCGGGTGGCTCATCTCGGCGACAACAAAACATGCACCCCCGTAATCGGATGTTGTGTCGACACATGCCTGTATTGCGTCTTTTCCGGTGAACCCATGGCAGATGACCGACGAGAACCCAGCATCGAACACCTCCTCCACGATCAGCCGGTTCGTGTTCGGAATATCAGCGACCTTGAAGTCGGCGATCAGCGGGAGATCCACGTCCTCTAGTTCCCGTACAATGGAAAGTCCACAGGAAAGTATCAGCGGGTAGCCAAGCTTGATGGCATCGATATGGGGGGCGCACGCATGAGCAATTGCGAGGGCCTTCTTCTTCCCGGTAACGTCGAGCGCAAGGATCAGTTCAGTCATTTTTGGATTCGCTCCAGCGCGGCGGCGACAATGACGGGAAGTGTGATTGTTGCGTCACCATATACGGTGACAGCCTGAGCCTCCTCGGTAATTTTGCCCCATGACCGTGCTTCATCAAGGGTCGCTCCGGAGAGCCCCCCAGATCCGGGCGATCGCCGGTGAGCTGTACCGCATAATCAAAACCGTTGGGGGTCATCAGCATACTCTGGAGGATAAAGTTCTTCGGCACACCGCCTCCAATGAGCAGTGCGCCTGCTTTTTTAGTCGTGAAGCAGATGTCCATCAGTGATGGCATATCAGCAAAAGCATCGACGATCACGTTGTTCGTCTGGGAGAAGAGCCAGTACTGCAGCCCCACCATGGAGTCCTGGAGCGCCGGGCAATAGACCGGTATATTTTTTCTCGCTGCAGTATGAAGTATCCCGGATTTCAAATTTGAACCAAGATGACCGAGGAGCCCGGAGATTGATATCGTACTCCTCGGCTCGAGTTTTCCGAACACGTCCTGCATGAACTCTTCGAAATGCCCGAATGCTTCGTTGGGGAGATAGACGTCATAAATGCGATTAATCTCATCATGCCGGAGTTCAATATCGTTGCAGAATGCATTGCCATGAAAATGGCGGCAGCCAATTGCTTCAATGATATCATGGGTAAGATTTGCACCTGTTGAAACGAGAACGTCGATATGCCCGTCTTTTATCAAATCGGAAACAATACCCCCCATCCCTGCGGGGACCATCGCCCCGGCAAGACCGAAGAATTTTGTAGTCTCCTTATCGCGCAGCATCTGTTCGTAGATATTTACTGCACGAAAGAGTGCCCCCCCATTGTACGCACCGGCCTTTCCCATCCCGCTGACCAGTTCATTAACGGTCATCCCCGGTTTTATGTGGAGCTGGGTGACCGGCTCATCGCATTGCATTCTGATGTATATCCCTCCGGTTAGTCTGCTAAGATATTGGTGCTCCGGGCTGATAACAGCTTTTCACGAATAATTCTCTGGTCCGTATGTTGGAATTAATGCCCTTTCAAGCCAATGAAAGAATACACCTGAAAAATTCTTAGCACGGTGCCGGGAGGGACATTTCGTGATGGGATGGCAACAAAATCGTGATTCAACCGGACTGGATACTTCCGTTCGGGCTGTTGAATCAGAGGATAGTGCCAATCCGGGAGTCGAAGGAATCCTTCTTTCTGATATGACAGTATGGAGAGAACAACTCGCCCGCAGTATTGCACGGAATAATTATGCAATGCGGAGCAGCGAGATTGTCACTGCAGTGAACCAGATCATTTTTCAACTGCTTTTCGTGCAGATTGCAGAAGATCGCGGTCTCGTTGAGTCAGGGATTCTGGAAAAAATCCTCGCGGCTGGCGATCTATACACAGCCTATCGTAATGCCTCTCAAAAAATTGACGATGTATGGATGTATCCGTGTGACAGTGACCAGAACAAAAATATTCCGGCAGAATATCCCGTAATCGAAGACCGGGTTTTGAAAGTGATCCTGTCACGGCTTTGTTCTGCAGGACGTCCGTATCATTTTGCCAGTATTCCCACAGAAGTAATAGCACAAGTCTTCGATAAGTATCTTGCACGAACAGTCCGGCGATCGGCAACACATCAGGTGATCGTTGTCGCTGCGCATTCAGCAATCCAGTCCGGCGAGCATCCGGAGCCTCCTCCTCCACCGATGATTGATTATCTGGTACAAAGCACGCTGGACGCTGCCCTTTCCAGCAGATGTGACACGGAGATCCTTCCTATCAGGGTCATTGACCCGGCATGCGGTTCAGGAGTTACCCTGCTTCGTGCGTATGATTATCTGACTGATGTAACGGGTCCTGCGAATATTACTTTTGCGGAGAAGAAGGAGATCCTGCTTAACTCAATTCACGGGGTAGACATCGATCACCAGTGTATTGCAGCAGCAAAACTTCTGCTTATTGTCAAATTGCTTGAAGATGAACGTGCAGAATCATTGCCCGGGGAATTTTTCACGGTTTGCACAGATGTTTTCCAGGGACTCAGGCATACGATACAGTTCGGAAATGCATTGATCAGCCCCGAAATTGTGAATGACGAATTATGGCCGTTTTGCCCATCGTATGACCGCCAATCTCTCAATATTTTTGATTGGAAAACCAGTTTTCCTGAAATTTGTGCATCGGGCGGTTTTGATGCTGTTATAGGGATCCCCCCGAAGGGACTTCTCGAATCGCACGAATTTATACAGCGCTATTTCCAGCAACATTATGCGGTCTACCACCCGCTTGCTGATCGTTCGGGATATTTTATTGAACGCGGGCTTTCCCTATTGCGCACGAATGGTAAACTTGGTTATATCATGAATAATCAGTGGTTCCGGGGAAAAACCGGGTCCATTTTACGGTGCGCACTGAGAATGAGCCGGATAGAAGAGATTGTACTGCTCGGGGATAACCGTGAAACCAGAAAGAATCCTGCGGCCTGTATCATCCGTATTGCACATTGTACCCCCTCGCACACGTTTTTTGTCACCTATATCAGTCCTTCCTTCAAAGGACAACTCGCAGATTTTATCCGGCGTTACCGATTCACCGTGGATCCGGCTACATTGGATGACCTGGGCTGGGTCTTTCGTGATACGCGAATGCAGGATATCATTATCAAAACGCAGAGGTCAGGTACGCCACTCGGGGAATTTGTGATGGGGCAGGTCTTTGAAGGTATCGAAATCGGACCTGACACACCGTTTGTTATCGACAAGAAAGTGGAAGAACGATTGGTCAAAGACAATCCTGGATGCGAACCTCTTATCAGACCATTTGTTGCAGGGAAAGGACTAGGCCGCTACCAGATCCCTGCGAATCCGAAGTATCTTGTTTTATTTCCCCCGGGGTGGGCCCCCAACAGTGCGACATCCGCTTCCCGTCTCTTTCGCTGGTTGAAGAAACAGCAACCGTCTATTGCCCGATCCTGGAAATTATCAATGAAGAAGAGTGAAGCTTCAGGAGGGGTGGAAGATGTGCGAGGGGGAACATTGAGTGGCAATGAATTCTGGTGGGGCACACATCCAAAAATTTTCTTCCGGAACCGGTTTGAAAATCCGGCATTTGCGTTTGATGAAGGGAGGACGATTCCCGATAACACCATCTGTGCCATTGCATCCTCAAGTCTGTACCTCCTCGGCCTGCTAAACAGCCGGTTGATGGTATTTTTATTCAATAATTTCATCCAGAACTCCGGCACAGAACAAAAACTGCATTCCTGGGAGGATCTCAGGAATCTCCCCATCTATACCATTGACTTTGATAATCCCGATGACAAAATCCGTCATGATCGGATGCTACTCCTCGTAACCGAGATGCTTAAACTGCATAAACATCTGACCCTTGCTAAAACCGACCGGGAGAAACGCCTCATTATGCAGGAGATCGATTCGACTGATAAACAGATCGATTCGCTGGTGTGCGGATTATATGGACTGACGGCCGATGAGATTGCGGTAGTGGAAGAATCCGTCTCAAAATAATCTTCTTCGATGATAAAAAATGAGGATTCCAAGTATCAAGGCAGTAGATAATCCCGGTCGTGGCCTGAAGTAGACCTCCAAAAAAAGGGGCTGTTTGCAGCCCGCTATGGTGCAGGAACAAAATCCTCGCAAATCAGTTCAAGTTTGAAAATACTTGTTTTAACCAGTGTTTTCTATGAGTGGGGACACAATTTCCCTTGCAGAAAAAATGACCTTCGTCCGTTTGCCAAAAGGAGCCTTTTACGGGGTTATTAGACTTCATCCCTCTTTTCATCCTGGTTTTTGGGGAGTGGCGGTAAAGGGAGATCGAGCCGGTAAGGAGCATTTTTCCAATACTCCTCTCGGAAGTGGGTGTTCCGGTAATTTTCCGTGGTATTGAACTCAATTTCCGCGGTTGTTTCCGGGAGAATATAGAACCTGCGCCATGCCCGTTCATTCTGCGTCCTGATCCAAATTTCCCGGAGCACGAACGCCGGCATCGGGAGGATGCGAATGGAATGTACTTCATCCGGGAATTTTTTTTCAATGATGCAGGTATCACTCAGCGCATACCGGACCTTTTTCAGTATCACTGCGACTACTACTGCGGTGCGGTACATCAGCCCATCGAAAGGTAAAGCGGGATCGGTGTTTGACAGCCAGTGGTATCCCATCCGTTCGGCACATATCCGTGCCTCATCCCGTATTGTTGTTGACCGAGTCCCCCTTATGATATTCCCCCCTGGTGTTGATGTAAAAAGGCTTCAGAAAGGAATGCCGGAGAGATAGATACGCTTTGTTGTCAGAAAGCACCCGCAAAGCGTACAGCAAGCCTTGCCCATCGCAATCTTAAAAGTCCGGCTCACCGCGACACAACGGTTTTGCCAGGTGTCTCCGGGCGGTCGGTGGCACTTCATACCACCCCGGTTTCACGGTGCGGAAAATTTCCTGCACTTCCGGTTCTTTCGCACGTGCCCCGCACTTTTTACACTTGAAGCCTTTACCGTTGCCGTTACTTGTCATACGCTTGTTGCACACAATACAAACGGGCGGGCGGGAGATTTTGGGCCGGGCAAGTGTTCTAATATTAATTTTCTCAAGGTTGATGCTCCCCTTCTTGAAACTGCCTACAGCAGTCACCTCATCTCCCGGCATAATCTGGCGGACAATAGACCGGAAATTTTTCGTAGGTTCATATGCCATGCATCGCAGGGAATTTTCATTATTACTGAGAGAAAAAGAAACATGCCCACCCGTGCCGGTAACAGGTGCTTCCACAACCGTGCCCCGTACCCGGTACGAGAGCCCTTCCCGCAAAGAACCGATCGTCCCGTCCAAAAGATGGGCATCCGTCCCCTGGTTTGTGACCCAGATCTGTGAAAGTGCCGAAGGCTCTGATCGGACCATCTGCCGGGCCGTCATTACCCATAAGGGACTTTCGCCCCGAATACCGAACAGAACCGGATCCGGTGTATGCGGTACGCATACCACCACATCATTTACCCTGTCTACCGTGTCCCACGTGTGCGGGAAGGTGGCTTCTTCTGCGGCGAACAGGCTTGCACGATCAACATCTCTGGGTGTACCCCATCGTACCGGCTGGCGGTACACAAGAATTTCGGATGTCCGATCCTCAAGCACGCTTGCGACGGCAGCAGTAGCACCAATCAAACCCCGCTTGTTTTTATAACCATGGTACCGGGCACCAACCATCTCCAGAAGTCTGGTCGCCTCGTCAATCTGGCAAAAATCGGTTACTGCTTTCCGGTAAAATGCCGGATCCGGGAGTTCATCAGCCACCACCACGCCCGGATTTGTGTTTTCACACGAAAAATCAGCAAGTTCCTCAACTGCCGCGCACGCTATTGCAAACGCTTTATCGATATCTCCTGTTACATCGAGCGCGATCGCTGCATTTCCCCGAGTCTTAAATGTAACATTAGGGTTGAGACGCACGAGCCTCGCCTCATGAACCCGCATGTGTTCATGGATAAGGCGTCGTGTAAGGACTGCCCCGAGGTATGTAGTGCACATCCCCAGAGGTGAGTCGGTGTCGTCAATCCCGATGAGCATATCTATATTAATATACCCTCAGGCTATATCCATTCTTTACGTAAAATGTCCCAGGATCGGCAGCTTCAGCTGGTTATCAGCGTCATGATAACAGCGGGTTTTGACGTCTCCGAGCGGTTCTTCATCCGCCCACGGAGCTTTGATCTTATCGCCCGCAACAACGGGACGTTGCTCGTTATTAAAGTGGTGTCCCATATCGACAGCGTAAGCGAGGAGGTAGCGTTCGATCTCGAAGTGATCTCGCGCCATCTCGGCGGTGTCCCGCTGATTGTCGGTGAGCGCGCCCGCGATGCAGAGCTGGAACGCGGTGCCGTCTACGTCCGGTATGGTATCTACGCGATCAGCCCCGCAACACTCTACGATTATTTTGTCGAGAAGATCCCCCCGCTCGTGTATGCGTCCCCCGGTGGATTATACGTCAATATCGATGGCGAGGTGCTCCGCGATCTCCGGGAGAAACGCAGCATGTCGCTGGGTGATCTTGGGCAGGTCCTTGGAGTATCCCGGCGCACCATCAGCAAATACGAGAGCGGTATGGGGACCACTCTTGATGTGGCGATCCGTATCGAGGAATTCTTTAATACCGGCGTAGTAAAATCCATAAACCTTATCCGGCACGAGTTACCCAAGGTAATGGAAACTGAGCACCGTAACGATGATCCGGGGAAACAAAACCCGATGGAATTTTTTGAAGAAATCGGCATGAAGCTTCATACCCTTCACGGTGCGCCGTTCCAGGCGCTCCTCACCTTTGAAAAACATACGATCCTCACCGGCTACGGTCCGGCAGACAAAGTCATCAAACGTGCCGCTCTTATCGGGAATATTTCCCAGATAGCAAAGAAACACGCGATGTGTGTCATCACCGATCATTACAAGCTGAAGAAAATCGGCAAAACTCTGGTGATTGGCGAGGATCGACTGCACCGGATCGCAGACGGTTTTGAACTCCTCGACATGATCGGCGAGTGATATTTTTAGCTAACATTTATATAGAACCACAAACCAATTTTAGTGCTAAAAGTGGTGATTTTATGTCACAGCAACTTGGAGGACAACAGATACTTATTCTTAAAGAAGGCAGCACCCGTACCCGGGGCCGCGACGCTCAGGGTATGAACATCACCGCCGCAAAGGCAGTGGCAAGTGCAGTCAGGACCACACTCGGTCCCAAGGGAATGGACAAGATGCTCGTCGACACAATCGGCGATGTAGTAATTACGAACGATGGTGTCACGATCCTCAAGGAAATGGACATCGAGCACCCGGCCGCAAAGATGATGGTCGAGGTTGCCAAGACCCAGGATGATGAGGTCGGCGATGGAACCACCACCGCAGTCGTCATCGCCGGGGAACTTCTCAAAAAGGCAGAGGATCTTCTGGAGCAGGATGTCCACCCGACTATCATTGCAGCAGGATACCGCCAGGCAGCCGAGAAGGCACAGGCAATCCTGAAAGAGATCGCCTTTGATGTTAAGGCGACTGACAAAACGATGCTTAAAAATATCGCGGCAACGGCGATGACCGGCAAAGGAGCCGAAGCATCCAAGGACAAGCTCTGCGACCTCGTTGTCAAGGCAATCACGATGGTTACCGATGATGATGGCACAGTCGACATCGAGAATATCAAGGTTGAGAAGAAGACCGGCGGGAGCATTGAAGATTCCGAGATTATCGAGGGTGTAATCATCGACAAGGAGAGAGTTCACCCCA
This sequence comes from uncultured Methanoregulaceae archaeon, assembly GCA_963829225.1. Taxonomy (GTDB): domain Archaea; phylum Halobacteriota; class Methanomicrobia; order Methanomicrobiales; family Methanospirillaceae; genus Methanoregula. The sequence goes on along the minus strand of CAWHHQ010000004.1, from coordinate 171,643 downwards.
CGATGCCAAAGAAAGTCACCAATGCAAAGATCCTGCTGCTGAACGCGGCGGTCGAGTTCAAGAAGACCGAAGTTGACGCAGAGATCAACATCACCAGTCCCGACCAGCTCCAGGCATTCCTTGATGAGGAAGAGCGGATGGTCCGGGGTATTGTCGACAAGATTGTCGCAAGCGGCGCGAACGTCCTCTTCTGCCAGAAAGGTATCGACGATATCGCCCAGCACTATCTTGCAAAGGCAGGGATTTTTGCAACCCGACGTGTGAAGAAAAGCGATATGGAGAAGCTCGCCCGTGCAACCGGTGCCAGCCTCGTCTCCTCGATCGATGCCATCGGCAAGGAAGAACTCGGAAAGGCAGGACTCGTTGAGGAACGCAAAGTTTCCGGCGAAGAGATGACCTTTGTCGAGCAGTGCAAGAACCCGAAAGCTGTTTCAATTATCATCAAGGGCGGCACTGAACACGTCGTTGATGAACTCGAACGTGCAATTCACGACGCACTCCGTGTTGTCGGTGTTGTTGTTGAGGACAAGAAAGTCGTTGCAGGCGGTGGCGCACCCGAGACCGAACTTTCGCTCCGTCTCCGCGAATACGGCGCAACGGTCGGGGGCAGGGCACAGCTCGCCATTGAAGCATTCGCATCGGCGCTCGAGATCATCCCGCGTACCCTTGCAGAGAATGCAGGACTGGATCCCATTGATATGCTTGTCGAGATCCGGGCTGCTCACGAAAAGGGCAAAAAAACCTACGGCCTGAATGTGTTCGAGGGCAAGGCAGTCGATATGAAGGCAGCCGGTGTCGTCGAGCCGCTCCGCGTCAAGACACAGGCGATCTCTTCAGCAGCTGAAGCTGCGATCATGATCCTGCGCATCGACGATGTAATTGCGTCATCCAAGAGCCATGCACCCGAGGGCGGTATGCCCCCCGGTGGAATGGGCGGTATGGGTGGAATGGGCGGTATGCCTCCCGGCATGGGCGACTACTGATCAAGCAATACATCTTTTATTATTTTTTTCATTTTTCCCGAACCGTTTTTCAAATTCACGTTCGGTTTATCCTGTTTTTTTATTGTTGCAATCTGTGTCAGAATAAATCCTGCAACAGATTAATGAACCCTAACGAATCCAGTATTTGCCATGAGCGACCAGTTTATTTTTACCCGGTACCGCACCGACTGTTATCACTGCAGGCAGGTTGCAGACCAGATCATCAAAGCGGTGCCCTACAAGGCTGAAGTGGCATGCGACAACTGTGGTGCGACGCGGGTGTACGTCCCCCGGATCGAAGATGTCACACAGCCGGGTACATTTACCAGGATCGGGTGTTATGATGTCTGGAACCTTGAAAAAACGGCAGATTGCAGAAACTGTCATGTGACTGGCCCCCATGACATTATGATAGGATGCCGGCATTTTACGGTCCGCTGCCAAAACTGCGGGTTCACCCATTTCTATAAATTCGATCTCGAGTACATGGCAAAGGAAGAACTCAACGTGAAGCAGGAGAACACACCGGCTTCATGATATCATCCTGTGCGATCAAGCACAGTGACGTGAAATGTCGTAAAAAAGGCAAATTCGGGGTTTGTTACTTTTCTTCCCGCACCATTGTGATCGCTTTCTTCGGGCATTCGTTCGCACAGATACCACAGCCCTTGCAGAACGTTAAGTCGACATTGAGATCAGCATCTATCGCTGCGTCCGGGCAGTACATCGCACAGAGCCCACACTGGTTACATTTCTCTTTATCGACGACCGGTTTAAAGACCCGCCATGTTCCGGTCTTCCCGGCAGCCCCTTCCGTCGGCTTGCTGATAGCAAGGCGCTGGCGAACCTGGCTCATACGCTCATCTCCCTGTATGCGGTTTCAGCCGCCCTGACATTTCGCTCATCAGTAAACATCTCACGGATCGATTTTTTCGCAGAATCCACAGAAATAATACCCATCCTTGCAAGTGCACCGAGTACCGGTGTATTCAGGATCGGTCCTCCTGCAACCATAAGATTCTCCCGGAGTGCGATGCCGGTCAGATCTGCATGGCTTGATGAAAATCCGGCAAACTCTCTTTTGTGAGCGCTGTTAATCAGAACTTTCCCGCCTTTTTTCAATCCATGGAGTACGTCAACAACATCCATAACACTCGCATCGAGCACAACGACCATGTCAGGTTTTTTTATCTGGCTGTAGATCTTTATCGGGTTATCGTCTATCCGGACGAACGAGACGATCGGTGCTCCCCTGCGTTCAGCTCCATAGAACGGGCACGCGGTGGCGTACTTCCCATCATGGATCGCGGAAAGTGCAAGGAGACGTGCGGCCGTTACCCCTCCCTGCCCGCCCCGGGAATGGATCCGGATCTCAAACATGGTCATTCACCCCGAACCAGAACTCTTCGCCGATCCGGCGCTTCCTGATGAAATCCGCGATGTCTTCATACGTGACTTCCTGCCCACCGAGACCGGCAATTACGCTGAATACATCGGCCTTTTGCTGGGCCTGAATGGATTTTGCGAGCACTCCCCCGAAGCCAAACGAGTAGTCCCGGTCGATCACCACGACCTCTTTTCCTTTGAGACTGAGTTTCGGGAACGGGCGGAACCAACGTAGGCGCATCGAACCCACCCGGACGCCTTCCTTCCGGAGCAGGTCTATGGCGACTTCAGCCTCCTTGCCGATCGTACCCATCGATACAACGACCACATCAGCGTCATCGCATAGGTAGTCTTCGGTGAACCCGTACTTCCTGCCAAACCGGGTTGCGAAATCTTTTTCCGTCTCTTCAATTACCCTCACCGAGTCACGCATGGAGCGCTCGATATCCCAGCGGAATTTAAAATGCTGGTCAGGACCGGTAAGCCCCCCGTAGCCCGCCGGATTTTTCGGGTCAATTGCATGGGGAAGGTACATAGGCGGTATGAAATCACCGGTTTCGACGGTATCGAGGGGCTGCATAATATGGCTTAAGGAAAAACCGTCAAGGTTCACCATCACCGGCAGCAGCACATCATTATGCTCTGCGATACGGAATGCCATCAGTGTCGCATCGTATGCTTCCTGAACGGTACTCACGTAAACCTGGAGCCACCCCGTGTCGCGCTCCTGCATCGCATCGGTATGTTCGGCCCAGATATTCCAGCCAGGACCGATTGACCGGTTTACATTCGCCATGACAATAGGAAGGCGTGCACCTGCTGCCCAGTTTGTCATCTCGTGCATATACAAAAGTCCGTGGGAACTTGTCGCGGTGAACGTGCGCACTCCGGTTATACTGGCTCCAATGCATGCGGCCATCGCGGAATGCTCGCTTTCAACCGGAATATATCGACTCTTGAGTTCGCCGGTGGAAACAAACTCCGCGATCTGTTCGACAATCTCCGTCTGGGGGGTTATAGGGTAAGCAGCGACGACTGCAGGCTGGACCTGCTTTACTGCTTCTGCGACTGCCTTGTTACCCGTGGCGATCTTTTTCATTCTTCCGCCTCCTCAGCCGATAATTTCTTTATATTTTTTGCCAGATGCTGCTTGAGGGTTTCCAGTGTTTTTGCGTCAATACCCTTAAACCGCCCCTGGGGTGCAAGATATTCTTCGAGGGGGATGGGTCGTTTCATTGCTGTTTTTGACTGGGGGTTAATGGAAATCTTCCCGAACTCTCGCTCGTAGAGGACCCACATACCGGATTTTACCGCGAGCCTACCCATCTCGACGGTTTTTTCCGTGGAAAATCTCCATCCCGGCGGACACGGAGCAAGTACGTGAATAAATGAAGGTCCGCGGAAAGTAAGGGCTTTCTGAACTTTTTTAAAGAGATCCTGGGGGTATGCAGCCGCGGAAGTTGCCATATAGGGAGGATTATGGGCTGCGATGATTGCATCGATATCCTTCTTCGCATCGATCTTTCCCGTTGGTGTTGTGGTGGTCCGGGCACCCATCGGGTACCTCCGGACCGCTGCATCCCGGTATTGCCATAGGCCTCGTTGTCGTAGCAGATATAGAGAAAATCGGTGCCACGTTCGAATGCCCCGGACATCGCCTGGATGCCGATATCGAGTGTTCCGCCGTCACCGGCATACACAATCACATTTGTTTTTTTCCCGGTTGCACGGAACGCGTTTGACATTCCTGATGCGCATGCGGCAGCAGCCCCAAAAGCGATATTATAGACGGGAATGTTGAATGCAGTATTCGGGTAGATACCCTGGATAACACTGGTGCAGCATGCCGGCACCACAAGAACAGTGTCAGGTCCGGCTGCCTTGAGCACGTACCGGAGGGCGAGCGAATCGCTGCAACCTGCGCATGCGGATGTACATTTCAGCACGTATTCTTCTTTGGGAATTTCTGCGATAGTATCCAACTCCTGAGGTGATAACCAATGGATCGGTCGACGCGAAAAGAGATCGCGGTTTTCTTATTATTTATTATCCCGTTAAAAGAAAAAAGTATCATATCTATTCCGATTACAGGAATGTGCACAGGGATACCGTATTGATATTACTTTCACACCGCCTGGTTATACGTTTAAAAGTACATTGTTTCAACAAACATATGGGGAGGACGAAACTCCTGAAAACGGGCGTCGGATCAACAAGCACGTAAATTTCCCGCTCCTCCCACCCTCTCAAAAACCTTAGAGAACCCAAAAAAACCTTTCAATTCCTCTTTTCTTTTCGTTTTTTTCCGGGCACCGGCGTCAGTGCATCCTGTTACATATCATAATATATTTTAGGATCATTTCTCTAATGTCAGCTATGTCTCTACGCTCGCTCAATCTCCCCGGGGTTGGAACAAAATATGAATTTGAGACCGATAAAGGTGACACGGTAGCAATTTTTTTTACAAAAACCGGGACTATTCAGATGTATACTCTCCAGAAGGGCTGCAACACTCCAAGCGCCGCGGAGATGACTCCCGTCGAGGCGCGACGGCTGGGTAACATTCTTACCGGTGCGATCATCGAGGCAGACCAGGAGAGTGTTGAAATCGCCTTCTCAGCGCTTGCCGATCTACGGGTGACAATCCATTCCTTCCTTATCCCGAAAGCCATCACCGGAAGAACGATCGAAGACCTCCAGATCAGAGCAAAGACCGGCGCGACCGTGATCGCGGTCTGCCGGAATGACAAAAATATTGTGAACCCACCCCCCTCGTTCCTATTTGAAACCGGGGACGCAGCACTGGTTATCGGGGAAAGCGACCAGATTAGAATGTTCGAGCGCGAAATAATGGTGGATTGATGGAAGGGATTGTCCTTGCGCTCTTCCTCTGCCTGATACTGGCGCTCATCACAAAATACCTGTCGGTTCCTGCTATACCTTTTTATATTCTTGCCGGGGTTTTACTGGGAAAAGCCGGGCTCGGACTGGTATCATCAGACGAGATCAGTCACTTTTTTTCCCAGATGGGATTGATCTTTTTACTCTTCTTCATGGGTCTTGGGTTGAAAACCGAGCGGATCGCCGCGAACCGATCAGCTGTCCTTACCAGTGGGATCATCGATCTTAATGTCAACATGATGATCGGGTTTGTTGCGGCATACCTGTTGGGGTTCTCCGTCACTGAGTCCCTTATTGTGGCTTCTGCATTCTATATTTCAAGCACGGCGATGGCTCTCACTTCGCTCATTGAGAACCGGAAGCTGATGCTCCGCGAAGCGGAGACTGTCGTCTGGCTTATGGTCTTTGAAGATCTGATTCTCATTATCTTCCTGGCCCTCATCTCCGCCGGCAACCAGAACCTGATCATCTTCCTCCTGAAGATTCTCGGAGTTCTTGCAGTTCTTTATGCGTTTGCCCATTATGGCAAGGAATTTCTCATTTCGATTCTTGATCGTGATGACGAGCTTCCTATTCTCTTCACGTTTGCCGCCGTACTAACAACTGCATCGTTCTCGATGTATCTGGGTATTCCCGAGACGATGATGGTAATAGCACTGGGTGTCGCATTTGCAACTACGGACCCGGATGCCTTTGAGCAGCATGCACGTCCCTTTAAGGATGTTTTTCTGGTTGTTTTTTTCGTCTTCTTCGGTGTGACTATTGATTTTTCCGGCGGAGTGAACTGGTATATGATCATGGTTATCTGTCTCCTTGCCATTGTCAGCAAGTTAATTTCGGGTATACTCACCGGATTATTCATTCACGGTTCAGCGCTGTCCGGTCTTGAAATCTGGGGGAATACCATTGCGAGGGGAGAATTTTCTATTGCTATTGCAGTACTCTTATGGTTCGCCCCTTGTCGGGACGACGATAGCCGCGATGGTCATCGTAACTTCGATTATCGGGTCATTTACTGCAAAATACAGCACCGCTCTGCGACGAGGAATTCTCAGTCTGGGAAGGAAAAAATCCCCCCCTCACCGGGTGCATATGAGTCGCTGAACCGTATTCCTGGAACAAGCCCAAACCGGTGAATATATGAATAAATCAATTTTTCCGTTCGCCCTTTTCCTTTCAGATATTATTTTAAGATTCCAGCTGGCATTTTTTCAGTCTGCGAATCGTGTTTCATACCGTAAAGCAGAACCATGGAAATGACCATGAATTTTCTGGAATAAATCCCGACGTTCATAAGATTTTTGTGCACGAGTTTTGTAAAGATCCTTATCTTTCGTCGAATCGCCCCGGCGTATTGGTAGCCACCGGAAGGTATGGACGTAGAAATCTGATGAAAAAATCAATTGGATAATAATCTGCGAATACATCCTGCGGGTAGCATGATGAAATCTGGATTTTCTTAAAAATGAATACGAAGTTCAGGATTGATTAACCGTTTACTTCTCCTCATAACAGGTATCCTTATTCCCGCGCACTTCAATGATCCGTTGCACGACGATACGCGAACTGCAGAGGTCCCCGTCTTCATATCTCCCGATTCGGATGATCGATGGTGCCAGCCCCCTTTCGGAGAGCTGCTGATGGAGCTTTGTTTCATCGAAGTGCTGGTTGAAACCGATGGTAATGATGGCAGGCTGGATCTCCTGAATGGGGCGGAACATGTCCGTCTTATCCCCGAGAATCGCGTGCGTGACCGGTTTAAGCGCGGCCACCATCCGGAGGCGGTGCTCCTCGGGGATTATCGGACGGGGTTTGTGCCTGACATTTGCATCGCGTGCAACGATTACCCAGAGTTCGTCACCCAGTTTTTTTGATTCCTCGAGATAATAGAGGTGTCCCGGGTGAAGGATATCAAAGGTTCCGGTGGCAACGACCCGGCGCACGGTCACGCGATCACCTCAAGGGACTGCGGGGTCCCGTCTGCAGCAAAACATTTCCAGTCGGACTCGCGATACGGATAGCCGATGATGAGATGATACCGCCCGCTCCGGGGAAAAAAATTCACGTCTGCATTCGAGGGACGGATACACCGTTAGGATGGCTGTGAGCACTCCCGGCAATGTGAGTATCAAGAGGCATCATGTCGAAGAAGAGCGATGCTGAATCCCCTCCTGTTATCGTTCCGGGGAGCATGTTCATTTCCTCGATGATGCCCTCTCGTTCACGGAGAAGTGCGACAAACTCGTTGGGATGACTGTCGCGCCCCAGCTCGAGGAGGAGAGAGATGAGTTCATGTCTGATGCCACGAATATTCATGATTCAATTCCTTGTCCATAAATATATAGTCCTGAATCTCCCTAGTTGAAGAGTCCAGGAAGTCCGGATTGGGTTCCTTGACTATTTCCTGCCGGTTATTTTTATAATATGATAGCCGAACTGTGTCTTGACAGGACCGATCACTTTCCCGGCATCATTTTCAAATGCAACTTTCTCAAATTCCGGCACCATCTGACCTTTGCCGAACCAGCCAAGGTCACCGCCGTTCTTTCGTGACGGGCAGGAAGAGAAGCGTTTTGCCACTGCAGTGAAGTCTTCGCCATCATTAATTCGTTTGAGTATTTTGTTTGCCTCTTCTTCTGTCTTGACAAGGATATGGGATGCACGAGCCTGTGGTGCCATACTTAGAAATGGAAGAGAAATGGGATAAAAGAATTGATGGCCACAGATCCTTTTCACCCTGCACCAATTGATATGGATATGCCAGTTTTTCTTTTTTTCTTCCGGACATGTATCAGAGTAAACTGGAATTTCGTCCCCGGTACCGGTTCAAGACAGAGAGGGTAAAAACAGGTTCTTTTTGTACTCTTGGTAAATCCCACAAGGCAGGATTTTGCCAGGACTTAGCCTTGTAAGGTGTCCTCATCCTGATTATGTACCAGTTGCCAGTATTCCCGGGTTTGACGTTCCAGAATCATTTTTTTAGATTTAACGGTGCTGTTTTCATGTGTATTCCCTCAACATTTTTGATCCTGCGGGTCGTCTTTTTTCAAGTGGTTTCCGGTTCCCCCTTTTGCAGTGGCGTCTCTTCCCTGGTCAAGCGGTCCTGTTGTGAAAGGTACATTCGCGCCCAGGCAAATGCCAGCAAACCGCCGAGTATTTCACCAGCAACCAGCCCCCACCAGACGCCCTGTTCTCCCATACCTATAGGGATTGCGAGCATGTACGCAAAAACTGCGGCAAACACAAGACTCCTCATGAACGTGAGAAACAGGGAGGTCGGTCCTTTACCGACTCCCTGAAATACGGAAGACGAAAGCAGACCCAGCGGTACAAATGGATAAAACAGGCACATGACCCCGATGAATGCGGCAATACCCGGATAGAGGTGGGCGCTTTCCTGTGAATAAGAGAAGATGGAGGCAATCGGATAGGCAAACACCCAGGTTAAGAGACTGACGCAGAGAGCAAGACCAATCCCAAAGAGGATCGAAAACATGTGTGCAACCCGGATCTTCTCATAATGCCTGGCCCCATATGCCGCACCGATAACCGATACGACTGATATACCGATTGCGACAATGGGGACGATTCCATATGAAACAATCCTGAATCCAACGGAAAAGACCGCTACAGCGTCAGTGTTGGCTACAATAACGAGGATCAGGTTGAGAATTATATTCAGTACCGACATCAGCATGTACTCAACACTGGCCGGGATTCCCACGTTCAGGATATCAGAAACCACGCTCCGGCACGGGGTGAAAACCTGACGGGAGAAGCAAAGGTACATATTTTTTTTGATAAAGAACCAGTAAAGGAGGACAACAGTTACCGCTGCAAGGGAGATGATTGTGCCCCATGCGGCTCCTGCAATCCCGAGGCCCAGACCATAGATCAGGATAGGGTCAAGGACCATATTCAGAAGAGTTGCAGCCACCATGGCATACATCGTTCTTTTTGCATCCCCTTCCGCACGGAGAATGCCGTACGCGATGTTGACAAAAAGGATGAAGAATGAACCGGCGAAAAGAACCTGCCCATATGCTGCAGCAAGACCCGCAGTTTCCCCGGCACCAAAAAGGATGGCTATCGGTTCTGCAAAGACAACAAGCGGCACGGTAATGATCGCTGACAGGATGAGGGAGATGAAGAGTGCATGTACTGCACCGTTACTTGCACCATTACGGTCGCCAGCGCCGATCCTCCGCGCAATAGCCGATGTCGCCCCCGCTCCGATACCGCTCCCCAGACCAATGAGAACCATGAAGATGGGAGAAACGAACCCGATGGCAGCCAGAGCATCAGAACCAAGGCCTACAACCCAGATCGCGTTCACGACGTTATAACTGGACATCAGGAGCATTGCGATGATCATCGGTCCTGATAAGGAGATAATTGCTTTTTTCGGATCACCGGTCAGGATAGTGACACCCTGCGTATTCTCTGTGGAACAGACATTTTTTTTGATCGAGCAAAAAAAAAATTTCATGATTACGTTCTTCTCACTCGTGCCTCAGCGCATCGATGGGGTTTAAGTTCGCTGCCTGCCATGCCGGATAGATACCGCAGGCGAGACAGATCACAATCCCAAAGCAGACCCCTTCCCCGACAGAGAGCGCATTTGCTGTTGTAATCAGGTATTTTGTTGTGCCCAGCATCAGGGCGCTGATGGCATACCCCGTCAAAATGCTCAGTATGCCCCCGACAACACTTCCGATAACCCCGATGATCGCCGCTTCATAGATGAACATGCTCATCACCTCCTTTTTCTGGGTGCCGATGCTGCGCATGATGCCGATCTCCTTGATCCGTTCACTGACCGACATCATCATGATGTTGAAGATCGAGACCCCGGCAACGACCATCGAAATTCCGCCGATGGCAGAGACAAATGTCGTGATGGTGCCAAACGTCGCGTATATGGAAGCCAGCGTTGCCTTGCTGTCCGTCACACTGACAATCTTGTCCCGCTTGTTCATCTGTTTTTCAATGGTGGTTTTAACCACTGCCGTATCCTGCCCCTCTTTTACCTTGACGATAACCTGATCGTAATCATTCCGGTTATAGGTATTATCGAACCAGTCCTGGGTTGCCACAATCGCAGAATCCGTACTGAGATCGAAGGCCATTCCCCGTTCCTCGATGATACCGGTGACGCGGAGCGTTCCCTTCTCACCATCACTGCCTATGGAAATCCGTGAGCCGACTTTGATATTATGGTCCTTGGCAAACGTGGAACCCACAAGGCAGCCGGAGTTGCCGTTGTTATAATCACCTGCGGTCAACTTCAGGTTGAGATCCGGGATATACTGTGGATCCACACCATAGATGGTTGCAACAATATCATCACTGCCAACCCCCACTTTCATACGTTCCGATGTCGAGAGCACCGGAATCGCCACATTGGGAGCTACGGCTCGTTTGATCTGCTGGTAATTGCTGGTCGGAGAGTTTCAGGTTCACCGAACTCCCTCCGCCGCCACCTCCCCCCGGTCCCATGCCCCCGCCACCTCCAGAATACGGGCTGACGATAACACTGTCTCCCACCGATGAGAGACTTTCAGAGACGGTCGCAACCATACTGTTTCCCAGGATCCCCATTGACGCGATCGCAACAACCCCGATTACGATGCCGAGCATCGCAAGGGTTGACCGGAGCATATGGATCCGGAGATTGCGCTTTGCAATTTCCCAGAAAATCATGAGGCAATGCACCCGTCAACAATCCGGATCGTCCGGTTCGTGTAATTCGCAACATTGGGATCGTGCGTCACTACGATGATCGTAGCGCCGTTTTTGTTGAGTTCCGTCATGAGCTCCATGATACTGGCCCCTGTTTTTGAATCGAGGTTTCCCGTGGGTTCATCGCACAGGAGGATATCGGGATCGTTGATGAGGGCCCGGGCGACCGCTACCCGCTGCTGCTGGCCCCCGGACAATTCCATGGGTGTATGAGTGTAGAGTTTTTCGTCCAGCTGGACTGCCCGAAGCACTTCCCGCGCCCGCACCTCATTTACTCCGGACTTGAGCATCTGGGGAAAACTGACGTTCTCGATGACATTCAAGAGCGGGAAGAGGTTGAAGTACTGGAAGATGAAACCGATCCGGTCCCTGCGCAGGGAGGTCAGTTCTATATCGGACATATCCCGGATCGGGACCCCGCTCATAGAGATACTCCCAGAGGTGGGTTTGTCAAGACATCCCATGAGGGTGAGGAGGGTTGATTTACCTGATCCCGACGGTCCCATGATCGAGATGAACTCCCCCCGCTGTACCTCAAATGAGATATGATTGAGTGCCGTCACATCCCCCGACTTGAGCGGGTAAATTTTCACCACATCCTCGAACTGGATGGCCGGTTGCATACTATCACCCCCCTACTCGGCTTTTCGTTTCCGCATGTAGAGGTACCCGCCACCAGCAAGCGCAATGACGACGATTACCCCCACGATGGGGAGAATTGATGGTTGAGCCGTATTCTGCTCTGATGAGGTGGCAGCAGCGAGATTGATATTCTGCTGTGAGGTGATCACGTTACCATCGACGTCCTTGTATGACAGCTGGATAGGGATGCTGGTTGAGCCTTCAGCGGAAAATGTCACTTCAAAACTCCCGAAGTCATCCGGTTTCAACACGCCGACAACGTAATTTTTGTACGGGTCCTGGGCAGTTGCCGGAGAGCCCGATGTAATCGTAACTGCATTTGCGTTTTCCAGTCCTGCATTCGTAACATCGCCGGTCACGTGATAGACAGTTCCCACCTTCGTGATCTTGATATTATTCACTTGTGGATCGGCCTGCTTCTTGTTCTCTCCAAATATGAGCGGAAGTGTGTTTGACATCGTATGGGGATTGTCACCGTTGTCATAGATACATTTTCAGAGTGAGGTCTGTCTGCTGTTGCGGAGTGACGGAGAAATTCACCAGGGCATTTCCCCCCGCGTCGATTCTACCGATAGATATCTCAGAGGGGTTGACCGTTGCCCCGGTGCCAGCTACTTCTACGATGACATTCTCAATTGCATTACTGCGGGGATTGGATATTTTGGCATAAATTTTATCTTTTTTCCCTGCGGAGAAGGTGTCCGGTTTATCTACGAACGTCAGCTCAGGGAGAGCATTGTCGATCTCAACAAAGGTCCGGTAATACAGGCTGTCAGATTCCAGGAAACTTAAGGAAAACGTTGGGTAATAGTAGCCTTCTTTTCCATCCGCGATAATTTCGAAAATATAATCCCGCGTCTGACCGGGCCCGATATTTGAGGATGAGTCGTAGGGTCTGCTGACCGTCCTGATGGTATCGTCTGATAGTTGCGCATGGTTGACAATCATTCCCGTATCGGTGTTTCCATTCGTGACTTTGATGTCAACGGTCGCTTTATCTCCGTCGTACATTGATCCGGGATTATAGGTGACATTCGATACATACACTTTAGCGGATGCTGCCGTTGACTCGGTCGTCGTTATTGCACTTGCTGTACCAACAAAAAGACAAATCGCCAGCAGGGTACCTGCAAATGACAGGATCCGTATCGGACCGGTTCTGTTCTTATGCGAAATTCCACCGTACGTGAAAACAGGTTTGTTGATTCCTGTTCGTGTCGGAGTCCGGCATTTTTCTTTAAATCTGAACATGTACTTTCCTCAATTGGTTATATGTTAAGTAGTAATTTTTTTTACTACCGATTTTGTATAGTTTAGCGTACATTGATAAAAAGGTTGTCACAACAGTAGGAAATTATTTTACTACTACAAAAGAAGGTTGAATAGTACGAAAGGAAAAAATTCTAGGCACAAATGAATTTAACTCCAGATGGCAGAATTTCTACTATGGAGAGCATCCCCACTTCGCTCATAAAATCACTCAATGATCTCGGGTTATCCAATTATGAAGCGAGTGTTTACTCCGCACTGGTGCTGTACGACAATGCTGAAGCAAAGGATCTCATCGATTTTCTCGCCATCTCAAAGCCGAGCGTATATGAGGCACTGGATCGTCTTGCGGACATGGGGCTTGCAGTAAAGAGGATCTCAAAACCGGCCCGGTATAGTGCGATCTCCCCGGAAATGGCGATCAACATCCTCATGGACAAACACAGATATGCGGGAGAACAGGCATTAGCGGCGCTCATAATACTCGAGAAAAAGAAGGTGCGGACCGATAAGGAAGATGCGCTCTGGACCATCTACGGCGATGCCAACATCGAGTATAAAATCCGGGACCTTTTCGGGAGAGCGAAACGCCAGATCTGTTGTCTGATTGGGGAGCGGTACCTTCCGTTCATTGAGAACGTTAAAATCAAGGACGTTTCACTGCAACTCATCGTTATTTCGGATGATTCAGCTCTTCAGGGAAAATTGCAGGAATCATTTCCGGGAAAAAATGCAGATCTCCATGTCATCTCCACTGAACAATTCAAAGTTCCGCCACCTTTTGCCCCACCGGAATTTGCTGAGATGAACAAATTTATGAATTTTGACAATATCCTTGAATTGATCGTTGATGATGAAGAACTCCTCATGATCCCGCCGTTTATTTCCGGCAGCGTTTCAGTTCTCAATACCCGGAACAAGGGAGCGATCCTCCAGATAAAAATGTTCAACCAGATCAACTGGAAACGATTTATAGGAGGTAAGGAAATGCATTTTCCCCTGTCACCCGCTCAAAAGAAAAAGCGAACGTGATTGAAATCGCCAATAATATTATCATACCCCATCAGGGAAAATCTCCCTTCTGGCACCCGTGGTTTATTGTATCCCAAGTTTTTTTTTGAAACGTTCCCGTTTCAGAACTTCCCGTCCTGCTCGAAGCTCCGGTCGTACCGTATCGCGAGCTCTGCCTTGTAGAGTTCCCGGCCGAGATACCCGGCATGGTCGAGTAGGGTGACATCTCCGTGTGAGAGTATAGTGGAGAACACATCCTGCCAGCGCCTGCCCCTCACGGCTCTTCCGTTGATCGCGGCAATAATCTGGTCGCCTCCAATCCCAATCCGGAAGTTGCCCTTCGGATCATACGTGATCTCGTCCGGCATTGTTTTTGCAGCCATTACGGTCTCGAACTCAACCGGGGGTTCGCGCCGCTTTCGCTTCTCCTTGAGCACCAGCAGATCGATACCCAGATCCTTGGGATATGGGCGATCCTTTGAAAGCACCATCATTTCTGCTGCCTGTCGCATCTCCCGGATTGATCCCTTTGTCTTGTCTGAGTGCTCGCTCGTAAAAATGACGGAGGCCCCCACCTCGTTTGCGATTCCTGCCAGTAATGCATTTACTCCTATTGAGTCTGCATCAAGGAGCTCGACCACATTGCCCGCTCCAAAAAAGAGAGGATGGCCGGTTTCTCTGAAATTTTTTAATGATGTGACAAGACCGGAACCGACCGGCTGGAGCAGCGGATCAGCAATGAGACATTCAATGCCTGCACGCCGTGCCATTGCAAGGTTCTTTTTGAGTGTACTGTTGCCAGGCACAACTACAGCAGCAGCCCCGGTATCTGCTATGCATCCTGCCACCACGGGAATGTTGGTCTCCTGCAGGTGAGGTACAATATCAGCTCGGACCAGAGCAGGAAGGATAAGATCCGGGTTCTGGGAATCTACAGCGAGAGGGAGATCGATGTCATCCAGCCCGGAGAAGACTCTCGACACATCTGACGGCGTTGCATCAAAGCCAAATCCAAGGTCAACAATATCGGCACCTGAACTGAAATAGTGTTCAACAACATTTCGGATATCGCCACAACGGTGGGCATCCATCACTTCAGCAAATACCCTTGATCCTCGATCCTCCTCCTATCTTGGTATTGCGGATGATAAAATCGAATCCGGCATGGAGTTCCTGTTCCCTGACTCGTTTATAAGCTTCTTTTGTTTTTTCCCGGATAATGAAATCATCTGCGGGAATAGTACGTGATAGGGTAATGCTGTTGATTACCGGAAGAATCAGTTCAAGGTCGGCTGCATGCCGTGGACCCCGGAATATGGGGACGCCGGTGTCGCGTTCAACCTGCTCAAACGATGCAGTGCACATGCCAGAGACAATTACCTGATCGTACTGCCCCTTGTTGATCAGGGTATGGAGCATATGGGGGGTGAGAAAAGAGGCAATATCTCCGGTAACTACGACTTCGGCGTCATAATCCCCTGCCGCACATCTCACTATTTCTTCGGTAGCGGCACCAGTAGGCAGGAGGATGCGCATAAGTTCCCTTAATACCAGAGAGATAAAAACACTATGATCAGATGCTGAACTGCGATTTGCACGTGCATACCAATTTTTCAAAAGATGGCGAAAGCAGTGTCGAAGAGATCCTCAAAAGAGCTGAGGAAGTCGGGCTTGATGTAATTGCCATTACCGATCATGATACCGTAGAAGGTGCAAAAAAGGCACTATTGTGCATGACGAGGGTTCTCGTAATTCCGGGCATCGAGGTGTCGACAAAACAGGGGCATCTCATTGTTCTTGGAGTCACCGAGGTGATCCCAGGGGGGCTCGATGTAATAGATACGGTCGAGATTGCACGAAAAATGGGAGCACTCCTTATCCTTCCACATCCATACCACGTATGGAGGCATGGTGTCGCCCGCCAGAAGAAAGTCGGTATGGCAGTAGTTGACGCCGTTGAAACATTCAACAGCAGATATATCGTTGGTTCAGCAAACCGGAAAGCCGCACGGATAGCAAAGAGGATGGGGAAACCCTGTGTAGCGGGAAGTGATGCGCATCATGCACGGTTCGTCGGTTTCGGCAGAACGTTCATTGATGCTGAGAGGGACATAAATTCTATCCTGGCAGCGTATCCGGGCTGGCAAAGTCACATGCGGCGGCAGACAGACACCGTTACGAACCTACACACATCAGTCACTGAATAATACATGGAGAAAGATCAAACGGTTTACACGGCGCGTGCGGCTTCGATGAGGCTGGCGTTCCGGGTGTCGTATCTGGGCAGCAGGTTTTTTGGCTCGCAGATGCAGGCAGGGTGCCGCACGGTCGAGGGAGAGTTCATCGCTGCATGCCAGCACTTGGCGCTGTTCTCCGACTGGCGGGATGCAGGGTTTCTTTTTTCCGGGCGAACCGATCGCGGTGTTCATGCACGCGGGCAGGTCGTCGCATTCACGACAGATTTCCCGGACCGTGCCATCCAGGTACTCAACCTCAGCCTCCCTCCGGATTGCTGGTGTACCGGGTATGCAAAAATGTCACCGGAGTTTCACCCGCGATATGATGCGAAGTCCAGGACGTACCGGTACTTTTTTTCCACATCGCCCCGTGATAGTGCAGTGATGGAGAGGACTGGACAGCTCCTGGTTGGATCTCACAACTTCACCAACTTTGCCCGGGTCAGGGACAAAAACCCCTGGCGGAATATCCTGGCGATCACCGTTGGGGAAGCAGAGGGTTTTACCTATCTTGAAGTGAAAGCCGAGAGTTTTTTATGGCATCAGGTACGGTATATAGCCGCGGCTCTTCTTCAGGTTGATCAAGGTGACACGGACGAGACTTATATCACATCGCTGTTGGAAGGAGAGGCAAAAAAGGCACTCCAGCCCGCACCTGCAGAAGGGCTGATACTCTGGGAAACTGATTGTAGCATTGCTTGGCAGCCGATGCCCGCAGCTGAGCGGAGTGGCGCCCACCTTGATCATGTCGGGCGACATCATGCGCTGATGGCGAACATTTGCAATGTCTTAAAGGATACATGATCTTCGCTCTTTTCCAAACGTCGCGTCAATCCATATCGCGATCTTATCCCGCACATCCCGGTAACCGTTGAGGACGTCTTCCTCGCTGCCCGGAGTCAGGTGGGGATCGGGAAATCCACAGTGGATGGTTTCTTTTGCCCCGGAAACAACAGGGCAGATCCGGTGTACGTTATCGCAGAGGGTGACAGCGAGATCAAACCTCATGCCGGAGATCGCATCAAGGTTTTTTGAACGGTGGTGTGAAATGTCAATCCCGATCTCCTCCATGACCCTGATTGCGCGGGCACTCACCCTGGACTGATGGGTGCCGGCGCTGAATACCTCAAAACGGTCTCCGTATTTCGCCCGAAGGAGTCCTTCAGCCATCTGGGAACGGGCCGCATTTGCCGTGCAGATAAAAAGAATCTTTTTCTTCTCGTTCATATCTCACCACCCCTTAATCAAGGAGTACTACGAGTCTTTCGATACTACGTCGGAGCAACAGCCTCTCTGCCTTGCATCTTATAAGCCAGGTAAGGTTTCGTCGCCGGAAAGCTCTTCTTTATCGTAGACTCTTCTGTTCATCCTCCTATACTGTATATGAGGCAAAATACCCTATGTTTTATCGCCAGATCGCCCTCACATGAGATAGGTTATATGGTGAAGTTTGAATGCGACCGGTGTGGGAGATGCTGCCGGAGTTTTGGCGAATTTATCCGGATTGAGCGGCAGCTCAGCAGCCGTGATTATTACTGCAGGTTTGGCATCACCCGTGAACTTTTTTTAACCCATACAGAACCGGAATATGCAGATGCGATTGCAGAAGAATATGAACAACAGGAAGAAAGCGAGAACGATAACAATCGGAAAAAATGTATTTTTCTTCAGAAGGATAGGTGCGGTGATGGTTTTACCTGTGCAATTTATCAGAACCGTCCCTCCATATGCCGGGAATTCCAGTGCTACCGGATGGTGATCTATAACCATGATCACCACGTTGTGGGAACGGTAATCGGGCGAAATGAATTAAAAACCGCTGATGAGAACCTGGCAAAACTCTGGAAGGAAAAGGTTGCCAATTTATCTTTTCGCCTGTCCCCCCCGTCTTCTCAAATCTCCCGGAAGGATCTGCCCCAGAATACGGAATCCCATATACACGGATCCTGCGTGAATGATTCAGCATGGGTAGATGCGGTTGTTGCCATCCTCAAAGAGCACGGGTACTATGGGGATCGGGTCGAATGACAGGAGAAATTATTCTATCCGGCACTCCAGAAACAGCGACCCTTCACCCTTATTGTGAAAAAATGTGTACCTCTCTCAGCTCGTAAAATAATAAAAAAATGTAACTTCGTGAAGAGATTTATTAAGTCAGATAATCCTGGTAATTGCTTTTTTCATGGCCGCCACAAAGTCCTTCAGCTCATGATCCATTACATCGGGATCCTCAAGGTTCCGTTCGACGATTTCCACAATTGCGCTGCCGACAATCACCCCGTTGGCTCCGGCGCGTGCGCATATCTGTGCCTGAGCTGGCGTTGAGACGCCAAAACCGATCGCGAGCGGAAGCGAGGTGTGTCTGCGGACCCGGTTCAGGAGACCGATTGCCCCGTCAGAAACCTGGTCACGCACCCCGGTTACTCCAAGCACCGCAACAAGATACAGGTACCCGCGCGCCTGTGCCGCGATCTTTTTGATCCGTTTATCAGAAGTCGTCTGGGAGATGAGGAAAATAGGGTCGATACCAGCCCGTCGTGCCACATCGCAGACCTCTTCTGCCTCCTCGACCGGAATGTCGGCGATCAGGATGCCGTCAACTCCTGCCTCATTCGCTTCACGATAGAACTGTTCGATCCCACGGTGATAGACGATGTTGAAATACGTCAGAAATACGATCGGAACATCGGATTCTTTGCGGATTTCCTTTACAATCTCAAACACCGTGGAGGGTTTCGTTCCTGCCCCGAGCGCCCGCTCATCGGCTTTCTGGATAGTCGCCCCGTCTGCAACCGGGTCAGAGAATGGAATACCCAGTTCAAGGATGTCAGTTCCCCCTGCGATAAGCGCCCTTGCTATTCGAACAGACGTAATTTTGTCCGGATCTCCCGCCACCGTAAAACCGATGAATGCGGCTTTTTTCCCACCGGCAAATACCTTTTCAATCCGGCCCATCAGGCACGCACCTTCATTGCTGCCACCTCGGCCACATCCTTGTCGCCACGCCCGGAGAGATTGATAATCACGATATCATCTTTATCGAACCGATCCGCGTTCTGCATGATGTACGCCACCGCATGGGCTGACTCCAGTGCAGGTATAATTCCCTCTGTTTTTGAAAGGAACCTGAACGCATCCAACACCCCGGGGTCATTTACTGCTGCATACGTAACACGTCCGCTGTCCCTGAGCATCGCGTGCTCGGGTCCCACACCCGGATAGTCAAGACCTGCTGAGATGCTGTGGGTAGGAAGAACCTGCCCGTGCTCGTCCTGCAGGAGGTACGAGAGTGTGCCGTGCAACACACCTGGATCTCCTGCACAAAGGGTGGCAGAATGCCTGCCTGTTTCAACTCCTTCACCGCCCGCTTCTACCCCGATCAATTCCACATCATCTGACAGGAACGGGTAAAAGATCCCGATCGCATTCGATCCCCCTCCCACGCACGCGACAATCGCATCAGGAAGCCGCCCTTCTTTTATCATGACCTGCTCCCGGGCTTCCCTCCCGATTACCGATTGGAAGTCCCGGACCATCAGCGGGTACGGGTGCGGGCCGACAACCGAGCCTATCAGATAATAGGTGTCGCGCACGTTTGCCACCCAGTCGCGGAGCGCCTCGTTGATAGCGTCCTTGAGCGTCCGTGTCCCGGACCTGACCGGGATCACTCGTGCGCCCATCAGTTCCATGCGAAAGACATTGAGTGCCTGCCGCTGGGTGTCTATTTCACCCATGTATACATCGACTGGCATCCCGAGTGCCGCCCCGACAATTGCCGTTGCAACTCCGTGCTGGCCGGCACCGGTCTCGGCAATCAGCCGTTTTTTGCCCATCCGTTGTGCAAGCAGTGCCTGACCAAGGGTATTATTCAGTTTGTGTGAACCACCGTGCACGAGATCCTCACGTTTGAGATAGATCTTACAACCCAGTTTGTCTGATGCGTTCGGGCAGAAGGTAAGGGGGGTTTCCCGTCCGGCATATTCAGCCTGGAACCCTGCAAGAACACGGGCGAACTGCGGATCGGTGCTCGCTTTTGTATATGCGCTATCAAGTTCGATGAGCGCGCTCATGAGCGATTCAGAGACGTACTGGCCGCCATATTTCCCGTATCTTCCCTTTTCTGTCATGTTACGCACTCCTTACGGCCGTAATGAATGCAGCAATTTTGTTGTGATCTTTGATACCGGGTGCCGTTTCAATGCCGCTTGCGACATCTACTGCATACGGGTGAACCCTCCGGATGGCATCTGCCACATTTTCCGGTGTCAGTCCTCCTGCAAGGATGACCGGTACCCGGGAATTCATTACTGTCTGACAGGCATGGGAGAGATTGAATGCTCTTCCGCTGCCATGGCTTTCATCGACAATGATCGCATCACAGTCGGAAGGAAGCGGATTATCTCTCCCTGTTACCCGGATCACTTTCAGATCGGGTTTTTCTCTGAACGTGAACGGACATGATATCTGGAGAGCATCCGGTCTGAGTGCAAAGATCTGTTCGAGATCCGCCTGTGATATAGTGTGGCTTACCGCGACCGTTGTGGTAAATGGTCCGACGGAATCAAAAATTTCCCGTGCCCGTTCGAGTGAAACCGATCGCGCCGATGCGGGGGAAAAAACGACAACACCTATCGCATCTGCACCACAGGCTTCAGCAGACCGGGCATCCTGTGGTCGGGTTATCCCGCAGCATTTTATGCGCATACATACTCCTCCAGTTTCTTTTCCGGTCGATCGTGCGCCATAATCGATGACCCGATAAGGAATGCATCGCAGTAGGGTTTCATCTCCCGGATGTCATCTCCTGTCAGCATACCACTTTCTGATACGATTGTCCTCCCTGTTGATCGAACATCTTCTGAGAGAAGCCTCGTTGTGGCACGGTCTGTCCGGAGTGTCGAAAGATTGCGGTTATTGATGCCGATCAGTTCTGCATGGGTAGACAGAGCGAGTTCCACATCGCTTCTGGTATGCACCTCCACCAGTGGTTCGAGATCGTATTCCTGCGCGAGATCGACGAATAGGGGCAGGCGCTTTTTAAGTACTGCAGCAATAAGAAGCACCGCATCAGCACCGAGTGCCCGGGACTCCGCTATCTGCCGCTCGTCGATAACAAAGTCCTTGCGCAGAACCGGAATACTTACCGCAGTTTTCACCCTTGCGATGTCCTGCCCTGATCCCCCGAAGTAATATGGCTCAGTCAGTACCGAGAGTGCGATACACCCCCTGCCCGGCAAGTGCACCTGCCATCATCGTCATATCCACGTTCCGACGGATAATGCCCATGCTGGGGGAAGCGCATTTGATCTCGGCAATAATCGCATTCCTGGCATTCCTGTTATGTATCGCCTCAATCAGGCTTGGGTGAGATCGGGTGCCGTTCTCCGGAAATACGACTGGCAGCTCGAGCAACCCGTTTCTGAGTACGCAGGATGATCTCATCGAGGATCATGCTGCACCCCATGTAGCGTCAACCAGTGCGTTAAGCCGGGCGAATGCATTGCCCGAATCGATGGAGGCGGCAGCAAGCCGGATCCCTTCATGAAGATCCAACGCCAACCCGCCCACATGGAGCGCAGCTCCTGCGTTCAGGAGTACAATATCCCGGTGTGCACCACGCTCCCCCTGCAGAATATCACGGATGATCCGGACATTATCCTGTATGCTGCCACCTGCGAGATCCTGAATCTGTGCGGGTGCAATACCGAAAGTGTCGTACCGGATAGTATACGTCCGTATCATTCCCCTGCTGAGTTCAGCGATTACTGTCTCCCCCGTTGTCGTGATCTCATCGAGTCCGGATCCGTATACAACCATTGCCCGTGAGAGTCCCAGTATCCTGAGAACTTCCGCGATGGTCCCGGTGAGGTCAGAACGATAAACTCCCAGCACCTGTGCCTGGGCTCCAGCCGGATTTGCGAGCGGGCCGAGGATATTAAAGACCGTCCTGCACCCGATCTCCTGGCGTGCACTCATGACATGTCTCATTGCCGGGTGATATGCCGGGGCAAAGAAGAATGCAATGCCCACCCGCTCTACAATATCTGCCTGGACCTCCGGTTCAATTTCAAGATTCACTCCTAATGCCGCGAGGACATCTGCCGATCCGCACCTGCTGCTCATACCCCGGTTTCCGTGCTTGACAACCGGACATCCGGCACCGGCTGCAACTATGGCCGATGCGGTGCTGATGTTGAACGTCTGTGCCCCGTCACCTCCGGTACCGCAGGTATCGACAAGCATCCGCCGGGTCCTCGGTTTTACCGTAATTGCGTTATACCGTATCACCCGGGCAAACGCAGCTATCTCATCCGCGGTCTCGCCCTTCATGTGTAGTGCAAGGAGGAATGCACCGATCTGTGCCTGCGAGGCTTTACCCTCCATTATTATTCTCATTACCCCCTCAGCCTCAGCAGGGTTGAGATCCAGTCGCCCTGCAAGTTTTGTGAGGGTTTCTTTGAACATCACAATGCCACCCGGTTCCCCCTCAGGAAATTTCGGATAATTCGATCTCCTTCCTGAGAAAGGACACTCTCCGGGTGGAACTGAACACCCTCAATCGGGTAGCGGGTATGACGAACCCCCATCACATAATGATCATCAAGGCTGGTTGCTGAAATCTGCAGATCCGCCGGCAGGGAGTCTTTTTCAGCGACAAGCGAATGGTATCGTGTCGCCGTGAACGGTACTTGAATACCCGTATAAATCCCCCGTCCATCATGCTGGATAACGGAGGTCTTGCCATGCATCAGGTGCCCTGCCCGGACGACCTCCCCGCCATATGTCGTGCAGATTGCCTGGTGCCCGAGACAAACACCCAGTGTTGGGATTGTCCTGCTCATGGTTTCCAGCACTTCCGGACAGACGCCGGCATCTCTGGGTGTCCCCGGTCCCGGTGAGAGGATAATCCGGTCGCATCCGGTCTTTTTTCAGCTGTTCGAGCGGGGTATCGCAGGGAAAAACAACCGGATTGCCCCCGAGTTTACCGATCTGCTGGTATAGGTTATAGGTGAAGTCTGTCGTAACAGTCCACGATCAGGACTTTCACAATGACACTCCTGCCCGTTCAATCGCCCGCAGCATCGCCGATGCTTTGTTCTCGGTTTCCTTCCATTCCTTTTCCGGGACTGAATCGGCGACAATTCCTGCCCCAACCTGTATGTACGCCCGGCCTTTGTGGATAATCACGGTACGGATTGCAATTGCGAATTCAAGATTCCGATCAAAGCCGATATACCCTACTGCCCCGGCATAGAGCCCCCGGTTCCGGTTCTCTTCCTCATTGATGATCTGCATCGCCCGTATTTTTGGCGCACCCGATACCGTGCCGGCAGGAAAACAGGATTTGAAGGCATCATAACAATCCAGGTTGTCTTTGAGCATACCCCTGACCGTGGAGACGATATGCTGAACATGGGAAAACTTTTCGACGCCCATGAATTCATCAACTTCCACTGATCCGAACCGGCACACCCGTCCCAGATCATTTCTCGCGAGATCCACGAGCATCGTATGCTCCGCTCTCTCCTTGGGATCCGCAAGAAGATCCTGTGCAAACTTCGCATCCTGTCGGGAATCGTGTCCCCGCGGGCGGGTACCGGCGATCGGCACGGTAGTTACCCGCCGTTTTTCCACCCGCACAAGCATCTCGGGGCTCGCCCCTATCACCTGCTCGTCGCCAAAATCTACATAATACATATACGGGCTGGGGTTAATCTCCCGGAGCGCCGCATATATCGCGAACGGATCGCTGTTTACTGCACACGTGACAGTCCTCGAGAGAACTGCCTGGAAGATGTCTCCCGCGGCAATGTGCTCCTGGATCTTTCTTACAGATATCTCAAAGGCTTCCTGTGATACAGACGGGATATATTCCACCTTCTTTTTACTCCTTCCCTGTCTTTGCGCAGTGTCCAAATGTTTGCCAGATCTAAGGGTTACAATATGATCCCTCAGTGCAAGTATCTTTGAAAAGCTCTTCGCATATTCGAATTCCAGGTCGGAATCATAGGTAAGGAAGGCACTCGAGAAAATGAAGAGTTTTCCCTCAGCATGATCAAAGACGACACAGTCCTTGGTCAACATAAATCTGGCTGTAATATTCCCAAAATCCGAATTTCCGCTTGAATCAGGGTTGTATGTATGCCCATTGCGAACATTTTTAAAAAGGGAGTACACGCAGTCATATGCAAAATATCCGACCATGCCCCCAAAAAATCGGGGTGCTTTAACGTTTATGTAGCTGAAACGGGAAAGGATCGATTTAATCTTATCGACAGGGGTCTCTCCTTCCGGATCTTTTACAATCGCAGTAAACGGTTCATTTCCCTGGATATCAACGGTATGATTTGTCGTTATGACGAACTCGGGATCGATCCCAATATAGGAATAACGTGCAATCTTCTCGCTTCCTTCCATCGATTCCAGAAGGAAACCACAGCCACTCCTTGTCCCTGTATATACATCAAGGGGTGAGATATCAGGTAGAGGCAGTTCAGCACAGAGCGGAATGATCAGCGGTTTCGGCTGGTCCATTACCGCGGTCAGGTATTCCCGGAGTCCGAGGTTTAGACTGAGAGTTGGTTTCATTTCTGCAAATTCCCTTCTTACGGCATCACCTTAGGAAACGTACGGTTTTCTCCTTCGTATCTTTGCCTATTAGGTGGCAGATTTTCTCCGGAATGAAAACATCGCATAACGGCAGGTAATGTTTTTATATGGCACATTACTCTGTTTTGTACATATTTATACATTGCTGTATTATTTTGGTTATTGTTGTATTTTATACGGCATTCCTAGGGTGATATTCGGGTAAATACTGAAATTTTTTATTAACCAGGTGAATAAAATGGAAAATTATGAGTTTTTGGATAGGGACTATCGTTCTGAATGAGATAGCTACATCATTTTGTCATGAGATCAATCAATTTTTACTCCTCGTCCTTTTAGCTCTTCGGACTTTTTCTTTGAACACACTTCGCACCGGAAT
Organism: uncultured Methanoregulaceae archaeon; assembly: GCA_963829225.1. Taxonomy (GTDB): domain Archaea; phylum Halobacteriota; class Methanomicrobia; order Methanomicrobiales; family Methanospirillaceae; genus Methanoregula. The sequence continues at coordinate 146,483 of CAWHHQ010000004.1, read as the reverse complement.
TCAGGTGCACTATCCTGTGTCCTGTCATACTCACCCGACCTGACCAGCCGGTATCCACGGGCAATCCTTCCGCAGTCAACACAGGTAATATTCTCCCGGACCTCCCACTGGGCAGCAAGCGACTGGGAGGTGAAGATAAACTGGTCCACCCAGAAGAATATCAGGCCGCCTATCAGATTTGCGACCAATGCAGAGACGAGTTGACCCATCGTGACCAAAAGGATGCCAACCCCGGCAAGGATCGGTGTACTCGCCTGCCACCTCAGTAGGTAAAGACCATACCGCTTGTAGTTGACCTTCATACCAGATGATCCGCAATAAGGATAATAGGTCTTTCCGATCACCCGAAGGTAATGCACTAATCTATTTAGCATCGTTTACAAATTCTGTACAGAATTTGGGGCAGCGGTATGTGGCAGGTACAGGAAAAAACCGTTGAGCTGGGTATTTGTTTCCCGGATGATCGGGATCATCTGCTTTTTAATAATCGTCGTCCTTGCAAACCTCCTGACCTATTATGTAACCAATTCGGTTTTTACCTCCGGGATCACTTTTCTGAATGAGAATTTCTGGCTGCTCATTCTTATCGCGGTTGTTCTCCTCGCTGCCGATATCTTTGACGCCACCTCTTTCCCGTTTAACCTCCCGGCCCCGCTCGTTAGAGCCATCGGCATTGTATTTCTCCTTTTATTCTTACTGCGGGTAATCCAATTCGTGGATAGTATTGCTGCAACAAATTTCTATACTCCGTCATGGTATTTCGCATTCCTTATTGTCCCCCTCATTTTTCTTATCGTACTTGTCAGCGGGTATTATGCGATCCTGCGGCAGCTCTGGCGGGAGCCGAAACAGAAGGAGGAAGGGGGATATGATACGGTCGTTGTGCGTGATGAGTACCAATACCAGGCTTCACGGCCGGTTACTGATTCAAAATCGTGGGAGGAGATCGGGAAAGAATTCCGGTTGATGCTCTTCGATATCCTTCACCGGTTCCGGGAAGATATAAGAAAAAAGAAATAGCACTTAAAATCCGGGACCTGTCACCATTCCGGGTTATCCAAGTGGAACTCTCTCTCTTTTGTTTCAAGTTCTTCAGGACTCAGGTGTGCCGGCATGCAAATGCAGCGGTGCTCGACAAACATACCTTCCCTGAATGATCCCTGGGTCTCTCCGGGCCTGCACGCGCCGTAAACATCTGCGTCACAATCATGAAAGACCTGAGGAAGTCCTTCGCGTGCGGCACATTCCCTTGCCTCTCTCCATGATAGTGCCATACCACCATTAGGTCAGGCAGGTAGAAGAGTCTGCCTTATATGCAAAAAATTCCATCCATGGTGAAATTCGAAAAAAGAAAAAAATTTAATTAGATCAGAACCGGGGTTTCCGGTGTTTCGGGAGGCAGTCTCTGCAATAGACAGGCCTGCCCTCTGTTGGCTTGAAGGGGACTTCGCACTCTTTTCCACAATCTGAGCAGACTGTCTTTGTCATTTCTCTGGGACCGAAATTTCTCGGGCCACCAAAACTCTTTCTTTCCATTGTATTACTCTTGCAGTTTTTGACCTGCCTTCAAATATTTCTGCCAAGATTAAAAATAGCTCTGTATAGTGACTTTCATGGAATGATCTCACAACCATTAAATTTTTCATGGGAAAAATCTGCGAGATGAATTGCCCCTCTGTTTATAAGATCTCTGACCCGGGGAAGAGCATTGTTCAGGCAGTTTTGAAGATATTCGACGGAACTGCAGACCTCGTGCCGGCCTGCGTCACTCCAGGGTTTTGTGATATTGGCATAGAGGCACCTCCCCCCGCAGAATCCGAGAATTTTGCATTCAGTGCACTCCCCGCTTACGGTAACGACCGAAAGATCCCTCGGATCGGCATCCCGTATATGCCCTACGTAATACTGTGACATGCCCGTCATCACAGGGCAGGGTGCGATGTGACCATCGGTCATGATGGTGTAATTTGCATAACCTGATCCGCACCTCAGCCGGGTATGACGCCCCAGGAGCAGATCTTCCATCGGATCGAGGAATGGATACCAGCGCAGCACCCTGCCCTCATTCTCCATGTGGTCAACCCAATCCGTCACAAGGCTGAGGATCCCCGGATTGTAGCTCTCTGTGGACCCATTCAGCAAACCGGCGATGAGAAAAATCATGGGTAAAATTTGCATCCAGTTGCCAGTGAATCGACGAAAAGGAATAATCTGGGTTATCGGAGAGCCAGCGGACAGCATTACGAATATCCGAGTTCTCGTTCACGGTCATTCGGGCAATAAGCTCCCGGTTATACCCGTTATGGTGGATTTTGTTAATATTCTCCATTACCTTCCGGTATGTTCCTGCACCCCGGTTTGCGTCTGTCAGATCTTCCATCCCGTCAAGAGAAATCAGGATCGTGGAGAAACGGTTGATGATCGCCGGAAGAAGCCGGTCTAGCAGGAGACCGTTCGTCTGCAGCATGAACTGCTGAACGGGCGCCTCCTGGATGATCCTTGCAATCAGGTCAGATCGCAGAAGAGGTTCGCCCCCATAAAAGGTAAGCGTGGGAGCAGGATCTTTCTGCAGGAAATCATAAAGCAGGTCAAGACTGATGTCAAGTTCAGGAGGAAGATTAGGATCAATTTCTATCGGTGGCTCACTTTTAACATTCCCCTCATCGGTATTCTCAAAAGCCTTTGCCCGGCAGTAACTGCAGCAAAGGTTGCAGTCATCGGTGAGGATGAGGTGGAAGTACAAGAAAATTCATCACATATCTGTCGTGTCAGACGATAAAACAGAGGCCCTCACACAGACCTCCTCATTTCCGGTCTCTGTCAGGACCAAAAAAGTCGTGATGCCCTGCCTCCCCTCGACCGTCCAGTACAGAGATGCGGGAAATGCGCTTTTCCTTTTCACATAATTTACGGCGCAATGGCTGATTAAAACCGAAATCTGACCGATACAATCGAATCAGAACGATTAAAACGGGATTCTAATCGGCCTTATTAGTGTGTCACAATATTAAAAATACCCTCAAAATTTTGGTAAAAATCCAGACTTCGACGGACTTCCGACGGAAACCTTTTATATTATCAGGCGTTAACTCTCATTATCAAAACCCGATAGAGGTTTTGAGGTGTTTAAATGGGAACCAAAATTGGAAAAGAAAAGATTCAGCGTGAAAAGGGTTACCTTTACTTCATCGGCAAGGACGGCTACGTATGGGCTGCCCCGATGAAGCACAACAAGACCGGCAAGAAGAAGAAAGTCGGTACTGAAAAGATCGCAAAAGAATCCGGTTTCATGTACTACATTGGTAAGGACGGATTCGTTGCGAAAGCCAAGATGAAAAACGCATAATTTCTCTTTTACTATTGCACGCGGTCCATCTGATGCCGGAAATCCGGCATCAGGGAACCGCACATATTTTTTTCCTGCAGTCTCATGCCTCGCGATCCTGGCTGGCGATCTTCTCTTCCTGTATAGGGATGTAGCTGCATCCACGCCCTGATCATGATTTGCTGGTCGATATCCGGCACCAGGAATAACCTGAATTCAGGATGAAGCTCAAGAAGAATCTTCTTTAGAAAACGAGAACTGATTCTTCTGATCTGATGGAGACAGGTTTGCGGCAAATGTGCGGGAGAGCAACGGATTGACAGACTCTGGTGGCAGCCCAAGTGCCTGAGCAGTTCTTTTTGTCAGCTCTTCAGGATTTGTGACCCCGTCACGGGAAAAAGCAAGTACGGTCTCATGGATATTTCGTAGGTAATCAAGCGCCTTGTCCATCTGAAAATAAGCAGCATCACCTCTGCGGGGTTCATCCCATGCGGAGAGGAGAACCCTTATGCCGGCTATTCCCCGAAGCCTTTTTAAAGACTTCATGGATGCGGCTGCATCATCATAGACCGGCATGTCTCCTGGGACCGGGACCGCATCACCGGTCAAGAGTGCTCCTTCTCTTTGCAGAAGAAGCGAGATTGAGCCCTTTGAATGACCCGGAGTATGGAACACGAGCATTTCACCAGCCGGGTCTCATCAGGTTCTATCGTATCCCCGTCATTCAGTTCGTGATCCACCTTCACGGATCCTCCTACAAGCGTGGCAAATCCCGGCACCGGGCGCTCGCGATTCTGAAGATCAGTATCCTCAATCCACGTCCGCTCCGCAGGGTGTGCCGCTATACTGCACCCGGTAACCTGCTGAATTGACCGTGCTGAACCAATATGGTCAGGATGAGAATGAGTCAGGATAATAAGAGCAATCTCTGACGGGTCACGGCCTGTGGATCGAATATATTCAAAGATTTGCGTCTCGCAGCCGGCTACTCCCGTATCGATCAGGGTGATCATTTCGCTATAGATGAGGATGAGTACACAATGCGATTAAGGGTAATTCCCGTCGTGATCGGGATCTCAAACGAGTGCCTTATGGCATGAATTGAAGGAGAGATTTTCATAATTTTCCTGTTTGCAGATGCAAATTTTTTTTAATAACAACCCTGTGTTAGGTTTTACCTAAAAGGATGCGAAGCTCGGGTGCCCCAGTTCTTTCACGGGATGGGCCCGTCGTGATTCGAACACGAGATCTTCGCCGTGTGAAGGCGACGTCATAGCCAACTAGACCACGAGCCCGCATGCATCGACCGGGAATTGAACCCGGGCTATAGGCTTGGAAGGCCTAAGTCATACCACTAGACCATCGATGCAATGATGCTTTACCATTTTAGCAAGCAGGGGTATTAATCATTCCCATTCTCAATTCTTTTTAAAATAACAAAACGGTAAGTGAAATTCAGAAACGTGAAGATACTATACCCGGACTATCGCTCGCTAAAAGGTCATGCCGGATTTTCAGCACTTTGTTTCTTTATTTAAGAAATTCATCCCGTTTGGGGATGATAGGGGTATCTTTTTTCCAGATATGGATATCCCGGGCACGATCAAAATTGAATTTGGCTTCATCGGGATTCCCCTTCTCTTTGTAGCATATACCGATATGATTCCATACATTTGCATTGTTGGGCATCTGGTTCGCTACCATCTTGAACGTCTGGATTGCCGACTCCAGATATTTGTTGCTCATGTACAGTACACCTATCATCTCGAGAGTTTCACCGAGATTAAATAGAAGTTCAGGATCTTCCGGTGCAAGTTCCACCGCTCTCAATAATGATTTGAGAGCATTGATATTGTCCCCCATTTCCCGGTAACAGAGCCCTTTATCATTCCAGATATACGGAAGTTTATCATCGATCTCCAATGCCTTATCAAACGCTGCAATCGCTTCGGGATATTTCTTCTCGCGTATATACAGGCCAACCCCCTCCTTATACAGGGATGATGCTTTTCCGAGAATTTTATCAAACATCCGCCCTGCCGGTTTGGGAGACTTCTGGGATGCAACCTCCGCTGCAAGATGTGCCGCGGCTTCCTGCGATTCATCACGAATTATTACATCTTTAAATGTCGCCGTAACATCGCGCAGCATTCCGACAGCGGCAACGAAATCTCCCTGACCATCATATACCGGCATTGCTTTTGTCCAGATTGTCCAATCACTGCCATCCTTTTTTACACCTTTTGTCACGGCGATTATCGGGCCTTTTGCGACCCGGCTGACAATCATATATTTTTGTTCCTTAATCACATCATCATTCTCGAATATGAGATTTATGAGCATTTTTCTACGGGTCCCGAAAAAAGGTTCTGCATAGATATAATCACCTTTCCCGATTATGTCACCTGCCTTGATATCGGTAAGTTGTTCCATGTGTGCGTTCCACGCAACAACAACGCCCTCACGATCTATTGCGAAGGCGGGATCAGATGAAAAATTAATCATATCGAATATAATACGCTTGGTTGTGCCCAGGTTTCGTCCGAGATAGGTCCTTTCCACAGCGGTTTTAACCATAGTGACCAGTTCACGGAACTGCATCTGCGGGTCTTCGCCTTTTTGTAAGAAAAAGTTTGCACCATTATTGATTGCTTCGATTGCAGTATGTTCATGGCCGACACCCGTAAAAATTATGACGGGTGTTGTATCCCCCTCAGAACGGAGGATCTTTAAAAATTCGATTCCATTGAGCTCCGGCATGTCGTAGTCGACGATGATGGCATCAAATGTTTTTTCCGGAAGGATCTTTAGAGCCTCGGTTGCGGATTGAGCGGTGTGGACACTCATCTCACGGGATCGTTCGGAGAAGAGCCTGAGCACTTCGAGCAACGCGGGTTCATCATCGATCAATAAAACGGAGAGCAAGGAGACACCACCTTTATTAGTTCAATGAGTCCCGGCAGATATAAATATAGGCCTTTTTATTCACCACGAAGCTGGTATACTGGCATGATAAAGAGAAGGTCAGTGATCGAAAATAATCCGCAAGGAAAATACCTCATGCATTTTCCACAATCTGATTGCATTGATGGCGGTGACAGAATGGTATCAGGGAAGTCTTGAAAAAAAAAGGAAGTGGGTAATTCAGTACCCGCGTATTTCAGCTTCTATAGCCTCAAGACTTGCAATCCTTTTTTCAAGGGGTGGATGGGTGGAAAAAAGCTCCATGATTGTGTTACCCGAGAGTGCTGGAATGATGAAAAATGCGTTTGCACCCTCAACTTTTACCTTCGCCTCGGCAGGCACGACATCCATCCGTCCACTAATCTTGCTTAATGCCGAGATCAGTGCCCTCGGATTTTTCGTGATGTAGGCACTGCCGCGGTCTGCGGCAAATTCACGGTACCGTGAGAGTGCAAGGATGAGCAGCGTACTGGCCGCATATACAATAATGGAGGCAATCCAGACGACGATCCACCCTCCACTATCCCGGTTGCGTCCTCCGAAAAGTGCAGAAAAGAAGAAGCTCTGCATGATCATCGAAGCTATCATCGCGATAAAACTGGCCATTGTCATTGTCAGGATGTCCCGGTTTTTCACGTGAGAAAGCTCGTGAGCAAGGACCGCCTCAAGTTCATCTTTATTGAGGAGGCGCATGATTGAATCTGTGCACGCGACGACGGCATGCTTAGGGCTCCGACCCGTTGCAAAAGCGTTAGGCACCGGGCTCTGCATGATTGCAATCCTGGGAAGGGGGAGGTCTGCTTCTTTGCAAAGCTTCTCGACCGTTCTGTGGAGTTCAGGATATTCATCCTCCTCGATGATTCGTGCTCTCGTTGACCAGAGTACCAGTTTATCTGAGAAGAAGTACTGGATTAATATTATCCCCACAGCTAACACAACAATCAACCAGAGACCCGCTCCAAATGCCAGGAGGATCGTCATGAACACCAGGTACAGAATGAACAGTAAGAACATGGTCAGCCAGACCCTTCCGGTAAGGCCCCAGTCACGTTTCCATATCATAATTAGTACACGTTCGATTGCGACGCTCTTAAAGCAATCGAAAATTGCAATTAAGGCGTACATTCGTCCGGAAGAAAAAGATTACATGGGCAGATACTAATCAGCTGCTGCAAGGCAAGCGGCAGGATCAATACGGAAACTATTTTCTTACCAGCATCTGACTGGTACTTATGACCGAAGCCGATCCCGAAGCCCTGGCTGATGTGGCATACGGTATCTTTGAACATTCCCTGAACCGCGGGCTCCGGACACAGGGAAGATATCTTTATGCATTGGTTGAGGGGGGCATTGACTTTAAGGTGGAATTATCCGAGATTTTTGATATGTTCTCTCGCGAATATCCTCAGCTTGCCGAGGTGATGCTTAAACGATTTTCCGACATAGATACGATCTATTCCATGCTCTGCAATGGCGAAGGGGTGATCCCCTCACATACAACGCAGATGTACTGGATTGTGCAGGATGCACCAGGCAGCGCTCCTGAAGCAATCGAAGATGAAAATGCCGGCAAATGGCTGATCTTTCAGGAGCCCGGACTTATTGACTCAGCATGGAAGAAGGTTCGCGACGCAACCATGGCACACGATCTCGGCATTTCTGCAAAAGTGAGTACGTCAAAACCCAATCCGGAATCACGTGATAATCGAAAAGTTATCTATATATATACTAAAGACTGGGCGGACGAGTCGGATGTGATGCGGGTGCGCGAGAAACTCCGCACCCTCGGTTTTAGCGAACGAATAGGGTATAAGCGGAATATCGAGACATTTGCCGGGCAGTATGCAAAGAAAGGGAAACGGGTTACCTACTACTCAGCGTGATGGTTTAATTTTCAGTCTTTTTTTATAACCCCGAAAAATGTGTATCTAAACCAAAATTTCCCTTTGCAAAATAATGTAAAAAAATTCTGTTAATTTAGTGCCGCATAAAATAAAAGACAAAAAATTATGCTTTTCTTTCCTTGTTCTTTGGGCGAAGATTCTGGTAACCGCACTTGCGGCAGCTGGTTGCACGGATTGCATTACGGGCGTTGCAATGCATACATATTTTCACGTTGAGTAAACGTGCTTCGGCTTCTGGAAATTTTGCCATAGAAATACACTCCTGTCTGCCCGTATTACAAAGCTGTAAGACTTATTAACTATTTGCGTCAGGTGTTCGATGGTTTGAATTTCCTCATAATCCAGTTCCGGAATGCGGTTAGAGCTAATGCCCGGTGAGATATCCTGTTTTTCTCTTCAATCGGAAGCTCGGCGAGTGTCCGCCCGTTGATCTCGAAGATCGAGTCATATCCGAACCCCCCACCCCCCCGGGGGGTTGTTACGATCCTCCCGTGGATAGTACCCGAAAAGACACGAATTATATTCTTATCCGCGAATGCAATTGCAGTCGTGAAATGGGCATTTCGATCCTCTACATCCTTCATAATTTTGAGAATTCCGGTATTACCCAGGGTTTGCAGAACATAAGCGGCATAGGGGCCGGGAAATCCTTTCAGATTATCAATGGAAAAGGCGGTGTCATCTACGATGAGCGGGGTAAGAAGACGATCGTATGCAAAATGCGCCTTCTGCAGGGCGATTTCACTCACGTCATCAGAGCGAATTTCCGGAATGTCAAGAGGTACGTGAGTCACTTCAAGACTGTCACCAAAAAATTCCGCCACTTCCCTCGCTTTATCGGCATTGCTCGAAACCAGGGTGAGTATTATAAATATCTCCCCCTCAGCTCAATCTCGTGCTCACGCATAATGACCTGTTCAGCTTCTGGTAATGTTTTTGTGTATCCCGCCGTAAATGCTGCCTTGAGGGCATCAGCACGTTCAGGTGCCGTGCTCTCTAGCGTCTGGAAAAAGACATGAACATCGACTCCTCGTTGTTCGATCTCGGAACTAACCTGTGCCAATCCGAAATCGATCAGCACACACATTCCGTCATCCTCGCGAAGGATCATATTGCTTGTTGTGAGGTCCCCATGGATAATTCCGGCCGAATGGAGCTTGCCTATTATGTGCCCAGCTTTTCGGGCTCCTTCGTCATTGAGGTTATCAGTGAGCAGGTTCCCCACTATATGTTCCATTATTATTGTATCCCCCGTGATGTCACTCATGACCGGTGTGAGAACACCACCCTTGCGAGCGGCGGCGATCAACCGTGCCTCAGCACGGGTCCGCTCGGCGATGAGTCGTTTATCAAGAGTGGGCACACGATAGAGTTTCGAAGCCCGATGCTTTTTCGCCTTACCATTCCTGAAGGTAACAACTGCCTCTGCCCCTCTTTTCCCGGTAAAATTCTTTGCAGGTTTAACCTTGCCTGATCGGATAATCCCCTGCTTCCAGGTGACTTCGACTTCATCGGAGCGGAACGATGGTTTGATCCTTGAATCTTCAACAGAAATGAACGATCCGCTTTCCAGCATCAGTTTTCCCGTATAGGCGATCATAGCCCCATTATCTCCAAGATATTTTTGTTCGGGAACATAGAACTTCGCATCGCGGGCCTCGCACATCACACGGAGCATTTCCTGCAACCGCCGGTTTGCTCCAACACCGCCAACCAAAAGGACCTCGTCTTTTCCAGTAAGCGACAGAGCCCTCTCGGTCACTTCAACACACATGGCAAATGCAGTTTCCTGCAAGCTGAAACACACATCAGTGAGAGCTTCCCTGCTGGCCTGCGCTGCGGAAACAAGTCCGGAGAATGAGAGGTCCATTCCTTTGACCGTATAGGGCAGTTCGATATAGTGTCCGTTTTTTGCCTGGGTCTCGATGATTGGGCCGCCCGGATGAGGAAAATTCTTTGACCGTGCGAACTTATCAAGGGCATTCCCGATACCGATGTCGAGTGTCTCACCAAATATCCGGTACCTCCCGTTCAGGTATCCGATCACCTGGGTGTTTGCACCACTTGCATATAGGACGATCGGATCATGGCAGCCTGTCCCAAAACACCCGATTTCAACATGAGCGATACAATGGTTAACTCCGGCGAGGGGGACATCCAGCGCCAATGCGAGCGATCGGGCTGCAGTTGCTACTGTCCTCAGGCATGGTCCGAGCCCGGGACCCTGGGAGAATGCAATTCCGGTAATCTTTTCCCGCTCCTCAAGGACCGAAGAGATGAGATCTTTCATCACCGATGCGTGGTGTTGTGCTGCTTCCCGAGGATGAATTCCTCCCTGAACCGGATTGTATGGTAGGGAGACCAGTGAGATCAGATCACGATCGAAAAGAGCGGCACTGAGGTTCCATGCTGTCCCTTCAATTCCCAGCACCCGCCCAAAAACAGGCATTGATTTTATTTTCTGAACTCTGTATATCCGCACTTTCCGCAGGTGGTCCGGTCCTTATGATCCGCCATCATGACACCAGGTCCACAACGCGGGCAGTATTTTTTCTCTGTTGTAATTTTTGTACCCTCAATCTTGTAATATGCGCCTCTCTTCTGCCCTTTTGGCCCCGCCGCTTTCTTTGCTGCAGCCATTGTTACGCTGTCCCCTCTTCCTTCGGTTTAGGCATTCCGCGCGCTGCCAGATAAGCGCGTTCGGTTTTGCTCCTACCTTCTTCACTATCGTAGATGCGTGCCGAACCGCGGATTTCTGTCTTACCAAAACTGCTGTGCAGGGTATCCAGGGTTACCTGATGCTCTTTAACATTAAGAAGGGCACAAAGTTTGCCGATTATCTGCATTCGGGAGGGAGTTGCACCCTCGTATTTGAGGTTAAACTGAACCTCTCTTCTGGATAAAAGCTCATTTCTTTTATCGCTGATGATCTCAAAGTCCATCGATATCCTGTAATTATTGGAAACCGGGTTATTTATAGTATGAGCCTTACCATGACTCTGATAATAATTAAAAAGGAATGCCTATCATATCCCGAATAAACGTGTGATCTATGATTCCGAGCGGATAAAGTGGCTAAGGAAATGTCGTGCGGTATTTTTTGCCTCCGAATCTACAATCCGAAGGACCACTCCCTGACGTGGTTGTCCATATAATATAACAGCACCTTCAGGAGCAGCAATCACCAGAGGAATCACTGCAAGATCCTCTTCTCCTTCAACAATGACTGTAACCGGAGGATTCTCTATCGCATGTTCAAGCGCGCGGATCAGATCATCGGTCAGTGTACCCGCAGGATTTTTCACCCTGATGCACTCACCACTGATCACCTGTACCCTTCTGCACGGCGAGCGCATGGTATAACCGTCAACCACAGCGACCGCGGGGACGATTCCCTTCTTCTGGAGATTATGGGTAACAACATCGCCGACTGTATACACAATACGGCCTGAAATTTTCGGGGCAATCTCATCAAGGTCCCGGTGCAGTTCTCCAAAGGGCTCCTGGAAAAGTTTCCGGTGCTCTTCGGGAAGGGTCAGCATCAGCGAACCTTCAGAGCATAACGACCGGGAAGTTTTATGTTCATTCGTTTTGCCACATCGGAGTTTTCCGGATCGATGATAACGAGATATCCGGACCAGTCTTCACTCAGATTTGACGTCCCACAGATCACGCAGTTTTCACCGTCCACGACGCGGTGACAGTCACGGCAGACTTTCCCCTGTTTTTTCTTATTCGCCGGCGGCATTCTCCTTCCTCTTTCCCTTGCCCCTCTCCTTTGGTGCCTCTTTGGGTGCACCGGAGGATTTCAAGTCTTTCTCTTTCTCCTTATTCATCTCTTCTTCAAGCCAGAGTGCCGTTCCCAGCCCCGCTTGTCTCATGGTGAGTCCGATCTTGCTGTCACGCGGTTCACGCTCGTTCAGAGAGAGCGTCACCACGCGGGCACGGACTATATCTCCAACGCCAATAAACCGTTTGGATTCCTGGCATATGAGTCGGGCATTCTTTTCGTCATAATTAATATACTCATCCGAGATCTGGCTTACATGCAGCATAGCATCAATGGGACCGAGGCTCACAAAAGCACCGAAACTTGTAGTTTCGACAACAAGTCCTTCGATGACCTCCTGCAGGGCGAGACGGAGCACCATGGCCTCAAACTTTACATCATAATAAACGCCGCCGTCTCCGGGAACGAGTTCACCTTCGCCCACATCTTGGACTTTTGTTACACAGATGAAGATCCCAATCTCCTTATCGATACTACCTTCAAGCTGTTCCTGAAGCACCTCGAGAATCACTTTTTCGAGTTTTTCACCCAACCGCTGGGGGGGCACCCGCACTTTGTCTTCGAGCATCAACTTATGATACATACTTTACCTCCGCAAAATCTCCAGTTTTTTCTGGTTTCTCATTGATATCACACCAATACCACGTGTGAACAAATCATCCCGGATACGACGGTCATTCGTAACCACCATGCATGAGTTCAGGACTGCATATTCGATCATTTGCGCATCGACAGATTCCGATTGCAGATCACCGCTTTCTACAACCGTGCATCTCTCAATAAGGACGAGACCATGCCGGGCGGCGGCACCGTCACGCCCCTTTGCACGTGAGATTCCGGTAGACTCTCTTACAACACCTGATAACACGAGTGGCTCAAATGCTCCTAGAAGCGTGCGAAGCTCATCGAAGAGATCTATCTGGAATTGGACCGGCATCATGAGTGCATTGGCGTCCAGAACGATCTTCACTCGCTCAGGACCCCCATTCCTATTAACCGCCAGCGTGCTCCTACCTGGCGGCTGATCGCGATCCTTGAACCCAGTTCTGCACACACTGGACGCTTCAGCTGAATCTCAATGGTATCCTTCTTCGTATTACTGACAACACCCACGGTTACCGCTGTTCCAACCGAGAGCATCAGCGGTTCACTGTGTTTCAACGGCTCGATAACGAGCTCACTTGTCGCGCCTACTACTCGTTCCATCAGGGTAACCCGGCACCGGATTTTATCCCATACCGGGGGGAGTTTACCCTCGTGCCCCAAAACCTGTCCTGCAAGTGCATCGCTTTTTGTCAGAGCGGGATCGAGTTTGGTCCCGACACCGAGGAGGCCCCCGGGTGTTGCCTCGGCTACTTTATGTGACCCGGCATTAATTGATGTGATTCGTGTAGTGATAGGAATCCATTTTATCCTGTTTTCGATCTGGGTCTGCCTGCCTGGCCGGATTTCAATATCGTCACCTTCGCGGAGGATGCCCCGGATAAGAGACCCTCCGACAACCCCACCTTTTACGTCTTTCCAGTTACAACCCGGTTTATTAACATCGAATGAACGGGCAATTAGCATTACCGGCTCGGCATCGGGATCCCTTTCCGGCTCAGGGATTGTCTTATCGAGTGCCTGCACAAGAGCGCTGATATTGATTCCCTTTTGGGAGGAGACCGGAATGATCGGGGCGTTCTCGGCAATGGTCCCTTTTATGAAATTTTTGATCTCCCGGTAATTATCTAACGCCTCTTTCTGGCTGACCACATCAATCTTGCTCTGGACAATCACAATATTTTTTATGCCGACAAGTTCCAGCGCCATCAGATGCTCTTTTGTTTGTGGCTGCGGACATTTCTCGCTTGCAGCAATGACAAGCATCGCTCCATCCATCAATGCCGAGCCGGAAAGCATTGTGGCCATCAGGGTCTCATGTCCGGGTGCATCGACAAAAGATATGGAACGAAATGGAATTCCCTTTCCGCTACAGACCGGACAATCGGGACTGGTTGAAAAGGTGTCATTACCTTCACACGCCTCGCACCGGTAAAAGGTCGCGTCGGCATAACCGAGTCGGATCGAAATGCCACGTTTCACCTCTTCACTGTGCCGGTCTGTCCATGTGCCCGTGAGTGCATTAACGAGTGTGGTCTTGCCGTGATCGACATGACCTACGACACCAATATTGACGCTGGGAACTGTCACATCATGCAAATGAAATCGAACCTCCTTACTCTATATATTACGGTCATACTTATACATAACCAGTGAGGGAGCATGTCGGTGGAAGTCCGGTATTTTTTCACGGTTGTCAATTCTTTAAGCTGATTCTTCGCAAAGTACTACTAAATATTACTATTCCTGATAAATTATCGAAACGTTAAACATTCCGATGGCAATATACAGTCATGAGGATCTCTATGGCGATGGAAAATGAGCTCTCACGCATTGGGATATCTCTGCCCAAGCATCTGCTCGATCGGTTCGACGAAATCATCAATTATAGAGGCTATTCTTCCAGATCTGAAGGTATTCGGGATGCGATTCGGAGCTATATCCAGCACTACAAGTGGATGGAAGATGTTAAAGGAGATCGACAGGGAGTAATTACGATGATCTATGATCATGATCAGCGTGGCCTGTTAACGATGCTTACGGATATACAGCATGAATTCAAAGCAATAATCCAGGCATCTCTTCACTCTCATGTAACGGAAAACCGTTGCCTGGAAGTGATCTTGTTACGGGGAGACGGGACCCAGCTAAAGGCACTCGCTGAAAGACTGATGGCTCAGAAGGGGGTCGAATCGGTAAAACTTACGACAATTGGATTGGAGGATTAACCTCCCCCCTCGCAGACTCTGGTCGATATTTTTCCATGCATCCTGTAATTCGCTTCCCGAAACAAAGGCCCGCTCCTTTTCAATTACCTTCTTTGCGTCATCAACAATTGCAGTCGTTGATCTTCCGGAACCAGATGCCCGGATAAGAGTGTCAACGCGGTACAGGAGATTTGTACTATCAAGTTCGGCAAAAACCTCCCCCCGAACTGATTCGATGCGCAGGATAGTGCCCGTCGTTCCGGTGCGGGGATAACGCACCCGGATTCCCGGGGCGAGTTCTTCTGCTAACATACTGGAAAATGATATTTATCCAAGTATAAAGGTATTTTTACTGCACCGGAGAGACTACATCCTTATCTTTTTGAGGACTGCTACGATATCACGGGTAGTCCGGCGGGGTTCCCCTTTTTCAAGTGCAACCGGCGTTCCACGAAGTGCAGAAAAAATCTGGTTTATGGCTTCTCCATGTGAAGGCCCATACCCTCCTTCGAGGACGAATGCTAACGGGTGATCGGTCGATTCCATTAACATCGCAGTAAGTACACCAAAATCGGCGGGAAATAACATCATACCGCTTTTTGGGTCATCAAAAAGTGCATCCTGACCTGCAGACACGATAACCGCATCGGGTCTGAACTGTTCGAGAGCAGGAATAAAAACCTCCTGAAAAACGAACTGATAATCTGCAAGGGAGGATCCGGGTCGCAAAGGTGCGTTTATGGTGAATCCCTTTCCCTTCCCGGTACCTATTTCATCTACCCACCCGGAATAGGGAAAGATGTTACCCTGGTGGATTGAACAGAAAAGGACATTGTCATCGGCAAAAAAAATTTTCTGCGTGCCATTCCCATGGTGAAGATCCCAGTCAATAATCGCGACTTTTTTGACTCGATCGAGTGCGGTACGTGCAGCAATCGAAACGTTGTTAAAAATGCAAAAGCCCATAGCCCTGTCAGGTTCGGCATGATGTCCCGGCGGGCGGACAAACGCAAAGCAGGATTCGCCATCGATTGAACGATTCACTGCGTCAACTGCAGCACCGGCAGCGCATGACGCAACGGTAAACGTCTCCGCGTCAACATAGGTATTCTGGTCAAGGAAATACTGTCCACCATGCGAAGAAAATTCACGGATCATATTAATAAATGACGAGGTATGGACCCTGGCAAGAACACTCTCCGTCGCACAAATCGGTGCGATTATTGGAGTCATATTAGGCACTCCGCTAAGAGCCGCCTGCAGGCGGGTACTGCTCTCATCATGATTGTTCATGTCATGATGAGAGAAAATTTCCCCGTAAATCGCGGAACACCGGACCATAATTGTGTTATTAGTTTTTAGTTCCTGATATCAAATGTCTGGTTTCGTTACTGGGAGAGGGATAAATAAAAAAATTATGAGATTGTCACGCCCTGCATTATTGCAGATTCGGGAACATCGTATTCCCGTCCCGAATTCATGATCTGGTATTTCCCCGTCGTCTTTACTCCGTAGGGATTTCCGGTTGTTGAGTATGGCACGATAAATTCACCGTTAACGCTTGCCTGCTGGTATGTGAACGTTCTTCCGGTATCAGTAATCACCGGAACCTGGATAATACCTACACCCTTAATATGCGCGCCCTGCACGTACTCGAAGACTTTGACATATTTCATATCAGTGCTATTCGAATTGAATACGTTGGTTGGAGATTCATGCACCAGCCGGTAATGCCTTAGTGCAGGTACTGTTTCGATGGGTAGGGTGATAGCCGGGCTTAATGCGGCGGCATGGTAACCTGCTGGTGCCCTGAGGTTGTATTCAGCTGCCCGACTGACGGCATCTGATGCGTTCAATGCTTCTGCGTTTGTGATTACCGGCAGGGAGACCTTCGACACAGCCGGATCGGTGTACTCTATGTAATATGCATTCGTGGGGGTTTTGAGTGAACCATCAAAATTATGGAGCCTTGAGACCATCGTAAGGTAATAGAGCGGGGTATTAAGAAGTACCGACTCGTAACCATTAAGGTTCTGTGATGGAGTAAGAAGCGTCGTCTCGTAGGGATTTACCCCCACTGATGTATTATACCAGGTTGACATTGCCCAGAATTTAGTCGTATCCATTTCTATATCGGTGATCACATACCGGGTTTTGGCGCGGTCGAGAACCTGGTTTCCCGCATCTTCAGACGTTGACATAAAGAAGTTTGCAGATCCCGTTGGGCCAACTACTCCGGACTGGAATGGGTTGGCATTGGGGATCCTTTTGGCTATGTAGGTGATCAGGTGCCCGTAGTCCCACCAGGACATAACACCATACGCTTCAGCGGGATACCGGAATGTTTTGGGATCGTAAATGGTGAAGTAATTCACTCCGGGGTCAGGAGTATTATTTCCCATCCATTCAAGAGACTCCTTCCAATCGGGATTCATCCGGATAGACTCTCCGCCGGCATTTGCATAGTTGAGCGAGGTTGATGCAATAGCAAATAAAATTCCGAGTCCGACCGTTATAACTACTAAAGTTACGGCGAGATAATCCGGTTTCGATGATGTAGAACCTTTCTTATGAATTTTTTTCTGTTTTTTGCTCTTTTGTCCCTCATCTTTCCTGTGCTCATCGGATTCAGTTTTATCAGTATCTGTCGATATTCTGGTTACGAGTCTACGGATATCGGTCCATCCCTGCTGGAAAGTAAAACTGACACAAACAGCTGATAGCAGGGCAATGTTCACGGCAAGGTAATATTCATACCGGATATGCTGCCAGGTGGATATCAGCATAATAAGTGACCATACAAGTGCAAAGATCTGATGGGGATGTTCATTCTTAAGATTATTGTAGATCATGACCAGTGCTCCCCCGGCCATCAGAATAAGACCATAATTAAATGTCATCCAAGCAAGATCAGGAGCCCAGCCCCGGGCTTCCTGCACAGTATTAGTCACTGCCTGTTGCCCGAAGAACGAGAAAAGTGAACTTATAAACAGATTATACAACTGGGGGTTGGTGATGAAAAGGATGAGGGAAAATGCAATTCCACATCCGATCAGAATTGCAGGATAATAATACCAGTTTTTGTCTTTGACGATATGTGCAATCCCATAAAGAAAACCCGTTCCGCCGATTAGTGCCAGGTACGCATATATATGCCCGATTGAATAGAAAATTAGATTTACACCGGGATCTCGTAACCCGTACGCGAGAAGCCCGATGATCGCAATAGCAAAAATTACCGTGTTGATTACCAGAAGGTATTCACTTGTCCTGCCACGGGCTACGTCAATAACAAACTGGATAATGGTAAATATTCCGACGATCATGGCAAAAAGGATCATAGTCGGCATAACAAACAGACCAAGGAGATAAGCGATACCGGCAATTCCTGATAACAGCAGGGTTTTTTTATAGGAACTGATATTCTTCAGGTCAATTTTTTTATCTTTTTCCGAGAAGATTACCGTCATATACAGGAGGCAGAAGACCGTTGAAAAAAGTACCTCTGCTATATGGTGATCCATGTATCCATAGAGAGAGCGGTAAAAGTACTGTCCGGATACTACGGCGATAAAACCAGAGGCCAGAAGACCGGTCTTCCAGTCACCGCACGTTTTTCCGACAAAGTACATGATCCCCACGATCAGGGCTCCCATCAGTGGGGGAATCAGAAGACCTGTGCTTATGATCTCCGGTCGCGTAGTGGCGCCGGTTATAAGACAAAAAACCGCGATGATAGTAGGGAAGAGGGGTCCCCAGGGAACCGACATACCTGTGGGAAAAAAGGTCATCGGATCAAACCATGCATAGTTGGGAAAATTTGCCAGTATCTGTTCAACCTGCCGCAGGTTGTAAAGCGGATCATCGCTTGCCACCATCGTCAGGACGTCAGTATTACCCATTGTGAGCAGGGGAATCAAACGAAGCCATAGGGCAAAGACAGAAAATAATACAACCAGGCCAATAATCAGTTGGGTCCGGCGGTTTTTAAGATCAAAACGTACCATGAAATCAACCTTTCTTGGGTAATTGGTTTTAAGTTGAGACCATTAATAAATTTGGTTGAATTTTCAGGAGAAACGCCCAAGTATCTCCCTGCCAGTGATATTTTTTGCAAGCATTTTTTTTTGATTTCCGGGAAAGATACCTGAGAATTGCGAGCTGAAAATTAAATCCATCCGTAAAGGCGTCATAAAAAAAATGTGATTTCATGGTTGATGAGGTGGAGTGGGGGCTCTCCTAATTTCTGCGTCTGGCGCCGGAAAAAATGGAGATGCATGTCATTGTCTTTATTTATTTCTTGTTGTTTTTCCTGTTCATTTTCGAGGGCAGATCAGTAATTTTTGCTGGAGTACCAATTGCTAGCTTGTGTGCCGGAACATCGCGGGTCACAATTGCCCCGGCCGCGACAAGAGCCCCTTCCCCGATACAGACTCCTGGAAGAAGGGTAACGTTTGCGCCAATCGCTGCACCGTCCATAATCTGCGGTCCTTTAAGCCCACCGATACCTGTGGGAGGATACCGGTCATTGGTCAGGACCGTATTTGGACCAATGAATACGTTATCCCCGATGACAGTATCGGTCGGAATGTAGACCATACTCTGCAGGCTAACTTCATTCCCGATAGTAGTATCCCCTTCAATAACTGTTGCAGTTCCAATCGAAACCCGGTTGCCGATCCGGGTTTTTTCACGGATCATTACGTTATGCCCACTCTGAAAATTATCGCCGATGATCACGTCACAGTAAATGATCGTGCCTGATCGGATAATTGCATTTACCCCGATTATTGTTCCGGTGAAACCAGTTTTGCCGATCTTATCCCGCGAGGGAAATCCCAGCGTAACCGGTTCAAAAATCTGCGTCCCTTTCCCGATCGTATTTATGCCATATTCGGTCATTCCACCGTCACACTCTTTGCAAGATTTTTAGGTTTGTCTACATCCCGGTTCAAAGCAACCGCAGTATAGTACGCAAGAAGCTGCAGGACGACAATACATGTTAGTACCTGAATAAAAGGATGGGTTTCAGGCAGGGGGATAAAAATATCCACTATCTCAGAAAGTTCCAAATCACCCTGCTGACCGAGAGCAATAACTGGTGCACCACGTGCTTTCATCTCCTTGATATTAGAAATCATCACTCCATACGTATCGCCGGGCAAACAGATGGCAACTACTGGAGTCTCTTTGGAGAGAAGGGCGAATGGTCCGTGCTTCAGCTCCCCCGCAGCATAACCTTCGGCATGGATGTAGGAGATCTCTTTCATCTTCAGCGATCCTTCAAGAGCTACTGGATAAAACGGCCCCCTCCCCACAAAGAAGATGCTTTGCGCTTTATGACACAATTCGACGGGATCAGAAAGATCCATGAGAAGCATCTCTTCTATTGCACGGTGTCCCATGAGCAGCACTTCAGTGAATTCGCCATTTCGCAGGAAATTTGTTATCTGCATCAGGATCGCGAGTCTGCCCGATAAAGGACTTTGTTGCTGCCACACTGATTTCAGGTCCGGCACGCATGAAAAGTGTAAAATCTGACGACCTGCTGATGGAGCTGCCCAGAACATTTGTGATCGCGAGACTTGTGCAGTTATGTACTTTTGCCTGCTTAAGTGCGGAGATGGTATCAGCCGTTTCACCGGACTGCGATATTCCAATTACGAGTCCTCTCACTGGTGGGGGGAAATATTTGAATTCAGAAGCGAAGTCAAGGCGCACTGGAATCGCGCAGGTATCTTCGAGAAGATATTTGAATATAAGTCCGGCATTGTAAGAAGAGCCACATGCTATGACAGTCACCGATTCAGCATTTTTAACGGATTCCGGGAGAATTTCAGTAGTAACTGACCTGACCGAATTATAAAATGCCTGGGGTTGCTCGTAGATCTCCTTGAGCATATAGTGCGGGAACCCGCCTTTCTTGGTTTCTTCTCCGGACCAGTCAATCAACTCCACCGGTCGTTTTACTGGTTTGCCCTCATGGAACAGCTCAATCTTTTCATGGGATATGCTGGCAACGTCTCCATCTTCGAGAAAAATTGCACGCTCCGTATGATCAATAACCGGGGTCATATCGGATGCGGCGAAAAATTCCCCATCACCAACACCAAGGACGAGGGGGCTTGCATAACGTGCTGCAATGAGACGATCTTCACCAGAGGCAATGACAAGAAGAGCATAGGATCCGGTCAACTTTGGAATGGTCTTTTGCACAGCGGAGAGGAGATCTTTTTCCAATGCATATGCCTCTTCCACAAGATGAGCGACCACTTCGGTGTCGGTTTCAGAGCGAAATATGTGTCCGCGTGAAATCAGCTGCCGTTTGAGCACCGCATAATTTTCGATAATCCCGTTATGAACCACCGCTATTCGGCCCGAACAGTCCATATGGGGGTGGGCATTGACATCATTGGGAACGCCGTGTGTTGCCCACCGTGTATGCCCAATACCGATCTTTCCTTTGAGGCAAGTCGAGGAATCTGAAGAATCTGATATTCTCCCCTGGTGTTTGTCCAGCTCGATACCCCCTCCGCTGATTGTAGCAACGCCAAACGAATCATACCCCCGGTATTCCAGCCTCTTGAGCCCCTCTACAATGATCGGGGCAGCTTCCCTACGGCCTATATAGCCGACAATGCCGCACACGTTATATCACCTTAGAGTCATCAGGAAGGATCCGGGAAATGATCCTGCTCCCCCCATCTATGGTAACATTATTGCCAACGATGCAGTTGGTGAAGATGGTGAACGGTCCTGCAGTGACCTGATCGCCAAATACGGCGCCAAATTCCGGTTTAATGACATCATTCTCGATATTCATCAGGCTTGCCGATGTTGAAATGGTCGTGTGGTCTGCAAGCCGGCATCCCTGTCCAGTCACCGTATCAATGATCCTTGAGTGCGAACCAATGGAAGTATCATCCATAATCAACGATTTTCCGATAAACGTGAATGGTTCTGCCTTAACTCTGGACCCGAGTGTCGTGTTTGGCATGATGCAGCAATTGGGACCAATTTCACAGTCATCGCCAATGATAACCGGACCCATGATAACGGTATTGGGGCCGATTGTTGATCCTTTTCCAATCCGCACCGGCCCATGAATGATTGTCTGCCTGCTGATTGACCCCTCGCATGCTTCGGACAAATTTTTTAATTGGCGCATGTTCATCTTAAGGAGGTCCCAGGGATAAATTGCGTCCTGCCAGTCATCTGCGACAACTGCCTGCAGGCGTTCACCCGACGCGAGCATGGATGATATGGCATCGGTGATATTGTTTCCTGAAATACAGGGAAAAAAGTCCAGTGTCAGAGAAAAGATGCCCGTGCTTACCATAAAGACTTGGTGAATGCTCAGGTTTCTCGATAATACGATCGACATACCCATCTTTTAATAACACTACACCAAAGTTTGACGGACTGGGATGCTCTTTAATGAGCATCCCATTTCTGATATCTTTTATTCGTCCAATGGAAAAGTGATCAATATAGTTGTCTCCTGGCAAAAGAAGGAAATCTCCCGTAATATGCGATTTCGCACAGTTGAGTGCGTGAGCAGTCCCCAACTGTTTATCCTGGACGACTACAGTAATTGGTACATCGAGCTCATTTAAAAACCGAATTACCTGTTCTTTCCGATAACCTACCACAACAACAATGTCTCGGATCCCGTTTTTCAACAATGCTTCGATCACATATCCGATAATTGGGCGGTTCGCTACCGGAAGCAGCGCCTTTGGCCTGCTCCGGGTTAACGGACGAACACGTTTCCCCTCCCCTGCTGCTAAAATAACTGCCTGCATTCTTTTCACCTAACGAATAATTGCATTCTCCCCGATACACCCGGAAATATATGAGTTCGGTGCGAATAGTGCATTACTCCCGATTTTTGATCCAACATTGATTGAACAATTTATCCCGAACTGAACTCCATCCCCAATAATGGCGCCAAATTTTTTCCTTCGTGTGTCTTTTCCACAGACCCTGACATGTCCATGATCGTGCCGAAGATTTGCGATTTTGGTGCCTGCCCCAAAATTACATTCAGAACCAATGACGGAATCACCTATATAGTTGAAATGGGGGATCTTCGTCCGATTCATAATAATGGAGTTTTTGAGCTCGGTACAATGGCCGATGTGACAATCGTCACCCACACATGTCGCCCCGCGAATATATGCATGAGGGCCTATACGGGAATTTCTACCGATGATACATGGGCCTTCAATATAAGTCCCGGACTTCACAATACTTCCTTTCCCGATTATCACAGATCCTTGCATGTAAACCCCTTCTTCCACGATTCCTTCACAAACAGATGAAAGAGTGCTCATAAGTGAGAGATTTGCATCAAGCAGGTCCCAGGGGTTACCGACATCAATCCAGTAGGATAACGGATATGCTGTCAGTTTCTTTCCTCTGATATACCATAAAAGAGCGTCAGTAAGTTCAAGTTCTCCCCGGCTGGAAGTCTGAACCCTGTCTACACAGTCAAAGATATCCAAAGAGAAAAAATATGCCCCGGCATTGATCTGGCTGGACATGAGTTCTTTCGATTTTTCTTCGAGGGTAATTACAAGGCCGTTTTCCACGACAACAACACCGTAATCCTGCGGATGATCAGTTGTGCATGTGCTCATACAGGGTGTTTGGCACCTGCAGAGATTGGCAATATCTTCGGTTTTAATTATCATATCCCCGTTCAACAGAAGAAATGGTCCCGTGATAAAATCGCGGGCGGATCGCAGTGCGTCTGCAGTCCCACGCTGCTGCCGTTGCGGCGCGTATCTGATGTGAATCCCCCATCCCGATCCATCCCCGAAATATTTTCGGATCTCCCGTTCCCCATAGCCGACAACAAAGACAAAATCGCTGATCCCCGCATCGCGAGCGGCAAGAACGAGATGCTCCATCATCGGACGGTTCGCAAGGGGAAGCATGACTTTTGGACGCTTCGCTGTAAGGGGGCGCATCCGCTTCCCCTCTCCCGCGGCGAGAACGACACATTCCATACGTAAAACTCGCACTACAATACTTAAGCAGTTTTCCCCTGCTTAATCAAGCTGCGTCCCTTTTCAAGTAACTCCTTTGTTTTCTGCAGGTTTTTTCCTTCTGCCGTAATACGGATTTTTGGCTCAGTACCACTCGCACGGATCAGGCACCAGCCGTCTTCTTCAACAATTCGTATTCCATCTGTTGGTCGCTCAGCACCCAGTGCACTCACGGTTTCCCGCGCTGCCTCACATATGAATGATTCCCGCAGCACCGGGTAGGAGGGCATTGCATCAAGCATCTGCGTAACATTCCATTCAGATGCAATCTCGCAGAATAGTGCAGCAGCAAAAGGACCATCGGGACAATAGGAGATCTTCGGGAAAATCCACGCACCCGATGGTTCACCCCCGAAATCTCCCCATTTCAGAAGTTCTTCAGATACATATGTGTCACCGACAGGTGTACGTCGGACTTCAGCGATTTCTTCAATGATCATCGAAGCATCGCTTGTCGTAACAACCTGCTTTACGTCAAGATACTGGGCAAACAACATAAGAAGATGGTCACCATCGATGTACCGTCCCTGGCTGTCAAAAGCCATCATCCGGTCAGCATCTCCGTCATGCATAACGGCGCACTCTGATCCTGTTCTTTTCACCATCTCCCCGATATACCCTAGATGCTCTTTTAATGGTTCTGAAGGCCGTGCAAAATGACCCGATGGATTGCAATTAATACATACTGGTTTTGCACCTCCGTCAGTAAGTAGTGTAGGTGTGAGGACAGATCCAGCGCCGTTGCCACAATCAACCACAACGGCAATTCCGGATTTGATACGAACCTTATCCAGAATTGCATTTTTATGGGGGGATAAAGCATCTATTGGCTTTTCGATCCCCTGATGCTGCCAGTCAGTCCAATTCCGGGTTTTCAGGATTTCCTCCGTCTCAGCCTGCTGGATATTTGTGAAAGATGAACCGTCCGGATTGAAGAGCTTCAATCCGTTGTATTCCTCCGGGTTATGGGAAGCAGTGATCATACATCCTGTTTTTGCCACACGGGTTGCGAAAGCAACGGATGGAGTCGGTGCAATACCGGCAACGTGTGCGGATCCACCGCTCCCGATAACACCAGAAATTACCAGATGAGCAAGAAGAGGGCTTGTTGTTCGGGTGTCCATGCCGATAATAATATCGGAAGACTGGGATGCCAGTACCGACCCAACCTTTAAAGCTGTATCAAGAAGTGTTTGATCGAATTTCCTTCGTATCCCCGAGGACCCGAAAAGCATGATAAATCTATTTGGCGCTATCTCAAAAAGAGTTTACCTAACATTAAGGAAAATTTTTACTTTCAACAGGTTCCAAAGGGGCACCAGAGCTCAATCTGGTTTAACCTGGCGATACCTGCTGTTGAGGGGCCAATGCAGATTATCCTTTTTTTATCTTTGTATTGCTGGACGATATTACCCGTGTCCGGTCCAGAGATGCCTTCGCTGTTTATGAGAATAATCTCAGCATTAGATGGATCATCGACGACGAAGGCCCCCAATGCAGATTCTACGGCCGGGATGCTACCAAGGCAAAAGATTCTTTTTCCTATTATTTCCCGTTCCAGTTGTTTGCGACATTCATTATGAGACAATTCCGGACAAGAATGAAGAATTCTTGAAATGCAAAAGAACCCCGCGGCGACATTAATAATCGAACAGGCAGCTGCCCGGGTTGGGGAAGTGTCGAGGCTCGCACCGAACATGAAAGAGATTTTTGTTTGTGCCCGGATAGGATCCTGAGTGACATATTCGGCGCTCCTTCCACCAAAAATTGCTACCATGCATGCACCCTTGTCATACTGACAATATACCCTGTCAGGATCAACATCGAGCACGATACAGCTTCCCTCACATCCGCTATTTTTAAGCAGAGTGTGGATTTTTTTAACCGAATCGATAATAATATCCATGATTAAATCCTGCCTTTTTCCATGAGGACGACACGAGCGGGAGAACCATCCAATCCTTTCAGTCGCAGAGGAAGTGCCACCATATAATAATCACCCTCCTCTATATGCGAGAGGTCGAGGAGCTCGACAATGATGCAATCGCAGGAAAGGAGTATCCGATGAACTACTCCCTCGCAGCCATAGGATTCGATCGATGGCGTATCGATACCTACACATTTCATTCCAAGTGCGGCGATTGCATACGCGGCATCCGGTGCAAGGGCAGGGTAATTCTCCTCAAATCGGTCAATCCCGGAAAATGATGTTTTTAGAAGTACCCTGCTAACACCGTCTAATCGCCCCTTCAGATGATTGGCGGTGATTCTGTTACCTGCACCGGAGACATCCAGTACCCGGCACTTTCCAATGAGGTAAGAAAGGGGAATAGTATCAATTGTATCACCGGTTTTAAGATAATGAACCGGGGCGTCAATATGAGTACCGGTATGAGTACTAAGGTGCAGGTCGCTGATCAGGTATTGTCCCCTGTCTTCCTGAATAAAGATTGGATGGGTATCCCCGGGATATACGAGCATATTCTCAGAAAGTGAACGAGAGATATCAAAAATTTTCACGATTCCCCGCTGCCTTCCCATCCATGCTCTCCGATCAGGGGCACAAACCTGACCCCCCCATGGAGTTCCTGGGAAATTATTCCCTTATGGTTGGAAAGAACCACCAGTTCCTGAACTTCCCGCCCCCCACCGGCGCTACCAGTCTGCCGTTTTCCGCCAGTTGTTCAAGGAGCGGCATGGGTACTGTAGGAGTAGCAGCTGTAATTATGATCCCATTATAGGGTGCATTTTGAGGATACCCAAGGGTACCGTCAGTGGTGATAATCTCGACGTTCGGAAAACCGAGAGCGTTTAGGTTTGACCTGGCAAGATCGGCAACCACAGGAATCCGCTCGATAGAAGTAACCTTTTTTACAAGATTTGCAAGAATCGCAGATTGATATCCACAACCCGTTCCAATTTCGAGCATATTATCACCCGGTTCAGGCTCGAGCAATTCAGTCATGAGTGCTACGATATATGGTTGGGAGATCGTCTGTCCGTTTCCAATGGGTAGGGGGCTGTCTTCATATGCGGAACGATCATAGGGTGGGGGAATAAAGAGGTGGCGGGGAACCTCCCGCATAGCGGTAAGCACACGAGGATTTCTGACACCCCGTGCTTCAATCTGGCGCTCCACCATTCGGTTTCGTTCATCAGATCGTGGATATCTTCGCATTATATCACTTTTCAGAACCCTGCTTTTTCTGCCTCATCGATGGAAGCGTCAATCTGTTTTTGTAAAGATTCGGGGAGTCCTGCGATCTTTACATCGAGGAATCCTCGTATTATCGTTGCGGTCGCTTCGTCCTCGTCCAACCCGCGTGACATCAGATATTCTATCTCATCCTTTGCAAGTTTGCCCACCGCGGCCTCATGAGAAAGTTCTGTACCGACAACAGATCCCTCAATTTCCGGAATGGCATATATGAGGCCGTCCTTCAGAATCAGGCCCTTGCATTCAAGATGCCCCCGGGTCCCGGCAGTTTTTCCATTGATATGACCCCGTGATATGATTGTGCCGCCTTTTGTGATGGCCCTGGTGATCAATTCAGCGCTCGCACCCGTGCCTTCCAGGATAGCTCGGGAACCGAGATCCATGTATGAACCGGGTGTGGAGATGACAACACTGCTGAACCGTGCAACGGTGTTGACCCCTTTGAGGGTAGCAGTGGGGTACATCTGGATTTTTTTCACGGGCTGCATGCAGACATAGTTGGAAAGGAATACCCCGTTATCTTCAACGATTGCGGCGCTTCTGGGATACACTTCAATGTTTTCACTCCAGTTATGTATCATCGTGAAACTGATCTTGGCATCTTTTTTTACGAAGAATTCTGAGATCCCGTAGTGAGCGCCGCCTTTACCCACGTGTTCACCGCTCGTGCAACCTGATATGATATGGAGTTCAGCACCCTCTTCAGCTACGATGATATTATGGACGTGCTGGATCTGTTCCCGCCCGAGATAGAGACATGCCTGGATGGGAAGGATGTTATTTGAGCCTTTGTGAGCAATGATGACATAGCCTTTCGGGTCTTTCTGTGCTGCAACATACCGGGTAATTTCATCTTTTTCCGGTGATACCGCTTTCCAGAGGTATATCCTTGAGCCCGTCATATTTTTCCATCGCCTTCCTGAATGAGAGAACTTCTATATCCTGCTCCGAACATTCAGCCTGGACAACGTCCTGGTCCATCTGGAGATAGCTGCCACAGCGGTTTTTCATGGCAAGGTCGATGCCAACCTGAGCGACACGATCCTGATCAGCTCTTGAGAATTCAGGACTTTTTACTGGTGACGGCATTCGAGGCACTCCTTGTATCCGCGTTGTTTGATGTCTTTTAAGATTTCCCGGGGATTCCCGTGACACTTGATCTCTCCATCACACATCACGTGTCCCTTGTCAGCATCGATATAATCAAGAATAAATCCGGTATGAGTGATAACAAGTCCGCTTTTTTTGCGTTTGATGAGATGCTTCTCTTTTTCCAGAAGTGACCCTATGGCTGTTCCAATGAGCGATATATTTTCAAGATCTACACCGCTTTCGGGTTCGTCAAGCATGACAAAGTCGGGGTTCTGGATCATGAGCTGCAATACTTCACTGCGTTTGATCTCTCCACCGGAAAACCCCTTATTGATATCACGTTCAAGAAATTTATCCATATGAACTGATTTGGCAAGTTCCATAATGTCTTCATTCTTGTTCCGTGAAATGGCGGTCAGCATTTTTCCAAGCTTCAGTCCGGATATGGTGGGAGGACGCTGAAAGAGCATGCCAATTCCCCGTTGCGCCCGTTCATGGGCCTTCATCGTTGTTACATCTTCCCCTTTGAAGATGATTTTACCGTTCGTAATAGCATAATTGGTAAATCCCATTATGGTCATAAGGAGTGTTGTTTTACCTGATCCGTTAGGACCAAGAAGAACATGCGTTTCTCCTTCTTCGATGTGGAGGTTAATATCATGCAACACTTCTTTGTCGCCGACCTTCACATGCAGGTCTTCTATATGCAGCATAGAATAATCGTAGAGAATATGTCAATTACTGCATTAAACGCTTTTCAAGCTACCAAAAAAATGTGATCATGTTTCGTATTCTTTAACACATCATCTGGTGATGTACAAACTGGATATTATTTCATGAGACCTGAAAAAGTGCAGGACAAAGCAGGAAAGGCGCTTGTCCGGAAGGGGTCAAAAGGTGCAAAAAATTCGGTGATTTCTTCCGAACCGCAAGAGATTTCTCCATTTATAAACCGCATCATATGTGCAGACGCCGTTAATGCCCTTGCACGCATGCCTGACAGATGCATTGATCTTATTGTCACATCTCCTCCTTACAATTTCGGGCACTCATATGCACAGGATTCTCGCGATGACACCAATGAATGGAATGCCTATTTTGAAAAACTCCTGGTGGTGTGGCGCGAGTGCGAGCGAGTGCTTAAGCCAGGCGGGCGGATGGCGGTGAATATTCAGCCTCTTTTTTCAGATTACGTCCCGACCCATCACTATATCTCTCACCAGCTTCTGAACCTTGGACTTCTTTGGAAAGCAGAGATTCTATGGGAGAAAAATAACTATAACGCAAAGTATACTGCGTGGGGAAGCTGGAAATCCCCATCGATGCCATATATTAAATATACCTGGGAGTTTATTGAGGTCTTCGACAAGGAAACGCATAAGAAAGAAGGGCGACGTGAGGATATCGATATCACCGCAGACGAGTTCAAGGAATGGGTGCTCGGCAAATGGTCATTTCCCCCGGAAATACGGATGAAAGATTATAACCACCCGGCGATGTTTCCCGAGGAAATGCCCCGGCGGCTCATCAAACTTTTCTCCTATAAAAATGATATCGTGCTTGACCCGTTTAACGGTGCAGGGACAACGACGCTCGTTTCATGGAAACTGCACCGGCGCTTTATTGGAATCGATCTCTCACTGCAATACTGCAATACGGCACTTCAACGACTTGTTACCGCAGAACAGAATGAAGCAGATTGTTCACCGGTACATCCCAAACCCTCTGTTATGATTCTGGACCGGGATTAAAAAAAATGACTGAAAGCCGTTACCGTCAGATCGGCATCTGATTTTTTGTAGAGATATTCGTGTGAACCGACACCTATTGCCATATGTGCCTCAGGTCCAAATGAAAGGAGCGCGACAGAATAACCTTGCCGTGCCAATAATCCAGTTAACAGCAGGCTCCTGTCATCGCAATCTCCTGCACCGTCAACAATAGTCTCTGCCGGGAATTTTGGCGGATTCTGCTCCAGAGATTCATAACGGAGTGACTGGACATAGACTGTCATAAGTTCCATGTATTCGTCATCGGAAAGCCCTTGAAGGCGTCTGACCTTATTAAATTCGTCGGGAGGATCTGAAAATATTTGATCTTGTGCCGGGTCCTTCACCATTGCACGATACCTGTCTTCAATCCTTACGGAATCCCGATCATTACTATTGATCGATTTTATACTGACCGGCTTTTTCGTCCCTTCAATGACAGAAACATTTACGGGAAATGACAGGGAGACCACATGACTTCTAAAGGGGAATGTTTGAAAAACGATAATCGGGGTTGATTGAAGTTTTACTGGATCAGGAATAATACGCGATGTATTTACCGATTCATGGGGAAATATAAGTCCGGATATTGAATTTGCTGAGAAAATAAAAAATAATTATCGGCAAAAGAGTAACAAAACGGTATCGTCCGGTCATTCATTATCAACTCTTTTTTTCAAATTTCTCAATTTCAACCATTATAGAATTTTAGTTAAATGTGCAATAGAATCGATAATATATGTGGGTTTTATCGCCGGGCTGTTCTCTGAGTCTTTCCGGTATTTCCCTGTTTTGACAAGAATACTTTTCATACCCATGATATGGGCTCCGGCGATATCAGCGACGACATCATCGCCAATCATTGCGACCTGATCGGGTTGCAATCCCATATCGCGAAGAGCACGATCAAAAAATGCCCGGGACGGTTTCCCAATTATTATTGTCTGTTTTCCTGTCGCAAATTCAAGTGCATTCACAAAAGGTCCCGCTGCTAGTGAAAGTCCATCCGGGGCCATCCAGTACCTGTCATTTTCAAGGGCTATCAGTTCAGCTCCTTTCATGAGATGACGGAATGCAGTATTAAGGCTGTTATAGGTGATCCTGTCACCGGCATCGCCAATGACAACACAATCAATTTCATCCTCGTTGGTGCAGAGACATCCTTGCTCAAAATCACGCTCAGCATCTTTGGTAATAAGGAGATAACAGCGTTGTTTTCCGGTATTTTTCATATAAGCGTTTGCGACCACCGGTGGTGTAATAATTTCCTCCTCTGAAATAACAAACCCCATCTTTGATAACCGTTCCACGATTGTTCTCCGGCATGTCCGAGTGGTATTGGAAACAAAACGGTACCGGTAATTCCTCTTTCTAAGTAATCCGATTGCCTCACAAGCTCCTTCAATAGCAGTGTCTCCAACATAGAGAACACCGTCAAGATCAATGAGAAATCCTTTGATGTCCTTCATCAGTCCCAGCCCTTCATATATTCAGCAATATTATACTCTGACATTTACGTTATAGATTATTTTCTCCATCGATATATTCACATCATGGGGAACTAAGGAGTAATTCACTGGATGGACAACACACCAGAATTACAGAATCAATTCCGAATGAAGAGACGTCATCACGGGGGAGGTTAGGCGTCGCCTTTATATGAAACGACGGTGAATCTTCAGGAATTTACTTTCACCCCGCGCGGCTGGATGTTTTAAATCCCTTACGACGTTTTGTATTCAGACGATGTCGGCCACACATGCTCCTGCACGGATTGGTGCCCTCTGGCAGCAGCGCATGGATAGACTACAGGAATACGAAGTTGTCCGTGACGGCAATGTTTTTGGGACCAGTTTTTCAAATAATGTTGTTTTTTCCTCGGATTATGAACAGGCGCATTGCCAGCTTGGTGTATTGGTTGAGAAGTACAGGAACATCCCGTTCGACCACGTTTTTTCAGGCTCCGAAATTTTCAATGAATGCGGAGTCTGCTTTTCTCTGGAAAGCCGGCAATCTCTCAAAATACCTTTGATCGATCATGACCGGTTCAGATCTGAAATCTTAAAAGATCTTACCCTTGTGCACGGTATCGGACCAAGGATACAAAAACGGCTGATGTCGAAAGGATTCCGATCATTACCGGATTTGATGCAACACCCGAAATTCCGGTCATATGCCCTTGAAGTCCTTGAATGTCTGTATAGCGGCAATTCTGCAGAAATTATGGATCTCATCGGCTCCAGGCATGCAAAATCCCACCCTTCTGTTCTTGGTACAGCAGGACTTCACGAACCGGAAGATTATGTATTTCTCGACATTGAAACCCTCGGGCTTTTTTCCCGTCCCATCATCCTTTTTGGCGTTGGTACGATCGAGAATGGCAGTCTGGCAGTTCATCAGTATCTTTTAAGGGATATCAATGAGGAACCGGTCTGCACTCATGGCAACATTCGGTCATGTTTCTGGTGACCGCCCGGCACTCGTAACATTTAACGGCAAATCCTTTGACGTTCCTTACCTGTCAGAAAGGCTTGCATATTATGGCATGGGCTCCCCGGCAAAAATACCCCACTTTGATGTACTCCATTTCAGCCGCAGACGATGGAAGGATCAGCTCCCGTCCCTTCGACTGACAGCCCTGGAGACAGAAATCCTGGGTATATATCGCGATGACGATATTCCCGGGCAGATGGTGCCTGAATTTTACGAAACCTATATGAGGACAGGAAACTGTGGACCGCTTGTTCCGATTATTGAGCACAATAAACAGGACGTGGTATCGCTCGCTATGCTCTTTTTTCACCTCCTGGGAGAGATCCATGGCTGTCGCTGATATAATCCGGATTCTTGGTGTGAACCCGGTATACAGGAACCGGGTGGTGCATACGGAAATCAGCGAACCTGAATTCCCTGAATACGGAACACTTGAAATACCTCTTGAAGATACTCTTACATCGTATCTCAAACAACACCGGATACGCCTCTATTCTCATCAGTGCGAAGCCATCAACCGAATTCGGTCCGGAAAAAACGTGATTATCACCACACCTACAGCCAGTGGCAAGACCCTCGCATTCAATATTCCGGTGTTCGCGTGCCTTGAAGCAGATCCGGAGGCGCGTGCATTGTACCTGTACCCTACAAAAGCACTCTCCAATGATCAGCTTGCAACACTTGAACAAATGGCGCAGTTCACCGGTATCTCTGCACGGCCGGCAATTTACGATGGTGATACCCCACAGTCAAAACGGGCAGCGATTCGCGAGAACTCACGGGTTATTATCTCCAATCCGTATGAACTCCACCATGTGCTCTCATGGCATGCGAAGTGGCGCCCGTTCTTTTCCAAACTGAAATTTATCATCATAGATGAGGCACACCGTTACCGGGGTGTATTTGGGTCTCACATTGCATTCCTTCTCCGCAGGCTGGAACGCGTGTGCCATTTTTATGGATCGGAACCAAAATTTATTCTGTCGACGGCAACACTGGCAAATCCGATGGAGTTTGCCGGCAAACTTACAGGTTTACCGTTTGAGCTTGTGGATGTGGACGGTTCACCGCATGGAAGGAAACATTTCGTTCTTTATAACCCGTTTTACGATGGTGTCGGTGAACGCTCCACGTACCAGGAAACCAAGGATCTCCTGGTCTCCTGCGTGAAAGATAATCTCCAGACGCTATGCTTCACCGGTGCCCGGAAAATGGCAGAACTGGTAACACTCTGGGCGCGGGAGGATGCACGCCGATCTTCCGCACGCCTCTCAGAATCAATATCAGCCTACCGGGCGGGATACTTGCCAGAAGAGCGGCGGGCTATCGAACGCCAGTTGAAAGAAGGCACGATGAAGGGTGTTGTGTCTACAAATGCTCTTGAACTTGGGATCGATGTGGGATCACTGGATGCCGTCATTATTGCTGGTTATCCGGGAACTATGATGTCGACCCGGCAACAGGCTGGCCGTGCCGGAAGAAAAGGGGGCGATTCACTGGCGATCCTTGTCGCTTTTGCAAACCCTCTCGACCAGTATTTCATGCATCATCCTCAGAATTTTTTCAGCCGTTCGCACGAACATGCGATTATCGACACGGGAAATCCCTATATCATTTCTGGTCACCTGCTCTGCGCTGCTGCCGAGCTGCCGTTGCGTGAGACACCTGACCGGGAGTATTTCGGAGCAACCTTCCCCGAGCTCCTGTATGAGCTTGCCTCAGCTGATCTCATCAAAAAAACAAGCCGGGGGTGGGTATATTCCGGGCGGGGAAGAGCTGCGGATGCGGTAACGCTGGATGGAATTCCCGAATCATCATTCCGGATCCTGTGCCATGGCCGTCTGCTGGAGACAATGGACCGGGCGCAGGCGTACCGTGAGGCGCATAAGGGGGCGATCATGTTGCACCAGGGCGAAACATTTGTGGTCAACGAAATGGATCTGGAAACGCACACTGTCCGGGTGACGGAGACGGATGTGGATTACTATACCCAACCACTTAAAGAGGTAGATCTTTCTATTATTGACATCCTTGAGACACGAATGGTGCATGGTGCACGGTGTGCGTTTGGGGACGTGGAAGTGACTGAGAAGTATACCGGTTACAAGATCAAACGCAAAGATACTATCATTGGTATAGAACCCCTCGATCTGCCACCGATTACTTTCAGAACAAAGGCGTTCTGGGTCATATCCGCACCAGGTACCGAACAACGTATTATAGATTCAAATCTCGATCTCGCCGGCGGGCTGCACGGTGCAGAACACGCGATCATCGCTCTCATGCCCCTGCATGTCATGTGTGATCGCTGGGATATCGGCGGATTGTCGTCACCCGGATTTGGTGAGAATTGCGAACCCACGGTTTTTGTATATGATGGTTACGAGGGAGGTATCGGACTTGCTGAGAAAGCATACGAGATTCTTTCTGAAGTGTTTTCAAGTGCACACGAGCTGGTACGAGACTGCGGGTGTGATGAGGGCTGTCCGTCCTGTATCTACTCGCCCAAATGCGGGAATGACAACCAGCCGCTCGATAAGGAGGCTGCCATACTAATCCTCGGGGATTTGTGCACTCCAACGGAAAGAAGTGAATGTTCCGGATTCTCCACGGAATCAGAGCAGGTGTTTCCTCCCCCCGGGGATATTAATCTACGAGTATCTCCCGATGTTCCGGGCTCTCCGGTTCCAGTTCATCAGCAAAAATGAACAGGTCATCGATACCTGCATGCAGGGCGCGTGCAACATCGTGGGCCAACCTGAGCGAGGGATTATACTTTCCCTGCTCCAAAAAAACGATTGTCTCCCGTCGCACGCCAACTTTTTTTGCCAGGTCATCCTGGGTCATTGACACACGGGCACGGTACTCTTTTATTCTTGTCTGCATGGTTTTGCACTCCAAAAATATTATGCAACATCCCCTCTTCGGGACAGGTACATCTGATAGAGTACAGCAGAGATTGCAAGCACCATCAGGATCAGCCCGAGTGCACCCTGTGTTCCCATTCTGAAGATACCCATGACATCCAGCCAGTACAATGCTGTTATGAACAAAACTCCTGTCTGCCATGCATAGGAAAATCCATAAGCCGCGATTTTCTCCGATCGCTCATCAGATTCGGGGCTATCTCCGGACTGGCGGTTCCGGAGGATTCCCACTGCCAGAAAGGCACATCCGACCGTCATGAGCATTGTGCTGAAAATGAATCCGTCCGTTCAAATACATCACCAATGAGGCCGCTCACTAGTAAAAGCACACCTATCATGATACGAATGAGATTTCTCTTGTTCGTTTCCCTCACCTCCTTTGTTACGTATTTCTAACATTGATGGTAATTAATGTTACCTATTTCTAACACCACATCCCGAAGATCTACCCTCAATGCTCAGGATAACTGTCGGAAAAAAGGGAAAAAATTATTCCTGCACGGTAGACCGCACAGACAAAAACACCGGCCCCCGCACGTCCACCTTCTTATTGTTATCGGTGACCGCTCTCATCGCGAATTCATCAATTTTTAAGTTAATATCGCTGGGGAGTTTTGCCATCTTTACCTGGACGACTGTGGATTTCCTGCAGCGAGCGGCCTCTTCGATCCGTGCTGCTGCAAGCGCTGCCACCGCGGAGAGATAGGTAATACCCGTTGATACCCCTTCAGTGCGCACCTGTTTCCACTTTTCAGCGTCCGGCACACCGAGTATCGAGCCTGTCGTGGACAAATATCTCATTGGCACATGCGGGGCCGCAAAGTTTTGCATTGGACTCTGTCTCCTCAACTGTTACCTTTACCTGTACATTCCCAAGTGTGCCTTCCCAGACGTCAAACGAACATGGTCCCTGGGCAGTTCCATTCGCTGACGCGACGTGGACAATCGCCGCAGCAAGCATCTTTCCTTCCGGGGACGCCGGTTCTTCGCGCATCCTGACTGCACGGGCAATATCCTGGCTCGTAAGCGTTCTGGGAAAGAACTGGGGAAAACAGAGTTGCCGGACATCATTTGCGTTGTATGCTATCATCGCGAGCCGTTCAACGCCGAGGCCGAGATTCATGACCGGGACCCCAATACCGTATTCGGCAAGTGCAGAGGGTGAGTACATACCAAAGGTTGCCACTTCCACCCAGCCATGCATTGGGTGACGTGCGTAGACTTCAGTCTGCGAATCCGGCATATAGTATTTGGAGCGCTTCTCATCCGGCTGGAACCGGAAATCCGTATATCCGAATGCTGAGAGGAGTGCCATGCTTACTGCTTTTCCTTCTTCGTTGGTTATGTCCTCACCAGCGACAACACATGATGCAGAGTGATAGGTCATGAGGCGTGTCGGTCCTTCGGCCTGTTCACGACGAAAGCAGCGGTCGACCGAGAAGAGCCGGATGGGCATTGGCGAATGTTCCCAGATGGCGCCAAGTGTCATGAACCATCCACTTGTCATATGGCTGCGCAGAGTGCTGCGCGAGGACTCAGGAACGAGCGCCCGGAATTCCGGGAAGACCCCCTCAAGGATGTGCACGACGAGTGCATCGTCCACACCCAGCACTTTTGCCAGTTCGATGATGAGTTCATCGCCATCGATCTCAGATTTCTTGTATGCATGGAGTGTCTCCCTTAAGTGTTCCTCAGTCTCTTTTGTCATCGGGGGATACGGCGAGTGGTGAGGGATTCCGCCTGCCGGAGCAGAATCAGCGTGAACAAATGGACTTTTGTGGCTCATCAGGATCTCGTTGATCTCATCGAGCTGCTTCCGTGCAATCCCGACGTTCGGCCTGGGAAGGCCTCCGAGATAGAATACCCGGTCGAGCACCGCCATCGCTTCAGGACCAAACTGCCGGTAGATGTCTTTCTCATCGATAATCACCGGATTTTCAGCTTCGTCAAATCCGAGCGAGAGATAGGTCTCGCGCAAACGGTTAATCGTTGCAAAAACCGGGTGTGCCTGCGCCCCCTTATATGCAAGGAACGGGTACTTCCCTTCACTCCCTGCAGGAGTCAGTACCGAAGGCCCCTCATGCCATGCCTCTTCGAAATTCTCATGCGTTTTTTTCTTCCAGTCCTCAGGATTGAATCTCATATCACACGCTCCAGGCAAACCACCCTGCTCAATATATTTTCATCTTTGATCCGGTAATCGCATGCAAATGTGATCTTTTCGGCAAAAGAGCGCACCTGCTCATGCTCCGGCATATTCTCCCGTACCAACCGTTTTCTACTGTATCCCAGATACATATATCCCTTTACTTCAACGAACATCGAACCGGATTCCTGAAGGAGTGCTGCATACTTTTCCGGTGAGAAATCGTTCAATCCTTTGACAAGGGTGATACGGATTGCAGAACGACGTGATCGGAGAAGGGCAAGACTCTCTTTTACCCGCTCCCAGTAATCGTCCTGCGGTCGACACAGAGAAATATACGTCTTTTCATCCGGAGCGTCAAGCGAGACATACATCTGGTATGGGTGGCAGCGGGCAAGCATGTCAGGATTTGTACCATTACTTACGAGAAATGTTGTGTAGTCTTTCCGGTTAAACAGATCGATGAGTTGGGGAAGTTGCCGGTACAGTGTGGGTTCACCGGAAAGTGAGATCGCTATGTGTTTTGGGTTCAGTGCCTCCTGCCACCGTTCTTGTGTGACGGTATTATCCAGAATTGCATTGTACCCGGCAAGTGCCTTTTTTTGTAATTTGTGTATGCCAGCCAGTATCGTTTCGGGAGAACACTCTTCTTCTTCCACTACTTCATGTTCAAACGAGCGCCAGCAGAAACGGCATCGCTGGTTGCAGCGCAGGGTCGGTGTCATCTGGATACAACGGTGGCTTGCAATCCCGTAGAACTGGTGCTTGTAGCACATGTCACCGCCGGCGAGTGCCCGTTTGCACCACATACAGGGTTTAAGCGCCGCTGAGGAAGTGTTGGAAAAAAACTGGTAACCCTGCCTGCACAGGGCTTCACATGGTGCTGATGGCATCGATTCCAAGTGTTTCGAGGGCTTCTTTCAAGGTGTTCTGCACCGCCCTGACCAGCGTGAGCCGGCGATCCCTGATCTTCCCTTCGCTTTTCAAGACCTGCTCGATAATGGTAGAACGTGTTGAAGATATCAGCAAGTTCGCGTGAATAGGTGGCAAGTATGTGCGGGTGGAGCTCTGCAACGATCTTCTCGATAACAGAGGGGAATTTTGCGATCTGCTTGGCGAGTGCAATCTCCTGGTCGGTTTCAAGCTCATAGCATTCGGTAAAGGTGCCCGCTTTCTCAAGAATGCTGCAGGCGCGGGCATGTGCATACTGGATGTAGGGCCCGCTTTGTCGTTCGAAGTCCAGTGCCTCTTTCCAGTCAAAGACCGTACTTTTCTCAGGAGTAACTTTTACGATATCATAGCGGATGGCTGCAAGTCCGACTGATTTTGCGATTGACTTCCGCTCTTCTTCATCCAGTTCCGGTCTCCTGATCGTGACTTCATCAAATGCACGTTTCCTGATCTCCGTAATCAGGTCATCGGCAGATACGAATTTCCCGGCGCGGGTACTCATGGAACCTTCCGGCAGGGAAACAAACTCGAAGTGGACGATCTCCGGAACTTTTTCACCGAGAAGTTTCATGGTGCACTGGAGTTGTGCGGCGATCAGTTTATGGTCGGCACCGAGTACATCGATGACCCGGTCGAAGTTTGCTGCCTTCCAGCCATGGTATGCAAGGTCGCGGGCTGCGTACACCGAGGTACCGTCGCTGCGCCGGATCACGTACTTGTTTTTAAACCCGAATTCCCCGAGATCGAGCGCAAGGGTCTCTTCATCCCGGGCCTGGGAGAGTTTCCGTAGTCTGACAATGATCCGGTCGGTATACCCGTTGCGGATGAAATCGCTTTCCCAGACAAACCGGTCATGCGCCACATTGAGATCCTTCATTGTTACCATGAACCCGTCAAGGCAGCGGGACACCTCCCTGCGAAACTTCTTCACGGTTGGCGGATCTCCATTTTCTACCAGCTGCATGAGGGTGTTTACCTGCTGGGTTATGGCAGGATCCTTCTCAATCTCCCTGTTAGCAGCGATATACACACGGGCGATATGGGCATCTTCTTTTTCCCCCTCCAACCGGGCATTGTCGAGGTTATCAAATCCCCAGACCACAATTGCAATCTGGCGTCCCATATCATTGACATAGTACTGAACTTCGAGCCCGTACCCTGCCTTCCGGAACACCCTCGCCAGGGTATCACCGATAATCGAGTTCCTGATGTGCCCTACATGGAGGGGACCATTCGGATTGGCGCTTGTATGTTCGAGAACGACCCGAATTCCTTTTTTTGGGAACGTGCCATAGCCGGGTTTTACCGCTTCCCTCACCGCTTCACTGACGTATCCTGCTCCAAAAATAAAGTTGATATAGGGCCCTTTCGCTTCAATGGCGATACCCTGGAGTGCGGAGTCTTTTGCCAGTTCAGCAGCAAGGTCTTTGGCGATAAGGGCCGGTGCCTGCTTTTTTTGTTTTGCAAGGATGAACGCGATGGTGGTGGCAAGATCGGCATGCTCCCCGCCATCGATAAGCTGGACGTCTTTTACTCCCGTTTTTTCTTCGATGACCTTACCGATCGTTTTGTATATTTCCTGCAACATCAGCATCCCGTCCTGTAGCGCAAAATTGCGGCAATCCCGCCGAATGCGGTAAAGAGGATCGACCCCTCTTCAAAATCATCGGAGATGAGCTCGACTTTGGCACTGCTCTGTTCAGCGAGTTTAGTCAGTTCATCGATAATATCGATCTCCTCTTCGAGAATGATCGGTGCGCTGCATTTCGGACATGATCCAAAGGGGATATCCCGTACAGATTTTCCTGCCTCAATGTGAACTGTCTTCTCATCGGTGAAATCACAGTTCTGGCATTTTATCCGGAGCCGGGATTTACGGAGGTTTGCCGAGAGGAGCAGGGTGTCGACTGCCCCAAGTTCAAGATTTTTCCTTATGCTCTCTTCCCCATAGGCAGCATTGCTGGAATCCTTGACGAGCTCTTTTAGGAACTTGTCCATGAACTCTTTTTCCTTAATGACGCCCATACCTTTTAGCGCGTCCTTTGCCGCATCCACAAGTTCGGAAAGTCCGTCTTCGTTGGTGTATGCTACATCGAAGATCCCGATGATCCGCTTCTGGATCTCGTGATGGAGAAAGTTGCCTGCTTCAAATTCTTCCTTTGTCGGACTGGGACCCCCAATAAGCACACCCTTGAACCGCTCGAAGAAATCCTTCTCTGCGAGGAATATGGCACTGGCGCGTTCCCCTATTTTTGTATAGAACTCAGCAATCGCAATCTCCCTGAGACGTCCAAACCGGGCAGCGGACTGGCCTCCTTTGCGGGTCTTTCCCGGGACTGTTGAGTTTGCACCTCCCATGGGTTCTATCCGGTTGCCTCGTAAAAAGCCCCAATATGCTTCCCGACGGTCAAGAACAAGAAGTCCATAAACATACTTCTCTTCGAGCATCTGCTTGAGCGGGTCGAGCTCGAAGTTCGAGCTGCAGCGATACATATAGAGATTGAGAGGTTCGGGGGGCTCAACGATCGTGCATTGGAGATCAGTACGATCACCGTAGAGTTTGACCGTACCACAGAAGATCGCGAGTCCATGCTGTGGTGGGCGCTTGTAGTATTTGAGCCGGGAGAGGATTGAAGAGATGGCGCTCTGGACATTCGTCCGGGTCTGTTTGCTCTTGATGTTGGCGCACTGGCCAAACTCGTCCTTGAGCTGATTGGTAACATCGAAGATCTGCTTGTCGGGAGGAATATAGATTGTGATAAGTTCCGTCCCGTCTCCCTGTTGCAACTCGAGCTTCTCGAGCGCTTTTTTGAACTCGTAACGCTTTCGCGCATCGTCCATCTCCCGTTCTTCTGCCATTGCCGGTCTCAAACCTCTCTAGAGCTATTATTTATTCACTCGCGTGTGGCATAAATTTGCGCCCATTGCATAAGGATCCGGTCATCAACATCGGAATTGATCCCGTGCTCACCTGAAAATTCAATAAACATTTTCGGTTCCCGCGCAAGCAAAAAAAACTGTTCCCCATCATTGAACGGGATTACGGGGTCTGTCCTGGAATGGAAGATCCAGACGGGGCGGGGAGAAATTTTTGCAATATAGGTGCCAGGCTCAATTGAAGTGGCAAACCGCACTATGTCTCCTGAGTAACCTTGCCGGATCACTGAGTCCCGAACCCCCCAGTCTGATGTGGAAATCCCGACATACCCGGCAAAGTCCGGATCAATTCCTGCTGCAACCGCTGCAAAACGTCCCCCGTTGCTGGACCCCATAGCATAGACCGGCGCCTGAAACCTTCCGGTAATGATTTGTCGGGCATTTACCAGATCACAGATCGTCAGGTAATACTGCGGCCATTCTCCTTTTTCAAAAAGGGAAAAGTCCTTTTGCGGATTAAACGGGTAGCCGGGAGTCTGTCCGCCATTGCCGCGGATATCGACAAAGAAGAACGCGTAACCAGCAGCCGCGTAATTTACCATGCGATCTTCATGTCCTGCAGGTTTTTCGCCGGCTCCGGGTACATAGATAATTGCCGCTTTTGGATTTTGTGGAGCAGCAAGATACGTGACCACATCACCGCTTTGCGTATGCACGACAATCTTTGTTTTGGTATAGGTCTCGTTTTTAAACAGTATCTCTTCGCTGGTTGTCACCGGGGCACACGAAACCGAGAGGATACCTTCACTATCAACGGAATATGACGATGATACCTTGTTTTCGGTGCAGCCGGCAAGGAGAATGAACACCGTGAAAATTCCTATTACAATAATAACACTGCGCATGGTTCAGCACCCCAGGCAGTGATAGATAAGGCAGATGGTCTTGGCATCAACAATGATACCATCCCTGATCATGGCCTTCAGATCACCCATTGCAATATCCACAACCTCGATTATCTCATCTTCATCTTTTCCGTACTCATCAGAAGGTGAAAGGTCCCTCGCTTCAAATAAAAAGATTTTCTCATCTGTAAATCCAGGTGTGGTATAGATGAACCCCTTAGGCACGATGGTCTGTGCGGCAAACCCGGTCTCCTCGATAAGTTCCCGGTGTGCTGTCTTTACGGGTTCTTCCCCCGGCTCCATGGTCCCTGCCGGTGCCTCATAGATATACTGGTCGATTGCGAAGCGGTACTGCTTCAGCAGCTTGCAGCGGCCATTATCAATCGGGAAGATTGCAACTGCATTGTTCGGGTGTATAATCACTTTCTCACGTTCAATGCCCTGAGGAAGCCGGATTTTGCGTTTTTCGATCCAGAGCCGTTTGCCGCGGAATATTTCCATTTTATTCCTCGTATTGAATCGGGTCTTGTCTTCGGATTGCTGCAAATGCCTCTTTACGGAAATGACATGACCCGCAGGTACCGCAGGCTTTTTCCTCATTACAATAGCAGGACCAGGTATGTTCATAGGGGACACCCATCGTTAAGCCCTCTTTCAGGATATCCGTCTTGGTCATGGTGAGGAAGGGGGCAACGAGAGTGATTTTCGTCGTATCTTTTGTTCCGAGATCAATTACTTTCTGGAACGCCTCGATGAACAGTGGACGGCAGTCCGGGTACCCGCTGTAATCGTGGGACTGGACACCGATAAAGATTGCATCAGCGTGCTTTGCTTCGGCAAAACTCGTTGCTATAGAGAGAAGATTTGCATTCCGGAATGGTACATACGTATTGGGCATATATGCCCGCTCAGGATCATATTCCTCAACAGGAAT
Source organism: uncultured Methanoregulaceae archaeon (assembly GCA_963829225.1). GTDB lineage: Archaea > Halobacteriota > Methanomicrobia > Methanomicrobiales > Methanospirillaceae > Methanoregula. Next base: position 103,326 of record CAWHHQ010000004.1, on the reverse strand, counting down.
TTTTTCATCAGTAAGGCTACTTGACCCAAACTTTGAAAAATAATCAAGAGTGATTTCGATAAATGCTTCTGCCTTCAGCGTGCGAGCAATTTTTTTTGCACATGTCAGCTCCTTTCTCTCGGTCCGCTGCCCGTAGTTCAGATGAAGGGCAAGAATATCATAGCCCCGACTCTTTGCCACATAGGCTAATGTGGTAGAGTCCATCCCTCCTGAGAGTAAACAGACCGCTTTCATCATTTCACTCCGATGATTTTATGCAACTGGACCTGGAACCGTACCGGGAGGTCATTCGCAAGGATAAACCGTACCAATGGTCCAAAATCGCTGCCGGAAACAGGTGAGAAGAAGATCTCACCAGGAATCCGATGACTGCTGATAATTTCCCGGGCGTACCTGGAATCCATCTCATCCTTGACGACAAACCTGACAGAGTCCCGGGGCCGTAGTTTGTCAAGTAACGCAAGGTCACTCTGTTCTCCTGATGACGGACATTTGACATCCATGCACAGGGAAGCATACGGCTGAATCCGGGTGAAGTCGATCGTGCCGTTCGTTTCGACATCTATCTCGGTTCCCGATTGGTGAAGTGATACAAGCAACTGTTCAAGGTCGTCAGCCTGAAGGAGCGGTTCTCCACCCGTGATGCAGACATAGGAAGGATTCAGGCACCGGGCTTGTTCAAGAATAGTATCAAGGCTCATCTCAATTCCTCCGGTTTGTGCGTACGCCGTATCGCACCAGAGGCAGTGGAGGTTGCAGCCAGCAAGCCTGATGAACAGGCAGGGTCTCCCCTGGTTTTTCCCCTCTCCCTGGAGGCTTTTAAAAATTTCAGCGATCTTCATTCCGTAAGCTCAGCACAGGCTGTCGGGGATTCCCAGACACGGATTTTCGATATTGTGGCTTTAATTCCCATATTCCGGCAGACCGCATAAAGATCGTCGCGGATAATGACTGCCATCAGTTCGCTTGTGGGATCTCCTGGTGTAGTGATAACCGGGTGGAATTCCTGGATGCGGGACACCAGCGGGTCATCTCGGTTCAGGATAATCTGGTGATCATACTTGTCAATAACCTGTTTGATCAGGCTGTAATCGATCAGGATTTGTGTCGCCGGGTCCGGTTCCCCTTCAATCCAGAGCTCAATCCTCCATCGGTGCCCATGGAGGTTTGCACATTTGCCGATATAGTGGAGCAGACGGTGACTTGTATCAATATGCACCACTTTATAGATCCCGATTTTCATTGTATGGTATAGGTCTGGAATGATATAATATTATTACGAGTAAGGCATAATAGAATAAGACCGGCAGGTGGGATGCCACAATTTATAAATCGGACGCCCGCGTTAGTATATATCTCAATGCGGGTTATCGATAACCACAAAAATAACTAAAATGAGGCTATTTAATGGGACAGGGTAAATTTGCAGCCAGAAAATTGGTTCGGGACTCAAATAAGTTCCGGTGGGCAGACAAGAATTATGCCCGGCGTGAACTAAATCTCGATGTGAAATCTGACCCTCTTGAGGGTGCTCCACAGGCGAGAGGTATTGTGCTGGAAAAGATCGGTGTTGAAGCGAAACAGCCAAACTCGGCAATCCGGAAGTGCGTGCGGGTACAGCTGATCAAGAATGGTCGCCAGGTCAGCGCGTTTGCCGTAGGAGATGGCGCAATCAACTTCATCGATGAGCATGACGAAGTCGAGATCGAGGGAATCGGAGGGCGTCTCGGACGTTCGATGGGAGACATTCCCGGAGTCAGGTATGTCGTTACCAAAGTGAACAACGTCTGCCTTCATGAAATGGTTATTGGCCGGAAGGAGAAACCGCGCAGGTGATTTTGCATGACTGAAACTGAAGGTAAGAAATTACTGTTTAATAAATGGGATGCAAGCGAAGTCACGGTCAAGGACCCGGGCCTGGTTCGCTACGTGAACCTCACCGCCTTAATCATCCCTCATTCCTGTGGTAAATTTTCGAAACAGGAGTTCAACAAGGCAAATATGCCGATTGTTGAGCGTTTAATCAACCGGCTGATGCAGACCGAGAATAATACCGGAAAAAAACAGATGACCATCCGGATCGTGCGGGAAGCATTTGAGATGATCAACAAGAAGACCAAGCGCAACCCTATTGAAGTATTAGTAGAGGCAATCGCAAACTCCGGCCCCCGGGAAGAAACGGTCCGTCTGAAATATGGTGGTATCAATGTCCCGAAATCTGTCGACACTGCCCCGCTTCGCAGAGTCGATTCCGCAATCGGTTTTATTGCTGAAGCGACCCTGAAAGGATCGCGTTCGAGCAAGAAAAAGGCGAGTGCAATCCTCGCCGATGAGCTGATCGCCGCTTCGAAGGGCGATATCAAATGTTATTCAGTAGGCAAAAAAGAAGAACGCGAGCGCATTGCAAAATCCGCCCGATAAAATCTTTTTTTTGAGGTTATTTTCATGGTCCGAGGCAAAAAATCAGTTGAGCGCGTAACTGAGCTCATGAAGGATCCGAAACACATTCGGAATATTGGTATTGTGGCGCACATCGACCACGGTAAGACGACATTGTCAGATAACCTGCTCGCAGGCGCTGGTATCATTTCTGAAGAGCTCGCGGGAAAGCAGCTCTTCATGGACTCAGATGCAGAAGAGCAGTCACGGGGTATAACGATTGATGCCTCCAACGTCTCTATGGTGCATGAATATGAAGGTCAGGATTACCTGATTAACATGATTGATACACCAGGACATGTCGATTTTGGTGGTGATGTTACACGCGCAATGCGAGCAGTTGACGGTGCGGTGGTTCTTGTCGATGCGGTTGAGGGCACGATGCCTCAGACCGAGACAGTACTTCGTCAGGCTTTAAAGGAGCAGGTTCGCCCTGTCCTGTTCATCAATAAGGTTGATCGTCTTATCAACGAGCTGAAAGTCGATGAAATGGAGATGCAGATCCGGCTCGGCAAAGTGATCGATAAAGTGAACAAGCTGATCAAAGGGATGAACGAAGAGGCGTATAATAACGGCTGGAAGCTTGATGCAGCAAAAGGTTCCGTTGCCTTTGGTTCCGCACTCTACAACTGGGCAGTCTCCGCACCATTCATGAAGAAGAGCGGTATCTCTTTTAAAGATGTATATGAAAAGTGCCGTGCCGGCGATATGAAGTACCTCGCAAAGAACAGTCCGCTCTCCGATGTGCTGCTTGACATCGTCGTCCGCCAGCTGCCCGATCCGCTTGAATCCCAGCCAAGACGTGTCAATGTTATCTGGCACGGTGATAAGACAACTCCGGAAGGCAAGGCAATGCTTGCCTGTGACGCAAAAGGCCCTGTTGCTATGATGGTGACGGATATTTCGTTTGATCCCCATGCCGGTGAAGTCGCAACCGGGCGGCTTTTTTCCGGCAGCCTGAAACGGGGCGACAGCCTCTATGTGATGGGTACCGCAAAGAAAGAAAACCGCCTCCAGCAGGTCGGTATCTTCATGGGCCCGAAGAGGGTCGAGGTCGAGGAGATCGTTGCCGGGAACATTGCGGCAGTGACGGGTCTCAAGGACGCGATGGTAGGCTCAACTGTCAGCAGCCTCATGGAAATGACGCCCTTTGAGTCCCTCAAACACTACAGTGAACCCGTGATGACCGTAGCTGTCGAAGCCAAGAATATGAAGGACCTGCCCAAACTTGTTGAAGTTCTGCGGCAGGTGGCAAAGGAAGATCCCACCCTCGGTGTCGCCATCAACGAGGAGACCGGGGAGCACCTGATCTCCGGTATGGGCGAACTCCACCTCGAGATCGTCACCGGCCGTATAAAACGTGATAAGGGTGTCGAGATCGTTACTTCAGAACCGATCGTGGTATACCGGGAGACAGTTACTAGTACGATCAAATCAGTTGAAGGAAAATCCCCCAACCGTCACAACCGGTTCTACTTTGACCTTGAAGTGCTGCCCGACGCTATTGTGACTCTTATCAAGAGCGGCGAAGTATCGATGAACCAGCCGAACCTCGAACGCCGTGATACCCTTATGAAGGCGGGAATGGATAAGGATGAGGCAAAAAACATCAAGGATATCAAGGGTACTAACATGCTCATCGATATGACTAAAGGTATTCAGTACCTCAATGAGACCATGGAACTGATTATCGAAGGTATCCATGAGGCACTCGCCGGCTGGTCCCCTTGCGGATGAGCCGGTCCAGAACCTCAAGATGCGGCTTGTGGATGTAAAACTCCACGAGGATGCCATCCACCGAGGTCCCGCACAGGTTATCCCTGCCGTTCGCGGAGCAATCAAGGGTGGTATGCTGGTTGCCGGCGATTCCCTGTTGGAGCCTGTACAGAAAATCCAGATCACTGTTCCGATGGATCAGATGGGTGCTGCGACCTCCCAGATCCAGGGACGCCGTGGACAGGTCTTTGACATGACGAGCGAAGGCGACACGATTACTGTCGTTGGCAAGGCACCGGTGGCCGAACTTTTCGGATTTGCCGGTGACATACGGTCTGCCACCGAAGGTCGCGCAATGTGGAATACTGAGTTTTCCGGATTCGAACTCGTCCCTAACAGTATGGTAAAAGAAGTTGTGATTGCGATCCGTAAGCGCAAAGGGCTTAAGGAAGTCCTCCCGACCCCGTCTGATTACCTGGCGGGATAAATTTCCCCCACGTCCCTTTTTTCCTTTCCTGTTTTTTGTCAGATGAGAAAATGTCGTCATCCTGAGGGGACGCTCCTGACCCATCTAACTGCTCCCTATCAGCTGGGCAATGTTGTATATTATCTGTATCGCGATTTATCCTATTTTAAAAATAGCACGTGCAAAAGGGTAGTTATCTTGGTGCGTGTTCTGAAACATTTTTTTAAGAGCTGGTCTTTTTTTACTGGATATACCATATCTTACCGAAATGGTAAAAACGTATCCGGTCGTAATTCATGGTAATGCCTGACGAAAAAAAATGCAAGATTGTGATTTTCGGGGCGTTTGGTGCAGGGAAAACCACATTGATTAAGACCCTTGACCCGGGATCCAGTCATGTGGAGGCTAACTGTGCCGGTGGAACGACAACCGTGGCACTCGATTATGGCAGGGTCCAGGTGAACGGTATCCATATCCACATTTTTGGCACTCCCGGACAGGAACGGTTTGAGTTTGCCCGCGAAATCATTGGGAGAGGAATGGATGGGGCAATCCTGATAGTCGATGCTACCTGCCCTGTTGATGGTTTTATACACCATATTTACGATTCGCTGTCTTCTGCACAGATCCCTTTTGTTATATTTTTAAACCGGTGTGACAGTATCGGTGCACGACCGGAATTAATCCAAAAAGAATTCAATGCAGCGGTTATTGCGAATGTCTCAGCATTGGACCGAAAGCAATCACTCGAGGCACTCTGCGCATTTGTTCAGGGATTGCCGCCGCACCGGAATGATCATACACATTCGTAAGTTTTTTCCCTTCAAGACATTCTGAAAATTTACGGAGGGTTAAAAAGGTCTGTACGAGCGCTATAAATGGAAGGTTTCCTTTTTGATGTATTTTTTACCCGGGGATAACCGGCATTCAGCACTTCATAGGGATGAGAGCAAAGAATGAGCGGTTTTTCAGAATATCCAGGATTTCCGGGGTTGCCGTATGATGGATCCGAACCTGTTGAGCAGGTTTTCTGCATTCGGTGTGAGGGAAGATCACCATATTGTCCAGTTCCGATAAAAACTTTTTTAGGTTGTTCTTTCTTTAAAAAATCAGTTGATATTCGGAGATCGGGGGATGCTCATTTGTAATTTTGAGATTCTTTGATTTTTTTCTTTGAACATTTGGTGACTCCACGTTCCAGTGAATAATACATCATATTAAACCGGATCTTCTCAATCTCGATCCATCCGAATTCTTGATTTCATCTCTGACGATCATTTTGCCTGCCCTGGAATAAAACGGGGCGTTGTGGACGAAAAAAAAACAAGACAAGAAAAAAAGTTTTAGGCCATCACGGCACGGATTATCGTGACGTTTGATACCGGGCGGTCATTTGCACGAGTTTTCACTTGGGCAATCTTATCCACGACGTCCATCCCTTCAACAACCTTGCCAAAGACCGGGTGTTTGCTGTCCAGGAAGTTGTTGTTGACAAGGTTAATGAAGAACTGGCTGCCTCCCGTATTTGAGCCGGCGTTAGCCATGGAGATCGTACCCCGGTCATTCCGGTTGCTTTTTGTGAATTCATCTTTGATCGCGTAACCTGGCCCACCCATGCCGGTGCCGGTCGGATCGCCTCCCTGGATCATAAAACCATTGATGACCCGGTGGAAGATCACGCCGTTATAATAACCTTTCTTCACGAGCGATTCAAAGTTACCCGTGGTGATTGGCATATCATTGGCGAGGGCAATCGTTATGTTACCCATGTTCGTTTCAAGCTTCACCAGATGTTGTGTTTCTGCAGATGGAGTCATAGAGACTGTCCCGGCCGATGACGTGGCCTGATTTGTCGCCGGGGCGGACTGTATGCATCCTGCAAAAAGAATAACTCCAGCAATAAGGAGGCCCGGCAGGATGTAGGTTCGCGTTGGTGACATGCTATTCAGGTTTGCAGCAAAAGTACATAAAAGATTGCGGGAAGGGTGGATTTCCATGGTTTACACCCGGTGCGTTTAATTGTTTTCTCATCGTTACCGAAGCATCGAAGAGATTTTTAGGGTCTCGCCACAACCTGCGAACAGTCACTCATCGTCAGGTAACGTGCTGCCTTTATGGCTTGTCATTCATCACCTTCAAGCGTGAATTTCCAGGAACAGTACGGGATACCGGGCCGAGTTTCAGGCGGGCATGACAGACACGTGGATACAATCCTGGAATCAATGGTGCGGGCAAATACTGGAAATTCGACCATTCCCACAGATATGCAGGGGAACTGCGCCATTCCTTTCCTCTGTCTGGCGGCCTGCACCCGACAGGTTTTTGTGGTGACAATCAGTGTCTTTTCATCCGGGCGCAGGATCTTAATCTTGTTGAGAAGAGAAACGAGCCGGTTGGAAAAAGCGATATTCAGTGCATCCAGTCCGCCTTTCTCCGGCAGGGCAAGTCGCGCCTTAATCCGACGGGCCTCGATAACGGCAAACTGCTCCCAGACCCCCCTGTCCATATCGAGGGCTACTTCCATCCCATATTTCCGCTCGACTGCCTGGAACCAGAGACCATCCATTGCAACCCAGTTCTTCGCTGCATCAGTGAGTGCCACTTGGGTCTCTTCCTTACGCTCCGGTTTCATGTTTAACCTGTAGATGGTGACTGGGTATATGTCCAAAAAAAAGTTACCGTTAAAGTTATCCGTCGGCTTCCAGTTGTCGCTGAATTTTTTCTGCAACAGATTCAGCATGTGGATCGAGCGGCACAATACGTATCGCTGCTGCAGATGTAACACCAATTCCCAGCTCAGCCCGGGCAATCTGCTCCTGTTCAATGATCCTGCCTTTCATCACGTCATCTGTTGTTCCGTATGTTCGGAGCAGGGCAACTCCAACCACGTCGATTGCGACTCGGTCAGCCCCGGCAATTATGACACCCGGGTGGATAAGCTTCCCCTTGTCCGGTCCGCCGGTGGAAAATCCATCCATGGCATCCATCACGACCAGGTCAGTGCGGTAGAATTTATTGATCTCTGCTATCATCACACGCTGGTTAGGCGAACCGTGCAGTTCTCGCATGAAATCGTGGTTGATACCGGGGACTCTTTTAGCAATAAGACCGACAGAATTTTTAAGAGACATCGTGAAATGTCCGCCAAACCGGTGAGTCTTGAGACAGCAGGTCTGCACCACCCGGTCTGCACGGGCAAAAACATCCGCGATAAAAAAACCTCGGGACCAGTGAAGTCCGGGAGACTGGATCTCTTTCCAACCGACGCGGTCAAATTCATCAAGAACGATTGTAGAAAATCCCCGCTTTTTTGCAAGCGAAAATACCCCACACTCTTCAAGTATGTCACGGGTATTTCCCATACCGCTGCGTTCGGCGAGGGTGAGATTTCCGGGCTTTTCTGCAAGGATTACTCCACAGAGTGCATCCAGCGTTTCGATATGGGTGGATGCGGGAGGAGGATCTGCACTGTTATAATTTGCCTTGATGGCAATCTCAGACCCGGAAATACCTGAGAGATCAATATTATTACAAATATGCTGCACAGCAGCAGCCCGGTCAGATGCACCGGCAATGAATATTTCTGCACTTACAGCCATGGTATCACTAATTGTATCGATAATCCCCGTATGATATCAAAGCTTGCACAACACTTTGTAATATTTTTTTTATAATTCTCAAATTATCCGTTTTTACCGGGGACCGATCGATTGTTATTCCCGATTTTCTGTTGTTTCCCTGTTCTCTATCCTAGGACTATCGTATTAGTATCAGAACAGGCGGCGATCAGAGCGAATCCGCACTGAAGCATAAGCAACCAAACTGCGGTGAGTCTGCCGCTATGAGCCCTAAGGGGCTCGGGTGTCGCCCATCCCGTAGCGACTGGCCGACCTCCTCTTGGCTCATTTAGAATAAGTGCCCTCCCCACTCCACCCCCTATCGTTTGCCTCTCCAAAAGAGTTCGCCAAACGGAGCCAAAATTTTTTGAAAGCTCACTTTGAAATAGACGCCTGTAAAATATTACTCAATAGCAAGAGGAAGTGATTCATGGAAATAAAATTGAAGGAGGCAGAAAACATTTCCGATGCACAAGGTAATTCCGATGCACAAGGGCGACGTGCTAAGGCCGGTAGTAGTTTTGAAGAGGAGGTGTTTAATTATCTCAATAAAGAACTCGGCGACAACCCAAAAATCAGATTACTACGCCCACGAACTTTAGTATACTTACCTGGCTCCAAAAGAAAATGCCCTTTTTGTTGCATGCAAATCAACACTCCTTTTGGTGACGTAATTGGGGATACAGATATCGTCGTATTTCACGTAAAAAGAAACATACCCCTCATAATAGTAAGTTGTAAAACTTCTTTACGAGAGCGATTGGCCTCATCTCTATATAATTTACACTTATATCGAAGAAAATACTCTGATATCAAATTATTCTTCGTTACCAAAGATAACGATCTGGAATTTGGCACAGAAAAAAAACCGAATAAAAATAGAATCCTTTCAATTAGTGAAGGTATTTTTTGTTATTCGCAAAATCCCAAAACAGATTTTGGAGGATGTATCCATCCTTTTGAGTATATGATAATAGATATCAAACGGATGGCAGGGATTGAACAAAAAAAGAGAATTCTTCGAAAAAGAAAAATCAAGGATGAGAATCCACTTTCAACAAACAAAACAGATGCTTAAATCATACAATCTATCCAATATTTAAGGGGAAATAATCTTGAATAAAAAAAATATCTATTTCCAACAAGATCGAGTTCTCATTATCAACGATAGTATATTCCAAACAAGAATAATCAAACCTAATTCTGTTGACCTGATTGTAACTTCACCGCCATATAACGTTGATATCAAATATAACTCACACGATGATAAAATAAGTTATGAACAATATAGAAAATTTAGCAGAAAATGGATGCACCGCTGCTATAAATGGCTAAAGGATGACGGCAGATTTTGTCTGAATATCCCTCTTGATAAAAATAAAGGGGGTCAGCAAAGTGTCGGTGCCGACTTAACAGAAATTGCAAAAGATGTTGGGTTTAACTATCATTCTACAATTGTCTGGAACGAAGGGAACATTTCCCGAAGGACTGCATGGGGTTCATGGATGAGTGCATCTGCACCGTATGTAATTGCCCCCGTGGAATTGATTATAGTTTTATACAAAAATACTTGGAAGAAAACTAGCGGATCACTGAAATCTAAAATAGAAAAACAAGATTTCATCGACTGGACAAATGGACTCTGGTCATTCAGCGGTGAGAGTAAAAATAAAATCGGACACCCTGCGCCATTTCCCGTTGAATTACCCCGACGATGTATTCAACTTTTTAGTTACGTAGGAGATACCATTCTCGATCCGTTTCTGGGAAGCGGAACAACCCTTGTTGCATCCTATCTCTATGACCGAAAAGGGATTGGAATTGAGATCGATCCACACTATTGCCAAATTGCTCTTAAAAGGTTGAAAAAAGAAACCGGAATGGGTTTGGAGGACGCAAAGGAGAACGCAAAAAAATCTGTCACAGGCAAAAAAGACACAATTAAGAAAATTTTGATAACCAAACCGGATATTATTTTGCGGCATTTCAAAGACAATCCTTCACAATCTATGTCCTATAAGGATATAGGAGAATGGATTGATGATGAGGTGGAGAAAGGATCGTTCAAGAATATCAAGGCTTATGAAAAAGATATGAGAATTCTTGTAAAAGACGGAGAACTCAGGAGATTACCTTCAGGTCTTTTTGTGTATGAATAACCTGGGGAATTGTGGTCAATCTTTTTTTAATTATTTATAGTCAACAGTGTGTTATAGTTAAAAATATATTTTCATTGAATGGAGATCTGCCCATTATTGAAAAAGAGTCTTTTTTTCGATACTACACCTCAAATTCATTAGCTTGAAGTAAAGAACTACGTTTTTGGTACAGATCACATCAGCTGTTCCATTCATCCTTTCCCAAGTATCATTTGCAATTCCTGAATAAATTCTGCAAATTTGATAAATTTTGAGATATTTCTGATTCTGTATTGTTTGGACATAGATAAAGACAGTCACGATAATACATGAATGCTACTAAACAGAGACAACCACTTTATGGAACAAAATCGTAGGAATCTCGGCGGTTTAACCATCAGATTACGTCAATGAACCACGCGGTTCGAAAAAAAACTTTTCACATCCTGACAATATTACTTACTGGGGTATGCACCAGTAAAACAGTGATCGAACCACAATCAAATCATCGTTATTCTGGGAGTTGAGCTCGTGAACAGGCTTAAAGTTCTATGTACAGCCTTTTGTCTTCTTTGTGCCATGGTAATATTTGCCCCAATTGTCGGCGCATTACCTGACAACACTGTTTCGTCAGGGAATCAGAATCAAGTTATCCAGGACAATGCAGAACTCTTGTCCTCGCTCAAGACTCATGTGGCCTATATCGGAAAATTGCAACAGGCTCGAATGGATGGAGTGATCCAGTACATTAACCAGATAAGTGGAGGTACTGGAACTGCAAACCTTCAGCAGATACAGGAGGATTACCTGATAGCAGCTTTTTCCGTCCCGGTGATGCGCACAGTGGACGAAATTAATGCAGCCCGGGATGAGATGCGGCAGCAGAGCATATTATTTGCAGATGAAACCAGTACCCAGATGGCGATGTTTAATGGCACAACAGACGAGATGAGAGCAACCGCAAATTCAAATATGAAAGCGATTGAGAGAACATTTAATAGTGTCATGTATTCTTCCTGGCTGGCCAGCGAAACTACGCGCTTCACGGTCTTTAACCGGAGTTCTCAACGACGAACCGGAATTCTCGATAAATTGAGTGCGCAGGGAATCGATACTTCGCAGGCTAAGAATCTTTCAGAACAGATTGATGTACAACAGTCAGAGATGGAAAACGCCCTCCTTCAGAATCGTGATGGGGCATTGCAGCCGATTAATAGCGCATTAAAACAACTCAATCAGCAATTTCGGAATGCAGTAGAAGAATATCAGACCAGTGCACTGATACAAGTCAAAACAGCTGATATGATGGCAATGATGTAATAATTTCCAGTTTCAATTTTTGATATAATTTTCCTCTATTTTGCGGGTTAATTCTTGTCATTATCGACATTTGATACACACTTGTTGGATGCGAAACGGCCATAAGATTTGTGAGAGACCCTGAGAGCTGGTGTGACGTCTGATCAAGAATGGTGACAAGCTGATTCTGGCAACCGTTTGGAATGCCCTGCGACGTAGCAGCTCACTGTGTGAGATTAAGTGGGGCTTCCCGGAGCCGGATCACATGGCCGCAGTCCTTTCCCTCTTTGCCATATGTCATCTGGGAGATCTTGTCCTATTCCCGGCGGGTATCTGAAGGTTCTTCCGTATCAAGCAAAGCCGGTATTGTGGATATAGCCAGGACGGATGCAGCTGAAGAACTCGTTCATCGAGGATATATGGACTGTCCGGGGGGTGCATGCAAGGAAAAAGGGGGCTGCTCTCGTGAAGGGGGAACAGTTGATCATGGCCCCACCTGTTTTCACTATGAAAAAGAGTCTTCGGAAGATGCATACTGATCTCCCCAATTTGGCCTCCGTTTTCCCATTCCGGATGGCTTTTTGGCACCAATTCTCGAAAAACGTGTAGTAATGTTTTAGGAATCCCACGATTCTCTGCCCATTTGGCTGTCCGGGGCCATATCGGAGCTGAAAATGGCCGCTAATAGCACCTATTGGGAGGCAAAACTCGACCTTTTATGGCCTGGAGTAGGCGGAAGGGTTAAGGAAAGCACGGAACCACCTTTTTAGGTCTTAACCTGATCCATTACCAGATCCAAAAAGCGATCCCCGAAGATACACCTGATCTCCTCTCACCGATCTCCGTTTTTCCTTACGGAGGGCTTTCAGGCACTAATTCCCGAAAAGCGTACACTAATTTTGAGGAATCCATCGATTCTCACTCGATTCGGTAATCTGGGACTATTCGAAGCTGAAAACGGCCACTTTTAGCACTTATTGTGTTGTAAATTTTCCTAAAGATGACCGCCAGTACCTGAAAGAAGTGAAAACAGAGTTGTTGAAATAACCCCGGATTATAATTTTGAACCGGATAATTGAGGCTATTTGACTAAACACCTAGCATTTCCTTGGTGCAAAGTCAAGCGATGCCAAGTTCGTTTCAAAAAAATTTAGATGTAGGGAATACGGAGTCCCTTGCCAACGCCGAATGTCTTACGGGCTTCGACCGTAGCCTTGTTCTTGGTGATCTTCTCGTTTGCCAGTTTGGAAACAAGTTCAAGACCAGGCTTGACCTTCTCGATCGGCTGTGTCTCGAAAACGCCTGCTGCCATTGCCTTCGCCCAGACCGAGTCTCCGATCTTAGACCTGACAAAGACGGTGCTCCATCCATCGGGGCTGCCGACAGATCCGGTGGAGATATCGCTGACGTTTGCTACATAGTCGAGGCATACGTGGCATCCTGGCTGTTCGTATTTGTGAGTCACCTTGAGCGGAAGCTGGACTACCTGTCCGCGCTTGCCGTAGACCCAGAACTTGCCCTTGCCGATCTCCATCTTCTTGACCGCGTCCATCTGCATGCCTGCATGGTCTTCCACGAGCTGGAGAATGCTCTGGTACGGGAAGTTTTCCATACAGAAGATTCCGACTGCCAGGGCGATGCTTGCTCCGACATCACGGGCACCGACCGGGTAGAGCTGGAGTTTACGGATTGCCTGCATCTGGCAGGGTGTCCCAACAATACCAACCTTGTCTAAACCGAAGCTGCGGGTTGCTTCCTTGATTAAGGAAACATTCGGGCTGATATTATATTTCGTACCAGCTGCTGCAATCAAATCGGCCTTTGATGTGACAACGCAGGGAATTGGTCTCCATGGTTCATGGAACTCCATGTTCGAGTTGTCCCTCATGGCTTTTTCAGGATGCTTGTGCGCAAACTCCTTGGTTGCTGCAACAATAGCCCCGTCAATGATGCCCTCATCCAGAGCGAATCCAAACAGCTGGGTGACGATACCGCCATCCTGTGCGTGCTTGAGGATCTCCTTGTCGGTGCTCCGTGCTGAGACGCATGTTTTGTATTTTCCGAGTTCTGCTCCCATTTCAATCACCTTCACTGGAGTGCCGCCATTATGGCCTCGTTGATCGCCTCATAGTTGTCTACAACATCGAAGCTGTACCAGCTCCGCGGACATTGGTTGTAGCACGCACCGCACTTGATGCACAGGTCGCGCTCTCCCTGGGGTTTGCCGTACTCATGGGTAATGGCATTGACCGGGCATGCTGATGCACAGCTGCCGCATCCCATGCAGAGACCCTGGTTGATAACATTGGTCATCAGGTCGCAGAAGCAGGCAGTGGTTCCCTTATCTGCTGCCATCATGAGGGGCTTGAGGAATGCAGTTGCGAGATCCTTCTGTTCCTTGGTCCCCTTGAGAAGCAGGTATGCCATAACCGCGACGTTCCGGATCAGCTGCGGGGTCGGTGCGCATCCGGGGATGTACACGTCGACCTTGATCAGATCGCCAACGGGCAGGAATGCCTCGTGTGCCGGCTGGTTCTGCTGGCCACCGCGGGAGAACCGGGTGATGTTGCCATAGCAGGCGCAGGCACCGATTGCCACGACTACTGCTGACTTTTCACGGGTTTCCTTAAGCTCCTGCACTGCGAGTTTGTCGTTAATACAAACTGAACCCTCGATGAATGAGACATCAACCTTCTGGACGTGCCTTGCATCTGCAAGTGTTGGCATGTACTTAATGTCGACATATCGATCGAGGAGTGTTAATAATCCGGCATAGTTGTCTGCTAATGCCACCGTACAACCGGTACACCCACTCAGGTGTGTATAGCCTAATGTAATCTTGTCTGCCACAGGCTTAACCTCCTTTTTTGGTTCTGTTGTTTTTGTTGCTACATCAGCGGGTTTTGACGGAGCCGCTGCTTTCGGCGGTTCCTCGCTGACGGTCTTCTTGAAGACGCTCGATAATAGTCCCATAATCAACTCCAATAATTTCCAGTGTGACCCGGATGGCTTTCGGAATTGCTTTCTGAAGTTCTTCAGAGAGCCCGAGTTCAAACTCCGGGGCGGTAACCCGTGCCGGCTGGACTCCGATGATCGTAATCTCGATCTGGTCCTTGATCCGCTGGAGCGGTTCTGCAAGATCCCACGAATGGGCGTCACGATAGGCGCCCGGCGGAAGGTCTTCCACCCGGAGCTTGGTTATCGATCCGGGTTCCGCGCCATAATCCGCAATATCGATGATGATGAGTTTCTTCGTCACTTCCGGATCGAGCAGGGTAAAAATAAAGTGCGGGCCCCCAAGGCCTGCATCGATTATCGTTACATTGTCGGGAAGCTGGAGATTCTGCATCTCCTCGATCACTGCCGGACCGAAACCGTCATCAGCAAACAGGGGGTTTCCACACCCTGCTATCACGATCTCTGAATACAGCATTGCGGGGTACACTCACTGGATAAGCTTCTGAGCCACTATCTTGTTGTCCTCATCTACGACGATCATGTGGGTAGCACATGACACACAGGGGTCGTACCCGCGCATGATGACCTCGGCGAGCTGCCAGGGTGCACCGGTAAGTGCCGCGCTGCAGGTTGCGAAGTTCCAGGTAGTCGGGACGAGCATGCTGAAGTACTGGACTTTCCAGTCTTTGACACGTGCAATGTGGACATCAGTTCCTCGCGGGGCTTCGTTGGATGCCCAGCCGAGTGAGCCATCGCCATCGGGGATGTGATCTGCAAGGACCTTGCCGCTCGTATTCAGAGCGTCGATCTTATCGATCATCTCGTAGAAACTGTCCACGTATTCCATCTCCCTTGCAATGTTCTGGCCTACGGTACCTTTCTCGTCATAATGCCTGAATTTGACAAGACGTGCTCGCGGACCGACTTCAACGGGCTGGCCGTCGTAGAGCGGAATACCGGTGCAGGCTTCCATCTGCGGGTTGCATACGGTCCCGACCTTGGTAGTTCCGCCTACCGGGTACTTTGGCTCTTCGAAATCAACCGTGCATTCGCCCATGTACCAGTCCCAGGGCCGGACTTCCTTGAACCGGTCCATGTCCCAGGTCGGGTGCTCATCAAGGCTCGAGCTGCCGTAGAACGGGTGGGTCGCAAGGTAGCCCTGGTTGTGGTACCCGAGGGTCTTGGGCATGGTAACTTTCATACCGCCGACGTCTACTGATTCGCGTCCCTGGTAGTTCCGGAGGATCGCGATCATGAGATCCATCTGGGGTTTTGCAAGGGCAAGACCTTCCTTTGCAAGGTCATACATCTTGGTCTTGGCCTGCTCGGAGACAGTTCCGGTACATGCCACCGACCCGGGTGTTTCTCGGGTGGATACAGTCGCCGCCGGCGATCTGGCCGATGGTCTGGCCGATCTCACGGAGACGCTGGATGCGTTTTGCAACGGTGCGTACCGGCTCTTCTGCCGTGAACGGGTTGATCTTGGTCTCGGTGCCCGGTAAATAGAAATCGGGCAGGATCAGGATGTCATGCAGCGCAATGCTGTGCACCCGGTTTGCCATCTGAAGGATGTGACGGAGCATCAGTGCATCCTTGGGAATTTCACACTTGATGGATGCTTCCATTGCTTCGGTGGCTGCCAGCGTGTGGGCAATCGGACAGATACCACAGACACGGGATGCAATCTTGGGCACCTGCTCGGGTGTCTTTCCGATGGCGAGTTTTTCAACTCCCCTCACCGGGGTAATGGAACACCAGTTACCCGTCTCGATGATTCCAGCATCGTTAATCTTCAAGACGAGCTTGGAGTGTCCCTCATGTCTTGTGGTTGGGGAAATCTCTACAACTTTCGACAATATTATCGCCTCATGTTATGTTGAGTTGTTCATACATCTGTACAAAATTTGCTTTATACTTCTCTCATCTCTAGAGATAATTGACCGTACAAAGTACGTTCAATCTATCTTGCACGATAGGTTTTATAACCCTTATTGTACGTTCACTTCCTGTTAAAAATCATGAAATTCAGTCATTTAAATGATAGCAGAACGAAATAGAGTTTTTAAAATTGATATCCGGGAATTATTTATCAGTGAATAAAATAAAAGTGATTTTTTAATACCGGAAAAAGGCAGCATGATAATGTTTAGGCAATGGTCTGTTTTTCACTATTGAGTTCATCGAACAATTCGGCAATCGTTGCACGTCGTTCGGCATAGGCGTCGTGCTGATGGATACTCTCTTCGTTTGTCTGTTTTATCGTAACAACTGAATCGCCGGCAAGGTACTCAAATTCAGCAAGCACTTTCTTTGCCATTTCACGGACACAGTCTTCCACAAATCGCGGGTTCTTGTGCGCGGCGAGGACCACGGCACCTTCGTCGCCCCGCTTGAGTAACTCGTAGATACCAGCACTCATCGATTCTTTCAATATCCAGATAATCCTTTCAAGGTCGACGTCCTGGTCATCATCAGTTTCAATGCAAAGAAATCCCCGGCCTCGCTGGTTATGGGTTGCCATGGGGACTTCGTTAAAAAATGCCTCGATCTGGTTCTGGTCAACCCCAAGATTCTGGAGGACGTGATCTGCCCTCTCCTTCATGATGTTCTGGGCACAGGGGCAGGCAGTCATGCCGGTAACTTCCGCCCCAATGCTTTTGCGTACGATAGGATCTCGGAAGGTGCGCTTTGCAACAGCACGTGCATGCACCTTCACTACTTCATCACAGGTTGTGTGACTGATCGGGGTTTCGCGCTTCATCATGTACTCACTGCGCATGAAGACTTCTGTGCGGTCGGCATACTCATGATGGTCCAGGAGTTTTCGTGCCACCACACTACAGAGTTTCTCGATCTTGTTTACATCCCCGTCAATCGCCTGCTGGAGAACTTCGTCGATTACCTCGAAGTTCCTAGAGAGATTAGCTCCTTTCAGGCTCCCGGGCAGGTCTACGAATACATCAAAATTTGAGATAAATATGACAGGGCGTTTTCCATGGCGGTGTACTTCGACTAGTTTTTTTACGTTCTTTACGCCGACACGGGTGAGATTTATTCGGACATCAGGAATTGTTGCCTGGATGTCAGGCAGATCGCGGGTAAACGCCTGGTCGGTTTTCTCATTTGTGGACAGTTTGTTAATAAGTCATCGCATCCAGGTAATTGTTCCAGTTTTGCTTCTTTAGTTTTTTTATATAATATTTATGTGCTTTGTTGCAGATATCAAAGGGATCTACAATGTTAACAAAATATTATGATAAAGATGCGGATCTCGCGGTAATGAAAGGGAAACGGATTGCCGTAATCGGATATGGTTCGCAGGGGCGGGGGCAATCTCTCAACCTTAAGGATAGTGGATTTGACGTCGTGATTGGGCTTCGCAAAGGAAAGAGTTGGGATGCGGCAAGCAAAGACGGTATGAAGGTTATGACGGTAACTGAGGCTGTTAAGATGGCAGACATTGTCCAGATTCTTTTACCTGATGAACACCAGGCCGCAGTTTACAAGACTGAGATCATTCCCTATCTTTCAGATGGAAAGTGTCTCATGTTCTCCCATGGGTTCAACATCCACTTCGGGCAGATTGTCCCTCCTTCAAACGTGGATGTGATCATGGTCGCCCCCAAAGGTCCCGGGTTTATGGTGCGCAGGCAGTACGAGGAAGGAAAAGGTGTCCCTGCACTTATAGCCGTTCACCAGGACTATACGGGAAAAGCCCACCAGATTGCGCTTTCTTATGCAAAGGGAATTGGTGCTACTCGTGCTGTGGTGCTTGAAACTTCATTCCGTGAAGAAACCGAAACAGATCTTTTCGGAGAACAGGCTGTGCTCTGCGGTGGGTGCACATCTCTGGTTAAGGCCGGTTTTGAAACACTCGTCAATGCTGGTTATGAGCCGGAAATGGCCTATCTTGAGGTCCTTCATGAGTTGAAATTGATAGTTGATCTGATTTACGAAGGTGGACTTACTAACATGCGTCAGTATATCAGCAACACAGCCCAATATGGCGATCTCACCCGTGGTCCGCGAGTCATCGGGCCGGAGGCGTACAAAGCGATGCAGGAGATCCTTGAAGAAATTCAGTCAGGAAAATTCGCCCGGGAATGGATGCTTGAAAATATGGTGAACCGCCCTGTTTTTAACGCGCTGACCAAAGCAGATGAAGATCATCTGATTGAAGATGTTGGACGCGAAGTCCGGGGAATGATGCCCCAGTTCAAAAAATAATTTTCTTTAACAGAGTCTAATCCTATTTATCAGCGATAATCTGGAATATTACAGAAAATATTTTTTTTCTGATCTTTTGACCTCTCATAATCTGAAGGTATGAGATTCACTCAAGTCGTGGATCCTTCTTTGAGAATTATCTTAACAGGTAAGAAAAAAAGGAAGTCCATAATACCGTTTTTTTCGAGGATAATGAATATGATACTACTCTCCAACGGTTCTCACATACGGCAGATTCAATCATGCCCGTTGTTATTTTCTTCAAATGAAAACAGGTTTGAAATGGTTAAATATCCCCGGGAGAAAGCCTTTTGGATGGGCGGCGCATTTATATTATACAACTATGACGGAATCCTATGAAAATCTCCTCAAACTGGCGTATACCAATATAACTGAAAAAACCGAGTCTTCAGAGCGTTTTGTAGTTCCCGAAGCAAAAGCGTATGTTGAAGGAAAGACGACGGTTCTTGAAAATTTCACCGAGATTGCAAGCAAAGTCCGTCGAGATCCGGAACACCTGATGAAATTCCTGCTCGGCGAGCTCGGCACGTCAGGAAAAATTGATGGCAATCGTGCCATTTTTAATGGAAAATTTGAGATCTCCCTCCTCAAAATGATTATTAAGAGTTACATTGAAGATTACGTGATCTGCTCCGAATGCGGTAAACCGGATACACGGCTCGTCAAAGACGATCGTGTTATGTTGCTCCGTTGTGATGCCTGTGGGGGTCACCGCCCCGTAAGAAAGAGAAAAGCCCGCACGGAACCCGTCTCTGAGAACCTTGAAGAAGGCACAATTATGGACGTAGAGATTCAATCAATCTCCAAACGTGGCGACGGGGTTGTAAAAATGGGACGGTATATCATGTATGTGGCAAATGCAAAGCCTGGTCAGAAGGTGAAAATTAAAATTTCCCGCATTTCGGGATCGATTGTATTTACTGAGCGGGCGCCGGAAGAATAACTATTATTTTTTGGGGTTGTGTATCTCCGCTTCTGGCGTCAGTATTTTTTTTCTTAATTCTTTCTCTGTTAGTACAGACCTTTAAATGATGCCGAAAAGGGAAAATAACATCTGGTATCATATGGGTTTGGAATTTCTCTTCGCTTCCGAAGTTGAGGAATTTTCTCCTGTAAAGTCAATGGCATCTGTTTTATGAATTGCTGGAAAATGTGTCATTAATTTTTTATTTGTGTGTGATCTTTTTCACCGGTTTTTTTGGAATGCCAATAAAAAAATATTATCTAATAAAATGGAACCCTTACGATTAAAAAAGATATTTAAAGCAAATATTTTCTTTTATAGATTATTGTTTCTTTAATTCTTTAATAAGCTCGCCGCAGTGACCGGAGATCCTTTTGCAGGCCTTTTTGATAATGGGAAGTGGATTTTTCTTACTTTTTGTGGTCACGAGAAGTTCCGGGTCCGAGAACTGGAATTCGATGGTATACTTTGCCACGTCAACATCAGGATCGCTCAAAATTTCTTCAACAAGGGCATTCATAAATGTGTGTCCTTCTCCTTGGATGATAAGACGAACTTTATCTTTTTCGAGATCGAGTACTTTTACAATCATGCACCTATGTTTGGGAACCTGAAAACTATTAAAGTATGCTATCACCGACACTAAGAAAAAATTCACTAAATCAAAAGCCCTGATAAAAAGGAGACAGTCAAATAAATTCGAATATATCACCGTCTTTTCCAAGGTGGGGGAGATCCCATGGAATAAGATGGCTCTGATGCAGGCAACGATATTCTTTTGGAGTAAGATTCTGTGCTAGTGTACAGGCATCGAGATAATTCATGTGCTTGTGAATCATTATATGGGATGGCACAAGGGCGTCAAGGAGCAGAAGATCCAGATTTGTGAGAAGATCAAGGCTTTTTTGTGGGATATCAGCGTTTGTGTCGGAAGTAAACCCAACTCTCGATTCATCGGATTCAAATAATACACCACAGGTAAATGCCGGGGGATGTTTTACCAGGAACAACGTAATGGTCATTCCGAAAATTTCGAATGGAACGAAGGGCTGAATTTCACCTTTGTCAAAGGTTAGAAACCGGAAGATTTCAGCGCAGTAATTGAGTACCGGGGGAGCGGCAAATACCGGAGGGATCTTCTGAATCCGGTAAAATTCGCCAAATCCGATAAAATGATCATAATGCCCGTGCGTCCATATAACCGCATCAATATGTGGAGAGCCATGCCGGAGAAGCTGCTGCCGGAGATCCGGTGAAGAATCAATAAGGAGATGTCTTCCTTCGTTTTCGACTAAAAGTGATGTTCTCAGACGCATGGAACCCGTTTTATGAGCGCGAATGCATTGGGGACAGGAGCATCCGACCTTAGGTGTTCCAATTGCGTCGCCGGTTCCCAGAAGAGTAATCTTCATATTATAACCAGTTCAGATGCCGGATTGCATCACGGTTTTTCACCATATGGATACCTTTCTCAATATCCTCGCGTCCGATAGTCTTCCGATTATCCATGAGGGATGAAAGAATGGCTTCCTTGACCAACATACGAAGATCGGAGCCGGAAAATCCGTCTGTCTGGGAAGCAAGCTGCTGGTAATCGAGGGTACAGCGGATTGAAGAAGTTACATTCATCAAGATGTTTTTCCGCATCTCTTCATTCGGAAGAGAAAACTCAACCACTTCATCAAATCTGCGCCAGGCTGCCTCATCGAGCAATTGCGGATGATTGGTGCACTCCAATCAGGATGACGTTATTTTTTACCAGGTTAATCTTGTCGATATTTTTTAACAGAGAGTTGACTGCACGTTTCATTGCACCATGATCATCAGCGACTCGGCTCTTGGCTACAAAATCGAATTCATCAATAAAAAGGATGGAAGGTGCAAGTTTCTTGGCAAGGTCAAAGATCCGGTCAATATTTTTGGAGGTCTCCCCTAGGTACTGAGAAGTAACCATAGAAAGGCGAACTTCAAGAATTGGCATATGCATGACCTGGGACATTGCGAGTGCCAGCGATGTCTTTCCGGTCCCCGGGGGTCCGACAAAGAGCAGTTTCCCAACTTCGTGGATCCGATGGTGGCGCAGGAATTCCCGGTTGTTGAGTGCGAGCTGTATTTTGGCGATAATCGCGATCTGTTCCGGTGTGCGGACAAGGTCCTCCATCCGTTGCTCAACTTCTTCAGGAGCAAGAACAATGACAAGATCGAGTGCACTCCGGAGTTTTTCGTCCTCACCTATCAATTTTGAGACCCGGGCATCAAGGTACGATTTAGTATCCTCGTAAGGTGGATTCGCTTCGCGAACGGTCTTATAATTTACATCTGGCAAATCCATGTTTCCAAAGAAAAAAGCGAGTGAGGGATTTTTATCAATAAGATATTTGCCTCCCTTCCTGAGGAACCATTGGGCCGCAGGTTCAAGTGCAGTAATACGGATCCTTTGACCGAATTCTTCATAAGCGACAAATGGATTTGCTGATATTTTTTGGTGAGCGTCCGTAATAGCCAACGAGCGCTTGATCGTACCATCACTTACGTAAACCGGCCTTTTGTTGTCTGAGGATGTTGTAATAGAAAAAATCTCACGGCAGTACGGTGTAAGATCATTAATATCAAGCTGGGGGTTCTGATTGAATATTTCAGCGGTCAGAACAACTTCCATTATACGCAGGATTTCAGAATCTCCAGACATGGACGTAACCTTAATTATTCTTCTTCAGAATGAATAAGGCTATCTCATCTGGTAGTTACGATACAGCCTTCGGCAGTTACAATTACCGTATGTTCATGCTGGGAGACCAATGATCCCGGGATGTCAGAAAGGACCGGGTAAACGTGGAGTACCTGCGATCGCACAAGTCCGGGAAGTGCAATATCGAGTTTCTTCTCGTTGAGCCATCTGCGGGCAAAAGGAAGTCCATGGAGATCCTTGACTGTATTGAGTATGGTGCGCGCAGCAGAAGTACGAACAGGTTTTTGGGAAATCTGCGAATAAATTTCTTTTCGGTTTTTTTCACCGACATGCCCGGATCCCGTTGTTGCGAATGGTTCGATAGCAAAAACCATTCCTTCCTCGAGCGTAACACCCCCGTTAATTCCGACATTGGGGATGGTTGGGGAGCGGTGGAGAATGTAACGATCAAGTCCGTGTCCGGTCAGGTTTGATATCGGGCGATAACCCCGTCCTTCGATCTCCTTCTGGATTGCTGCCCCCAAATCTCCCGCTGTTGCTCCCGGATGGACAGCATTAATCGCGGATTCAAGTGCCTGTTCAGAAGCATCAAGAAGGAGAGAATTTTTCCCGAGATCAATAGTGGTTGCAGTATCAGCGATGTACCCCTCAATCTGGACCCCAAGATCCAGTTTTGCCACGTCTCCTTTGACAAATATTCTTTCATCTCCCGGTGATGCAGTATCATGCGCAGCGTCTTCATTTATGGAAAGGTTAAGTGGAAACGCGAGTGCTGCTCCCTCTTCTTGTACCTGTGTCTCAATTGATTCGACGAGATCCAGATACGATGCCCCGATGCGGATTTCCTGTCCTCCACGGCGGAGGATTTTTGCCGCAAGTACACCAGCGTCATGATACTTTTCAAAAATATCATCTTTCATATGATCAATTCCTCGGGAAATACCGTGAAGTTTTCAAACCCTGTCTTTGTGACAACTCCTATATCCTCAAGCCGAACCCCTCCGATACCCGGATAATAGAGCCCTGGCTCGATGGTAATGACGTTACCGGATACCAGTGTGTTCCCGGCAGGTCCAACCGTGGGAAGTTCATGAACCTGAAGACCCACCCCATGACCGAGATTGTGTATGAAACCGCGTGAATTGCTCTCATAGCCCGTATCTCTGAAAAAGTCAACGACAGCGTTATGAATATCAGCTCCCGACACTCCTGCCTTCACTCCGGAAATTCCGAGCTTTTTGCTTCCTGAAGAGCAGTATACATCTCAAGGATATCAGGAGTTGGTTCTCCCTTAACAATAGTGCGGGTCATATCAGCATAGTAGCCTGATTTCTCTTCCACAGGAAAGAGATCAATAACGATTGGCTCGCCCGATTTAAGGGGACCCGTTCCTGTCATGTGAGGTATTGCAGTTTCCTCTCCGCAGGAAACGATAGTATCAACTGCACCGCACCCGTATTGCAAGAGAAGGCCGTGCATAGTGTATTTAATAAATTCAGCGGTCAATGGTATATTGTCGACGTAGAGTATGCCCTTCTTCAGTGATGCTTTTTTTATGAGTGAGACGGCAAGGCCCATTGCTTTTTCCGTACTTTTTGAACATTCTTCATTAACAGAATTTCATTTTTACTTTTCTTCGCCCGCATTGAGCGCACTGTTCCTTTGTCAACCAGGATAGTACAATATTCACTCAGTGAATTTGCAAGAGCAATCGGGAAATCCGAAGGCACGAGGATTTTTTTTCCAACCTGACCGGCAATCATCTTCGCAGTTGCCCGAAACGGGTCTTTTTCTGTTTTTAGAATATCTGGAAGTCCCGCCTGCGTTCTGGTCATTATCGCGGCAGTCGCTTCTCGTGATGCGCGTCCTGTTTCCATCTGTGAAACAATAATTACTCCTTGCTCTCCCGGTTTTTTAAAAAAAACGAAGGGATCGCTCGTCGTAAAGTGTGTCAAATATCTCATATCTGCATCCCGAGAAGACGCGAATATTACGTATGCATCTGCACCGTTGGTTTTGACCACGTCTGAAAGAGAGTCCATCTATCAGAATATATGTAGTTAAACGTCAAGTACTTTTATTTCAGAGTTGATGTATGAGTGATGGATGATGACACAAAAACCAGGTTCAAATGGAAATTTTACCAGCTCACGATACAACTTAATATTATTATCCTCCTAGTGGCTGTATCGGTGATCATTTTTTTCATTTTTCATTCTCCGTATACTGTCCCGTTGATTATGGGTATTCTGATACTGACTTTTGTCCTTTCCGGGGATTTTATTATCAGATACAGAAAAACAAAAGCATGGCTGGAAGAACATGCAGAAGATCAAGGTAGGCAGGCGTAGCATCGGTTGGTTACTCAGGTGGGTCATATGTTGAAAAAAATGAAAGATGAGATTGAACTTCTCAGCCGGCATATCGAAGTTGCACGAGCCGTAGCAGATCACCAGCCAATTGGTATTATGAAACTTGCTGAGTTACTCAACCTTCCATCCCACCGGATACGCTACTCACTTCATGTTTTGGAACAACTCGGCTATATTCGTGCATCAAGTGATGGGGCTGTTGCGACCGCTCTAACAAGGGAATTGTTTGAACATCTCAACGACAATCTCGATGAACTTGTCCGTCTGTTGAAAATGATGAAACGTAAATGATAGGATCCTGTTCAGGTATCTTCTCCATTTCCAAGAGGATTTCAACTTCTGATAAACTGGATCGATTAAGTATAGTTACTTTTAAAAGCACTCAGAAAGAATCTAATAAGGCGCATTGAGACTGCCTCCCTAACTCAGTTGGTAGAGTGTCGGACTGTTAATCCGAATGTCACAGGTTCGAGCCCTGTGGGGGGCGTTTTTGGGCCCGTAGCTCAGTCCGGTTAGAGCGCCCGGCTCATAACCGGGCGGTCATGCGTTCGAATCGCATCGGGCCCATTTCATTAAATAATGATGATCCACGTGACCCCCAATCTGGATAATTTAATAAACTTTCTATCTCCGGGCAATCATATCTAGAAGCATGATCTGTCCGGTTTGCGAGATGGACTGTGTCACGCCTGCGAAAGATCTTCTTGCTACGCTTCCTACAATCTTTCTTCCCTGTGCAGATTGCAGCACACGGATTCTCAATAAAAGCTCCCCCCTTCCAAATCTCGAATTTGCACAACCCTGTTCGTGCGGAAAAAGGTTTATTGACGAAGTTTTTGCCCATATGTATGTCATTATGGTTGAAGAGGGCAATCTTAAATCTTCAGATCCGCTTATTGCTGTGGGAACTCCACTTGTTCACCCAGGATTTGCCATGGATCGACCGCCGTTTCTTCCCGACAAATCTCTTGTGCTCCTTACTACGAAAGCCACAAAAATGACTGCAGAACGTCTTGTTGACGAAGTGCCTGAACTCCGCGGTGTCGTCAAGAAAGGCGATTTTGCTCCGGGAATTACAAGTCCTGACCTTCATTCCCTGCCAAAAGTATATGATCTTCTTGCAGGGTGTGACGTTCGGGCAGATGTTTTCCCATTTTCAACGGGTCTGTTAGTGATATACAAACAACAGTCGCTTATTCACATCGAATTCCCTCGACCGGGATACCCGAAAATCCGCGCGGTCGAGCTGCATGTGGGAAAACCACCGGTGAACTACTTTGTGGATGCATGCTCTGGGGTCGGGACCCTCGGTCTCATCAGCTTCCTGCCTTGGTGTTCCCCATGTGGTGATGAATGATGCATGGTACGCCTCAGCGTTCTGGTCATCATTTAATCTGGAAATTAACCGGGAGTATCTCAAAATCCAGCGGATAAAGATCTTTGAACAGTTGCATGACATGGAAAAACATCCAATCACAATAGATCCAATAAAAATTGCAGAAACTGAAGGGGAACAGATTATTGAGATATACCAAGGGGATTTTCACCGGCTCCATAGTGTAGTACCTCGCGGCAGTAATCCTGTAACTGCGCTTGATATCTTCGATAAAAAAGATATTTCTTCTATTCAAACGTTCAGTCGTGAATGGCAGGAACAGATAGGTGGAGAAGTATTCGTTCCATAAATTTCGTGATGGGTAAAAAGAGTCTTGTGACCAAGAAACCTGATCACGGTAAAAAGCCTTTATTGACCAGTGCACAAAGGTATATGGGGACTAGCCCGGGTGGTTCGGCGTCACCTGTAACCTGAAACCGTCGGTACGCGGGGGGTGAAGTTTGACGAAGGCTGTAACGGCTTGCGGGAGCCTGTGCATCCTGACTGTGAAACCTCGTCCCATGAGGTCGATGGCCAGGTATCAAAATTCCGGAGGGAATGGCGACCTGTCGCTGCGGGGACCGGTTCAGGCCCGGAAGGGAGCAGACTTACCGTAGACATCCGGCGCCCATGGGGAAACGGGGAGGAGAATGGGTGCTTTGGTGAACGTAGTAACGTGCAGTCGACCGATAACACGTCCCCATTTACGATTATTATGTCCAAAGTGACGGTCATCGGTGCAACCGGCAACGTGGGGATGTTTGCTTCATATGCTATTTCAGCGAATCCACATGTGCGTGAGATCCTTCTCTATGGGCGGGAAGGGCGTGAAACGCTTCTCCGTGGAATTACCCAGGATTTTGTCGATTCTTTTGCCGCTCGGGGAACAGATGTCAGGATCAACTGGACAACAAATTTAAAAGATGCAGCCGGATCCGATATCGTTATAATTTCTGCTGGTATTCCTCGCAGCCCTGGACAGGACCGTCTTGATCTTGCTCGCGAAAATGCAAAGGTCATCACGCCACTTGCACAGACGATAGGTAACATCACCCCCGAATCCAAGATTCTTGTCGTAACCAATCCGGTAGATGTGATGACCTGCGTTGTTTTAAAGCACTCCGGCCTTAAACCCAATCAGGTTTTCGGACTTGGAACGCATCTCGATTCGATGCGTTTAAAATCCCTTATTGCTGCCTATTTCAAGGTTCATGTGAGCGAAGTCCATACGCGTATTATCGGTGAACATGGTGACAGCATGGTCCCTCTCTGGTCAGCAACAACCATTGGTGGCATCAAAATCTCAAACCTTCCCGCATTTGCGCACCTTCCGGTAAAAGAGATCATAGAATCAGTAAAATGCAGCGGAAATCTCATTATCAAAGATAAGGGATCTACCGTTTACGGACCCGGCGAAGCGATTGCCTCATTAGTAAAAACAGTAATCGGCGATGAAAATCGTATCCTTACAGTATCGGCATATATAAAGAGCGAGATCCATGGCATCGGAGAAGGGGATGTCTGCATCGGAGTCCCGGCCCGGATAAATCGAAATGGCGTATTTCCGATTACTATCAAGATTGATGAATCCGAAGTTATAGCCTTCCGTGAATCCGTAGAAAAAATCCGAACGATTACCCGGAAAGTTCTGGAAGATAATGAGGATACCTAAAAAAAGATCGGCAACCTGAAATCAGGTCAGTGTTACTTCAATAATTTCCGCCCGCTCAACACCGGGAACTCCGCAAAGGGACTTCTCGATTGCATCAGTTTCCCCCCCAGCATCATTAACGACTGCTACAAGTTTTAGCGCTTTCAAACCAAAACCGATCGGCTCTTCACGGATTTCCTGAATTCCGGGCAGTGTCTGTTTCAGTGCTTTTTTCAATTGTTCAAGGTTCACATCCGGAGATTCGGGCATTACCCTGACTATTACTGCCACACTCCCCATGGATTACGGTCCCCCAAATCCGCATTTTGGGCAGACATAAATAATGCTCTGCTCCCTGCACCGGTAACACCGGTTGATCTTGACATCACATGCCGGGCATCCGAATTCTGTCGCGCCCTCTTCTGCAAGCGGGGCATTGCAGGATGTACATTTTTTATCAGACATTTTTATGTTCCTCCAAGGATTCCCTAGAGTATCTCTCCTAGAACATTTTAAAAGATTGTACGATATCAGCAAACGGGACCACCTTTTTTTTCATAGTCTCCAACCGGAAATATCGAGTGAAGGTCCATTTGATGTTTATTTATCCTTTAGCGACAACCTGAATTAAAAAGGCCGATAATCCCATCGTACTATCGCCCTGATCTTGAGGATATGGGTGATGAAAATGCGTCAGCGCATTTGGGAAAATCTACCTGAAGACGGCAAGTCGCCTGGGCAGAATCGTATTATAGGCAACATCCAACTTTTGAGGTATAATACTGGTCGGCAATGACATTAGGAACCGGTATGAGATCCGCAATCCGGAAAAACCTCCCGATTCTATAAATGATTG
Source organism: uncultured Methanoregulaceae archaeon (assembly GCA_963829225.1). Lineage (GTDB taxonomy): Archaea > Halobacteriota > Methanomicrobia > Methanomicrobiales > Methanospirillaceae > Methanoregula. The sequence goes on along the minus strand of CAWHHQ010000004.1, from coordinate 74,538 downwards.
ACGGGGTAGAGCAGAGATTCGTCCGATTTTTTCCGGCATCTTGTTAGAGAAGAGTATATCGCCAGATTATAAAAGGAACGCAACAAACGTGAGTGCTGATGCGTCGGCTCTTTGTGCTTTGCATTTTTTTATGGTGTGTGATGCATGCGGAAGCTGCTGTCCAGATCACTGAGTTCTGTCCGGATCCTTACCAGTTTAGTGATGCAGATGAATATCTAATTCTCTCTGGTGATGGGTTGCTTGATGACATTACTGTTTCCGACGGAAAGGGGGGATTTCGATTTCCGACCGGAACAAAAATAAACGGTTCCCTTACCATTGCCCGCAGTGGACCCGCTTTTGAACAAACTCATGGAAAATACCCGGATTTTGAGTGGCTGGACTACTCTCCCCAGGTCCGGAATGTCGTCTCCGGTGATACTCTTCGTATGGCAAATACCAAAGATGTACTCATGCTCTATAAGAACGGGTTGCTTATTCAGAAGGTTGCATGGCCGGATGACGTAAAACCCCGTGAAGGGCAGATCCATTATCTCGATAATGGGACATGGGATATCCGCCCGCTTATGATTGGGCAGTCCCGTTTCTCTCCTCAGGCATTCAGAAATGTTTCGATAACTACATTTGTTTCACCTGATTGCTCAAATGACATGTTTTCTTATGCGATAAATCAGGCATCTGACGAAGTCCTTTTGAACGTCTATGAACTATCGAGTCCTGCGATCGGGGAATTACTGACTGCGGCACATGCCCGGGGTGTTGACGTAAAGATCCTTGTTGAAGGAGGCCCGGTAGGTGGGATTAGTCAGGAAGAGAACGAGGTAATCCGGAATTTGAGCAAAAACGGTCTTCCTGTCAATGTGATGGTTTCATCAGATGATGTTCCGGCTCCTTATCGGTATGATCATGCAAAATATATGGTAATCGATCGGCGGGCAACTCTTTTGACAAGTGAGAATTTCGGGTATACCGGATTTCCCCCGTCGGGAATGAGCGGAAATCGCGGTTGGGGGGTTTATATCGACGATCCCGCCTTTGCTGAGTATTTCTCAACAGTGTTCATGACAGATAATAAAGGAAAGTCGATACAGGTATATGAAGGATCAGCAGGCAATCCGGAGTCCACTCCCACTGGCAAATATATTGCTGAGTTTGTGCCCGAACATTTTGCAGGTGTGACAGTTCACCCCGTTATTGCTCCTGAAACCAGCAGTCAGATAACGGACCTGATAAACTCAGCTGATAAGAGCATCGAAATCGAGCAGGCATACATCACCAATGAAACTTCAAATACGCTGAATCCCTATCTTTCAGCAGCGATTAATGCGTCACGGCGGGGTGTTCATGTCAGAGTATTATTGGATTCCTATTGGTTCAATATCGAAGATGAAAAGGATAATGATGAGATGGCGGCCGTGATCAACCGGATCGGAATTTCCGAGCACATTCCTCTTGAGGCAAAATGTGTGGATCTTGCCGCAAATACAATCGAAAAAATCCATAATAAGGGGATGATTGTAGATGATCACCATGTTCTTGTGAGCAGTATCAACTGGAACAGTGTATCGCCAAATTTTAACCGGGAAGCCGGGGTGATTATTGACGATCCTAATGTGGGACGTTACTTCCACGACGTATTCGAAGACGACTGGAGTTCCTCAGTAAAATCACCCGGAATTAAAATTGATTACCTAAGAATCGTAATTGTTGTTGTCGTAATGATTCTTCTGGTTCTCATTTATTACCGGCATCAAAGAGGATGACTCGAAAATTTCAACTCATCAGAAAAGGAGATTGAAGAAAACAGATCAGATCTTTCACCGTTCAGAACTTTTTCAGTGCACACTGACAAACATCACATAAATTGATATCACTTTCACCGGTGACTACTGCCAGTGTCCAACGGTCTATCATCATATCCAATTCATTTGTGATCTGAACTTCGCTTACTCCTCTCTTCCGGCTAATATACTGGGACACTGCTGCCCGGGTGACTCCAAGACGTTTTGCAGCATCACTCTGACTGAGCCCTTCTCGTTGCACCAGTCTGAATACCATTTCGGCTCTCATGGGAGGGAGAATATTCCGGACCATGGTATCACAATGCATCAAGGTGCAGGTAAGTTTCGTCATACACATGCAGGCTGAAGCTTATTTGTTTGTATGGTCCGGTTCTGGTAGATGATCTGTCGGGCATCGCGGAAGTTAAACTTCTCGATAATAAGATTTCTTTCTTTAAGTTTCTTTAATGCGTAGCGCACTGTTCGTGGAGCAAGGTTTGTTTTTTGAACAAGGTCTTTGTGAGTCATTGCTCCACCTGCATCCAATATCTCCAGTACCGTCTTTGATGATGGCGGCAATGTTGTAGAATACATGATGATAATGTTAACACTGTTAACATATGAATCTGTCGGTAATTTAAACAAAACCCTCATAGCTCCTGTATGCTCGAGCGTCAGGAACATACAGCGATTGTTCTTTTATTGGGTGTCGTGATCATGGTAATTACTGCTCACCTGATTCTCGGATCATTTGGGAAACAACCTTTTGCCAAGCCATTCATGAATGATTCACCAGAAGGCGAACTGGTGGTTGCAGAGGGTATGATTGACCAGATTGTAATCACTCAAAACGGGGGGCACATGAATGTATATACTGATACGATCACTATTTTTGTGCCCGCCCAAGTTGCACAGGGAATGACCCTTCAGAAGGGAGATACTATCACGGTCTATGGAGTTGTCCAGACATATCGTGGGAAAAAAGAGATTGTTGTGAACTCAGCAGAAGATATCTCTCTTGTTCATGAAACTATTAAAAAATAGTTGTTCCATGACTAACTAAAATGTCGGCGCCTGACGTTTTTAAGGAGTCTCGATTTATTCAAACTTCCTGACTATGCCGAACTTTTCCCTCAAATCCTTAGGGAGAAACTTCAGCACTTTTTCTTATTTTTTCATTTTTAATCAGATCAAGGGCTCCCTGGACGGCCTGCCGCACATCACTATCTTCGTCCTGGAGGGATTCTGTCAAACCTGCAACAGCCCGTTCATCCGCAATTGATCCAAGAGCCCATGCAGCTGTCTTGCGGACATTCTTTTTTTTATCTTTAAGCAGCTGGAGAAGTGGGTCGACAGCACGTGAGGTCCGAAGTTTCCCAAGTCCCCATGCAGCACCGGTGCGGAGCCACTTATCCTCAGATTTCAATGCCTCAATAAGAGGTTCAATCGCACGAATATTACCCAGTTTTCCTAAGGATTTTGCCGCGAGCCACTGGACATCAACAAACGGATCCTTGAGCGCCTCCAGAAGTGGTTCGACAGCTGTTATATCCTCTTCATTTCCAAGTGCTTCAGCAGCCCTCCACCGATAGTTGAGGTTTGGATCTTTGAGAAGAGTGAGATATCCTTTTATTCGCAGTCTTTTTCGCTCTTTTATTGCCCTAAGCTCATCGGGAGTCAGTTCTGGGGAAGGTACACTCTGTCTGCCAGTGTTTCAGGACTTCCCATTTCTGTTCCTCAATAGCCACCCATACGTAGTACCGGACTATTAAGTTTTTCACATGGAAATAATATGACAGTTTTCGGTAAATGGACACTGATGTGACAATGAATACCCGTGTAACCGTTAAAAAATGTTTTATTGGTTGATCCCGGGAATAATTTCAAGGTTTACTGACAAGTTTCTTACCGAATGTGTTAGTCCACCCAGACTTATCACATCCACGTCGAGCGCAGCATACTGCGAGAGCGAAGTCTCATCAATACCCCCGGAAATTTCAATAATTACTTGGTCCCGCAGACCTTCGCGTTTCAGTATCAGTATGGTACGGGTAATCTGAGCGGTGCTCATATTGTCAAGCATAATGATATCAGCACCTGCTTTTGCAGCTACCAGTGCATTTTCACAAGTCTCCACTTCAACTTCAATTTTTTTATAAACAGTACCTTTTTTTGCGGACTCGAGAGCAATTCCAAGAGGAACAAGCGCAAGATGATTGTCTTTGATGAGAACGCCGTCGCTTAAGTTCATACGGTGAGGATCGCCGCCACCGATTGTTACCGCTTTCTTGTCCAGGATCCGGGATCCCGGACTCGTTTTACGTGTTGCTGCAACACGGCACCGAGGATTGACTGCCGATACAATCTGTGCCATTTTCCTTGTCTGTGTTGCAATACCGCTCATTCTACCGATGATATTGAGAGCAGTCCGTTCAACAAGAAGTATCTTTTTTGCCTCCCCGCTGAGTGAGAGTAGTCGATCATCTTTGCGAACGGCATTGCCGTCTTTAATATGGCACTTTACAGAAACCCCAAAATGGGTGAAAAGGAGAGCTGCTTCGTCAAGACCCGCAACGATTCCAGTCTGCTCAGCCTTTATTACTGCATCGCAGGAAATATCTGGAATAACAATAGCAGATGTTACATCTCCGAACGGAGCATCTTCCTCAATAAACCGAAGCAGATAATTGTTCAATTCCAACGACATATTATCCATATCTTACCTTTATGTTCCAACCATTATTGGATCAGTGAGATTATTCAAAAGAGAGAGAATGGAAAGGGCAGCAAGGTAACTCGTTGCTGTGTGACCCGGACTGGGTATATTTGTTATTCGGATGTAGGTTTCTCCGAAACTCCCTTCAATAAATAGTTCGTGCATGTTGCGGTCTGCAGATGGATCAACCCAGAGCTCAACATCCGTATCACGCCCGGCCGCAAGACTCATGGCTACGGATACGTTGACATTTTTTGGGTATGCCTTGATGCATTCGTTGGCTTTTCCTGAAAATATGAGACGCCGGGAATCGGCAATAATACCCAGTGAAGAAGGACTTTTTGTTGTTCTTAAAAGTAAACGGGTGATTTCCGAAATCCTTCCTATCTTGAGATTATCGAGGCCAAAAATCGCCCCACTCGGTATGTGAATTTTCCTTCCGGCCTTCATGGCTAGATTCCGAATCTCCTCTCTGAATACGGTATCGGAAAGGGCACCGACGCTCATAATCACCAGATCTTTGTTGTGAGACAGAACCCGCCCGGCATAATTTTTCACAGCACTTACAGATGCTGCTTCTACGACAATATCGATATCCGCAGCAATAAAGGAATCAAAATCTTCATAGGGATGTGCACCGGAAATCCCCGCGATCTCTTGTGCCCGCTCAAATACCAGATCATAGACCGCCGATATGGTAAAACCGCCGCCCTGCTGTGCGATTATATGTCCAATATTACCACAACCAAGCAGGCCGATTCTCATCATGATTAACAGATTATGGGTGTCATTGGTTAAGTGTTGCGCTCAAAGAATGATCTGTGACGCAGGTAATACGCAACAGGAGAGTTGGTCCTTTAGTGAACTGGCTGACTTTCAAATTGTGACACGGCGTATTACCCCAACGCATTGTCCATCTCTGCGAGTTCGACCTCCCCCTTTTTTTGCAGTAGGGAGTTGACCACGATTAACATTCTAATGAATTGTTTTAACCTAAAAAGGGAAAATCCGGGAAAGTACGCGTCAGTTTGTTCCCTCGAACTCTAGGATGTCATGCAATTTCAGAGTTATAGCAAATTTACTCTGTAAGAAATACTACGGAAGCACATGGTCGTTCCGATGAATAGGAACGCGATGCGAAAAGTAGTTATCGGATATCCGGATCTCACATTTTATGCCAGGAAATATATCAGAATTGGAAGATCAGAATATTATTAAAATCTAAGGCAGAAAAAACCCCGATGTTTTTCCTTTTATCCGTTGCTTATTTAGATCGCTAGAGAAATCAACATGATAGTACTCAGCGGTTTTATACTACCGGAATGATTACTTCTTATCGCTTTATTAGATTGTGTTATGGTGAAAACAATGGATGAAATCGAAGCAGGATTTAAAAAACTTGAGAACAAGATAAAAGAACTGCAGGAAAAAAGTGATTCTCTTTCACAGGATATCAGGGACCACGATACAGAACTCCTGGCGAGAATGGCCAAATCGGCGGTTCCTGTTATTGGAATTGTCGGCCTGAATATGCTGAGGATGGGTAAACAGGATACCAAGGGAGAAATCTATGATCCCGCATTTTTCCCCCAAAAGATGATCATTTTAGGAAAAGCCGTAAAAGCAGTCTGCATTCCGCCCAGACAACCCCCAAAAGATGGTTATTGATCAGTTCTGCGTATTATCTGAAGAGGGACAGTTTTTCGAACTCATGTACAGTTTTGATGGATTCCTTCACGATTCATTTCTTAATCCAATCGATACAAAGACAGCAATTGATCGTTATGGATATGATATAATGTTCATGCTCTATCGTGCAATGCATGATTACCTGAAGGGAGAAGAAGCACTTGTTGAAGCGCTCGAAAAAGTAATAGGCTATATCTTTGCCCCAAAACAATAATCAGAGATGATCTTTTTTAGATCCAATATCAAAACCTGCTTGCTTTACTGGATTGGTTAACAGAGAAATAAAAAATCTCTGGAAAAAAACGGAAAACGTTTAGCTGCCCCAAACAGTATTGTGAAATCAAAAAAGCGGAACAAAATATTACAGGATGTGAATGGGCCCGATGTGATTCGAACACATGACCTCCCGGTTATCAGCCGGGCGCACCACCGGGCTATGCTACGGGCCCAAAAGTTTGCCTGAAATTTACCTTATTTACTACTCCACCAGAGTTTTTATAAGTTGTGAATCGGCAGAGTGAGATGGCAGAACAATCAGATAGGGATATGTGTAAAAAAACCACGGTATAAGTACGGATCTGAGATCATGGGACGAAAATATCTTCTCGGGAATGAAGCAATAGCCTACGCATGTGTCGAGTCTGGCGTTGATTTTGTAAGTGGATACCCTGGTACACCATCATCGGAAGTAATTGACGTGCTGCGTGTCAAGCCGGATCGATCATACTATGTTGAATGGTCGGTCAACGAAAAAGTGGCACTGGAGAATGCACTTGCAGCTGCGTGGTGTGGAATCCGTGCGCTCTGTACCATGAAACATGTCGGTCTCAATGTCGCTGCAGATCCCCTGATGACGAGCGCCTATACCGGTGTTACCGGCGGGCTTGTGATAATGAGTGCTGATGATCCATTTGCTCACAGTTCACAAAACGAACAGGATACACGGTGTTACGCACATTTCGCCCGGGTACCATGCCTTGATCCTGCAAGTATACAGGAAGCACATGACATGATACCGGAAGCGTTCAGCCTCTCCGAGGAATTCGGCCTGCCTGTAATCTTCAGGCCTACAACCCGTATATGTCATTCAAAGGGAGACGTGGAACTGGGAGAGCTGGTTGCAGGATATAGGAAAGGAGTGTTCCACAAAGATCCCCGGCAGTACGTGGTGATCCCGGCAAACACTCGTCTCCTGCATAAAAAACTTAATGAGAAACAATCCGCTATTCGGAAGCGACTGATTGAACGTGGATTCAACCATTATACATTACGGGGAAAAACTGCAATCATTGCGAGTGGTATTGGTGCTACTTATGTGCAGGAATTATTACCCGGAAAAGTCTCGTTCATGAAAATAGGCGCGTACCCGATCGATGAGGACTGGCTGGGTGACTTTATAAAAAAGCATGAAAAAATTCTTGTTATTGAGGAACTTGCGCCGGAAGTAGAAGATGTTGTTCGCCAGGTAGCTGGATGTGTGCCAGTATTCGGTAAGAAAAATGGGTATGGATCGTACGAAGGGGAGTTGTCCCCTCAGGCTGTTGCTGAGATCATGGAGAAAGCTGGATTTTTGAATAAAAGTCCGTTCCCGCAAGGAAATCCTCTTCAAAATCTTCCTCCCCGCCCCCCCATCCTGTGTGCTGGATGCCTGCACCGCGGGGCATTCTATGCAATTAAAAGAGTATTCAAAGATGCAATATACCCGAGTGACATCGGGTGTTATACGCTCGGACTTCAGTTGGGTGTGGTTGATACCACCATCTGCATGGGTGCATCAATCACGGTGGCTAGCGGCATTTCTCATGCCGGCGATCCGCGTGACATCGTCTGTACCATCGGGGACTCCACGTTCCTGCATACTGGTATCCAGGGACTATTAAATGCCGTCTATAATGGTGCAAATATTACAGTCGTAATTCTCGATAATCGGATTACTGCCATGACAGGACACCAGCCGAACCCCAATACGGGATTGACTGCCTGTGGTGGGGAAAGTCCTGTGGTATCGCTCGAGGCGATCTGCCGCTCTTGTGGCGTCAGTTTTGTTGAGAGTGTCAACCCCTATGACATAACCGGCATGATCGCCATTCTGCAGGAGGCCAAAAAACGTAAAGGCGTGAAGGTTATTATCGCAAAACAGATGTGCGTTATCTCGGCGCGCAGGGCAGGGATAAAACGCGGGAACTACCAAGTTAATCCTGAAATATGTGCCGGTTGCGGAACCTGCGTCCGGTTTGGTTGTCCCGCCATTGAGTTTGCTGATGACAAAGCCCGGATCAATGATCTTTGCAGCGGGTGTGCGGTTTGTGCGCAGCTCTGTCCTGCCGGAGCAATTGCGAAGGAGGGGAAAAAATGATTGGAAGTTACAATATCCTCATCGTCGGGATTGGCGGACAGGGAACAATTCTTGCCTCGAACATACTTGGCGAAGCATGCCTCATTGAAGGGAGACACATAAAAGGTGCAGAAACGCATGGTATGGCACAACGGGGTGGTTCTGTGGAGAGTCATATCAGGATCGACGGATTGTTCGGGCCGCTGGTCCCGCCGGGCCAGGCAGATCTTCTCATATCTTTTGATCTCCTGGAAGCGCTTCGCTATTCACATTATGTAAAAAATGGAGGAAAAATGGTGGTGAACCGTCATCTGGTCCTGCCCACCTCAGTATTTACGCAAAATCTTCCTGCACCCACCAATGATGAGATCATAATGGCGTTAAAAAAATATACTCTCTGCCTGCTTGATGCCGATAAAATGGCAGATGAAGCAGGAAGTCCACTCTCGCAAAACGTTGTTATGCTTGGAGCGGCATCACCCTCAATTCCGCTCAAACCCGGGTCGCTTCTCGATGCAGTAAAAAGATTAGTCCCGAAGAAGACCGTCGATATCAACGTGAAGGCATTTGAACTGGGTAGGGAATATGGCGGAACGTGCCGATGAAAACGGGGCCCTTGGTATTCGATTATAATGCAATTTATCTTGGCGATGCTCTCGAGCTGATGCCGGGGATTTCTGATGGTGTCATAGATCTCATTATAACTGATCCACCCTTTGCAATAGATTTCAAGGCGCAAAGGGAGAATTATAATCGGACCGGCTCCAACGTTATGGAAGGGTATCGGGAAGTTTCAGAATTATTCTATCCGGAGTTTACTCGACGGTGGATGAAAGAAGCAGCACGTGTCCTTTCACCTGACGGGAGCATGTATGTTTTTTCCGGATGGAATCGACTCAGGGATATTCTCGAAAGTCTTGACGAAGCGGGATTCACGACAATTAATCACATTATCTGGAAATACCAGTTCGGCGTCTTTACCAAAAAAAAATATGTGACCAGTCACTATCATATTCTCTATGTCGTTAAAAATCCCGCCAGGTACACCTTCAATAAGATTGATCACTATCCGGAAGATGTGTGGGTAATTAACCGTGAATACTGGAAAGGAAAAAAGAAGACTCCTACCAAGCTCCCTCATGAAATTATAAAAAAGATACTTATGTATTCTAGCAATCCCGGTGATCTGGTCTTTGATCCCTTTCTCGGATCGGGTACGGTGGCCATTGAAGCAAAAAAAGAAGGTCGGCGTTTTCTGGGTTTTGAGATCGTGCCGGAATATTTTACCTTTGCCAAGGAGCGTATCAAAGTTGCTGAAAAAAATGTATTATGAGAAGAAAGGTAAACGAATAAAACGCTGAGGGGGGGAATTGAACCCCCGAGGCACTTTCGCACCACAGGCTTTCCAGGCCTGCGCCCTACCGCTAGACTACCTCAGCTAAAAGTGTATCCTATCTGTTAGCCGGGTATTTTTTTAATGCTATCTCTTACTTGTTTTCATTTTTTTATGACTCGAAACCTGTTTTCCGGTTCGCTTCTTATCTTTACACGATGTTTTCCATCCCTTGGGATATGTACCTGGCATAAGGAAAACGGTTGTTGGTGCTATGACGAGCCCGTTTTCTCCGGGTTTGAAAGTGGCGGACGCGACAAGGGCTCTTCCAAGGCAGATAAACTCCTTTTTCTGCGATAGCACAGCAACAGTCTGGTCCTTTTTAAAATCCATACATCTGACAATGCCGACTCCCGCAAGTATTGCGCCGCGGCAGATGGCATCTATTGCCGTGTCCCGGACAATGACTGTCGGAAGATCCGGCACTGCCGCATCTACTGACAGGATCATCGATGATAAAGGAATCCGATTCCCTTTCTTTGCGGCAACGCAGGCATCCTGCAGATCATGGAGCGTATGAATCTCCTGTTCACTGAAAGCACCCGATCTTATCCGACGCAGTTCAACCATGTGCGCACCTGCACCTAATGCCAGTCCGATATGATGGCAAAGTGAGCGGATATAAGTCCCGGCGTCACACTGGATACGGAACAGGACAAGACGCCCTTCGCTATCAAGAATTTCAAGTCTGTGGATAGTACGGATCCGGAGTACACGCTTTACTGCGCTTTTCCGTGGAGGGCGCTGGTAGAGTCTCCCGGTGAACTCCGCGGCTGCCTGTTCGATCCGGTTTTTGTTCACATCCGCGTGGAGCCGCATCAGGCAGATATATTCCTTGTCATGCTGGAGAAGGAGCGGTGCAAGGCGCACAGCATTGCCGAGCATGACAAGAAGCAATCCGGAGACCTGCGGGTCGAGCGTTCCCGCATGTCCCACTTGGCAGCCGAGCATCCTTCCAACCCATGCCGCAACCTGGTGGCTTGACGGCCCCCTGGGTTTATCCATAATAAAAATCCCTGCATGACGCCAGAGGTGGATAATGCCTGTATTGTCCTCATTTCCTGTCATTGAGTACATGCTCCGTTTTTTGCTAAATGAGCGTTCAGAGCTCGCAGTGACCCCTCGAGCGAACCATCACCGATAACCGTCGGATTAGTCCCCGCTCTTTTCATTGCATCAGCGGTTATTTCCCCGATTGCAATAACAATCAGTTCCGGATCTCTGCTCCATACTGCTTTAGCAAATGACATACCGCTTGTAAAAAGTATGGCTTCGGCATCTTTCAGGTCAAGGTTTTCTCCTGTTGGTTCCAGCTTGTAACAACGGAATTCGTGAGTTATCCCACCCGCGGATATAATTGCGTCGATCAGTGCGGGATTCGGTACGTCCGCCCGCGGGATACCGATGTGTTTTCCCCGGATCCACTCTCCAAGATAGGGAACAAAATCCCGGGAGTAAAAACTGGTAAGAGTTTCACAATTAATTCCAGATTGCTGAAGTTCTTTTGCAGTTTGCGGTCCGATTGCAATTATCCGGGGGGGTCGGTTCAGAAGCGGGGCGATGAGCTTTGCGGGAAGTGCACTAGTAAAAAAAAGACAGTCAAACTCATTACGATCCACTGCTTCGACGAACGCTTTGATCTCATCAGATCTTATCTCAGAGTGCAGAGGGTGAACGCTATAGCAGGTATGTCCGTACGGCGCGCAGCGGATTGCATCGTATTTCTCCTTCCCAGCAAGCCGGGTGACTGCAATTTTCATTACGGATTCATCACCCTCATAACGTTATGATGGTATGCATTTCGGTGAATTTATGTTCATTCTCCAACATTCTTGTGAATGGAAGAGATCCTTCTTGGCGCAGGTATCGGGATACTGCTTGGTACAATAAGCGGGATCATCCCAGGTGTACATGCCAACACTCTTGCAGGAGTGCTCCTGAGTTTTCAGGTTGCACTCCTGTCTCTTTTTTGGCCCCCTGGTCCTTGCCGGTGCGATGTTTGCAGCCCTCATCACCCACACATTTGTGGATGCCGTTCCGAGTACTTTTCTGGGTATACCGGATGCCGACACTTCTCTTTCGGTATTACCAGCGCATGCGCTCTGCCTTGAGGGAAATGGAGAAGAGGCTGTGAGGATAGCCGCGCTTGGCAGCGCCTGTGCGATGGTCATCGCAGTTCCCTTGTCGGTTATATGTTTTTTTCTTCTCCCCGCTCTCCAGCCATTCTTTGACTGGTGGATCGGGATTCTCCTGATTGCATCCATCGGGTATATGATCGTTACCAGCGAGTGCCCGGGCTGGGGGTTCGGACTGTTTCTGGTATCGGGCATTCTTGGGATCTTTGCACTCCACTACGCTTTCCTGAGCTGGCATACGCTTGCCGGAGGCAGTTCGATCCTTATGCCCCTCCTCACCGGACTTTTTGGGATTTCGGTTCTTATCACTGCTTCTCAAGGTGTATTACCCGAGCAGAATTTCAGAGGTATAAGAATGGAAGGGCGAACCATCATAAAATGCTCGTTTCTTGGAACCATCGCAGGAATTGCTGTCGGGTGGCTTCCCGGACTTTCCACCGCATCTGCAAACGGCGTGCTTGCTTCGATCATCGGATATGATAAGGACCGCCGGGCATACATTCTGGCGACAAACGCAGCGAATACGGCAAACGCTTTCATTGGACTTGCTGCATTATTCGCGTTGTCGAGGATGCGCAACGGGGTGATGGTTGCCATTTCCGAGCTCCCTCTCCCTACTATGAGTGAACTGACCGTAGTAGGTGTTCTTGCCGCCTTTGCTGGATATATAATTACTATCTCCTTGTCCCGAACTGCGGGTAGGTTTAACGGGATAGATGGCAAAGTGCTGAACCGTTCGGTTATTGTGTTTATTATCGTATTAAGTATCATTCTTACGGGTCCGTTTGGAGTAATTATCCTTATCCTTGCGACTGCATTAGGCCTTGTTCCCTGGCTTGTTAATGTACCGAGAGTGTACTGCATGGGTGCAATCATGCTGCCTGTTATTCTCTATTCGTTTGGCATCCCCTTGATATGACCCTGCTGCCGTATATGCATTTCACTATCCGATGATCTATTATTTTATACAGCCAAGAATCATAAATTTCCTTTAATGCAGTCTTACTGGTTTGGGGACATCAATAACGGTCGCTGCATATCATGCACTGGAGATACAAACTCCCTTATCGAACGCGTTCAATCGATTTTCACCCTCCGTGATACATATGCCCCCGCCGATTGGGAAGAGGCAGTTCTGTGTGGTGTCTTTCGTGACCGGCATGATTATCTTTCCCGATTACAGGCCGTCTGTATTGCTGTTGCCGAACGTTCCATACGTGAGCAGTATTCGAGAAAAGATGCTGAACTGCTCCAGATGGTCAGGACCCTTGATGAAATTGATACAGTTATTAACCTGCTTTCTGAAAAAGCAGCAGAGTGGTATCTTATCCGGCACCCGGCGTTCTCCCGTAAGTATCACCGGACCCCGGCACTCGCATTAGTAAAAACGATGCATGAGATGAGTAAGGGAGCGCTTGGCATGGTAGCAGGCGAGATCGAGCAGCTGGGAATTACACGGACTATTCTCGCGAAGGAAGTTTCAGCGCGGGCAAATGATGTAATGCCAAATACAAGTGCACTTATCGGAGGGCTTGTGGCTGCAAGATTGATGTCGCGTGCCGGAGGCCTTCTTCCTCTCTCCCGGCTTTCAGCAAGTGCGATCCAGGTTCTGGGTGCCCGGACGGCATTATTCTCGCATCTGAAAACAAAGTCTCCCTGTCCCAAGCATGGGATAATTTTTCAGCATCGTCGGGTGCATAACGCCCCCCATGACGTCAGAGGCAAAGTTGCCCGGGTGCTCGCCGGAAAACTTGCTATTGCAGCACGGCTTGATTATTTCAGGGGTGTGACAGCGCCGGATTTTCTCGAATCAGCGCAGAAGCGCATCGATGCAACAGGCGTGAGGAGAGAACCATGATATGGATTGGTGATGTGCTGGTATCTCCAGGTGAAGGGGGGGTTTACCGTGAACGGATGCTTGGCGGTGCAAGGGTCTGGGATCCTTACCGTAGTAAGCTTTCTGCGCTTTATCATTTGGGGTCTGGCGTCGCTCTCACCCGGGAGATGCGAGTATTATACCTTGGAGCGGCAAACGGAACTACCGTATCCCACGTAGCAGATTATGTCGAAGTGGTCTATGCCGTTGAGTTTGCCCCACGCCCCCTGCAGGATCTTCTCGAAGTATGCCGGAGGAGAAGGAATATCATACCACTCCTGGCGGATGCAGCCCGCCCTGAACAGTACGCCCCGCTCGTGGAATCTGTGGATCTTATCTATCAGGATGTAGCTCAGCCAGATCAGGCTGCAATTTTGCTTCGGAACTCTGTCTTCTTAAAACCCGGGGGGAGCCTCATTCTTATGCTCAAAACCCGAAGTGTGGATGTCAGAAAAGATCCCATGGATGTCTTTTGTGATACCCTTGACATTCTTACCTCATCCGGAATTATAGTAAAGGAAAGTAAATGGCTTGCTCCATTCCATGCAGATCACGCAGCGATCGTTTGTACAAAACCGGAACGGTAAGGGATTAATATGAGCGATGGAGTCCGATTCTTTTCTGCCGGTCCGCTTTCCGTGATCGCCATCATCATTCTTATCGTCCTTTTAATCATTATCATCCCCCTGTTCGTTCTCGGCGTAATCGGGGCGGCCTTTGTAAGGCTGGGTTTTTCCTGGATTTCCGCGCTCACGGTTATTCTCCTGATGATATTCGGGAGTTTGGTAAATATCCCGGTATATTGCATCCGTCGTGAAATAATCCGGATTTCCCGGACGGATGCATCGTGTCATGACATTCCGCTTCACGACTCCTGTAATGCGTGGGATACGTCTATAACCTGTAATCTTGGAGGAACGATCCTACCTGCAGGTATATCCGCATATTTGCTTTACCAAGCAGTTATGATCGCGGGCACAAGCTTGTTGTTCATTGTATGTGTGGGAATCATCATTGTAGCAGCCATTACCTTTGTTTCAACACGTTTTGTGCCGGGTGCCGGCATTCGTGTACCCCTGCTGATTCCCGGACTTACTGCACTTCTGGTCGGAGTATTTTTTTCGGGCGGAACCGGGCTGACTGCGGCAGTAGTAGCCTTCGCGAGCGGGACGATCGGGACATTATCTGGTGGAAATATTGCCAATCTTTTCCGGGTCAGCGATCTTGAAATACCCGAGTTCAGCATCGGTGGTGCCGGGTACTTTCGGGGCCGTCTTCATATGTTGCATCCTGCCCGGCTATTCTTGCATAACAACTGTCACTCAGACCAATAAATTCCGCTGATGAAAATTATACACTGAAAAGAAGTAGCCCGGAGCAGATTCGAACTGCTGTCGGGGGATCCAGAGTCCCCCATGATTGACCGCTACACTACCGGGCTATGCGTCTCTTATTTTTGCTGCTGGATCTTAATTAAGGTGACGGACTGCATCCGGTTATGCATTTTGTGCGCGGTTGCACTTCCGGGCATGCCTGACAAACCTCTTTGATAGGCTGAATAACCTCTCCCTTGCTGCAGAATGGCTCAATATCGTGAATGTCGCGGAGATAGTAAATATGGGGGACCAGGGAAATATGGGAATATACCCCGCACGTAACCCGGAGTTTATCAGCGAGTGACTTTTGGAGCTGGACAAGAGCATACATATTGGCCCCTGCCGCAGTCAGCATATCATTTGACCGGAAAATCACTCGCATATGAAGTCTGTTTTCTCTCAGGATGCATTGAATAAGCTGGAGGCAGGGACAGGCTTCAAGCTTCTCATCAATCACCGGGTTCCACGTGATTGCGATCGCACGCCGCGATGTCGGTTGGGATGCAAGTTTATCCACAATATACGCGATCTGGTCTATATGTACCGGCTGACCATCGGCAACCAGCTGCTCCCCCCAGTTGAAGAGTCTGCTATGGTAGTCATACTCAAAGGTAGCATGGGAACCCTGTAATAGATCTCTGGCATATTGCTCAACAAATCTCTGCTGGAAACGGGAGTGCAGACTTACCGTGGGTTCTGCCAGTGGAGTATCTACCTGAAGGGTAACTTCCTCATACTCTACAGTCGCGTCGGCATCTTCTGTCTGCAGGATCCAGCCCTTTTCCAGGATCATTTTAACGACAAGCTCATGTGCCCGCCCGATGCTCGGCGCCCGGATTATTCTCATGGCAATTTGGTTAACAGTCACGTTGTATATGTTTGTTGGATTGAATCTGGGTTTAATAGAGAGATTACACTTAGTTATTTCAAATTAAGTACAAACAAAATTTAAACATTTAAACCAAAGCGAATAAACTTCCTTTCAGTTTCCGGATAAAATAATAGTATGTGATAATTGTGATAGATCGAAAATGGATTGAAGTTAAAGAAGGACAAAGGACAAAGTTTTCAATGTTTGATATTGTACATTAATGTAAATATATCATAATAAATATCATGAAACCATGCGCGACATATATACCAAAATTGTCAGGACTTTCGCCCGAATGCAAATTTTCAGAAGATCTGAATGAGAACCTAAAAAATCTATATTATTGTGCATTTTTAAAAATTATGAGCAAATAACGCCCGGAAAACCCAACAAAAACAACCACAAAGGATATATTAGCTCTTTTACAAATACTCTTTCATATTCCGTCTAAACGGAGTATGGGGCTCGCAGAACAGATATTCGGCATTTGTCGAAATTGTTCTCCGGCTTGAAATGTATGATGTAAACTTTGGAGGAATTGAAAGAATGACTAAGCGATTAACTATCGCACTCGTTGCACTCGCGTTGTTCGTGCTCGTTGCAGTATTGCCGGTATCGGCAGTCAACAACGGGAACTACTATGTAGTAGCGAACAACATCAACCAGGGCGCAACAGTGTATATTGGAGAACAGGGACTCAATGTAACAAGTGCCCTTGCCGGTCACACTAAGATAGGCTGGTGGGCATCAGCCGCAGTTGTTGCTACGACGCCCTTTTCACAGTCCTTTGATTTTGGTACTCTTGCAGGTGCCAGCTCATTCACTGTCGGTGACACCTTTGTCGGCTATACCGGTAACTGGTATACGCTTGACCCCGTCACGAACGCAGCAGTAGCACCAGCATTCAACGTTCAGGACCCGACACTATCTGTCAATATCTGGGACTGGGATCAGAGCTCAGACGTGACCAGCAAGTCGGTCCCGCAGGGTGAGAACCTTGGATTCAAGATTTCCACTAACATGATCAGTGCGCTTGACCCAGTACACAGGAACCCCATTTTCAACACTATGGCTGGCGATGGGTACATTAACATCCGGGTAAAAGATGAGTCAGGTGCCACATTCACCCAGTTGTATAACCAATCAGCCACCACTGGCGGAGAACTCGAGCCTCTCAGCTCGCTGAACGTATCGGTTTCCCCGTACTTCTGGGGTCTCCAGCCCGGTACCGTAGCAACTCCCGGAGCGACAGGCAACTGGTCAACAGGTGCCCTTAACGCAAACGGTCAGCAGGCATACGCAATTGGGACATACACCGTTTACGCAGAGTCCAAGCTCAACAACATGAAGGACAACTATAAGAACGGTGGCGTGGACTACACCACAAAGACGATCTCTCAGACCGTTACCGTCTCACTTGTTTCCAACACCGTGAAGATTGAAGCAAACAAGGATTCTGTTGTCCGCAGCAAGCCGTTCTCTGTAACTATCACCGGTAAGCCCAAGACAACCTACGTTCTCTGGGTCAAAGGCACTTCCAATATGGGAGGCGGACTTGACGGACAGCCCCCGATGGTCAATGTCGGTCAGGATGGCGTCACCTTTGATGCAAACCAGGGCAGTGCAGTTGCGCAAAGAGCATTTGCAGTTAATACCACGGGGTCTGCTCTTGGCTATGCATTCCAGAATGCCGGTGCAGGCCGCATAGTGTTTGACGATGTAAGCCATGTTGTCGATACCGGATTCGGTACCACCGTTGGCGTAAATGTTAAAACATTGCCGACCGGTGTCAGAACCGTAGAATTCGTTACTACAAACTGGACCAAAGCCCAGAAGTACACAATCCGTGTTGAACAGAACTTCGGAACTATCGCCAGCCCCTCCTTCAAGAGTGACCAGGTTGACGTGAATGTCGAGAAGGGTGCAGTCACAATCGTCGCAGCCGGCGATCAGAGCTACTACCTTGGTGAGGAGATCAAGTTCTCCGGTACAAACACCGAATCGTACAAGACGTACCTGTTCATCATTGGACCGAACCTTAATGACAATGGTGCGCAGCTTATTGCTCCGCGGAGCAGTGTCATCAACATGAACACCGATACATTTGTTACGGCAGATGTAGCGGGCGACAACACATGGTCCTACAAGTGGGGAACGGCAACAGTTCCGCTCGATGCAGGTACCTACACTGTCTATGCAGTGAGCCAGCCAGTGGACCGTGCAGCAGACCATATTGCCAATGCAGCATACGGCACGGTTTCCATCATCATCAAGAAGCCGTTCGTTTCTGCAACCGCATCACAGTCTACTGTTGCAAAGGGTGACAGACTCTACATCACTGGTACCGCTGAAGGTCAGCCATCACCCGGTGTTGCAATCTGGGTACTCGGTAAGAACTTCGCTCTCTACCAGACAGAGTCTGTAAACGCCGACTCGTCATTCAAGTACCAGCTCAAGCAGGCAGATACCAAGTCACTCACCTCAGGTCAGTATTTCGTCGTTGTTCAGCACCCGATGGCAAACAACCAGTTCGATATTGACCTCAGCCCATCTGCAAGCGGTCGCCTTGCGGGCGCTACTGCAATTTACGTCAGGAACGAGGTTCTTAACACAGTCGGAGCCAATATCTTCCTGATCAACGGACCCGGAAGCCTCCAGGGATCCGACGCAGCTGAGGCACTTGTTCAGGCTATCAACGACCCGAATGTCGACGATACCTACACCAAGCTCCAGTTCCTGATTGAGGAACCCACGATCACCATCGACCCGATTGGCGACAGGCATGTTGGCGACAAGTTCACCATCACTGCAAAGACCAACCTCGCGGTAGATGACGAAATCCTCGTACAGGTCTACTCATCATCATTCCAGCCGACTCAGAAGAGCCAGAGCGGAGAGTTCAGCGGCGCAACCGGTACAATTAAAGTCACTGCAGGTGACGGCGGTCTCAATGCACTCTCGTTCGATGTTGACGCATCAACATTCAAACCAGACGAGTATATTGTTACCATGGACGCAGTCATCCAAGATGCGACCGGCACTGCATTGTTCAACGTTCTTGAAGGCCCTGCCCCAACGGCAACCACGACACCCGTTGTAACAACTGTAGTTCCGACCACGCCACCAACACCCGTCCCGACAACTGCAACCCCCACCCCAACCCCGACTACGACGCCAGGGTTTGGTGCGTTGATTGCATTAATCGGTCTCGGTGCGATTGCGTTTATCGTTGTGCGCAGGCACTGAACTAAAATCTAAAATTTCTTTTTTTTTAAAATCCCTTCATAATAAAAATGTAGATCGTGCTTTTTTCACTCCTGTCTGGATTCTCGCCGTACTTTCCACTCTGAATTCACGGAATGGTATTCTTTTATGGTCCAACGCAGTCAACACTAGATGTGAGAAGGACGGGATACCTGACTACTTGAGGGGATCATATCAATGAAATTAAGAGTTAAAAACCTGGATATTGCGTCACGGGGTGTACTGCTTAATCGTGCTGACGCCCGCAGCATTGGGGTGCTTGATGGTGACAGGGTTCAGGTAATCAACCCAAAAAATGGTCTTTCGGTGGCGGCTTTTGTAGAAACAACGTCGACCATCGCACAGCAGGGAACGATTGGCGTCTTCCGCTTCACTAATGAACGTCTTCATCTGGATGAAGATGCGGAAATAGAAGTCAGGGAAGCGGCAAGACCGGCATCTCTTGACTATGTCAAAAAGAAAATGGATGGCGGAAAAGCTCTCAAAAGAGGAGATGCTGACAATAATCAAAGATGTTGTAAGCGACGATCTATCCTCAGCGGAACTTACGGCTTTTATCATTGCATCGTATATCAATCCGCTTGAGATGGATGAAGTGGAACACCTCACACGTGCAATGGTTGAAACCGGAGAACGGATAAAATTTGCATCCAGACCCATTGTTGACAAACATTCAATCGGCGGCGTTCCCGGCAATAAGATTTCCCTGCTTGTTGTTCCTATCCTTGCAGCAAGCGGTCTTAAGATACCAAAGACAAGTTCGCGTGCAATTACCGGGGCAGGTGGCACTGCGGATCTCATGGAAGTCCTGGCGAATGTCGAGTTTTCTGCATCAGAAGTTCAGAAGATGACGGAGAAAGTCGGAGGAGTTATTGTATGGGGGGGTGCAACCAACATTGCCCCTGCAGACGATCGCATCATCCTTCAGGAGTATCCGTTTAAAATCGACGCCCGCGGACAGATGCTGGCCAGCGTCATGGCAAAAAAATTTGCAGTGGGGGCAAATCTGGTTGTAATCGATATACCCGTCGGATTACATACAAAGGTCCCCGGCATTCAGGAAGGAAGGAAACTCGCCAGGGATTTTATCGAGCTTGGAGAACGGCTAAACATGAAGGTCGAGTGTGCCCTTACTTATGGGGATATTCCCGTTGGGCGCAGCATAGGTCCAAAGCTGGAGGTGGTTGAAGCTCTCCGTGTGCTCGAGGGTGCCCCTGAACCAAACTCTTTTATCCAGAAAAGTTTGTCAATTGCTGGTATAGCGCTTGAGATGTCAGGCAAAGCGGCACGAGGTACCGGTACCGCATTGGCACAGGAAATACTTCAGAAGGGGAAAGCGCTCGAGAAATTCCGCCAGATTATAGAGATCCAGGGGGGTGATCCAAATGTTAAATCCGGGGATATCATTCCGGGAGAACACCAGTTTGTTGTGAACGCCCCATCATCCGGGTATGTGATCGAAATGAACAACCAGTCACTTATCTCCCTCGCCCGTATCGCAGGAGCTCCCCACGATCCTGGCGCCGGCATTCTCCTGCATGCCAAAAAGGGCAATCTCATCAAAGCCGGGGAACCACTTTTTACTATTTATGCCGAAAGGAGCTGGAGACTGCAGAAAGCGATTGAGGATGGACGGCATCTCATGCCAATTCTTGTAGAAGGAATGTTGCTGGATCGGGTTTCGTCATTATCGGAGTATTAGACCGATGTGCTCAAATATGTACAGGAAGCGATATTCATTATGAACAGACAGAGAAATCGTTTCCTTTTTACCCTGCTGTGCATTCTTATTCTCTGCAGCTCTGCACATGCAATAATACTGCAAATCACCGTTCATGATAATATAGATAATTCAATTATTCCTCGCGCATCGGTTTTCATTAATGGGGTCAATTTTGGCAGGACTAATACGAATGGTCAGGTTTTCTACAATCATTCCGGATTGAATGATACCTTTATCAGGGTTTCGATGACGGGATATGACGACTGGGAAAAATTAATAGAAAAAAATGTAACAACAGCACTTGTCAACCTGAGCCGGAAGAATATAAATCTGAAAGTTACTCTTTATGATTCTGATTCTCTTGGAGTAATATCCGGAGCCAAAGTTAACATCTCTTCGGGAGATCTGGCGCAGTCAAATGTGACAGATATAGATGGGGCAGTAACTTTTACGGTAAATCCGATTACAGTGTATTCTATTGATATCACCGATACCAGATACCAGTCACGGGGTGGAACAATCGATACCGTGACTGAAAATATAGATGCTCAATTCTGGATGCTTCCGATAAACCGGTTTACGTTTATTCTTAAAGACAAAGGGAGCATGGCGGCGGTTCCCGATGCAGAAGTGTGGATTGATAATGCCTTCACGGGAAAAACCGATACCCGGGGAGTTCTGACAATCCCTCTTGATCGGGCTAAAGTGTACATCATAGAGATTAGAAAGGCCGGCTATGAGACTCTCAATGAATCGCGATTAGTCAGTGAAACTGATGCACTCTACTTAGTCACACTTCAAAAAGCATCACTTGGAGCTTTCATTTCTGTTTTTGATGGAAATCACGTTCCTCTGAATGGCACCGGTATTTATATTAATGGAACTCTTGCAGGAACGACAAATCAATTCGGGCGCGCTACCTTTCCCAACCTTGTTTCAGGATCCTATCCGGTTGAAGTCAGAAAGACCGGTTATGCATCACTGAATCGCACGATAGTCATAGCTAGTCCGGGGGAAGATTTTACCTTTGTGATGCCGTTTGAAAATGCAGATCTTACCGTTTTTGTCGAGGAAAAAGACCAGAGAATAGTGCCAAATGCCACCATCTTTATCAATGATAATGCGTCTGGATTCACTGATGATCACGGTCAATACAGAACAAAGGTCAAATTTAATACAGTTTATAATATTACAGCTGTAAAAGATACCTATCAGTCTGTTTCGATCCAGAAACAGTTTGTTCAGGGAAATGAATCTGTATCCGTAACCCTTATCATGCAAAAGAATCTCGACTGGGGCTTTGTTACCCTGATTGTACTCGGAGCACTTGTCATCCTTATGTTGGTTGGTATCATCAGGATGTTTGGTGGCCGGAAGCATAGACATGTGATGAGAAAGAACGATATATAATTTTTTTTAAAAAAAAACGGACCCAGCGGGAATCGAACCCGCGTCCTTGGGTTCGAAGCCCAAGAGGATGTCCTCTACCCCATGGATCCTTCTCATCTCTTATATACCAGAAGATATTAAGTATTTTCTACCGATAATCTAGTGAATGATTCTATCAGCCCCGGAAATAACCCGCCGTCTTGACCGCGACTGTTCGATGGGAAATCTTGTTATCAGCCCATACAGCACTGAAAGTCAGCAACCTGCATCGTATGACCTGCGAGCTGCCGGGGAAATGCATCTCCCAAAAGGAACCTGTACGCTTGTGCCTACGTTAGAATGGGTTGAGATACCTAAAGATCTTGCAGGAACTCTTCGTTGCAGGTCCTCGTTTGGGAGGCGTGGCGTTCTTCTTGGGGGAGGTTTTATCGACCCGGGCTTTCGTGGACAATTAACTCTCTGCCTGACCAATCTGGGAGGCGATGACATCCTCATCAGAAAGCACGAGCGTGTGGTGCAGATGATACTTCATGAAGTGAGGGAGAGCAACCAGTGTTATTCCGGTCGCTATCAGGATAGCCGGGGGGCAGTGGAGGCAAAGTGAGCATGATTCGCACCGAAAGAAAATACATCGAAATTCTCCGGATTCTTAAAGATCACCACGATCCTGTCGGAGCGAAACGTCTGTCCGAACTCATGGCAGAACGGGGTTTTATTCTCAGTGATCGGGCAGTACAGTATTATCTCAGTTACCTTGACACGATGGGGTTCACAGAAAAGATCGGTAATCTGGGTAGGATATTGACAAGGGCCGGACTTGATGAGACGGATAATGCACTTGTTGATGACCGGATAGGATTTATCATCTCAAAGCTGGAGCGTCTTGCGTATCGGAGCACATTTGATCCTGCAACCGGTACAGGTGATGTCGCTTATAATCTTTCAATTGTTCCCCTAGAGTCATTTGAAAAAGTTAAATCTGCATTTGATGAAGTTGTGAAAGCCGGGTGCGGTTTTTTCAATTCTTATCGGATAGTCGATCACGATCCCCGGGTTCCTTCAGGATCTGTAGGGTTTATTACCATTTGCAGTATCTCTATGGACGGTGTGTTCCAGAGAAATGGCGTTCCTGTAAAGATGGCGTATGGTGGAAGGCTGGAGATCGAACAGGGAATACCAAAGCGATTCAAAGATTTGATCGGTTACCGGGGGACGACCATTGATCCGCTCGAACTTTTTATTTCATCAGGACTTACATCAATATCAAGATATTCGCAGTCTAAATCCGGTATTGCATTGGCAAATGTACGCGAAGTCCCATGTTCCGCAAAAAAGCAGGTCGAGGAAACAATTTGTCAGATGAATGCATCCGGCTTCGTTTTTCCTGTTGTCATGGGAACTCAGGTATTCAACCTGCCCGCAAATCCTTTCCGACTATCAATAGTTGCTTTCAGCGGACTGAACTATATTGGAAATACCGTAGAACACGGTATTGAGATTACAACTGAGATTGGGGCCGGTAACATTCAGTTTGCAAAAGTTATGGATACAAATTGATCAGATCCTTGAGAAATCATCTTTTTTGGATGTCTTATCTCATTTATCCGGTGATTTGATACCTCTGTGTTGAGATCAACGCCTTCGGATTAATCCATATCCTTTGATTCCATGGATTTTTTTTTCGATTTCAGATTCGTATGAATGAGTGCAGAGTCCCGCACCTGAGGACCAGCAGATCCAGCGATTCCTTTTCCACCGAAAATGGGGTCTTTTGACTTATTTGCAGAATTCCAGTTCTCAATCTTCACCCCTTCGGAGTCTGATTGCTTGGAATATTCCTCAGAATTCTTGATCGGAGAACTGCAATCGTTATTACCTGAAATGTCCTGATTCTCTTGCTTTTGAGCCTGAGTTTCCCGTAACACTGAATGAACCCTCTTTCTTTGTATGATCACAGTTCTCCTCTCGGGGAGCAATGGGGGGACTCCAGCAGAATTATCTGATTCAGGCTCATCATGAACTGACATCTTTTTTGAAATTTCCTTTTTTATTCTGACATTTTCCGTTGGACGCACCGGGTGCGTTTGCGATCCTAATCCTGTCTTTGACTTATGACCAGTGATTGCCATAGTTCGCTGTCGCTGTAATTCCCTCTCTATGATTTGGCGTTCTGTTTCCTTCGTTCTTAGCCGTTCATCCCCTGGATGATGGAGAGTCTCAGGCTGGGAATCTGTGCCATATGTTGATTTTTTGTGTTGAGGTGTTTCATGAGCTGACGAAGCAGGTGGGGAACTGAAGGGCGAAGATTCTATGGACCGATTAGTATGAGCCGGCGCAACCAGCCGATTTCGTGATGGAGATCCATACAATTTCATTTTATCTTTGTTTGGAGATTCAGATTGATTAACATCTTTGGCAACGGTTGTTTGTGCAGTGAGAAGGTTTGTTGTTTTCTCTCTGGTGTTTATTTCGTCCGAGAAGCTTTTATCAGGAAATGGATTTCGCGTGACTATCGATTGTTGATCCTCATCATGATCAGCTGGATAATATTCTTCAACCTGTTGGAATTTTTCAGGATCCAGTATATAAGGTGCCTTTCGTGATTTAAGGGGAAGAACAAGCCTCTCATCTTTCAATATCTTTTCACCATGCATGACTGATAACCCGATCTCTTCGCTTATTGGATCGGCATGTTCTGATGCCTGAACTATTCCGGTGACCGATCGTTTTAAGTGCGGAAGACTTTCCTGATGAGTGGTTTTAAACTGGTTCTGGATTTCCCTGAGCTCGAGTGATACGGGGAATATTTTCAAGCCCGGAGAGCATGATGATGATTGCCACGTTCTTTGTATTCATCACGGGATAATCCCCGGATCTCGTTTCCAGACCGGCTATGCTTCGGTCAATCCATTTGCGGACCGTCATAAATCCCTTCATAGACAGACTCATGAGATGGACCGGCGATAAGAATCAATGCCTTATGGGCGCTTGTCATGTCGCAGGGTGTCGATATCTCGTGATAAATTGCCTGTTTTGCAAGGTCAACAATCCGTGAAGCTTTTATTTTATGAGCATCGGGGAAAAGACCCGCCGGGTGCCAGCTGGTTAAGAAACCTAATGGATGATGAGGCAGACGTTCAACCGCATATCCGATCGTAATAAAGCCCATTCCTTTCATGGTATTGAGAACTTCACCTGAATCCAGCACCACCTCTGCAAGATCGAGTCCACCATCCGCTTTAAACTCCCCTGCCCTCAGGATCAGACTTATCCTCCTGACAACGGCTTCGTTCAGGAGCAAATAAGTGGCAAGTTCCGGGGAAATATCAGGCTCGCTCTTCCTGAATCCAAGTTTTTCTGCCAACCCTTTTTCTTTTTTTACTAGGGTTGATCGTTGAGCTTTCGTTTTTTTATACCATGTTTCATTATCAAAAAGAATAATCCCATCAAGGAGGGGTGACAGCATCTCGATGTCATCGGCTGCTTTTGCTGACCGACGCTCCCCCTCGGCAAGACAAGGAAGTGTAACGAGTCCAAAGATCGGTTCTGCAGTAGAAGAACGAAGTGAAGCGACAATGTGAGGCGCAACATCTACCATACTGCCGCCAAGCCCGCAGCAAACAAAAATTGCATCCATCTCGCCACTTTCAAAATTCTGGACACGAGAAACAATTTCACCGATATCGATTGTTGCAGTCTGCGTATCTCCGTTTCCTTCCGGACGAAGATCCGGATCGAAGGGAGGAAAAAAAAGTTTTGCATCACCAGGCAGGCTTCCAAGCTGATCTAATGCCTCTGAATTTACGTCGATCGCAAGCGCCTGAACACACGCTACTTTACTACTACGTCGATCTGTCGTATAGAGACTATTTACAATTCTGCCGCCCGCACCACCTAATCCAATTGCTAGAATTCGCATGAATAAATCCCGATTTAACTCCTGTAAGATTTGTTAAGATTGATGTACTATTATTTTGCTCGAAGTTCAATATCTTATAGGATAATGCTCTTTAATTATATATAAGTCAAATTTTTTTTAAAATAATCTTTCTGGAAAAAAAACCCTAATTTATTACATTTGGGTTGCAGTTTATGCTATTGTTCCAGCTTGGTGAGTTTTGAGAAAATAGAACCTGATTATTACGTAATAAACTCTGATTGTCTAAAACGTCAGAGAAACGGTTGATCGAACATATCTAGGTGCGTTCATCTCCGCTCCGGCACTTTAATGCAGAATCCATCTTGAAAAAAACGGTAAAATGGGTATATTTTGAACGGATAGCAAAAAAGGGTCAACGCAAAATGATAATTTATTTAACTTCATGGACGGTAATACACAAATGAGGTGAACAAACCTTGACATATGGAATTGAATTTGTACCAGGAAATGTCAACGTAAAACAAGTAGTAAACTTCTGTAAACTTGCAGAGTCCAAAGATATTGATTTTGCATGGATCACTAACCACTACAACAACCGCCACTGCTACCCCACCCTCGCAGCAATTGCGCAGGCAACAACAACCCTGAAAATGGGTCCGGGTATCATGAACTCATTCACGGATACCCCCGCCGCAATGGCCTCGTTCTTCTGTACATTAAATGAGATTTCAGATGGACGCGCAGTTCTGGGGATTGGCCCCGGCGATCTTTCAACGCTGCCCAAACTCGCGATCGTCGCTGAAAAGCCAGTCGCCCGTTTGGAAGAGGCGGTTACTCAGATTCGCAAGCTCTGTGCCGGAGAGGAAGTCAAGAAAACCGGTATGAAGTTCTTCGATTATGACGGTGCGAAGCTGACCGGTGTGACCCTGCCCGGCAAGAAAGGAGTACCGATCTATATCGGCGCACAGGGACCAAAGGTTCTCGAACTCGCAGGAAGAGTTGGTGACGGTGCGCTGATCAACGCATCCAACCCCAAGGATTTCGCCATTGCAATCCCGATTATCAAGGCAGCAGCTGAAAAAGTTGGCAAGAAGAACTTTGATATCGGTGCATACACTGCAATGTCCATAGACAGCAATGAGAAGAAGGCGCGGAACGCAGCAAAGATTGTAGCAGCCTTCATTGCAGCAGGATCTCCGCCAGAACTTCTCACCCGCCACGGACTTGACCTGAACAATGTTGCAAAGATCAAGGCAGCACTTGGAAAGTTCGACTTCAAGACTGTTGGAGAACTCGTAGGAGACAAGGAGATCGACGCATTTACCATTGCAGGTACTCCTGAAATGGTGAAGGCAAAGTGTGATGCCCTGACAAAAGCCGGTGTCACCCAGATCATCTTTGGTTCACCGCTCGGTCCAGATATGACTACATCCATCCGACTCCTTGGCAAGTACGTAGTATAAGTGCAGAATTAACTTTCTGTCCAATACTGATGAAAGACAAAAAAGGCAATAGGCCTTAAAAATTTACAAATTTCTTTTTTTTTAAAAAAAAATTATTCACCCTTAGAATGAAATTTAACTATAGAATATTTTGAAAAAAATTATTCAAATATTACGGAAGTGAAATTTATGGCGACCAAGTTTTCCTCAATGGTGCCTGAAAGCGACAAATATCATAATTGGCGTTTTATCGACATTCGTTACGGTAATAATTCCCGAGATCTTCAGGACGTGTCAAAATAACCGGCTCAAGGTGTAGTCGTTCCATAAAAGCCGAATCGCTTGTCGATGAGGGGTTGGGGTTAATCCGTGAAATAATTGAACAAAATGCATAAAATCCATGATTCTCTCCTTTCCTATCAAAAAAGATGGACATATTGAAGGCATAGGTACAAAGTTTCCGGTACAAAGAAATGATTTCAAGAATTCCTTGTGCCACCAAATCCACATAATCTGCCATTTCACTAAGAGATGAGATGGGCAAAATACCCCGTACTTCCCGTTCGCCAATGGGTACTGCATGAGCTGACCACAGAATTTCATCACCAAATAGATACCGATCAGAGACTTTTTCTTTCTCCTTTACAGCTTCCCAATAATTCATGCCATTATCTATGAGGTACTGTTGACTTGCGCAAAGATACAGATCGACAATCCGGGATGGCCGGGAATCCGATAGCCCCTGCATGTGTGGATGGACAAGACTTGCGCCAGCGGATGGAAGAAAATTCCAGTTGATACTTGGATACCCATCGATATTCTGGAGCGCTTCGATCTGGCTGAAAAGGGCATCAACCACCTGTTGGCGTGTGAATGTCTGGACGAAATGCTCACGGGTTATTACCGTAACTACATGTCCTTCACCAAAGGGGAAAAGGTTGGGGAAAGTTACACTTTCTCCCCGAATGATACGGTTCCCATCTTGAAAAGTGGGTGTTACGGAAAAAACATTTTCCCGGCAGAAGGGACAGGGACCCGAAGTTACCGGAACATATGATGATTGATCAATGTGCCGGTTTAACCGATCGGGGCTAATTCTGCAAGTGAGCCCGGTATGATGTTCTTCACGATATTGTAACGTACCTTTTGCAGTGGGGACTTCCCTGAAACTAAACATCCGAATTCACGCTTATATTTTTTGTGGGATCAAATAGTCGTTTGCACATTAAACTCACTTCTCATCTTACGAAAGGGTATCGATGAGATATTTCAGTATTGATGCTTATAGCTCTGACCCATTTTCAAGAGATGGGATATTTCTATAAAAAAAGAAAAAAAATATAAAATTTACTCAAATTTTGCAACAAGTTTCTTCTTTGCGACAAGCATCCCGTCCTTCTTGTGGGCCTGGCGCAGGATGCTGTCGCCTGCCTTCTCGAGCTCGCGGGCTTCGTCACAGAGCATTGCTGCGCTCCTCATCATCTCGTGAGCACTTGCAACGATCGGAATGTATTTCTCCCATTCCTTCGTCATAAAACAGCCTTTTACATTCTGTCCTGCAACTGCCATGGCAATCTCGTGGGCAGCGCGTGCCTTTGCCAGGGCGAAGGGGTTAGTAAATTCACCATCGACAGCCTTGTCGGTGGTCATGATGATCTTCGGAAGCTCAATTGCGTCGCCCTTCTTTCCGGCCTTGACCTGGTCGATGACCTTGTCAAGTGCTAGCTGCATCTTGCGGAATGCACCGGTAAGTGCCAGCACTTTGACGAGGTTACCATTGTAATCCGCCATCTCGACGGGGTCGAGGAACTCGCGGCGTGCACCGATCATGGAGTCTGCCTTCATGATGATGTAACCGAACTTGCTTGCCTTGACACCTTCCCATTCCTTCTTCGTGGTTACATCATCAGTGATGATGACAACTGGGATACCAGCAGCAGCGAGCTGTTCACGGGCACCGGTTGGTCCGGGGAGAACCCCGTTGGGGGAGACTACAATACAGAAGTCGGGTTTGTAGGCCTTCAGGTTAGAAACTACGCGGTCAACATCCGCCGGCTCGAGTTTAGTACCGCTAGTCGCCATGAATGTCTGCATATCTTCACGGTCTGCTCTCTCATCAAGAAGCAGTTCTGCCATTACACCACTTGCAATGTTGCCGAGTTTAGCAACTCCTACTTTAACAACCATCTAAATCACCTAATTTTTTTATAACACGTTATTATGACCCGGTGTTCATATAAACATTTTGAAATGTTCATTTTTCCTCGAAAAAATGGATAAAAAAAATTCTTTTATAGCATTAACATTTTTATATGACCCCGAAGAAAACCCAAAAAAGAATGTGACAGAGTTAACGAAAAGTGTTTAAGTTTGGATACAGGATTTGATAGTATGAAAGACGGGCTGCTCACTGAAAGACAAATGGAAGTTCTCAGATACCGCAAACAGGGGCTGACCCAGCAGCAGATTGCTGATATTATCTCCACCTCAAAAGCGAATGTCTGCACGATAGAAAAGAGTGCAATGGAAAATATCCGAAGGGCAAAAGAAACACTCGATTTTCTCTACACGCTGGATGCAACTCATCTGTGTACTATTCCTTCCGGAACTGATCTGTTCGATGTCCCGTCCATAATCTTTGGAGAAGCAGAAAAAATTAACATTAAAGTCATGTATGATACGATTTCATTAATAAATCGTCTAAGAGAATCCCGTCCTCAGTGTTGTAAGGCACGTTGTGTATGTGAGGACATTATTGTATATATCACCGATCTTGGAGAGGTCTATTTCGGATAAATGCAAAATGTTTAAAATAATAAGTCAATACGCTTATTGTTTCATGATTCTTTAAATTGCTAGCATATGTTTATATTCTTTTTTAATCAATAATTAAGGAAGCCGATATGAGGTTATCCCCTGCTATATCCATGTGCTAATGTAATGAAAAGCATATTCTGAAAATAGCATTACGGCGGGATCAGACTTCCGGACACAGGAAGACCGTTTTGCCGTGGGAAATCCCCGATTGGTGAACTCCGCAGGATTGCGGGGGGCAACCCGAGAAGGAGTTGTGATTCGTCACAACAGGCTGACAGAGTTGGATCTGACCGGAACGCATGGGTCGACGTTCGTGCAACGAGCCCGTTCCCGCTGCTTTATTAACAGGCAGAAGGATGCGTTATTGTCAGGATCTTCTTTCGCGAGACAGGAAAAGCTGGTGCACATCAGCTCATGGATGAAAAATATCATCCCTATGTCATTAACCATGAAAAACCGGATGTTCAACACTTCCTTGAATCCGAAAACTGCGGATCCTAGTGTCCCCGAATTATCTAATTTTTCAATGGCGTCGCGTGTTGGCATCTTCAACAACAAGGGTAATTATAGAGTCTCGGATTAATCGTAATTCGTGTCAAATGGGAATAACCTACACGCAGAAAAAGGATTGATTAACACATGCCAAAAATAAACAGACCACGCCGTGGTTCTCTTGCATTCAGCCCAAGAAAGCGTGCAAAGAGCCCGATCCCGAAATATCAATCGTGGCCTCTCTATAATGGGGCACCGATTCTGCAGGGATTTGCTGGCTATAAAGTAGGTATGACGCATGTTATCATGGTAGATGATCACAAGAGCAGTCCGACAGAGGGAAAAGAAATCATGGTGCCGGTCACCGTTATTGAAATCCCTACGATGAAAGTCGCTGCGATTCGTGCCTACTCCAGAGATACCTATGGCAAACATGCATTGACAGAAGTATGGGCCGATCAGCTTGATGCTGTTCTTGGACGTCGTATTACCCTGCCAAAGGACTATGACCAGGAAGCTGCGCAGAAGAAATTTTCAGAAGCTGTTGCAGCCGGTACGGTTGCGGAGATTTATGCGGTTTCCTACACACAGCCGGCAATTCTCACCGGAGTTCCGAAAAAGGTCCCCGATCTCATGGAGATCAAAGTCGGTGGCGGCGACATCAAAAAGCAGTGGGAGTATGCGGTTGGGCTTCTTGGAAATGAAGTCTCCCTGAACAATGTCATCCAGACGGGTGCATATGCCGACATCACCGCAATCACAACCGGTAAAGGTACGAATGGCGCGGTAAAACGTTGGGGTATAGCGCTGCGAAAGCGAAAACACTCCGTTGGCGGAAAAGAGCGCCATCTCGGTACTCTTCGGACCCTGGAATCCCCATCATGTCCGATGGCAGGTACCTCAGATGGGCCAGCTGGGATACCAGCAGCGGACGGAGTTTAACAAGCGTATCTTAAGGGTCAGTGAAAACTCCAGCGAGATCACTCCAGCCGGGGGTTTCCTCCATTATGGTATACTTAAAAGCCCGTATGTCCTTGTCAAGGGTTCAATACCCGGTCCGGTAAAACGGCTTATCCGTATTCGTCCGGCCATGCGCCTGGGTGAACATGTCGTCAGGATGCCGACGATCCAGTTTGTGAGCGTCCAGAGTAAACAGGGATGATCAGAGATGAAAGCACAGGTTAAAACACTTGATGGCGGAATCGCGAAAGATATTGAACTTCCGGAACTCTTTTCGGAAGAATACCGCCCCGATCTGATCAAAAAGGCAGTTCTTGCCCTTCAGAGTACCCGTCGACAGCCCCATGGAACGAATCCGTTTGCCGGTATCTGTTCCTCGGCAGTCGGATGGGGAAGTGGTCGCGGGTCATCGCATGTGCCCCGTATCAAGAATGGTTCACGGGCAGCGAAAGTTCCCCAGGCAAAAGGAGGTCGTGAAGCACATCCTCCGAAGGTCGCGAAAATCTTGATAAAAGAGATCAATCAGAAAGAAAAACAGAAGGCTTTTCGCTCAGCTGTAGCAGCAAGCATTTCTGCAGATCTTATTCGCGGTCGCGGTCACCGGTTCGATGGAGCGGTTCCTGTGATCCTTGAAGATAAGTTCGAATCACTCGTCCGTACACAGGACGTCATATCTGCGCTCACAACCGCTGGTGTCTATCATGATATCGAACGGGCGAAGGAGAGCAAGAAGGTCCGTGCAGGAAGAGGCAAGATGCGTGGTCGCCGATTCAAGCAAAGAAAAAGCCTTCTCATCGTCACAGCGGACCAACCGTTGCGTGCAGCACGCAATCTTTCCGGTGTGGATGTTGTGACTATTGACCAGCTGAACGTTGAGCATCTCGCACCAGGTATGCTGGCAGGGCGCCTTACGATCTGGACAGAAAGTGCGTTGATACGACTGGAGGGGAGATAATGGTTCTGAAATACCCGTTTGTGACGGAAAAGGCGATGGTCCTTTTAGAGAACCAGAGCAAGCTTCAGTTCCTCGTCAGCCGTCAAGCTACCAAGAAACAGATCAAGCGCGAAATTGAAAAATCATTTGGACAGAATGTCAAAACCATTCGAACGCTCATGACCATGCACGGAGAAAAGAAAGCGATTGTGAGTTTCGAGAACGAAAAAGCCGCAGAGGAAATTCTCAGTCGGCTTGGCATTATGTAGGTGGGAAACATGGGACATCGTATCACAACTCAAAGCCGGGGCAAGGGCGGCCCGACATACCGGGCACCATCCCACCGGTACAAAGCCGAACTGAAGCATATCGGCGATGATACACAAACAATTACCGGAAGTATCATTGATATCGAACACGATCCAGCACGCAACGCACCGATAGCAGTCGTTAAACTCGAAGATGGTGCGAAAGTCTATATGCTGGTCACTGAAGGTCTGGGCATTGGAGAAATAATTACCTGGGGAGCTAATGTTGAGGTAAAAAACGGTAACACGCTCACTCTTCAGAATATTCCTACAGGTACCTACGTTTGTAATATCGAATCACGCCCGAACGATGGCGGCAAATTCGTCCGTTCTTCCGGTGTTCAGGCAGTCGTTATTGATAAGATCGAAGACCGGGTTGGTATCAGGATGCCCAGTGGAAAGACCAAATGGTTCAATCACCGTTGCCGCGCAACCGTCGGTATTGTTGCAGGCGGAGGTCGCGTCGACAAACCGTTTGTGAAGGCAGGCAACAAATACCATAAGATGCAGAACACGGCCTCAAACTGGCCACGTGTCCGTGGTGTCGCGATGAACGTTATTGACCACCCCTTTGGTGGCGGTGGTCACCAGCACACGGGTCGGCCGAAAACGATTGCACGAGGCACCTCGCCGGGAAGAACAGTTGGCCATGTGGCTGCACGCAGGACAGGTAAGAGCAGGAAGTGAACGGTATGGCAGCACCAAAAAAGACTCAAAAGAGAATGCCACGAAGGCGTGAGGAATTCACCTATCGTGGATACAAAATTGACGAGCTGAAAGCAATGGGAATCAGTGAACTACTTCCTCTTATGCCAGCCCGAGCACGACGCAAGGTGGTACGCGGTTTCTCCCGTGGTGATGAGACCTTGCTCGCAAAGGTCAGAGAAGGTGACGAGAAGATACGAACTCACCTACGCGAGATGATCGTCATGCCAGAGATGGTTGGTAAATCCATTGAAATTTATAATGGCAAGGAATTTATGAAAGTTGAATTTCAGCCGGAGTCTGTCTTTCATTACCTTGGTGAGTTTGCATTGACACGAAAGAGGGTCTCTCATGGCAGTGCCGGTATCGGTGCGACAAGAGGCAGTAAGTATGTTCCGCTGAAGTGATGAACATGGCACGAATTGATTATTCACAGAAGATAAGTGGCGACACTATAGCAAGGGCGAAGGCCAATGAACTTAACATGTCGCCAAAACATTCGATCGAAATTGCCACGTTCATCAGACATCAGCGTGTGAACGAGGCAATTGCATATCTTAAGGATGTTATTGGTTTGAAGAAAGCCGTACCGTTCCGCCGTTTTAACCGTAATGTGGCGCATAAGCGCGGCCTTCCGGGTAACTGGGATGCCGGAAGATACCCGGTAAAAGCATCCAAGGCATATATCCGTGTCCTTGAATCCGTCAAGAAGAATGCAGAATATATCGGTCTTGATGCAGATAATCTTGAGATTATCCACGTATCGGCAAACCGAGGACGGGCCCAAAAATCTTTCTTCCCCCGTGCGATGGGACGTGCGACCCCTAAAGTGCGTGAAACCGTGAACATCGAAATTGTTGTCCGTGAGGTGGCGTAATGGCCGTAGAGCAGAAGTTTATTTCAGAAGGGGTGCGGAAGGCCCGTGTTGAAAAGTACCTGTCAAAAGAGCTGAAACGGGCAGGATACGGTGGCATGGACATCGCCAGAACCCCTCTGGGCACACAGGTAACAATCTTTGCAGAAAAACCGGGGATTGTCATTGGTAAAGGTGGAAAACTGGTTCACCAGTTGACGCTGGACCTTGCTCAGAACTATGGTGTTGAATCTCCCCAGATCGAAGTCCAGCAGGTTACAAATCCCAGCTTTAACGCTCAGATCATGGCAGAACGACTGGCAAACGCTCTTGAACGCGGGTGGTACTTCCGCAAGGCGGGATCAAGTATTCTCCGTCGGGTTATGGATTCCGGAGCATTGGGATGTGAAGTCGTAATAGCGGGAAAACTGACCGGAGCACGAGCCCGAACCCAGAAATTTTCTGAAGGTTATATTAAACACTGCGGTGAACCGAGTAACACCATTGTTGAAAAAGGCTATGCGGTTGCTATCAAGAAACTGGGTGTCATAGGTGTTCAGGTTAAGCTGGTTCCTGCAGGTGCAAAACTGCCGGATCACTTTTCCATTATTGAACAGGAAAAGAAACGCGTGACACCCAAAATTACCGTTACGGACATCGGCGAGCTGGACACTGAAGAACCTGCACTCCCTGATGAAGTACCGTTTATGGAGGACCAGTAATGGCAATATTACGATCCCGGGATGTTCAGCAGCTTTCAGATGTAGAATTACAGGAACAAATGGAGAAGCTCCGGATGGAGCTTGTCCAGCATTATGGGAAAGTCAGTGCCGGTGGCGCTACAGAGAATCCGGGTCATATTGGTGAACTCAGGCGAACGATTGCACGTTTGATAACCGAACAGAACCGCAGGAGAACCGTATGATCTCTTTCCAGAATGTCCTCCGTCATGAATTGATTGGACTGGATGTTCTGGTATCGGGAGCAACAAATCCCCTACACCGGGGACTATCCGGTCGCATTATCGATGAAACAAAAAATCTGCTGGTTCTCGAGACCTCAAACGGGGTCAAACGTATCCCCAAGATGCACAGCAGATTTCAGTTGCACCTTCCAGGCAGCGAACTTGTTGAGATAGATGGATCCGTGATGGCTCTGGCTCCTGAAAAGAGAATCAACCTGCACGAGAAGAAGAGGATAAAATAATGGCACTTAACATTGGATTGGACGTTCAGGCACCGAAACAGGAATGTCAGGACGTTAATTGTCCGTTTCACGGCACTTTACCGGTGCGCGGCCAGGTGATCACCGGCAAAGTCGTGAGCGACCGAATGATGGGAACGGTAGTAGTAGCACGCAATTACCTGCATTACATCCGTAAATACAAGCGGTATGAGAAACGAAGCTCGAAACTTCATGCACACAATCCTGCCTGCATTCAGGTAAAGGTTGGAGATATAGTGAAGATCGCCGAATGCAGACCTTTGTCGAAGAGCACAACTTTTGTTGTTGTCGAGGTGCTTCAGCCATGAAGGCGAAGCAGTCCACCATTCCACGCGCACTTGCGACGGGGACGAGGCTCGCGTGCGCCGATAATACCGGCGCCAGAACCGTACAGATCATCTCGGTCTTCGGCTACCATGGTGTCAGGCGCCGTCAGCCCAAGCTTGGGCTGGGGGATCTCGCTACGGTAAGTGTTCAGAAAGGCACCCCCGATATGCGCCGCAAGCTGGTGCGAGCAGTAGTCATCCGCCAGAAAAAGGAGATGCGCAGGCCCAACGGAATGCGGGTATCCTTCGATGACAATGCAGTTGTGGTCGTCGACGAGAAAAATGAGCCAAAAGGAACGGAGATCAAGGGTCCCGTAGCACGTGAAGTGGCAGAACGGTTCCCGAAGCTCGGTTCCATGGCTACGATCATAGTGTGAGGTGTGCAATATGGTACGAATAGAAAGCGAACAACCAAGGAAACAGAGAAAAGCGCGCTATCAGGCACCTTTACACGTGAAAACCAAGTACCTTAACGCCCCACTTTCCACCGCCCTTCAGGAAAAATACAAGAAAAAGACACTGCGCGTGATTAAGGGCGATACCGTTAAAGTGACCCGGGGAGATTTTGTCGGTGATGAGGGACTTGTGGATGCCGTCGATACCAAAAAGTCTAAAATTGTTGTTCACGGGGTTTCGTCTACGAAAGCCGACGGGACTGAAGTCGCCCGTGGCATCGATGCGTCAAATGTACAGGTCACCAAGCTGAATCTCACTGATAAGCGGCGTGAAGCAAAATTAGGGGAGGCTGAATAATGTCTGATCATCTGAAGCGGCTCAACGCCCCGGACTCGTGGCACATTGCAAAGAAAACTACGAAGTTCATCACAAAAACCGCACCCGGTCCGCACAACGCAAATGCAATGCCGATTGTAGTCTGGCTCCGCGATCATATGGGTTTTGCGAGGAACCTGAAAGAAGTTAAGCAGATCCTCAATCAGAATGATGTTATCGTCAACGGGAGGCATTGCAGGGATCCGAAGATGGGAATCGGGATCTTTGACATTATATCTCTCCCGAAGATCAACAAGTTCTACCGTATCCTGCGGGATAAAAATGGTCGTCATGTCTCAATTGAGATCGATGCAGATGCGGCAAAGACCCGTTTGTGTAAAGTAAAAAGCAAAACGATTATTGCCGGTGGCAAAGTCCAGTTGAACATGCGAGATGGTGCAAACCTGCTCGCCGATAATACCATTAAATCCGGTGATTCAATCGTTTTGTCTCTTGAACCCGAGACAAGATTCAAAATCGTAGATCACTTTCCCTTCGAGGTTGGAAATATGGCGATGGTGATCGGCGGACGTCATTCGGGAAAAGTTGCACGGATCATTGATATTATCAGGATGCCTGGGAGCGTACCCAATAAAATAATCCTTGACGATGAATCAACGAAGATGCATTTTGACACGATTTCCCCGTATATCTATATGGTTGGCAGACAGACACCCGCGATAGCAACCTGGGGGATTGAACAGTGACATCGATGCGCGATATCTATATCGACAAAATAGTCGTTCATATGGGAGTCGGCGAGAGTGGTGAAAAGCTTGTAAAGGCTGAAAATATCATGAAAACGATTACACGCCAGACCCCCATACGAAGTATTGCCCGGATGACGCAGCCGGCATTTTCTATACGGAAGGGTGCCCCAATCGGCTGCAAGGTCACGCTCCGTGGCAAATCGGCCCGGGAATTTTTCAAGACCTCGATTGGTATTATTAACAAAACGGTCTTTGAGAGCCAGTTCGATAAAAGCGGAAATATCTCATTTGGCATTGAAGAACACACTGATTTTCCCGGCATGTCTTACGATCCACAGGTTGGCATTTTTGGTATGG
Organism: uncultured Methanoregulaceae archaeon; assembly: GCA_963829225.1. Classification (GTDB taxonomy): domain Archaea; phylum Halobacteriota; class Methanomicrobia; order Methanomicrobiales; family Methanospirillaceae; genus Methanoregula. The sequence continues at coordinate 36,211 of CAWHHQ010000004.1, read as the reverse complement.
ATGTCAATGTTGTGCTTGAACGCAAAGGAATCCGGATCACCCGCAGGCGCATGGAGCAGAAGAAACTCCCGGCAAAACAGCGCGTGAAAAAAGAGGATGCGATTGCATTCCTTAAAGAGCAGTACCAGGTTGAGGTGCGCTAATGGCTGGAGAACAGAAGAAGATCTATGGTCGCGGAGCAAACGAATGCAAGATGTGCGGGCGTAAACAGGGGCTCGTACGCAGATACCACATTATGTTCTGCAGGCAGTGTTTCCGTGAATGGGCCCGTAAAATCGGATTTAAAAAGATGAGCTGAGGGTGAATGCACAATGACACGAAGTAATCCAATAGCAGACGGAATGTGTGCGTTAAAAAATGCCGGTGATACCGGCAAATCCGTGTGCATCATCGAACCCGCGAGCAAACTCCTCGGTGCGATGCTCCGCATCATGCAGGATGCCGGTTATATCAACAGTTTCGAGTTCGTCGACGATGGCAGGGGAGGACAACTCAAGGTTCTCCTCACGGGCAAAATCAACCGCTGTGGTGCGATATCCCCGCGGTTTTCTGTGCAAATGGATGAGATGGAATACTGGGAGAAACAATACCTGCCCGGCAAGAACTTCGGGCTCCTGATACTTTCGACCTCGCATGGTGTAATCTCGCACGAAGAGGCGAGAAAAGAAGGTATCGGTGGCGAACTTCTTGGGTATGTATACTGAGGTGGGAAACATGTCGGCAACAAGAATTGTAAAAATTCCCGATGGTGTAAAAGTCCATCTGGATGGCTCACAACTTCGCGTGACGGGGCCAAAAGGGCAGCTCTCACGCAATGTACAGTTTCCCCCAGGTGGCTGTTACCTGTAAAGAGAACGAAGTTACCATCACAACTGAGTCCAAAAGAAAAGAGATGACGGCGATGGTCGGGACTCTGGAGGCACATACCAAAAATATGTGCAGAGGTGTCAGCGATGGTTTCGAATACCATATGAAAATGGTTTACAGCCACTTCCCGATTCAGCTGAAACTCCAGGGAAATCGCCTCGAGATCGCCAATTTTCTTGGTGAGAAAAAGGCGCGCTACGCACGGATTGAACCGGGAGTTACGGCAAAGATCGCCAACGACGAAGTTGTAATCACGGGAATCGACCGTGAACTGGTCGGTATTTCAGCAGCGAACGTTGAGCATGCAACCCATATCCGCAACCGGGACCCAAGGGTCTTCCAGGATGGCATTTATATCGTGCAGAGGGGTTGAGATCGATGACCACTGAAATAAAACGATTAATCCAGGTACGCGTTGATAAAGGAGCAGTTTTCAAGCGTGATGGATATGGCAAAAAACGACAGCTCTCAGATTCCTGGAGAAAACCCCGTGGACAACATAACAAGCAAAGAGAGCAGAAGAAGGCAAAGGGAGCCCTTCCGAAACCAGGTTTCGGAAGCCCGATTGCGGTACGGGGGATGCATCCAAGTGGTTTTTTTGAGGTGTTGATCTCTTCTATAAAGGAACTTGAGGGGATTGACCCAAAAACGCATGCAGTCCGGATAGGTGCAACCGTCGGTGATCGAAGACGTGTTGGTCTCCAGGAAAAGGCACTTGGTGCAGGATTCAAAGTACTGAACGTCCGAGCTGCAGGTATAAAAGAGACAAAACCAAAAAAGATCGATGCGGAACGGTTTTCGGCCGAACAGAAAAAAAAGGATGAGAAGTCGGTCCCAAAATCCAAGAAACCAGTTCCGGTGAAGAAGAGCACGAAGATGGCTGAAGATATGCCAAAAGCAGAAGCGAAGAAAACTCCGGCAAAAACGGTAAAATCTTCTGCAAAAACAAAATCGGAAAACGCAGAAAAAACTTCGGTAAAAGCCGGGACAAAGACTCCTTCAAAAACGGTCAAAAAACCAGTAAAACCGAAAGCTGAAACTCCGGCAAAATCATCTGAGGCCAAACCAAAGGCATCCCCTAAACCAAAAAACTCAAAAAAGAATGAGTCAGGAGTGAAGAAGAATGAGTGACGTCGCCAACCAGAAACGTATCTCTGCCGCAATACTAAAGTGCGGAGTCAACCGTGTCTGGCTTGACCCGGCTCGTATCTCTGATATCGAGAATGCAATCTCGCGGGAAGACCTGAGAGGGCTTATTACTGATGGGGCAATCAAGGCACACCAGAAGAAAGGTGTAAGTCGTGGCAGAGCTCGCGCGCGGATCGCAAAAAGGTCGTATGGGCACCGTAAAGGTGCAGGGAAAAGAAAGGGTGCGGCAGGTGCACGCAACCCAAGCAAAACAGCGTGGGTCCAGAAGATCCGTGCAATCAGGAAAGCGCTCGTTGAACTCCGTGATGGAGGATCGATTGACCGGCATATGTACCGTATAATCTACCGGAAAGCGGCCGGCGGGCAGTTCAGGAGCGTCGCGCACATGAAGGCGCAGATGGAGATCCTCGCAGGGAGGATGAAGTAACATGGCAACAGGATCACGGTATTTTGTACCCTTCAGAAGACGAAGAGAGGGCAAAACCGATTACTACAAGAGAACCAGGCTTGTCGTTGCAGACGCTCCGCGAATGGTTGTGCGCAAGACAAACCGTCATATCATCATCCAGCTTGTTACCGCAGAGATGGACGGCGATCGCACGCTTATCGCAGCAAACTCAGCCGAGCTGGAAGCATTCGGATACAAGGGATCGACATCCAGTACACCGGCAGCCTATCTGACCGGGATGCTTTTTGCCGTAAAAGCAAAAAAAGCAGATTATGGCAGGGCTATTCTGGATATCGGCCTCAACAGGGCGACTCCTGGTGCACGGGTGTTCGCCGCTCTGAAAGGCGCGGTCGAAGCGGGACTTGATGTACCACACGGGGAGCAGATTCTCCCTTCCGACGATCGGGCCAAGGGCGCACATATCGCGGCATATAATAAAAATGCCGGGGATATTGTTACGATAGTCGAACAGGTGGCAGACGCAATAAAAAAGGAGCTGGTGTAAATGGCTTATGAAAGAGAAGAATGGCGCCCGGTCACCGGTCTAGGCAAACTCGTCGCTTCCGGAGAAATTAAAAGTATTGACCAGGTACTTGAGAGCGGCAGGCCGATCAAGGAACCCCAGATCATCGATATGTTCCTTCCTGATCTGGAAGACGAGGTTCTTGATATAGCCATGATGCAGCGGATGACCGACTCAGGTCGCCGCGTACAGTTCCGTGCCGTAGTAATCGTGGGCAATCGGAATGGTTATATCGGATTTGGTCAGGGTAAGGACGTACAAGTCGGTAACGCGATTAAAAAAGCGATCGTGAAGGCAAAAATGAATATTATTAAGGTCCAGCGTGGTTGTGGGAGCTGGGAATGCGGTTGCGATGTCAGCCACTCCATCCCCATGCAGGTTCAGGGAACCGCGGGCAGTGTCCGTGTCACGCTTAAACCGGCGCCTCAGGGTATCGGACTTGTCACGGGCGATATCAGTAAGAAGGTGCTCGAGCTTGCCGGTATCAAGGATGTATGGACATTTGCTCGCGGGCAGACACGCACGACTATCAATTTTGCAAAGGCTACGTTCAATGCACTCAATGAGACCAATATGATCAGGACCGGGAGGTCTCTGTAAATGTACGCAGTTGTTCAGGTGCGCGGGGTCGTTAAAACCCGCCGGGACATCAAAGACACCCTCAAGATGCTTCGTCTTCACCACATCAATCACTGCGTACTCGGTACCAGACACGCCGGAAAATCTTGGCATGATCCGAAAAGTAAAAGATTATGTTGCTTATGGCGAAGCGGATGCAGCAACAATTGAAACTTTGCTTCAGACCCGGGGCAGGATAATTGGCGATGCACTGCTAACCGATGAGTATATCAAATTGAACTCGACGTATAGCAATATTTCTGAATTCGCACGGGCACTTGCGAGTGGCGAAACGAAACTGCGTGAAATTCCGGGGCTTAAGCCGGTGTTACGCCTTCATCCGCCACGCAAGGGATACAAGACCACCAAACGTACTTTCCCGCAGGGTGGAGCGCTTGGCTATTATGGTCAGGAGATCAATACTCTCCTCTATAAGATGAGGTGAAGCAGAATGCCAACCAATAAACGTTCAAAATACCGCGGCTCGCGGACATGCGGTGGCGGAACTCATAAAAACCGGCGTGGTGCAGGTAACCGCGGTGGTCGGGGACGCGCCGGCATCAACGCCCACCACTTTGTCAAGTGGTATAAAGAAATGGGAGGGCCGGTATTTGGAAAGGATGGGTTCTCCAATTCATCCACGTTCACCGTATCGGTGATGGATATCGGGATAATTGACCAGATTGTTCCATCACTTCTGGCACAGGGTATTGCGAAAAATGACGGGGATGCCATAGTGATCAATATTGCCGAACTCGGCGTTGATAAGGTGCTTGGAAGTGGCAAAGTCACAAAAAAACTGAACATCTCTGCACTGGCATTCTCTGAATCAGCGAAAATAAAGATCGAGAAGATGGGTGGAAAGGCGCAAATCGTCTGACCATCCCCGTTATTTTGGTGAAACAATGGGAAACCTGCTGGATCGAATGGAACCCATCCTCGCTGCGATGCCCGCAGTCAAGAGTCCTGAAGGACACGTTCATTTCAAGAATAAATTGATCTGGACACTGGGAATATTAATTCTGTATTTTGCCCTGACGAATATTCCTGTATTTGGTCTTGCTCCAACTAACCAGGATTTATTTGCTGCATGGCGAGCTTTACTCGCCGGTGCAAGCGGTTCAATCGTTCACCTCGGTATCGGACCAATCGTCACGGCATCCATCGTGCTCCAGCTGCTTAAAGGGGCAGATATACTTCATATCGATACGAGTGAGACACGTGGACAAGTCATGTACATGGGTCTTCAGAAGATTCTCATCCTTGTCATGATCGTTGTCGAAGCCGCACCAAATCTTGTCGGCAGCTTCATGGTGCCCGATCCAGTCATTGCCAGCCAATTCTTCGGTGGTAATCTCTTCGCGGTCTCTCTGATCATATTCCTTCAGATCTGTATCGGTGGAGTCCTCGTCTTCCTTATGGATGAAGTGGTTACCAAATGGGGTATTGGTTCCGGTGTAGGTCTCTTCATTATCGCCGGGATATCACAGGCTATAGTAAACGGATTTATTAACTGGGCACCAGTTGCCGATCAATATCCGGTCGGTTTTTTCCCGCGCCTCATCGCTATTGGTCTGGACGGGGGTAGTTATCTCTCCTTCTTTGGTAAAGACATCCTGGCATTTGTTACAACAATTGCGATTTTCCTTATTATCGTCTACGTCGAATCGACGCGAATAGAAATTCCGCTCGCTCATGCCCAGGTCAGAGGGGCACGGGCGCGATTCCCGGTTAAGCTGATCTACGCAAGTGTTCTGCCGATGATCCTGGTCAGGGTTCTCCAGGCTAATATTCAGATGGTCGGGATGTTTCTTTCCAATGTCAATATCACCTTATTCGGAACTTTTCAAGGTTCAACGCCTCTGAATGGGATCATGTATTACCTTGCACCAATCAATGGGCCGGATCAATGGATGTGGTGGCTGACGGATCTCGGGCATGCACCCTGGCAGGTTCTATTACGGCTGGGAGTAGATATCACATTCATGGTGGTTGGTGGTGCGATCTTCGCGCTCTTCTGGATCAAGACGGCTGGGCTTGATTCAAAAGATGTCGCACGGCAGATCCAGTTATCGGGTATGTCGATTCCCGGCTACCGCAGAAATCCGCAGGTACTCGAAAAGTATCTCGACAGGTACATCCCCCGGGTTACGGTAATCGGGGGTGTCTTTATTGGTGTGCTCAGTGTAATTGCAAACCTCTTTGGTGTCATCGGTGCTGTCAGCGGGACAGGATTGCTTCTGACAGTAAGTATAACCTACAGGCTCTATGAGGAGATCGCGAGCCAGCAGATCATGGAGATGTACCCGTTCATGCGGACATTCTTTGGAAAAGAGTAAGACGTGGAAGGGACCAGGATGGATGGAAAAAAGGTCATCATAACGGGGGTACCGGGTGTCGGAAAGACGACGGTAGTCAACGAAGCACTTAAAAAAATCAAAGAAGAAGGAATCGTGTATACCTCAATAAACTTCGGCTCCTTCATGTTTGAAGTCGCAAAAAATGACAACATAGTCCGTGACAGAGACCAGATGCGCACGCTGGATCGACCAGTCCAGAAGCGTCTTCAGCAACGTGCCGCACAGGCTATCTCTCAAGTCCCGGGCAATGTTTTGATTGACACGCATGCTTCCGTCAAGACACCCAAGGGTTACCTTGCGGGGCTTCCTGAATGGGTGCTGCACGAGATTATGCCCGACTGCATTGTTCTGGTTGAAACGGATGATGACCAGATCCTCATGCGCCGTCTCACCGATGAAACACGTTCGCGGGACAAAGAGGGTTCGCGATCAATAGCAGAACATCAGCAATTTAATCGCTCAATTGCCGCTGCTTATTCGATGCTTACCGGTTGCACGGTAAAAATTGTGGTAAATGCTGATCTCCTTCTCGAACGCGCTGCCGAAGATATGGCAGCCGTACTCAGGTGAATATATGGATCTTGGAAAAGTCTGGGATAAGTACGGAATGTATATTGCTCTTCTTTTTATGTTCCTGATGTTTTTTGCGTACAGCATTGAGTGGCTGAAAGTTGGAGTTGGTCAGGCTATCGATACGGTTTTCTCACCCATTGTTGACGGTTTTAATATCCCCTTTTATGTCCTCATTATTATCTTGTCAGCATTCACGGGACTATATTCCTCAATTATCCAGAAATATACAATTGATTACGAGAAAATGACTGATGTCCAGGAGAGGATGAAAGAATTCCAGAACGAGTATCGCGAAGCACAATTGTCTCAGGATGAAAAAAAGATCAAGAAACTGGAAGCAAAAAAAGACCGGGTGATGCGCGAACAACTTGAGATGTCGCAGAACCAGTTCAAGCCGATGGCTTATATTCTGGTTATGACCGTCCCGATCTTTTTCTGGCTGCTCTTCCGTCTTGCTCAGGTGCAAAGCACCATTACCCTGCCTTATGCCGGCACGATTGGCCTGCATGCTCCCGCAGTCTGGATAATTCCCGCTTGGATTCTCTGGTACATGGTTTGTTCAATTACGCTGAGCCAAGTGATCAGGAAATCCTTAAACATTGGAGGTCTTTGATGAGGATAACCGTGAGCGGGCTTCCCGGGAGCGGGACAACGTCTCTCTCACGGTATCTTTCAGAACGCCACGGATTTTCAATGATCTCTGCAGGAGAGGTCTTCCGACAGCTTGCACGGGAGCATGCCATGGGGCTTGCAGAGTTTGGTCGTCTTGCACAGGAAAATCCGGAATTTGATAAAATGATTGACGCCCGGCAGAAAGAGATTGCTGCTGGACGGGATGATATTATTGTTGAAGGCCGTCTTTCCGGCTGGATGGTCACGGATGCGGATATTAGAATCTGGCTTTTTGCTCCTATCGGTTGCCGGATAAAGCGGATTGTGTTCAGGGACCAGATTGCGGATAATAATTCTGCGGAGCGTATTACCATTGAGAGGGAAGAATGCGAAGCAGCCCGGTATCGGAGTTATTATAATATTGACATCAACAATCTCTCGATCTATCAGATTATCCTGAACTCCGAACATTGGGGGGTTGAGGGACTCGGCTCAATCATTGACACGGCAATCTTGCAGCTGAATCCTGAAAAAATCCAATAATTTTTATTGAGTATTATTTGATTTCCACAATCCCAAGATTCTTTTTGGATAAAGGTAATATTAGCGTGAAAATCTTCAATGCCAGACAGGAGCGTGACGATCTTGGGGCATAACATTACAATCCAGCTTGTTCAGGAATGGAGTGGTAATGAAATTGTAAACCTTTACCGAGCCGGTGGGTGGTGGAAGGAGGAATATGATCCCGGGGAGCTGCCCCGGTTGATCAGAGGCAGTTTTCTGTTTGCGGTTGCAGTCGATCAGGAAACGGGTCAGGCCGTCGGGATGGGCAGGGTCATATCTGATGGGGTTTCAGATGGATATATCCAGGACCTTGTAGTGCTTCCGGAATATCGGAAGAGCATGATCGGCACCCGGATTGTGTCGTTATTGGTAAAAAAATGTGTTGAATCAGGAATTTCCTGGATTGGGCTGATTGCAGAACCGGGGACTGAAAATTTTTATCTTCCGTTCGGGTTCCGTCCCATGGAAGAATGTATACCTCTGATATTCCGGAGTGATAATTGATGCTAACCCAGGAAAATTTTAAATCCGTTACTCTCGCAGATCGTGCTTTTTTTGAAGATCACTATGCACGGTATCCACAGACTCACAGCGATAATACGTTCACCAATATGGTATGCTGGAATCATTACGCACACTACCAGTATGCCTATGAGCGAAAAAATCTCATCATTGCTAGCACCATTGATGGCACAACACGGTTCCGTCCACCAATCGGACCGAGGGATCCCCAGCTCCTTAAGTCTTTAATACGACTTGCCTCGGACATCAGCGATAACGAACCTGTCGTATTGATAGATCCTGAAACCGCCCGCTGGATGCGGGAAGTATGCACGGAAATAAATCTCGTACCTGATCGGAACCATTTCGAATATGTTTATCGATCAGGAGATCTTGCAACACTTCCCGGGAAAAATTATCTGACGATCCGTCACCAGATAAATAAGTTCAGGCGCAATTGCACCTCCTCGTTAGAGCCAATTACCCGGGAAAACTGGGAGGAAGTCAAGAGATTTCTTATCGAATGGTGCGAGTGGAAGGGGTGTGAAAATGATCAGGTTCTTGCACACGAAAAAGAAGCGGTTTTTTATGCAATTGATCATTTCAATGAGCTTTCGATAAGAGGATTGATTATTCGTGTCTTTTCAAAAATTGGTGCTATGTCCCTCTTCGAACCTCTCAATGCCAATACTGCTTTGGTCCATTTCGAAAAGGGACTGCCGGAATGCGAAGGGATCTACAAAGTGATCAATGCCGAAACCGCGTTATTGCTCACAAAAAAGTACCCTTATATAAACCGGGAAAGCGATTTGGGCATTGCTGGTCTTCGTGAAGCGAAAATCCGTTATCATCCTCATCACATGGTTGAAGTTTTCTCTCTCAAACGGGACTCCTGAAAACCTGTGAGTATTTCATGGAATCCGGATTACCGTTTCAATGCAGAGATTATATCAGTGCAATGTATGCCAGAATACCTGATGCAATAATCTTCACGGCTATGGCGGCAACCAGCATACCAAGGACTTTTCCCATAATATCCGTCACGACATCCCCGAGTATGCGCTGGATATCTGCCGCGAAGTATAACACCAGCCATGTGGCGATCAGCGCAAGGGTTATTGCAATGAAAGGAATAAGGAGACCATAGTCCCTTGAAAGAAGCATAACGGTGGTGATCGTACCCGGGCCGCATAAGAGGGGGGTTCCGATAACAACACCCGCAGCTGTCGTTGAATGTTCCTTGCAATGTCCAATCTCAATACCGAGTGCCTCCTGAATACCAAGAAGAAAAAGCAGAATCCCACCTGCAATCTGGAAGCTTGGCATGTTGAGACCAAGTATATCAAAAATAGCCCGGTTGAAAACCAGAAACAGGTACATCAGTCCTCCCGCAACTGCAACGGCTATGAATGCCTGTTTATGGATCTCCTTGAAAGTCTGCCCCTTTGTCATTGCAGCAAATATCGGTACGGACAATATCGGGTCAAGAATAATGAACAATGCGGCAAACGAATAGATGATTCCGGGAATTATCTCCTGCATGGTCTGTTTTAAGATATACGCTCTGATTGTGGATAAAATTGCGTAGTTCACCGTATTCAAGGTCAACGTTGAAGGTTCGCTACACCACGAAGTAAATTATAAGAATTGCAGCCGTTGAAACAGCGCCTATGGCAGATACAAGACGGGATTTTATATTAGTCACCAGAATCCATGAGGCGGTGCAGAAAAAGACATAAGGAATTAGTGTAGTAATGACCGAGATTGTCGCGAGCTGATCAAAATGGTTGGAAAAGAGCAGGAGTCCCCCGCTGACTGTGCATCCACCAATAAGCGCATATGCAGGAATACCCCGTTTGTTTAAATCACGGATCAGGGGAACGGAAAATCCGGCACACATAGACTGGAGTATCCGGGAAGTACCGACTATATAAGCATTTATTGCCGAGAGCATCGCTACGATCCCGATGCATGCGACAAAAGGACCTGAATGACTAAAAAGAATCCCGGCAGCAGTGGCAATAGGTGCAGGTGAGGTGGAAAGTGCTTCTGCACCCACGCTACCGATGAGAGAGACATTGAGAAGGATATATACCGATACAACAATCACCATGACCAGCAGGAGTGACCTCCGGATAAGCGTAGGATCCCGCGTCTCCTCAACGGGTATCGCGCTGATCTCAAAACCGGTAAACGGCCAATACACAATAATAACCGTCGCGAGAAGACCCGTGGCACTGAACGGGATCCGGGGTTCGAAATTATGTATTTTGATAAAGGGAATAAGCAGGAGCGATATTATCACCAGAGGAATAATTTTGAGCGTAGTAAGAATATTTTCCGTTATTCCTGAGAATGAGATACCGGCAATATTGAGCCAGCAGAATGCCCCGATAACAATGAGCTCAATAAGTAAAACGTTGGAAAAACCAAAGTAGGTTATATACTGACCAATACCTGCCGCGATGGTTGAGACTCCAAAGAGGGAAGAAATAAGGTACAGGACAATAAGGCCTAGTGCTGTCCGTGCTCCGAAAACCGATTTGAAAAGGGAATAAAAACTATTGGATGACGTGAACCGGGAAGATACGCTGGCAAGGGAGAGAAGTACACACGAAGCGGACACGGCAACAATTACCCATGCAAGGAGCGACCAGGGACCGCTGAGTCTGGCGGCGATACCAGGAACGACAAATATACCGGAACCGATCGTCCCTCCTACCCCGAGACTGACGAGTTCAAACAATCCGAGTGATCGTTTGTACGTATTGACCTCAGCCATTGATCACCATTTCATTGTTGCCGTATACATCATTTATAATAGCCGGTAATCTCCATCATCCTTTTATCTGGCTCTTCTCAAAAAAGGTGGAGGAGGGCTTTACAAAGGTGAATTTTCATTATGGCAAAAGCAGTAGAAAAACTAAAAAAAGTCGTTGCGAAAAAGGCAGAAAAACCGGTCGCAGGGAAAAAGAAAGCAGCATCAAAAAAGGAAGCTGTACCACCTGTGAGATACAAGTGCAGGATCTGTGGGTATATCTATTCTCCTCTTCGCGGGGAACCGCATAATGGCATTCCTGCAGGTACCGCTTTTGAGGATCTGCCCGACACGTACCTTTGTCCGGTTTGTGGATTTCAGGGAAAAGGAAAGATCGGCAAGTGGGGCTTTGAGGAGTGGCGGCCGACACGCTATATCTGTTCTATGTGCGACTATATCTACGATGAAAAACGAGGAGAACCCCACCGGGGAATCAAGGCCGGGACAAAATTTGAGGATCTGCCTGAAGATTATGTCTGTCCGGTCTGTGCAACCGATCCAAAAATCGTCCTGCGGTACGGGAATGTTCTCAAGCAGGGATTTTCTCCACTCTACGATTAAGGAAGAATTTCCCCGGTACTATTTTTTATTAAACGGGCAATCCTGAACTATTATCCTGTGAAATGGATTGCTTCGAATGCTTCCAATAAACAATTGATAAGGGTCACGGAAAATCGAATCCGATTTTGGAATAATCCGTTATACCCTTTGCCGATAGAACTATTTTATCGCTTGTAAAGGGCATTAATATCGAATAAAATTATTATTCGATGATTGCCATGGCTATACTGGTAAAGAAAATATTTTTATTCGAAAGTAGCCAGCAAAGCCGCAATTCCATAAATGTCCCGGCAGTTTATACCCGAAATCATGGAAAAAATCTGGAACATATCTCATCCGCATCGCGCCGTGCTGGAATTAGATCATAAATCATCAAACGGGATAAATATCATCCATCATCGTCGCCTTTATTTCAGGAAGAAGATGAACAAAATGTGGTGCAAATGATATTGTTTCATTGCCGGATTTGCGAGGCAGTTCGATGTCCTGGACTACGTGAACCCGATGTTGATTAAGTGCCCCTGGAGAACCAGTAAATTTTTGTTTATAATAATTAGAGGTGAGGGTCGATCCCTCTTTCTCCCTGAGGGAAAAAGCCTAAGCCCATCCCGCCGATCTCCCGATCTCCATTTTCAGAGAATGTTTTGTCATCCTTCTGAGGAATCGCATTTTTGTGCCTTGGCTGCGGGATCGAGGCAATGATTTCAATAATCCCAAGAGCCACAGATTTCCCGCGATTCCTCATGAAAATCACGGTTGATCATTTCGACAGATATTCTCCGCTGTGGTTCGTTGACAAAAAACAGAAAACTGAGAGTAAATTCCCTACCTCGCTGTGCCTCAGAAAGGCCATGAGGCGAGGAACTTCGTGAATCGGATTTCATGGTTCGGGCGTGAACTCCCGTCCATGCCTGTAAAAAGTTCATGTCAGAGAAAATCTGAACACACACTCTGAAAAAAGCACCCATTCGGGGGCCGAAAAAAAATTAAATTAGTTTGAATATTGGGTGGTTTTCTGCTTTGACATCGATTCCGAGAGGACGCATTGCCTCAAGAACGGCGATGTCAGTATAGGCTTGTGCTGTGATCATTGCTTCAACGTTCTCTATAGGACCGTACATGATAAGGTCTGCACCAAGGGTACTTGCAATCATATTGCAGCCGATATCGGGGGCTGACCATGCGGCCTGCTTGATACCTTCAATACCTCCAAGGTAGTGGTGAGACATCTGCTGAAGGAGGAGATCTTTTCCTTTGTATCCTTCTGCCAGCCGGGATGGAGTTTTGCTTGTTCCCTTCCAGCGGCGGAGCCATGTCCAGGCAACGGTCATGTTATGGTATGCACCCCCAGTCGGGTAGCCGTGAATTGCTTTGCAGGCAAGGATCTCACGATATGCACTTCCTGAACCGAGTCCGAGAGGTGTTGCGGCAGTGTCGAGAATCGGGCGTTTGATACCGCATTCTTCGGCGATCTGCAGCATTCCCTTTGCCTGTCCTGCGACGCCTCCCTCAACCAGCACTTTTTCCCGTCCAGGGACGGTGGGATCTGCCGGATTGAAAGCGAGCACGATAGCGGCATCCACATCACTGTTCTTCAGAGCGTCGATGTTTTCCTGCGCGATTGAGCCATTGATCGAGTTGTAGATTGCACGGTGTGCAAGACCGACATCGGTCACGTACTTGCAGGCATGAGCGAGTGCCTTTGGTACGGAGGAGTCCATCAGGAATGCGGTCTTGTTGTCGATGCTGTCGAACCAGTCTGATGTAACTCTCGAATGCATCAGGAAATTCAGCGAGGATCTGGAGGAAATGCGGGACACCGGTCTCGTCAGAGAGTACCTGACACGGTTCCATAATGCCTCTGCCTTCGCTTTATCGATCGTGCCTTTGTGGTCATCAAGCACAACCTCGTGCTTGTTATAGAAAATTGAGGCACCCAATACCGTCGGGTACTCGCCAGGCTGACCACCGATCTTGGTGCCGTTGAAGTCCCAGACACTCTGTTCTTTTTCAAATTTGAACATTTCTTTTACACCTCCATTAAACCATTGTCATCAATTTCTGGTACAAAAACAAGAGCATCACAAATACGATTAAACCTGCAACCAGGCCGTAAAGTATGCCGATATCTCGTCCGATCTTTCTTCCAACACGCTGCGCAACCTCAGCATCCACGAACTCGATCTTCTTCTCGATCTTATCGAGTCTCTTCTCGATCTCGAGGAACTGTGGATTTGCACCTGCGGCAGCAGTCTCAACGCCACCTGCAGCTTCCTTAACCTCAACAACAATGGGATCTGCGGCGAACGCGCCCGGGTCCCGGGCTTTCAGTTCGTTGATCTTTGCCTTGATCGCGTTGAGGTCTTCGCTTTCCATGATGTTGACGACTTCAGTCTGTTCCTGGAAGCGCTTGATCGCTGCGTCATTAAGGTTCTCGATGAAGGGAATAGCACCTTCAGCGCCGACAACTCTGCCTTCTTTGACACCGTTTTTATGGAGTGCTCCGAATGTCTGGCCAGAAAGGTGGCCCTTGACTTCGGTACCGCAGAACAGCATGAACCTGATGTTGGGGTTGGCGATGACGTTGGCGATGACCTTTTCAAGACCGAGGTTTTCGGTCTTACAGGAACCGCAGAGAGCGGCTCCCGCGTCGCAGATGCCTTTTTCGTCGAGATGAGAGCCCATGGTGACAACAGCCACCGGGCTGTTGGCGTCACCTGAGATAAAGTCTCCTTTGACGAGCGGCCATCCGCTTGCTGGTGATTTCTTGTCTGCCATCTCTTTCACCTCATCCCACCAGTAACGCTGGAATTAAAATCAGGATCAAGGCACAGAGCAATCCTGCCATGAACCCGATCGCACCGGATGCGCTGACTGCCGAGTCAATTTTATTCGTCCTTGCCAGGATCTGTGATTTATAGCGGATGTTTTCCACCATATTTTCGATCGCAACCATCCTGACCGGTCCTGAATTCTTTGCTTCTTCTGCCATCTCTTTCACCTCATCATCATGAATCCGACCAGGGCGAACGAGATAATCAGACCGATCATCAGGCCTTCGATCTTTCCTGAATAGACCCCGGCGGCAAATTTGTCCCGGTATCCGATGTCCGTAACCATCTTTTCGATGATTTTCATACGGGCAGTGATGATTGCCATTTCACCGGAAATCGGGCGTACTTCGCCACCTGTCTCCTCAGCGCCACCTGCAGCTTCCTTAACCTCAACGACAATGGGATCTGCGGCGAACGCGCCCGGTTCCGGGCTTTCAGTTCGTTGATCTTTGCCTTGATCGCATTGAGGTCTTCGCTTTCCATGATGTTGACGACTTCAGTCTGTTCCTGGAAGCGCTTGATCGCTGCGTCATTAAGGTTCTCGATGAAGGGAATAGCACCTTCAGCGCCGACAACTCTGCCTTCTTTGACACCGTTTTTATGGAGTGCTCCGAATGTCTGGCCAGAAAGGTGGCCCTTGACTTCGGTACCGCAGAACAGCATGAACCTGATGTTGGGGTTGGCGATGACGTTGGCGATGACCTTTTCAAGACCGAGGTTTTCGGTCTTACAGGAACCGCAGAGAGCGGCTCCCGCGTCGCAGATGCCTTTTTCGTCGAGATGAGAGCCCATGGTGACAACAGCCACCGGGCTGTTGGCGTCACCTGAGATAAAGTCTCCTTTGACGAGCGGCCATCCGCTTGCTGGTGATTTCTTGTCTGCCATATCAGCCCACCTTGATTAGCTGGAATGCAACGATTCCGGCAATGAATAGTCCGATTGCGAGCCCGTACCAGAATGAGGTGATTGTGCCACCGATCGCGAGACCTTTTTCCCTGTTGGGGAATGATGCAAGCAGATTGCCTTCACCTGAGAGCATGTTGACCAGATCCTCACTGGTCGCTTCAAGGACCGCAACTTTATCAAGTACCGGCGAGAGTGATTCTCCAGCGGAGGTCACAAGCCCGATCATAGGATCAGCAACAAGCCCGAATTCCGGAAGTACCTGAATGTATGCCATTTAGTGTCCCTCCATTTCAGGAATTGGCTTGGCATCAAGCCATGCAGCGGCGTCGCGCTTTGACAGGCAGATATACTGATTGTACGTGTATGCCCACCCGGCTATTGCAATAATAAGCGATATAATCGCAGATCCGGTGCTGATTAGCGCAAACGACATGATTGCGGCAACGATCATGCTCAAAAAACCACATTCTGCGGTAAGCATGAGCATCCTGTCCTGTTTCCATCCTGGTCCCAGACACGCGTTGAACGGGTGCTGGATTGCGATAACTCCCAGAAGGAATGCAACAGCAATAAGTCCGCCACCAATGAACGAAATCTGGTTGGAGCTGACAGTCATGCCAAGCATACTGACCGTACCTGTGGTCAGACCGGCAAAGGTGAATCCACCGGTAATCAGTGCTGCGAACCCCATCAGGGTGAGCGCACCAACTACTGCCATCTCGGTAAGCGCCTGGACCATTGCCGGGATCTTCATATTCAGGATATTATTTGAAACATACCCGAGAATGAAACCGATAATGGCCCCCAGAACGAGTGCGACAATAGGAGCTGCCATACCGAATATTGGTTTGGTAGCAAGCAGCATCGCCATCACACCGGAACCGAACGCTATCATACCTGCTGAAGGTACACCAGTACCAATACCATAGCTGCACAGCACTTTGATAGTATGGCTTCCCCAGATCAGGGCGGTAACCACTGCAAGGCCCCCGAAGAACGAGAACACTTCGGTGTTGGTGAGCACATTGAGGTACGTCAGGTAGAGACACACGAGTGTGCTTACGAGTCCCGCGATCATAATCTTACTATGCGGGATGCCTCCTTCAATTACTTCAACTTTTACTGACATCTTCAACACCTCACATTGCAACGATCAGGATCGCAACAAACCCGCAGAGTGCTGATGCTACAGCGGATGCAACGATTGACCGTGGCCAGCGCTTGAATTTCGGGTCATGGGGTCCTTCGATGGTTCCCGTGATGTTGTATGCGGTCAGCACTGCATTCACTAGGAACAGGCCAACAGCGAAAATACCCGCGGCTGCGACTGCGATTGGCATCACCTGTGCGGCAGGAACGCCCATAAGAGTCGGAAGCTTTGTCTCGTAAAGGCTGAGGAGCTGCAGATAGATTAGCGTGCCCCCGGCGCCTCCGAGAAAACCACCGGTTACGCCTCCAACGAATGATACGAATGGAAGTCCGTGACCCTCGGTTCCCTGGGACTTGTATTCAGCCTGTGTGTCACCCGTGATGGGATCTTTTGCGACTTTCCCTGACGCTGAAGGAATACCCATCCCGAACACATAAATGAAGTTTACCATCATGCAGGTGATTGCCATCATCAGACCGCCACCGATTCCACCGGTGATTGTTGCAATGACCCAGCCCTGTCCAGCTGCCCATGCACCACCAAAGAGACCGGCGAGACCTGCACCAGCAGCGAGCATAGCAACACCCGTTGCAATACCGGGTGCCTGACCCATAGCTGCAGGAGCACCTCCGACCGGCACGAAGTGTGTACCGAATCCAATCAGTACGCCGCCGATGATGATTCCGATTAGTGCCATGAGACCAATACCTGGCGATACATACCAACAGATTGCGAGGATGACAAGAAGCATGACGACACCAACCGCCATCGCGGCCGGGTTCATTGCACCTCCTGCCTGTGGTTTTGCAGCAACTGCGCTCACGATGCCACCTTCGCTTCCGTGTAGGGCCCGTAGTTCCTGCGTGCCCAGACTTCAATGTACCGGTCGACAACGGTGAAGATGAGGATCATCAGAATACCGACAACGATTGCCCCCCATCCGGCACTGACGTTTTCAAAGAGAATCGTTCGCCAGATTTCAAGAAATACAATCAGACCAAAACAAACGCCTGATGCGGAACCGCCGATCTTATGGGTGAAAAACCCATTGTCCAGTGAATTGCGTTCGCCGGCTTCAGCGTAGCGGACGATATTTCCTGACGCTGAGATCGGGACACCGGCACCAAACTTCTGGTTCTGGTACTGACGTTCCTTTCCATAGTACGGGTTGCCCGTAGCAGAGCCTGCTGCACCGAGCGCAATACCCCATATCAGACCGAGCAGCGGCAGCGGGAACGGATGTCCCAGCGCACCGTTGATCAGGTGACAGAGTGTTACGACGGCGAATATTGCTATGAAGGCATGTGCCATGGTGACCGAGGTCATGGACTTTATGATGTCCACGTAGACCGGTTGCCCGAACTTGGCGAGACTTGCCGTCCTGCCAAGATACGCGGTAGTCGCATAAACGCCCTGAACTAATGCTGCGATAACAGAGCCAATGACGATCGCGAGTACCGGGTTCCACTGCATTGCCATAAAAGCCCATGCAAGACCTGCTCCGAGTGCACACCAAAGACCGTATGCTGGGGGTTCACCGGCGACCGCCTTGTTGAAGATGCGGTGAATGAACCCCATCTGCGGAGCGAGCTGAACCTGTGAGTTCGGGTCACCCTGAGACCCGATGTTGGATTCAGTATCTTCCGCAGAACCGGCTATAGTGGCAAGAGCTCCTGCCAATGCAGTAATTCCAATGCCAAATACAATTTCTACCATTTAGCCTCCTCCCTGCGTGCTAATGCACGAGAGTATTCAAAATGCAATGCCACGCACATCGAGTTAAAACTCTTTGTGGTTAGTGTAAATTTAGTGAGATCTTAATTAAAAGGTTTCGAAACTTAATTTTCGAGATTACAGTATAAAATGCCCGAATTATAAAACCAGCGTTAATATCGGATTATTTAATCAGGTAAATTTACTTTAATGAAAAAAAAGTTTAGTTGACGAGTATATCAGACCCGGGAAGGATACGATTACCTCTCCGGAGCTGACAGTCCTGCCTGATCCGTTAACGTGATACGATTGAACGCATCAATGCCATCACGCCCGGTTTTACCGGCTTCCGTGGCGACGCCCTCCCGAAGGGCTCCATTTCCATCACGGGTGTGTCGAACATTTCCTTGTTCATCCGGTCATTAATTTCTCCGAAAATCCGTTTATAAGCTACACAATGCGGGTCGACCCCCCGGATCTCACCCGGTGTCGGTGCCATTGCATTATACGGACACCCGCCCCGGCAATACCGTATATGAGAACAAGCCGAGCATGAGGAATCCACGTATTCCTTAAACCGGCTCATCAGTCTCCCTGCCTCCGAATGCATAAGATCATCCATGCCGGGATTATCCTGCACATTTCCCATGACATATTCAGGCATCCCCACGAACCGATAGCAGGGATAGATACTCCCTTCCGGGCCGACTGCGAACGTGTTTCCCACACAGTCAACGAATGTACAGACAGTGCCCCGTCGGGTAAACACGCACCGGCACAGGTCATTGATATTCATCACTTCGATCTCGCCCATGTGCTCAAGGGATTTATCCAGCAGGTAGACTAACAGCTCTCCGTACTCTGCAGGTTCGAGGGCCCATTCCTTGGGGTTCTCTGATCTGAGGGAAGGTAGTGCCGGATGTAATTTTAACGTGAAACCATTCTTTAAGAAGAAATCAAAAATTTCCTGACGATACCTGACCGACTTGTTGGTAAACGTGCATATGAACCTGACGTTAAGGCCATGAGCCCTCGCGATCTTGTAGCCTCTCATGGTCTTTTCAAAATATCCTAATCCCCGCTGTGAATCAGTGATGTATTCAGGCCCGTCGATGCTGGAACCGAGGGGAACATGGTAGTCGGCGAGTATCCGGGCAATCTCCGGAGTTATCCTCCAGAGATTTGTCTGCATGGCAAACTCCGGGGTAAGATCCGGTAATCCCTCTGCGAGAAGAGGGAGTGCCTGGCGATAGAAATCAGCCCCTGCAAGAAGCGGTTCTCCCCCGTGGAAAGTAAATGTTACCCGGTCAGACCGGAAATCCTTAAGCCAGGCAACAACGTCCTTTATCGTATCGATGCCCATTATGGGAGATCCCTCCTCAGAACTCCAGCAGTAACTGCACTTGGAAGGACAACCAAGCGTCGGTATGAGCATGATGTGGAAGGGATTTTTCATTAACCAGTTTTACCCTCCTTTACCGTATAATTGTTTTCTTTAAAGCCGGTATTTTATGAAAAACGGTGATATTCGCGTTTTTAATGTAAAAAAAATAATTGCTCTGTAGAAATCATTTTTTAAAACAAGATGTACTGACGACCGAAAGATCTAAGGTACATTGTCTCCTTACCAGAGTGTGTGCTCAAAAAGCAAGGAGACAACTAGAAGATTAGCGAGCCGGAATATCAGGTTTATCCGAGCTGCGTTTTCGATCGTGAAAGCAATACGAATTACCCCGTATTCCTGTAAATATTCGAAAAAGATCTACACCCAGTATCAACTTCTCGTCCTCATTCTCTTCAAAGACTACCGGAACCAGCACTACCGGGATTTCATTGAAGATATTGGAGATATGGCATCGATCCAAGAGGAGCTGGATCTTTCAGCCGTACCCCATTTTACAACCCTTCAGAAATTCTTCTCCAGGATAAAAACCTTGTATTTCCGCTACGCGTTCAGGAAAACCCTGAATCTGTTTTATTCCGACAATGATCCGATCCCCATCACGGCGATCGATTCGTCCGGGTTTACCAGTGGATATTCCAGTCATTATTATTCGGTAAGAACCGGCAAGATTCGAAAGCATTTCCTGAAAACATCGATCTCAGTCGACACCGATCAACGGGTGATCACCGGATTCATTGCTTCTAAAAGCCGGGTCCACGATACCCGGCACGCACGCAGGTTACTCCGACAATGTCACAAAATACGAAAGTCAGATTGTTATGTTATGGATAAGGGATACGACTCTGAAGCGATTCATCGTCTGATCCGAGAAGACCTGCATGCCGACTCAATCATTCCGATCCGTTCCTGGAATAATGAGTTTGTCGGAGGTATTTACCGACAGAAAATGGCTCTGCATTTCGATGACGTCAGATACCGGAAGCGACAACTGGTCGAGAACATGTTTTCTGTCCTTAAAAGAAAGTTCAGCGGGGATCTAAAAGCAAAAATATTCGCCATCCAGAAAAAGGAAATCGCCGGGAAAATGATTGTCTGTAACCTTCACAGGTTCTTACAATTTCTCGGCTTTTTGGGTTTTCTACAGAGCAAAAATAATAAAAGAATTCTATTCCGGTTTCCCCTTCGTTCCTTTGAATGGTTCAGACTGCATTTCTTTTATCGTCCGCTTTTTTTGTTTCACGAGATACCGGCATTTTTTTGGATTGAATGGTTTCATACCCTCTGACCCTTCGATCTTAAGGACAACACAGGGAAACCTGCCAAATGTCCCGAAGGCCAGCCTTCTGAGGAATCCGGAGACCGTATTGGATTGATAGCATGTCAGGCTGAACCGATCACATAGTTCGTTTACGGCGATCCATTGTTCATCAAAGCCGTTCTCCTCCATTAACTGTTCAAGCAGTTCAGGAATGCAGGATATTTTTTCATTGCCGGGAGTTAACCAGAAATTATCCTAAAAAAATCATCGATTAGGATTCAATCTGCTGCACCAGATTTTCCATCACCGCATTCACGGCCTTCCATGTGGGAGAATCTACGTGTCGGAGGATGTACGGGCGACCCTCATCTCCGGCTTTCACCATCTCCGGGTCAAGTGGAATCGCACCAAGAAACGGCACACCAAGATCCTCAGCTGCTTTTTTCCCACCGCCCGTGCTGAACAAGTCAATGGTCTCTTTGCAGTGAGGACAGATCATACCGCTCATGTTCTCGATAATCCCTATAACCGGTAGTTCCAGTTTTTCGATAAACTTCACTGCCTTGACCGCATCGAGGACTGCAACATCCTGGGGGGTGGTCACGACGATTGCTCCTTTTACGTTGGGGGCGAGCTGCACAATAGTTAATGCCTCGTCACCAGTCCCGGGCGGGAGATCAACAACAAGATAATCAAGCGATCCCCAGTTCACTTCGGCAAGAAACTGCTGGATTGCTCCCATCTTCATTGGCCCGCGCCAGATAACCGGCGAACTCGTATCCGGCAGCAGGAATGCCATCGACATGACTGCAAGGTTTCCGGTCACATGGACAGGCTCTATGGCATGCGCGAGCACCGCCGGTCGCTGGTCTTCAATACCCAGCATCTTGGGGATGCTGGGGCCATGGAAGTCCAGGTCGAGCAGGCCGACATTATTACCATGGTTTGCAAGGGCGAATGCGAGGTTTACCGAGACCGTGGATTTTCCGACACCGCCCTTCCCGCTCAGTACGAGGATGACGTGTTTTACATCAATCTTTGCTTTTGGAGGCAAGCCTTTGGGAGCACTTTTTGGAGCATCCTGCGGGGGTTCTGAAAAACATGTCGAACAATTTTCATCACAATTCCGGGGTATAGCCGTTTGATTTGTTGTCATGATAATGCATCAGTTAGTATAATTACGCAGCATTTTTGCGCAATCAGTCATTCTTCTCTTCTTCGTTAATCTGAGAAAGGATCTCTTCAGTGGTCCCAATCTGGATGATCTTTCCGCCCCGCATCAGTGCAAGCCGGTCGCATATGTCCCGCACAAAATCCATATCGTGGGACACAACAATGAAGGTCTCATCCATCTCATCGCGGGCATGCAGGATCGAGTGTTTGACATCCTGTTTGGTGATCGGGTCCATGGTGCCGGTCGGCTCGTCGAGGATCACGAGACGAGGCTCTTTAATGAGTACTTGGGCAAGTGCGACCCGGTGCCGTTCCCCGTCAGAAAGCTCTCCCGGGAACCGGTTCAGGATCTGTCGGGATTTTTCATCGGTAAATCCTGCCATCCTGAGTGTGACAACCGCTTTTCTTTGGGCAAGCTCTTTGGGAAACGCGAGACCTATCGAATCGGTCAGGTTATCGAGGATGCTGCGATGCGGGAACAGGTCGTATTCCTGGTGAAGGAGCCCGATGTATTCCTTCGCCCGTCCCCGCTCGTCAATTCCGGGCTTTGTCATGTCCACCCAGTCATCACCGATCAAGATATTCATCTCACCGCTCGTGGGTTCGATGATACCCGAGATGATCCGGGAGAGCGTGGTCTTACCCGCACCACTCCTGCCAATGATGCCGAAGATCTCTTTCTTCTGGACATCGAATGTCACGCTGTTGACGGCTCTCACCACACCCCGGTCAACAGAGATATAACGCTTGGAGACATCACGGGCTGCAAGAATTTTTTCGCCCAGTTCCGGTGGCTCTGGTTCATCCAGCTCGTGATAATCTTTGACAAACGAGCCGATTACCTTCTTTGGCGAACCGATGGCTGCTATACTGCCATCGGCCAGCAAGATTGCACGGTTTGCCATATCCTCGATCACGTGCGAAAAATGGGAGGTGACGATCATGCCCATGCCGTTCTTTTTAGCCGCTTCAATGAGCATGCCATGAACCAGCCGTGCGGTCTCAGGATCGAGAGTGCCGGTTGGTTCATCGGCAAATAGCATTGCCGGGTTTTTTGCGAGCTGCCGGGCGAGCACGACCCGCTGCTTCTCGCCTCCGGAAAGGTCGCGAGCGATGTGCATCATTCGGTGGGATAGTCTGACCTGGTCAATAAGATCAGCGGCACGGTTGATGGCGTGTTCCTGGGGATAATTGATGTCATCAAGCGCGTGGAGCACGTTTTCGATTACCCGGTCATCGCCATAGAGTGCGAACGTGCGCTGGAACATGATCGCGGTCCGGTTCATGATCCGTGACTTCATGCCATCGGTTTTCTCGTCCCAGAGATCGATATCAACAGCCACGAGATCGCCGCCGCACTCAGGACATTTTTTACCAGCCCGGCTCTGGACGTCCATGAAGGAGCAGCGATCGCAGGCAGCCATGTGGTAAATGACGGAGCCTCTCGTCGGCGGTTGTTCGACGCCCCGCAGAAGGTGCATCAGCACGCTTTTGCCGGCCCCGCTCCTCCCGATGACGCCAACGATCTCCCCCTCTGGTATCTCAAATGAAACATTGTTCAGGACCCGTGTGTCATCGAAATCCATGGAGAGGTCCTGTACACTGATGAATGGTTTTGACATATTCTCCTCTCCTCAAATGACGGTTATTCTTCGTCAGTCTCGTTCTGGACTGGCGATTTTTGATCTTCCGCTTTTCGTGTAAAGCCTTCGGCGCAGTTCCTGCAGGGTCCCCGTCCCCGTTTCAGAGGCCTGGTTCCGTCAAAGTTCCGCATGGAAAATCCTCATTATAGCACTTATAGAATTATTACACATATGAGCATAAAGATTTAAGTATCGGGTACAAAAGAAAAAGTATGCGGGAGAGGGGGAAGCTACACGTTCATCTCCCGGTCGCCACCAGGGTGCCGGCGTGCCGGTTCTCGCTCTTCCGCTTCGATCCCGTTCTGAAAATTTCTATTTTGAACCGGGTGCTCCGACAACAATCTTCAACACGGCCGTGATCTTAGGAAGCATTTCGGCCGGAAATCCCCATACCATTTCGTCATCGGCAATTCCGGAAAACTTCCTCGACCCATCACACCCAAGAGAGAAATTTGGCAATCCGGTCAGATATGTCTGGGCTGTTGCATCGGAACAGACTGATTGGATACCGGAGAACTCAGCATGAATCCTTCCACCTAACCGGAAGAGAGAACTCTGGGCAAGTTTGAGCATGTTCCGTGGAGTTGTCACAATCATGACGACATGCGGTGCGAACGGCGTTTTTTCGAGAGGAGTATACAGCATCGCGTAGGTTTCCCCAGAACCTAGATGGGGGGGCCTTATCGATTGTATGTTTGCAGGCAGCAGCGCTCTCATATTTTCTCAGCTTGAAATAAAAATCACCGCTCTTTTGTGTTGGCGTGATCTCCCGGAGGCCCAGTGCCCACGCACCCCCATTA
This sequence comes from uncultured Methanoregulaceae archaeon, assembly GCA_963829225.1. Lineage (GTDB taxonomy): Archaea > Halobacteriota > Methanomicrobia > Methanomicrobiales > Methanospirillaceae > Methanoregula. The sequence goes on along the minus strand of CAWHHQ010000004.1, from coordinate 11,735 downwards.
CACTCGTGTTTCCCGGAGGTGGCATAGAATATTTTCCCCTCATTCCGGGCAAGATTCACCATCGAGCAGTGCCGGATTGTTTTGTCCAGTTCCTCCATACCTGCGGGAATCTCTTCCTTACTTGTCGCGAACTTGATAGCCACCGGAGAACCTTTCAGTCCCAGAACTTTTCTGATGGTTTCAGATGCCTCGGCATAATTAATGGGTATTTTTATGGGTTCATTACTCATATTGTCGCCTCAGAGCATTCCGTATCGGGAAGCCGTAATTACCCACATGAGCGAAAATACTTAAGCATTAGCGAACGGGAGAAAAGAAATTGACTATTAATTACCGGGGGCACTTCGGGCACCGCCCTTCCGCTGCTTTTGTACAGCCGGCCATCTCAATCCCTTTCCCATTGACAAGAGCATCGGCAATTTTCCGTCGGGCTTCATGCAGGTCCCGCCAAGCAGTCTTGCGGGAGACACCGAGTTTCTCTGCCGCTTCTTCCTGTTCAAGTCCTTCGAGATCGATAAGACGAATCAGTTCAACCTCCTCAGGTTTGAGTGAGATGCCTTCGTTCTCTTCACCAAGGCAGCAGCATGGAGCGTAGCAACGCGACTCCCCCCTTCCTTCGATGATACGCCGGACGCGAGGCCTTCCACGCCTGGGGCACGGGAGTATTTCCAGTTCTCCGCTGTCCGTCATTCAATAATCTCCTGTGATTAATCATTCTCCTATCAAAGTGAATTAATGTTCTCACTGTGAGATCATCATCACTTTTTTCCCCATTCGTAGAGTGTAAAAGGAGGATGTTTTATTGACAGCGAGGCCCATGACCGCAGCGGTGGGGTGCGTTTTTGGCATCATCATCGGATTCGCAGCAGCAGGAATTACCGAATTTTAATGGGGACGTGCAGGCTTCCCTATGGCTGACATTGTCTGAATTCAGTTCATGTTTTTCACCGCACGCGCAGGTGTGTTTATCGATACAGCCTCGTCGTTCAGGGGCAGCTGGTTCAGTGTTGTTGATTTTGCGTATAGTTGGTTCTTGCATTATGTCACCAATCGTACTGTTATCGTACTATAATTACACATATGCGCATAAATCATTTAAACGATCGCATCATACCATCAAAATGACGGAAACGAATGAAATGAACGTTCTGACAACGCTCTCTAAGTCGCAGGAAAGAGAAATCTCATCTTCTCTTATGGGTGATACTTCTCTATGAAACCTCAGCTTTCGCTCACGGTTCTTGTTGATAATACCACACTGACGGACCACTATTTGATGGGTGAGCCGGGGCTCTCATTCATTCTTGAAACGAAGGGAAAGAAGATCCTGTTCGATACCGGGTACTCTGATGCATTCCTTGCTAACGCGGAGAAGATGGGAATCAGTCTGCGTGATCTTGATTATGTCGTACTCTCACACGGGCACCGTGACCATACTGGGGGGCTGGTCCCGCTCGCCAGTCACCTCACCGAAGCGAAGATCAATGCACTACCCTTCAAACTACCGGAGCTGATTGCCCATCCTCGTTGCTTTTATCCCAGGCCAAAATCCCCGCTCCCGAATATCGGCTCGATCCTAAGTGAAGCAGACGTGCGAAGGCAGTTCAAGGTAAATCTGTCTGATAAACCCTTGTGGATAACAAAAGATCTCGTCTTTCTGGGAGAGATCCCCCGGAAGTTCTCGTTCGAGTGGACAGACCCGGGAACGCGAAAGATCGTTCTGCCTGACGGAAGCACGGAACCTGATCTCCTGCTGGATGATTCTTCACTATCCTTCCACTCCGATGAAGGACTTGTCATCGTCACCGGCTGTTCACACGCAGGGATATGCAACATTACAGAATATGCTCGAGAAGTCTGCAAGGAACGCAAGATTGTTGATATCGTTGGTGGTCTGCATCTTCTTTCTCCCGGGCCCGAGAGGTTAATGGAGACCGGAACATACCTGCGATATCTCCACCTCAAAGATCTGCACGCTTGCCATTGTACATCGCTTTTGGCAAAACTTGCGCTGGCGAAATATTGTCCCGTTCGGGAAACAGGAGTCGGTATGAAGATCGAATGGTAATTTCTGTTGGCTAAATCTACCTTTCAAATGAGTGGTATCTCTTGTGAATATGGCCGAAACAGAAGGTATTGAAAAGAAAGGAAAGGGTTACTTTTTAATTGTTTTTTTAATTTTTGTCATAAGGTCTGCAGGAACCGGGTCAATCTTATGAACGCTTTTTGCATGTTCTGTTATCTTTTTCATCAATTCTGCTTCTGTCGGAGCGCTCGTCTGGAATTTACAGTCCATACCAATATCCTTGCATGCAAACGACGGCATCTTGTTTCACCAGCTCCACCTTTTATCTGACTTTGATTTATAATTTTTCCTGAAAATCAAAATTGGATAATCTGACAGTCATGCCGGATTCCCACTCCCTCACAAAAGAATATACGTCGGACCAGATATTTCAAAAAATCTACAGATGTCTGTAATCGTTACTTGACAGACTGGAGCGAGATTATAAGCTATACCGGCACAGACCAATCCCTACCAAAATTTTATCAGACCCTCCACCAATTACCAGATTACCATCGATGTGATTGATCATGACTGAAGAACGAGAGAAGATTCTCTTAGCAACACAGGCTGCCACCACCTTCAAACCAGATTATATGACCAATGACAAACTGGAGGCAGCTACCAAAGGACACGGATCACTGGTAATTCCGGTCTATTGTGCTGCCAATTCCCTTGCGGAGGATGTGTTCTGCGGTATTGGTTCCCCCGATATGGAACTATTAAGCCGGATGACCCTGGTGGATGCCGCGGCTGCGAGCCTGCCGCTGGATATGGTGATGGAAAAGGCCATCCGCCAGGCAAAACTTGGCGGTGCCGCCCCAGAGAATGCGGCATTGATCGTCGCCACACTCGCTTATTTCACCGGGTCGTGTGCCCGATCCGGTGTTCCGCTGGGAAACCGGAAACTCGGAGCTATTGCACGGATGCATGCAGGTGCTCCACGGACCAGTGCGATTGCCCTCACCACCGGGAAATTTACCCACAAAATACCGGCATTTCCTGCATACCTGGCTGTGTACAATCAGCTCATGGATAAAAAACTCACCCGGGTGGATGGTGCCATACTCCCCCCCTTCATCGCAGGTGGAGCGATCTACGGCCACAGTGCGCTCGGTGAGGATATCAATATTCCCGAGATGGCACGGAACACGGCGAAAGTGGGTACTGAAGCGATGATGAAAAGTATGCACGGGGCCGGGATAACCGCATATCCCCTCTGGCCTGCACTCATCGGTGCTGCTGTCGCGCTCGAGATGATCCATCCTGATGCGGCTCTCGGAGAAGAGTTCGGCGCTTTTGGAGAGGTTGATACAGCATACCTCGCCGGGATAGGTGCGATGGAAGAAGCAAAACTCCCCCCAAAAATTCATGTCCGTGGCACGCATGAAGAATACGACACTGCCCGGGTGGTAGGAGACTTTGGGCTTATCCTGAAAGATATCGGGGGCCCCTCCGTAATTGCATCCATGGCCTTTGAGGAAATCTTTGCCGGGTTTGAAGAAGCTGCGATGATCGGGGCTGGCTTTTCGGGTGGCCCGGTCAACCCGCCACTGGGTCATGTATGCGGTGACTGTATGCCAGCGCTCCGCCTGTTGATCAAGCACGGAGGAGATCCGTACCCGGTCGCTGAAGCAATCACAGAATATAAGATGAATTCGTTCATCGATCCCGAGATGGCGCTCTGCTCGCTTAATACCATTGCCCGCAAGGCCGAAACCGTTTCCCGTGGATCTGTTTCCCATGCCTGTATCCTCGCTAGCGAGGCTGTCCGTGACCGGGCAATTTACCGGAGAGCAGTCAAGGTCTACGAAATGATGAAAGCCGGAAAATCAGTGGAGGAATCTGCACGGACTCTGGATGATGAGAGGAAATCTGCAGTCGAGGCACGGGGTTCTGCTGTATTGTCAGGATTTACCGGTCATAAAATTGAGCTGAAATTTACGGTGATAAAACCGCAGGGACGACGGACCGATGCCTTCACGAAGAAGTACTGGGCATTCGACTCATTTGTGTCCTATGATATCTCGATAGATGGCAAACCGTATCATATTGAGAACCTGGCAGCAAAGGCGGTCCCTGAGTTCGCTCTCAATAAAAAAGCCCGGGAAAACCCGGATATGGGAACAGCGCTCTTTGCCGGAGCAGTCCTTACCCAGGAACTGCAGTACATCGGTCATACGATCATCAATGTGACCGTGCCCGCAGCGGTTGCCACCCTTCTCGGAAAAGACGAAAAATCTGCAGCAAAAGACGCAGAGTCAGGAGCCTATCTTACCAAGGCGATACCGGGAGCAAAGGACCGTGCGTTTGACGTTGCACGGCTGGCAAAAAAGATCTTTACCCGCTTGAACCAGACAGCGGAAGCGTAGGGCGTCAATCAATGAAAGTCCTGGTGATTGACCCGAAAATCGCCGGAATATCCGGGGATATGCTTATTGCAGCCCTTGTTGACCTGACCGGATCCTCTGATCCCCTTGACCCCGTAGCCGATGCCATTTGCGGACTTTCGTGCTGTGATAATTTTTCTTTTCAGGTTAACGACGTAGATGCAGGAGGAATTTCTGCAAAAAAACTCACGATTGAGGTCAAGGAAAAAAACCACCGAAATCACTCCGATATGCGGGATTCAATGGTGGAAATTACAAAAAAAACCGGGCTTTCGGGCTCTGCCAAAACTATGGCACTCCGAATCATAGATGACCTCCTTTCAGTCGATGCAAAACTCCACCGCTCTGGTTTTCATCACCATGAGATGTCGTCAGTCGATACGCTTTTTGATGTCGCCGGTTCATTGGCACTTCTGGATTGCCATGGCTTTCTTGACGGAGAGATTTTCGGAACACCTCCGGTTCTTGGATCCGGCTTCACCCGGATTTCGGGAGGGGAGATTGCCTGTCCTGCCCCGGCAACGCTTGAAACACTCTGCAGGCACCAGATTGCCTATTCTTCCTATCCTGTGAACATGGAGATGACGACTCCCACCGGAGCTGCAATTTTTGCAAATATTACCGACAGGATTGTAGATGCCTATCCCCCTATGACCCCTTTGCGGGTGGGATATGGAACCGGTTCACGTTCGGTCCAGGGAAGACCTTCGGTGCTCCGGGTGGCAGAAGGAATGAATTTCAATGCAATCCAGGACCGGATCATCATGCTTGAGACAAACCTCGACGATGTTCCCGGAGAGACGGTAGGGTATACGGTAGAAAGGCTTCGTGAAGCAGGAGCAGTGGATGTTTTCGTGACAACAGCATCCGGAAAAAAGAACCGTCCCGTACAGATCCTCCATATCATCACCAACCCGCAGGACTATCCTGGCCTGTTGGAGATCCTCATGGACGAGACAAGTACTCTGGGGGTCAGGATCCTTGATATACCACGATTGGTTGCTCAACGGACCCGGCAGGTCATCACGGTCATCGTGAGAGGCGAGGCGTTTGACGTCAGCGTTAAGACCTCCACCGTCAACGGGCACGTTCTGGCAAAAAAACCTGAATATGACGATCTCAAAAAGATTGCGCAGTACCTGAATATTCCGTTGAACAAGGTAAGAGAAGAAGTTCTCTCCCAGTTGCACACTCCGAACGAGTGATGGGAATAATGTGAAAGGTATTTCGGCGGACTAGCAGATAGTATCCACTCTTCCCTTCTCATCTTTCAGTGCTCATGGAGTTCACAACCGATTGAATATGGCGGATAGGGAATATTTATCACGGGCAAGGAGGGTAAAGATAGAGATTTTTTAAAGAGTAAATGATCAGAAGAAAAAAGAACTGGCTGGGGAGATTCACTGACCCAGCGTCTGGAAGATTCCACCCATATGGCGGAACTGGGCTCCCAGCTGGCCAGCGAAACTGGCCAGGATATTCTGACCATTCCCTTTGGTGAGACCGAACCTGTTCTGTACAGACTCTGTCGTTCCATTCTGCTGTTGAACGGAATCGGAATTCAACCGGATCTGGTCACGGGTCATATTCCGAACCATAGCTTGATCCTGTTCACAGTCCTGGTCGCAGGAACGATTCCGGAGCATTTGCCCATCGCCGTTTGGTCCTGCTCCTTGGTTCTTACCTGCGAGACCGGAATCGGAATCCAACCGGATCTGGCCACGGGTCATATTCCGAACCATGGCTTGATCCTGTTCACAGGTCAGGTCGCAGGAACGATTCTTGAGCATCCGGGCATCGCCGTTCTGCATTGAGCTTCCGCTCCCCTGGGCCTGGCCATTCTGGAATTTTTCCTGAGCCGTTGCGGTGCCTGCCATCTGGTGCTGTACATTCAGGCAGTTGCCTGCCTCGTTGCCAATGCTTTGTACCTGACCCTGCTGCCCGGCTGCCATGACGGCAGCTGGTGCAAGGATCAGAACCAGCATTGCACACAGTGCTATTTTCTTGAACATGTTTTTCATTCCTGGCGGGTGAACCGGGATCAGTCATCCCACACCCGGTGCCATCAAACCATCAGCTGGGGTTATCAAACCTTTTCCCGGACGGTAAACTACACATCCACCCAAATCGGGATGGGGGATAACCGGACTGATAATGAGCACCAATATCATCCTCCACCAACACCAGCATCCTATATCGGAGTTGAAAATTCGAAAACAAGAAAGAAGGTCAAAAAAAATGATGAGAGACTCACCCAGCAGTGGCTGAAAGTGGCCTTGCTTCAACCCCGCTGTGCATCATGACCGGAGCCTGGCTCATCAGCTTATCGATGATCTGGGCAGCTTCTGCGGTAAGGTAATAGTGGTTTGACCTTCCCGGGAACCGGTTTTCCACGACGCCGTCTTCTATCAGATTGTCCATCTGGCGGGTGACCGATGGACCGGAGATCGCCAGAGCATCTGCAATATGCTGGCGGGTCAGTCCCGGGTGCTGGTAAAGCAGCCAGAGGATCCCACGTGGGGTATCGGTCCAGAGATAGTGGAATACCATGTGTTCGAACTGACTGTATGCACCCTGGTTTTGGAAGTATCTGACGACACCATGGCGGGTAAAGCAGCTGATCTTTCCGGTTGCTACCAGTCTGTCCACGTGATACCGCAGGGTATTCTCATTGATACCGGTCATATCGGTAAGCGTTTTCACATCAATACCAGGTGTTGCGGTGATTGCCTGGTATATGACGTGTCGTGCATCATGCTCCAGCACATTTTTCTTCGAAATTCTGCGGAATCCTCCGACTAACAGCATGTTGAGAGGGAAGAGCGATTGCAGAGGGAAAGAGGAAGGTGCAGGATCGGGGACAATGGGGTCCAGTATCCAGGACAGGAATCCGATCCGTTTGGACTTTTGCCGCGAGGGAGTCTCCTCTTTGGATTCGTCCCGGGTCCGGCCTGATGCCGGAGGGAGCGTGCTTGCCTGTGCAGGACCGCAGGGGTAATTCCCGGATTGTGAGGGTGGCCCGTGTTGCTGCCGCTGCGGAGACGGTCCATGGTTGGCACCCGGTAGAGGGGCATTACTGGTCTCACTCCCGGATGCGGATCGGGCGACAACTGCACCACCTGGCGATACCATCATACCGGCAAGTCTTCCCGATTCTTTGGATTGTTCCCGGGCATCAGGATTGCCGGCTTCATTTTCCCCGCCGGTTCTTTGAGGAGATTCCAGGTCTCCTGCTGCTCCCGCACGTCCGTTATTGCCGAGATCAGATCGGCCGGAAGAGGCTCCTGACTGAGCCGATGAAGGTGAAAATCCGGTTTTGGCATTCACCGTCCCGGATTGTGTGCTCTTGTCGATCGAAGACCAACGATCCTGGGCCTTGCCAGAGGCTATCCCCTCAGGTCCCATCTGAGCAAACGACTGCGAAGAGGCACTACTGCCGGTATCGATGCCCGATGCTTTTCCGAAAGAGTCAGAGGAAGTACCAGTAGACGACCCCGAAGACACGTTGCCTTGGGCACTATGGTCGGTCATCGGCGACGAAGATCCAACCTGGCCGGCATGGGCAGCCTGTGCTGGCAGGCACACGATAAGAATACCCAGCGCCAGGATCAGGAGTATCCGGCCGAATTCCCCATTCATTCAGGTACACTATGCAGAAAAGCTCCTTAAATACAATCTCATAACGGCAGCTACATATCAGGTCAAAATCGTGAAGAGAAATTCTCAAGGTTCCCTTTCGGGCGGGAGGATTGATATCTTTTGTACCACATGGTAATGTATCTGGAAGTATGTCTCCGGTGCCACCCGAACCTGCAGGATTGAAACGGGAGATTGGCCTTTTTGGAGCTACAGCGCTTGGCATCGGGGCGATCATCGGTTCGGGAATTTTCGTTGTAACAGGAATCGTCGCTGGTATCGCCGGACCTGCGATGATCATCTCTGTCCTGATTGCCGGGATCATCGCCCTGTTCTCTGCATTGAGCGTTGCAGAACTGAGTGTATTTCTCCCGGAAGAAGGCGGCACATACGCGTATGCCCAGAAACTGGTTTCGCCCTTTGCGGGATTTATCGCCGGCTGGATCTGGATTTTTTCCAATATCTTTGTCGGGGCTGCGGTCTCGCTGGGATTTGCCCATTATTTTGTGACCCTGTTTCCGGCCATCCCCGTAAAAGGTATCGCGGTAATAATCTGCCTTATATTCATCATCATAAACTATATCGGTCTGAAAGAATCGACCCTTCTCAACAATTTACTCGTTACCCTCAAGGTGCTCATTCTCCTCTTCTTTATAGCGTTCGGTCTGGGATTTTTCAGTGGCAGTAACCTTACTCCGTTTGCACCCAAGGGAATTTCGGGAATTCTCAGCGGTGCTGCACTCATCTTTTTTGCGTACCACCGGATTTGCCCGGGTCACGATCATGGCTGAAGAGGTAAAAGACCCGGAGAAAACCATCCCCCGCTCAATCTTTCTCGCCCTGGCAATCTCCACGGCCCTCTACATCCTTGTCAGCGTGATTGCTGTGGGGCTTGTCGGTTCATCCGGTCTTTCGCAGTCGGGATCTCCTTTGGCCGCTGCAGTCGGGATTACCGGCAGCCCTGCTGCAGTGCTTCTCATTTCATCGGGTGCGATGATTGCGACGGCAAGTGTGCTCCTGACAACCATCATGGGAATCTCGCGGATCATGTTTGCGATGGCACGAACGGGGGACCTCCCGCCATTTCTCAAACGCATACACCCCCACTTCAGCACGCCGCACTACGCAATCGGGATCTCCGGGGCATGCATGATTGCCGCAATCCTTCTTGCCGACCTGACACTGGTCGTCACGGTCAGCACGTTTGCGATGCTGGTATACTACCTTATCGCAAACATCGCCGCATTCAGGATTCCATCGAAATACCGGCAGTATCCTGCAGTTGTTCCTGTTATCGGTTCAGTTTCCTGTATCGGGCTGATTGGATTTCTCACCATCAATTCATGGATTATCGGCATGATCGGACTGGCGATAGGAATTGTCTGGTACGTGGTGCAACGACGGATTACCCGGTAATCGCACAACCGCTGTCACCAGCTGTTTTATTATTTCTCTCATTTCTAAAGACTCATGAGGATACTATCATGAAACGGATAACCATCAATGCACTTGTGGATATTGGATGTCTGATCACCTTCGTCCCGTCCCTTGTCTCCGGGCTTGTCTTGTATCTGTCCTTCCTTCCGGTGGCGGACGGGGCAGCGGCTGGTTAACGTATCTCGACATCCCCCGCACCCAGTGGCTGACGATGCATAATTATTCCAGTCTCGTATTTGCAGCACTCCTCATCATCCACCTTATCATGCACTGGATGTTTTTCCGGAATATCAGGAAGTGTTTTAATCTGCAAGGAAAACAGGAATGTGTACCGTCAGAATGAAAAATGATAGTAGTCCTTTTTGACTTCTGTATCGTTTTTCATTCAAATCTCTCATTTTTATTATGCCTTTATTGAAAAAAACGAACCTCATATTTGCATTCCGGCAGCGTTTCCGGGGTACGAATGGGATAAAATATGTGGAAAAAAACAGGTCGATGTAACGGGCTCTACGAGCCAATAGAGGAGGTGCAAATCTGCCGTATTTTGGCAAACAGGGCGATTATTACAGGTATTCTCCACAGGAACTGTAATAGAGTGTTTTAGGGGGTTTTCCGGATTTCTTGGGATATCAGAAACGGGAAATGGAGTCCATTTTGGGCGTTTTCTCTCTTATCTCCATTTTACCGGTATATTCTGTTTTTTCAGAATATGTTCACCTTTCACCAGCCTCTACCATACTCCCCGGCACAAAGCATGCAGACAAATTTACCATCCCGAACCCGAGCCCGGTGCTCGGCAACCATCTCACCGCATCTGGCACAAATGACAGAATTGAAGATCTTAGCCCGCAGAGGAATTTCCGGTTTGACTTCTTTGGCGATGAAAAGTTCATCGATCGGCATTTTGAGGATCTTATCAATGACTGCAGCCTGCCGGTCATGGAACTCTTTGTGTTCAGCAGGCGTCGCTGTCCCTCCCATAACTTTTTCCCGGAGTGCTGATGCCGCCGGGTCGATACGCTGAACGACTGGTTCCGGTCGCTGGACAAGCCGTATCGCACGGTTGGATTTCCGGTCGATGAATGTATAAGCATGTTTGCCGAAGTCCTGAAGGATCAGGTTACCTTTACCCACAGAGCAGCCGGCAACCAGCTGGATCGCATCGACGCCACAGGCATCGTTCTCGACAATCGCAACGAGATCTTCGTCTTCAGAACGGCCGGCACGAAGGTGCTGTAACGCGTACTCTGCCGCCCGGTAGCCGAGTGCAAGTCCAGGACAGGCGTGTCCGTGGAACGCTACGGCTTCGTTGTAGGATTTTATAGATGGGGTCATAGGCTCAGGTAAATAAATTGTTCTTATGAGGGAAAAAATTCGTTGCTCTCTGTTATAATCAGGATAAGATGTATACAATAAATTAGTAAATTTAGTGGTAAGGTAATTTTTATCATCTCTCGATGGAAGTGTAGATCTATGGTGACTACAACGGAAGTATTTCATGGTGTCCCGGGAATCCTGCGCCCATTCAAGGAGTATATCGAGAAGAAGGGATTGAAAAAAGGCGACCAGATTGTCTATTATGGTGTGCCAGGCACGTGTACGCCGTTTGTTGAGCTGCTTGGTTTTGCCGTCCGCGCTCTTGAACTTGAGCAGGTCTTTGTTCCCCTGGTAGATGAGAGTAAGGCACATAAGATCCACAATGTTCCCGACGTCGGGATGCAGGTTGGTGCTGCACTGGTGAGGTTGAAGCCAAAGGCCATTGTCATCATGGGCGGGCTCTCTATGGCCAACGTGCCAATAAAAGCAGAGCAGATAAAAGCTGTGATTGACCGACACCACGGCGCACTAATTATCGGAGTCTGCTTCATGCATATGTTTGAAAAAGCCGGGTGGCTTGCTACAGTCTCATTCGACTGTCTCATCGATGCAAATATTGATCCGGTTGAGGTTTTGAAAAAATCCTGATTATTTTCTGAATACTAGTGGATGGCAAACCATAATTCGAACGATGTGATGTAAGGCAAAGAAAATAAGAAATTATTTAGTCATATAATTTTGATAACGTTTGTAAAATTCCTTTTCTAAAACGCAGTTGTCCCATCGGTCCTGGTCAACCCAACAGGTTTCAGGGTAGTTGATCCAAAGAATTTTCTGAAGATAAGACCGTTTCAAAACGACGACGTAAACCGTTAACTAATTCTCGA